>DASRGG010000040.1:0-29189 GCA_035651155.1 Candidatus Limnocylindria bacterium | reverse complement strand
CGAGGGTCACCAGGATGCCCAGCATGAGCAGATCGACGCCCTCGAAGCGCGCCGTGCGCACGGCCTGCGCCACCGAGACCGCGCCCAGCGCGGCGACGATGAGGACGTACGACGACGTACGACCCATCACTGGATCACCTTCATCGGGAGTTTCCCGGACGACATGCGATGCGGATCACCTGTGCTCGAGACCCCCCTACCACCTCGGCGAGCTAGTCGGTATTTCGCCCCACTTTAGGCCGAAGGTCATCCCCCGCGGGGGTGAGCGCTGAAACAATCGAGATACCGATACGTTGCCGATACAGGCTCCAGGCCCTTTGCACCACGCGCGCCCGCCGTGAGGCGGTCTTCCTCCGCGCCCGGTCAGGACGCTACGAGTGGATGCCGACGATGCGGAACACCACGGCGACCACGTAGCCCATGACGAAGCAGCCCGGGATCGTGAGCACCCAGGCCGTGACGATGCGACCCGCGATGCCCCAACGGACGGCGGAGAGCCGGCGCGTCGAGCCGACGCCGAGGATCGCGCCCGAGATCGCGTGCGTCGTCGAGATCGGGATGCCGAAGCGCGTCGCGATCTCGATGACCGTGCCGGCGGTCGTCTCGGCCGCGAATCCGTGCACCGGAGTGAGCGTGGTGATGCGCGTACCCATGGTCCGGATGATCCGCCAGCCACCGGTCGCGGTCCCGACGCCGATCGCGATCGCGCACACCCACTTCACCCAGTCCGGTATGAAGAAGTCGTTGCCGGTCGGTACGGCGCCGTACGCCGCGAGCGCGAGCGCGATGACGCCCATCGTCTTCTGTCCGTCATTGCCACCGTGGCTGAAGGCCATGTACGCGCTGGACAGGATCTGCGCCTTCCCGAAGAAGCGCTGCACGCCGCCCCACGACGCGCGCCGCAGGATCCAGTAGAGCCCGAGCATGATGAGGTAGCCGGCGAGGAACGCGAGCGCGGGCGAGTACACGATGCCGAAACTCGTCTTCTCGAGGCCCGGCACGATGACGACGCCGACGCCGTGCACGGCGACGGACGCCCCGATGATCGAGAAGATGAGCGCGTGGCTCGACGAGGTCGGCAGCCCGAACCACCACGTCAGCACGTCCCAGGCGATCGCGGCGAGCAACGCGGCGACCACGAGATCCTGCGTCACCACCTTCGAGTCGACGATGCCGTTGCCGACCGTCTTCGCGACGGCGACGCCGGAGAGCGCGCCGACGAGGTTGAGCGATCCGGCCATGAGCACGGCCTGCATCGGCGTGAGCACGCGCGTCGCGACCACCGTCGCGATCGCGTTCGCGGCGTCGTGGAAGCCGTTCACGTACTCGAACACGACGCCGAGGACGACGACGACGATGACCAGAGCGAGGCCTGTCTCCACCCTTCTCCTTTCCTACCGCGGCGGGCCCGCGGGGCGCACGCCGGCAGGTGAGAGCAGCATGGCTGCTCGATTACGAGTGCTTGATCTTGATGGTCTCGACGATGTTGGCCACGTCCTCGCAGCGATCGAGCGCGACCTCGATCAGTGAGTGGATGTCCTTCCACTTGATGATCTCGATCGCGTTCGTCTCGTTGGCGAAGAGCTCCGCCACGGCCTCGCGGAAGATCTGGTCACCCTCGTTCTCGAAGGTATGCAGCTTGATCCAGTGCTGCTCGAGATCCTTGAGACCCTGGAGGTTCTCCATCATCTCGACCATCTCCGTGGCCGCGGACACGAGCGCCCTCGTCTGACGCGCGGCGGCGGGCCGGACGGTGGTCACCTTGTACAGGTGCACGAGCTCGGAGGCGTCGTACGCGACATCGGTGACGTCGTCGATCTTCGACGCGAGCCCGATGATGTCCTCGCGATCCAGCGGGGTGACGAAGGTCTCGTTGAGCTCGCGCATGATCTCGTGGGTCAGCTTGTCGCCGTAGTGCTCGATCGCGTGGATGTCGCGGACCTTCCTCTCGATATCGGTGAAGTCGGTGAACAGCGAGTCGAGTGCCTGCGTGGCCTCCAGCGCGTTCCGCGCGTGCTGGCTGAATTGCGTGAAGAAGATGTTCTTCTTGGGAATCAGTGATAGGCGCATGCGGTCCCTCCCATTCCGGACACAAAAAGACCGCGCCGATGGCGCGGTCCGAGTCGTTCGCGTGATGCGTGCGCGCCGCCACCCGGCGCCCGGACCCCGCAGGGTCCACACTCAGACCTCATTCGCCGAGCACTGTAGCCGGTCCGAGTCGCGAACGCTCGCCCGTTCTGGGGACTCACGCGACCTCTCGCCTGATGGAGGCGATCGCGCCGGCGGCCATGAGGATGCCGAAGAGCGCCAGGACGCCGATGTCCCGCAGGACGAGCGGATCGGATACCTCCGCTCCCTTGATCATCACGGCCTTCAGTGCTTCGTTCGCGTAGGTGAGGGGGAGGATCGCCGAGAGCGGCCGGAGCCAGTCGGGGAGCTGGGAGACGGGGATGAGCAGGCCCGAGAGGAAGACCTGCGGCAGCAGGATGACGGGCACGAATTGCACGGCCTGCAGCTCGTTCCGTGCTGCCGCGGAGACGAGCAGGCCGATGGAGACCGCGCCGACGACCATGATCGCCTCCACCAGAAAGATCGTCGCGAGGTTCCCGCGGTAACGGACGTTCAGGACGAACACGGTGAAGGCGACGATCACGATCGCCTGGATGAGCGCGAAGAAGCTGAAGCCCGCGAGGTATCCGATGACGAGCTCGCCGCGACCCAGCGGGGTCGCCATGAGCCGTTCGAGGGTCCCGCCGGTGCGCTCGCGCAGGAAGGAGACGGCCGACAGGATGAAGATGAAGAAGAACGCGAAGAACGCGACGAGCACCGGCGCCAGGTAGTCGAGCAGCGTGTAGTCGGGCGCGCCGTACAGCTGGTCGATCACGACCTTCGGCGCGGCGATGCCGGCGCCCGCCGCGGCCTGGCCGAGGGTGACGACGGCCTCGCCGAGCGCCTTCTGCACCCCGCCCGCGACCGTGCCGCTCCGGAGCGGATCGGAGCCCTCGATCTCGATGTGCACGGTCGCGCCGTCGAGCCAGACCACGCCGTCGGTCGTCCCGTCGCGCAGCTCGCGCATGCCGTCGTCGAACGTCCCGCTCTTCGCGTGGATCGCGTCCGACCTCGTGAGCGCGTCGATGAGACGGCTCGCCACGGCCGGCGGCACCCCGAAGCGATCCGCGGCGAAGGTGATGTTCGGGATCGTCTGCGCCGCCCCGCCCCACACCGCTCCGACGAGCGAGAGCACGAGCAGCGGCGCGACGATGAGCAGCGCGAGCGAGCGCCGGTCGCGCCGGAAGCCCAGCGCGATGCGCTCCGCGACGGCGGCGATGCGCTTCAGTCTCATGCGGTCGCCCCGGCGAGCGCGAGGAACGCGGATTCGAGATCCCTGGTGCCGGAGCGCGCGACGAGCTCCGACGCGGTGCCTTCGGCGAGGACGCGTCCGGCGCGGACGAGGCCGAGCCGGTCGCAGCGCGAGGCCTCGTCCATCACGTGGCTCGACACCAGGATCGTCACGCCCTTCGCGGCGAGCGCGCGGAAGTGCGCCCAGAACTCCTGCCGCAGGACCGGATCGACGCCGACGGTCGGCTCGTCGAGGAGCAGGAGGTCGGGCTCGTGGAGCAGCGTCGCCGCGAGCGAGGTCCGCGTCCGCATGCCGCCGGAGAGCGTCGACACGATGGAGCGGCGGCGGTCGAGGAGATCGACCATGCGAAGCACGGTCTCGATGCGCTCCTTCGCGTTCGTCATGCCCTCGAGCCGCGCGAAGAACTCGAGGTTCTCGGCGACCGAGAGATCGCCGTAGAGCGCGGGCGCCTGTGTCATGTAGCCGATGCGGCCCGCCGCGACGACGTCGCGCGGCGCGCGGCCGAGGACGGTGAGCGTGCCCGCGTCCGGTCGGACGAGGCCGGCGACGCAGCGGATGAACGTCGTCTTGCCGGAGCCGTTGGGACCGAGCAGGCCGTAGATCTCGCCGGTCCGCACCGCGACGTCGAGCCCCGCGAGCGCCTCGACCGCACCGAAGCGCTTGGTCACGCCCGTCGCCAGCACCGCCGGGGCCGCCGCGGAATTCATCGCTTGGTGAATTCTAGCCCTGCTCGAAATACCGCTGGATCGTCGGCCCGACCCGGCGCGCGAGGGTCGCGGGCGAGGCCGACGCGAGGGGCTCCAGCCGGACCACGTAGCGCAACACGGCCATCCCGAGGAGCTGGCTCACCGCCAGCTCGGCCCGAAGCTCGCGGTCGCGGCCCGGAAGCGTGGGCGCGACGCGCGCGAGGAGCTCGCTCGCGATGAACTCGCGCATCATCGTGGCGGCGCGATCGCTCGTGTGCACGGACCGGAGCAGCCCGAGAAGGCCCTCGCCCGCTTCCGACTCCCATACCTCGAGGAAGAACCGCGTGATCCGCCCGCCGAGCCCGTCGAGACCGGGGCCGAGCACCCTGGGGAGGACCGCGCCCGGACGGGGAAACGACATCGCGGCGCTGAAGAGGCCGTCCTTCGACCCGAAGTAGTGGAGGACCAGCGCCGGGTCGACGTTCGCGCCCTTCGCGATCCGCCGGATCGTCGCGCGGTCGTATCCGGCCTCCGCGAAGTGCCGGCGCGCCGCGCGCAGGATGGCCGCGCGGCTGCCGCTCTCGCCCGGCCGGCGGCCCAGCGGTGGCATCCGCCAAGCGTAGCGACGGCCGCCGGACGATGTGGCACGCCGGTTGCTCCCCGGCGATCCAAGAGACAGCCGGGCAGGTGGCGGAGAGCAAACAGGAAGAAGAAGCGATGGAAGCGTTCGCGGTCGGGCTCGTGATCGGCGTGGCGTTCGGCGTCATCGTGGTGGGCTTCCTCGCGGTCGGCGCGTACGACCGCGGCTTCAACGAGGCGCTCCATCGCCGCAAAGCCTGGCGCGCGGAGCTGGTGGCGCGGCAGGCGGCCGCGCATCAGGTGATCACCGCCATGCGCAAGGCCGGCTAGATGCCGGCGGCGAGCCGAGTCTCACGGCTGTCCTCACGGGTCAGCGACGGGCTTATTCAGCTTGCGTTCAGCGTCATACTTCGCCGCAACACCTGAGGGAGGGGACCCATGCGGGCGTTGGCGTACGCGGCTGCCTTCGCGTTGCTCGTTTCATTCCCAAGCGCGGCGATCGCTCGATCCGACACGGCGGGTCTCCACGGCGCACCGGTCTGCCCCGGTCCGGCCGATCCCGGCAGCGCGCGCTGCCATGCGCGGCTCTTGAGCGACGGCGCGACGCCGCGCGCATCGACCAGCCCGACCGGGCTCTCGCCCGCGACGATCAAGTCCGTGTATGGCTTCTCCACCAGCCTCACGGCCGGGACAGGGAAGACGATCGCGATCGTAGACGCGTACGACGACCCGAGCGCCGAGACCGACCTCGGTGTCTTCAGCGCGCAGTACGGTCTTCCGCCGTGCACGACCGCGAATGGCTGCTTCACGAAGGTGAACCAGACCGGCGGGACGCGCTATCCGAAGGTCAACTCCGGATGGGCGCTCGAGATCTCGCTCGACGTCCAGTGGGCGCACGCGATCGCGCCCGGCGCAAAGATCCTGCTCGTCGAAGCGTCGAGCAACAGCTTCGCGAACCTCCTCGCCGCGGAGGACTACGCGAAGAGCCACGCCACCTATGTGTCGAACAGCTGGGGCGCGAGCGAGTTCTCTGGCGAGACCTCGTATGACCCGCACTTCCTGCAGGCAGGCGTGAGCTTCTTCGTATCCGCGGGCGACGCCGGCCTTCCGGCGGAGTACCCGTCCTCGTCGCCCAACGTGATCTCGGTCGGCGGGACCACGCTCCACTTCGACGGCGCCGGCGCGTTCAGCGGCGAGACCGGCTGGTCGAGCGGCGGCGGCGGATGCAGCAGCTACGAGACGGCGACGACCGCGCAGTCGTCCTTCCCGGAGTACGCGCAGGCGGCCTGCGGCGGGAGGCGCGCGACTCCGGACGTGAGCCTCGACGCTGACCCGGCATCGGGCGTATCCGTATACGACAGCACCCGCTACCAGGGCCAGAAGGGCTGGTGGACGGTCGGCGGGACCTCGGCGTCCTCTCCGATGTGGGCCGCCCGCGCGGCCGTCGCGGGTGTCGCGGTCGACGCGGCATACGTCTACGGCGGCTCGATCACCTACCGCGACATCACGACCGGCAACAACGGCGCTCCGTGCCTCACGGGCTACGACCTGTGCGCCGGGCGCGGCAGCTGGATCGGCGCGACGCCCTAGCGTCCGCGGACCGCACGCCAGAAACGGGGCCTGCCCGCGACGGCAGGCCCCGTTTGCATATCTGCCAACATTCGAAGGGTGATCGAGCCCCTGCGCGTGGTCTGTGTCGGCGGTGGTCTTGGCGCGCCGACGGTCATGGCCGGGATGCGCGCCCACACGCCCGACATCACCGGACTCATCGGCGTGACCGATTCGGGCCGCTCGACCGGCAAGGTGCGGATCGCGCTCGATGTGCCGGCGCCCGGAGACATCCGGAACGCCCTCACCGTCCTCGCCGAGGGCGATCCGGTGCTGACGCGGCTCATGGCGCACCGCTTCGAAACGGACAAGAGCGAGGAGCTCAACGGCATGGCCTTCGGCAACCTGTTCCTCGCCGCGCTCACCCAGCAGCAGGGCTCCTTCCTGCGCGCGGTCGAGGAGGCCTCGCGCATCTTGAAGCTGCGCGGCCGCGTCCTCCCGGTGACCCTCTACAACACGCACCTCTGCGCGGAGCTCGCGGACGGCACGATCGTGGAGGAGGAGGTGAACGTGCGCGCGATCGGCAAGCCGCCGATCCGCCGGATCTTCCTGAAGGACGACAACGTCACGGCGACGCCGGGCAGCGTCGAGGCGATCGCGGCGGCCGACCTCATCACCCTCGGACCGGGGAGCCTGTTCACGACGGTCTGCGCGTGCCTCCTCATCCCCGAGATCGCGCGCGCGATCGCGAACGCCCGCGGGCTCGTGGTGTACGTGGCGAATACGACGCGACAGCCGGGGCAGACCGAGACGCTCTCGCTCTCCGATCACGTGCGCGCGGTGCAGGACTACCTCGGGGGCTCGGGTCTCGATGCCGCGCTCATCAACGACGATGCGCCGCCCGAGCATCTGCGGCGGCATTACGCGGATCAGGGTCTCGAGTACATGGAGCCGAGCGCGATCGAGCTCGAGCGGATCCGCGGCATGGGCGTGCGTCCGGTGACCGCGGGCGTCATCGACAAGTGGAGCGGTCCGCGCGAGCTGTGGCTCAAGCAAGACACCATCCGCCACGACGCCGAACGTGTCGCCTGCGCGCTCGTATCGCTTCTCGACGAACGCCGGCCGGCGCTGCGCGCGCTCTGATGCGTCATTTCACGTCGATCCTCGACATCGACGCCGGCGAGCTCGCGCACCTGCTCGATCTCGCCGCCGTCCTCCGGAAGGACCGCGGCCGCGGCGAGATGCGCCTCGCGGGGCGTACCCTCGCTCAGATCTTCGAGAAGCCGAGCCTGCGCACGCGCCTCTCCTTCGACGTGGGCATGAACGAGCTCGGCGGTCACTGCGTGTACCTCTCGCCGCAGGAGGTCGGCCTCGGCAGGCGCGAGAGCGTCGCCGACGTCGCGCGCGTCGTGAGCCGCATGGTCGACGCGGTCGTGCTGCGCACGAATTCGCACGAGACGATCGAAGAGTTCGCGCGCTGCGCGACGATCCCGGTGATCAACGGCCTGTCCGACCTCTCGCATCCGTGCCAGGCGCTCGCCGACATCCTCACGATCAGCGAGAAGAAGGGCGCCGACCTGCACGACGTCGTCATCGCGTACGTCGGCGACGGCAACAACGTTCTGCATTCGCTGATGCTGGTGGCCGCGCTGCGTGGCGCGCGCATGCGCGCGGCGACGCCCGAGGGCTACGGGCCGCTGAAGCGGTACGTCGACGCCGCGACGCGCACCGCGCGCGAGCAGGGCGGTTCGCTCGAGCTCATCAGCGATCCGGTCGCCGCGGTGCGGGACGCCGACGTGGTGTACACCGATGTCTGGACGAGCATGGGACAGGAGCAGGAGTACGAACGCAGACGGCGCGCCTTCCAGGGATATCAGGTGAACGCGCAGCTGCTGCGCCATGCGAAGGCCGACGCGATCGTCATGCACGATCTGCCCGCGCATCGTGGTGAGGAGATCACGGACGACGTGATGGACGGTCCGCAGAGCGCGGTGTTCGATCAGGCGGAGAACCGGCTGCACGCGCAGAAGGCCGTGCTCTGGTGGCTGCTGAAGGACGGACGATGAGCGACCGGCAGGGCGGCGAGCGCGTGATCCTCGCGGACTGCTGCGAGGACTGGATCATCGAATGGGGCGGCTTCTACGAGCCGGACCGCGCGTTCCGCTGTCCCGAGGACGGGACGGAATGGACGAAGGTCGGCGCGGACACGTACCGGCGCGCCGATGGCCGCGTCTTCCAGCGGCGGACGCGTGTCGGTCCGCAGGCGTCCTTCCCGTATCTCGCGTCGGCGGACGGCCGCCAGCCCAACGTGGAGCGCTGCTGCGCGAAGATCCTGCTCTCGCACGGCGAGCGGATGTCCGAGGGTCCCTTCGTGTGTCCGGTCTGCGGCACCGCGTGGCAGAAGCGGAGCGAGCGCCTCCATGGGCTGCGCGTCGCGATCTTCGCGAAGCCCGGACTCGCCGAGCCGCTCACGATCCAGCCCGGCCGCACGCGCCCCTTCCTCGTCCCCCTCTCTGAGTACTCGCCGCCGCGCGAGTGACTCATCGCCGCGACATCCGGGCTTCGTGACACGGCGCTGCGACCGCTTCCCTCGTCCTGACACTCCACTGAGACCGGCGACCACCCGAACGGCCCCCTACCAAGCCGGCATGCGTCGTTAGGTTCCGTGGACGGCCTCGGAATGGGCGGGCGGCCCAGGGCCGGTGTGGGGAGGCTTCCGGGTGGGAGCATCGCGTCTTCGCTTCCTCGCGGCCGCGCTCGCGCTCGGCGTCGTGCTCGCCTTGGCGGCGGGCAGCACCGGGCTGGTCGGCGGTACGAGGGCATTCGCCGCGGCCACGACCCTCACGATCATCGGTGGCGACGTCAGCGTGCGTCACGGACCGACCGCGTTCGTCGCCGCGGCCGACGGCGAGGTGCTGAACGAGGGAGACGCCGTCCGCACCGGCAACGACGGTCGCGCGGTCCTCACGTACTTCGAAGGGTCGACGGTGACCATCGAGCCCGCCAGCGAGATCGCGATCGACGCCGCGTCGGCCGCACCGGACGGCGGCACGATCGTGGTGATGACGCAGAGCGCCGGCCGCACCTGGCACGTCGTGACGAAGCTCATCACCGGAAGCTCGAAGTACGAGGTCCGCACGCCGGCGAGCACGGCGTCGGTCCGCGGCACCGAGTTCCAGGTCGACTCCTCGAGCGATACCACGACCGTCACCACGACCGAAGGTACCGTCGTGCAGCACGTGCCGGATCCGCTCCAGCCGGGCGCGACCGTCGACGTCCCCGTGACCGCGGGCACGACCCAGACACAGAAGCGCCACGCGCCGCCGGCCCCCGCGCGCGCGGCGCCCGAGCCCGACCGCAAGGTCACCGTCACCGTCGGCGCGGCGAGCTCGCTCGTCGTGGACCCGCTCGGCCGTTCGAACGGTGTCACCAAGGACGGCAAGCTGGTCGTGCAGACGCCCGGCGCACAGGTCCGTCGCGAGGGCGGCCGCATCGTCATCACGTTGCCGAACGTCCCGGACGGCACGCTGACCACGCGCATCGAGAAGGAGGGCGACTCCGCCGACAACGACGTGGCCGTGCACGCGCGCGTCGAGGAGAAGGGTAAGGCGCTCGATCTCGCCGACACGGCCACGCCCGACGGCGCGAGGAAGGTCGCCGGCTTCGAGATCCGCCGCCGCGACGACGGGAACACCGGCGCGCGCACGCTCGACGAGGCCGAGAAGAAGGAC
Organism: Candidatus Limnocylindria bacterium; assembly: GCA_035651155.1. Taxonomy (GTDB): domain Bacteria; phylum Chloroflexota; class Limnocylindria; order P2-11E; family P2-11E; genus CF-39. The sequence continues at coordinate 19,284 of DASRGG010000040.1, read as the reverse complement.
CTGCCGAGCGCGAAGGTCGGAGACCGCCGCCGCACCTCGTCGTCGGGATCCCCCGAGCCGAGCGGGACGCCGCGCGCGTCCGCGAGCGAGCGACGCATCGAGCTCCGGACGCTCGCGCCACGGACCGAGACCCCGAGCCCGGCTGAGACGCACCGTGCCACGGGCACGCCGCGCGCGACCGAGATGCCGCGCAGCGCGTCGCCGCGCGCGTCGGATGCATCGCGCGTGCGGGACGACGCCGCGCGCACAGGCGCCGCGTTCGTCCCGGCAGTGCCGCAGCTCACGGCGATCACGCAGAAACGCGTCGAGATGGCGCGCGCCGACGCGATGCAAGCCGACGCGACGCGCGGCGACCCCACGCGCGCCGACGCGACGCAATCCCAGATCGATGTCGCGTCGCCCGTCCACCGCGGTCAAAGAGTCGAGCGCGATGGCGGGCGGAGCCCCGCGTTCACTCCGGTCGGCGGACAGCGCGGTCAGACCAGGCGCGACTGACCCTGCGCACCGGGTGTGACCCCGGGAGCGCGCGAAGCGTTCTTCACAGCACGCTTGCCTGTCTGACACTCACCTGCTGCCGGCTGCGCCACTAGGGTCGCACAGCGGCGCGTCGCGTCTCACGAGCCTCGTCTCGCTCCAGAGTGAGCCCCGCCGGAGCGTGGCGGGAGGAATGTCCGCGCGACCGCTGGGCGCCTTCGCATCGCTGTCGGCATCGTCGCACTGTGCTTGGTGCTCGCGCTCGCTCTCGGGAGCGCGGGTCTGCTCGGCGGTGGCCGCGCGCTCGGCGCGGCGACGACCGTGACCGTACTCGGCGGGAGCGTGTTCGTGCGCCACGGCGCGAACGGCTCGCTCGTCGCGGCCGTGGATGGCGAGGTGCTCACCGCGGGCGACGTGGTGCTCACGTCCGATGGGGCGCGGGCGGTGCTCACGTACTTCGAGGGCTCGACCGTCACGATCGAACCGAACACGCAGCTCTCCATCGATGAGGCCGCCGCGTCGAACGGCGCGACGCGCGTGTCGATGACCCAGGACTTCGGTCGCACGTGGCACGTCGTGACCAGGCTGATCGGCGGCGGATCGAAGTACGAGGTGCGCACGCCGGCCGCCACCGCGTCCGTGCGCGGTACCGAATTCCAGGTCGACAGGAACGGGCAGACCACGACGGTCACCGCGATCGAAGGCACCGTCGTGGACCGCGTCCCGGATCCCGCGCAGGGTGGGCAGACGGTCGAGGTGCCGATCCCCGCCGGCCAGCAGCACACGCAGCCGGCGAACGCCCGTCCCGCGCCGATCGATCCCGCGCCGGACCCGGAGCGGAAGGTGACGCTGACGGTCAACGCGTCGAGCTTGCTCGTCGTCGACCCGCTCGGCCGCGCGAACGGCGTCACGCCTGACGGCAGGGTCGTCGTGCAGACCCCGGGCGCGCGCGTCCACAAGGACGTGGACGCGATCGTCATCGAGCACAAGGGCGGCGAGAAGTTCGAGGTCCACGATGTGGTGAAGGTCGGCGGCGACAAGAGCGCGACGTCCGGCCTCGAGCTGATGAGGCGGGTTGACGGGAGGTCCGACGCGCGCACGCTCGCCGAGGACGAGAAGAGGTCGCTCGCGAAGGGCAAGGTCGGCGAGATCCCGACGGGTCAGCTCACCAGCGAGCGTCGTGCGGGCCAGCCGTCGAACGAGAACGACCAGGGTGGATCGGGCGGCTCCGGCTCCACGGGCGCCGGCGGCCCTCCGATCGCTCCGGGCGCGAATCATAAAGAGCTGGGTCCGGCCGGCGAGCCGAGCGGGGATCGCCCGACGCAGGCTGAGCCGTCTCGCGAGCCGGAGAGCGAGACGCCGAAGATCGAGCCGCCACAGGTCCGCCCGCCCCAGGTCGTGCCGTCGCAGGTCCGTCCGCCCCAGGTCGAGCCGCCGAAGGGCAGTCCCCAGCCGAGCAACGACCAGTCCAAGAACAGCGAGCGGCCGAAGGGCAACGACCAGCCCAGGGGCGGCGATTCGAAGGGTGGCGACCAGAATGGTGGATCTGGGCGGCGGCGGGTTCGTGCCGCCCGCGGACCTGCCGAAGCTGCCGGCGCAGCCGCAGAAGCCCGAACCCCAGAAGCCCGAACCCCAGAAATCGCCGCGCCCGATCGCTCCTCCGCGGTAGCACGGAGGAGGTCTTGGCGGCCGCGACTGACACGGGCAGCCGAGCGATGCGCTTCAGTCTCTACGCTGAAAGCCGATAGCACCTCAAAAGACCGGCGGCCGGCGACCTCATCGCAGAGGTGTGACTCGCGGATCGCGTCCGTTCGCGACATCGCGCATCCAGCTCATGTAGTGCTTGTGGCAGAGACCGCGTGACCGATGCGGCTCGCGACAGCCGCTCACGATGCAGAGCTCGGGTGCCGACACAAGCCGGATCGGAACGTACGCCGCGAGCGCGGCATCGCTCGCCGCTTGTCGACGTAGGCCCATGAGCGGACGCAGATGTCGCATCCACCGCGCGGCGCCGTTGCCGGTCATCGAGATCTTGAACGTTCGACGCCATTCGGCCCTCGTAGGCTCGGCCGGATGGACGTTCAGACCACCAAGTAGGGCCGCCGCACGCACCACGCTGTCCTCATCGCACAACTGCAGCCCGATCACGGGATACGCGTTGATGCTCGCCGATCGATTCAGCGAAAAGCAGCCCTCACCCTCGAGCAGGCCGGCGAGCCACCGGGCGTCGATCACGTCCGCGATACCTCGCGGTGCGCTCGCTTCCACGATCGCGGGCGCCGTGCCTCTTGCTCGCCGCCCGAGCCACGACGCGATCGCGCGTTCGATCTGACCTCGTCGGCGATGGCTCATGAACGGCTCGATGGCCTGCATGAGCGCGACCGCGGGCCGGCCTTTGATCGAGGTCGAGTACGCGGTCTTGTGATGGGCATGTCGCGGCGGAACGGTCATGACAGCGCGCTCGAACAGCCGCGCGACCCGGGCCACGACGTCCGCATCCGTCATCATCACGCGAGCCGCGGGAGGCCAAAGCTGAGACGCGGCGACGAACGTCCCCTCGCCTTCGAGCAATCCAACGAGCCAATTGAAGTCGTCCTCGATCAGCGTGGTGTGAGTTCAGCGCAAGCGCGTGTCAAGAGGACTCGCTGTAGATGCAATGTACGGGGCGGCTACGCGGATTCGAACCGCGACAGAGTGAACCACAATCACTAGTGCTGCCGTTACACCATAGCCGCCACGAAATGGGAGCGGGCGCTCTCGATGAAGATTCTACCGGATGGATCGACCGGCTACGGTCCCGCCTTCGTCTTCGCGTCCTCGTACAGCGGTCGCACCATCCGCGCCTTCGGATCGAACTGGCCGACGTCGAGGAACACGCCCCACGACGCGACGGCGCCCGTGAAGTCCTGACCCTGGTACTGGATGAGGCCCTTCAGGAAGAGCGCGTCGGGATCCTTCGGCCGCAGCGACAGCACGCGATCGAGCGCGAGGAGCGCGCCGCGCGTCTCGCCGGACCGGAACAGCACGATCGCGAGACCGTTGAGCGCGGCGACGTTGTTCGAATCCTTCGACAGCACTACTTGATAGCGCGCGGCCGCGTCGTTCAAGCGGCCCGCGTCGAGATACGCGTCGGCGAGCGCGAGCTGCGTCGGGACATCCGTCGGTGCCGCGTTCGCCTGGCGCTCGAGATCCGTGATGCTCGGTCCGCTCGGCACGCTCCCGGTGAGCGGCGCGCCCGGCGCGCGATCGCCCGCCTCCTGCGGCAGCGACACGACGACGAGCACCGCCGCGAGACCGGTGAGCAGCGCCGCGATCGTGATCGTGCGCCAGGGCGCGGGCGCGGCCGCGGCCGCGTGCTCCTTCGCGAATGCGGCGCGCTCGAGGAGCGACCGCAGGCGCGCGTGATCCTCGGGCGCGATCGTTCCCGCGGCGCGCGCGAACTCGAGATCGCGCAGGCTGCTCACCGCGCGCGCGACGTCGTCGCGCATGTCGGGCGTCTCGGCGGGCCATGTGGCCGCGCGGCGCACGAGGAACGGCCGCACCGCGAGCGCCAGCGCCGCGATGAAGAGCGACGTGAAGAGGATGTAGGTCACGGCGTCTCCGTCGACGGAAGGTCGAGCGCCTCTTCGCGCGCGACGCGCTCGCGGAGCGCGGCCACGTCGGCCGGCGGCGCCTCGGGCGGCTGCGGCGGAGGCGTGCGCATCCCTCGCCAGGCGACGGCGCCGCCGACGAGCAGCGCCGCGACGGGCACGAGCCACACCAGCGCCGACCACGAGAGCAGCGGCGGCTCGAGCACGACCCAGTCGCCGTACGAGGCACGGAACTCGTCGACGATCTCCCGATCGGAGCGTCCTTCCGCCACGCGTTGCACGACGAGATCGCGCATCTGGCGCGCGCTCTCGGCCGGCGAGTCCTTCACCGACAGTCCCTGACAGACGACGCAGCGCAGTCCCGAGGTGATGCGGTCGACGCGCTCCGCGGGAGTCTCCGCGTGCGGCCGCGCGCTCCACGCGACCGCGACGACGATGGCGACGAGGCCGATGACGATCATCGCTCGCGCGCGGAGCACCGCGTTCTCACGCGCCGTCACTTCCTCACCTTGGCGCGGAGCGCTTCGATGCCGTTCACCAGCGTGGTCTCGTCGATCGGTCCGATGTGACGTCCGGCGATGACCCCGTCCGGCCCGATGAAGTACGTCTCCGGGATCCCGAACACGCCGTACGAGAACGCGACGCGTCCCTGATCGTCATTCACCGTCGGCCAGGTGACGCCGTTGTCGCGAACGTACTTCAGGCCCGCGTCCGGGGAGTCCTGATACAGGACGCCGATGAACTCGACATCGCTCCCTCGATACCGCTCGTAGACGCGCACGAGCGTGGGATTCTCCTGCTTGCAGGGGATGCACCACGACGCGAAGAAGTTGAGGACGACGATCTTCGAGCCGCCCGGCTCGAGCTTCAGCTCGCCCGAGCCGTCGAGCCTCTGGAGCGCGAAGGCGGCCGCCGGCTTCCCGACGGTGCCGGTCCGCAGGTCGCGCGGATCGCGACGGAACGACAGCGCGAGCACGACCACGAGGGCCGCGATCCCGGCGACGATCACGAGGCGCAGCCAGCGCGGCAACTAGGTCTCCACCGCGACGGGGACCTCGACCGCGCGCCGCGTCGCGATCCCTCTGCGCGGTTGCGGCAGCGCGGCGACGACGGCGCCGAGTCCGACGATGAGCCCGCCGACCCACAGCCACGACACCAGCGGGATCACGAGGACGCGGATCGTCGCCCAGGCCTTCGCGCGGTTGTCGTACGCGGCGAGGATCGTGTACAGGTCGTCGCGCGGCCCGGCGGCGATGCCGGGCGAGCCAACCGCCTGCGTCGAGTTCGGATAGAAGACGAGCGCCGGCGAGAGACGCGTGTCCGCGCCGTTCCCGCTGATCGCGAGATCGGCGACGAGCAGGTCGCGCTGCGGCTCCGCGGCGTCGCGGAGCGCGACGAGCCGCACGAGGTACGGACCGGCGGCGACGGTGTCGCCGGGCGCGAGAGTCTTCTCCACCTGCACGGTGCCCGCCTGGCTCGTCGCGACCGCGACCGCGATCACGACGATCCCGAGATGGACGATGTATCCACCGTAGCGCCTGCCGCTGCGCCGGAGCAGGTTCGCGAGCGCCTCGGCCGGGCCCTCGCCGTGCAGGACGCCGCGCGCGTGGACGCCGCGCGCGAACTCCTGCACGACGGTCGCGGCGACGAACGCCGCGAGCGCGTACGTGAGCACCGCGAACGCGCCGCCGATCCCGAGCACGACGGCGAGGACCGCGCCGCACGCGCCCGCCACGACCGGCGCGGTGAACTGTCGCTCGAGCGTCGCGCGCGACGCGCCGTGCCACGGCAGCTGCGGACCGATGCCCATCAGGAACAGCAGCGCGAGCGCGAGCGGGACCTCCACGCGATCGAAGTACGGACGCCCGATCGAAAGCTGCGCGCCGGAGACCGCCTCGGCGATGAGCGGATAGAGCGTCCCCAGCAGGACGGTCAGCGTCGCGGCGACGAACACGACGTTCTGGAAGAGGAAGATCGCCTCGCGCGAGAGCGGCGCGCCGACGCCGCCGGACTCCGCGAGACGAGGCATCCGCCAGAGGAGCAGTCCCACGGAGAGCACGACGATCGCGACGAGGTACCCGAGGAGCAGCGGGCCGATCGCCGACTGGGTGAACGCGTGCACGGAGTTCACGACGCCGCTGCGGGTGAGGAAGGTCCCGAGGATCGTGAGCGCGAAGGTGGTGATGACGAGAGAGAGGTTCCAGGTGCGCAGGAGCCGCCGCTTCTCCTCGACCATCACCGAATGCAGGTACGCCGTCGCCGTGAGCCAGGGCATGATCGCGGCGTTCTCCACCGGATCCCAGGCCCAGTAGCCGCCCCAGCCGAGCACCGCGTACGACCACCACGAGCCCGCGACGATGCCGACGCCGAGGAGCGCCCACGACACGAGCGCGAAGCGACGCGTCGCGACGAGCCAGCGGTCGCCGCCCTCGCCGAGCACCAGCGACGCGATCGCGTACGCGAACGGGACCGAGAAGAGCACGTAGCCGAGGTAGAGCAGCGGCGGGTGGAGCGCCATGAGCGGGTGGTTCTGCAGGAGCGGGTTCGGCCCGTTGCCGTCGAATGGCGGGTCGATGCGGACGAACGGATCGGCGGCGGGCGTCGTGACGAGGAGCAGGAAGAACGCGAGCATCGCGAGGAGCACCGCGAGCGCGGCGGTCGCGAGGCGGGGGAGCTCGCGCGTCCCGCGCCACGCCACGTACGCGGTCGCGCCCGTGAGCACGAGCGTCCAGAGCAGGATCGATCCTTCGAGCGCGGCCCAGAGCGAGATGACCGTGAAGAAGGTCGGCGTCTCGCGCGCATTGTTCTGTGCGACGTACTGCACGGAGAAGTCGTGCGTGAGCAGCGAGCCCTCCATGCCGACGACGGCGAGCGACACGAGGACGAGCGCGAGCAGCGACGACCAGCGCGCCGACGCGAGCCCGCGGCCGTCGCGCTTCGCGGCCGCGTACGCCGCCGCGCCGCAGCCCCAGATCGCGACCGGCAGCGCTGCGCGGAGGGCGGCGCTCCCGAGATCTGCCCAGCTCATCGCCGCACCGCCTACGGCGTGCCGTGCGCGGGCGTCTTCCCCGGCGACGGCGGAGCGTATTTCTCGTCGTGCTTGGCGATCACGGTCGTCGCTCGGAAGGTCCCATCCTCGGCGAACTGTCCCTCCACCACGGCGCCGGCGTCCTCTCGCAGGAGCGCCGGGGGAGCGCCGTCGCCCACGACGGCGATGTTCGTCGTCCCGTCACCGAGACCGAAGGTGAGGAGGCGCGACTGTGGGTCGTAGTGGAGCGTGCCCGGGAGCACCAGCCCGCCGAGACGCGTGAGCTGGCGCGGGCCGATGTGGCGCTCGCGGGCCTCGGTCGGCGTCAGGTAGTACACGGCATTCGACCCGAGGCTCTGCACCGCGACGAAGGCGACGATCACCGCCAGTGCGAGCGCGGCGATGAGGAGGATGCGACGCGACGAGAGGCCCGGCGACCTGCTCGCGGGCTCAGTCCCGGCCACGACGTCGCGCCAGGCTGACGGCGTACGCGGCGATGCCGCCCCACACGACGGCGTACGCCGCCACGATGAAGCCGAGGTTGTCGATCATGCTCGATCTCTCCGGGCACAGCCCGTCGTCGCTCGTCTTGTCATCTTCATGCGCGCACGTCCAGCAATCGCTGCTGGCGCCGGCGCTCGATCTCCATGCGCTCGGCGAGGAGCGCGAAGTACACGAAGGTGAACGCGATGACCGAGAACCCGAGCGTCATGCCCATCTGCGAGTCGAGCGAGGGGTCGCCGCCGACGCGCAGCACCGTCGGGAGCTGGTGCACCGAGTTCATGTACAGGACCGAGAGATGGACGATCGGGACGTCGACGACCGCGATGATCCCCAGCACCGCCGCGCGCGTCGCGCGCCGTTCGAAGTCGGTCGAGAGGCCCCGCAGCAGCAGGTAGCCAACGTACATGCCGAACATGATCGCCGTGGTCACGAGGCGTGGATCCCACGTCCACCACACACCCCATGTCGGCTTGGCCCAGATCGATCCGGCGACGATGGCGAGGCCGGTGAAGAGGACGCCGATCTCGGCCGAGGACACGGCGAGCGCGTCGAACCACGGGCGCCGGGTCCACAGCCAGCCGATGCTCGCGAGGAAGACCACCGCGAACGCGAGGTACGCGAGCCACGCGGCCGGCACGTGGACGTAGATGACGCGGTACACGTCGCCCTGGACGGCATCCGTCGGCGCCCAGAGCAGACCCATCCAGCTCACGAGCATGGCCAGCGCCGTCGCCACGATCCCCAGCCAGGGACGCAGGCGGAGCGCGGGGAGCGGGGAAGCGGTCGTCTCGATCATTCGATTGCGGCAGGAACGATGGTAAGTCCGAGCACCCCGTACACAAGCGCGAACGAAGCGAGCAGGCCGGTCCAGCCCAGCGCCGCGGAGGCGTCGCCGGAAAGCGCCGCGGAGGTGCCCGCCGTCGCGGCGAGGAGCTGCGGCGCGAGCAGGGGGAACGCGAGGATCGGGACGATGACCACGCGCGCGCGGACGCGCAGCGCGATGAGCGAGACGAGCACGACGACCGGGGGCAGCGCGACGACGCCGAGGATCGCGACGAGCACGAGATGCGCGGCCAGCCGGACGTCGAGGTCGAGCAGCACGATCGAGAACGCGCCGGCCGCGAGGGCGACGATCGCGATCACCGCCGCGAGCGCGAGGACCTTGCCGGCGTAGAGGGCGTCCCGTCCTCCTTCGAGCGCGACGATGGCGTCGATCGCGTCGTCCTCGAGCTCGCGATCGAACGAGCGCGACACGAGGAGCACCGCCGCGAACAGGATCGCGATCCAGAAGACCGCGCTCGCGACATCGGGATCGTGCGCGCGGCCCGGCCCGAGGGCGAGGCTCTCGAGCAGCACGACGAGGCCCGCGAACGTCAGCGCGGCCGCGACACCGTCGGGCTGGCGGCGCTCGGCGTCGAGCTCGCGCCGCGCGACGAGGAGCGCGCGATCGAGCGCCCTCACGCGAGGCTCACGCGACCGTCCGCGAGGACGAGGCGCCGCGCGGCGTCGCGATCGAGCTCCTCGTGCAGATGGGTGACGAGCACGACGGCGCGCTGCTCGCGCACCGCGCGCGCGATGGCATCGCGCACGAGCTCGACGCCGTCGCGATCGAGGTCGGCGAACGGCTCGTCGAGGAGCACGACGGGCTCGGGCTCGGTATCGATGCGCGCGAGCGCGGCGCGCCGCCGCTGTCCCGCGGAGATGCGCTCGATGGGCCGGTCCATCACCGCGCCGACGCCCCAGTGCTCGAGCGCGCGGACGACGTCGGCATCGGTCCGTCCGCGGAACGCGGAGATGAAGCGGAGGTTCTGGCGCGCGGAGAGCCCGCGGAGGAGCATGGGGCGGTGCCCGATGTAGAGGATCCCGCCCGAGACCTGACGCGAGCCGCGCGCGAGCGGAATGAGGCCCGCGATGGCGCGAAGGAGGGTCGTCTTCCCGGCGCCGTTGGGCCCGCGCGCGATCGTGAGCCCCGGGCCGATCTCCACGGAGACGCCCCGAACGACCGGGCGGTCGTCCAGGACGACCGTGGCATCGTGGAGCGATGCGGAAGGGAGCACTCGCCGTCATTCTCGCCGTGGCGGCGGTCGCCATGTCGTGCGCGGCCGAGCCGCGGGCGACCGACCCGGTCGCGCGCGGGCGGCAGGTCTACCGCGAGACGGGCTGCGCCTCCTGCCACGAGCCGCAGCTGGTGAACCTGTTCCGGCCGGCGGGACCGCCGCTGGACCGTATCGGAACGGTCGCAGCGACCCGCCGGCCGGGGCTTTCGGACGTGGAATACCTCCGCCAGTCGATCGTCGACCCCGGCGCGTACGTCGTACCTGGGTACCCCGACTCCATGCCCCGCGGGCTGGGCGACCGGCTTTCCAGTGAGGATCTGGCCGATCTGGTCCAGTACCTCTCGACGTTACGGTGAAGATGGCTCCTAACGACGCCGCCGAGGACCCCGTTACGCCGGTAGGGCAGGACGAGGACCGAGAGCTTGCCGTCCGGGCCTCCGGCGGCGATGTCTCTGCCTTCGGCCTCCTCTATGACCGGCACGTCGCCACGATCTACCGGTACGTCTACTACCGGGTCCGTGACGACGCCGAAGCGGAGGATCTCACGAGCGACGTGTTCATGCGAGCGCTGAAGGCGATGCCACGATACGAGCCGCGTCAGGCGTTCCTCGCCTGGCTCTATCGCATCGCGCGCAACGCCGTGATCGATCGCGCGCGCCGCGGCAATCGCCAGGTGTCGTTCGAGGACGCGCTCGACCATCCGGCCGCCGACCAGATCGTCGAGCCGGACGTCGAGCTCCTGTCGCGCTCCGACAGCGACACGCTCCGCAAGGCGCTCGCGAAGCTCACGCCGCTGCAGCAGGAGGTCATCGTCCTCCGCTTCCTCGAGGGATTCAGCACGCAGGAGATCGCGAACCTCGTCGGCAAGCGTGAGGGCACGATCCGCGGCATCCAGTTCCGCGCCATCGGCGCGCTGCGTCAGCTCATCCCGTCGCGGGAGGCGCTCTAGGTATGAGCGATCGACTCCCCGAGCCGCGGATGCGTGAAGAGTTCCGTCGGGAGCTCCGGGCAAAGCTGCTCATGGAAGCGCAGACCGCACTCGCGCCGCGACGCCGCGGCACCGCATGGACGTCCTTCCTGCGACCCGCCGTCGCCGTGACGCTCGCGGGCGTCGTCCTCGTCGCGGGGGCGGGCACGGCGGCCGCGGGCAGCCTGCCCGGCGATCCCGCCTTCGGCATCAAGCGCGCGATCGAGGACCTGCAGGTCTCGATCACCTTCGACGACGTGCAGCGCGTCCAGCTGCTCGCGCAGCTCGCGGACCGGCGCCTCGCGGAGCTGCAGCAGGTCGCGGACCGCGAGGACAAGGCGCCCAGCGCGTCCGAGGAGTTCGCCGAGGCGGTCACGAAGCTCCGCGCCGCGGTCGACGCGCTCCAGCAGGCGGCGCCTCAGGACAAGGCCGAGAAGGCGCAGGACGTCGCCGACGCCGCCCGCGACAAGCACGACGCGATCGTCGACGACCTCGTCCCGCGCGTGCCCGAGAAGGCCAAGGACGCCCTCGAGCGCGCGAAGGAAGAGGAGCACCGCGACGCCGGGAAGTCGAAGGAGCCGAAGAAGACCGAGCGTCCCGAGCGATCGCGCACGCCCGAGCCGGCGCGGACGCCGCGTCCATCGTCGACCGGTCGTGCGACGGAGCCTCCGCGTCAGACCGAGCGCGCCCTGACCACGCCTCCGACGACGCTGCGGCCGAGCGCGACCCCGCGTCTTTCCGCTACGCCGCGCGCGAGCGGCGAGCAGCTCGACGGCGGGCACGACTAGCTCGCGGCCCGCGCGCTCCTCCGGGGACGCTTTGCGTCGACGGCCGCGCGCGCGAGGAGCCCGGTCAGGCCGAGGCGGCGGCCTCGCCTAGCCCGCGGTCCGCTTCGGCAGCTGCCCGCGCGCGAGCCGCGGCCAGCGCGCCCGGATGGCGCTCGCGATGCCCTCCGCGTCCAGTCCGTAGTGGTGGCGCCAGAGGCTCTGCGCGCCGTGGTCCACGTGCTCGTCGGGGATGCCCACCATCTCGATCTCCACGCGCGCCCCGCGCTCCTGCATGAGCTCCCCGACGGCGGACCCGAATCCGCCGGCGATGACGTGCTCTTCTACGGTCACGAAGCGCGTGACGCGCGCCGCGAGCGCGAGGAGCCGCTCGGCGTCGAGCGGCTTCGCGAACCGCGCGTCGATGACGGTCGCCTCGATGCCGTCGCGCGCGAGCGCCTCGGCCGCCGCGAGGGCGGCGTTCGCCGGATGGCCGTAGGCCACGATGACCAGGTCGTCGCCTTCGCGGAGCGTCTCCGACACGCCGATGGGGATCTCGCGCAGGGGCTCGTCCAGCGCAACGCCGAAGCCGGTGCCGCGCGGGAAGCGGAGGCCCACGCTGCCGCGGCCCGCCGCGGCGTGCCGGTACGCGGTGAACAGCATGTGACGGAGGTCGCGCTCGTCCTTTGGCGCCATGAGCGTCATGCCGGGCATCGGCCGCAGGTACGCGATGTCGTACAGCCCCTGATGGGTGCGGCCGTCGTCGCCGACGATCCCAGCGCGATCCATCGCGAGCACGATCGAAAGGTCCTGCACGGCGATGTCGTGGAGGATCTGGTCGTACGCGCGCTGCAGGAACGTCGAGTAGATCGCGACGATCGGCGTGATGCCCTGCGTGGCGAGCCCGCCGGCCATCGTCACCGCGTGCTGCTCGCAGATGCCGACGTCGATGAGCCGATCCGGGAACTCCTTGAACAGCGGCTGCAGGCCGGTCCCGCCGGGCATCGCCGCGGTGATCGCGACGGTGTTCGGATCGCGCGCGAGGATCTCGCGCACGGTGTCCGAGAACACGCTCGTGTACTGAGGCGCCGCTGGCTTCGTCGCGCCGGTCGCCGACACCCCGTGCCACTTCACGTTGTCGTCCTCGGCCGGACCGTAGCCATGGCCCTTCTGCGTGTGGACGTGCACGAGGACCGGACCGTCCTTGAAGTCGCGTGCCTTCTCGAGGACGTTCTGCACTTCGAAGAGATCGTGGCCGTCGACCGGGCCGAAGTACGTGAAGCCGAACTGCTCGAAGAGCAGGTTCGGGATGAGGAGCGCCTTCAGGCTGTTGAAGATGCGCCGGCGCGCCTCCTCGGCCAGGTCGCCCGCCGGCATGTGATCGAGGACCTGCCGGACGATGTGCTTCGCGCCGCGATACGGGGTGGCCGTCCGCACCGCCTCGAGCATGCGCGAGACCGCGCCGACGTTCGGCGCGATGCTCATGCCGTTGTCGTTCAGCACCACGATCACGCGCCGGCGATCGTGACCGACGTTGTTCAGACCCTCGAACGCGAGGCCCGCGGTGAGCGCGCCGTCGCCGATGATCGCGACGACGTGGAAGTCCTCGTGCTTGAGGTCGCGCGCGACGGCCATCCCGTGGGCCGCCGAAATGCTCGTGCCGGCATGGCCGGCGCCGAAGACGTCGTGCTCGGACTCGCTCCGCACGAGGAAGCCCGACATGCCGCCGAACTGGCGCAGCTTCTCGAAGCCCTTCCGCCGGCCGGTGAGGAGCTTGTGGATGTAGGCCTGATGCCCGGTGTCCCAGACGAGCTTGTCGCGTGGCGACTCGAAGACGGTGTGCAGCGCGACCGTGAGCTCGACGGTGCCGAGGCTCGACGAGATGTGGCCGCCCGTCTTCTGCACGGCCTCGACCGTGAATTCACGGAGCTCGCCGCAGAGCTGGAGGAGCTCGTCCTTCGTGAGCCCGCGCAGATCGCGCGGTCCGTTCACGCGCTCGAGGACGGTCATTCGGTGTTCATACTACGGGCCCGTGCTCGATCTTTCGGCCCGTGCCGCCGTCGTCACCGGCGCGACCGGCAACCTCGGCCGTGCCGTCGTCCGCGCGCTCCTCGAGCGCGGCGCGCACGTGGCGCTGCCCGTCCGGGATCTCGCGAAGGCCGAGGAGCTACGCACGGCGCTTCGCAGTGTCTCCGGCGCATCCGACGACCCGCATCTCGTCGCCGAGACGGTCGACATCGCAGATCGAGCGGCCATGGAAGCCTTCGTCGAGCGGGTGCTGCGCGCGTGGGGGCGCCTCGACATCCTCGCGAACCTCGCGGGAGGCTTCGCGAGCGGCTCCGCGCTGGAATTCGATCTCATGCAGCGGCTCTGGGATCAGAACGTGCGCACCGCGGTGAACGCGACGGCCGCGTGCGTGCGTCCGATGCGGGCGCGCGGCTACGGCCGCATCGTGACCGTGAGCGCGTACGCGGCGCTGCACGCTCGGCGCGACGGCGGCCCGTACGCGATGGCCAAGGGCGCGCTCGCGCGATGGACCGAGGCCCTCGCCGACGAGCTGAAGGCCGAGGGCATCACCGCGAACTGCGTCCTGCCGTCGACGATCGACCATCCCGTGAATCGCGCGAACATGCCGAAGGCGGATCCGCGGACGTGGGTCAGTCCCGAGGAGCTCGCGAATCTCATCGTGTTCCTCTGCTCGAGCGAAGCGAGCGGGATCACCGGCGCGGCGATCCCGGTCACCGCGCGCACCTAGGGAGGCATATGGAGTACACGATCACGAAATTCGTCCACGTGACGCTCGCGATCGTCGCCGTCGGCTTCAACCTGTCGTACGGCATCTGGATCGCGCGATCGGCGAGCGACCCCGAGCACATCGGCTTCGTCATGCGGACGATCCGCTGGATCGACGCGCGCCTCGCGAACCCCGCGTACGCGGTACTTCTCATCACCGGACTGTTCATGGCATTCGACGCCGGCTATCCGCTCACGACGTTCTGGATCGCGGCGGCGCTCGTCCTGTACGCGCTCGCGGCGTTCCTCGGCGTCGCGCTCATCGCGCCGAACTTCCGCGCGCAGCTGCGCGCGCTCGAGACCGCCGGACCGGCGAGCGACGCCTTCCGTCGCGCCGCGTCGCGCGGTCGCGCGCTCGGGCTGCTCGTCTCGCTCGACGTCATCGCGATCGTCCTTCTCATGGTCGCGAAGCCGACGCGCTAGGAGGCCGTGCTCGGTTCGCCCGAGCACACGAAAGGGAGGCGCACCGAGATGACCGCTACGACACGGTGCGCCGCTCCGCGTGCGCTGCTCGCACAGCCCTTCGCCTGAGCTGACGCGAGACCGCGGCGCGCTCCTCCGCCGCATCCCACCCTGCGCATGAGGGGATCTCGTCGTTCGCCGATCGTGTCGATCCGCTCCAGCTCGTGCTGATCGGGACCGCGCTCCGGGCGTCGTACTTCGTGTGCGAGCTCCTGCCGAGCGCAGGCCGGTGGCCTGCGCCGTCTCACGACCGGGGAATGCTGCCGACGGGAAGAGGTCGAGGTACGCGAGGGCGACCAGTCCGGTTGCGGGAGCGCGTAGCGCGCGGCGGCCGGAGCGTCGACGCGCAGCTCCTCGCGGATGAGGTCGTGGTGTAGCCGTTCACCGCAGAGTTGCGCAGATCACAGTCGCGGCCGTCCGCGGCTCGGAGACGGACGAGCACGGCAGGGAACGACCGGTCCGGGGTCGTGCCGGTGCCGATGGTGAACGAGTCCCCGAGCGCTAGATACCGCACGCGAATACCCGGGAATGCCGGTGCGTTCTAGAGTAGTTAGGAGCACTTCCAGAAAGGCTGATCGTGTCCGATTTCGACCTCATCATCATCGGCGGCGGCCCCGCCGGCCTCACCGCAGGCTTGTACGCGGCCCGCGCCAACATGAACGCCGTCCTCTTCGAGGCGAAGGACGTGGGCGGCGAGATCCTGAACACGGAGCTCATCGAAGACTATCCGGGCTTCGAACGCGTCACCGGTACGGAGCTCGCGACCAAGATGGCCGATCACGCGCGCAAATTCGGCCTGCGCATCGAGACGTACACGCCCGTGAAACAGATCCGCGTCGAAGGCGATCGCAAGATCGTCGAGCTCGCGGACGGCACGACCCACACCGCCTACGCCGTCATCGTCACCGTCGGCGGCGAGCCGACCAAGCTCGGCGTCCCCGGCGAGGTCGAGTTCCATGGCCGCGGCGTCTCGTACTGCGCCGTGTGCGATGGCGCCTTCTTCAAGGGTGCGGATCTCGCCGTCGTCGGCGGCGGGGACAGCGCGTTCCAGGAAGGCCTCTTCCTAACGCGGTTCGCGAAGAAGCTCTACCTCATCCACCGTCGGAACGAGTATCGCGCGCAGGCCATCCTGCAGGACCGGCTCCTCGGCATGGAGCAGGTCTCCGCGGTCACGCCGGCCGTGGTGAAGGAGATCGGCGGCGACGAGTCGGGCGTGAAGTGGCTGGACGTCGAGCGCGACGGGAAGACCGAGCGCATCCCCGTCCAGGGCGTCTTCATCTTCGTCGGCTTCAAGCCCGTGGGCCGTTATCTGTTCAGGGATCACGTCGACCACGACGAGAACGGCTACATCATCACCGACCAGTACATGCAGACGAACGTCCCGGGCGTGTACGCCGCGGGTGACACGCGCGCGCAGCTCGCGAAGCAGATCACGACCGCCGTCGGCGACGCCACGACGGCCGTGCTCCATGCCGAGCGCTACATCGAGGAGCTGAAGCACGCGGAACGCGCCTTCCCAGAAACTCCGCGCGACGTCGTCGCGCGCGCCACCGCGGGCATGCGCATCCTCACGTTCGCGCCGGGCCAGATCGTCGTGCGCGAGGGAGACGCGCCCGATCACTTCTTCGTGATCGCGAACGGCGAGGCCATCGTCGAGCAGCGCGACGCTCGCGGGGTCCCGCGCATCCTGAAGACGCTCCGCCCCGACCAGTACTTCGGCGAGCTCGGGCTGCTGCGCGGCGAGCCGCGCAACGCGACGGTGCGCGCGAAGACCAGCCTCGAGGTGATCCAGGTCGACCGCGAAGCGTTCCGGATGCTGCTCGAAGGATCGCAGGCGACCGCGGACGAGATCGCGCGCGTCGCGTCGTCGCGGGTGCGCGCGCCCGCCTAGGACACAGCGCGGCGCGACGCGATCAGCTCGAAGTCCTTCCGGTGCTCGTCCGCGGCCGCCATCTCGCGCATGACCGGGACCCGGCGGAGCCGGACAGCGTGAAGACGATGAGATCTCAGTCGGCTGCCTCACCGCTCGATGACGATGTCGTCTTCTTCCGTCCGCGGCCACCTCGGCGGTTGCGCCCACCGCGTGATCCACGACGCGTTCGCTTCCGCGGCGCGCTCGCGGCCGGCGCGGCCGTATCGACCGTTCCGGTGGTCGCCGCCTCGCTCTCCTCGTCTTCGGCCGCGTCGGCTTCGTCGACGGCCTGCCGCTCCGCCGCGGGAGCGCCTTCGCCGTCGAGGCGGTGGAACTCGCCGAGGAGCATGCGGACCTCCGGATGCTCGCGGTCCACGACGTAGCCCGGCTTGCTGCCGTGGCTTTCGGGCCGCATGAGCGCGCGCTCGACGGCGGCCTTCAGGTTCGACTCGAGCGCGTCGCCCTCCACCCGAGAGAGGAGCTCGGCGAAGAGCGCCGAGTTCACCCAGTCGACACGCTCGCCGTGGCCCTTCGTCGTCCCGACGAAGTTGAAGAGATGCACGATGCCGGCGGAGGGCTGACGCGCGTACTGCACCAGCGGATGCTCGTCGGCGAGCCAGCACATGGTGATCTCCTTGCCGTCGCGCTGGACCGACTCGCTGGCGAGCGCGCCGCGCTCCTCGGCGATGTTGTAGAGCGTCTCGAGCAGGATGCGGCGCTGCGAGCGGCCGCGCGCGAGTCCGCCCGGCTGATCGGCGCGCGAGAGCGGATCGAGCACCGCCTCGACGACCGGCACGCGCTTTGTGTCCTTCGTCACGGTCTCGATGCGCCGGATCAGACGGACGAGATGGAAGAGCGTTTCGGCGACGAGCGCCGAGCTCATGTTCGGCGCGATGAGCTGCTTGG
This sequence comes from Candidatus Limnocylindria bacterium, assembly GCA_035651155.1. Lineage (GTDB taxonomy): Bacteria > Chloroflexota > Limnocylindria > P2-11E > P2-11E > CF-39. The sequence goes on along the minus strand of DASRGG010000040.1, from coordinate 1,827 downwards.
CCTTCGCGCGGAAGCGGCCCTGCGACCTCGCGACGACGTGGCCCTGCTCGATGCCCGCGTCGATGCGCTGCTCGAGGACCTGCGATGCTTCCTTCTCCGAGAGCGGCACGACCGACTGCACGAAGTCCGCGCGCGGCATGGCGTCGGCGCGGATGGCGACGAGCTGATCGAGGAGCAGCACGGCGAGACGTCGCTGCTCCTTCTCCGACTCGGGCGTGCCCGTCGGCACGACCGCCGGCACGACCGGCGGCTTCGCGGATACGCCGCGCCCGCGGCCCCCGCGTCGCGTCCGGCCACCGAGGACCGCGCCGCTCGCGGCGCGCGCGGGAGGCTCGTCGCGGCGGGGCTCCTTGCCCAGCTGGGTGTCGTCCGCGCGAAGACCGCCGCGCGTCCAGCGCGCCTCGGGGATGAGGTCCTCGAGCAGGAAGACGCCGTCGCGCAGGTACGGCGAGTCGCGGAGCTCGTTCGCGAGCGACAGATCGCCCGCGACGAGATACACGGTCTTGTCCTCGTCCTTCAGCGCCTTGCACAGCGCGTTGAGGTCGCGGTCGCCCGAGACGATGAACCAGGTCTCGATGTCCGGACGCTCCTTGTAGAGGAGCTTCATCGCGCGCGTGATGAGGACCGCGTCCGATCGGCCCTTGAGGAGCCGTCCGCTCATGCGCTGCGCTACGGCGACCGGCTCGATACCGGTGAACTCGAGCGCCATGAGCAGCGTCTCATCCTGTGACGCGACCTCCTGTCCGAAGATCGCGAGCTTGACGCGTACCGGTCCGAATTCCGCGGCCTTCTTGAGGATGGCCTGAAGGATCGCGAGCGACGACGGCAACGGACCGGTGGTGTGCTGTCGCAGCGTGTAGTAGACGTTCTCCCAGTCAATAAGGAGAGCGACGTCAGCCAATGGGGTTTCTCCATATGGGCTCGCACGCCGCCAGACCCGTTCGCGGACCCCTTGCGGAGTCACGCGCTAGATGCTCACCCTCGTCCGCTTCGCACCGGTCACCCGATACGTCGGCCGCGAGCGCGTCATCACGAACGCATCCTGTCGTCGCGCGCGCCGTTTTTCTGTTCCGAGTCTATCCGAGACAGTGCTCGCTTGTCTCGATACGCTTCGGTGATGGGTGCCGACCCGCGCGGGATCGAGCTCTCGCGCGCCGTCCGCGAACGCGTGCTCACCCTTGATGAGCTCGTCCGCGACGCGACCGCCGAGATGTGGTCGCGCGTCTGTCCAGGCGAAGGCTGGGCGGTCGGACTCGAGACGTATCACATCGGACTCGGTCTCGCCCGCCAGGGTGGCTGGATCATCGACCGGCTGGGCGGCGCGCCCGCGCACGACTTCTCGTGGGACGTCACGAACGAGCTCAACGCGCTCGTCGCGCGCACCGAGGGATGGCGCGTGAAGTCGAACGTGCTCGCGTTCGTGCACGAGCAGACCGAGCGGCTCGCGCGACTCATGCTGCGGATGAGCGCCGACGACTGGGCCGCAGACGCCATGACCTACGGCGGCACGCCACGGTCGGCGGAGTTCGTCATGAAGGTCATCGCCCTCCGCCACATCGACGATCACACGCGGAGCATCCGCGCGGGCCTGACGGGGACCTAGCTGACAACCCGCAGCACATCGTGCAGCCGCAACCAGCAGCACATCGTGCAGTCGGGCAGGTCCTCAAGGCAGCAGGACATCCTGCACTTCAACGACACCTTCGACAAGCACTTCTTCCGCACGGAGCGCTTCCGCGACCGCTCGCATCTCAAGGTGCGGATGCGTCCCTTCGAACGGTTCCACAACGCCCACCACCGCTACTCCGCGCTCAAGGGCGCGACCCC
>DASRGG010000039.1:0-47640 GCA_035651155.1 Candidatus Limnocylindria bacterium | reverse complement strand
TACCGCACCCAGGGCCGCATCCCCGCCGCGATCTTCTACGCGCATCGACCGAGCCTGCTCAAGGTGAAAGGATGGGACCCCCATGAGATCCGGATCCAAGCGCGCGCTGTCTAGCAGGAACGTGGGCCCCACGCTCTAGAGGCGCATGAAAGCGCGCGAGGGAAGAGCCCATTTGGGCTCTTTCTTCGTCTCCGGCACGAAACAGGCGAGGATGGGCGTGTCGCTATTCTTCGCCGGTGTCCAACCAGCTCGTCGTACCGCCGCGCTTTCGGGCCCTCGTCTACCCGGTGTTGGCTGCCGGGCTCATTGTCCTGTTGCGGGTTTCGGTTGCACCCCCGCCCGGGGTCGACCTCGGACGAATCCTCTTTTGGATCGTAATCACCGTTGTACTCGCGGCCTTACCCGTTCACCTACCCGGTGGCGTCGTCGCGCATACAACGACCGCACCGCTTATCGCAGCCGCCTTCGATCCAGCGCTCTCTAATCCATTCTCGATTTGTTGGATTGCGCTCGTTGGCACCATCGAACTCCGGGACGTGCGACGCGAACTGCCCATTTGGCAGACGCTCTACAACCGATTCGATTACGTCCTCTCCGCCTTTGCGGCATATGTCGTTGTGGATCTGAGCAGAGGCGCCGTTCAACAAGATGATCCGCTTGGCGTCATTGCGCAGATCATCCTCGCTGGTCTGGCATTCAGCGCCGTGAATCTGGTGCTAGGCATTGCGGCGGCCAGCTTGAGAACGAAGATGCCGCTCGGGCGGATATGGTCCTTGAGCGTAAGCAACATCCTGACTGGCCTCGTGGCGCTCGTCCCACTCGGATGGCTGATGGCAGAGATTTCGGCAAAGGTCGGCCTGTGGGCAGCGGCTATGTTCATGGTCCCCTTGTATCTAGCTCGCTTCGCCTTTAGCAAGTACGCCGAGACCAGAGAACTCTTCTTTGGCACGGTGCAGGCACTCTCGCAGGCGATCGATGCGAAGGATGGGTTCACTCGCGGTCACGCCGACCGTGTGTCGCGCATCGCAGGGGCAATTGCTCGGGAAATTGGCCTTCCGGAGCGTCAAATCGAACAGATCGAGTTGGCTGGGCTACTACACGACATCGGAAAGATCGGGGTCGAAGACCGAATCTTGATGAAGCCGCAGCGTCTCGAGAAGGACGAGCAAGACTTGATGCGGCGCCATCCCATCTACGGAGCATCGATTCTTGAGCCCTCGGCTGCGCTAAGACCCCTAGTGCCGATCGTTCTTCATCATCACGAAAACTTCGACGGGACAGGGTACCCGGAGGGTCTGAAAGGCGAAGAGATTCCGCTCGGGTCTCGGATCATCATCGTCGCCGATGCGTACGAAGCGATGACGTCCGACCGCATATATCGAAAGGCGATCGGGCATGATCGAGCGATGGAGCAGTTGAGTAAGTACAAGGGCGTGCAGTTCGACCCCAAGATCGTCCGCGCTCTTGAGCATGTCGTGCAGCGCAGAGGCTCCGACGCCTTCGAAGTTAGTGAACTACCGCCCATTAACTACGAGACCTTGGCAGAACTGCGGCGCCGTCTAGCGCGCGAGCCCCGAGTGCGCGACGCGCATGCTAGTTAGTGGAATTCTCGCTGGAATAGCGGCTGGTGTTGCGTTTGGGGGTGACTGGCGTCGGCTAGCGACCTTCGGACTACGCTGGTGGCCTTTACTCGTTGCGGCCAGCGCCCTGCGCTTGTGGACCTTCTTCTTTCCACACGCCGATCTAGTGGTTTACGTGCTCGGATTGGCGGGAATCGGAATCGTCGCCGCCGCGAACTGGCGCTTGCCAGGCACCCTCTTCATCGCAATCGGCACTCTGCTAAACGTCCTGGTTGTTCTAGCGAACAGCGGGATGCCGTACGACCTTACCGCTGCCGTCGCCGTCGGAGCGCCAATTCCTAACGACGGGCTCCATGTCTTGCTGACAGCGCAAACCCGATTTCCGTTTCTTGCGGACCTAGTACCGGTCGGTGTGGTCCGAAGCGTGTACAGCATTGGCGACCTACTGATCGCGTTCGGGGGCTTTCTTCTTCCGTTCGTTTGGGTGCAACCCGAAGTCGACCCTTCTAAGCATGAATTGCGATCGGCGAACTTCGCCTTCTTCTGGCTGGCTCAGGTGGTCAGCCGCTTTGGCGATCCAATCACTGTAATCGCACTCACCTACGTGGCATATCGCGCGTCGCACTCTGCGCTCGTTACTGCGGTTGCGATCAGCACCGCAACGATACCCAACGCCGTTTTCAGTTTCTTCGGAGGCGCGATCGCCGATGCGCTCGGACCTCGACGGGCGATGTTCTGGTGTGACGTAACTCGAGCCGTGATCGTAGGGGCGGTCCCGGTTCTGATTGGCCTCGACGCGCCTCTCGCGCTAATTCTCGCGCTCGTCTTCCTAGCCGGCTTGGGTGCCGCGATTTTCAACCCGGCTCGGGGAGCACTCGTGCCCTCATTGGTTGCGCGCGAGCGATTGGCTGCTGGCAATTCACTGGTCTATGCCTCTGACCGGGCTGTCGAGATCGGCGGCGCCTTAGCGGGCGGAGCGCTCGTCGCTACGCTGGGCGAATCCGCGTTTTACGTTGACGCACTCACATTCGCCCTGTCAGCTGTCTTGCTGGCTCGTGTTGTTGTGCGTGAAGACGCGCGATCCGTCACGTGGTCGCACGTAGCGCACGACGCCCGCGAAGGGCTCGAGTTCTTGCGAACGTCGACGGTGTTGTGGGCCAACACCGTGTTCTCGATCGTCGCGCAGCTAGCCAATCCGGTCGTCAATACATTGACGCCCGTCTTCCTTATTCGTCGTTTCGCAGCGAATGATCCGGCTGCAGGGGTCGTGCTCTACGCGGGCTCAGAAGCAGCCATTGCGCTCGGCGCTGTGGTTGGTAGCGCGATTCTGCCTGGAAGGCTTTCGACAATGAGAAAGGGCCGAGCCCTGATTGCGGGTTTCGCAGCCACCGGCTCAGTCATCGTCTTGGTCGCGATCTCACCCAGCTACCCGATTGCCCTAGTGCTCTTCACGTTACTCGGCGTCACTAATGTGCTCTTCTTTGTGCCAAATCTGACGATCATGCAGGAGGGCACGCCGCCGAACATGACGGCTCGCGTATTTGGCGCACGTATTGCGCTGGCTAATCTGAGTTGGCTGCCGGTCATCTTTCTCGGCGGCGCGATCGCAGACGCGATAGGCGTCGAGATTCTTCTTGCTGTTGCTGGCCTTGTCATGCTGGGTACCGCTGTCGCGGGCGCCTTCCTTCCAGTTGTCCGCGACGTCCCGTAGGGTGATGAGTTCTGGTCATCCGGTAGCGGTCCGGGCGATTTGACATGTACGCTTCGTGGCACACAAAATCGCCGTCCTAGACGGGGAGCACCGCCAAGGAGCGGCCAGAACGCCTCCGCTGGGAAGGAACCGTACAAGTTATGGCCCAGAGGACGATCCTGGTGGCCGACGACGATGCATCCATCCGCTCGCTGCTGAAGCAGCTCCTCGCCGACGAGGGGTACAGCGTCGCGGAGGCGGCGACGGGCACCGAGGTCCTCGAACAGGTCAAGGCCACCACTCCTGACCTCGTGATCATGGACGTACGGATGCCCGAGCTCGACGGCATCGAGGCGCTTCAAAAGGTCAAGACGCTCTCGGCCCAGACGGCGGTTCTGATCATGACGGCGTTCGGAACCTCGAACGCCGCGATCAAGGCGATGGAGCTCGGCGCCTTCGACTACATCACGAAGCCGTTCGAGCTCGACAAGATCTCGCACACCGTGAAGCGAGCGTTCCAGTACCAGGACCTCACGCAGGAGGTCGAGGTACTGCGCGACGAGATCAGCTCGCTCGTGCAGACCGAGCGCATCGTCGGCAACTCGCCCGCGATGCAGGAGGTCTACAAGACCGTCGGCAAGGTCGCGAAGGCCGACGCGACGGTGCTGATCACGGGCGAGAGCGGCACCGGCAAGGAGCTCGTCGCCGAGGCGCTCCACTACAACTCCAACCGGCGCAGCGGCCCGATGATCAAGGTCTCCTGCGCCGCGCTCCCCGAGACGCTGCTCGAGGCCGAGCTCTTCGGACATGAGAAGGGATCGTTCACCGGCGCGACGGCGACGCGCAAAGGCCGCTTCGAGCTCGCGGACAAGGGCACGATCTTCCTCGACGAGATCGGCGAGATGAGCCTCGCGACGCAGACGAAGCTCCTGCGCGTTCTTCAGGAGCGCAAGATCGAGCGCGTCGGGTCGGCGATCCCGATCAGGGTCGACATCCGCGTGATCTGCGCGACGAACAAGGATCTGCAGAAGCAGGTCGAACAGGGGAAGTTCCGCGACGACCTCTTCTACCGGCTCAACGTCATCAATATCCACATGCCGCCGCTGCGCGATCGCAAGGAGGACATCCCCGCGCTGGTCGAGCACTTCCTCGCGAAGCATCGCTACAGCGCGAGCGCGCAGCCCGCGACGATCAGCGAAGAAGCGCTGAAGCGCCTCATGGAATACGACTGGCCCGGCAACGTGCGCGAGCTCGAGAACGTCGTCGAGCGCGCGGTCGTGCTCTCGCGCGGGCAGATCATCACCAGCCGCGAGCTCCCGTTCGGCGACCACGAGGCGGGTGAGCACGAGGGCGAAGAGGACGAGATCGCCACGGAGAAGTCCTTCTTCAAGAAGTCCGTCGCGCAGTTCGAGAAGGACCTGATCATGAAGGCGCTCCGCGACGCGGGCGGGAACCGTTCGAAGGCTGCCGAGATGCTCGGCATCTATCGGCGTCTGCTCTACGCGAAGATCAAGGAGTACGCGCTCGAGGGCTATCCGCCCAAGGGTCGCTAGGAGGTCGCCGTGTTCCGGCTCTACCGCGTCGCGCTGCGCTCGTTCGCGATCGGACTCGCGGTCGGCGTCCTGTTCGCGCCGCGTCCTGGATCGGAGACGCGCCGGATCCTGAGCAGGCGCGTCGCGGCGATGCTGGATCGCGCCATCGCGACGGCCGCGCTTCCGCCCGTGCCGGCAGACCGCGCGCGCACGAACGGACACGCGGAGCGCCCGACCGCGAAGAATGCACGCGCCGGCGGCGATGCCCGCACGCCGTAGCGCGACTCCCGCACGTCGTCGGAGCGCCGCGCCGGCCTCGGTCGTCCGCGTCACCGAGGCGACCGGTGAATCGCCGCGCGGGTGGGAGGCGGCGGTGGCCGCCGCGGTGAGGGCGAGCGACGCAAAGGATCCGATCGGCGTCGAGGTCTCGCGGCTGTGGGCGGAATGGGACGGACGCAAGCTCAGTCGCTATCACGCCACGGTGAAGGTGGCATACCGGCAGGCGCTGAAGCCCGCGCGCTGATCTGGCTGGTCGTGGGTCAGAGAACGCCATCTGTCTCGCTTCTTGACATGCCGAGTCCAGGCCCCGAACATTCGGCGCGGCCCCGGCGTTTCACACGCCGGACGGACCCAAGGGGAGCAGGTGGCCGAAGCCGAGAGCCGCGACGTCCTCGCACGGATCCTCATCGCCAACGACGGAGAGGTGCTGTCGCGCCTTCGCCTGTCGGCGGCCGAGGCGGCGCGCGTCTGCAACGTCACCCCACGCCAGCTCATCTACTGGACGAAGAAGGGCCTCGTGAAGGCGTCCGCGACCGGCGATCACGACTACGACGTCTACGCCATGGAGAAGGTCATTCGCATCCGCCAGGCGCTCGCGAAGGGCTACTCGCTCGAGAAGGCCGCGCAGCTGGTGCAGCGCGACATCGCGTCCCTCCAGAGCGAGATGAAGCGGCTGGACGAGCTCCCTCCCGAGGACCTCGAGGACGAGCTGCGCCGCCGTCTCGAGCGCCTCGAGGAGCGCGTGGCGCAGCTGCGCCGTAGCCTCCCGGCCTCGCTCTCGCTCGCGCGACTCCGTCGCGCCGCCGCGGAGCTCGCGCGGCTCGAGGAGCAAGGGGCGCTGCACACCGCGAGCGCCACCGGCGAGGGCGCCAAGACGCTCGTGCTGCGCCTCGGCAAGGCCGTCGACGAGCTCGAGATGCTCCTTCGCGAGGTCCAGACGACCGCCGTTTAGCCAGCGCGCGCGGCTAGTCTTCGGATGGTGCCCGACGCACTCGCCACCCTCGCCAACGCTGCCGGAAAGCTGACGCGCGCGGGCCTGCAGGTGGCCGGTCGCGGCGCGACGGCGCTGCCCGGGCTGGTCACGCTGCAGCTCGATCCCGACTACATCGCGACGGTCACGCGCGAGCTGCCGCACGGCGTCGTCCTGATCTCCGGGACGAACGGCAAGACCACGACGACGCGCATGGCATCCGATATCGCGCGCGCGGCGGGCTGGTCACCGATCCACAACCGCTCTGGCTCGAACCTCGAGCGAGGCATCGCCGGCGCGCTCCTCGCGGACAGCACCTGGCGCGGCGAGCCGCGCGGAGACCTCGGGCTGTTCGAGGTCGACGAGGCCTCGCTGCCTCGCGTCCTCGGCCGCGTGCGCCCGCGCGTCGTCGTGGTGACGAATCTGTTCCGCGACCAGCTCGACCGGTACTTCGAGATCGATCAGCTCGCGCGCCGGATCGGCGACGCCGTCGCGACGCTCGACCCCTCGACGATCGTCGTGCTCAACGCCGACGACCCGCTCGTCGCGATGCTCGGAGCGCGACATCCCGGAACGGTCGCCTACTTCGGCGTGGACGATCCGTCGGTCGGCGGACGCGTGCCGCAGAACATCAGCGACGCGACGCGCTGTCCGCGCTGCCGCGCGCCGCTGCGCTATGGGCGCGTCATCCTCGCGCACGAAGGCGATTGGTGGTGCGCGCAGTGCGGGCTCGCGCGCCCGACCCGCGACGTCGCGGCGGTCTCGGTCCGTCTCGACGCGTCCGGGAGCGAGGTCCAGCTCCGCCTTCCGGTCGCGGGCGCGTTCGACGCGATCCGCGTGCCGCTCCCAGGTCTCTACAACGCCTACAACGCGCTCGCCGCGCTCGCGACCGCGCGCGCGCTCGACATCGCGCTACCCACCGCGGCACGCGCTATCGCGGCCTTCCGGCCCGCCTTCGGCCGTCTCGAGCAGCTCACCGTGGACGGCCGGACCCTGCGCCTTGTCCTCGTGAAGAATCCCGCGGGGTTCAACGCGGCGATCGGCGCGCTCCTCGAGACCGGCCGCCGCCCGCGGCTGCTCGCGGCGCTCAACGACCGCGACGCCGACGGGCGCGACGTGTCCTGGATCTGGGACGCCGACTTCGAGTCGCTCGCGCCGCAGATCGAGCACGTCGTCGTGACCGGCTCGCGGTCGCGCGACCTCGCGATCCGGTTCAAGTACGCCGGCGCGGCGCGCGAGCGCCTCGAGGCTGTCGACGACCCGCCCGGCGCGATCGACCGGGCCATTGGCGCGACCCCGCAAGGCGGCGAGCTCATCGTCCTCGCGACCTACACGGCCATGCTCGCGCTCCGCGCCGAGCTCGCGCGGCGCGGCCACGTCGCGCCGTTCTGGGAGGATTGAGATATGCGGGGGATGCCGAAGGTCACGAAGACGCCGCCCGAGATGGTCGCCGCGTTCGACGCGGCGAGGCTGGAACATCCCGGCGCCGCGTTCGAGGTCACGCCAGGTCGGCCGATGCGGGAGTACGTCGAGGTCCCGGCGAGGCGGGCCCGCTGATGGATCTTCGCATCGCGCACCTGTACCCGGACCTCATGAGCATCTACGGCGATCGCGGCAACGTGCTCGCGCTCACGCAGCGCGCGCGCTGGCGCGGCATCGACGTCGAGGTCCGCGCGTACACGGCAGGCATGACGTTCGACGGCGAGTGGCCCGACCTCCTGTTCTTCGGCGGCGGTCAGGATCAGGGACAGGACATCGTCGGTGCCGACCTGCGGAGCGCGAACGGCGAGGCCGTCCGTCGCGCGATCGCGAACGGCGCCGCCGCACTCACGATCTGCGGCGGCTACCAGCTCTTCGGCGTCGAGTACCTGCCGGAGAACGCGTTCGCGATCCCCGGCCTCGGGCTGCTCGACGTGCGCACGCGGGCGGGGAAGCGGCGCTTCGTCGGAAACCTCGTCGTCGAGACGCCGGACGGCATCCTCGTCGGATTCGAGAACCACAGCGGCCGGACGTATCTCGGATCGAAGGCCGTGCCGCTCGGCGCCGTGCTCGTCGGTCACGGCAACAACGGCGAGGACCGCACCGAGGGTGCGGTGCAGGGCAGGATCATCGGCACCTACAGCCACGGCTCGTGCCTGCCCAAGAACCCGTGGCTCGCGGACAAGCTGCTCGCGTGGGCGCTCCAGCGCCGCCACGGGAGCGTGTCGCTCCGGCCGCTCGACGATCGCGAAGAGCGCGCCGCCAGCGATCAGGCCGTCTCCGTCGCCCACGCCCGTCCCTAACGACGCCGCGGCGGTAGTACCGGCGTACCGGCCCGCGGTCCTCTGCGCGCTTCGCACGATCACCGGTTCCATGCGCGCGTGCCACACCGCATCGCCGCCTTCCTGCTGGCCCTCGTCGCTCTCTTCGCCCCCGCGCACGCCCTTGTCGCGTACGCGGACGATGGACCCTCGCCGGCCCCGAGCGTCCGTCCGCCGGCCGGCGTCCTCCACCATGTCCAAGCCGATCGCGACGTCGTCGCTCCCCGGCCGGCTCCGACGCACGGCCCGCGCAACGAGGTCGTCGTGCTCGTCGGCGGCTACCAGTCGTGCTCCTGCGACAACACGTTCGCGGCCTTGGAGTCCGAGCTCACCGCCGCGGGCTTCGACTACAAGCGATTCGGCCAGGATCCGGACTTCCCCTACGACACGTATGGCCCCATCGGGCCGAGCGCTGCCAACCTGCGCGACGAAATTCACGAGCTCTCCATCAAGTACCCGGCCGTGCACATCGTCACGCACTCGATGGGCGGCGTCGTCGCGGACCAGGCGTTCGCCCAAGGACTCACCGGCGCATCGGTCGCGACGTACATATCGTGGTCCGCCCCGCACAACGGGAGCGCCACCGCGCGGGCGATCGGGGCCGTCTCGCCGATCGCGAACGCGATCAGCGGACGCCGTGACTACACCCGTCGCGTGCTGCTGCACATGGGGTGGGAGAGCGACTCCGACGCCGCGCGCGACACCGCGGTGGCGCGGCCGGTCGCCCCGCCGGCCGGCGTCGTCCGCGTCGACATCCGCGAAGCGACCGACGCGGTCGTCCCAGCGCGCGATGCGACCGATCCGGGCGTGTACTCGCTCGTCTTCGACGATGCCCGCGAAGGGCATGGCGGCGCGCTGACGGACCCGCGCGTGCTCCGCGCCACGATCCAGACCATCGAGACCCGCGCCGTCCCGCCGGACGACCGCTCCCCTCAGCTCAAGAAGGCGGCTGCGCGCACCTCGTGGCTCTTCGATTGGCTCGTCCCGATCATGACGGCCGCGATAGCCATCGCCCTCGCCCTATGGGCGTTCCCCGATCGCCTTGGCGGTGGCAACCTCCTCGATCGTGTCCTCGGGCCCGCGCGCCGGCGGTCTCGCTGGTGAGACGCGACGCCGGTCAAGCGATCGTGGAGTTCGCGCTCGTCCTCCCCGTGCTCCTGGCCGCCGCCTTCGCGATCGTGCTCGTCGCCGAGATCGGGGTCGCGCGCCTCGCGCTCCAGCACGCGGTGGCCGAGGGCGCGCGAGAGGGAGCGCTCACCAACGACGACCAGCTCGTGCGCGAGACGCTCGCCGCCGCGGTCGCGCCGCTGTCGGCGGATCGCGTGACGACCGCGATCGAACCGCCGTCGACGGAGCCGCCGCGCACCGCCGACCCCCGCGGGTCGCTCCTCACCGTCCGCGCGAGCTACGAGATCCCGCTCCCGCTCGCGTTCATCGCGCTGCCGCGGCTCGTGGTGAGCGCGTCCGCGACCCGCCGGATGGAATGGACGCCGTGAGCGACGAGCGCGGGCAGGCCGCGATCATGGCCGTCTTCCTCCTCGCGATCGCCGCGGTCGTTATGGCCGGCCTCCGGGTCGCGCAGAGCGATCTCTTCGTCCGGGCGGAGGTGCGTCGCGCGGGCGAGGCCGCGGTCGAGGCCGCCACCGCGGTCGTCGCCGACGCGTACGCGGCCGAGGTCCGCTCGCGGCTCGCGCCCTCGGCGGATCCCCGTCCGATGGACGCCGCGGTCAGCGATCCGAGCTTGCTCGAAGCCGCACGCGTCGTCGCGTCGGACATCAGCCTGCGGAACGGCGGAGGCGTCGTACCCGACGTGAGCGCGCGCTGCGCGGATTCGATGGTCGAGGTCGCGGTGTACGGAGGCAGATATCGAGCGACGTTCGCGGCGGCGGAATGCTCCCAGCGCTGACCCCGTCGCGGCGCCGTCTTCCGGTACGCCGGGCGCTCCTCGGCTCCGCTTCCGCCGCGCTCGCGCTTGCCGCCGTCTCGTCGCAGGTCGCGGCGACGCCCGCGCCGGAGCGTCCGGTGGCGCTCGCCGACACACTGCGCTCGTCGTCGTGGGGCATGGACGTCCCGGTGGCCTGGCTCGCCGCCCCGGTCCCGAGCGTCCGGCACGGCGACGTGATCGACATCCTCGCGGTTCGCGCGGGCGACCGTCCGTACACGGTGCCGGTCGCGTACGCGGTGCACGTGATGTCCCTCGATGACCGCGTCCTCGTCCTCGAAGTGGATCAGGACGACGCCGTCGCGATCGCCACCGCGCGCGGCGCCGGGATGCTGCTCGTGCCGCTGCTCCGTTCGACGAGGTGAGCGACGCCGTCCGCATCGCGGTCTTCGGCCGCGATGACCTGCGTCAGAGCGTCCTCGCGCTGGGGTTCGAGCCCTCCGATAGGGGGATCTCGATCGCGGTCATCGACACGAGCGATCCGGACGCCGTCGCGCGGGCGGCGTCGCTGCCGCCGGCGATGCCGCGCGCCATCGTGGGCTCCGAGGCGCATCGCGCGCTGCTCGCGGCGATAGGCGCGGAGCGCTCGCGCATCGCGGACTCCGTCGAGCCTGCCGTGCTCGGACCCGTCCTCGTGTCTCTCCTTCCCGCGACGAGGCGCACGCGCACGCAGATCGTGAGCGTCAGCGGCGTGCGCGGCGGGGTCGGCCGGACGCTGCTCGTGACGAACGTCGCGCGGCGCCTCGCGCGGAGCGCGCGGGTGTGCGTCGTGGACGCGACCGGCAGCGGCGCGGCCGCATGGTGGCTGGGCTGTGACGCGGCATCGTGGTCGACGCTCGAGGGATTGGTCGACGAGATGTCGGCGGACCATCTCAGCGTCGTCGCTCACGACGCGGCGCCCGGCCTGCGGCTGGTCGGCGGCGCGGCGGTCGCGCCGAGCATCGGGATCCTGTCCGCAACGATCCGGGCGGCGGCCGCGGCCCACGACGTCGTGCTCGTCGACGCGCCGGTGGCGTGGGATCCGGCGACGGGGACGCTGCGCACGGTCGCGGACCGCTGCCTGTTCGTGTCCTACGACGACGCCGCGTCCGTCGCGGCGCTCGCCGCCGCCGCACCGGCGGAGGACGATTGGATCATCGCGTCGCAGTCGCGTGCCCAGCGCCTCGGCGAGCATCCGGTCTTCCGCGCGATGCCGCGCGACGAGAGCGCCGTCGCCGCCGCGATCGCGCGGCGCGACGCCGTCGGTGGAGCCCTCGGACGCGCCTACGACGATCTCGCGGAGCTCGTCGCGATCGACGCGTCATGACGACCGACGCGTCATGACGACCGACGCGCTGCGCTCGCGCCTCCATCAGGCGGTCCTCGCGCGTCTGCGGGAGGCACCCGACGGGCGTCCGCGGCGGGACCAGCTGCCCGCGGCGCTGCACGACGCGCTGGCCGTCGAGCGTGTCGCGATGCCGTCCGGCGAGCGGCGCGAGCTCGAGCGGCAGCTGGACGATCGGCTGTTCGGTCTCGGGCCGCTCGCGCCGCTGCTCCGCGACGAGCGGGTGAGCGAGGTCATGGTGAACGGGCCGAAGAGCGTGTGGGTCGAGCGCGAGGGCCGCCTCGAACGCACCGGCGTCACCTTCGAGGACGACGACGCGCTGCTCGTGGTGATCGAGCGGCTCGTCGCGCCGCTCGGCCGCCGCATCGATCTCGCGACGCCGCTCGTCGACGCGCGATTGCCGGACGGCTCGCGCGTCCACGCGGTGATCCCGCCCATCTCGCTGGCGGGGCCCGTGCTCACCATCCGGCGATTCACCGAGCGTCCCCTCGGTCCCGACGATCTGGTCCGCCTCGGCACGTGTGACGCGCCGGTCATGGCGCGCCTGGTGCGCGCGGTCCACGAGCGCCGCTCGATCCTCGTGTGCGGCGGGACCTCGAGCGGTAAGACGACAACGCTGAACGCGCTCGCGCACGCCATCGGCGTCGAGGAGCGCATCGTGACGATCGAGGACGCCGCCGAGCTGCGCCTGCCGCAGCCGAACGTCGTGTCCCTCGAGACGCGCGGCCCGAGCGTCGAAGGCACCGGTGCCGTCGACGTGCGCACGCTCATCCGCGCCGCGCTGCGCATGCGCCCCGATCGCATCGTGGTCGGCGAGGTCCGCGGCGGCGAGGCGCTCGACATGCTGCAGGCGATGAACACCGGACACCGCGGCTCGCTCACGACCGCGCACGCGAACGGACCGTACGAGGCGCTGCTGCGGCTCGAGACGATGACGCTCATGTCCGGGATCGAGCTGCCGCTGGTGGCGGTGCGCGAGCAGATCGCGCGCGCGATCGACCTGATCGTCCATCAAGAGCGCGGCGAGGACGGCCGTCGGCGCATCACGAGCGTCGTCGCGCTCGCGCCCGCGGCGCGCGGCGAGTACGAGCTCGTGCCGCTCGCGGCGTGACCCTCCTGCTCGCGATCCTCGCGCTCGCGGCGCTGTGCGCGGCCGCCGTCCCGCCGACCACCGTGCGGCAGGCCGCGGCGCTCGCGACGCGTCAACGCGGCGCGCAGCGGGACGCGCGCGCGGCGTTCCCGGCGCTCGTCGAGGCCCTCGCCGCGGCGCTCGCGAGCGGTCTCTCGCCGCAGCTCGCCTTCGCGGAGGTCGCGCCGACGCTGCCGCCGGCGCTGGCGCGAGAGACGCGACGCGTGTCGGCGGCTCTGGCGCTCGGCATCCCGATCGCGGACGCCCTCAACGCGTACGTGCGCGTCGTCCCCGCCGAGGACGTCGCACCGCTCGCGCTCGTCCTCGCGTCGTTCGCGCGCAGCGGCGGTCGCGTGGCGCGCAGCCTCGAACGCGTGGGCGCGCTGCTGCGCGGTCGCCTCGCGCTCGACGAAGAGCGGGGCGCGCTCACGGCGCAGAGCCGCACCTCCGCGTTCGTCCTCGTCGCCCTCGCTCCGCTCGGCGTGCTGTTCTTCTCGCTCGCGATGCCCGAGTACGCGCCCACCCTCCTCGGCGACGGGCGGGGTCTCCTCGCCCTCGCGGCCGCATTCGAAGCGGCCGGCGCCCTCTGGCTCTGGCGGATCGTGCGAGCCAGGCGTGGCGCCGCGGACCTCGCCACGCTGCTCGACGCGCTCGTCGTCGGCCTCGAGGCGGGGCTCACCTTCGAGCGCTCCCTGGCGGGTCTCGTCGAGCGCGTGCCCGCTCTCGAGCGCGCGACCGAAGCGCGGCGGCTGCTCGCCGATCTGCGCCTCGGCCGTGGACTCTCCGACGCCCTGCGCGCGTTCGCCCGCGGCCCGGACGAGTCGCGCGTCGCGGCGCTCGTGTCGGTCTCGAGTCGCTTCGGATCGCCCCTCGCGCATCTCCTCGTCGTGCAGGCCGACGCGCTGCGCGAGTCGGACCGTCATCGCGCGGAGACGACGGCCCGCCGCCTGCCGGTGCTCATGCTCTTCCCGCTCGCGTTCTGCATCTTGCCGGCGCTCCTCGTGATCTTCCTCGGGCCGCCGCTCCTCTCGCTCCTCCACTGACCGCGCGCGCCGGCGCGTCGTGCCTCATCCTGCACAGCGTGGCGCGCGTTCTCCCCGATACGAGTCCGCTGCGGGCTTCGCGCGAGTACCGCCTGCTCTGGTCGGGGCAGCTCGTCTCGCAGGCGGGATCGGCGCTGCGCCTCGTGGCGGTCCCGTACCAGATCTATCTGCTCACCGGGTCGTCGCTGGCGGTCGGCCTCATCGGCCTCTTCTCGGCGGGGCCGCTTATCGCCTTCTCGCTCTTCGGCGGCGTCATCGCCGACCGCGTGGACCGCCGCCGGCTGCTCCTCGTCACGCAGACCTGTCTCGCGCTCGTGTCGGCGGCGCTCGCGCTCGCGACCGCGCTCGGCGTCGTGTCCGTCCCACTGCTGTACGCGCTCACCGCGATCGGCGCCGGGTTCGGCGCGCTCGACCAGCCCGCTCGGTCCGCGCTCGCGCCCTCACTGCTGGAGCGACGGCTCATCCCCGCGGCGATGGCGCTCAACCAGATGGGCTGGCGCACCGGGAGCATCGTCGGGCCAGCGCTGGGCGGCGTCGTCATCGCGTCCTTCGGCCTCGCGTGGGCGTACTGGATCGACGTCGCGACGTTCGTCGTCGCGATCGTCGCGCTCGCGATCATGCGCATCCCCGCGTTCGTGCCGAGCCCGGAGCGACCGCATGTGCTGCGCTCGCTGCGGGAGGGCCTCGCGTTCCTCGTCGCGCGGCCGCTCCTGTTCGCGACGATGGGCGTCGATTTCTGCGCGACCCTCTTCGGCACGACGCGCGCGCTCATGCCGTACTTCGCGGACCGCGTCTTTCACGTCGGCCCGGAGGGGCTCGGTCTCCTGTACGCCGCGCCGGGCATCGGCGCCACCGCCGTCGTCCTGACGAGCGGGTGGACGGCCGGGATCCAGCGCAAGGGTCTCGCCGTCCTCGTGGCCATCGGGATCTTCGGTCTCGCGAACGCGGCCTTCGCGTTCGTGCCGTCCGGCGCGTTCCTCGCCGCGTGTGCGCTCCTCGCGATCGCCGAAGGCGCCGACTCGGTGAGCGTCGTCTTCCGGCACACGATCCTGCAGATGGAGACACCCGACGCGCTGCGCGGCCGCCTCTCGTCGATCAACACGATCTTCGTGGCCGGCGGCCCGCAGCTCGGGCAGGTCGAGTCGGGCTTCGTCGCCGACGCGCTGTCCCCGGAGCTCGCGATCGCGGCCGGTGGTCTCGTGTGCGTCGGCGCCGTGCTTGCCGCCGCGACCGCGGTCCCGCAGATCGCACGCTATCGAGCCGACGTCGTCGCTACGTCGACGTAGCCGCCGTCCGCGACGTCGACCTCCCGGGGTTCGGCTATGCCCTCACGACGTAGGTGTTGGCGATCTTGTCGTGCCAGCCCTGCTTGTGCGCGTCGAACGCCGCCCAGATGACGCCGATGAAGATCACGAGGCACGAGATGATGAGACCGATGTAGCGAAGGAACGCGCCGGCGAGGTCGAGGTACGAGCCGTCCGTCTTCACGACCTTGATGTTCAGCGCGCGCATGCCCAGGGTCTGGCCCTGCCCGTAGCTGGACCAGAAGTAGCAGAAGTACGCGACGCCGAGCAGGGTCTGGAGACCGCTCGCGGCGCCGGTGTCGCCCTGGTAGAGGATGCTCGTCAGGATCCCGCTCACGATGCCGACGCCGATGCTGTCGATGAGGATCGCGAAGAAGCGCGTCCACCAGCCAGCCTTATCCGTGGTCGCGGCGATGGGAGCAGGTGTGGTCGCCATGTCTGACCCCCTTCCTTGGCGCGGAAGTCTATGGGCACCGGCAACAGGGCTAGGACCTCCTTCTCATTGCCCGCCGGCGGCGGCGGCGAGCAGGCTCACGCCCGCGGTGGCATGAGGGGTATCCGAGAAAGGGGGGGCTCAAGATGTTGTCCTTCTTCCGCGACGACGGTGGTCAAGGCCTCGTCGAGTACGCTCTCATCATCGCCGTGATCGCGATCGCCGTCATCGTGGCCATGATCTTCCTGCGCGGTCAGATCCAGAACATCTTCAGCAACATCGGCAACAACCTCACGTAATTCGGGAGGACGACGGGCATCGACGGCCTTCGACTGATCGACAGCGCGGTGCTCGTCGTCCTTTTCGTCGTCGTCATGTACACGGACTGGCGCTACCTGCGCATCCCGAACGCGGTCACGTACCCGGTCATGCTGATCGGCCTCGTCCTGGGCGCCATCGAGGCGTTCCCGGGGGCCCTCTTCGCCACGGGCTTCCTCGACCATCTCCTCGCCCTCGTGCTCGCCTTCGCGATCTCGTATCCGTTCTACGCGGCGGGCGGGCTGAAGGCGGGCGACGCGAAGCTGCTCATGGCCATCGGCGCGGTGCGCGGCGTGAGCTTCCTGCTCGCCGCCGCCGTCTACGGCGCGATCCTCGGGGGAGTCATCGCCGTCGGATTCATCGTGTCACGAAGATTCGCGCGGCGGTCCGCGGGGGCGGAGCCCGCCACGATGGCCGAGGTCATGAAGTCCTCGATGCCGTACGGCATCGCCCTCGGGCTCGGCGGGCTCCTCGCGCTCGCCCTCGAGGCGAGCGGCGTGATCGCTCTCGGGACGTGATGGCGATCGCCCGAACAGACGTCGCGCGGCGCGACCAGCGCCTGTAGACTCGGCGCGATGTCAAAGAGGGGAGCGCGAGGGCGTGGCTGACGGCGAGAAGATACGAATCCTGATCGTCGACGACATCGCCGATACGCGCGAGAACCTCGCCAAGCTGATCGGGTTCGAGCCCGACATGGAGGTCGCGGGCACCGCCGGTGGCGGGCAGGAGGCCGTCAACCTCGCGAAGAAGGAACGGCCTCACGTGATCCTCATGGACATCAACATGCCCGACATGGACGGGATCACTGCGACCGAGATCATCTCGAACACGGTCCCGGAGTCGCCGATCATCATGATGTCGGTCCAGGGCGAGCAGGACTACCTGCGCCGCTCGATGCTCGCCGGAGCGCGCGAATTCCTCGTGAAGCCGTTCTCCGCCGACGAGCTCATCAACTCTATCCGTCACGTCCACGAGCTGGAGAAGGTGCGGCGCGCGCGCTATGCGCCGATACAGGCCGCGGCGGCCGCCCCCGGTGCCGCGCCGGCGGCACGGGAGACGGGCAAGATCGTCACCTTCTTCTCGCCCAAGGGCGGCGTCGGACGCACGACCATCGCGACGAACCTCGCCGTCGCGCTCCACCAGACGACGGAGAAGCCGGTCGTCCTCGTCGACGGGAGCCTCCCGTTCGGCGACATCGCCGTCATCCTCAACATGAGCCCCAAGGCGAAGACGCTCGCCGACCTCATCGGATCGTTCGAGCAGGCCGATGCGGACGTCGTCGAGTCGATCCTCGTGCAGCACTCGACCGGCATCAAAGTGCTGCTCGCGCCGCCAACGCCCGAGTCGACGGAGCTCATCACCGGGGCGAACATCAAGCACGTCCTCGAGATCCTCCGCGAGCGGTACGCGTACATCGTCGTCGACACGTGGCCGTCGTTCCAGGAGCAGGTCATCACGATGCTCGACGTCGCCGACGTGATCCTCACGCTCATGACTCTCGAGATCACGAGCCTCAAGAACGTGCGCGTGTTCATGGAGATCGCCGAGAAGCTCGGTTACGGCGACGACAAGGTCCAGCTCGTCGCCAACCGGAACGATTCGTCGGGCGGCATCAGGGCGAGCGACGTCGAGGCCAGCCTCGGCCGCAAGATCCCGCACACGATCGTCTCGGATGGGCGCACGCTGGTCCTCGCCGTGAACCGCGGCGTGCCTTTCGTCACGAGCAACCGCGACAGCCAGGTCTCGAAGGACATCTTCACGCTCGCGGCGAAGCTCTCCAGCCCCGCCGCCGAGGCCGCCGCGACCTCCGCCGCAGCGGGCAAGCAGGCAAAGCCAGCGAGCGGCGGGCTCAAGCTCTTCGGCGCTCGGTAGAAGAAGTCCGAACGACGAGGGCCTCGTCGCAGCGAGGCGACGAGCCGCGGCCGCCGCGGGCGGGCCGAGGCGAATGCGAAGAAAGAGCCACGCGGTTGACCCCTGCGGGGTGGCCAACTGTCGCAGAACCCGACGTACACTCCTGCGGCGAGGGAGCGGACGGCCAATAACGGCCGTCGAAAGCGAGGGTTGTCCACCGCATGAGCCTGCTTAGACGGATCGAAGGTCAGCGCCCCGCCGGCCAGCAGCCCGTGGCACCCGCGCCCGGCGCCCCGACCCCGCCGCCCGGTGCGGTCACGCCCCGGGCGCCCGCCGAAGGACCGCTGAGCCAGACGGCCGCCCCCGCTCGGGACGCCAACCGCGACGTCCGCTTCCGGCTGCAGACGCGGATCATCAACAACCTCGACCCGCGCCTCGACCTCTCCGATGCGAAGGCGGTCCGCGCCAACATCGAAGACATGTTCAACAAGTACCTCGATGAAGAGGGCACGGTCATCACGCGCGTCGAGCGTCAGAAGATGCTCGAGGCGATCCTCGACGAGATCCTCGGCTTCGGCCCGATCCAGCCGCTCCTGAACGACGACACCATCACCGAGGTCATGGTGAACGGCCCGTTCCGCGTGTACGTCGAGCGCAAGGGCAAGCTCACCCTCACCGACACGACGTTCCAGAACGACGAGCACGTCATGCGCATCATCGAGCGGATCATCGCCCCGATCGGGCGGCGCGTCGACGAGTCGAAGCCATACGAGGATGCGCGCCTGCCGGACGGCTCCCGCGTGAACATCATCATCCCGCCGCTCGCGCTGAACGGTCCGGTCGTCACGATCCGGAAGTTCCCGAAGTACCGGATCACGGTCGAGGACTACATCAAGTTCGGCACCGCGACGCCCGAGATGATGGAGTTCCTGCGCGCCTGCGTCGAAGCGCGGCTGAACATCTTCATCTCCGGCGGCACCGGGTCCGGCAAGACGACGCTGCTGAACATCATGTCGGGCTTCATCCCCGAGGACGAGCGCATCGTCACCATCGAGGACGCCGCCGAGCTGAAGCTCGTGCAGGACCACGTCGTCCGCCTCGAATCGCGCGCGGCCAACATCGAAGGCAAAGGCGCGGTCACGATCATGGATCTCGTGAAGAACGCACTCCGTATGCGCCCCGAGCGCATCGTCGTGGGTGAGATCCGCGGCGGCGAGGCCCTCTCGATGTTGCAGGCGATGAACACCGGTCACGACGGCTCGCTGTCGACCGGTCACGCGAACTCTCCGCGAGACATGATCAGCCGGCTCGAGACGATGTGCCTCATGGCCGGCGTCGACCTGCCGGCACGGGCGATCCGCGAGCAGATCGCGAGCGCGCTCGACGTCATCGTGCAGATCTCCCGACTGAAGGACGGCTCGCGCAAGATCACGAACATCACCGAGGTCCAGGGCATGGAGGGCGAGGCCGTCGTGCTGCAGGACGCGTTCGTGTTCGAGCAGACCGGCTACGTCGACGGCAAGGTCATCGGCAAGCTCCGCCCGACGGGCATCCGGCCGAAGTTCAGCGAGAAGTTCGAGGCCGCGGGCATCAAGCTGCCGCAGAACGTCTTCGGCGACATGAGCGCGGGGTTGCGCTAGCACATGGAGTACGCGCTCCCCGCCGCCGCGTTCTTCGGCGTGCTGCTGTTCTTCTGGGGCGTCTCCGGCCTGCTGTCCGCCGGCGGCACGTCGGTCGAGGAGCGCATGGCGCGGTACGCCGGCGGTGCCGACGCGCAGAAGAAGGAGTCGCGCAAGAAGAGCGAGAAGAAATCGTCGCGCGCCCAGGTCGACCCCTTCGCGACACTCTCCGGAGACGTGCAGGACAAGCGCTTCGCGACCAAGGTGCAGCGCGATCTCGCGCGCGCCAACCTCAAGCTGCGCGTCGCCGAGTACTACTACATCCGTATCGGCGCCGCGCTCGGCCTGGGCCTGTTCCTCGGTGTCCTGCGTGATCCGCTCTCCGGGCTCATCGGCGCGTTCCTCGGCTACATGCTGCCGCGCTTCTACGTGGGCCGGCGCATCGGCGGCCGCCTCGCCGCCTTCAACAAGCAGCTGCCCGACACGATCACGCTCCTCTCGAACTCGCTCCGCGCCGGCTCGAGCTTCCTGCAGTCGATCGAGCTCGTCTCGCGTGAGACGCCGGCCCCGATGGGCGACGAGATGGGCCGGGTCGTGCGCGAGGTGAACCTTGGTCTCGGCATGGAGGAGGCGCT
The DNA here is from genome assembly GCA_035651155.1 of Candidatus Limnocylindria bacterium. GTDB lineage: Bacteria > Chloroflexota > Limnocylindria > P2-11E > P2-11E > CF-39. The sequence continues at coordinate 27,691 of DASRGG010000039.1, read as the reverse complement.
CTCGAACCTGGTGCGACGCATCAAGAGCGACGACCTCGACCTCATGGTCACCGCGATCGGCGTGCAGCAGCAGGTCGGCGGCAACCTCGCCGAGATCCTCGACACGATCGCCTTCACCATCCGCGAGCGCGTCCGGATCAAGGGCGAGATCAACACGCTCACGGCGCAGGGCCGCATGTCCGGCTACCTCGTCGCGTTCCTGCCGATCGGCATCGCGGTCACGCTGAACTTCATCAACCCGTCGTTCATGCAGCCGCTCTTCACGCAGTTCATCGGGCAGGTCCTGCTCGGCGTCGGCGGCGTGATGATGCTCATCGGCTTCTTCGCGATCCAAAAGATCGTGGACATCAAGGTCTAGGCGATGGAACCGATCCTCTTCGCCGCGCTCGTCTTCATCGGAGTGCTCCTCGTCTTCGCGTCGATCCTCATGGGCCAGGCGCTCGATCCGGTGCAGGCGCGCCTGCAGCAGATCGCCGTCCGCCCGCGCACCCTCGAAGAGCTCGAGCTGCAGCGTCCTTTGTCGGAGCGGACCCTGAAACCGATCATCCAGGGTCTTTCGGGACTGGTGTCGCGCTTCTACCCCGCGAACACGGTGAAGAGCCTCGCGCTGAAGCTGAAGCGCGCGGGCATGGAGAGCACCAGCACCGAGTTCTTCCTCGGCGTCAAGGGATTCGCCGCCATCGTCGGCGCCATCGGCGTCTCGTCGGTCGTGAACCTCATGAGCTCGGACCTCACGATGACCCTGCTGGGACTGGTCGGCGGCCTGTTCTTCGGCTTCATGGCGCCGGACTACTACCTTTCGAGCAAGGCGAGCGGCCGGGGCAACGGCATCCTGAACCAGCTTCCCGACGCGCTCGACCTGCTCACCATCTCCGTCGAGGCCGGTCTCGGATTCGACGCGGCGATCGTGAAGGTCACCGAGAAGATGAAGGGCCCGCTGACCGATGAGTTCAAGCGCGCCGCCGGCGAGCAGCGCATCGGCAAGTCTCGCCAGGAGGCGCTGCGCGGCATCTCCGAGCGCGTCGAGGTGAAGGAGCTGCAGAACTTCATCTCCGCGATCATCCAGGCCGATCAGCTCGGTGTGTCGATGTCGAAGGTGCTGCGCATCCAGTCGGAGCAGCTCCGCATGGAGCGCCGGCAGCGTGCCGAGGAGAAGGCCGCTCGCGCGCCGATCCTCATCATGCTGCCGACCGTCGGCTGCATCTTCCCCTCGCTCTTCATCGTCATCCTCGCGCCCGCCGCGCTCTCCGCGCTCGCGTCCTGCGGGAGCGTCTAGCGTCGGACGCCCGGCCCTTCGCGTCCGCAATCGCACGCGCGACACGGTCCTCGCCACCCGCTGCGACGTCGCGGATTCGTTCTTCGCGCGCGCGTTCGGACTGATCCCCCGCGCCCGCCTCGGCGAGGGCGAGGCGCTGCTCATCACGAGGACCTCCTCGATCACGATGTTCTTCATGCGCTTCGCGATCGACGCGGTGTTCGTCGATCGAGCCGGGCGCGTCCTCCGCGTGGCCGAGCGCCTTCCGCCGTGGCGTCTCGCCACCGCGGCGCCCGGCGCGCGTGACGTCCTGGAGCTCCCCGCGGGGACCGCGGCCCGCACCGCCACGCAAGCCGGTGACGAACTCGTCTTCGAGCCAGCGCGGTGACGGCGGCACAGGTCCTCGATGCGGTCCTCGGCTCGCGCTGCGCCGGATGCGACCGGCCCGGCGCGTGGTTCTGCCTCGATTGCCGCGACGCGTGCGAGCCCGTGCGCCGCGGCCGCCTGCACGGCGCCTCGTCGTACGGCGGTCCCCTCGCGCGGGCGGTGCGCCGGTTCAAGTACAAGGGCGAGCGCGCGCTCGCGGCGGAGCTCGGCGCCCTCGTCGCCGCGCGTGTCGCCGCCGACCTCGCGCGCGGTGTCGTGCTCGACGTCGTCGTCCCGGCCGTCCTGCACGAGGAGCGTGCTCGCGACCGCGGCTACGACCAGGCCCGCCTCCTCGCCGCGGTCGTCGCCGAGCGCACCGGCCTCGCCGTCCGCGCGCCGCTCCGGCGGATCCGCGTCTCGCGGCCGCAGGTCGATCTCGACCGCGTCGCGCGCGCGGCGAACGTCCGCGGCGCGTTCGTCGCCGAAGCCGGCTCGCTCCGCGGGCTGCGCGTCGCCCTCGTAGACGACGTCGCGACCACGGGCGCGACCCTCGCCGCGGCCTCGGGTGCGCTCCGGGCGGCCGGCGCGCGCGAGGTGCGCTGGTACGTCGTCGCCCTGGATGAGTGAGCGAGGAGCGGGCCGGCCGCGACGAGCCGTCGAGTAGGGTTCACGCCGTGAGCGTGGTGCCGCGGTCGCGGTGGGTCATGCGCGGGCTCCTGCTGTTCGTGCTCGCGTTCGCGAACCTGCACGACGTCTGGTCACCCGACGTGATCCCGAACGCGCTGCTGCCGTTCACACTGGTGCGCTCCGGCGACATGAACTACGACGAGTTCGTGACACCGGGGACCGGCTTCATCCTCGGGACCGGCGCGGCGGACCTCATCGATCGCGAGGCCTATTTCTTCCGCGCCTGCGGGGCATCGACCGCGACCGAGCCACCGCGGGCGCCGCGTAGCCGCGGCGGCCCACCGGCTCCGGGGCCGAACGACCACGTCTGCTCGGTGTTCCCGCCGGGCATGGGGCTGCTCGCGATCCCACTCTTCCTGCCGTTCGTCCTCGTGGGCGCGAACGCGCTCGACCTCGGCCTGCTGATTCGCGTCGGACACGTCGCCGCGGCGTCCTACGAGGTCCTCGCGACGCTGCTCCTCTGGGCCGTCTTCCGTCGCTTCGCGAGCGAGCGGTGGGCGCTCGCCCTCGTGCTCCTGTACTTCCTCGGCACGAGCGTGCGGACGGTGTCGTCGCAGGCGCTGTGGCAGCACGCGGGCGTGCACCTCGCGCTCGCGGTCGCGCTCTGGCTCGTGCTGGTCGAGCGGCCGCTGTCGTCTCGCCGCGCGCTCGCCGCCGGACTCGCACTGGGCCTCGGCAGCGTGGTGCGCCAGACGACGGCGATCGCGTCGCCGTTCCTTGGGGCGGGCCGCGCGGGCGAGACGGTCCGACTGCTCGCGGGCACCGCGCTCGGGGCGCTGCCCCTGCTGGCGTTCGACGCGCTGGTGCTCGGGGACCCGTTCGAGCAGGGCTACGGAGCGAAGCCGTTCGACGCCGGGTCCGTGTCCGGCGCGCTCGGCCTGCTCGTCTCGCCGAGCCGCGGTCTCCTCGTCTACGAGCCGTTCGTCGCCTTCGCCTTCGCCTCGCTCGCGCTGCTCGCGCCGCGCCGGTCGCTCGTCGAACGCCGGCTCGCGGCGCTCCCGCTCGCGTGGGCCGCGGCGTTCGTCCTGTACGCCGCGTACGCGGAGTGGTGGGGTGGTCGCGTGTTCGGCCCGCGCTTCCTGGACGATCAGGCGCCGCTGCTCTTCGCGCTCCTCGCGTGGGGCGCCGGTCGGGGGCTGCTCGCGCGCGCATGGGCGCGGGCGCTCTTCTGGATCTCCGCGGCGTGGTCGCTCCTGATCTTCAACGCCGCGGCGCTCGTGTACGACCAGTCCTGGGACACCGTGCCGGTGAACGTGAACGACGACCCGTCGCGGCTCTTCTCCTGGACGGATCCGCAGTGGCTCGCGGTGCTGCGCGACGTGCCCTCCGGCGGCCTCCGCGTCGCCGTCGCCATCGCGCTCTCGCTCGTCGCGCTCGCGTTCCTCGCGCGCGTCGAAGGCCTCATCGGTCGTCGGGTGGTAGCGTCGGCGCGGTGACCACGCTCCTGCTCTTCTTCGGGCGTGGCGGAGCGTCGGATGTCGAACGTCATCTCGACGCGATCAAGATCGCGATCGGCGCGTCGGTCCTGCGGCGCGCGGCCGCGGCCGGCTTCGCGCGGCGCATCGCGGTGACCGCGGACGGCGAGGCCGGGCGCGCGTTCGCGGCCGCCGACGCCGAGATCGTCGCGCCCCGCACCTCGCCGTTCCATTTCGGCCAGGAGGTCGCGGCGCTCGTCCGGGAACGCGCGCTCGAGCGCGTCTGTACCATCGGCGCCGGCGCGGGAGCGCTTTTCAGCGTGCCGGAGCTGCGCGCGTTGCGGGAGGAGCTCGAGACCAGCGAGGCCCTGGTGCTCTCGAACAACTACTACTCGGCCGATCTCGTCGCGTTCACCCCGGCCTCGGCGCTCTCGGTGATCGACCTGCCCGCGACCGACAATCCCCTGCCACGCAGGCTCCACCAGCAGGGCGGCCTGTCGTCACGCCAGCTCGATCGCTCCGCCGCGACGCTCCTCGACGTGGACACACCCGCCGACGCGGCGGTGTTGAAGCGTCACCCCGCGTGCCCGCCCGAGCTCCGGCGGCTCGACACCTGGGAGGAGGATCTCGGCGAGCGTATCGACGCGCTCATGCGTCTCGTGACGACGCCCGAACGCGAGCTCGTCGTCGCCGGCCGCGTCGGCGCCCCGGTGTGGTCGTATCTCGAATCGCAGACCGCGTGCCGCGTGCGCATGCTCGCGGAGGAGCGCGGCATGCAGGCCGCTGGGCGCGACGCGAGCGGCGAGGCGCGCACCGCGCTCGGCTTCCTCTATCAGGAGATCGGCCCCGATCGCTTCTTCGCGCGCGTGGGCGAGCTCGGCGACGGCTTCCTCTTCGACACGCGGGTGCTGTTCGCGCATCTCGGATGGCACGCCGGCGGCGCCGAGCGTTTCGCCTCCGACCTCTTGCGCGCGCGCGACATCCGTGACCCCGGGCTCTCCGCGTTCACCGCCGCCGCCGCCGCCGCGCCGTATCCGCTGCTCCTTGGCGGGCAAACGCTCGTCTCTGGCGTGCTGTGGACGCTCGTGGAGGCGGCGTGGGCAGGTCATCCGGAGCCGTGAACCTCTTCGACCATCACATCCATACCGATCGCTCCGATGGCACGGTGAGCCTCGCGCGGCGCGCCGAGACGGTGAGGATCCGACCGCACGGCGTGTCCGATCACTTCCCCTGGCGCGACAAGATGCGCACCGACGACGACGTGCTCCGCTACCTCGACGACGCGTCGCGACTGGGCCTTCGCGTCGGGATCGAGTACGACCTGGGCGTCGCCCCCATGCTGCGCGCGAGCACGCGCGAGGCGCTGCACTACGTCATCGGCGCGCTCCATCAGGTCGAGCTCGCGCCCGGCGAGTGGATCCGCTACGACGAGGCGGGCGCGTTCCTCAAGGGCCGCATCCACTCGTACGGCGAGGTCGACCGTTTCCGTGAGGCCGGGCTGCAGGAGCGCATCCGGGAGCGAACGCTCGAGGTGGTGCGCGCGGGCATCGAGCGGGACGGCATCGACATCCTCGGCCACGCCACGATGGGCCCGCTCGCGGCGACCGGTGACCCCGAGCGCGCCTATCCGGCCGACTGGCAGGAGCGGCTCATCCGCATGTGCGTGGCCGCGGACGTCGCGATCGAGGTGAACGAGGCGTACGGCGTGCCGCATCGCGAGTTCCTCGAGCGCGCGAAGCTCCTTGGGGCGCGCTTCTCAGTGGGCTCGGACACGCATTTCGACCTGCGTCCGCTCGAGCGGACCGCGCGGATGATCCAGGAGGCCGGGCTCGACCACGACCGGTTCCTCGCCGGTCAGCGGCTCAGGGCGCCGTCCCCTCGGGGGTGAGGAGCTCGTAGACGAGGAGCCCGATCGCGGCCAGAAGCAGCAGATGCGCCCCATTCCCGCCGATGTTGAGAGCGAGAGCCGCGAACCACCCGATGATGAGCAGCCAGATGGCGATCCAGCGCACGCGGTGTCCCGACGCGAGGCTCACCGAACGAGGATAGAGCGAGCGACGAGCCGTCCGGGCACGCGCCCGCGCTCATATACTTCGAGTGCTCGCGGCGGCCATCCGCGAACGAAGCACGGAGGGGGAGCCTGTGTACGGGGGACTCGCCGTCTACACGGGGAACGCCCACAGGAAGTTCGCCGAGGACATCTGCGCCGAGCTCGAGATGCCCCTTGGCGACGCGGACGTCTTCAAGTTCGCGAACGACAACATCTTCGTGAAGATCAACGAGAACGTCCGCGAGCAGGACGTGTTCATCGTCCAGTCGCTCGCCGCTCATCCCTCCGTCGGCGTTGGCGTGAGCGACGCGATCATGGAGATGCTGATCATGATCGACGCGTGCAAGCGCGCGTCGGCCGGCCGCATCACGGCGGTCATGCCCTACTACGCGTACGGCCGCAGCGACAAGAAGGACCAGCCGCGCGTCCCGATCACGGCGCGGCTCCTCGCCGATCTCATCACGGTGGCCGGCGCCGACCGCTTCCTCACCATGGACATGCACCAGATGCAGATCCAGGGCTTCTTCGGGATCCCGGGCGACGAGCTCTCGGCCCGCAACCTCCTGGTGCAGTACCTGCGCTCGATCGTGGAGCCCGACAAGGACAAGGTCGCCCTCGTCGTGCCGGACCTCGGCTACGCGAACCCGGCGCGCCGCATCGCCGAGCTCCTCGACGTCCCGCTCGTCTTCATGCAGAAGACGCATCGCGACAACAGCGGCAAATCGGAGGTGGTCGGCGTCATCGGTGACATCGATCGCCGTCGCTGCATCGTCATCGACGACGAGATCGACCGCGGCACCACGATGCTGAACACGATCCGCGTCCTCCAGGAGCGCGGCGTCACCGAGATCTGGGCGGCCTGCACGCACGCCGTCCTGTCGGGCGACGGCGGGGAGAAGCTGCTCGAGAGCGGTATCGTCGAGCTGGTGACCACCGATACCTGCCCGATGAGCTCGTCAGTCCGCAACGACCCGCGCGTCCGCGTGCTGTCCGTGGCCCCGCTCTTCGCGGAGGCGATCCGTCGCATCCACGAGGGCGAGTCCGTCGGCGCGCTCTTCAATCCACCGGGGTTGCAGCTGCCGCTCCAGGTCCGATAGCCGGTCGCTCGTGAGCGTCCTCACCCGCATCTTCGACTCGAACGAGGCGGAGCTTCGCCGTCTGCGCAAGACCGCGCAGCGCATCAACGCGCTCGAAGAGACGACGAAGGCGTTCTCCGACGACGAGCTGCGGAGGCGGACCGAGCTCTTCCGCGAGCGGCTCGCCAAGGGCGAGACCCTCGACGACCTCGTCCCGGAGGCGTTCGCGGCGGTCCGGGAGGCCGCGCGCCGCACCATCGGGCAGCGGCACTTCGACGTGCAGCTCCTCGGTGGACTCGCGCTCCACAAGGGCCACATCGCCGAGATGAAGACCGGTGAAGGCAAGACGCTCGTGGCGTCACTCGCGCTCTACGTGAACGCGCTCCCCGGCAAGGGCGCGCACCTGATCACGACGAACGATTACCTCGCGAAGACCGGTGCCGGCTGGATGGCGCCGATCTACCACGCGCTCGGCATGAGCGTGGCGTACATCGCGCACGACAAGTCCGCGGTCTACGACCCCGCGATCGAGCTCGAGGCCGTCGATCCGCGGCACCGTCACTGGCGCGACGTCACGCGCCGCGACGCGTACCTCGCGGACATCACCTACGGACAGAACAGCGAGTTCGGGTTCGACTACCTGCGCGACAACATGATCGACGACCTCGCGAACGTCGTGCAGCGCGAGCTGTACTACGCGATCGTCGACGAGGCCGACTCCATCCTCATCGACGAGGCGCGGACGCCGCTCATCATCTCGTCGCCGGCCGAGGACGCGTCGGAGACGTATTACCGCTTCGCCGCGGTCGCGGAGAAGCTCCAGCCCGACGTGGACTACGTCATCGAGGAGAAGTACCGCGCGGTGAATCTCACCGAGCAGGGCATCGCCAGGGCGGAGAAGCTCCTCGGGCTCAGCAACATGTACGAGGGCGACGTCACCGCGGTCCACTACCTCGACAACGCCGTGAAGGCGAAGGCGCTGTACCTCAAGGACCGCGAGTACGTGGTCAAAGATGGCGAGGTCGTCATCGTCGACGAGTTCACCGGCCGCCTCATGCCCGGCCGCCGCTGGAGCGACGGGCTGCACCAGGCCGTCGAGGCGAAGGAGCGGGTGAAGATCCAGCGCGAGTCGCGCACCTTCGCGACGATCACCATCCAGAACTACTTCCGCATGTACGCGAAGCTCGCGGGCATGACCGGTACGGCGGCGACCGAGGCCGAGGAGCTCTTCAAGGTCTACAAGCTCGAGGTCACCCAGATCCCGACGAACCGGCCGATGATCCGCCGCGACGAGCCGGATCTCGTGTACCGCACCGAGCAGGGCAAATGGGATGCGGTCGTGCGCGAGGTCCAGGAGCGCAACGCGAAGGGACAGCCGGTGCTCATCGGCACCACGTCGGTGGACAAGTCCCAGCGGCTCTCGGACGAGCTGCGCCGCCACGGCATCACGCACGAGGTGCTGAACGCGAAGAACCACGAGCGCGAGGCGCTCATCATCGCGGGCGCGGGACAGCGCGGGGCCGTGACGCTCTCGACGAACATGGCGGGCCGCGGCGTCGACATCCTCCTCGGCGAGGGCGTGAAGGAGCTCGGCGGCCTCCACGTCATCGGCACCGAGCGCCATGAGGCGCGGCGCATCGACAACCAGCTGCGCGGTCGTGCCGGCCGCCAGGGCGACCCCGGCTCGACCCGGTTCTACAACTCGCTCGAGGACGACCTCATCCGCATCTTCGCCTCCGACCGCGTGACGGCGCTCATGTCCCGCCTCGGGTTCGACGACGCGCAGCCGATCGAGTCGGGCATGGTGACCGGCGCGATCACGCAGGCGCAGATCAAGGTCGAGGCGCGCAACTTCGACATCCGCAAGCGCGCCCTCGAGTTCGACGACGTCCTGAACAACCAGCGCCAGGTCATCTACGGCGAGCGCCGCAAGATCCTTGAGAAGGGCGACGTGCGGGAGACCGTGCTCGAGTACCTGCACGACGAGGCCGCCGCGCTGGTGGACGCCGAGGCCACTTCGCCGGATCCCGAGGACTGGGACCTCGCGAAGCTCGCCCTCGCGCTCGGCGCGCTCCTCGGCCGGACCGACGTCACCGCCGCCACGTTCGAGGGGATCGCGTCGCAGGACGAGCTCGGCGACAAGGTCGCGGAGATCGTCGACCAGTCGTACGAGGCCCGCGAGAAGGAGCTCGGCCCGGAGATCTCGCGCGCCATCGAGCGCTGGGTGCTGCTCCGCACCATCGACACGCACTGGATCGAGCACCTCACCGCGATGGAGGAGCTCCGCGAGGGCATCTACCTGCGTGGCTACGGCCAGCAGGACCCGCTCGTCGCGTACAAGCGCGAGGCGCACGACTTCTTCGAGCAGATGCGCTCGCGTATCGCGAGCGGCGTCGCGCAGACGGTCATGCGCGTGTCGGTCCGTACCGCGGAGCAGGCCGAGCAGGCGCAGCCGGGCCAGACCACGACGACGAACGGCAGCGGTCCGACGACCACGACGCGGACGGACCTGCGGACGAGTCGCGAGCCGCCGGCGCCGGCGGCGCGCTCGGCGAACGAGAAGATCGGGCGCAACGACCCGTGCTGGTGCGGATCGGGCAAGAAGTTCAAGAAGTGTCATGGGCGCTAGCGTCGTAACCTCGCCCCCGACGACATGATCACCATCGACCTCGATCCCAGCCTCCACCTCGGTCCCCTCGCGCTCGCGTGGCACGGCATCTTCACCGCGGTCGGGATCGCGTTCGGCGTGTGGCTGGCCACGAAGCTCGTCGCGCCGCGCGTCAGCGAGGCGGACGCGACCGCGATCGCGACCTGGGGCGTCGTCGGCGGGATCATCGGCGCGCGCATCTTCCACGTCGCCGACTGCTGGACCGGCTGCACCGGCATCCCCGGCGGGTACTCCGCGCACCCCGAGCTCATCCCGCAGATCTGGACCGGCGGTATCGCCGTGTGGGGCGCCGCCATCGGCGGCGCGCTCGGCGGGCTCATCGTCGCGCTCCGGCGCGGGACGGTGCCCATCGGCTTCACCGCGGACGCGGCGGCGCCCGGCATCGCGCTCGGTTTCGCCATCGGGCGGATCGGCGACATCATCAACGGCGAACACCACGCGATCAGCTGCCAGGCGCCGCTCGGCATCTGCGTCGAGTACACGAACCCGGCGACGCTCGGGCAGAGCCCGCAGTTCCCGCCCGGCGACTTCCGCTACGTGCCGGACCCGGTCCATCTCGTCGTCGGCTACGACATGGCGTGGAACGCCGCCGCCGTCGCGTGGACCCTCGCGCTGCGCGGTCGCGGTCTCCCGGACGGTCTCATCTTCTGGCTCTGGCTCGCGTGGTACGGCCTCGGCCGATTCCTGCTCGGATTCCTGCGCGTCGGCGACCCGAGCTACGCGTTCGGCCTCCGTGAGGACCAGGCCATCGCCGTGCTCGTCATCGCCGCGGCCATTCCGATGATCGTTCGGTACCTCTCGCCTTCGGCGAGGAGACACGCAAAGAGCCCTTGATCGACATCCCGTTCGATCCCGATCTGGTCATCGGGTCCTTCCGGGTCTCGTGGCATTCGCTCTTCGCGCTCGTCGGCATGATCGTCGGCAGCACCGTCTCGTTCCGCTGCGCGCGGTACCTCGTGAAGGACGAGCGCGTGTACCTGTTCGCGATCGCCGTCGTCGTGGGCGGCATCGCCGGCGCGCGGATCGCCCACATCGCGGACAACCCCGCCGCCTACGGTGGCGACGTCGTGAAGATGCTCGACCTCTCGCGCGGCGGCATCGGCACCATGGGCGCGCCGATCGGTTCGACCGTGGCGGGGCTCATCGCCGGACGCTGGCTGCGCCTGCCGCTCGGGTTCATGTTCGACATCAGCGTGGTCGGGATATCGCTCGGCGAAGCGATCGGCCGCATCGGCGACATCATCAACGGCGAGCACCATGCGATCGCCTGCGAGGGGCTGCCCTGGTGCGTGCGCTACACCAGCCCCGCGACGCTCGGTCAGGCGACGCCGGTGCATCCCATCGGCCTGTACGACGCGCTCCTCATGCTCGGGGTCTTCGTCGTGCTCTCCGCGTACTGGCGGCGCGTCCGCGGACGGCCCCCGGAGAGCCGCGTCTACTGGGCGTACCTCCTGCTCCTCGGCGGCGGCCGCCTCCTCCAGGGACTGGTGCGCGTCGAGCCGACGATCGCGTTCGGATGGACCGAGGCGCAGATCCTGGGCGGGCTCTACGTCCTGGCGAGCGCCGTCATGCTCGCGGTTCTCGGCAGACGCGCGCGCGTCCGGATGGCGTCCGAAAACCCTCTTCACAAAGGGGTTTCAGGCCGGTAGGCTCGTTCGGAAAGCGGCACAGGTCCGGTGGGGAGCACGAGCGATCGGCGGACCTGCTGCGGAAGAGTGGTGGCCCGCCGCGGGCCTAGAGAGAGAGACATCCCCGCATGAAGGAATGGATCGTCTGCGAGGACAACTGCCTCAAGTGTTCCTATGGCGCCACGCTCGACTGTGACGGCGACTGCCCGCGCTGCCCGCGCAACACCTACTGCCCCTGCGTCACCTTCGTGAGCTTCGCGGCCGGCAAGCTCGCTCCCGTCGCCCAGCCGGTCATGACCACCTTCGAGCGACCGCGCAAGCGGTAGCCCGTGAGCGTCGATCCGCAGGCGCTCGCCTCGCTCCGCGAGCGCATCGACCGCATGGCGGTGTTCCTTTGACCTCCCCGGTCTCCGCGAGGAGCTCGGGCGCCTAGAGGCCGAGTCCGCGCGCCCCGACCTCTGGGACGACCGCCAGAACGCGCAGAAGGTGCTCAAGCGGCTCGGACTCGTGCGCGCGCGCGTCGAACGCTGGGACGGTTTCAAGCGGCGCGTCGAGGATCTCGTCGAGCTCGCGTCGCTCGGCGACGACCCCGCGCTCGCGGCCGACCTCGAGCGCGAGTACGAGGCGCTGCGCGCCGGGGTCGAGAAGGCCAGCCTCGAAGCGCAGCTCTCCGGTCCGTACGACGAGCGCGACGCGGTGCTCGCCATCAGCGCGGGCGTCGGCGGCACCGACGCGGCCGACTGGGCAGAGATGCTCGTCCGCATGTATCTGCGCTGGGCCGAGCGCCACGGCTATCGCGCCGAGATCATCGAGACGACCCCGGGCGATGAGGCGGGCATCCGCAGCGCGACACTGACCATCGAGGGTCCGTACGCGTACGGGTACCTGCGGACCGAGCGCGGGACGCATCGGCTCGTCCGTATCTCACCGTTCGATTTCCAGAAGCGCCGGCAGACCTCGTTCGCCCTCGTCGATCCGACGCCGACCGTCGAGAACGACGCCGAGATCCAGATCCGGCCGGAGGACCTGCGCATCGACACGTATCGCGCGACCGGTGCGGGCGGGCAGAACGTCAACAAGACCGAGACCGCCGTGCGGATCACGCACCTGCCGTCGGGAATCGTGGTCTCCTGCCAGAACGAGCGCTCGCAGCTGCAGAACCGTGAGACGGCGATGCGCATCCTCCGCGCTCGCCTGCTCGAGGAGCGCGTACGCGAGCAGGAGGAGGAGCAGGCACGCGAGCGCGGCGAGATGCGATCCGCGGACTGGGGAAGCCAGATCCGTTCGTACATCCTCCATCCATACACGCTCGTGAAGGATCACCGGACCGGCGTCGAGGTGGGCGATCCGACGCGCGTCCTCGACGGCGACATCGACGCGTTCATCGAGGCGGCGCTCTCCCGTCCGCCGGGTGGCACCGCTCCTGCTCCGTGATCCGCCACGCTCGTGGGAGGTACGGCATGCCATGGTGAGCACGAAGGATCTGCGCGGCATCCTCGACGACGCGACCAAGCGCGCGTCCGGCGCGATCGGCGACGCGAGGATCCCGACCATCGGTCGCCGCGAAGAGACCCCCGCTCTTCTGTACTTCGGTCTCGGGCTCCTGCTCGGCGCGCTCGTCGGCGTCGTCATCGCGTTCCTCGCGACGCCGTACAACGGCGAGGAGGCGCGGGCGAAGGTCAGCGAGCAGGTCGAGAAGATACGCGTGCGGCGCGAGGAGATGGCCACGAACGGCGGCTCGACGGACGGGACGGCCACGAGCGCCCACGAGCGCGGCTAACAGCCAGGGATGGCGCGGATCGCGACCACGTAACACCCGCAGGCAAGCGGGCGTTAGGCCGCTCGTGTACGGTGACCATGCCCGCTAGGCTTGCACCGGTGCGTGCGCTGACGCGGGCCATCTTCACCGCGCTCGTCGTTCTCGCGCTCGTCGCGCCGCCCTCGCGCGCCACGGCGGCGGCGAGCTTCGTCGTGAACGGGACGATCCGGGACATCGGCAACAACGCGCCGCTGCCCGGTGTCTGCGTCTCCCTCGGCCCGCCGACCTTCTGCATCGCGGCCACCGACGCCAACGGGTTCTTCTCGTTCGAGGTGCCGCCGGTCAACACGATCCAGTACGAGATGTACTGGAACAAAGAGGGCTTCCAGCAGGGCTACAGCGGCCGATTCACGGTCGACGGCACGAAGACCTTCACCACCTGGCTGTTCCCCGGCCCGAGCAGCTGCCCGCACGGCAACGGCAGCCCGGTCACGACGGTCTACCTTCCGAACATCACGAAGACGCTCGGCGGCCCGAGCGGCTGGTACACGCCGTTCATCGTCCAGAACGTGTCGCCCGGCACGATCACGGCGCTGCACGTCGACTTCTACCGCTTCAGCGACGGCGTGAAGATGGCCTCGCGCGACGTGTGCGCGGTGAAGGCCGGAACGTCCTACGCGCTCGTGCCGAACCTGATGAGCGACCTGCCCGACTGGTCCCAGTTCTCGGTCGTGGCGCAGTCGTTCATGGCTCCGGTGGTCGGTGTCGTGAACGAGCAGCAGGGCGGCGGCGCGCTCGCCGAGGCCGGCTCGTACACCGGCGCGACCGCGGGCGCGACGACGGTCTACCTGCCGAACGTCGTGCGGCGCTTCTTCGGCTTCCACACCCCGTTCATCATCCAGAACCTCGGGGCGATCCAGACGACGGCGACGATCTCGCTCGTCTCGTTCGACGGCACGAAGAGCGCGACGCTCTCGCGCACCATCGACCCCGGCCGGTCGCAGTTCGTCGAGCCGAACATCGAGCCGCTCCTCGCGGACGGGACGCAGTACTCGGCCACGATCACCGCCGCGCAGCCCATCAGCGTGGTGATCAACACGCACGGCGACGATCCGGGCGTGGCCGCTCCGGTGATGTACGCGACGAATGGCTTCACCGCCGGGTCGCGGACGCTGCAGGGGCCGTACATCTCGAAGGGCGTGCCCGGCGTCGGGAAGGGCACCGCGACGTTCGTGGTGCAGAACATCGGCGCCGCGCCGGTCGCGCCGACGGTCGTGTTCACGCCGCTCGGCGGCGGCACGACCACGTCGTTCACCGGACCGTCGGTGGCGCCCGGACACTCGTGGGCCTTCGACACGCGGTACACGAACGGCGACACCGCGCAGCCCTTCTGCGGCACGACGGTCGGCAACGGCTGCCTCGCCCCCGGCGAGTACTCGATCGTCGTCTCCGGACCTGCCGGCGCGAGCCTCGCCGGGCAGGTGAACATCTTCAGCGACACGACCGGCGACGGCTACGGGATGATCGGCGCCGTCACGTCGACGGTGTCCCTGCCCAACGTGACGAAGACGCTCGGCGGAACCGATGGCTGGACCACGCCGATCGTCGTGCAGAGCGTGACGGCGACGAACGTGACGCTCAGCTGGTACCGGTTCAGCGACGGGACGCTCGTGACCACGCAGAACCTCACGTTCGCGCCGGGCACGTCGCAGCGCATCGACCCGCGGAACGTCGCGGCGCTCCCGGACAACACGCAGTTCTCGGTGGTCGCGACGAGTAGCGGCACGCTCGCCGCCATCGTGACGGAGCTCAACTTCCAGGGCGGCGACGGCGCGATGTTCTACGTAGGGTTCGCCCGCTGAGCTAGCGCGACCCCTTCGCGTGCTCTTCGCGCGCGAGCGCGAGCAGCCGTTCGCGGGTGTTCAGGTCCGGATCGTCGAGGACGCGCTCGAACAGCGCGCGCAGGATGCGCCCCACCTCGGGCCCTGGCCGCAGGCCGAGCTCGCGCATGACGTCGTTGCCGTCGATGGCGAGATCGCGGGGCGAGAACGCGTTCGCGGCCTGGATCTCTTCCTGGACCCGCTGCCACAGCGCGTCGAGCGCGTACATCCGCGGCGACCGCGCGCCGCTGCCGATGTTGTCCGCGCGCCGGAGCGCGAAGAGCGCCGGGATGTTCTCGATGCCGACCTTGCTCATGAAGCGGCGCACGGCGGACCCGGTCCAGTCGGTCTGGTACCAGAACATGTGGTGGCGGATGAGGTGCGTGACCTCGCCCACGGTCTCCTTGTCGAACTTCCAGCGCCGCAGGATCGCCCGCGCCTTCGCCTCGCCGACGAACTCGTGCTGGTGGAAGTGGCCGTCCGCGAAGGTGTCCGGCTTACCGATGTCGTGGAAGAGTCCCGCGAGCCGGAGCACGAGGTCGCCCGGCGGCTTCGCGTTGACGGTCGCGTCGAGCGTCGCGAGCGAGTGCTGGAAGACGTTCTCGGCGGCGGCCTTCTCCTGCGGCGTGTCCCTGCACTCCTCGAGCTCCGGGCAGATCGCCGCCAGGATGCCGAGCTCCGAGAGCATCTCGAACGCGGCCGACGGCCGCGGCGCCCAGAGCATCTTCACGATCTCCTGCTGGATCCGCTCGCCCGAGAGCGATGCCGTGAGGGCGGCGTTGCGCCGGACGGCCTCGGCCGTGTTCGGCTCGACGCGCATGTCGAGCAGCGTGGCGAACCGCACCGCGCGCAGCATGCGGAGCGCGTCCTCGCGGAAACGCTCGTCCGGATCGCGGACCGCGCGCAGCAGCCGTGCTTCCAGGTCGCGCCGCCCGCCGAACGGATCGACCAGCTCGCCCGGCTTCCCGCCGCGCGGTGGTCGCCAGGCCATCGCGTTCATCGTGAAGTCGCGGCGCGCGAGATCCTCGTGCAGCGACGCGGTGAACGCGACCGTGTCGGGGCGCCGGTGGTCGCTGTACTCGGCCTCGACGCGGTACGTGGTCACCTCGACCTCGTGCTCGCCGGAGCGGACCACGACCGTGCCGAAGCGGTTGTTGTACAGGGACCGCTTGAAGACGGTCTGGATCTCGTCCGGCGTCGCGTCCGTCGTCACGTCCCAGTCGTGCGGGTCGACGCCGCGGAGAGCGTCGCGAACGGATCCGCCGACGACGTACGCGTCGTGGCCCGCGTCGATGAGACGGTCGACGACCTTCTCGACGTCCGGGGGCACTTTCAGCTGGAGATCCGTGGCCATGGTGAGGCGAGTCTAGGCAAGAGGAGCGGGACGTATTCCCGCGGCTGACTACATCCCGAGGTACGCGCGCTGGACGTCCGGCGAGCGGAGGAGCTCGGCACCGGTGCCGGTCTGCACGATGTTGCCGGTCTCGAGGACGTACCCGCGATGGGCGACCTCGAGCGCGCGCACGGCGTTCTGCTCGACGAGGAGGATCGGCGTGCCCGCCTGGTTGATCTCGACGAGCGTCTTGAAGATCGTGTCGACGAGGATCGGCGCGAGCCCGAGCGACGGCTCGTCGAGCATGAGGAGCTTCGGACGGCTCATCATCGCCCGTCCGATCGCGAGCATCTGCTGCTCTCCGCCCGAGAGAGTCCCGGCGAGCTGCGTGCTGCGCTCCTTGAGGCGGGGGAAGAGCTCGAACACGCGGTCCATGTCCTGCTGGATGCCGAGCTTGTCGCGACGCGTGTACGCGCCCATGCGCAGGTTGTCGACGACCTGCATGCGCGGGAAGAGGCGCCGGCCCTCGGGCGACTGGCAGATCCCGAGCGTGACGATCTGGTGCGCGGGCGTGCGCGTGATGTCCGTGTTCCCGAAGCTGATCGTGCCGCTCCCTGGATGCATGAGCCCGGAGATCGTGCGGAGCGTCGTGGTCTTGCCCGCGCCGTTCGATCCGATGAGGGCGACGATCTCGCTCTGGTCCACGGTGAGCGACACGGCGTGCAGCGCCTGTACCCGGCCGTAGAACGCGTCGACACCGGAGAGCTCGAGGAGCGCCATCTAGTGCTGCTTCCCGAGGTAGGCCTCGATGACGCGCGGATTGTTCCGGACCTCGTCGGGCGTCCCCTCGGCGATGAGCTCCCCGTGGTCGAGCACCACGATGCGCTTGCTGATGCCCATGACGACCTTCATGTCGTGCTCGATGAGGAACACGGTGACCCCGGACTCGAGGATCTTGCCCACGAGACGCATCAGCTCGACCTTCTCCTGCGGCGTGAACCCGGCGGCGGGCTCGTCGAGCAGGAGCAGCCGCGGCCGCGTGGCGAGCGCGCGCGCGATCTCGAGCCGCCGCTGGCCGCCGTACGGCAGGTTCCGCGCGTAGCTGTTCGCCCAGCGCTCGATGCCGACGAACCGCAGGAGCTCGAGCGCGCGCTCGGTGACCTCCTGCTCCTCCCGGCGCTCGCGCGGCAGCTTGAAGAGCGAGTCCCAGAGCTTCGCGCGCATGCGGCAGTGCTCGCCGACGAGGATGTTCTCCAGGGCCGTCATGTACTCGAAGAGGCGGATGTTCTGGAAGGTCCGCGCGATGCCGAGCTCGGCGACCTTGTGCGGCTTCGTGCCCGCGATCTCGCGGCCTTCGAAGAGGACGGAGCCGCTCGTCGGCGGCAGCAGCCCGGTGACGCCGTTGAACAGGGTCGTCTTGCCCGCCCCGTTCGGCCCGATGAGCGCGAAGACCTCGCCCTTCTTCACGTCGAACGACACGTCGTTCACCGCGACGAGGCCGCCGAAGCGCTTCACGACGTGGTCGAGGCGCAGGATGGTCTCTTCGCTCATCAGCCGACCTCGGCCTGCACGTCTTCGATGATCGTGTCGTCGTGCGTGCCCTTCTTGAGCTCCTGCTGCCGCTCGCGGCTCGGCAGCAGGCCTTCGGGTCGCACGAGCATGACGACCACGAGGATGAGCCCGAACACGAGGAACTTCAGGCGCGAGGCGAACTCGCCGATGCCCGGGAAGTCGCCGCTCGACTGCGTCAGGCCGGAGAGCCCGAGCGCGTTCGCGACGCTCGTCGCGGTGTCCGGCAGCATCGGCAGCAGGATGAAGATCACGTAGTACACGAGCAGCGATCCGGCCATGACCCCGGGGATGTTGCCCATGCCGCCGAGCACGACCATGACGAGCACCGTGATCGACACCGAGAACCCGAAGTTCTCCGGCGACACGAGCGACAGCTTCGCGCCGTAGAACGTGCCCGCGAAGCCGCTGAACGCCGCGCCGATGGCGAACGCGAGCAGCTTCGCCTGCACGGTGTTCACGCCCATCGCCGCCGCGGCGACCTCGTCCTCGCGGATCGCGGCCCACGCGCGGCCCATGCGCGAGTTCTGCAGGTTGCGCACGAGCACGACGCAGGTGACGACGAGCACGAGCATGATCACGTAATAGGCGAGCGGGTCGAAGATCTTGAAGTTCTGGACGATCTCCAGCCGATCGCCCGACCACGGCCCCTGGATCCAGAAGGGGAGCACCGGCGTGTCCAGCGCGGAGATGCCGTTCACGCCGCTCGTCCAGGTCGCGGCGTTCTTGAAGACGCGGGGCACGATCTCGCCGAATCCCAGAGTGACGATCGCGAGGTAGTCACCGCGGAGACGGAGCGTCGGCGCCCCGAGGATCACGCCGAACGAGGCCGCCACGAACAGCGCGATGATGAGGACGATCCAGAAGGGCACGTGCAGCGCCGTATGCAGCGGCGTGACGGCGAGGTGGTTCGACGCGATGAACGCGTACGTATACGCGCCGATGGCGAAGAACGCCGCGTACCCCAGGTCCAACAGGCCGGCCATGCCGACCACGACGTTGAGGCCGAGCGTGAGCAGCAGGTACACGCCGGCGTCCCCGGCGACGCTCAGCAGGAAGCCGGGGCTCCCGCCGGACAGCACGTTCGCGATGATCGGGAACGTGAGTCCGAAGAAGGCGAGGAGGATGTACACGACGGAGTTCGGATCCCTGCGCGGATCGGTCTCCCAGACGCGCCGGAACCAGGTCCTCATCACTTCTCCGGCACGCGCATGCCGAGGATGCCGGTCGGCCGGAAGACCAGCACCAGGATGAGGATCGCGAAGATCATCACGTCCGACCACGCGGAGTCGAAGTAGCCGTCCCAGAACGTCCGGATGAGACCGAGGACGAGGCCACCGATCGCGGCGCCGTAGATATTGCCGATGCCGCCGAAGACCGCCGCGGTGAACGCCACGAGGCCGGCCGAGAAGCCGAGGTCGAACACCGAGGTGTTGTACGAGAGCCCGTACATGATCCCGCCGGCGCCGGCGAGGAGGGCGCCGATGAAGAACGTCGCGGCGATGGTGCGGTCGATGTCGATGCCCATGAGCTGCGCGGCGTCGCGATCCTGCGCCGTCGCGCGCATCGCTTTCCCAAGCCGCGTCCGGTCGGTGAAGAGCGCGAGCGCCACGACGAGGACGATGGACACGATCCACACGGTCAGCTCACGGATGTCGACGTGCGCGCCGAAGATGTCGAAGCCGACGTCCGGAAGGATGTCGGGGTAGTGGATGCTCGACGGCCCCTTCCACAGGAACATGACGCCCTCGAGGAAGAACGAGACGCCGATCGCCGTGATGAGCGGCGCGAGCCGCGGTGCGTGACGCAGCGGCCGGTAGGCGACGCGCTCGATGCCGACGTTGAGCAGCGCACATCCGAGCATCGTCACCACGAACACGCCGAGGAGCTGGAAGATGGTGAGCGGCCCCCAGGCCATTCCCTCGCTCATGCCGAACACCGGGATGAGGCTCGCGGAGAGGAACGCGCCGAAGGCGAAGACGTCGCCGTGCGCGAAGTTGATGAGCTCGATGATGCCGTACACCATCGTGTACCCGAGGGCGATGAGCGCGTAGATCGCGCCGTTCGCGAGCGCGAAGAAGAGGATCTGCAGGAGATAGGACTGTCCGTGGTCCGCCACGCGCGTCGCGAGCAGGACGACGAACGCGATGATCACGGCATAGAGACCCGCGTCGAGCACCCGGCCGGTCAGACCCGCCCGGAGGTCGCTCCGGCGGCGGCGAATGGCGTCCCCGACTGCCCCCACGGCCCCCTTTATACGAGAAACGAGGCGCCGGTTCAGAAAAAGAAGAGGGGGCGCTTTCGCGCCCCCTCTCGGTGATCGCGATGGCTGAAGGCTACTGGCCGACGGAGAACTGCTTGTTGAAGACCCAGTCGCCGCCCTTCAGCTGGTAGAAGGCCATCGTGGCGCTCGTCGGGTCGCCGTTCTTGTCGAAGCTGTACGTGCCCGTCGAGAGCTTGAGGTTCTTGGTGTTCTGGACGGCGTCGATCACCTGCTTGCGAGTCGGCATGTTGCCGCCCGCGGCGTCGATCGCGCGGCTGATCGCGTCGAGGAGGATCCTGGCGCAGTCGTACCCCGGGAACGTGTACGCCCCCATGTCGTCCTTCTGCGTGAACTCCTTCTTGAAGCTCTCGATCAGGTCCTTGTTCGAAGCGTCCTGCGCGGCGTCGGCCGCGGCGTTGGTGAAGTACATCTTGTCGGTCGCCTGGTCACCGGCGTCCTTGATGCACTGGGTGTCGCCGATGCCGTCCGGTCCCATGTACGGGACGTCGAGGATGCCCTTGGACTGCGCCCTCGGGATGCAGCCCTTGGTGGCGCTCGTCGCGCCGGCGTAGATGCCCTGCGCGCCGGCATCCTTGGCCCGCTGCAGGAAGGGCTTGAAGTCGGAGGTGGTCTTGGTGTCGAAGTCCTGACGGACGACGACCGTGCCACCCTTCGCCTGGAAGCGCTTGGCGAAGTTGTCGGCGACGCCCTTCCCGAACGTCTCGTTATCCGACCACACCGCGACCTTCGTGATCTTCAGGGTGTCGTACGCGAAGTCCGCCATCGCGGGACCCTGGACGGTGTCCGGGGCGGCGATGCGGAAGTAGTTGTTCGGCTGCGACGGGTCACGAAGCGCCGACGGCTTGGGGTCGCAGTACGGGAAGTCCTGCGTGAGGCACTCGTTCGTGTTCGAGGGGCTGATCTGGACGAGGTTGCACTTGTTCGCCACCGGGATCTCGGCGCGGGCGACGTTCGAGTTGAACGGACCGACCATGCCGAGGATCTTCGAGTTGTTGCACATGTCGGTGACGTTCTGCGCGCCCTTCTGCGGGTCGTGCACGCCGTTCACGGCGTCGTCGTACGGCTTGTGCGTGATCGTGAAGCCCTTGATCGTGGCGTTCTGCTTGACGGCGAACGCGACGCCCGCCTCGGGACCTCGGCCGCTCGCGCGGTCCGCGCCCGACACTGGGAAGTCGCTGGCGATGATGATCTCGCCCTTGCCACCGCCGCCGCCGCCGCCTGTCGAACAGGCCGCGGCGAGGAACGCGCCGGCGAGCATGAGCGAGGCGCTCTTGAACCACCGCTTAGACAAGGTGTCCTCCCTCCGACTCTGCTGAGTTAGGGACATTCTGCCTCCCCGTAGGTCGGCCGCCCCCGTTGGCGTCGGAGCGTATGGGCCGGTCAACCAAGCGTCAATTTGTCGCGCTCGGCCGCGCCCGGCGGACCGCTCGTCGCTCGCCCTCCCTTCTTCTACTGTCCGTAGCTAGCTATGCCACGCGAGAACGCCGACATGCTGAGGAAACGAGCCCGGGCGATCCTCACGCGGCTTGCCAAGGCCTACCCCGACTGGGGCCCGACCCTGGAGTTCGGCAACCCGTTCGAGCTGCTCGTCGCGACGATCCTCGCCGCACAGGCGCAAGACGAGCGGGTGAACCAGGTGACCCGGCGTCTCTTCACGAAGTACCGCGGACCCGCCGACTACCTCGCCGTCCCGGCCGCGGAGCTCGAACGCGACGTCCACGAGACCGGCTTCTTCCGTCAGAAGGCGAAGGCGATCCGCGCGGCCTCGCAGCAGATCCTCACCGAGTTCGGCGGGGAGGTGCCGAACGACATGGACCGGCTCGCCACCCTCCACGGCGTCGGTCGCAAGACGGCATCGATCGTCCTCGGGAACGCCTTTGGGGTCCCCGCGATCGCCGTGGACCGGCACGTCGCCCGGGTCGCCGAGCGGCTCCGGCTCGCGGGTCCGAACACCGAGAAGACCGAGGACGCCCTCCGCGCGCTCTACCCGCGGAAGGATTGGGTGAAGCTCACGTGGTGCCTCGTGCTGCACGGTCGTCGCGTCTGCCGGCCGAGGCCGCGGTGCTGGATCTGCCCGGTCAACGACCTCTGTCCGTATTCGAAGAAGACGGCAGATCCCGCCGCGCCGTCCACCCGCCGACCGACGACGCGAGGAGCGTCGCGAGGTCGAGCACGATGACCGCGACGGTGTCGGCGAGCGGGTCGGCGGAGTAGCCCGGGGCGGGGACGATGCCGATCGCCCCGAGCGCGATCCAGGCCACCCCGACCATCGCGCCGTGGTACAGACCCCCGGAATCGGCCCATTTTCCGGCAACGAAGCCGCCGAGGCCGATACCGAGGAAGGTCGCGATGAGACCAGGGATGGGAGCGAGGACGCCGCGGGCGACGACGGTGACGACCGTCGCGACGGCGACGCCCGCAAGGACGGCGCGCCAGCGGAGTGGGGGAGGCGTTCGTGGCTCGATGAGAGGGAAGAGTAGTGAAGCGCGAGCGCGATGCGCCGGAAATAAAACCGATCCGCGAGGCCTACGCGGATCGGTGGGTTCGCGAAAGGTGCCGAGACCTAGGAACGAAAAACGCGACGCGATAGCGTCGCAGTCAGACTTACTTCTTCTTCGCGGACTTCTTCGCAGCCTTCTTCTTCTTGGCGGGCATTCGGATCACCTCCTTCTGGCCACGCGTTGTTCGGTATATAGACACAGACACGTCGCGAATGTCAACACGTGAGCGAGGAGAGCGACGCGGCCCGGGATACTAGGACGGCGGCGCCGGCGCGCCACGGAGCTTCGCGATGACGCGCTGCCGGAGGTCGGCGGGGGCCACGTCGGACGTGCAACAGTCGCGAAGGTGGTCCAGGAAGTGCGCTTCGAAGACGAAGTTCTCGTCGCAGTCGTCACATCCGTCGAGGTGGGCCCGGATCTGGGCGATCTCCGCCTCCGTCAGCTCGGTGTCGAGGAACGCGTAGAGCCGTTCGATGCAGTCGTCGCAGTCCACTCCGCTCACCCCTTCTGCGGCGTCCGGACGGCCGCGATGCCGCGCTGCTGGGCCAGATCGAGGAGCCGTTTCTGGAGGAATTTCCGGCCGCGATGAAGGCGCGACATGACGGTGCCGATGGGGATCCCGAGCATCTCGGCGATCTCCCTATAGGAGAAGCCCTCGACGTCGAGCAGGACCACGCTCCGGAACTTCTCCGGCAGGTCGGCGAGGGCGTCCCTCACCTCGGCGTCGACGATCCCGTTCAGGAACTCTGTCTCGGGATTCGGGGAGGCGGACGCCGCGCGGAGATCGCTCATCCGCCGGTACAGCGAGAACTCATCGACGCCCTCGAGCTCGGTGAACTCCGGCTGTGCCTGCTTCTTCCGGTAGCTGTTGATGAAGGTGTTCGTGAGGATCCGGAACAGCCAGGCCTTCAGGTTGGTGCCCGGGGCGAACTGCTCGCGGAAGCGGAACGCCCGGATGTACGTCTCCTGCACCAGGTCCTCCGCGTCCGCCTCCGAGCGCGTCATGCGCAGCGCGGTCCGGTACAGGGCATCGAGGTAAGACAGCGCCTCGGTCTCGAACGGGTCACTCGCCACCTGCCCACTTTACGTGAACGTCCCCGGCACGACCGTCCATTCCCGATACTCGCCCGGTGCGACGTCGACTGCTCGCGATCCTCGCTCGCCTGCGGCGCGCGTACGGGCGACCGCCGGCGCCGCGGCGGCTCGCGCCGCTCGACGAGCTCGTGCTCACGGTGCTGTCTCAGAACACCAACGACACGAACCGCGACCGCGCCTACGCCGACCTGCGCGGCCGCTTCCCGGCCTGGGACGAGGTCGCGGACGCGCCGCTGCCGGCGATCGCGCGCGCGATCCGCCGCGGCGGTCTCGGGCCGACGAAGTCGGTGCGCCTGCGGGCGATCCTTCGCGAGCTCCGTGCGCGCGGCATCCCGCTCGACGAACGGGCGTTCGCCCGGATGCGCTCGCGCACGCTCTGGGATCTGCTCGTCGGGCTCAAGGGTGTCGGACCGAAGACCGCGGCGTGCGTCCTCTTGTTCTCTCTCGGCCGCCCGTACTTCCCGGTCGACACCCACGTCCATCGCGTCGCGCGCCGCCTCGGGCTCGTCCCCGAGAAGGCGGACGCCGCGCAGGCGCAGGCGCTCTTGCAGGAGGTCGTGCCGGCACCCGTTACCTACGACCTCCACATGCTGCTCATCCGTCACGGCCGCGACGTCTGCATCGCGCGCCGTCCGTTCTGCTCGCGCTGTCCTTTGAACGATCTCTGTCCCAAGGTGGGCGTCGTGGGTCAGCGTTGATAGACTTGGGTCGTCTAGGGCGGTCGCCGACGTATCGCCTCGCTCACGTCGACGCCGTCGCCCGCGAGGCCGAGCGAGCTCGGTCTTGCCGGGCTCCTAGCCGACGTAGCTCAGTTGGTAGAGCAGCGGTTTCGTAAACCGCCGGTCGGCAGTTCGAGTCTGCCCGTCGGCTCAGATTCCTTCGGGAATTCGAGCCTCTTACCCCGAGGGGCCGCGAGCCCGTAGCAACCCGTAGCAACCCGTAGCAACGCGGGCCGCAAGGTATCGCGAGCTCCGCGGAGTAGGGCGCCCGGCGATCAGACTCCTGCAGGCTGCCGGCCGCCGATGACGTGCAGATCGAACTTCGCTTGGTCGCCCTGGGCGACGTTGTGGACGACATAGACGTTGAGCTCGGCGTTGCGCTCGGCTCACGGATCTGGCGCGACGTATCGACTGCCGAGCGGCGGGCCGGGTTCGCGAAGCGGGATTGGCAGGGCGACGCGCGGATGTCGTCCGCGCGCGCCCTGCCCACTGCTCGCCTAACGGCGACCTGGGACGAATGCGTAGACCGTGTCGACGTGACCATCGATGGCCGACACCAGCACCGCCGCGCGGTGGATCATCGGTCGTGCCTCGGGGCCGTTGAAGAGGCCGCCGCCGGCAGCAGTCCAGTTCATTCCTTCGATGTCAATGACCCACACGAGATCTCGATCTCGAGAAGGCGACGTGTGTAGCGCGAGCCGTGTCGAGTGAATTGTCGCGTTTGGTGCCCCCACGAAGGCGCGCGCCGCCGCCACGGCGTCACGCTGTGGGACTGCGAACGAGACGTAGGCTGGCACGTCGTAGTCGAGCCGCGAGGTCGTCTGCGCGATGGCCTCGTCCACGAAGGGCGGTGCCGCGTCCGCCGCGGAGCCCCGCGTGTTGGGTGTGAGGACGGCCACGAGGGCATAGACGCCGAGGCCGACGACGAGCGCGAGAAGCGCTGGAATGATCCGCCTAGCCATCTGTGCACCTCTTGTCCCAAACGTAGAAGTCGTTTCCTGACAGCTGCGTCTTTCCAACCACGTCTGTGCTCGAGAGGTTCTCGATCATCACGAACGAGTTGGAGTAGCCGAGACCGCTGACCGTATGCGTGCTTCCCCAGAACTCAACATACGGGCCCGGCGCGGCGCTGCCTGGGAAGTGATCACCGTGGTTGTGCGTCTCGCCCGCCGCCTGCACCTCCGAGGGCGTCCACCCGAGATTGACCGTGTCGAGCCAGGAGCTGCGGTCGTAGCTGAAGTCGTACGCCGTCGTGCCGTTCAGTAGACGGACCCCGTAGTAGTGGCTGAGCGAGGGTGTCACGTACTGATACGTCTCCGAGTAGCTGCCGGACGTGTCTGTCCAAGCAGCCATCACGTAGTACGTCGACCATCCAGCGCGACGCACCCAGCCGCCTTGGGCGAAGACGCCATGATTGGTGGCTCTAGACAGCATGTACCACGCGGTCGAGACGTTCACGACCGGGTCGGGGAGTTGACCTTGTACATAGCCGTCGACCTCGGTGAGACCTTGGCTATCGGTGAAGTCTTCGTTCCCCCCGGAGCCCCAAAAGCCTGCGTAGCTCGTCAGGCCGCCGCAGTATGCGTATGCCTTGTTCGCTGGGAGAGCGGTGGAACTTGCAACCAAGACCGCGACCAGAAGCGCGCGCAGCAGCTGCCTTGAGCGAGGTCTGAGCCTGCGAAGTGTGCGTTGCATCGCACTTCTCCTCACGTCAAACGCTGCCCGCCACCCCACTCACGCGCATGGCCCGGTTGATCTGATGCGCGGCGGTCGCCCTTGCCCTGCGGGGTAAGTGGCAGATCGCCGGCGGTGCTCCACTCCTTTCCGCGCTTGAGCGCTGCGCCGTTTCACAGTTCCTGGACGATTTGTAGACCATGACTAGGTTAAACAGGATATCAATTCAGGTTCATCCAAAGCGATCTTGAGAAACGATTCGCCGTGCGTTTCGTCGCGCAATAGGAGCGACAGCGCACACGAACGCTTGAGCGGACGACTGCCGATTTCTACTGTGAGCACTCCGAGTGACCGCTATCAGCGGGAGTACAACGGTGGCGATGAGCGAAGAGTTGCCGCCCTCTGGAGCCGCGACGGACACCCTTGACGAGATCGTGGTGAGAACGCCGACCCTTCGTCGGATGCGCAATTGGCGCCGGCCCGTACTCAGCCTCATCATCCGATTGCTGCTCAGCCTCGTCGTCGTGATCGTTGCCCTCACCATATGGAGCTCCTCGCCAACGGTGTCCCTCGTGCTCACGCGTGAGCAGGCGATAGCGCGTGCTGCCCCTGACGCGACGTTGCACGGGAGACTCGTGTGGACCCACGTCGACTCAAAACTCATCACATACCGTGAATGGAACGGACTCGCCTCATTCACGCTTGGTCTTGGGTATTCCGATCCAACGGATGGCGACGCTCTCGTCTGGGTGGTGTCGTACGACGGCCCGATGCTTTCGGTAGGAGCGGACTCCTGCGAGTGGACGCTCCTAGCCTTTGCCGCAGACGGCCGGATGCCTCGCGACTGGCGTGGGTCGGAATGCGGGCGGGGAGACCGTCCCTCTACTTTCTATATGCTCGTCGACCGCGCTTGGCTGCGCTTGGACGCATTGCGAGATCGGTAGGGGCGAGTCGCTCTAGAGTCGGCCGTTCAAATTGCGTCGCCTAGAAAGCTTCGATCCATCGCGGCCAGCGCCTCGCCGACGATCTGTGGCACGAGATGCGTGTAGCGGTCGCTGGTCGTGCGGATGTTGGCATGGCGCAGGATCTCCTGGATCACCTTCAATGGCACGCCCTGCGCGATCAGGAGCGACGCACAGCTGTGCCGGAGGTCGTAGAAGCGCAGGCCGCGCTCCTCGAGCGGCCCCTTGAGGTTCTCGCGCGTCGCGTAGGGGATGCCGGCCCGCTCGCAGGTCGGTCGGAAGGATTCGTCCATCACGTCGGCGGCGTGGAGCGGCTTGCCGGCGGTCGTGGTGAACACGAAGTCGGTCCCGGCCCACCGCAGTCCCGCCGCGAGGCGCTCCTCGAGCTGGCGCGCGCGGTGCGCGCGCAGCGCACGCACGCAGATCTCCGGCATCGGGAGCTTCTGCTTCGACGTGCGCGTCTTGCTCGGCTGGAGCACGAGGCCCTCGCCCTCGCCCCGGACGCGGCGGTCCTTGCGCCGGACGCGCTGCAGGGTGTGGCGCACGTGCATCGTGCGCGCCTCGAAGTCGATGTCGCCCCACTGCAGCGCGAGGGCCTCGCCGGTGCGCAGGGGAGCTATCACCAAAGGGTGTGGTGCGCCGAGGCGAAGCCTCATCTGTCTAGAGGGTGCGATTCCCTCCCCGGCAAGGCCCAGCCAGCCACCGGGAACCGAGTCTTGCGAGGCGGGAGGTGACGAACGTCGCGAAGCGTAGACAGGGCGACGGGCAGG
>DASRGG010000038.1:0-21501 GCA_035651155.1 Candidatus Limnocylindria bacterium | reverse complement strand
TACCGCACCCAGGGCCGCATCCCCGCCGCGATCTTCTACGCGCATCGACCGAGCCTGCTCAAGGTGAAAGGATGGGACCCCCATGAGATCCGGATCCAAGCGCGCGCTGTCTAGCAGGAACGTGGGCCCCACGCTCTAGAGTCGCCGCTCGACGCGCCGACGGGGAGCGCGGTCAGCGAGCGAAGCGCTCGGCGAGCTTCGCGACGAGCCGGCGCGCCACCTCGGTCTTGGCGAGCAGCGGGAGCGCCTGGACGCCGTCCGCGCTCACGAACGCGACGCGATCGGTGTCGCTGCCGAAGACCGAGCCGGGGTCGGTGATGTCGTTCGCCACGACGAGGTCGAGCCCCTTCTCGCGCAGCATCCGCTCGGCCTCCTTCGTCGCGTCTCCCGTCTCCGCCTTGAAGCCGACCACGATGGTGCCCGGCCGTCGCGCCGCCACGACCGCCTTCAGCACGTCGGGGTTCTCGGTCATCCGGATGACGAGCTCGGAGCCGGCGTCGCGCTTCTTGATCTTCTCGAGCTGCGTCTCGCGCGGGCGGTAATCGGCGACGGCCGCGGCCATGACGACGACGTCGGTCCGCGGGAGCAGCGCGAGCACGGCGTCCTTCATCTGCTCGCCGCTCTCGACGCCGATGAAGCGGACGCCCTGCGGCCGCTCGAGGGCCGTCGGGCCCGAGACCAGCGTGACCTCCGCGCCCGCGTCGTGCGCGGCGCGCGCGACGGCGTAGCCCATCTTCCCGCTCGAGCGGTTCGACACGAAGCGCACCGGGTCGATCGCCTCGACGGTGGGACCGGCGGTCACCACCACGCGGCGGCCGGCGAGCGTCGACGGGGACGCGAGGCAGTCGGCGACGGCCGCCTCGATGCGCTCGAGCGACGCGAGCCGCCCCGGGCCGACGTCGCCGGACGCGAGAGGTCCGGACTCCGGATCGACGACGTGGACGCCGCGGGCGCGAAGACGCGCGACGTTCTCCTGCGTCGCGGCGTTCCGCCACATGTGCGTCTCCATCGCGGGCGCCACGACGACGGGCGCTCGGGTCGCGAGCACGGTCGTGGCGATGAGGTCGTCCGCCATGCCGTTCGCGAGGCGGGCGAGCACGTGCGCGGTGGCGGGCGCCACGACGACGACGTCGGCCTCGCGACCCATGGCGACGTGGCCGGC
Source organism: Candidatus Limnocylindria bacterium (assembly GCA_035651155.1). Lineage (GTDB taxonomy): Bacteria > Chloroflexota > Limnocylindria > P2-11E > P2-11E > CF-39. The sequence continues at coordinate 20,339 of DASRGG010000038.1, read as the reverse complement.
CGCGCGCTCGTCCTGGATGCGGAACATCTCGACCTCGACGGGCCGGTAGGTCAGCGCCTGGAACGTGAGCGGCCGTACGAACTCCGTGGCCGATCGGCTCATCACCACCTGCACGGTGGCGCCGGCCTGCGTGAACCGCCGCGCGAGCTCGATCGACTTGTACGCCGCGATCGAGCCGGTCACGGCGAGCACGATGACGTGGCCGGAGAGCGTGGACATCAGGCGTTCAGCTCGTAGAGCATGCGCAGACCCTCGAGCGTGAGGTCCTCGTCGACCTGCTCGATCCCGCGCGCGAGCGGCGCGATCGTCGGCGCGAGCCCACCCGTCGCGATGACCCGCGGCTTCGCCGGGAGCTCCGCCAGGATCCGCGCGAGCAGGCCCTCCACGAGTCCGACGTAGCCGAAGACGATCCCGGAGCGGAGGCAGTCCGCGGTGTTCTTGCCGATCGCGGCGGCGGGCGGCGTGAGCGCGACGCGAAAGAGCCGAGACGCTCGTCCGAACAGCGACTCCGCCGAGATCTCGAGCCCCGGGGCGAACGATCCGCCCAGGAAGTCGCCTTCCTCGGAGACGACGTCGAAGTTCGTCGTCGTGCCGAAGTCGACGACGACGGCGGGCCCGCCGTACCGGCGGTGCGCGGCGAGGGTGTTGGCGATGCGATCGGCGCCCACCTCCGACGGGTTGTCGACGCGCAGCCGCACGCCGGTCTTGATGCCGGGGCCGACGATGAACGCCGGCCGATCGAGATAACGCTCCGCGAGGCGCGCGAAGGCCTGCGTGAGCGACGGGACGACGCTGCCCACGACGAGCGCGTCGAGCTCGTCGAGTGCCAGGTCCTCCTGCCCGAGGAGACCGTCGATCGAGACCGCCAGCTCGTCCTCGGTGCGATCGTGGACCGTGGCCATGCGCCAGGTGCGGAGGAGCGTGTGGTCCTCGTACACGCCGAGCACGACGTTCGTGTTCCCGACGTCGATCGCGAGGATGCTCATCGCCGCTCGCTAGTCATTCGCCTCGGTGGCTCCGGTGCGCAGGCCTCCGTGGCCGGCGTGCGCGCGCAGCGCTCTGGCGACGTTCGGGGGGACGAACTCGTCCACGGACGCGCCGAACGCGACGAGCTCCTTCACGCGTGACGCGGAGAGGAAGAGGTATTCCGGCGCGGTCATGAGATAGACCATCTCGATCCCGCGCGCGAGCTTGCGGTTCATGTTCCCCATCTCGAACTCGAACTCGAAGTCGGAGAGCGCGCGGATCCCGCGGATGATGAACTGCGCGCCGCAGTGCTTCGCGAACTCGACCTGCAGGCCGTCGAACGGCCGGACCTCGACGTTCGGCCATTTCGCGCAGGCCTCGCGCATCAGCGCCACGCGCTCGTCGCCGTCGAACACGGTCTTCTTCGCGAGGTTGCGGCCGATCGCCACGACGACGTGGTCGAAGAGACGGGCGGAACGCTCGACGATGTCGAGGTGCCCATTCGTGGGCGGATCGAACGACCCGGGATAGATCGCCACGCGCTCGCTCACTCCGGTCGCGCCTCCTTCTGGTAGTGCACGCCGCGACGAATCCTAACCGCCACGGGCAGGCGTCGACAGACACGAGCTCGGGCCGGCCGGCACGTGCCGAGGCGCTACGCCGGTGCGGGCTCGGCGCGAGGCGTTTGCCGCGCGACGACGGCGGTCGCGGCGAGCGGCACGCGGACGGTGACGACGGTGCCGCCGCCCTCGCGCTTGTCGATGCGGATCGCGCCCGAGTGACGCTGCACGATCCACCGCGCGATCGCGAGGCCCAGCCCGCTCCCCGTGCCGTTCGCGCGCCGCGCGGACGCGCCGCGGTAGAAGCGCTCGAACACGTGCGGCAGGTCGGCGTCATCGATACCGATACCCTCGTCCTCGACCCGCAGCACGGCATCGTGGCCGTCGTCCGAGAGCGAGACGTCGACGTGTCCGGGCGGCGGCGTGTAGCGCAGCGCGTTGTCCACGAGCGCGAGGACGAGCTGCTTCAGCCGGTCGCGCTCCCCGTTCACGGGGGCGCGCTCGATCCAGCGCACCCGGAGCCGGCCGTCCGAGAGCGGTCGCATCTCGTCGAAGGCCTCCATGACGACGTCGTCGAGGTCGACCGCGCGCGGCGCGAACGACTCCGCCGCATCCGCTCGCGCGAGGACGAGCAGCTCGTCCACGAGGCGCGCGAGGCGCGCGGCTTCGCGCGAGATGCGGGCGACCGCGTCGCGGCGCTCGTCCTCGGTCGTCGCGCCGGCGAGCAGCTCGGCGTGTCCGCGGATGGTCGTCAGCGGCGTGCGCAGCTCGTGCGAGACGTCGCCGAGGAACCGCTGCTGCTGCCGGTATGCGTCATCGAGGCTCGTCAGCATCTCGTCGAACGTGATGGCGAGGACGTCGAGCTCGTCCTCGGGCTCCCTCTTCACCGGCACGCGACGGCGGAAGTCGCGCGACTCGGCGATGGCGGCGGCCGTCTCGGTGAGCGTCGAGACGGGGCGGAGGATGGAGCCCGCCACGGTCGAGGCCAGGGCCGTGCCGAATGCGACGCCGAAGATGCCGAGCATCAGGAACGTCGAGCGGAGGTCGCTGTTCGCGCGATCGACCGCGGCGAGGTTGGCCGCCGCGACCACCCGCCCGACGCCGACGGACACGACGTAGCTCCGCACGCGGCCGTCGACGGTGTAGCTGGTGTGCCATCCGTCACCGAGCGTGCGGAGGCCGACGTCCATGAACGCCGCGTCGGTCGACCGTCCCGCTGAGGCCACGGGGGTGTCGTCGACGAACAGCCAGATCGCGTACGGCTCATCGATCGCTTGATGGAGGCCGCCGATGTCGATGGCCCCCAGCGGGATGCCCGAGTGCAGCTGCGTGTCGACCTCGACCTGTGCGGCGGTGCTGAGGTCGTACAGCGCGCTGTCCACGTCGGCGTCGTGCGCGCCCGCGTGCAGCAGGTAGGCGATGGTGAGCGCGGGGATGAGGATCACGGCAAGGATGGCGCCGTACCACAGCGCCAGCCGGCGCCGCAGCGTCATGTCCCGACCGGTCTGAGCTCGTACCCCACTCCGCGCAGGGTGTGGATCATGCGCGGCTCGCCCCGCGCTTCGAGCTTCGTACGCAGGTACCCGATGTACACCTCGAGGACGTTGTCGTTCCCCTCGAAGTCGTAGCCCCAGACGCGCTGGGTGAGCTCGTGCTTGGGGATCGGGCGTCCCGCTTCGCGCATGAGCTGCACGAGGAGCCGGTATTCGGTCGCCGTGAGATCGATCTCGCGTTCGCCGCGCCGCGCGCGACGGCTCGCCGTGTCGAGCGCGAGGTCGCCGACCGTGATCACCTCGGGTGACGGCTGTCGACGGCGCAGGACCGCGCGCAGGCGCGCTTCGAGGACCTGCACGCTGAAGGGCTTCACGAGGTAATCGTCGGCACCGGCGTCGAGGCCGGTCACCTGATCCGCGGCGGCGTCCTTCGCGGTGACCATGAGGATCCCGGTCTCGGGACGCTCAGAGCGGATGCGCCTGCAGAGCGTGAGCCCATCGGTGCCGGGCATGAGGATGTCGAGCACGAGCGCGTCGGGCCGGCACTCCGGAAGCGTGCGCAGCGCCTCCTCCGCGCTCGCCGCGGTCGCGACCTCGTACCCGTCGCGCTCGAGCGCGCGCTTCACGACGGACGTGACGTCCTCGTCGTCATCGACGACGAGGATCCGAGCGCGCGATTCGCTGCCCATCGCCGCGCATGGTCGGTGCTGTTGACCCCTACGCGAACCTGCCGGTCGGACCAGATGAGAGAGTCCTTAGGTCCTTCTCTCAGGCCACCCTCAGCCGCGACAGTCCACCTGAGGTCCCGCTGAGGGACGCACGAAGGCACGAGAAGGAGGCCGTGTGGCAGGTCCGCTCACCCGGCGCACGCTCCTCGGGACGCTCGGCGGCGTCGGCGCGACCACGCTCGCGGCGGGATGGGCGCCTGTCGCGTTCCCCCGGGCCTTCGCCGCGGACACCAAGCCGCCGCGGAAAGAGCGCCAGTGGGCGATGGTCATCGACCTTCGCAAGTGCGACGGCTGCAAGAAGTGCACGGAGGCCTGCCAGGAGACGCACCACCTCCCGCAGACCTTCGAGTGGATCAAGGTCTTCCAGGTCAAGGACAAGACCGGCGGGCAGTACTTCATGCCACGACCGTGCTTCCAGTGCGAGAACGCGCCCTGCCTGCGCGTGTGCCCGGTCGCGGCGACGTTCCGCGAGGCGGACGGCGTGGTCCTCGTCGACCAGGACCGCTGCATCGGTTGCCGCATGTGCATGGCGGCGTGCCCCTACGGCGCGCGCTACTTCAACTACGCCGACCCGCCGAAGTACGACAACCCCTTCGGCAAGGCGACCCCGCAGTTCCCGGTGCCGCAGCAGAAGGGGACGGTCGGGAAGTGCATGTTCTGCGTCCACCGCACCGACGAGGGCCAGCTCCCAGCCTGCGTCGAGGCCTGCAAGATGTTCGCGCTCTACATCGGCGATCTCGTCGAGGACGTGGCGACGAACGGCAACGAGACCGTACGTCTATCGACCTTCCTCAAGGAGAACGACGCCTTCCGCTACAAGGACGAGCTCGGCACGAGCCCGCGCGTCTGGTACATCGCGGGCCACGGCCAGCTGCTGGACTATTAGGTGGAGAGACGGCAGCACGACCGGTACCTCGAGCGCGCGATGTGGCCCATCGGGCGCGGCGACCGCAACTTCTGGATCGCGGTCCTCGTCCTCTCCGCGCTCGTGGCCGCCGGTCTGTACGCGTGGATCTACCAGATCCAGCGCGGCCTGTGGGTCACCGGTCTGAACCAGAAGGTCTCGTGGGGCTTCTACATCATCAACTGCGTCTTCTTCATCGGCATGAGCTACGGCGGCGCGATGACGAGCGCGATCCTCCGGCTCACCAACGCGAAGTGGCGCGCGCCGCTCACGCGTCTCGCCGAGGCGACCGCGGTCGCCGCGCTCCTGGTCGGCGCCATCTACCCAATCATCGACATGGGCCGCCCCGACCGGTTCCTCAACATCCTGCTCTTCGCGCAGGTCGGCTCGCCGGTCGTGTGGGACGTCATCGCGATCAGCACGTACATGGTCGCGAGCCTGGTCTTCCTCTACCTGCCACTCATCCCCGACCTCGCGACGACGCGCGATTCGCTGCGCATGTCGGGGCTGCGGCGCGTCTACCGGATCCTCGCGCTGGGCTGGAAGGGAACGCCGCGCCAGGAGCGGTCGCTCGCGCGAGGCATCGGCATCATGGCCGTCCTCATCATCCCGCTCGCGGTCTCGGTGCACTCGGTCCTCGCGTGGCTCTTCGCCGTGACCGCGCGCGGCGAGTGGCACAGCACGATCTTCGCCCCGCTCTTCGTCCTCGCGGCGATGCTTTCCGGTGTCGCGGCGGTGATCCTCGTCGTCGCGGCGTTCCGGAAGGTCTACGGCCTCCAGGAGTTCATCACCGCGAAGCACTTCCGGTACCTCTCGTACCTGCTCATCGCGCTCGACCTCGGCTACCTCTACTTCATGGTGAGTGAGTACCTCACCGAGGGGTACCTGCTCGACGAGGCGACCGCGCCGGTCCTCGAGGCGATCTTCATCGGGACGTACGCCCCGGCGTTCTGGGCCTTCACCATCGCCGGGCTCCTCTTCCCGCTCGTCCTCGCGGCACTGCCGGGCCGCCACATGATCGCCCGGTCGTGCATCGCGTCGCTCCTGGTCGTCGCCGGGATGTGGCTCAAGCGTTTCCTCATCGTCGTCCCGGGCATGGCCGAGCCGATCATGCCGTGGGACTGGGGCCGCTACGCGCCGTCGTGGGTCGAGGTCACGATCACGATCGGCTCCGCCGCGGCGATCCCGCTCATCCTCATCGTCTTCTTCCGCTTCTTCCCGGTCATGTCGGTCCATGAGATGGAGGAGGTCGAGGGCGCGCCCGAACCGCGTGGTGTCGTCCTCGTGCCGTCCTTCGCGGAGGGCGGTGACTGATGCGCGGGCTCCTTCCGTTCATCGGGGCCATCGTCGCGGCGCTCGCCTTCATCGGGCTCGGCGCCGGCGGCATCCTCCCGGGCGGCCTCCGGCTTCACGTGCCGAATGGCTCGTCGGCGGCCGTGCCCGCGACGGCAGAAACGCGCGGCCACGGCGGGACGCCCGCCCCGGCCGCCGCGCCGCTCTCGCTCGTGCCGCCGCCGAACGGCTCGACGGTGAAGCTCGCGACGCAGGCCGCGGCAAGGCCCGAGTGGGGCTACCTCGTGAGCGTCCAGGTCACGAGCCCCGCCGGGAAGCCGGTGAACGACGCGGTGGTGCGCTTCTACGACATCGTCGATTTCTTCGGACCGCGCGAGGAGCTCATCGGCAGCGGCGTGACCGACGGTCAGGGCCGCACGGCGATCACGTACCTGCCCGCGACGACGGGTGCGCACCAGATCGTCGCGCGCTTCGCCGGCCGCGACACGCTCGTCCCGTCGTTCGGCGTGACCACGCTCGACGCGACCGTCGCGGCGCCGGCGTACGAGCTGGACGAGCCCGCGTTCGAGCTGTTCTTCACGCGCTACGTCCCCTACGCCGCCGGCATCGTCGTGCTCGCGGTGTGGGGACTCATCGCTTTCTCACTGCTCAGCACCGCGCGCGGCGTCGTCGCCGGCGCGGATACGACCGACCAAAAGGGGGAAACCGCATGATCCTGCGCCGCATCCTCGCGACCACCGCGTCCAGCGTCTTCGTCGTCGGCGCGCTCGCCTCGTGCGGAGGCGGCACCGGCGAGACGGCGACCTCCGCGACCCTGGCGCCTTCGGTCGCGGCCACGAGCGCCGCGGCCGCGACGTCGCAGAAGGCGACGTTCCTCATCCTCCAGGGCGACACCGTCCGCAGCCCGGAGGGGCTCACCGACGAGGAGAAGGCCTACCTCTCCTGCGTGCAGCAGAGCCGCTTCCCGCAGGGCTCGCGCATCGTGTGGCGCTTCCGCGTGCTCGACCCGCTCACGAACAAGCCGCTCGACGACAAGGCCATGGCGTCCTTCGATCTGATCCTCCCGGATGGGTCGAAGACGCCGTTCAAGTACGGGGGCCACGGCGGAACGAAGGAGAACCCTGCCGAGTACTTCTGGACCGCCGGCTTCAGCATCCCGAAGGACTACCCGACCGGTCTCTTCAGCTACCAGGTCAAGGCCGTGAGCACGGCGGGCGCGACCGGCACCTTCGAGCAGATGAAGGTCCCGGCCGCCCAGCTCACGATCGTGCCCCTCGGAAAGAGGTGAACGAGGTGAGCCGTGTCGCCGTCGCGATCGCAGCTGCGCTCATCCTCGCCGCCTGCAGCACGACCCCGACTCCGTCCGCGCGGAGCCAGGGACCCGCTGCGACGGCCAAGCCGGCCGCGACCGCGACGGCGGCCGGTGCCTCCGCCGCCCCGAGCGCGTCGCTCCAGCCGCTGGAGGTTACCGGCAAGCTCGCGCTCACACCGACGCACGGTCCGTGGGACACGACGGTCACCGCGACCGCCACGGGCATGAAGCCGAACACGAAGTACGAGCTCGTCTGGGTGACCGGCAAGGTCACCTGGAAGCTGTCTGACGACAGGAGCAAGTTCCTCGGTCGCGACGCGAGGACCATCCAGCAAACGCTCGGTGCGTACACGACCGACGCGACCGGCGCGTTCACGGCGACCTTCACCGTGCCGCACGGCTTCGGCTACTCGCACGACGTGATGGTGGTCGACGACGCGAAGGTGATCCGGAACAAGTCGCTCTTCGACGTCGACATGGTGACGACGATCACGCCCACGAGCGGGCCGGTGGGTACCCCGATCACCGTCGAGGTGAAGGGGATCGGCTACCAGTCGTACCAGAACAGCTTCCAGCTCGACTACGACAACAAGTACACCGGCTGGGTGTCGTCGGTCACGACCGACGGATACGCCAGGTTCGTGATCCCGGCGACCGGGGAGGTGGGCACCCACATCATCACGCTCGGCCACTCCGAGTTCGGCGCGCCCTACATGAACCCGAACCAGCAGCCCGTCGTCGCCTCGCGGCCCTTCCCGCACATCCCGTTCACCGTCACCGACGGTCCGGCGGTGCTGCCGGCTCCCGCGGAGCGGCAGGGCTTCGCGCAGATCCCGGCCAGGCCGGTCGCGCAGGGCATCTGGTCCGCACCGTACGGGGCGACCGTCGGTACGCCCGCGACGCTGAGCGGCAGGGCCCTCCCGGCGAACAGCGACGTCGAGATTTTCTGGACCACGATGGTCGGGAACCGCTCGGTCACCGGATTCGAAGAGCGCACGAAGTCCATCGGCAAGGTGAGGACCGACGCCACCGGATCGTTCACCTGGGCCTACGCGATCCCCGACGACCTCGGCGGCACGCACACCCTGACCGCGAAGATCGGCGATACCGAGATCGCGAGGACGACCGTGTACATCCTCGCGAGCGCGTTCCCGCTCCCGGTGGACAGGGGCCCCTCGGGCACGCAGACGACGCTGCACCTGAAGGGTGTGGGCTGGACCGAGACCGAGCAGATCTACCACGTGGTCGTGGACAACGCGTTCACCGGCTACGCCTGCGCGTTCCAGAGCGCGGGCGACCTCACGATCTTCCTCACGATGTCCGGCGCGCCGGGGTGGCACTACATCGACATGTACCCCGGCATCTACCAAGGGACCGAGACGCGTCCCGCGAACTACAAGATGCCGCAGCTCACCGCGCTCGACGACCACCCGGGGGAGAAGCTCCCGATCTTCCGCTGGGCGTTCTTCATCACCGCTCCCTGAATCGTTCGCGACCTCCTTTTGCCGCACGCCCCGCCGTTCCGCCGGACGGCGGGGCGTGTGGCATCCACCGCCGGGCGAGCGCGACGCCCCGGCACGCGCGGTGCGGCATCCTTGCGCCGTGCCGCACGCCCCGCTCGTGATCCGGCCGGATCGCACGATCTACTCGATCGACGGCGGATGGTTCCGCGCGCGCTGGCACTTCTCGTTCGACCGGTATCGCGACGAGCGACACATGGGCATCGGTGCGCTCCGCGTCTTCAACCACGACACGCTCGTCCCGGGCGCGGTCTGGCCGATGCATCCGCATCGCGACATCGAGGGCATCACGTTCGTGGTCGCGGGCGAGTTCGAGCACGCCGACAGCCTCGGCAACGGCGGCGTGCTCGAGCCCGGTGGGGTGCAGCGCATGCGACTCGGCTCCGGCGCGGAGCACTCCGAGCGCAATCACTCGACGACGCGGGAGATGCGGTTCATCCAGATGTGGATCCTTCCCTGGAAGCGCTCGCTCCCGCCCGGCGTCGTCCAGCGCCAGTACACCGTCGCCGACCGCACCGACCGGCTGCTGCGCTTCCTGAAGCCCGAGGGGACCGCGGGCGAGGGGCTCACCGTCGCGCAGGACGTCTCGATGTACGCGTCGCGCCTCTCATCCGGGAAGGCCGTGTCGCACGCGTTCGGCCGCGACCGCGGCGGCTACCTGTACCTGCTGTCGGGCGCGCTGGACGTGAACGGGCGGCGCATGACGACCGGCGACGCCGCGTACATCACGGGCGCGGGCGCGCTCGAGCTCGCCGCGACCGGCACGAGCGAGCTGCTCGTCGTCGACACGCCGATCCGTTCGGTCCGCTCGGCCCTTCCGCCGGCAGGTCGCCGGGCCGCCGCGGATGGCGGCACGGAGGTCGACGCGGCGGGACGGTAGCGACGGCCCGCTACCGCACCGCGCGCCCCGCGGCGAACACGCGTGCGACGAGATGGCGACCGAGCGCGTACGCGAGCTCACGCTCGTCGTCGGTTGCGAGGACGACCAGGTCGGCACGCCGGCCCTTCACCAGGCTGCCGGCCCGGTCGCCACGACGCAGCACGTGCGCCGCGTTGATCGTGGCCGCGACGATGGCCTGCGCCGGCGTGAGGCCGCAGAGCGCGACCGCGAGCGCGATCGCCGCCGGCATCCCGACGAGCGGCGAGGTCCCCGGGTTGTGATCTGTCGCGACGGCGAGCGGGACCTCGGCCTCGAGGAAGCGCCGCGCGTCCGGCGGCGGGTAGCCGACGAAGAAGGCGCTCCCGGGGAGCAGCACCGCGGGGATGGCCGCGCGCGCGAGGGCGCGCAGCCCCGCCGCCGACGCGTTCGCGACGTGATCGGCGGAGCGCGCCTTCATGCGCGCGGCGAGCTCGGTCGCGCCGACGTCGTTCAGCTGGTCGGCGTGGAGCGTGAGCGCGAGCCCCGCATCGCGCGCCGCCTTCGCGAGCGGACGCACCTCCTGGGTCTCGAACACGCCGCGCTCCACGAACGCGTCGACGGCCTCGGCGAGACCCTCGGTCGCCACGACCGCGACCGCGCGGACGACCTCGTGCAGGAACTCGCGGCGATCCTCGGCGTGCCGCGCCGGCAGCGCGTGGAGCGCGAGATACGTCGGCGCGACGTCGATTGGCGCCGCCGCGCTCGCGCGCGCGATGACGCGGAGCTGCCGCAGCTCCTCCTCGGGCTCGAGCCCGTACCCGCTCTTCACCTCGATCGTGGTGGTGCCGAGCGCGGCGTTCTCCTCGAGCCGGCGCCGTACGAGCGCCGCGAGCCCGTCGTCGCTCGCCTCGCGCGTCGCGCGCACGGTCGCGTGGATGCCGCCGCCGCGCTCCAGGAGCGCGAGGTACTCGCCGCCGCTCCTCCGCGCCGCGAACTCGTCCCAGCGATGGCCGGCGTAGCAGAGGTGCGTGTGCGGGTCGACGAAGCCGGGCATGACCACCGCGCCCTCGGCGTCGAGGACGGTCGCGGACCCGGCCGGCTCGAGACGCTCCCACGCGTCGCCGCGCCCCGTCGCGACGACGACACCGCCGCGCGCCGCCACCCAGCCGCGCTCGACCGCACCGAGGTCGCCCGCGGCCGGTCCGACCCGCGGGCGCTCGTCCTTCAGCGGCGCGAGCGTGAGGAGGCGCGCGGAGTGGACGACGAGATCGGCCTCGGTCGTGGCGCTCCGCTCCCGGGCTATTCCAGGAACCTCGCTTCGATCACGCGCGAGCGGTCGAAGCCGTCGAGCTTCAGCGCATCGGCCGTCACCTGGAGCGCGGCATCAAGCGGGATGAGGCCGACGAGCTCGCCGCGCAGGATCCGCACGCCCGCGTCGCCCGCGCGCCGCTCGACCTCGTGCCAGACCCGCGCGAGCGAGGTCCTGTTGAAATCGAGGACGTTCATCGAGACCTGCACGCGCGGAGGGCCGCTGAGCTCGAACCCGAGGGCCTGGATCGCCGGAAGGCCGCCCGACGACTCGCGGATCTCCCTGGCGATGCGCTTCGCGAGCGCGAGGTCGGTCGTGTCGAGCTCGATGTTGAAGGCGATGAGGAACGGACGCGCACCGACCACCATGCCGCCGGCGCGCTCGTTGAAGCGAGCCGGACCCGCGTCGGGCACGTGCGTCGTCGCCAGCGCGGCGGCGAGGCCCTCGTACTGCACCGCGTTGCGGATGTCGCCCAGCTTCACGCGCTCGGGGCGCGTCGCGGCGTTCGCGTAGAAGTACACGGGGACCTGATGGCGCTCCCCCACCTCGTGCCCGAATCGCCTCGCCAGCACGACGCAGTCGTCCATGGTCACGCCGCTGATCGGGACGAACGGGACGACGTCGACCGCGCCGAGCCGCGGGTGCGCGCCGGCGTGCGCGCGCATGTCGATCTCGCGGAGCGCGACGTCCGCGAGCGCGTGCGCCGCGGCGAGGACGGCGTCGGGCTCGCCGGCGAAGGTGAAGACGCTGCGGTTGTGGTCCGCGTCGCTCGTCTGATCGAGAAGGCGCACCCCCGCCACGGCCGCCACGGCCTCCGCGACCTCCGAGATGACCTCCGCGCGTCGGCCCTCGCTGATGTTCGGCACGCATTCCACGAGAGCAGCCATCCCGCGAAGGCTACGTCAGTAGTCGAGCGACGAGCAGTTCACCTGCGAGGAGCGAGTCCGCAAGAGCGGAGCGAGGCGGCGAGGCGCAGGCCGCGGAGCGGGCCGAGCCGAGCGCGAAGAACTAGTGCCGGGCGGCCTGCTGCGGGAGCATCCCCTCGGCGGCGCGGATGCGGCGGGTCAGGATCGGGAGCAGCGCGAGCGCGAGCTGCGGGTGGCTCTCGAGGATGCCCTTGAAATGCCAGCGCTGGATGCCGAGCACCGTGGTGGGCTCGACGGCGCGCACGCTCGCCGAGCGCGGGAACTCGTCGAGCAGCGCCATCTCGCCGAAGACGTCGCCCGGACCCAGCGTCGTGAGCTTCGTCTCGTGGCCGTCCTTCTCCTGGACGATCTCCACCTTGCCCGAGCGGATGATGAAGGCGCCCACGCCGGTGTCGCCCTGATGGACGATCTCCTGCCCCGGCGCGTACGACTGCTCGACGGCCGCGTTGGCGATCGCGTCGAGCGAGCGCTGGTCGAGGTCCTCGAACCAGGACACGCGCTTGAGGAATTCGGCCTTTCCCGCCACGCGCGGCATGGTATCGCTTCGCCCACGCCCCCGTCGCCGTACGGCCGATACTTAGGCCACAGCATGGCGTTCCGCATCGAGGTGGCTCACGACATCGCCGCGTGTGCCGCGACCGTTCCTATTCAGGAGGAGGTATGGAGCGGCGACGTCGCGGTCCCCGCGACGATCCTCCTGGCCATCGCGCACAACGGTGGATTCGTCGCGCTCGGCTACGCGGAGGACGATCCCGAGCCGGCCGGATTCGTGTTCGGCTTCCTCGGGATCCGCGATTACCACTTCCGGCACCACTCCCACATGCTCGCCGTGCGCGAGCGCTATCGCGGCACGACGCTGGCGCGGGAGCTGAAGGAAGCGCAGCGCGACCACTGCCTCGATCAGGGGATCGAGATCATCGCCTGGACCATGGATCCGCTCGAGGCGCGCAACGCGACCTTCAATTTCGCGAAGCTCGGCGCGTACACGCGTGAATATCACCGCGACTTCTACGGGCACATGCCCGACAAGCTGAATGCGGGGCTCCCCTCGGATCGCATCTACGTGGAGTGGCCGATCGGGCACGACCGCACCTACAAGCGTCTCAAAGGTGAGGATCGGCCGCCGTCGCTCGAGGACGCGGAGCGTGAAGGCATCCGCTACGCGCTGCGGGCGGACGGCGAGCGACCCGGAGCCACGACGTTCGCGCCGGAGTCGCACCTGCTCCTCGAGATCCCGCCGCGCTTCCAGGATCTGAAGGCGCGGGATCCGGACCTCGCACTCGCGTGGCGCATGGCCGCGCGCGGCGCGTTCGAGGCGGCGTTCGCGCATGGCTACGCCGCGGTGGAGTTCCTGCGCTCCGCCGATGGTCGCGGCGCGTACCTCCTCGTGCCGCAGCCGCGACGCGACGAGCCGATCGACACGGACGACGCATGAAGCTGGAACGGATCGAGCTCTTCGTCATCCGGCTCCCGCTGAAGTCGCCGTACGAGACGAGCGGCTCGCGAGAGACGCACCAGACGCGCGTCATCGCGCGCGTCGAATCCGAGGGCGCCGTCGGATGGGGCGAGAGCGTCGCGCCCGAGACGCCGTGGTACTCGGGAGAGACGCCGGAGACGGTGTGGTGGCTCCTCGACGAGATCGCGATCCCGCGGCTGCTCACGGAGGACCTCCGCCATCCGGACGACACCGGCCGCGTGCTCGGATGGATCAAGGACCATCGCATGGCGAAGGCCACGATCGAGATGGCGATCTGGGATCTCTTCGCGAAGCGCGCGAACGTGCCGCTCGCGAAGATGCTCGGAGGCACGCGCGATCGCATCCTGTGCGGCGTCGCGATCGGCATCCAGCCGACGGTCGAGCAGCTCCTCGAGCGGATCGCCAAGGAGCTCGAGGGTGGCTACCAGCGCGTGAAGGTGAAGATCAAGCCCGGCTGGGACGGCCACGTCGCGGAGGCGATCCGCAACCGCTTCCCGGACCTGCCCTTCCAGCTCGACGCGAACTCCGCGTACACGCTCGACGCGATCCCGCTGTTCAAGCGCATCGACGCGTACACGCCGCTCCTCGTCGAACAGCCGCTCGCGGAGGACGACATCATCGACCACGCGACGCTGCAGAAGGCGATCATGACGCCGGTGTGCCTCGACGAGTCGATCCACTCCGCGGAGGACGCGCGCAAGGCGATCGAGATCGGCGCGGCGCGCGTCATCAACATCAAGGCGGGACGCGTCGGCGGCCTCGCCGAAGCGAAGCGCATCCACGACACCTGCGAGGAGCGCGGGATCCCGGTGTGGTGCGGCGGCATGCTCGAGATGGGCATCGGACGCGCGGCGAACGTGCACCTCGCCTCGCTCCCGAACTTCCGGCTGCCGGGCGACGTGAGCGCGTCGGCGCGCTACTTCGACACGGAGATCATCGGGGAGCCGTTCACCGTCGAGAAGGACGGCACGATGAAGGTCCCGACGGGCCCGGGCATCGGCGTCGCCGTGCTCGAGGACCTTATCCGGAAGATCGCGCTGAAGACGAAGGAGTACCGGCCGGCGTAGCGGCAGCCTCGGGCGGCCACACGACGACCTCGTCGATGACCGTGCCGAAGGCGTCGACGAGCCGCGCGTAGTCGCCGCGGGTCCACAGCAGCCGCGCGGCGCCGACCGGCCCCGCGACGTACACGTGCTTCCGGCCCGGGGCGAGGTCGTCGGGGAGAGGATGGGAGGCGGCCCGCACGCGGGAGCCCGAATGGATGCGGTAGATCTCGCCTTCGGTCACGAAGCACGGGGATCCCCACGTATAGACCCACTCCCATTCGACCGGCTTCGCGACCTCTTCGCGCCAGAGCGCCCGCAGGTGCTGCAGCCGCCAGTTGGCGAGGTCGGAATCCAACTGCACGACGACCTCGATCCATTCCGCGTTCGCGTCGTCGGGCGAGGTGCCCGGGGCGGCGGCGTGGATGGTCAGGATGCGCGCCTTGGTTGCCTCGACAGGACGAAAGTCCGCCATCGCGCGAGAATACCGGACCGGGAACGGAGGGTCTTGTGAACGATCACACACGCGCGTTGCTGGCCGAGGCATGCGGAACGTTCTGGTTCTTCTTCGTCGGTGCCGGCGCGATCCTGACGACGGCGCAATTCGGCGACGGCGGCCTCCTGGCGGTCGCGCTCGCGCACGGCGTCACGCTGGCGATCGCGGTCTCCACGTTCGGCGCTCTCTCGGGTGGGCACTTCAATCCAGCGGTGACCTTCGGGCTCGCCGTCGCGGGGCGGCATCCCTGGCCGCGCGTCCCGACATACTGGATCGCGCAGCTCGCCGGCGGCGTCCTCGCGGGCTTCGCGCTGCGCCTGGTGTTCGACTCCGCCATCGCGGCCGTGGACAAGACGCACCTCGGCACGCCCGCGCTCGCGTCGACGGTGACGCCCACGATCGGCATCGTCGTGGAAGCGATCCTCACGCTCTTCCTGGTGTGGGCGGTCTACGGCACGGCGGTGTCGCCGCAGGCACCGCGCATCGCCGGATTCGGCATCGGCCTCACGGTCATGACCGACATCCTCATCGGCGGTCCGCTCACCGGCGCCGCCATGAACCCCGCGCGCTGGTTCGCGACGGCGGTCCCGGCGGGCTTCTACGACGGCTGGTACGTGTACTGGATCGGACCGCTCCTCGGCGCGGCCGTGGCCGCGATCACGATCCGCTACATCTTCGCGCCGCGTCCGAGCTAGCTTCCCGTTTCCGTCGCGGCGAGGTCGATCTCGAGGCCGATCTGGTCGTCGCGAAGGCCGAATTCCCCTCGCGAGGGGGAGCGGGACGCCCGTGCGCGGCGGTCGGGCGGCTCGGCTAGCCGCACGCCCCATCGCAGACACGGACGACCCCCTTCATCTGCGGATGCACGCCGCGGTGGTACGAGAACACTCCCACGGTATCGAAGGTGATCGTTGCTGTCTGATTCGAGTCGATGCTGAGGTCGAACGGACGGTTCGGGGCGTCGGCCGTCACGGTGTGGAGCTCCTTGCCCTGGTTCACGAACGTCACCGTCGTGCCCTTCGCCACGGCGAGCTCCTTCGGCGCGTAGCCCCAGCCGTCCGGCCTGCCCGCGGGCTCGACGACCTGGACCTCGTTGGGGCGCGCCGTTCGCTGTGGCTGCGCCGCCGCCGCGCAGGCGGTGACCGAGAGCAGCGCGGCACACGCGACGGCACGGAGGATCCAGCGGGCCATCGACGGTGGTACGCCCGAGCGCGCCAGGTGGATGCCCCGCCCTGCGCGGCGGCGCCTCCCCGACGCGCCGGGGTAGGATGCCGGGCCGTGGCTCATCGATCGGTTCATCGATCGCGAGGCCGAGTTCCTCTACGTCCCGCCGGACGCGGTGCTGCGCGAGGCGGAGCGGACCGGGGCGACGCCGTATGACGTGACCGGGGTCGCTCTCGGGCACCACGGCGAGGAATGCAGCGTCGACGCGTTCGTGCGCGCGTACGGCCTGGCGCGCGATCCGGCCATGGCCTACATGGCGAAGGTGATCCGCGGCGCCGACACCGCGGCGAAGGACCTCACGCCGGAGTCCCGCGGCGTCGAGGCGCTCCTCGACGGCGTGCGCGCGATCCACCATCCCAACGATCAGGAACAGCGGAGCGCGTCGCGGCCCATCCTCGACGCCCTCTACGCGTGCTGCCGGCGGAAGACGAAGTCCTGACCGCGCCCGCGCCACACTCCGCGTGATGAGCGTGTGGCTGGACGGTACGAAGCGCGCATACCCGCGTCTCGACGGCGACCTCGTCGCGGACGTCGCGATCGTGGGCGCCGGGATCGCGGGTATCGCGAGCGCGTACTTCCTGGCGACGGCCGGCGTGCGCGTCGTCGTGCTCGAGGCGCGCGGCGTGGCCGAAGCGGCGAGCGGAAGGAACGCGGGGTTCCTGCTCGCGGGCGTCGCGGAGAACTTCGTCGCCGCCTCGCGGCGCTACGGCGAGGAGCGGGCCTGGCGCATCTGGCGTCTGACGAAGCGCACGCAGGCGCTCGCGCGCGCGCTCGTCGCGGAGCACCGGATCGAGTGCGAGCTGCGCTGGAACGGCTCGGATCAGATCGCGGGCGACGACGAGGAATGGCGTGAGGTCGAGGAGAGCGCGCGACGTCTCGCCGCCCGTGGGGTCGCGGTGACGGTCGACGCCGCACGGCGCGCGGCGACGTACGCCGACGACGGCGACCTGCATCCGGTGAAGTGGGTGCGTGGCCTCGCGCGAGCGGCCGTGCGGGCCGGCGCGCGCATCCACGAGGACACCACCGTGACGGAGATCGCGCGCGGCGAGACGCGTACGCCCGCCGGGACCGTGGCCGCCGGCGCGGTCGTCCTCTGCACGAACGCCTACACCGCGCGGCTCGTCTCGTCGCGCGTCCGTCCGGTCCGCGCCCAGATGCTCGCCACCGCGCCGACGCGTCCCGTCTTCGCCCGTCCGGCGTACGCGCGCCGCGGGTACGACTACTGGCGCCAGACCGCGGATGGTCGCGTGGTCGTCGGCGGCTGGCGGGACACCGCGATCGCGGACGAGGTCGGAGAGGACGAGACCCCGACGATCGCCATCCAGTCACGCCTGGATGACTTTCTGCGCGCGCACGGGGTCGACGCGCCGGTGACGCACCGGTGGGCGGGCACGATGGGCTTCTCGCACGACGCGCTGCCGTACGTCGGACAGGCCGGCCCTCGTCTGTTCGTGTGCGGGGGCTTCACCGGACACGGCATGGCGTTCGGCCCGGCGAGCGCCGAGATCGTCGCCGCCCTCGTTCGGGACGAGCGTCACGCCGACGCGGACCTTTTCGATCCCTCCCGCTGACCGTCGTGCGTGATGCAGAGAGAGTGAGCGCGTTGAGCGCATGAGGGAAGCGCGCCTCGACGGCGGCGGGCAAGGGAAGGGACAGCGTGCACGCATCGGCGATCCCGTCGATCAACGACATCGGCGGACTGCTCTGGTACCTCGCGAGCAACCCGTACCTCTTCATCTCCTCGAGCACGGTGATGACGAGCGGGCTCCTCATCGGAGCCGTCGCCATGACCGCGCTCCCGCGGCGCGTCCCGCTGCTCCACGCGGCCGCCCCGACGCTGGCGGCGATCCTCGCCTACTTCGGCCTCGGGAGCTTCGCCCTCTCGCTCGAGATCCTGCTGCGGTTCCACAGCTCGATCCCCTACGAGACCGAGGTCCAGTTCGTGAGCGGCATCGGGCACCTCGCGGAGGCGGGCGTCGGCCTCGCGGTCCTCATCCCGCACCTGCGCGCCCACACGCGGCGCGACTGGCTCTGGGGCCACACGATCGCGCTCGGCTACTGGACGTTCCAGATCGCGGTGCTCACGCCACCGTGGTTCTCGTTCCAGGGGCAGCGCGAGATCGTGATGATGGCGGCGCTGCTGCTCGTCGCGCTCGCCGCCGGCGCGAACGCGCTCCTGTGGATGCGGGCCGCGCGCGCCGCGAACGGTGCGTCGCCCTTCGCTGTGAGCCGAAGAGGACACTATTCGAAGGGCGGAAGCGTGCCAAGCCGCCGTCCAAGATGATTCCCTCACTGCCCGACCGCTAGGAGGACCTCGCCCGCGCGGCGGATCTTCTCACCGAGTCAGCCGACGAGCATCCGGCCAAGTCACCGGCACGGTAAGCCGTAGATCTGACGCCATCGAACCTCCCGTGTCATGCCGACCGCGACGAACGGCCGTCGGGCGTCGCTCGACGCGCCCGCCGTCGGGTCCACATCATGAGTGCTAGCATGAGTGCATGCCACAGCTCACCCTGCGCGTCGACGAGCGGCTTGCCGGCGACGTTAAGGCATACGCGTCGAAGGCTGGCCGCAGCGTGAACGCGTGGGTCGTGTCCGTCCTCCGTGCTGCCGTCGACCCCGACCTCGCCGACTCCGAGGCGGAGCGCACGCGGGCTCGCCTCGCGCGCGCAGGCCTGCTCCTGGTCCCGCCGCAGCGGGTCGGACTCAGGGCCCCGGATGCGCGACGCCTCGCCCGCGCGCGCCGCGCGGCCGGCAAAGGCACGAGCCTTTCCGACCTGGTGGCGGCGGGCCGCCGCTGAGCGTCTTCTGCGACAGCTCTGCGCTCGTCAAGCGCTACGCGGACGAGACGGGTCATGAGGTCGTTCGCGGTCCCGGCGACCTGGTCGTCTCTCGCCTCGCTCGGGTCGAGGTCCCGGCGGCGCTGTGGCGCAAGCACCGGCTCGGAGAGCTATCGGCCGAGGACACCGCTCTGCTGGCCGACGCCTTCGAATGGGAGTGGGTCATCGGGGCTCACGGGAGCGGGACCTTTCACATCGTCGACCTGACGGACGATGTCCTGGAGACCGCGGTCCGGTCGCTGTCACGACACACGCTTCGCGCGTACGACGCGGTCCAGCTCGCATCGGCGATGCTCGCTCGCGCGGCGGACGCGGCGCTGATCGAGTTCGCGTGCTTCGATGTCGAACTTCGCGAGGCGGCCCGCGGGGAGGGTTTCGCGCTCCTCCCGATGTCGCTGTGAGCCGCCCGGGATTCGAACCCGGAACCAAAGGATTAAAAGTCCTCTGCTCTACCGTTGAGCTAGCGGCCCGCGTGATTCCCTCGGTCCTTTCGTCATCGCGACGAGTCGCAGGCCTAGTGTGCCGCCTCCGAGACCGAGGGACCATGCGCGATCGTCAGGAGCTCGCGAGCTCGTATCCGCCACCCCCCTGGCCCGCGCGCGCGCCATCGCCTGACGTGTGGCGTCCAACACGGCTTCCGCGGATGTCTCGTCGCTCGGGAACGAGGAGACACCGAGACTGATGGTCACCGACCGCTCGCAGCCCCTGAAGCACGTAGGGTCATGCAGCAGCAGCAGCCGCAGCGCGACGATGACGGCATCGATCGGCCGCGAGATCCCATGCGAGATCCCAGCTGTCGGCGAGCCGGTCCAGATGGATGAGTTGATGCGGCAGCTCGGGAAACGCGTCATCGCAGCGACCCGTACCAGCGACCTCGCGGCACGCTTCGGGGAGTCTGAGCTGCTCATCGTGCTGACGGCGATGGGCAACCCGCTCGATCACGCAGGTCATCACGAACCTCGTGAAGAACGCGATGACGTACGCGCGCGGACGCACCGGAGATCCGCGTGACCAGTGGGCTGGACGGCGGGGACGCGCACGTCCGGGTCATCGACCATGGCCCTGGGATCCCGCCGGGTAGCTTGACGACGGTGCCGAGCTTGCGCGCCGCGGCCTCTTCTCGGTCCAGCCGGTGATGGTCGCCGCGGCCCTGTTCCACGAGACAAGGCGGCCGGCGGCGTCGAGGATCGCGATGCCGTCGTGGCTATTCCGGACGGGGAATGGTCGTCGCGCCTGCGCCCCCTACAGCAGGTACACGGTGATGAAGAGGAGGAGCCAGACCGCGTCGACGAAGTGCCAGTAGTACGAGACCGCGGCGAACGAGGCCGACGTCGGATGCGCGAAGCCGCGGCGCGCGCGGCGAAGCATCGAGGCGAGCAGGAGCAGACCGAT
>DASRGG010000037.1:0-48202 GCA_035651155.1 Candidatus Limnocylindria bacterium | reverse complement strand
GGGGGGGGGGGGGGGGGGGGTTCGCAGTCCTGTATCTCGACCTCGATCGGTTCAAGGACGTGAACGACGCGTTCGGCCACGACGCCGGCGACGCGCTGCTGCGCGAGCTCGGCGAGCGCATCTCCCGCCCGCTCACGACGTCGGACACGCTGGCGCGCTTCGGCGGCGACGAGTTCGCGATCCTCCTGCCGCGCGCACGCGACCTCGTGGAGGCGACCGCGACCGCCGAGGTGATCCGCGCCGTGCTCGAGCGGCCGTTCGACCTGCGCGGCCACCGCGTCTTTGTCGAGGCGAGCATCGGCCTCGTGCTCTTCCCGCAGGACGGCGTGGACGCCGACACCCTCCTCCGTCATGCCGACATCGCGATGTACCAGGCCAAACACACCGGCAAGGACATCGTCGCGTACGCGGCGGAGCACGACCCGCAGAGCCAGCAGCGCCTCGACCTCATGAGCGATCTGCGTCACGCGATCGAACGCGACGAGCTGCGGCTGCACTTCCAGCCACAGATCCGGCTCGAGGGCGGCGCGTGCACGTCGCTCGAGGCGCTCGTGCGATGGCAGCACCCCGAGCGCGGGGTGGTGCCGCCGGCGAGCTTCATCCCGCTCGCAGAGAACTCCGGCTTCATCAACGAGCTTGGCCTCTGGGTCATCCGCGAGGGCACGAGGGCGCTCGCATCGCTGCCATCGTTCGGCGTCCCGATCCGTCTGGCGATCAACATCTCGGCGCGCAACCTCCACGACGCCGGGCTCGTCGACGCGGTGGGGTCGGCGCTGCGGACGGCACAGCTGGACCCCGGCGCGCTCACCATCGAGATCACCGAGACCGCCGTGATGTCGGATACGCAGCGGTCGCTGGACACGGTCGAGCGTCTCTCGGCGCTCGGCGTGCGTCTTTCGATCGACGACTTCGGCATCGGATACTCATCGCTCGCATACCTGCGCCGCCTACCGGTGAACGAGCTGAAGATCGACCGGACATTCGTCATGGACATGCTGGCCAACGCGTCGAGCGACGCGATCGTGACCTCGGTGATCGGTCTGGGCCACTCGCTCGGGTTATCGGTCGTGGCAGAGGGCGTCGAGGATGCCGACACGCTCGAAGCGCTCTCGGCGCGGCACTGCGACCTCGCGCAGGGCTTTCACATCGCGCGGCCGATGCCCTTCGATCAGCTGGTCGAGTGGCTTCGCGAGCGCGGCTCGAGCGTGAGGTCACGAGCGCGACCGACCAGCCTCCGGCCGGCTCCAGCAGCACTCCTTCGCGATCCGCGGTCGCCGGTCCGGCATGCCGCATCCCGGTCACGGGCGCGTCGATCTTGACCCGGGAGGCGCGCGAGAGCTGACCGCTCGCGCGGCGCGCGCGGCCGCGGCGCCGGCGGGCGGGACGTCCTAGCGGCGAGCGGTGATCTGACCCGTGTTGAAGCCGAGCCAGTGCATCCGGCCGAGGTGGCGAGCGTGCTCGACCTTCATGCAACGGTCCATGACGACCTCGAGGCCCGCTCGCTCGGCGAGTGCGCCGCCCTCGGGCGAGATGACCCCGTATTGGCACCAGAGCGCTCCCGCGCCGACCTTCGCGGCGTCGCGCGCGATACCCGGCACGGCGTCGGGCGCACGGAACACGTCCACCACGTCGATCGCGAAGGGGACCGCCGCGAGGTCCGGGTAGGAGGTCTCGCCGAGGATCGTCCTCTCGCGCGGGTTGACCGGCACGATGCGGTAGCCGTGGCGCTTCAGGTAGAAGCCCACGAAGTGGCTCGCGCGCAGCTCGTTGGGCGAGAGCCCGACGATGGCGACGGTCTTCGCGGTGTTCAGGATCCCGAGGATCGTGAACGGATCCTGCCAGCGCTCCGGGATCTCCGGAATCACGCTCATTGGCGCACCCTCACGCGGGCGCCTTCAGCGCCTCGACCGCCTTCAGCGCCGTGGCCAGGTCCTCGATGAGGTCGGCCGCGGTCTCGAGCCCCACCGAGAGGCGGATCGTGCCGGCGCCGATGCCCGCGGCGGCGAGCTCCTCGTCCGAGAGCTGGCGGTGCGTCGTGGTCGCGGGATGGATGACGAGGCTCTTCGCGTCGCCGACGTTCGCGAGGTGGCTCCAGAGCGTGACGCTCTCGATGAAGGCGCGACCGGCCCTGCGGCCGCCCGGCAGATCGAACGAGAAGATCGCGCCGGCGCCGTTCGGGAGGTACTTCTTTGCGAGCGCGTGGTAGCGGCTCGAGGCGAGCCCGGGGTAGCGCACGTTCGTCACGCCGGGCTGCTGTTCCAGCCACGACGCGACGGCGGTTGCGTTCTCGACGTGCTTCGCCATGCGCAGCGGCAGCGTCTCGAGGCCGAGCAGGAAGAGGAACGCGTTGAACGGGCTGAGCGCGGCGCCGAGGTCGCGCAGCGACTCGGCGCGCAGCTTCATGAGGTACCCGTACGTGCCGAAGGTCTCGTGGAACGCGAGCCCGTGATACGCGGGCGACGGATCCGCGACGACCGGGAAGCGCCCGTTCGACCAATCGAACGAGCCCGCCTCCACCGCGATCCCGCCGATGCTCGTGCCGTGGCCGCCGATGAACTTCGTCGCGGAGTGCGTGACGATGTCCGCGCCCCACTCGATCGGACGGCAGAGGTACGGCGTCGCGAAGGTGGAGTCGATCACGAGCGGCGCGCCGTGCTCGTGCGCGATCTTCGCGACCGCCTCGATGTCGAGCACGTTGCCGCCGGGATTGCCGATCGTCTCGCCGTACAGGACCTTCGTGTTCGGCCGGAGCGCGGCGCGCCACTGATCGAGGTCGTCCGGATCGACGAAGGTGAGCTCGAAGCCGAGCTTGCGCTGCAGGTGCTTGAGCTGCGTGACCGATCCGCCGTACAGCGCGGCCGACGACACGACGTGATCGCCCGGCGTGAGCATCGTGAAGAAGCACGCCGCCTGCGCCGCGAGGCCGCTCGCGAACGCGACGCCGCCCGCGGCGCGCTCGAGGCTCGCGACGCGCTCCTCGAAGACCGCCGTGGTCGGATTCATGATCCGCGAGTAGGTGTTCCCGTACTCCTGCAGGTTGAAGTACGCCGCGGCGGAATCCGGATCCTCGAACACGTAGCTCGTGGTCTGGAAGATCGGGACGGCGCGCGCCCCCGTGTACGGCTCGGGCCGCTGCCCCGCGTGGATCGCGCGCGTGTCGAAGCCGTAGTCCTTGGCCGGCCGCTCCCTCATTCTTCGCAGGGGCTGCGCCCCTTCCACCCCCCGGTCACGCGAGGAAATCCTCGATGAGCTCGGTCATGCGCGCTTCCTCCAGCAGGAACGAGTCGTGTCCGTACGACGCGTCGATGATCTCGTGCCGCGCGTCCTTTCCGCTCGCCCGGAGCGCGCGCGCGATGTCCTCGGAGTCGCGCGACGGGTAGAGCCAATCCGACGAGAACGAGATGAGCAGCGTACGCGCCCGGACGCGCGCGAGCGCGCGCTCGAGCGATCCCCCGCCGTAGGTCCGCGCGAGGTCGAAGTACGTCAGCGCGCGCGAGATGTAGAGATACGCGTTCGCGTCGAAGCGCTTCGCGAACGCATCCGCCTGGTAGCGGAGGTAGCTCTCGACTTGGAAGTCGGCCTCCGACAGCGTGTACGAGTACGCGTCGCGGTCCTGCAGCCCGCGGCCGAACTTCTCGCGCATGGCGGCGTCGGAGAGGTACGTCACGTGTCCCACCATGCGCGCCACCTTGATGCCCGCGTCGGGCCGGCGGCCGGTGCCCTCGTAGTGGCCGCCCTGCCAGTCCGGGTCGGACATGATCGCGCTCCGCGCGATGGCGTTCCACGCGACGCCCTGGGCGCCGAGCCGCGCCGTCGA
This sequence comes from Candidatus Limnocylindria bacterium, assembly GCA_035651155.1. GTDB lineage: Bacteria > Chloroflexota > Limnocylindria > P2-11E > P2-11E > CF-39. The sequence goes on along the minus strand of DASRGG010000037.1, from coordinate 44,385 downwards.
GGCGATGGGCACGATGCGCTCGATCGCGTCGGGGAACTGGACGGCCCATTCGAGCGCCTGCATGCCGCCGAGCGAGCCGCCGCTCGCGGCGAAGACGCGCTCGATGCCGAGCTCGCGCAGGAAGAGGCGCTGCGCGCGCACCATGTCGGCGACCGTGAGCACCGGGAAGTCGGTGCCGTAGACGCGGCCGGTGCGCGGATCGACCGACGCGGGCCCGGTCGAGCCGCGGCAGGAGCCGACGAGGTTGGTACAGACGACGTGGAAGCGGTCGGTGTCGAAGGCCTTGCCCGGTCCGATCATCCCATCCCACCAGCCGAGGCCGCTCTTGCCGCGCTCGGCGGCGCCGACGCCGTCGACGGTGGCGGGCGCGTTCGGATCGTCGCTCCAGCCGGCCGCGTGCGCGTCGCCCGAGAGCGCGTGGCAGACGAGCACGACGTTGTCCTTCGCCGGCGCGAGCTCGCCGTACGTCTCGTACGCGATGCGCACCGGCGAGAGCTCGCGGCCCGAATCGAGCGGCAACGGAACGGAGAGGTCGAGGAAGCGCGTGTGCGCGGTGCCCACGCTTCCCCGCCACCGAGCGATCGTCACAGCGGACACGTTACTGCGGCGTGGCCGAAGGCAACACGCCGGCAGATGAGCGCAGCGAAGGCTGCGCGATTACGCGACGGCACGCTCGCCGCGGTCGAGATGCACGGCCTCGAGCAGCGCGACGCGGAGCGCGGCGAGCGCGGGATCGCGCCGGTCTCGCGGGCGCGGCGGCGCGATCGGGATGACGTCCACGAGACGCCCCGGCCGCTCGCCAAATACCAGGACGCGGTCGGCGAGGTACACGGCCTCGTCGAGATCGTGCGTCACCATCAGCAAGGTCGGACGGTAGCGCGTCCACGCGGCCTGGAGGTGGTCCTGGAGGCGCATGCGCGTGAAGGCATCGAGCGAGCTGAACGGCTCGTCGAGCAGCAGCACCTGCGGCTCGGTGACGAGCGAGCGGGCGAGCGCGACGCGCTGCGCCATGCCGCCCGAGAGCTCCTTCGGCAGCGCGCCGCCGAAGCCGGAAAGGCCGACGGCCTCGAGCGCGTCGCGCACGTGCGCGCGCGCGGCGTCGTCCTCGCGCTCCCGCAGCCCGAACGCGACGTTGTCCGCGACCGTGAGCCACGGGAAGAGCCGCGGCTCCTGGAAGACGAGGCCGATGGAGGGATGCGGCCCGCAGACCTTCTCGTCGCCGACCTGGATCTCGCCGTGGTAGCGCGTGTCGAGGCCGGCGACGAGCCGCAGCAGGGTGGACTTGCCGCAGCCGGATGGCCCGACGACGGCGACGATCTCGCTCGGCGCGACGTCGAAGCCGACGCCGCCGAGCACCGGCAGGTCGCCGTAGCGCTTGCGGAGCTCTCGGACCACGAGCGGCCGGCTCATCGACGCGCCTCCCCGATGGTGTCGCGCCAGCGCAGGACGCGGCGCTCGATCGCGCGGAGCGCGCCGTCGGTGGCCTTGCCGAGGATCGCGAGCGCGACGAGCGCGACGAACATGAGGTCGACGCGGGTCGACTGCTGGCTGTCGGTGAGGCGGAAGCCGAGGCCCTGCGAGCTGCCGAAGAACTCCGCGACGACCACGAAGAGCCACGCCTGCGTCGCGCCGAGCCGCAGGCCGGTCAGGAGCTCGGGGAGCGACGCGGGGAGCACCACGCGCCGCGCGATCTCCCAGCGTCCGAGATCGAAGACGCGCGCGACCTCGACCAGCTTGCGGTCGACGCCGGTGATGCCGGCGACGAGGTTCACGTAGACCGGGAAGAACGCGCCGATCGCGACGAGCGTGATCTTCGGCGGCTCGTCGATGCCGAGCCACAGCAGGAGCAGCGGCGCCCACGCGAGGGTCGGCACGGTGCGCAGCGCCTGGAGCGTCGGCTCGAGCATCGTGTCGGCGCGGCGCGAGAGGCCGGTGAGCGTGCCGAGCACGATCGCGACGACCGACCCGAGCGCGAATCCTTCGGCGACGCGGACGGTCGTGCTGACGAGGTCCTGTTGCAGGAGGCCGCGGCGCCAGAGGCCGATCGCGGCGTCGAAGACGACGCTCGGCGGCGGCACCTGGTGCGCGGCGAAGATGCCGAAGACGCCGACGGCCCACCACGCGGCGAGGATCGCGGCGGGCAGGATCCACGGCAGGGGGGAGGGCCACCGCCGCCGAGCGGTGACGGCGGCGGTGGCCCGCACAGCGGTGGTTGACGGTGTGGCTATCTGATGACCGCCTTCGCGTACGTGCCGTCGATGAGGTCGGTGACGGCCTTCTGCACGTTCGCGCCGGGGTTCGCGAGCTGCTCGGACTCGATCGTGGGGATCACCGCGCGGAGGACGGCCGCGTGCGCCTCGCCCGGGATGCCGCTCGTCTTGAAGTTCATCCGCTCGACCAGCTCGCGCTTCGCGACGTCGAGCGGCAGCTGCGCCGCGTCGGCGAGGACCTGCGCGGCGCCGTCGGGGTTGTCGAGCACCCACTGCTTCGCGCGCTCGTACAGCGTGATGAGCTTCTTCGTCGTCTCCGGGTACTTCTTCGCGAACTCCTCGCGCGCGTTGAGGAAGCCGTAGGTGTTGAAGTCCTTGTTGCGGTAGATGAGCCTGCTCCCGGCCTGCAGCTCGCTCGCGGCCATGTGCGGATCGAGCCCGGACCACGCGTCGACCTGCCCGCGCTCGAGGGCCGTACGGCCGTCCGCGTGCGGCAGGTTCACGTACTGGATGTCGGCCTGCGTGAGCCCCGCCTGATGCAGCGTCTGAAGGAGGAAGAAGTACGGGTCGGTGCCCTTCTGCGCCGCGATCTTCTTGCCCTTGAGGTCGCCGACGCTCTTCGCGGGCGAATCCTTCGCGACGACGAGCGCGGTCCACTCGGGCTGCTCGTAGATGTAGACCGCCTTGATGGGGTTCCCGTTCGCGCGGGAGAGGAGCGCCGCGGAGCCTGCCGTCGAGCCGAAATCGACCGCGTTGCCCTGCAGGAAGTTCAGCGCGTTGCTCGAGCCCGCCGAGTACACCCACTTGATCGACACGCCGGGGAAGGCCTGCTCGACCCAGCCCTGCTGCTTCAGCACGAGCGACGGCGGCGAGTAGGTCGCGTAGTCGATGCGCAGCTCGCTGAGCCCGGGGTCGGTGCCCAGCGTCGCGTTCGCGGCCCCGCTCGCGGTCGCGGCGGTCGCGGCCGACGGCGTCGCGGCGACCGGCGCCGGCGCGCCACCGCACGAGACGGCCAGGATCGCGATGGTCGCGAGGATGGCGACGGCGCGTGTCATCCGGTCCCTCCCTGAATGAAGAGGCCCCCGATCTCTCGGGGGCCTCTGTGCTTCGATCCGTTCGCGACGCTTACGCGGCGCTCACCTCAACGACACAAAGGCCCCGAGCAGGGGGCCATCGCGCACATGCACACGCAGATCGCGCGTCGCGTCATGAGGCGACCACCGTACGGAGAGAGAGCGCGCGGGTCAATGGACCGCTCGTCCGTGTGGGGCACGATGCACAAACGTCAGCGATCCGGTTCGAGCACGTCGGTCGCCGCGTGGTACGTGCCGAGGACCTGCACCCACTCGCAGCACGTACGCATGAGCGCGAGCGCCTCGCGGCCCGGCGTCACGCAGGGATCGCCCTCGAAATCGAGATAGAAGACGTAGTCCCACGCCATCGCGCGGCTCGGCCGTGACTCGATCTTCGTGAGCTGCAGGCCCGCCGTCGCGAACGGCTGGAGGGAGCGCGTGAGCGCGCCCGGCTGGTTCTTCGTCGTGTACACGAGGCTCGTCTTCAGCGGTCCCGCGAGGTGCTCGGCCGCGATGCGCCGCGACACCGTCTCGTCGCCGTCGCGCGCGAGCGCGAAGAAGCGCGTGACGTTGTCCGAGCTCGTCTCGATGCCGTCTGCGAGCACGACGAGGCCGTATTGCCGCGCGGCGCGCTTGCTCGCGATCGCGGCCACCCCGGGGTTCTTGACGGAGGCGACCTCCATCGCCGCTCCGGCGGTGTCGTACGCGACCTGCGGCTGGATGTTCTGCCTGCGGAGGAAGTCCTCGCACTGCGCGAGCGCCTGCGGATGCGAGCGTGCGAGGCGGATGCCGTCGAGCGTCGAACCAGGGATGCCGAGGAGCGAATGACGGACGCGCACGATCGCCTCGCCGACGACCCGCGCGTTCCGATGCGTGCGCAGCAGGTCGTACACGTCGGCGACCGACCCGGCGTGCGAGTTCTCGACCGGCACGACCGCGGCGTCGACCTCCGCGGTCTCGAGCGCCGCGAACACGTCGGCGAAGGTGCGCTTCGCCACGGGCGCCGCATCGGGAAAGAGCGCCGCGGCGGCGGCCTCCGAGAAGGCGCCGGCGAGACCCTGGTAGGCGACGCTCATCGGTACACGGCCGAGCGCCACTCGGGATACGCGTCGTCGTCGCCATGCGCGACCGCGAAGTACAGGTCGCCGATGCTCCGCGTGATCGGACCGATGCGCCCGTCGCCGACGGTGCGGTGATCGATCGAGACGCACGGCGCGACCTGCGCGCCCGTGCCGCAGAAGAAGACCTCGTCCGCGATGTACAGCTCGGTGCGGTCGATCTCCCGCTCGACGACGCGCAGGTCGAGCCGCTCGCGCGCGAGCCGCATGATGCTCTGACGCGTGATGCCCTCGAGGATGTCGGCGGTCACCGGCGGTGTGGCGAGCTCGCCGTCGCGCACGACGAAGATGTTCGAGCTCCCACCTTCGGAGACGTGCCCTTCCTGCGTGAGGAAGATCGCTTCGTCGGCCTCCTCGTCGTGGGCTTCGTCGGTGGCGAGCGCGGTGTTGATGTACGCGCCGGTGAGCTTGCCGCGGGCCGGGATCGCGTTGTCGGGGGTGCGGCGCCAGCTCACGACGCTCGCGGTGAGCCCGTTCGTCGGCAGGTACGCGCCGAGCGGGAAGGCGAACATCGAGAATCCGGGCCGCAGCCCGTCGAGCGCGACCTTGATCGAGCGCGCCGCCTTGTACGCGAGCGGGCGGACGTACACGTCCGTGCGGAACCCGTTCCTTCGGAGGAGGTCCAGCGTGAGCGCCGCGAGCGCGTCGGGATCGCCGGGCAGCGCGATGCGCATGATCCGGCACGAGCGCTCCATGCGCGCGAAGTGGTCGCGCAGGCGGAAGACGTAGAGCTGCTCGCGGGCCGCGTTCCAGTACGCGCGGATGCCCTCGAACACGCCGGTCCCGTAGTTCAGCGCGTGCGTCGCGATGCTGACCTTCGCGTCCGCGAGCTTCGTGAAGTCGCCGTCGTGGAACGCCCAGCTCGTCTCGGCGATCTCGGTACCGAGCGCTGGGATATTCGCGAGCTTCTCGTCGATGGTGGTGCCGCTCATATCGCCCTCCTCGTGGTCGCAGGTAGCCATGCGGCGCGCGCGGCCTCGTAGGCCGCGATGTCGGTCTCGTACTGGAGCGTCAGCGCGATCTCGTCGAGCCCCTCCGCCAGCGAGCGCTGGTCGCGCGCGGCCAGCGGGAACCGCTCGCGGAGTCCGATCGCGGGAGCGGACACCGTCGTGGCCTCGACGTCGACGGTGATCTCGAGCGCCGGATCGCGCTCGACGGCGCGCATGAGCGCGGTCACCGCCTGCGCGGGGAGCGACACGGGGACGAGCCCGTTCTTCACCGCGTTGTTGCGGAAGATGTCGGCGAGCTTCGGCGCGATCACGGCGCGGAAGCCCGCCTCGTCGAGCGCCCACGCCGCGTGCTCTCGCGACGAGCCGCTGCCGAAATTCGCGCCCGCGATGAGGATCGACGCGCCCGTGTAGCGCGGATCGTTCAGCACGAACGCCGGATCCCTGCGCCAGGCCTCGAACAGCCCCGCGGCGTACCCGGTGCGCTCGATGCGCTTGAGCCAATGTGCCGGGATGATCTGGTCGGTGTCGACGTTCTCCCGATCGAGCGGGAGCGCGCGGCCGACGAGGCGACGGACCGCTCTCATCGCGACCACCCGTCCGCGTGCGCGCCGCGAGCGCCCACCACTGCTCTCGCTCGCTGCCGGCTACGCCGGCCCCCTGATCGCGGCGCGCGTGGTGAGCGGGCCGGCTGGGCGCAGACGCTCGCTCGAGCAGCGCCGGTCGCTCGCGTCGATACGCGCATGGCGGTGTCGCTCACGAGAGGTCTTCCGGCAGCGCGAAGCGGCCCGCGATCGCGGTCGCGGCGGCGACGGCCGGCGACACGAGATGCGTGCGGCCGCCGGGACCCTGGCGTCCTTCGAAGTTGCGGTTCGAGGTCGACGCGCAGCGCTCGCCGGGGCGGAGGATGTCGGGGTTCATCCCGAGGCACATCGAGCAGCCGGCGTCCCGCCACTCGAAGCCGGCGTCGCGGAACGTGCGGTCGAGTCCCTCGCGCTCCGCCTGCGCCTTCACCGCCATCGATCCGGGCACGACGAGCGCGCGCACACCGGCCTTCACCCGCTTGCCGCGCACGACCTCGCTCGCGACACGCAGGTCCTCGATGCGCGCGTTCGTGCACGAGCCGAGGAACACCGCGTCGACGGTCACGTCGCGCACCGGCGTCCCCGGTCGCAGGTCCATGTATTTCAGCGCGCGCGACGCGGCCTCGCGCGCATCGGGCGCGAGCGCGTCGGGATCGGGCACGCGGTCGTCGATGGTCACGCTCTGACCCGGGTTCGTGCCCCACGTTACGTACGGACGGAGCTCCGACGCGTCGATGCGCACCTCGCGGTCGAACGTCGCGTCGTCGTCGGTGCGCAGCGCGCGCCACGCGTCGAGCGCGGCCTCCCAGGCGGCGCCCCTGGGCGCGTGCGGACGGCCCTCGACGTACGCGAACGTCGTGTCGTCGGGCGCGACCAGGCCCGCGCGCGCGCCGGCCTCGATCGACATGTTGCACACGGTCATGCGCCCTTCCATCGACAGGGCGCGGATCGTGGACCCGCGGTACTCGACGATCGCGCCCAGGCCGCCGCTCGTGCCGATGCGCGCGATGATCCCGAGGATCACGTCCTTGGCCCACACGCCGCGCGGGAGCGCGCCGTCGACGGTGACCGCCATCGTGCCGGGGCGCTGCTGCCACAGCGTCTGCGTCGCGAGCACGTGCTCGACCTCGCTCGTGCCGATGCCGAACGCGATCGCGCCGAACGCGCCGTGCGTGGAGGTGTGGCTGTCGCCGCACACGATCGTCATGCCCGGCAGCGTGAGGCCGAGCTGCGGCGAGATGACGTGGACGATCCCCTGCTCCGGCGCGCCCATGGGGTACAGGCGGATGCCGAACTCGCGCGCGTTGCGGGTCATGGCCTCCATCTGCGCGAGCGAGATCGCGTCGGCCGGCGTCTTCGGACTGGTCGGGACGTTGTGGTCCATCGTCGCGAGCGTGAGCTCGGGCCGCCGTACGCGGCGCTTCGCGAGACGCAGGCCCTCGAACGCCTGCGGCGTGGTCACTTCGTGCACGAGGTGGAGATCGATGTACAGAAGGTCGGGCTCGCCGTCCGCGCGACGGACGACGTGGCGATCCCACACCTTCTGCGAGAGCGTGCGTCCGCTCATGACGGAGTGGTGTCGAGCAGCTCGTCGGCGGCGAAGCCGCGGGCACGCACGAGCGCCAGGATCGCGTCGGCGTGGGCGCGGTCGCGCGTGTCGACGATCACGTCGAGGCCCACGCGACCGAGCGCGGCATAGGGACCGAGGCGATGGATCCCGACGTGGAGGATGTTGATGCGCTCGGCCGCGAGGATGCCGGTGAGCTCGTGGAGCATGCCCGGCCGGTCGTCGAGCCAGGTGCGGAACGCGAGGTAGCGGCCGGCGGACGCGAGGCCTTGCTGCAGGACCTTGCCGAGCAGGTTGGGGTCGATGTTCCCGCCGCTGATCACCGCCGCGACGCGCGTCCCGCCCACGCGGCCGTTCGCCTCGAGGACCGCCGCGAGCGCGGCCGCCCCCGCGCCCTCGGCGAGGAGCTTGTGATGCTCGAGCAGCACGACGATCGCGCGCGCGATCGCCTCGTCCGAGACGGTGATGACGTCGTCGACGAGCCGGCGCACGATGGCGAGCGTGCGATCCGCCGGGCGGCGCACCGCGATGCCGTCGGCGATCGTGGCCGCGGGACGCTCGACCGCGTGGCCGAGCCCGAAGGACTCCGCGAACGCCGAGGCGTCCGCCGACTGCACGCCGATGATGCGCGGCCGCGGGCGCCGGCCCTCGACCGCGAGCGCGATGCCCGCGATGAGCCCGCCGCCGCCCACCGGCACGACGAGCGTGTCGACGTCGGCGTCGCCCACGAGCTCGAGCGCCAGCGTGCCCTGACCGGCGATGACGTCGTCGTCGTCGAACGCGTGGACGTAGGTCATGCGCCGCTCGCGTGCGAGCGTCCGCGCGGTCTCGTGCGCGCCCTCGTACCCGCCGTCGGCGAGCACGGTCTCCGCGCCGGCGCGCTGGATGGCGGTGAGCTTCGCGAGCGGCACGCCGTGCGGGAGGACCACGCAGGCCGGGACGCCGACGAGTCGCGCCGCGAACGCCACGCCCTGCCCGTGGTTCCCCGCCGACGCCGTCACGACGCCCGCGGCGCGCGCGCGCGGGTCGAGCTGGAGGATCGCGTTCAGGGCGCCGCGGATCTTGAACGCGCCGGTGTGCTGCAGGTTCTCGAGCTTGAGGAAGACCTCGCGCCCGGCGAGACCGGAGATCGCGCGCGAGCGCTCGGTGGGCGTGTGCCGCACGTGCGGCGCGATGCGCTGCGCGGCCTCGACCACGGACCGCGCGTCGAGCGCGCGATCGACGAGCGTCATCGGCGCGTCCAGGCGTTCTCGCGGGTCATGCCCGCATCCGATCGAACGCGCGGCGCAGGCGGCGCACACCCTCGTCGATGCGGTCCGGCGTGGGCGCGCTGATGGAGAACCGCAGCGCGCTCGAGTGATCGCGCGCGACGGTGAAGGCCTGGCCCGGTACGAAGGCGACGCCCTCCTCGAGCGCGACGTCGAGCAGCGCGCGCGCGTCCATGCCCTGCGGCAGCTTCACCCAGAAGTAGAAGCCGCCCTCGGGATCGTTCCAGCTCACGCCGGTGCCGGCGAACTCGCGCGCGAGCGCGGCGCGGCCGCGCTCCTGCTTCTCGCGGTAGAGGTCGCGCAGACGTTCGACGTGCGCGTCGGCGCCTCCGCGGCGCAGGAACTCGAGGACCATGCGCTGCCCGAGCGTCCCCGTCGACGAGTCGATGCACTGCTTCGCCGCGGCCATGCGCCGCACGACCTCGGTCGGCGCGATCACCCATCCGACACGCAGGCCCGGCAGGAACGTCTTCGAGTAGGAGCCGACCGACACGACGTCGGCCTTCACGGCGAGCGACGCGATCGGCGCGACGTCGTGGCCGCGGTAGCGCAGGAGCGCGTACGGATCGTCCTCGACGACGATCGCGCCGCAGTTCGCCGCGAGCGCGCAGAGCGCCTCGCGGCGCCGTTCGGAGAGCGTCTCGCCGGTCGGGTTCTGGAAGTTCGGGACGACGAAGAACATGCGCGGACGGATCCCGTCGCGGCGCAGGAGGCGCGCGGCGTAGTGGACGTCCATGCCCTCCTCGTCCACCGGGACCTCGAGGACGTGCGCGCCGTGATTGCGGAACGCCGAGAGCGCGTTCGCGAAGGCCGGCGATTCCGCGACGACGACGTCGCCCGGGCGGAGATAGACGCGGCAGAGGAGGTCGATGCCCTGGAGCGCGCCCGCGGAGATGAGCACCTCCTCGGCGTTCGCGCGCATGCCGCGGCCGCGCGCCGCGGACGCGACCGCCTCGCGCAGCTCGGGCTCGCCCTCCGTGATCGTGTAGCCGAGCGCGCTCGCGCCCTCGCGCGCGATGACCGTGGACGCGAGGTCCTCGGCGCCCACGAGGTCGAGCGCCTCGCGCGACGGGGAGCCGACCGCGAACGACACGGTGTCGCGGGTCTGCCGCGCGACGATGCCGATCGTCTCGTCGATGAACGAGCCATGGATGTCGTTGAGCGGGGAGGCGGCCACCATCTCTCGCGCGGTCACATCTCGCAGTGCCATGTCGGTCGCCTCCCTTCCGGTAACTGAAAAGGCCTCCCGTTTCGGGAGGCCTTCGGTGTCGCGTCGCCTGTGTGTGGTGCTGCGCTAGCCTCCCGTGCGTGTGCCAGACCCCGGAATCGGGGCCGGAACGATAAGGACGACGAACGGGACGAGCGCCATTACAGGAGACGCTAGGCGTCGCGGTCTCGACGGGTCAACGAGCGGCCGGCGCGTTAGTCAGGATGCACAAGGACGCGCCCACAGTGGATGATCGGGCGATGGATCGCCGCAACGGAGCGAGCGGGGAGTCGCCTGCCGAGCATCACCGCCGCCACTCGCGCAGCTTCCTCGACGTCAGCGATCACCCCGACGCCCCGCGGCCGGTCGCGCGTCTCTGGTGCCTGGAGTGCGACTACGACGGTCGCGGAAGGCAAGCCCCGAGGCGAAGCGGACGAGCGTCTCGCGCAGCTCGGCGAACCGCTCCTCCGACCAACCGACGCGGTCCATCTTGTTCACGCACACGACGAGGTGCGGCACGCGGAGGAGCGACGCGACGAAGAGGTGGCGACGCGCCTGCTCGGCGATGCCGCGCTCGGCGTCCACGAGGAGCAGCGCGACCTGCGCGGTCGATGCGCCGGGACGGTGTTCCGAGTGTACTGCCCGTGGCCCGGCGTGTCCGCGAGGATGAAGCGGCGCCGCGGCGTCGCGAAGTAGCGATGGGCCACGTCGATGGTCATCCCCTGCTCGCGCTCCGCGCGCAGCCCGTCGGTGACGAGCGAGAGGTCGAGGCCATCCCAGCCGCGGCGCGCGCTCGCGTCGCGCACGTGCGCGAGCTCGTCGAGGAGCAGCTTGCAGTCGTAGAGCAGGCGGCCGATGAGCGTGCTCTTCCCGTCGTCGACCGAGCCCATCGTGCACAGACGCAGCACCTCGCCCGCAGTGACGGCCACCAGAAGTACCCCTCGCGCTTGCGGTCTTCCATGGCCGCGTCGGACATGCGGTCGTCGGCGCGGCCGCTGCCGCGCTCGGAGACGGTGAGCCGCGCGTTCTCGGCGATGACCTCGCGCGGCGTCCGCGCGGTGGAACGGATGGCGCCGCTCGAGAGCATGTCGCCGACGGTGCGGAAGCGCACCGTCGCGCGAAAGGGCACCTCGCCGGCACGGAGGTCGAGGTACGGCCCCGTCGGCATGAGGAACCCATCGCGCTAGGGCAGTGCGGCGGCTAGCGGCCCTCTCCCCCGCGACATGAGCAGAGCGCGCCCATGCACCGGGACGTGCGCGCCACGAGCGTTCGCAGGCACGGTGTCACCGCGCCCTGCGGCCAATCGCGCAGCGCGCGATGGGATGCTCCCGCCCGTCCGAGGTCCAGCATGAGGACGCGTGCGGCAGGCGGGCGGGCACGTGCACGCCCGCACCGCGACCGTGACGACGCTGCTCCCTAGGTTGCGGTGACGGCGCCCTCGCTCGCGCTCGACACGAGGCGCGCGTACTTCGCCATGACGCCGCTCGTGTAGCGCGGCGCGGGCGCCTTCCACGCGGCGCGGCGGCGCTCGAGCTCCGATCCGCCGACCTCGAGATCGAGGCGGCGCTTCTCGGGGTCGATGAGGATGGCGTCCCCGTCCTTCACGAGCGCGAGCGGCCCGCCGACGAAGGCCTCGGGCGCGATGTGGCCGACGACGTGACCGTGCGTCGCGCCGGAGAACCGTCCGTCGGTGATGAGCGCGACCTTCTCCGCGAGACCAGCGCCGACGATCGCGCCGGTCACGCCGAGCATCTCGCGCATGCCCGGCCCGCCCTTCGGTCCTTCGTAGCGGATCACGACGCAGTCGCCCTCTCCGATCTTCTTGCCGACCACCGCGGCGAAGGCGTCCTCCTCGCGATCGAAGACGCGCGCGGTGAAGCGGCGCGCGGTCATCGCGTGGCCGGCCACCTTCATCACGCCGCCCTCGGGCGCGAGCGAGCCTTTCACGATGACCATGCCGCCGCTCTTCGCGAGCGGGTTCGCCAGCGGCCGCACCACCTCCTGCTTCGACGCCTCTTTCGCCGCGCGCGCCTCGTCGCCGATCGTGCGGCCGGTGACGGTCATCGCGTTCTCGTTCAGCAGCCCCGCCTGCTGGAGGCGCTGGAGCACGAGCATGATCCCGCCGGCGCGGTGCATGTCCGGCGCGGTGAAGCGGCCCCACGGCTTCATGTCCGCGAGGAGCGGGGTCTTCGCGCTGATGCGGTCGAAGTCGTCGATCGAGAGCAGGGCGCCCGCCTCACGCGCGCACGCGAGCAGGTGCAGCACCGCGTTGGTGGAGCCGCCTGTGGCCATCACCGCGGCGATGGCGTTCTCGAAGTTCTCGCGCCGGAGCACGCGCGACGGCCGGAAGTCCGCGCGCAGCATCTCCACGGCGCGGCGCCCCGCGGCGCGCATGACCTCGTCGCGCTCCCTGTCCGTCGCGGGTACGCCGCTCGATCCCGCGGGCGAGATCCCGAGCGCCTCGAACGCGGTGGCCATCGTGTTCGCCGTGAACTGGCCGCCGCAGGCGCCCGCGCCGGGGCACGCGACGGACTCGAGCTCGCGCAGCTCGGCGTCGCTCATCGCGCCGACGGCGTGCTTCCCCACCGCCTCGAACACGTCGCCGATGGTCACGTCGCGGCCCTGGAACCGGCCGGGCAGGATCGACCCGCCGTAGACCATGAGCCCGGGGATGTCGAGGCGCGCGAGCGCCATGACGCAGCCGGGGATCGTCTTGTCGCAGCCGGAGATCGCGACGAGCGCGTCGAGATGGTGCCCTCGCGTCGCGAGCTCGATGGAATCCGCCACGACCTCGCGCGAGACGAGCGAGGCCTTCATGCCCTCGACGCCCATGGCGATGCCGTCGGAGATCGCGATGGTGTTGAACTCGACCGGCGTGCCGCCGGCCTCGCGGATCCCTTCCTTCACGCGCTCCGCGAGATCGCGAAGGTGGATGGTGCAAGGCATGATCTCGATCCACGAATGCGCGACGCCCACGAGCGGCTTGGTGAAGTCGTCATCGGTGTAGCCGACGGCGCGCATCATCGCGCGGGCCGGAGCGCGGTCCGGCCCGTCGATCATGACGCGGCTCTTGGAGCGGGTGTCGGTGGTCACCAGTCGAGCGACGAGCGGTTCACCCGCGAGGAGCGAGACCGGCAGCAGCGCAGCGTGCGGCGAGCCACCCGGAGCCGAAGGCGAAGGATGGCGAGCGCGAAGACGACAGCGTCATGATGCCGCGGCTTCGACGGCCCGTGCCGGCGGCGCCGCGTGGCGGCGCGCCTCCGCGGCGATCGCGAGCAGCTCGCGGTCGGTGAGCTCGTGTCCCTCGTCGCCGCGCAGCATGGCGAGCTCGTACGCGCGCTCGAGCGTGATGCCCTCGAGCGGGACGCCCAGCTGCACGAGACGGGCGGCGACGCCGCGGCGGCCGGAGAGCTTGGTGACGGCGATGCGGCGCGTCTCCCATCCGACGCTCTCGGGGGTCATGATCTCGTAGGTCCGCGCGTCCTTGAGCACGCCGTCCTGGTGCACGCCCGAGGCGTGCGCGAACGCGTTCGCGCCGACGATCGCCTTGTTCGGCTGCACCGGGATGCCGGTGAGCTCGCTGAAGAGGCGGCTCGCCGGCACGATCCTCTCGCTCTTGATGCGCGTGTTCGCACGGTAGTGGTCGCGGCGGACCTTGATCGCCATCGCGACCTCTTCGAGCGACGCGTTGCCGCCGCGCTCGCCCATGCCGTTCATGCAGACGTGGGCCTGCTGCGCGCCGGCTTCGACCGCGGCGAGCGTGTTCGCGACCGCGAGGCCGAGGTCGTTGTGGCAGTGGACGGAGATGCGCATGCCGCCGTTGTACGCGGCGAGCGAGCCGCGCACCGCGAGCACGAGCTTCGCGAACTCGTTCGGCTGCGCGTAGCCGACGGTGTCCGGGATGTTGATGATCCGCGCGCCGGCGCGCGCCGCGGCCTGGTAGACGGTGACGAGGAAGTGGATGTCCGTGCGCGTCGCGTCCTCGGCCGAGAACTCGACCTCGTCGGCGTGCTCCATCGCGCGCGCGACGGCCTGCTCCGCGCGCTCGATGCACGCGCGGCGGTCGATGCGGAGCTTGCGCTCGAGATGGATGTCGCTCGTGGCGATGAAGACGTGGATGCGCGAGCGGTCGGCGCGCGAGAGCGCCTTCGCGGCCGCGTCGACGTCACCCTCGGTCGCGCGCGCGAGCGCGGCGACGGTCGGGCCACCCCGGACTTCGCTCGCGATCGCGGCGACGGCCGCGGATTCGCCGGGCGACGCCGCGGGGAAGCCCGCCTCGATCACGTCGACGCCGAGGTCCGCGAGCGCGTGCGCGAAGCGGAGCTTCGACGACGCCGAAAGGCTCGCGCCCGGCGCCTGTTCGCCGTCGCGGAGGGTCGTGTCGAAGATCTGTACTTCGCGCATGGCGGTTCCTCCTACTTCGCCGCGGCGACGGCCTCGGCCGCCCGCGGCGCTTCCTGCATGGGGACATCCTTCTTGGGAAGCCAGGGCATCATCCGGCGCAGCGCGCGCCCGACCTCCTCGATCGGCTGGCGCTGCTCCTTCGCGCGCGTCTCGTACAGGCGCGGCGCGCCCCTGCGGTACTCGGCGATCCATTCCTTCGCGAACGTGCCGTCCTTGATCTCGGCGAGGATCCTGCGCATCGACGCCTTCACGTGGTCGTCGACGACGCGCGGCCCGCGCGTGTAGTCGCCGTACTCGGCGGTGTCGCTGACGCTGTAGCGCATGTACGAGAGGCCGCCCTCGTAGAAGAGGTCGACGATGAGCTTCAGCTCGTTCATGCACTCGAAGTACGCGACCTCGGGCTGGTAGCCGGCGTCGACGAGCGTCCGGAAGCCCGCCTTCACGAGCTCGGACACGCCGCCGCAGAGGACGGCCTGCTCGCCGAAGAGGTCGGTCTCGACCTCCTCCGCGAACGTCGTCTTGATGACGCCCGCGCGCGTCGCGCCCACGCCGTGCGCGTACGCGAGCGCGGTCTTCTCGGCCTTCCCGCTGGCGTCCTGGTACACGGCGAGGAGCGCGGGCACGCCCTTGCCCTCGGCGAAGATCTCGCGCATGCGGTGGCCGGGCGCCTTCGGCGCGATGAGCACCACGTCGATGTCCGGCGTGGGCTCGATCTCCTTGAAATGCACGGAGAAGGCGTGCGCGACGACGAGCGTCGTGCCCTTGCGCAGGCACGGCTTCACCGACTTCTCGTAGATGGCGCGGTGGTGCTGGTCGGGCGCGAGGATCGCGATGACGTCGGCGTTGCAGGCGGCGTCCTTCGTCTCGCGCACGGTGAAGCCGTCGTGCTCCGCCTTCGCCCACGACTTCGAGCCGGCCTGGAGCCCGACGATGACGTCGTACCCCGAGTCGCGCAGGTTCTGCGCGTGCGCGTGGCCCTGGCTGCCGTACCCGATGACGGCGATGGTCTTTCCCTTGAGCGCTCGCGGGTCCGCGTCGGTGTCGTAGTAGACCGTGGCCATCGTCGCCTCCTCTAGAGATACGTCTTGGTCGTCAGGTTGTAGAGCCGCGGGTTGAGGCCGATCACCTGATCCGGATCGATCGGGACCTCCACCAGGAACGAGCGACCGTCGCGCGCGTAGCACGCGTCGACGATGTCGCGCAGGTTCGAGAGGTCGGGCGCGACGCGCGCGGCTTCCCAGCCGTGCGCCTCGGCCGCCTTCACGAAGTCGATCTGCGGCAGCACCGAGTGGTACTTCCGCTTCGCGACGTCGGGGATGATGACCTCGAGGCCCTTGTCGACGATCCCGTACACGCCGTTGTTCACGACGAAAACGTTCATGCCGAGGTTCGCCGCGTCGGCGAGCGCGCCGCCGAAGAGACGCCAGCAGCCGTCGCCGGTGAATACGAACGTGTGGAGGTCGGGATCCGCGCACTTGGCGCCGACGCCGAGACCGAAGCCGCCGCCCATGGCCGAGCCGTCGTGCGCGGTGAAGAAGCGGATGTTCTCGGACGGCCGCTGCGCGACGTACTGGCGGTCCTTGTACGCGGTGCAGACGTCGTCGAACCCGATCGACCCTGGCCGCCACATCTGGTGCATGCGCGCGTAGAACTCGACCGCGTCGACCGTGCCGGCGCGCGTGCTGCGCGTGATCTCGCGGTCGTTGAGGTTCGCCGGCGCGGGCTGCGTATCGGGACGCTTCCCGATGGTGCGCGCGAGCTGCGGCAGGATCTCGGAGAGCACCATGCCGATGTCGCCGCGGACGATGCGGTACTCGTGCGCGACGCGGTGGCGGAACTCGCCCTGCTTGTGGCCGTACGGGTCGCGCAGGTCGGTGAAGTGATAGACGTAGCCCGCCGGGATCTTCCCGAGGTTGAGCGAGTACTCGCCCGGATCGAAGCCGAGCGTGATGACGACATCCTCCTCGGTGATGCCGCGCCACAGCTTCATCGCGGCGTCGTTGCCGCCGAAGGAGATGTAGCCATACCCCCACGGGTTGGTCGGTGAGACGGCAGAGGCGCCGTTCACCGACCACACCGTCGGGGCACGCAGGAGTTGAGAGAGTTGGGATGTCAGATCCTGGATTCCGGGCACGAGCGCCGCCTCGGCCGAGGCATAGATGATCACGCGGCGGCCGCGCGCGACCTGCGGGAACTCGTCGAGGAAGTCGGCGACGTCGCGGACGGCGAAGGTCCGCGGGTTCGAGGTCCACGGCACGGCGGCCTCGGTCGGCCGCGCGAGGACGTCGGGGTGGAACGCGATCGCGACGGGCTTGCGGCGCTTCAGCACGTGCTGCGCCTTCTTCATCCCGTCCTCGAGGCGGTTGATGTTGTCGATGACGACGCAGCCTTCACCGAGCTCGGCCTCGAGCTGCGGCACGATGTTCATGCCGTGCTCGGACACGTCCTGGAGCGGCGCGTTGCCGATCGACATCGTCGAGTTCAGCGCGACGAGATAGACCGCCGGAATGTTGTGGAGCTTCGCGTCGGAGATGCCGCTCGCGCCGAGCTTCGTCGCCGCGCCGGTCGTCGTGACGCATCCGGCGATCTTTCCCGTCGCCAGCCAGTGGCCGAGCGGCGCGAAGCCCGCGACGTACTCGCTCATGGTGAGCATGCGCGAAACGTTGTCCTTCGCCTGCGCCGGATCGCTGAAGGGCTCCATCTCTTTGGTGACGTGCACCACGCCGCCACCGTTCACGCCCGCGAAGAAGGTGATGCCCCACGAACGCAGGATGTCGACGACAGCGGCATTCCCGCTCTGCGCCTGTGGAAGCGCGGCCGGCCGCTCGCGTCGCGCTCGTTCGAATGTCGCCGCCATCGCCTTCTCCTTTTCTCTCTCTCGCACTCGTCTCCGCGGCTTTCGCCGCGTCGCCTGAAACGAAGAAGGCCTCCCTTGTCGGGAGGCCTTCGGTGCTTCGTGTGTTGCGCTGTGTCTGCCGCTATCCTCCCGCGCGCACGTACGTCCTCTCGACGAGGACGAGGCCGATAAGAACGAGGACGGCGCGCAGAGCTGCCATGTGCGGGTCAGTGAACCCGCCGCCCCGCATGAGGGTCAAGGAGATCCGGGGTGTTTGTGCAGCGTGCATCACCGCCGCGCGCGTCACGATGCGACCCGCGAGAGCGCGCGCTGTCCGAGGATCGCGAGCTGCAGA
This sequence comes from Candidatus Limnocylindria bacterium, assembly GCA_035651155.1. Lineage (GTDB taxonomy): Bacteria > Chloroflexota > Limnocylindria > P2-11E > P2-11E > CF-39. The sequence continues at coordinate 26,816 of DASRGG010000037.1, read as the reverse complement.
CCGAGACGCGCGTCGGGATCGTCGAGGTCGGCACCGGTCAGCTTCGCGATGCGACGGAGACGGTGCCGCACGGTGTTGCGATGCAGGAAGAGCTGGCGCGCGACGGCGTTGAGGTTGCCGTGCGTGCGCAGGTACGCCTCGAGCGTGTCGACGAGCTCGGCGTGGCTCTCGTCGGTGATGAGCTCGCCGAGCATGCGCTCGGCGAAGGCGCGCACCTCGTGCGCCGGCTGGTTGAGGACGAAGCAGTACGGTCCGAGCTCGTCGAAATGCGTCGCGCGGCCCTGGCCGTGGAGCGCGCGGCCGACGACGAGGGCGTGCTCGGCCTGCACGAGCGCGAAGTGCGCGCCGGATGCGCCGCTCTTCGGACCGGCGACGCCCGCGGTCACCTGTTCATCACCGAGCGCGTCCGCGACCGCGAGACGGACGCGCTCCGCTTCCGCGCGCACATCGGCGCCTTCAGCGACCTCGCACACCGCGCTCACACCGGCGGTCGTGCGCAGGACGCGCGCGTCCTTGTCGACGGCGGCCGCGACCGCATCGCGCAGCCCCGCCGATCGGGTGCTGCCCGCGAGCACGATCGCGATGTACCTGCTGCCGCTCGTCGCCTGACCTCCTAGGACGAAGAAGGCCTCCCTTGTCGGGAGGCCTTCGGTTCGATCCTTGTTCGCTTCGCGGGTCTAGTCGCCGCCTCCCAACGTCTCTTGGCCCGTCACAAGGACGAGCATCGGGATGACGACGACGATGAGCCGCTTCGACATGCGAGGAGCGCAGGTTACCACAGGCTGAGCGCTTTCTGGGGCGATCCCGTGCTTTTTCCCATATCGACGCCCCCGCTGCCGCGGGACGGTGTGCCATATCCACATTCTTTCCACATCGAGGAAACGCCGCGCTGTCGGGGAGCTGCCGGGCCGTTCGGCCCCTGAATTCGGTCCGACATACCCCTGCTCGGGACGGCTCACAGCAGGCAGCCTTCCGTCGATGCGTCGCACGCGCTGGTGGGGGCTCCTGGCGGTCGCCGTCCTGGCGCTCGCCGGATGCGCTCGGGCCGACAGCCCGCGCGACTCCGCCGCCGTGGCGGTGCGCATCGAGAAGGTCCGCGCCCACCTCCTCGCCGCGGGTCTGAACGCCGGTGCGGGACGCTGGGCGCTCGCGGCGGTGCACGCCGGGCACCCGGCCGAGGACCTGCAGCCCATAGACGCCGCCCTCGCGAAGCGCGACCCTCAGGTCGACGCGGCGCTGCGCGCGCTGCTCGCCGCGGTGCGCGACCGGGTCGCGGCCCGCGATCCGTCCGTCGCGACGACGATCGCCTCCGCCGACCGCACCCTCGACGACGCCGAGCGCACCGTCGCGGGCGAGGCAGCGAGCACGCCGCAGCTCCGCGCCGCGGTCGCGTCGGAGCTGCTCGAGCTCGCGACCACCGAGTACTCCGACGGCGTCGCGAACGCGAAGGTCCAGGAAGAGAGCGAGTACCAGGACGCGTACGCCTTCCTCGCGCGCGCTCGCGCGCTCGCGCCAGACATCGACCCGGCGCTCGCCGCCGCGATCCCGTCGATCACGCCCCCGGCCACGCCGCTCGCGGCCGATCGCGTCGAGGCGCTCGTCGACGACGCGAAGGAGGTCCTCGCGGCCGTCGCGGGTCCGGCGTACGCGGCGCCATCCACCACCGACCTGACACCTCTCCTCTCCCACCTCGATGCGGCGAGCGCGTCGGCCACACCGGCCGATGCGCCCGCCGCGACCGAGGCCCTCGCCGCGTTCCGCGGCACGTGGACGCAGGTCGAGTCGATCGTGAAGGGACGCGCGCCGGACGTGTACGCGCGGGTCGAGAACGACATGGCCGTCGCGAACGCGTCGCTGGCGGCGCATCCCGCCGACTACGCGGCGGCGCGCGAAGCGATCGCCGACATGCGCACGCAGCTCTCGCCGTTCGTCGCGTCCACCGGGTCGTACGGCGTCTTCGACGCGGCGATCATCCTCGTCCGCGAAGGCGTCGAGACCTTGCTCGTCGTCGCGGCGCTCCTCGCGTTCCTCACGAAGACCGGGAACGCCGGCAAGCGCGTGTGGATCTGGAGCGGCGGCGCGGTGGGGCTCCTCGCGAGCATCGCGATCGCGATCGTCATCAGCGTCGCGTTCTCCGCGAGCGAGTCGGCCGGCGCCGACCGCGAGCTCCTCGAGGGCGTCGCCGGCCTCTTCGCGGCGGCGATGCTCCTCTATATGAGCTGGTGGCTGCACTCCAAGTCGAACCTGGGCGCCTGGCAGCGGTACATCCGGGAGAAGAGCGGCACGGCATTGGCCCGCAATAGCCTCCTCGGCCTGGCGCTGGTCGCGTTCCTCGCGGTGTTCCGCGAGGGCGCCGAGACGGCGCTGTTCTACGTCGGGATCGCACCGTCCATCGCGGCACGAGACCTCGCGCTCGGGCTCCTCGCCGGCGCCGGCGCGCTCGCCGCGATCGGCTGTATGGTGCTCGTCCTCGGCGTGCGCATCCCGATCCGTCCGTTCTTCCTCGGGACGAGCGTCCTCGTCTACTACCTGGCTCTCAAGTTCGCCGGCACGGGCGTCCACGCGCTGCAGGTCGCGGGGCTCGTATCCGCGAGCCCGCGCGCGTATCTTCCCGACATCGGGATCGTCGGGGCGTTCCCGACGCTCGAAACGACGGCCCTCCAGGGGGTGGTGCTCGCCGGGGCGCTTGGCTGGCTCGTCGTGAGCCGACGACGGTTTGACACGGTCGCGACGGACCCTAGGAGAATGGGCGCGGATACCGCGCGAAGGAGATGGCAGCCATGAGAACACGTATCGGCGCGGTGGCGCTCGCGGTCCTCGGCCTCGTTGCCGCGGCATGCGGCGGCGGGTCGACCGCGACGCCGACCGCATCGACCGCGGCGAGCGGCGGCGCGACGACGCAGCCGGCGGTCACGAAGACGCTGAACATCGGGTTCACGAACTCGCAGACCGGCGCGCAGCAGGTCGCGTCCACGAAGCAGACCGAGGGCATCAAGCTCTGGGTCGATCAGGTCACGAAGGCGGGCGGCATCAAGCTGAAGGACGGGACCGTCCTGATGCCGAAGATCACCTTCTACGACGATGGATCGGCCACCGACCGCGTGCAGCAGCTCTACACGAAGCTCATCAACGACGACAAGGTCGACTTCCTCCTGTCGCCGTACTCCAGCGGTCTGGTGAAGGCCGCCGCGGTCGTCTCCGAGCAGAACGGCAAGGTCATGGTGACCGCCGGCGGCGCGGACGACGCCACCATGGAGCAGGGCTTCCAGAACATCTATCAGGTCTACACGCCGGCGTCGAAGTACCTCACCGGCGCGATCGACCTGATGCTGAAGCTCGACCCGACGATCAAGAAGGTCGCCATCGTGAACGAGAAGGACTCGTTCTCGGTCTCGGTCGTCGCGGCCGCGAAGCCGTACGCCGAGAGCAAGGGCCTGCAGGTCGTCGTGAACCAGGGCTACGACACCGGCACGACCGACTTCGCACCGTTCATCAACCAGATCGTCGCCGCGGCGCCCGACGCGATCATCGGCGGCGGCCACCTCGTCGACGGAAGCGCGTTGGCGAAGGCGCTCAAAGAGAAGAACGTGAGCGCCCGCTTCGTCGCGCTCCTCGTCGCGCCGCCCGAGCCGACGTTCGCCGACCTCGGCGACGCCGCGCAGTTCATCGTCGGCCCGTCCCAGTGGGAGCCCGCGGTGAAGTACAGCGAGGCGGGCGCGAAGGCGCTCAACATTCCCTACTACGGCATCGCCGTCGACGCGTTCACCAGCGCGTACCGGGCGATGTTCAACGCGGCTCCGTCCTACCACTCGGCCGGTGGCTACGCCGCGGGCCTCGTGCTCCAGAAGGCGCTCGAGGACGCGGGATCGACCGACCCGGCCAAGGTGAAGGCCGCGCTCGACAAGACCGACATCATGACGTTCTTCGGCCACATCAAGTTCTCGACGGACCAGAAGACCCACGGCAAGCAGGTCGCGCACGACATGGTCTACGTGCAGTGGCTCAAGGGATCGGACGGCAAGCTCGCCACGCAGATCGTCTGGCCGCCGGAGGCCAAGACCGCAGACGCGCAGCTGCGCAAGTAGCGAACGAAAACCGAATAGGTAGTACGAGCCGAGCATGAGCCTCGAGGCGCTCGTTCCGTCGGCGATCGACGGTCTCATGCTCGGCTTCGTCTACGGCCTTGCCGCGATGGGCCTCACGCTCATCTTCGGCGTCATGAAGGTCATCAACCTCTCGCACGGCCCGGTCATCGCGCTCGGCATGTTCGTCGTGTACACGCTCTTCACCGGACCGCTCGGCGTGAACCCGTACCTCGGGATCGCCGCCGCGCTCGTCATCGGGCTCGTCTTCGGCGTCGTCGAGTACCTCATCGCGGTCGATCGGGTGATCAACGCGCCCGAGCTGACGACGCTCCTCGCGACGTTCTCGGTGAACCTCATGATCATCGGCGTCGCGACGAGCACGTTCACCACGACGCCGCGGGCCGTGGACGTCTCGCTCGGCTCGGTCACCGCGGGGAACATCACGGTCCTCGGCACCCACGCCGTCGCCGTCGCCGTCGCGATCGTCGTCGCGATCCTTCTGTACGCGCTCCTGTTCCGCACGCGGATCGGGAAGTCCATCCGCGCCGTCGCCAACAACCGCGCCGCCGCCGAGCTCATGGGGATCGACTCGCGGCGCATGCTCGCGCTCTCGTTCGGCATCGGGACCTCGCTCGCGATGGTGAGCGGCGCGCTCCTGTCGACGCTCTTCCCGTTCAATCCGCTCTCCGGTGCGGGCTACGAGGTGAAATCGTTCGTCATCGTCGTGCTCGGCGGCCTCGGGAACCCCACCGGCGCGCTCCTCGGCGGCATCGTCATCGGCCTGCTGGAGGGCGTGACCACCGTGTTCATCCCGGTCTCGTGGGTGCCGGTCCTCGAGTACGTGATCTTCATCGCCATCCTGCTGCTGCGGCCCTCGGGCCTGCTGGGGTCGCGCGCATGAGGCGCTACCGCATCCCGTTCCTGCCGCTCGTCGTGCTCGTGTTCGCGATCGCGACGGCGATGCCGACGCTCACGAGCAACCCGACCCTGCGCGAAGAGCTCTTCCTGGTGTTCATGCTCGTCACGCTCGCATCGAGCATCAACATCATCATGGGGTACACGGGGTACGTGTCCTTCGGGCACATCGTGTTCTTCGGCCTCGGCGGGTACTTCGCGTTCTACCTCATGCAGGTGCAGGGCTGGCACTTCCTCGCCGCCCTCATCGCCGGCGCGATCCCCTCGGCCCTCATCGCGCTCGTCATCGGCATTCCGATCCTGCGACTGCGCGGCGCGTACTTCGCGCTCGCGACGGTTGGTATCAACGAGGCGATGCGCGTCGTCTTCAACAACTGGGAGGAGTTCGGCGGCGCGGTCGGCATGTTCTTCAACTTCTCGGTGTACGCGCGGTACGGGGGCGCATCGCAGGCGCGCGACCTCGGGTACTACTCCATGGCGGCGGTCGCGATCTCGACGATCGCGGCGTCGTATTGGATCAAGCGCTCCAAGTTCGGGCTCTCGCTCATGGCCATCCGCGAGGACCAGGACGTCGCCATGGTCGTCGGCATCGATCCGTCGCGCGCCAAGGTCGCGGCGTACGTGATCTCCGCGGTCTTCCCGGCGATGGCGGGCGCGGCGTTCTTCTTCCGCAACGGCCTCATCGAGCCGGGCCACGCCTTCGAGCTGCAGCGCTCGATCGAGTCGCTGGTCATGGTGGTGCTCGGCGGCATCGGCACCGTCGCGGGACCGATCGTCGGCGCGGCGGTGTACGAGTGGCTCCGCGGCTTCCTCATCACGAACCCGACGCTCGCGAGCTTCCAGCTGTCCCTCGCGGGGCTGCTCCTGCTCGTCGTCGTGCTCTTCGTGACCGCGGGCCTGGTGGGCTGGCTGCGCAACCGCTTCCCGGTCCTGCGGAGCTACATCCCGTGACGGCGATCCTCCAGGTCCGGGAGGTCACGGTGCGCTTCGGCGGGCTCGTCGCCTGCGACGGCGCGAGCTTCGACGTCGAAGCGGGCTCGATCGTCGGGCTCATCGGCCCGAACGGCGCCGGGAAGACCACGCTCTTCAACGCCATCAACGGCGTGTACCGCCGTCACACCGGGACGATCGTGTTCAACGGCGAGACGCTCTCCGGCATGCGTCCGTACCAGGTCGCCAAGCGCGGCGTGGCGCGCGCGCATCAGGTGGTGCGGCCGCTCAACGACCTCTCGGTCATCGCGAACGTCACGGTCGGCGCGTGCTTCGGCCGCGAGAACCTTGGGCTCAAGGCCGCGACGAAGGTGGCGGAGGAGACGCTCGCGTACCTCGGCCTCGCCGATCGCGCGGAGATGCTGGCCGGCAAGCTGAACGTCGCGCAGAAGAAGCGCCTCGAGCTCGCGCGCGCGCTCGCGTCGCGGCCGCGCCTGCTCCTCGCCGACGAGGTGCTCGCCGGTCTCAATCCGCAGGAGGTCGCGGAAATGCTCGGCATCTTCCGCACCATCAAGCAGCAGGGCGTGACCATCGTGATGATCGAACACCTCATGCACGCCGTGATGAACCTCTGCGACAAGGTGGTGGTCCTCGACTACGGGCGCAAGATCGCCGAGGGAACGCCCGAGCAGGTGCAGAACGACCCCAAGGTCATCGAGGCGTACCTCGGCGACCCGAAGGTCGCGGAGCGGTTCCTCCAGGAGGGCGCATGAGTACGCTCTCGATCGAGAACCTCGAGTCCGGCTACGGCGAGGTCCAGATCCTCTGGGGCGCGTCGCTCCAGCTGCGCGACGGCAAGCTCACGACGCTCGTCGGCAGCAACGGCGCCGGGAAGACCACGCTGCTGCGCGCGGTCATGGGCCTGCTCCCCGCGTGGAAGGGCGGCGTCACGTTCGACGGACGCCAGGTCACGCGCCTCTCGCCGCACGAGAAGGCCATGCTCGGCCTCGTCCTCGTGCCGGAGGGCCGGCAGCTCTTCTCCACCATGAGCATCCTCGAGAACCTCGAGATGGGCGCGACCGTCGCGCGGGCGCGCGCCGACATGCGCCAGAGCTTCGAACGCGTCTTCACGCTGTTCCCGCGCCTTCGCGAGCGGAAGGCCCAGCTCGCCGGGACGCTGTCCGGCGGCGAGCAGCAGATGCTCGCGATCGCGCGCGGCCTCATGGCGAAGCCGGCGATCCTGATGTTCGACGAGCCGAGCCTCGGCCTCTCGCCGATCTTCACGCAGAACCTGTTCGAGATCATCCGCACGCTGAAGAAGGAGGGGCTCACCATGCTCCTCGTCGAGCAGAACGTGCAGATGAGCCTCGCGATCTCGGACTACGCCTACGTTCTGAGCCACGGGAAGGTCGCGATCGAGGGAGAGGCGAAGCAGGTGCGCGAGATGCCCGAGGTGCGCAAGGCCTACCTCGGGCTGTAGGTGTTCGTCGCCATGACCTGAGTACAGGATCGCGGGCGCGGCGGGACTAGAGCCCTTCGGCCCGCGGGCGCGTCCCGCGCGTAGGATCGGCGCGTGCGCACGCCGCGGCGCGACCGGCCGGAGCTACCGAAGGGATACATCTCGCGGGCTCCGAAGGGGATGCTCGCGTGGCCGGCCGTGGAGAAGATCCTCCGCGGATCGCCGTACCTCTGGATCGCGACGACGGACGCGGACGGGCGCCCGCATCTCGTACAGCAGTGGGGCGTGTGGGTCGACGGCGTCCTCTACTTCGAGGGGAGCGACCGCACCCGCTGGGCGCGCAACCTCGCGCGCGAGCCGCATCTCGCCTTCGGGATGCAGCTCGCCGATCGCGCGGCGTTCGGCGAGGCGGTCGTCGACATCGTCCGCGGGGTCGATCACGCGCTCGCGGTGAAGATCGCGAAGCGCTACGCGGCGAAGTACGGACGGGGCTTCACGTACCGGCCGAAGGCGGAGCAGTACGAGAAGGGCCACGTGTTCCGGGCGCGTCCGACGAAGCTGATCGCGTTCGATGTGAAGCGTTTCAACACGTCGGCGGCCCGGTTCACGTTCGCGGAGACGGGTTAGGCGGCGATCTTCTTCGCCTCTTCCTCGTTCACGCGGGGGGCGTGGATGAGGTGGGCCTACCGGATGAGCACGTCTTCGCTGCCCGCGTCGCGCGGCTCGACCCGAGCCCGGTGCTCGATGGTCTTGTAGAGGAGGATGTTCTCATCGTCCATTCCAACGTCCGAACGGGCGCGGGCATCCGAGTTGGCCGCGAACGTGACGAAGGACACCGAGAACGGAGGCGCGGCATGTGACGCGCGTCACACTTCGCTAGCCTCAGCTCACTGTGATGCTGGTGTGGTCGTCGGACGGACTGACCCATAGACTCCGCGGCGCGATCTGCTGCCTTCCATGCGAAGAGTCGCCCGTCCGGCGACGTCGGCGGTCTGACGTGATAGGAGCCCGTCTCGTGACCCGAGTGAGGCGCGTCGTTCGTCGATGCCGACCGCGGCCTTCGCTTCCAGAGGGAGGCACGTGGTGATCTGGATCGGCGTCGACGCGCACAAGCGCATCCATCAGGCGGTGGCCATCGACGAGCGCGGCATCGTCGGCGAGCGGGGCATCGCCACTGCGGCCCAGGCGTGGGCCGAGCTCCTCGCGTGGGCCCGGCAGTGGCCGGAGCGGATCTGGGCGGTCGAGGGCGCCTCGTACCTCGGGCGCGGCCTGGCGCAGGACCTCGCCGGCGGCGGCGAGCGGGTGCGCGAGGTGAGCGGACGCGTCACCGCGCGTCGGCGCGCGGGCATGGTGCGGCGCGGCAAGAGCGACCGGCTGGACGCCCACGCCGTCGCGGTGGTGCTGCGCGAAGAGCAGGACCGCTTGCCGCGCGTGTTCGCTGACGACGAGGAGACCGCCTGGGTGCAGCTTTGGAGCCGCACCCAGGCCGAGCTCACCAAGGACATGACTCGCCTGGTGAACCGGCTGCACGATCTCCTGCTGCTCTGCGACCCCGAGTACCAGACGAAGCTGCCAGCGCTCACGACCAAGGCCGGCATCGCCGCGGCGCGCACGTACGTCGCGCCGGGCACGGGGACGCTCGCGCGCGAGCGCGAGCGCGTCATCCGCCAGACCGCCGAGCAGCTCGCGCTGCGGGATGCCCAGGACCGCGAGCTGCGCGCCCCGCTCGAGCGTGCGAGCCGGAGCACCTTTCGAGCCCTAAGGCAGATCGAAGGCGTCGGCGCGCTCATCAGCTGCGCGATCGTCGCCGAGGTCGGCCGACCCCGTGCCGGCTTCGGCGAGGAGCAGCTCGCCGCGCTCGCCGGCGTCTCGCCGCTGGAGGCATCCAGCGCCGGCGGGCCGCGCCACCGCCTCAACCGCGGCGGCAACCGCCGGCTGACCATGCTCTTCCACCAGATCGTGCTCACCCAGGCGCGCATGTACGCGCCGGCCCAGGCGTATCTCGCGCGACGGCGCGGCGAGGGCCGCACCGCGCGGGAGGCGCGCCGCGCGCTGAAACGGCTCATCGTCCGTCGTGTGTTCCATGCGCTCTCCGACCGCTTCGCTGCATCACTCGAGAGGGTCGCCGCATGACCCTCTTGACATAGGAGCTTCGCGTGAAGCTCGACGCTTTCCTGCAGGGCACGCCCATCGAGGACGCCGGCGCCATCGCGAGCGGCCTCGAGGCGAACGGCTTCCACGGGCTCTGGCTCACCGAGACGCGGGTCGATCCCTTCCTCCCGCTCGCCGTCGCCGCCACGCGGACGGCGCGGCTGCGCATCGGCACCGGAATCGCGGTCGCCCTCTCGCGCAGCCCGATGCTCGCGGCGATGGACGCGTGGGCGATCCAGGGCGCGAGCGGCGGCCGGCTCGACCTCGGGCTCGGGACGCAGGTGAAGGCGCACATCGAGCGGCGCTTCGCGATGCCCTATGACCGGCCCGCGGCGCGCATCCGCGAGTACGTGCAGGCGCTCCGTCACATCTGGGGCGCGTTCCAGCACGAGCACCGGCTCTCGTTCAAGGGCGACTTCTACTCGTTCTCGCTCCTGTCGCCGTTCTTCGATCCGGGCCCGATCGCGCATCCGCGCATCCCGATCTACCTCGCCGCGGTGAACGAGCGCATGTTCCGCGTTGCGGGCGAGGTCGCCGACGGCATCGTCGGCCACCCGTTCTCGACGCCGGACTACCTGCGCGCCGTCGGCCTGCCGTCACTCGAGCGCGGTCTCGCGCGCGCGAAGCGCGGTCGCGGCGAGGTCATCGTGTCGTGCCCGGTGTTCACGCTGGTCGACTCGTCGCGCACCGTCGCGGCGGACGAGCGCTTCGCGCGCGAGCAGCTCGGCTTCTACGCGTCGACGCCCACGTACCGCGCGGTGCTCGACCATCACGGCTGGGGCGATATCGGCGAGGAGCTCTCGAAGCTCGCGCGCGCCGGAGAGTTCGACGAGCTGCCACGTCTAGTCACCGCGGACATGTTCGACGCGTTCGTCACGCGCGCCGCGACGTACGCCGAGCTCGGCCGCCGGCTGCGCGAGCGGTACGACGGGATCCTCGAGCGCGTCGCGCTCTACGCCGACGCGACGGCGCTCGACCGCGACGAGGTGCGCGCGCTCGCCGACGGCCTGGTGCGTTGAAAAACAGAGCGGCCCCGCCATATGCGGGGCCGCTCATCGTCGGGAGGGGGCTGCGTTCAGGCCCGCGGTGACGCGGATGGAGCGGGAGCCTCCTTCGCCTTCTCCTTGGCCTTGTCCTTCGCCTGCTCCTTGGCGTTGCCCTTGAGCTTCTCCTTGGCCGCCTCGCGCGCCTTCTTCTGGTCTTCCTTGAAGGCGTGGTGCTCCTCGATCGCCTTCTCGCGCGCGATCTTGAACGCGTCGCGCGCCTTCTCGAGCTCGGCGCGGCACTTCGCGTCCGAGCGGTCCGGGCACTCCGCCCGCAGCGCGGTGTTCGCGTCGCGCATGTCCGTGATCGCGTCGTGCAAGTGGGCGATGCCGGGGTCGTCGGCCTGCGTCGCCGCGTCGGCGTCGCCCTCGTCGGCGAACGCGACCGCGGGCGCGCCACCCAAGACCAGCGCGAAGACCGCCGCCGCAACGAATGCCCTCATCGCCACCCACCATCCTTCTCTGTGCGTGCCTGTACCAACGACAGGTTCGCGGCGGCGTCAGGCGTGGTCGCTCCCCCATTCGTCATTCCGGGAGGGCTACCTCGCTCGGGGGAGACGCCCGACGCCTCCAGTGGGGCGCCGGCGCACAGCGAAGTGTTAGCGGTCCTGTAGTACTTGTTCGTTCGGCATCAGACGCCGCCCAGCCAGGCGGCGACAATGCTCGTGACGTGCTCGGAGCACTCCGCGCCGCCGTCATCGGGACTGCCGTCCTCCTCGCCGGCGTCACCGGCTACGCGCGCGTCGCGCCGCTCGAGGCGCCCGAGGCGCGCATCGCGCTGCCCGGCACGGTCGTGCTCGACGCGCACGGCACGGTCCTCGAGCGCGGCGCCCGCGACGGCTTCCGCATCCCGGTGCCGCTCGAGCGGATCGCGCCGCGCATGCTCCAGGCGACGATCTCCGCCGAGGACCGCCGGTTCCTCTCCCACGCCGGCGTCGACCCCCTCGCGATCGCCCGCGCCCTCACCACGCTCGAGACGCGCCCCTCCGGCGCCTCGACGATCACGCAGCAGCTCGCGCGGCGTCTGTACCTCCCGGACGACGCGCGGCCGCTGCTCGTGCGGAAGGCCGACGAGGCCCGTCTCGCGACCATGCTCGAGGCGCGCTACTCGAAGGCCGAGATCCTCGACCTCTACCTGAACGACGTGTACTACGGTCGCGGCGCGTACGGCGTCGAAGCGGCGGCGCGCGTGTACTTCGGGACGAGCGCGCGCGACCTCGACCTCGCGCACGCGGCGTACCTCGCCGGCCTCCCGCAGCGGCCATCCGAGTACGACGACGCCGCGGCGCGCGTCCGCCAGCGCTACGTGCTCGCGCGCATGGTCGACGACGGCTGGATCGCGCGGCACGACGCGGACGCCGCGCTCGCCGAGACGATCGAGCTCCTTCCCGCGGTCCCCGGCGCGATCGCGCACGACTTCGTGACGTACGCGCTCGCCGAGCTCGCGCGCGTGCGGCCGGACCTCGCGCGCCGCGACGGGCTCGTCGTCGAGACCACGCTCGACGCCGGACTCCAGACGGAGAGCGAGCGCCTCGCGCGCATGCGCCTCGCGCCGCTCGCCGACCGCAACGTGACCGACGCCGCGCTCGTCGCCGTCGAGCCGGTGACCGGTCGCATCGTGGCGCTCGTCGGCGGCGCGACCGACGGTGACCCGCGGCACGGCGGCGAGATCGACATGGCGGTCACGCCGCGCCAGCCCGGCTCCGCCCTCAAGCCGTTCCTCTACGCCGCCGCCTTCGAGCGCGGCTACACGCCGGCGTCGCCGCTGCTCGACGTGCCGACGACGTTCGCGACGCCGAACAGCACGTACGCGCCCCTCAACTTCGACCGCTCCTTCCACGGCGTCGTGCCGCTCCGGACCGCGCTCGCATCCTCGCTCAACGTGCCCGCGGTCCGGACGCTCGACGCCATCGGACTCGACGCGATGCTCGAGATGCTCCAACGCGTCGGGCTGAAGACGCTCGACGAGGCGGAGACCTACGGCCTCTCGCTCACGCTCGGCGGCGGCGAGGTCACGCTCCTCGAGCTCACCAACGCGTACGCGTCGCTGGCCGCGGGCGGCATGCTCGCCGAGCCGTACGCCGTCGAGCGCGTGCGCGACAGCGCGGGACGGGTGCTGTATCAGCACGCGGCGTCCGCCCCGCGTCGCGTGCTGCTCCCGCAGCATGCCTACCAGCTCACCGACATCCTCTCCGACCCCGACGCGCGCATCCCCGGCTTCGGCGGCGTGACGCCCTTCGACCTGCCCTTCGACGCGGCGGTGAAGAGCGGCACGAGCACGGGGTTCCGCGACAACTGGACCATCGGCTACACGCCGGACCTCGCGATCGGCGTGTGGGTCGGGAACGCAGACGGCTCGCCCATGACCGACGTCTCCGGGGTCGAGGGCGCGGGTCCCATCTGGCACGACGCGATGATGGCCGCCGCGCTCTCGCGCCCCACGCCCGCGTTCGTCCGCCCGCCCGGTCTTGTCGAGGTCACGGTGTGCGCGCCGACCGGGCTCCTCCCGGGTCCGTTCTGCCCGAGCCCGTCGCGCGAGCTCTTCGTCGCGGGCACCGTGCCGATGGCGACCGAGCGCTACTACGCCCGCGGCGCGAACGGCGGCATCGTCATCGATCCGCCGCTCGAGGCGCGCGCGTGGGCGCGCGACGCGGGCCTCGCGCTCGCGACCGACCTCGCGCCGGACGCCGCGGTGCGCATCGTGACGCCGGCGAGCGGGAGCGTCTTCTACCGCGCGCCCGAGCTCCCGACGCAGCAGCTCGTGCTGCGCGCGTCGGCCGCGGCGGGGACCGAGCGCGTCGTGTTCGAGATCGACGGCGCGACGGTCGGCGAGACGGCCGGCGCCGACGCATGGCTCGCGTGGGATCTCGTGCCCGGCGCGCACACGCTGCGCGTCCGCGCGATCGCGCCCGACGGCTCGGCGGTCGTGGCGACGGCGGCATTCGAGGTGAAGTGATGGAGCTCCTGCGGCGCTTCCGCGGCGGCGCGGTCGCGGCGGCGCTGCTCATCCTGGTGGTCGCGTGCAGCCAGCTCGTCTCGCTGCCGCAGCGTACGAAGGACGCGCCCTTCGCGCTCACACCGGCGGGCGACGACGTCGCGCGGCTCTCTCCGATCACCGTCACGTTCGCGAGGGCGCCGAAGGACACGAACCCCGAGGGCCTGCTCCAGCTCTTCCCGCGGACCCCGGGCTCGTACGCGTGGCTCTCGCCGAAGACGCTCCTCTTCCAGCCGGACTTCCCCGGCCTCCTTCGCGGCTCGACGTACACCGCGATCGTGCCCGCGAACCCCGACGCGGGCGTGCCGCAGACCGTCGCGAAGAAGTTCACCGTCACCGGCAAGCTCACGGTCCAGCAGGTCATCCCGGGCGACGGCGACACCGAGGTGCCCCTCTCCGCGCAGGTGCTCGTGCAGTTCAGCCGCTCGGTCGCGCCGCTCACGACGCTCGCGAACCAATCGAAGGATCAGGTCGTCACGTTCGACCCGCCGCTCCACGGCACCGGCGAGTGGCTGAACACCTCCATCTACCGCTTCATCCCGACCGATCTCGCGCCGACGACGACGTACACGGTGAAGGTGAACAGGGGCCTCACCTCGGCGGCCGACGGCGTGCTCGAGAGCGACTACCGCACCACGTTCACGACGATCTCGCCCGCGGTCGACGCGATCTCGCCGGACGGCTCGTGGATCTACGGCGGGCCGTGGCAGGAGGTCGTCGTCACCTTCAACCAGCCCATGGCCGACGCCGCCGGCGACGGCGTCACCGTGAAGAACGCGGACAGCGGCGCGCTCGTCGCCGAGCGGCGCACCTGGAACCCGGACCACACCGTGCTCACGCTCAACCCGACCGCGCGCATGGCGAACGAGACGAAGTACGTCGTCACCGTCCCGCAGGGGCTCACGAGCGCGCGTGGCGGCGTGCTCGCGAAGGAGCGCACCAGCACCTTCACCACCGTGGGCGCGCCCGCGGTGAAGCAGACCTATCCGGGCGACGGCCAGAAGGACGCCGGCCGCTACGGCATCAGCGTGCAGTTCACGAACCCGATGGATCCCGATTCGTTCGACGGCAAGATCCACGTGAGCGGCATCGCGGACAAGGACCTCGAAGGAAAGGTCTTCACGTACGACTTCAACCTCGGCGTCAACGTCGCGCTCGACGCGTCGACGACGTACACGGTGACGATCGATCCGGGCGCGCTGGACCGCTACGGCCAGGTCATGCCCGGCTACCGCTTCAGCTTCACCACCGGCGAGATGCCCTCGAGCGTCGCGCTCGCGCTGCCCGGCTACGGCGGCGCGGCGACGTACTCGTCGTCGAGCGAGCCGTTCCTCTACTTCCAGACCACGAACAAGACCGCGGTCACCTTCACGCTGTACCCGCTCACCGACGCTGAGGCGAAGTCGGGGATGCACGACTTCAACCTCGACCCGAAGTTCGTACCGAGCCAGCGACCCGTCCGCACGTGGACCGAACGGCTCCCATCGGCGAAGGACCAGGTGCTCCTCACCCGCACGAGCCTCACCGGCGGCGGACCACTGCCGGTCGGGTACTACGAGCTCACCACCGACGGCCAGCTCGGATCGCGCTTCTTCTTCGCGGTCGTCGACACCGTGCTCGTCACGAAGCTCTCGCTCGACGAGCTCCTGGTGTGGGCGCTCGACCACGACACCGGCACGCCGCTCCCCGGCGTGACGATCAAGGTCGCGGGCGCGGGGACCGGCGAGGTCACCACCGACGCGCGCGGCATCGCGGTGTTCAAGCCGTTCACGCCAGTCCTCGGCTCGAGCGTCGATCGGACCTACTGGCTGACCACCGGCGGCGGCGACCGCTTCGGCGCGGTGAGCACGCGCTGGCAGGGCGCGTCGCCCTATCAGTACGGACTTCCCGGCGAGTTCTACGCGCGCCAGTACGTCGGGCACGTGTACACCGATCGCCCGATCTACCGGCCCGGCGAGACCGTGCACTACAAGGGCATCGTCCGCGCGGACGACGACGCGCAGTACACGCTGCCGCCCAGGGACGGCTTCACCTTCGTGATGCGCAACGCGCGCGGGCAAGAGGTGAAGCGCGAGCCGGTGACGCTCGACGACTTCGGCTCGTTCGCGGGGTTCTTCGACCTTCCCAGCGACGCGCCGACCGGCGACTACTTCCTCGCGCTCGAGATGGGCGGCGGAACAGCGCAGCCCGGGAGGGGTCCGAACGGCTACACCTTCGCGTCCAACTCGTTCGCGGTCGCCGCGTTCCGCAAGCCCGAGTTCCAGGTGGAGGTCGCCGCGGACCGGGCCTCGTACACCGATGGCGACGTCATCGACGCGAGCACGACGGCGTCCTTCTTCTTTGGCGGCGCGCTCGAGGGCGCGCGGGTCGACTGGTCCGCGATCGCCTCGCCGTTCTCGCCGCAGGTGAAGGGCTTCGAGTCGTACTCGTTCTCCGACCGCGACTACGCGCGCCAGTCCGTCGCGAGCGACCCGATCCGGGCGAAGGGCTCGACCACGACCGGCGCGGGCGGCAAGGCGACCTTCCGCGTGCCCGCGGCGCTCAAGCCGTCGGAGGGCGCGCAGCGCTTCACCGTGTCCGCGACGGTCACCGACCAGAACGGCCAGGCTGTCGGCGGCGCCACGCAGGTCACCGTGCATCCGGCGTCCTACTACGCGGGCATCCGCTCGGAGCGCTACGTCGCGACCGTCGGCACCGACGCGGTCCTCAGGCTCGTCACGGTCGACACCGACGGGCAGATCCTCCCGAACCATTCGGTGAGCGTGCAGGTGTACGACCGGCAATGGATCACCACGAAGGTCCTCGTGCCCGGCGGCGGCCGCCGCTACCAGAGCGACGTCCGCGACGTCCTCGTCACGACGCTCCACGCGCGCACCGGCGCCGACGGCACCGCGAGCGTGTCGTACCGGCCCACGAAGGCGGGCACGCTGCGCCTCGTCGCCGTCGCCACCGACGCGAATGGCCGCACCGCGCGCTCGGCGACGTACCTCTGGGTGAGCGGCCAGGGCTTCGCGCTCTGGCAGGTCACCAACGACGACGCCATCAAGCTCGTCGCGGACAAAGAGCGCTACGAGGTCGGCGACACCGCCGAGGTCCTCGTGCCCGCGCCGTTCGCCGGCGCGACGGCGCTCGTGACCGTCGAGCGCGGCAAGATCATCACGCGCGAGGTGCGCACGCTCCCCACGAACAGCGAGCGCCTGCGCATCCCGATCGTCGATCGCTCGGTCCCCGACGTCTTCGTCTCGGTGGTGCTCTATCGCGCGCCGACCGCGGAGGACTCGCTCCCCCGCTACAAGGTCGGCTACGCGCAGCTCCCGGTCTCCACCTCGTCGCGGCAGCTCATCGTGAAGATCACGCCGGACCGCGCGCAGGCGAAGCCCGGGGACACCGTGCGCTACGCGATCGCCGTCACCGACGTCCAGGGCAGGGGCGTGCGCTCGCAGCTCTCGGTCGCGGTCGTCGACAAGGCCGTGCTGAGCCTCATGGACGAGCGCGGGCCCGACGGCATGCACGCGTTCTGGTTCGAGCGCGGACTCGCGGTCTCGACGAATTCGTCGATGGGCGTGTCGCTCGATCGCTGGAACGACGTCGTGGCGGAGCTGCCCAAGGTGGGCAAGGGCGGCTCCGGCGGCGGCATCGCGAGCGGCAAGGTGCGCGAGGACTTCCGCAACACCGCGTACTGGGACGCGCAGCTCGTGACGAAGGACGACGGCACCGCCACGGTCGACGTCGTCATGCCCGACGACCTCACCACCTGGCGCATGCAGGCGCGCGCGATCAGCGGCGACACGATGGTCGGCGAGGGGACCAACGAGCTCGTCTCGACGAAGCCGATCCTCATCCGCTCCGCGCTTCCGCGCTTCTTCCGCGTCGGCGACGCGGTGGACCTGCGCGTCCTCGTGCGCAACGGCACGAGCGCCGCGCTGCGCGTGCCGGTGACGCTCGACGCCGAGGGCCCGCTCACCGTGAGCGGCCCGCTCACGCGGGAACAGCAGCTCACCGCCGACGGCCGCTCGTTCGCATACGTGTGGCGCGCGAAGGTGAACGCCGAGGGCAGCGTGAAGCTGACATTCACCGCCGACGCCGGCGGCGAGAGCGACGCGATGAGCCTCACCCTGCCCGCGTACGTCGACCTCACGCCCGAGACGATGTCGACGAACGGCGTCGTGACGACCGAGGCGGGCCTCGAGGCGATCTACCTGCCGACGTTCGCGGACACCGCGCACGGCACGCTCGGCGTGGCCGTGCGCTCCGCCCTCGTGGGCTCGCTCGCCGGCGAGCTGCGCACCTTCGACCGCGACCCGAACCGCACCTACCCCGAAGGGACGACCGAGGTCGCGAGCCGGCTCATCGCGACCATCGCCGTGGCGCGCGCCGAGAAGGCCGCGGGCACGAACGCGAGCTACGACGGCAGGATCACCACCGACCTCGCCGAGCTCGTCGGGCGCCAGCGCCCCGACGGCGGCTGGCCGTGGTGCATCGCGCCGGAGTGCACGACCGACCCGAACGTCACCGGCTGGGTGCTCCTCGCGCTCGGCGAGGCGCGCCGCGACGGCCGCTCCGTCGACCCCGGCGTCGCGAGCCGCGCGAGCGGGTACGTGTACGGCTGGGTGAACCGCCCGAACACGACGGCCAATGCGACGACCAGCGATCAGGACCAGAAGGCGTTCATGCTCGCGGCGCTCGCGTCAGCCGGCGGGCAGGGCGCCTGGAACAGCGCGAACGCGCTCTTCGAGCAGTACCGCACCGCGCTCGCCAACTGGGGACGCGCGTACCTCGTGAACGCGTTCCTCGACGGCGGCGGCACGCCGAAGGACGAGCAGCCGCGCGCGCTGCTCAACGACCTCGCGTCGCGGACGATCCCGAGCGCGAACGGCAACCACTGGGAGGACCCCGCGACCTCGAGCAAGACCTCCTTCATGACGAGCACCGCGACCACCGCGCTCGTCGCGCTCGCGATCGAGCGGACGCAGCCCGAGCATCAGCTCCTCGCGCAGACCGTGCGCTGGCTCGTCGTCGCGCGCGGCGCGACGGGCTGGCGGACCTCCATCGAGCGCGCGCTCGGCATCCTCGCGCTCTCGACCTACACCCAGACGACGCACGAGCTCGGCGCGGAGTTCGCCTACAACGTGAAGCTCGACGACAGCACCGTACTCTCCGGCAGCGTGCGCAGGAGCATGGTGCCGACGGAGGACAGCGCGCGCGTCCCGCTGACGCGCCTCGTGCCGGGCAAGACGAGCCTGCTCTCGGTGCGGCGCGAGCTCTCGCGGAGCGGCCGCCTCTACTACACGCTCGACCTGCGCTACCTGACCCCGGCGAAGGACATCGAGGCCACAAACCGCGGCTTCGCGCTCTCGCACACCTACACGCTGCTCGACGATCCGACGCGACCGATCACCAGCGCGAAGCTCGGCGACGTCGTCCGCGTGACGGTCACGGTGATGGCGCCGTTCGACCGCAACTACGTCACCGTGGAGGACCCGCTGCCGGCGGGCCTCGAGGCCCTCGACGCCCGGCTCAAGACGACCGATCCCGCGCTCAAGGCGAAGCTCGAGAGCGATCGCATCCAGGCGCTCCAGCGCGGCGCCGGCAAGGCCGTGGCCCCGTGGTACCGCTGGTACTACAGCCCGTGGCAGCAGGTCGACCTGCGCGACGACCGCGCCATCCTCAAGACCGATCGCCTCGGCAAGGGCGTGTACGAGTACACCTACTACGCGCGCGCGACCACGACCGGCGACTTCTTCGTCGCACCGGCGCACGCCGAGGAGACGTTCTTCCCGGAGGTCTTCGGCCGCAGCGATAGCGGCCGGTTCACGGTGCAGGAGTAGCTACCGCGTCGAGTCCATCCGATGTCCGCGAGGAAATCGAACATCTCATTCGCCGCGGACGAGAGCCGGCGCCACTCCTCTTGAGACGTACCGTTGGTCTTTGACCATCGCCAGATGAGCACCCGCCAGATCTCCGCGATGATCCACCTTGCCCTCGGCGAGTGGAGCGACAGTGGTCGCGTGCTGTCGCGTGCAGCGGTCTTCCGACGCGACGCGGCCGATCATCCTCGTCGTCCTCGTCCTCGTGCTGATCCCCTCCTCGGGATCACCCTCCTCTACGTGTACCGCAGCCAATCTCCGGCGATGCAAACCGTGCCCATCACGCAGGCGATCGATGCGATCCAGAGCGGCGCGGTCCGGTCGGTGGAGATAACGAAATCCTCTTCCTCGAGTTCCTGGGCGAGAAGCGCCGCCTCCTGCGCTGACGGCGAGCGTCCGCTTGACGCCCTCCCGAGACTCTTCGATGGTGGAGAGGCGGTCGCACACTCGGCGAGCGCTCGGACTCTGCGCGCTCGCCTATGTCGTCGCGGGCTGCACCGTCGCGGGCGAGACGGTCGCCACCGGCGCACCTGGCCGTGAGCGGGCGCCGACGACCGCGCCGGTCACGACCGCGCCGGTCACGACCGCGCCGGTCGCGATCGCGCCGGCACCGCTCGCCGGATTCGATCCGACGCGGTACATCGGACAAGGCGATCGCTACAACTGCTCCGACTTCGCGAGCCAGGCGCAAGCGCAGGCGGTGCTGCGAGCCGATCCACGAGATCCGAACCGTCTGGACGCCGATAGGGACGGCATCGCCTGTGAGAGCAACCGCGCGCCATTCGACCGCGTGCCGGTGCCGAGGCTGTAGCCCCGAACGTGGCAGAATCCACCGCATCCCAGCTGGTGCGGAGGTTTCGTCGTGGACTGGATCGAACAGCTCTTCGGCATCGACCCGGATCTCGGCAGCGGCTCGCTCGAGCTGCTCATCGCGGGCGCGGTCGTGCTCGTCGTGGTCGGCATCGTCGCGACGCGGACGCGCAAGTCGCGCGATGAGAAGGTGAGCTGACCGCAGCAGTCGCGCCTCGCAGCGAGGCGTTC
This sequence comes from Candidatus Limnocylindria bacterium, assembly GCA_035651155.1. Taxonomy (GTDB): domain Bacteria; phylum Chloroflexota; class Limnocylindria; order P2-11E; family P2-11E; genus CF-39. The sequence goes on along the minus strand of DASRGG010000037.1, from coordinate 6,330 downwards.
GCCGCCCTACGACACTCCGACTTCCGCGCGTACTTCGCGACGGGCTTGGTCGCGATGATGGCCGACAACGTCGAGCACGTCATCACGTACTGGCTCATCTACGAGCGCTTCCACTCGCCCGCGCTCGCGGGCTTCGCGGTCATCAGCCACTGGGCGCCGTTCCTGCTCTTTGGCATCACCTTCGGCGCGCTCGCCGACCGCTTCGACTGCCGCCGCATCATCCAGGTCGGCCAGGGCCTCTTCATCCTCGCGTCGTTCACCTGGGCGGTGCTCTTCCTCACGAGCACGCTCGAGGCGTGGCACGCCGTGATCCTCCTCATCGTCCACGGGTTCGCCGGCGCGCTCTGGTCCCCCGCCTCGCAGCTCTTCCTCTACGACGTCGTCGGCGCGGATCAGCTGCAGAGCGCCGTGCGCCTCAACGCCACGTCGCGCAACCTCGGCATCCTCTTCGGTCCCGCGGTCGGCGGCGGGCTGCTCGTCGCACTCGGACCGGCGAACGGCCTCCTCGTCAACTGCCTCCTCTACCTCCCGCTCATCGCGCTCATGTTCCGCACGCCGTACACCGGTCACCTGCATCACGGCGCGGCGACGGCCGCGCAGCGCACGCTGTCGCTCGGCGACGCATGGCGCACGCTGAAGGACGTCGCGCGTCAGCCGATCATCCTCGCGATGGTCGCGCTCGCCGGCGCGACGAGCTTCCTCGTCGGCAACGCGTACCAATCGCAGATGCCGCAGTTCGCGTCGGACATCCCGGGCGCGCAGGGTGAGGTCGGATACAGCGTGCTGCTCACGGCAAGCGCCGCGGGCGCGGTGGTCGGCGGGTTCGCCCTCGAGTGGTCGTCGTGGCTGCGCCGCCCGCGGGTGGAGCCCGCGATCGGGATGGGCGTCGCGTGGGCGATCGCGATCCTGCTGTTCGCTTTCACGCAGAGCTACCTCGTCGCCGTCGTCGCACTCTTCGCGACGGGCTTCCTCAACCTGGGGTTCTCGTCGCTCGGGCAGACCATCGTGCAGCTCGAGGCGCCGCCCGACCGGCGCGGCCGCGTCGTCGGTCTCTTCTCGATGGCGCAGAGCGGCATGCGCGTGGGCAGCGGTCTCACCGTCGGCATCCTCGGCGCGGCCGTCGGCATCCACGCCTCGCTCGGCGCGAGCGCCCTCCTCGCGCTCGTCATCTGCGCTGCGCTGCTCGCCCTCGCGAAGAGCCCCCGCGTCGCGTTCGGATAGCCCGCCGACACATCCGACGAAGGACGGCGCGATCCTGCTCCCCGTCGGCTGGGCGAGGCAGTAGCGCGCCGATAGCGCCTGACGCGGCTTGCGTCTGCCGCGAGACTACCCACCGATGAGGGGTTTCGTGGCAGTCACCGACCGGAGCTGGTACGAGTTCCTCAGGTCGCTCGAAGTCCTCGATGAGGTCAACTTTTGGCAGCCGAGCGGCAACACGGAATTCGCGGCCGTCGACATCGGGGAACCGATCATCTTCAAGCTGCACTATCCCGAGAACCAGATCGTCGGCGCCGGATTCTTCACGTGGTTCTCGATCCTGCCGTCGCGGATGGCCTGGGACGCGTTCCAGTTGAAGAACGGCGCACCGACCTACGACGAGATGCGGACGCGTGTCGAACGGTATCGGCGCGCCGCGTCAGATCCCCGTGCCGAGTACCAGATCGGATGCGTCCTCCTCCGCGACGTGTTCTTCCTCCCTCGCGATCTCTGGGTACGCGCTCCGGACGATTGGCAGCCCAACATCGTCCGGGGGAAGACCTACGACCTCTCGACGGGCGAAGGGGCTCGCGTGTGGAACGACCTGATGGTGCGCGCCCCCGGGCAACCGCAGCTCTCAGACGTAGACGTGCCACCGATGTTCGGACCCGAGGTCCTCGCGCGACGACGGCTCGGGCAGGGCACGTTCCGCACACTCGTCGTCGATGCGTACGACAGACGCTGCGCCATCACCGCGGAGAAGACCTTGCCCGTCCTCGACGCCGCGCATATTCGTCCGGTCGCCAGTGGCGGCATCCATCGGATCGGCAATGGGTTATTGCTCCGGTCGGATCTCCACACGCTCTTCGACCAGGGCTACCTGACCGTGTCGCCGGACTTCAGAGTTCGCGTGAGTCAACGCTTGCGGACGGACTTCGACAACGGGGAGCATTACCGCGCGTTCGACGGGACGGAGCTGCGCCTTCCGAATCGCCCGGAGTTCCGGCCAGACCCGCACCAGCTGGAGTGGCACGGCGACACGGTCTTCAAGAGTTAGACGCGTATTAGAACCGCTCCGGCGCGGCGACGTTCTCGAAGCGGTCACGCGCCTCGTCCCAGCGATGCAGGAGCCGCAGCGCGGCGACCCCGTCCGTCACCGCGACCATCTCGTGCACGTCCGCGATCACGCGACGGGTCGGCGCGCGCCAGTCGCCGAGCGAGCGGAGGTGGACGATGAGGTCGAGACGCGAGAGATCGGCGTCGGTCACGCGGTTCGCGCGGAGCACCTCGACCGCGTCGTCGGCCGAATCGGCGTGCAGTGCGGTGCCGAGCGCGGTCCCCTCCGCGATCGCGGCGAACGCGCGGCGCACCGGCGCGCCCCACACGTATCCCGGGGCCACCGGGTACCGGCTCACCTCCGGCACGTACAGGTAGCCGCCGCGCGCATCGCGCGCGAGCGCGGCGGCGTCCGGGCCGTCCTCGCCGAGCTCGCGGATCGGCGCGCCGGCCTCGGCCGCGGCGGCGAGCATGGCCCGGCCGACCGTGCTCTTGCCCGCGAGCCGCGGGAGCGCGATGACCAGGAACGAGCGCCGTGCGAAGGCCGCGCGCCGCAGCGTCGACGCGATCTCGCGCGACATCGTCCCGTTCGCGACCAGATCGGCGAGGCCGAGCTCGGGCATGACGGCGCAGCCTACCCCCGCGCCGGCGCGGAGGTGCGGACGGGTCGGGACGCCCGGATCCATGGAAGGCCTAGGACCCCCCGCTAGACTGAGGGGGCCGAAGAGGCGCCGACGAACAGGCGACGAACAGTGCGCGTGAGGGCTACCTCCACGAACTAGACGGGACCATCGAGCGGCAGAACAAGGAGGAGTCCCTCGTGTCATTCCAGGACAAGACGCTGACCTGTCGCGACTGTGGCCAAGAGTTCATCTGGACCGCCGGTGAGCAGGAGTTCTTCCAGAGCCGCGGCCTCATGAACCCGCCGTCCCGTTGCCCCGCGGACCGCGCGGCTCGCCGCGCCGGTGGTGGTGGCGGCGGTGGTGGCGGTGGCGGCTACTCGAGCGGCCCGCGCGAGATGTTCACGGCGACCTGCAGCAACTGCGGTCGTGAGGCTCGCGTTCCGTTCCAGCCGCGCGGCGACAAGCCGGTCTACTGCTCCGACTGCTTCGAGAAGCAGCGCTCGAGCCGCAGCCGCTACTAGTGCGACCTGCCGCCACGAGCGTCACGGTGAAGCTTCGTGGCGGTCCTTTCGATGGGCAGTCGGCGGTGGCCATGGGGGCCACCGTCGGCTCGCTCATCACCATCAGTACCCGCTCCTACCGCGTGACGAAGATCGAGAACGTGCCCGGACGCCGCGAGCAGACCGGGATCGCGACGTTCGAGAAGCCCGCGCAACAGGTGAAGCCGAAGCCGGCGAAGTAGCGCGCCCGCGCTACGCGACCTCCGCGATGATCTCCTCCCGCCGCGCGACGCGCGGCATCCCAGTGACGCGACACGATGCCGCCGCGTACTCCGCCGCGAGATCGCGCGCGATGCCGCGATGCAAGGAGCGCGGCGACGATCGCCGTGGAGCTGCGGCCCTATCGCGCGCGGGTCGGAAGGGGCACACTGAGAAGGCCGACACAGACCGGCTGAGAGAAGGTATCGCCAGAGTGCCGAAGCAAGCGGGTCCGAAGCGCGAGAAGCAGAAGAAGAACAAGGCCGCCGCGATGAAGGCCGAGAAGGATCGGGCGCGCCGCAGCTGGCGCAGCGAACGGCCCACACGTTGACGAAGTCGACCGCGACCGTGACGTTGAAGCTGCGCGGCGGCCCCTTCAACGGGCAGTCCGCCGTCGCGTATTCGGCGGAGGTCGGCGGGACGCTCGTCGTGAACCACCGCAACTACCGCATCACCTCGATCGAGCCCATCCCCGGATGGAACGAGCTGGTCGGGAGCGCCGTCTACGTCGAGGGACAGAAGCCCGTCACGAAGTAGCGGCGAGCCACGCGGCGGATACCTCGATACTGACGCGATGCCCCGGACAGTCGACGCGATCGTCATCGGCCTCGGCGCGCACGGGAGCGCGGCCGCATATCACCTCGCGCGGCGCGGCCCGCGCGTGCTCGGCCTCGAGCAGTTCCCGCGCGGCCACACGCTCGGCTCGTCGGGCGGCCTCTCGCGCATCATCCGGCTCTCGTACTACGAGCACCCCGACTACGTCCCGCTCCTCCGCCGCGCCTGGGATCTCTGGCGCGAGCTCGAGCGCGAATCCGGCGAGGCACTCCTCACGCAGACCGGCGGCCTCTTCTTCGGACGGCCCGACGGCGAGCTCGTCCGCGGCGCGCTCGAGAGCGCCCGCACGCATGGCCTCCCCCACGAGCTGCTCGACGACGCCGAGCTTCGCCGCCGCTATCCGCTCTTCACGATCGACGACGGCTGGCGCGGGCTCCTCGACGTCCAGGCCGGATGGCTCGCTCCAGAGCGCTGCATCGAGGCGCACCTCGCGCTCGCCGAGCGCCTCGGTGCCGAGCTGCGCTTCGACGAGCCGGTGCGCGAGTGGTCGCGCGACGGCGACGGCGTGCGCGTCACGACGACGCGCGGCACGTATCGCGCATCGCGTCTCGTGCTCGCCGCCGGCGCGTGGATGTCGCACCTCGTCCCCGACCTCGCGCCGCATCTCTGGGTCGAGCGCAACGTGCTCTTCTGGTTCGAGCCGCGCGACGGGAGGGACGCCTTCGCCGCGCTTCCGGTCTGGATCATGGAGGACGCCGATCGCTTCTGGTACGGCTTCCCGTACGACGCCGACCACGGGCTGAAGCTCGCGGGCCTGCACTTCGGCGACCGCGCCGATCCCGATCGCGTCGAACGCGAGCCACGGGCGCTCGACGAGGACCGTGTGCGCGCGTTCCTGCGCCGCCGCATGCCGCTCGCCGACGGCGAGCGCCGCCTCGCGAAGGTGTGCGTGTACACGAACAGCCCCGACGCGCACTTCGTCATCGATCGCGCGCGCGACGCGCCCGCCGTCTACGCCTCGGCGTGCTCCGGTCACGGCTTCAAGTTCGCGAGCGCCATCGGCGCGCTGCTGGCGGACATGACGACGGCCGGCGCCAACGCGCCCGCGTTCCTGCGCGCGTCGCGGCTCGCGGTCTAGTTCACCCTCGCCGCGCCGACGACCGCCTCACGCGCGTTCCCTGACGCGCCGAGCCGCACGCCGATGCCCATCCTCGAGAGCATCTGCGCCATCCCCGGACCCATGTGGTTCGCGACGACGACCTCGACGCCGTGCTCCTGGAGGAATCGCGCGACGCGCGCGTGATGCTGCCCTTCCGGTCCCGCGTCGTGGGCCGTTCCCCAGCCGACGTCGATCTCCTGCCAGCTCTCGACGCGCCCGTCCTTCACCGACGCGATCGCGACGCGCTGCGCGCGTCCCCACCGCGGGTCGATCTGGCCGTCGCGCGTCACCGGGATGCAGATCGTCACGGTTCGACTCTACGCCGCTTGGACGCGCGCATGCTCGGGTGCTTCAGCTCGCGTGCTCCCGCGTCCTTCAGGATGCTCACGATCTTCGTTTGCTGGCCGTCCGCAAGGTTCGGCGGAACGAAGATGATGGTTCCGTCGCGACCGCGTGTCAGGAGCACGCGGTAGCTACTTCCTCCGGATAGACGCGGACGCGCGAGCGCCGTGCCGGTGCTGACCTTGGCGGTCGGGCACGTCCTCTCCCCTTTCGCTTCGGATCGGCGCCGCGCGGCGGCGGCGCCCCTGGCTCACCCCGTGTCGACCGGCAGCGCTGACGCGGTCTCGACGTCGTACGCGAACACCGCCCAGCCCTCCCAGATGCGGGCGCCGGTGGCGCCCTTGAGCCGCGATCGCCCGGCGCCGTACTCGCGTTTGAGGTGGGCGATGCGGCCTTCGCAGCCGACGCGGTAGCGAGCGCGCCGCCGCCGGGTGCGCCGCGATCCCGCGTTGTGCCTGCCGCCGGCGATGAAGATCTCGATGTCCGGGCGGACCCGGGCCAGCTGCTCCCGGGTGACGAGCGTCCCGAAGCCGGCGTCGAAGGCGGCCTCGCGCGGGCACAGGCCCAGGGCCGTGAGCTCCTCAGCGGTCCCCGGCAGCAGCGCGTTCTCGCCGGCCTGACCGACGACGAGCTTCGGCGG
>DASRGG010000036.1:0-169849 GCA_035651155.1 Candidatus Limnocylindria bacterium | reverse complement strand
CTCACGGCGCTGCTGCGCGCTCGCATGGACGAGCTCCTCGGCGCGATGAGCGGCAGCGTGCGCGCGTTCAAGGGCGCGCGGTGGAACGTTCGCGCCGGCGGCGCGACCTGGTCGCCGGAGATCGTCGCGAGCGGCGTGCTGCTGCGGTCCGCGCAGGACGCGCTCGCCGCCGACGGCGCGCTCCCCCGCGCCGCCTAGCGGCGCTCGCTCACGTCGTCGGTCCACGAGGGGCACTCAACGCCGTCGTGCACCGACCGCCCCCGCCGGTGCGCCGCGCGCCAGACCGGACAGGTGAATCCGATGGCACAGCGGAAGCCCGGCATCGCGTACGCGCCGGCCTTGTCGAGCGCCTCGCCGCTCGCCGCGTAACGCGCGAGATCCACACGCGCGAGATCCACGTCGTCGGCTTCCCGTATCCGCACGCGTGCGGTCACGCCGAATCCGATGGCGCGTCCCGTCGCGTCGAGGACGATCGGCTCGCTGCGGACATCGTGCGTCCGTCCCGCGAGGCGCCACAGCATGCGGATCGCGTGCTCGGGATCGCTCGGCTTCCCAAGAGGCGCGCCGTCGAGCTGGACCTCGGTGTCCGCCGCGAGCGCGACCTCGCCGGGACGCGACACCGCCGCGGCCTTCGCGCGCGCGGGCGAGAGGGCGCGTGCCTCACGCACGTGCGCCGTTACATTCGCACGCGATGGAGCTCATCGCCGACGGACTCGCCGAGGCGCTGCGCCGCCTCGCGGCCTTCGATCCCGAGGTGCGGGATGCCGCCATGACGTCGCTCGTCGTGAGCGGGACCGCGACGGCGCTCTCGCTCGTGAGCGGCGTGCCGCTGGGGGCGCTTCTCGGGACGGCTCGCTTCCGAGGACGCACGCTCGTCCTCTCGCTCGTCAACACCGGCATGGGTCTGCCGCCGGTCGTCGTCGGACTGTTCGTCGCGCTCCTCGTGTACCGCAGCGGACCGCTCGGCGACCTCGGCCTGTACTGCACGCGTCCGGCGATGGTCGCGGCGCAGTACCTCCTCGCGGTCCCCGAGGTCATCGGTCTCACGGCGATCGCGATCCAATCGGTCGACCCGATGCTGCGGCTGCAGCTGCTCGCCCTCGGCGCGACGCGGTGGCAGGTGCTCGTCATCCTCGTCCGCGAGACGCGCCTCCTGCTCCTCACCGCGGCGATGGCGGCGTTCGGCGCCGTCATCAGCGAGATCGGCGCGTCGCTCATGACCGGCTGCAACCTGAAGGGCGATACGCGCATCCTCACGACGGTCATCGTGCTCGACACGAGCGCCGGCAACTTCGGCGGAGCGATCGCGCTCGCCATCATCCTGCTGGCGGTGGTGTTCCTCGTGAACGGCATCACCACCTGGGCGCAGCAGCGGCGGCCGGCATGAGCCTGCTCGAGGCCAGGGGTCTCGTCGTCGAGCGCGGAGGCCGCGAGGTCGCGCGCGCCGAGCATCTCGCGGTCGAGCGCGGCGAGCTCGTGGCCATCCTCGGACCGAATGGCGCGGGGAAGACGAGCCTGCTGCTCGCGCTCGCTATGCTCCTGCCCGCGCGCGGCGAGCTGCGCGCGGACGGCGCCACGATCTCCGATCCGCTCGCGTACCGGCGCCGCATCGGCGTGGTGTTCCAGCGTCCGCTGCTCCTCGACCGCAGCGTGCGCGAGAACGCCGCGCTCGGGCTCGCGCTCCGTGGCGCGCCGCGCGCGGATCGCGAGCGCGCGGCGTCCGCGGCGCTGGAGCGGCTCGGCATCGCGCATCTCGCCGGCCGCCGCGCGACGCGGCTCTCCGGCGGCGAGGCGCAACGCGTGTCGATCGCGCGAGCGCTCGCGACCGCACCCGACGTCCTGCTGCTCGACGAGCCGTTCGGCGGCCTCGACGCACCGACGCATGACGCGCTCGTCGCCGACTTTGGCCGCGTGCTCCACGAAGCCGGCGTGGCGACGATCCTCGTGACCCACGATCGCGACGAGGCGCTCACGCTCGCGGATCGCGTCGCGGTGATCATCGACGGACGCGTGCGGCAGTACGGGCCCGCGGATGAGGTGTTCAGCCGGCCCGCGGACGAGGCGATCGCCGCGTTCGTCGGCGTCGAGAACGTCCTTCCCGGCACCATCGAGCGCTCGACCGACGAGATGACGGTCGTGCGCGTCGGTCCCGCGGCGATCTCCGTGACGGAACAGCCGCCGTTCGGCGGCGAGCGCGTGCTCGTGCTCATCGCGCCGGACGACGTCGTCATCTCTCGCGCGCGCGGGAGCTCGAGCGAACGCAACGCGTTCGAGGGACGCATCGTCCGCGTGGAGACGATCGGCCGGCGCGTGCGGCTCTCCCTCGACTGTGGCTTCCCGCTCGTCGCGCACGTCACCCGTCAATCCGCCCGCGAGCTCTCTCTCCGCGAGGGCGAGCCCGTCGTCGCCTCGTTCAAGGCCACCGAGCCGCACCTTCTGCCGCGCGGCCGCGGAAGCTGACGGCGGGCCGACGCGAGCGCGACAACTAGACTCGGTGGCGATGCCTACGAGTCCGAGCGCGGCGCGCGCCGCGACGCGATCGCTGAGCGTCGACGAGGCGCTCGAGCGCATCCTCGCGCGCATCAGCCCGCTCGAGACGGTCGAGGTGCCGCTGCTCGACGCTCTCGGCGCCGTGCTCGCGGAGGAGGCCGTCGCGGACCGCGACGTCCCACCGTTCCGGAACTCCGCGATGGACGGCTACGCGGTGCGCGGCGCGCAGACCGCGGGCGCTCGCCTCCGTGTCGTCGGCGCGGTCACCGCCGGCGCGATGCCGCAGGCCGCGGTCGGGCCGGGTGAGGCGCTTCGCATCATGACCGGCGCGCCGATGCCCGAGGGCGCCGATACGGTCGTGCGCGTCGAGGACACCGACAACGGCGTCGAGACGGTGACGATCACACGCGACACGCCCGCCGGGATCTCGGTCCGGCAGGCGGCCGAGGATCTGCGGCGCGGCGAGACGATCCTCACGCGCGGGACCCTCCTCCGTCCGGCGGAGATCGGCGTGCTCGCGTCCATCGGGCGCTCTCGCGTGCACGTCGTGCGCCGGCCGAACGTCGCGGTCCTTTCGACGGGTGACGAGCTCGTCGACATCGGCGAGGTCCCCGGTCCCGGCCAGATCCGCGACGCGAACCGCTACTCGATCGCGGCGGCGGTCCGGGCGACGGGATGTGCCGCGTTCGAGCTCGGCATCGCGCGCGACGCGGCGGAGGACCTGCGCCACGCGCTCGGCAACGCGGCGTTCGGCGACGTCGCCGTCACCAGCGGAGGCGTGTCGGTCGGAGATCACGATCACGTGAAGCCCGTCGTCGACTCGATGGGCCAGATGGACTTCTGGTCGATCGCGATCCGTCCAGGGCGCCCGCTCGCCTTCGGCGAGCTGCGCACCAAGCGCGGTGCGGTACCGATCTTCGGCCTTCCCGGCAATCCCGTCTCCGCGCTGCTCACGTTCGAGCTCTTCGTCCGCCCCGCGCTTCTCAAGATGGCCGGCCGCACGAAGCTGCACCGGCCGCGGGCGAAGGCGCGTCTCGTCGATCGCGTCGAGAAGCCGACCGGGCTGCGCATGTTCGCGCGCGGGATCTACGACCGCGAGCAGGGGACGGTGCGGTCCACCGGACCGCAGGGATCGGGCATCCTGCGTTCGATGTCGCTCGCGAACTGTCTCATCGACATCCCCGAGGCGCCCGCGGCGGCGGAGCCCGGCGAGACGGTCAGCGTCATCCTCACCGATCTCCCAGAGGACCATTAGTGGCCGTCCGCCGGAAGCTCACGCACATCGACGCGAAGGGCGCCGCGCGGATGGTGGACGTCAGCTCCAAGACCGCGACCGATCGGCGCGCGACCGCGCGCGGAAAGCTCCTCGTATCGAAGGCCACGCTCGATCTCGTGCGTGAGGGACGCGCGCCGAAGGGCGACGTGCTCGGCGCCGCGCGCATCGCCGGGATCATGGCCGCGAAGCGCACGCCCGACCTCATCCCGCTCTGCCATCCGCTGCCGCTGTCGCACGCGAGCGTCGAGCTCGCGATCGAGAGCGACGGCATCGCCATCGAGGCGACGGTGGGGACGACCGCGCCCACCGGGGTCGAGATGGAGGCGCTCACCGCGGTGACCGTCGCGGGCCTCACCCTGTACGACATGCTCAAGGCCGTCGAGCGCGGCGCGAAGCTCACCGACGTGCGTCTCGTCGCGAAGAGCGGTGGCCGTAGCGGCGAATATCGCGCGCCGTGACGGAGATCCGCGCCGGCGTCATCACCGTGAGCACCCGCGGCGCCGCGGGAGAGCGCGCGGACGAGAGCGGACCGGCCATGCGGGAGGCGCTCGCGGCCGCCGGTCACACCGTCGTGAGCGGCGCGCTCGTCGCCGACGACGTCGCGAAGGTCGCGAACGCGATCCTCGACGCGGTCCGTGCGGGCGCGAACGTCGTCCTCACGAGCGGTGGCACCGGCCTCTCTCCGAACGACGTCACCCCCGAGGCCACGCGCCGCGTCATCGACCGCGAGATCCCGGGCATCGCCGAAGCGCTGCGCGCGCGCTCGCTCGCGAAGACGCCCCACGGCATGCTGTCGCGCGGCGTCGCGGGCGCGGTCGGCACGACGCTCGTCGTCAATCTCCCAGGGTCGCCTCGCGCGGTGCGCGAATCGCTGGAGGTCCTCCTGCCGGTGCTCCCCCACGCCGTCGAGCTCCTCGCCGGCGAGACCGGCGAGGGCGGGCACGCGCGAGGCCGTACCTCCGGATGAGGCTCGCGGTCGCGCCCGAGGTCGCGGGCGCGCTGGCCGCGCGCCAGCCACTGGTCGCGCTCGAATCCACGGTCATCGCGCAGGGGCTGCCGTATCCGGCGAACCTGGAGACCGCCCGGGCGCTCGAGCTCGAGGTGCGCGCCGGCGGCGCGACGCCGGCGACGATCGCGCTCGACGCGGGAGCGGCCGTGGTCGGGGCGGACGACGCGCTCCTCACGCGACTCGCCCGCGACCGCGCTGTCGCGAAGGTGAGCATGCGCGATATCGCGCCCGTCCTCGCTCGCGGCGGGCTCGGGGCCACGACCGTCGCGTCCACGGTCGAGATCGCGGCGCGTGCCGGCATCGGCGTGATGGCGACCGGCGGCATCGGCGGCGTGCATCGCGGCGCGGAGCGCTCCTTCGACGAGTCCGCGGATCTCCAGGCGATCGCGCGCAATCCGGTGTGCGTCGTGTGCGCGGGCGCGAAGCTCGTGCTCGACCTCGGCCTCACTCTCGAGCGCCTCGAGACGCTCGGCGTCCCGGTCGTCGGCTTCGCTACGGACGAGCTCCCCGCGTTCTACGTTCGCTCGAGCGGACTGCCGCTCGCGCACCGCGCCGACAGCGCGCTCGCCGCGTCGCGCGTCGTTCGCGAGCAGCTCGCGCGTGGAGCGGGCATCGTGATCGCCGTGCCGATCGCGGCGGCGGACGCTCTCGCGCGGGACGAGGCCGAGGCCGAGGTCGCCCGCGCGCTCGCGGCCGCGGAGCGTGAGGGCATCCACGGCGCGGCGCTCACGCCGTTCCTCCTCGGCAGGATGAGCGAGGCGACGAGCGGACGCAGCCTCCGCGCCAACGTGTCGCTCCTTCGCCAGAACGCCAGGATCGCCGCGCAGATCGCCCTCGCCCTCGCGACCTAGGTACACGACGGCGCGACCGCGATGAGCGCGGCGCCGAACAGCGTCGGGCGCACGATGACCGCGACGCGGACCGCGTCGCCCGACGCGAAGGGACGGATGACCCGGCTCGCCGTCTCGATGAGCAGCGCGAGGATCATCACGCGGCCGATGCCGAAGCGTGTCGCCATCGGTCCGGCGACTGCCGAGGCGCGAGGCCGTGTACGCGGTCGGCAGCTTCAGGAGCTCGGGATGCGTCCAGAGCGAGCGCACGCGGGGTCAGCGGCGCGCGTCGAAGCCGAGCATCTCCCGCATGCGTACGTAGCCCACGACCGACTCGCGGTGGAGCAGGCCGACGAGCGTCCCCGCTCCGTCGACGACCGGCAGGAGCGGGAGCTCGTCGCCGAAGCGCTCCAGCGCGGCGACGAGCGTGTCGGCCGGCGACACGCTCGGCAGATCGCGCGCGGGCGTCATGACCGCCTCGACCGGCGTGTCGGGCCAGCGCTCCTGCTCGGCCTTGCGCAGGTCGGCGATCGTCACGAGCCCGTCGAACCACGATCCGTCGACGACGGGGACCGCGCGCCGGTTCTGCGGAAGCATGACCTCGCGCACCAGCGCGCCGATGGATGTTCCGCGCGGCACCGCATGGAAGTCCGCCGTCATCAGCTGTGCCACGCGCGCGTTGCCGACGACCTCCACGACCTTCTCCTGCTGGAGCGTCTGCGACGCGGCGCCGTAGAGGAAGTACGCGATGAGACCCATCCACAGTCCCGTCGGATCGCCGGTGAGCACGCGGTACCCGGCCCAGAGGGCGAAGAGGCCCGCGACGGCCTGGCCGCCGCGCGCGGCGATCCGGGTGGCGCCGGTGCGATCGCTCCGGATGGCCCAGATGATCGAACGCAGGACGCGGCCCCCGTCCAGCGGGAAGCCGGGGATGAGGTTGAAGACCGCGACCGCGATGTTCACGTACCCGAGGTAGCCCGCGACCGCCTCGACCGGCTGCAGGCTCGGAGCGCGCGCGAGCGTGTCGGTGACGAGCTGCGAGACCTCGAGCGCGACGCCGCCGACCGCGAGGCTCGTGGCCGGTCCCGCGACGGCCATGAAGAACTCCGCCTTCGCGGACGGCGGCTCCTTCGTCAGGCTCGCGACGCCGCCGAGAAGGAACAGGGTGATCGACGAGACCGACATCCGGAAGCGCCGTGCCACGAGCGCGTGCGCGAGCTCGTGCAGCACGACCGATCCGAAGAACAGCAGCGCGGTGACCGCCGCCACGATGACCGTCTTCTGCTGCGACCACGAGGGATACGAGAAGGGGAAGACCTGATCCGCGAGCGAGAAGGTGACGAGCAGGAAGATGAGGATCCAGGACAGGTGCACGCGCAGGTCGATGCCCAAGATGCGCGCGATACGGAACGAGCCAGGCACAAGGCGAGCATACCCGCGATACTTGAGGGACAGATGAGCCTTCCGACGGTGCGCGAGCTCGCCTCACTCATCGACCATGCGGTCCTGAAGCCCACGCAGGGAGAGCGCGACGTCGTCGACGCCTGCACGATCGCGCGGCGCGAGCACATCGCGACGGTGTGCGTGAAGCCCTTCTACGTCCCTGATACGGTGCGGCTGTTGAAGGACTCGGACGTCGGCGTGTCCACGGTCATCGGCTTTCCGCACGGCGGCCAGGCGCCCGAGGTGAAGGTCGCCACCGCCACGAACGCGCTGCGCGACGGCGCGCGCGAGCTCGATATGGTCATCAACATCGGCGCTCTCGTCGACAAAGACTACGCCACCATCGAGCGCGAGGTCGGCATGGTGGTCGGCCTGGCCCACGCGAACGAGGCGCTCGTGAAGGTCATCCTCGAGTGCGCGTATCTCGACGACGCGCAGAAGGCGATCGCCGCGCAGATCGCGGTGGCCGCCGAGGCCGACTACGTGAAGACCTCCACCGGCTTCGGGCCCGAGGGGGCGACCGTCGAGGACGTCCGCCTCCTGCGCCAGGTCGTCGGCGACAAGACCGGCGTGAAGGCGGCGGGTGGCATCCGCACCCTCGACGAGGCGCTCGCCATGCTCGAAGCCGGTGCGAACCGTCTGGGCACGTCGTCGACGAAGGCGATCCTCGACGAGCTCAGGCGGCGGCGCGGCGAGGCGTGACCGAGACGGACGCAGCGCGCTTCGGCGAGCTCGAGATCGATCCGGAAGTCGCGCGCGCGATCGCGGAGCTCGGCTTCATGGCGCCGACGCCGGTGCAGGCGAAGGCCATCCCCGCGCTGCGGTCCGGTCGCGACCTCTTCGCACAGGCACAGACGGGCACGGGGAAGACCGCGGCGTTCGCGATCCCGATCATCGAGAAGGTCGATCCGCGCGAGAAGCGTCCGCAGGCGCTCGTCATCGTCCCGACCCGCGAGCTCTGCACGCAGGTCACGCGCGAGTTCGGCGCGCTCGGCAAGTACCGCCACGCCCACGAGGTCGCGGTCTACGGCGGCGTGCCCTACGGCCCGCAGGAGCGCGCGCTCGCCCGCGGAGCGCAGATCGTCGTGGGCACACCCGGCCGGCTCCTCGATCACATCCAGCGAGGCACCCTGAAGCTCGACGGGGTCCGCATCGTGATCCTCGACGAGGCCGATCGCCTGCTGGACATGGGCTTCGCCCCGGACGTGCGCAAGCTGCTGCGCCTCCTGCCGAAGCGGCGCCAGACGGCGCTGTTCTCGGCGACGCTCACCGGCGAGATCAAGGATCTCGCGTACCGCTTCACCAACGATCCGGTGCAGCTCGCTATCGACCCCGAGCGGCGGACGCAGGAATCGGTCGAGCAGGTGTACGTCGAGGTGCTCGAGGAGGACAAGCCGCGCGCGCTCGTGGAGCTCCTGCGGCGCTGGGAGACCGAGCAGGTCCTCGTGTTCCGCCACACCAAGCGCGGCGTGGACCGGCTGCTCGACGAGCTCAAGCGCCGCGGCCACGCCGTCGCCGCGATCCACGGGGACATGACGCAGCGCGAGCGGGAGCGGACCCTGGAGCAGTTCCGCTCGGGTGACATCAAGATCCTCGTCGCGACGAACCTCGCCGCGCGCGGCCTGCACGTCGAGGACATCAGCCACGTCGTCAACTACGACCTTCCCGAGGACGCCGAGACGTTCACGCACCGTGTCGGACGCACGGGGCGCGCCGGCGAGACCGGCGTCGCCGTGACGTTCGTCGGCGAGTGGGACTTCGACGAGTTCGAGCATCTGAGGAAGAAGGCGGGCGTCCCGTTCCGCCGCGAGGTGCTCGAGCTCTACGGCCGATGATCTCGCTCTTCGTCCTGACCGCGCTCGGCATCGCGCTCACCGCCGGGTTCGGCCTGGGACTCTGGCTGCTCCTCGCGCGCACCCTCGGTCTCAGCACCGGCGAGCTCGCGTGGACCGCGCTCGTGCAGACGCACGGGACGATCCAGCTCTTCGGCTTCTCCGCGATGTTCCTCATGGGCGTCGGCATGCACGTGCTCCCGCGTTTCCGCGGCGCCCCGCCCACGCCGCGCGGCCTCGCCCTCGTCGCCTACGTCGCGACCGCGCTCGCGATCGCGCTGCGCGCCGTCGCGCAGCCGGTGCCCGGATTTCCGGCGCGCGACCTGGTGCTCTCCGCCGGCGGCCCGCTGCTCGTGGCCGGAACCGCCACGTTCGCGCTCGCGGCGGTCCGCGCGCTCCGCGGGGGCACGAACCCGCACCGCCCCGACGAGCTCGTCATGGCCGCGGGCGTGGTCGCGGCACCGCTCGCGGCGATCCTCGTCGCGATCGGGCTCGCGGGACGTCCGGTGCCGCTCGTGATCCCGCAGGCGGATGACGACCGCGGCGTCTGGGCGATGCTCCTCGGCTGTCTCGCGACGACGATCTTCGGCGTGTGGGCGCGGCTCGCGCCGGGCTTCGTGGCGACGCCGCCGGCGCCGCCGCGCGCGCTCGTCGGCGGCGCCGCGCTCTGGCTCGCCGGGACGGTGCTCACCGTCGCCGGCGTCGCGTTCGCCTCCGTCCTTCTGCTGATCGGCCTGCTGGTGATCGTGCGCGCGCTCGGGCTCTTCGGCGCGACGATCGCCCGGCAGCCGCTCGTGGCGCATGCGCGCCTCACACGGCTCGCCGCCCGGTCGGCCTTCGCGTGGGCGCTCGTCGGCGCCGCGATGCTCTTCGCATACGACGTTCGCGCCGCGGCCGCCGGGACAGCGCCGGCGTACCTCGAGCTCTCGGCGGTGCGCCACGCGTTCGCACTCGGCCTCGTGACGCTCATGATCTACGGCGTCGCCGCGCGAGCCTTGCCCTCGTTCCTCGACCGGCGTCCCTGGAGCCTGCGCCCGCAGGCTGTCACGATCGCGCTCGCGAACGCCGGCGTGGCGCTGCGCGTCATCCCGCAGATGCTCGGAGCGAGCGACGCGATCGCGAACGTCATCGTCGCGCTGTCCGGCGTGCTCGCGTACCTCGCTCTCGTCGCGTTCGCCGCGAACGTGATAGGCCTGCTGCGATCGCCTAGGGTGACGCAGCCGCCGCGCGGCTCGCCCATCCCGATGGCGGTGCGTCTCCGCTGATGCCGTCTCGCTGCGTGTTCTGTGAGGTCGTCACGGGCGCCGAGCATCACGCCGTCTACCGCGATGCCGATACCGTCGCCTTCCTCGATCACGCGCCCGTGCTCAAAGGACATACGCTCGTCATACCAACCACGCACTACGAGACCATCGACGACCTCCCCGACGAGGCGCTCACGCCGCTCTTCGCGACGGTGCGGCGGGTGTCCATCGCGCTGCAACGGACGCTCGGCGCGGAAGGCTCGCTCATGCTCTCGAACACGCGCATCAGCCAGAGCGTGCCGCACGTTCACGTGCACGTGCTGCCACGCAACAAAGGCGACCGCCTCTTCTCGCCCGGACGCACGCTCTGGATCCGGCAGCGCTACGCGGCCGGCGAGGCCGAGGAGATCGCGGCGAAGCTCAAGGCGGCGCTGGCGGCGATCTAGCTCTAGCCGACCATCTCGCGGATCACGCCCTCCCAGAGCGGTGTCATGAGCCTGAGCGTGTCCTGGTCGACGCGCTCGTTGTTGCCGTGGAACAGCTTCGAGAACTCGGCGAACGGGATCTTCTCGCTCATGAGGCCGTAGCCGTACGCGACCACACCCTTGCGGCGGAAGTAGCGCGCGTCGGTCGCGCCGACCACGAGGAACGGCACGGTGGTCGAGCCGGGGATGAGCCGCCGCGTCACCTTGGTGAGCACGTCCCAGAGCGGCGTCTTCGCCGGCGACTCGCTCGCGGGATTGTCGCCCTCCTCGAGGATCTCGACGTCCTTCCAGAGATCGCCCGCGGCGTCGCGGAGCATCCGACGCACGCCCTCGCCCTCGTCGCCCGGCAGGAGGCGGATGTCGACGTCGACCTCCGCGCTGTCGGGGATGACGTTGAGCTTCACGCCCGAGTGCGCGATGTTGGGTGAGAACGTCGTGCGCGTCGCGGCATACATCATCCGGTCGGTGCCCGGCGGCATGCGGTCGAGCGCGGCGTCGAACGACACGGCGCTCGTCAGCGCGACCCGCTGGACCGCAGGCAGGTCGATGCTCTCGACGAACTGCTTCCACACGCCCCGCAGGTGCAGCGGCGCCTTGTACTTCGCGATGCGCGTGATGAGCTCCGACGCCTTCACGAGAGCGTTGTCCGACTTGTACGGCATGGAGCCGTGCCCGGGCGTGCCCTTCACGCGCAGACGCGTCCACTGCGAGCCCTTCTCGGCGACCATGATCGGCAGCTTCGCGCCCCGTCCGATCGGAAGGCGGGCCCCGCCGAACTCGGTCACGAGATACGTGCTCTTCACGTCGTCCCAGTGGTTCTCGGTCAGCCATTTCGCGCCCCAGGTCCCGAGCGCCTCCTCGTCCGCGCAGGCGGAGTAGATGAGCGTGCCCTTCGGGCGGAAGCCGCTGGCGAGCAGCTGTCTCACCGCGACGGCCATCGAGGCGGTCACGTCGAGCATGTCGATCGCGCCGCGACCCCACACCTCTCCGTCGATGAGCTCCCCGGCGAAGGGATCGTGCCGCCAGCCCGACGGCGTCACCGGGACGACGTCGGTGTGCCCCATGAGGTGGAGGCTCGGCGCGCTCTTGTCCGTCCCCTCGATGCGCACGACGAGGCTGCCGCGTCCGGGTGCGGGCTCGTACCGCCGCATCTCGACGCCGGGCATCCGCAGGTAGCTCTCGAGCGTGTCGACGCTCCGCGTCTCGTGCCCCGACTCCACCGTCCCGTCGTTCACGCACGCGTTGCGGATGAGGTGTCGGAGCAGGTCCGTGGTCTCGTCGACAAGAGTCGCCATCGTCGTCACCTCCCCCGAAGCAATGTACGAGGTCGCCAAGGCCGCGGCCCGCGAGCCGTGAATGGGCAGGCGGAGGAGAGGAGTGCCGCCCGGCGCCCGCCTCCGGCCAGGCTACACGGCGGCGGTCTTCGCGATCTCGGCGCGCACCATTTTCGCGGCTTCGACGACGACGCGGCACTTGTCGAGCGACTCCTCGACGGTGCGCGTCTTCAGCCCGCAGTCCGGGTGCGGGAGCAGCTTGTCGGCCGACACGTACTTCAGGCCCCTACGGATCCCCTCCGCCGCTTCGTCCACGGTCTCGAGGCGATGCGAGTGCACGTCGACGACGCCGATGGCCAGCTCCTTCGTGAACGGGTGCGTGTCGAAGAGATCCAGCCAGCGGTACTCGTAGTTGTGCATCGCGAGGTCGAGCTGGTCGACCGGGAGCTCCAGCACCTTGGGGTAGATCGCGGCGAAGTCGCCGTAGCAGACGTGCGAGATGGTCTTGGCCCTGAGGCGCTGCGTGACGATGCCCATCGCCTCGATGGCGATGTCGAGCTCCTCGGGTCGCGCGTGGATCGCCGGCTCGTCGATCTGGATGTACTGGGCACCGGCGCGCTCGAGGTCCTCCGCCTCCTGCCGCACGACCTCCGCGAGCGCGAGCGCCGCGTCGCGGCGGGTCCGGTACGCCTCGTTGTACGACCAGTCGAGCATCGTGTAGGGACCGGTGAGCATCCCCTTCACGGGGCGGTCGGTGAGGCCCTGCGCGAAGCGGTACCACTCGACGGTCAGGGGCTTCGGCCGCCGGACCTTCGATGCGATGACCGGCTTGTGGTAGTAGCGATTGCCGTACGACCGGACGAGTCCGCCGATCTTGAAGCCATCGAGCCGCTCGGCGAAGTACGCGACCATGTCGCCGCGGTACATCTCGCCGTCCACGAGGATGTCGAGTCCGATGGCTTCCTGGCGCCGGATCCACTCCTCGGTCGCCTTGCGTTCGAGCTCGAGGAGCTCGCTGTCCGAGAGCGTGCCGCGCGCGTTCGCGTTGCGCGCCTTCTGCAGGTAGTCCGGCTTCCCGAAGGAGCCGACCGTGGTCGTGAGCAGAACGCCGCTCATGCGCGTACACCTCCGGCCGTGCGCGCCGCATCGGCGAGCGCGTTCAGCTTCTTCACCGCGACGTCGTGGGGCAGGTACTCGAGGCCGGTCGTGGTCGAGAGCCAGAGCCGTTCGGCGGGCACCTTCTTCAACGCCGCCTCGACCAGCTCGCCCAGCTCGCGCGGCGTCTCGAGCCGCGTGTTGCGCGCGTCGACGATCCCGAGCACCACGGTCCGCGTCATCGCGCCGATGCGGTCGATCGCGCGCGCCGACGTCTCGCGGCTGCGCACGTCGACGCCGAGCTGCGCGATCGGGAACGCGGCGAGCGCGTCGACGATCGCGTCGACCGGGAAGAAGTACGGATGCAGCGCGAGCGCCACGCCGGCCGTGGCGAGACGTTCGAACGCGGCGCGCGCGAGGTCGATGTGCTCGGGATGCGCGGCGAGGGCGGGCTCCTCGACGTCAACCAGGGTCGCGCCGGCCGACTTGAGGCCCCGCAGCTCCGCGGCGAGCGCGTCGGCGACGCCGAGCGTGCGCCGCTCGAGGCTCTTGTAGTACGAGTCCTGCGCGGTGAGCGTCGCGAAGGTCAGCGGACCGCAGATCGCCGCCTTCAGCTCGCGCCGTGCCGTGCTCTTCGCGAAGGTGAAGTCGCGCACGAGCGTCGTGCCGTCGGTCTCGATCGGGCCGGTGATGATCGGCTGGCGGAAGTACGTGTTGTTGTCATAGAACCGCTCGAGCGGTCCGCGCTCCGTGTTCCGCCACCCCTTGGCGAATGGGGCGAGCAGGTCGTCCCAGCGGATCTGCCCATCGTTGATGACGTCGATACCGGCGGATCCGATCTCGCCCATCGCCCACGCGGTCGTCTTGTCGAACACCTCGGCGAGGCCGGCGTCGTCGAGCTCGCCGCGGTCCGCGCGATGCAGTGCGCGACGCAGGTCCTGACGCGCGTCAGAATTCTTCGGGAACGCGCCGACAACGGTCGTCTTCAACGGACGGCCTCCCTCACAGTGGGCCGCGGGAGCAGCCGCGCCGCCTCGACGACGCGCGTCACCCCCTCCGGCCATTCGATCGCGTAGAGATGCACGCCACCGACGCCGGGCAGCGCGCGCAGCGCGCGCACGGTCTCGGCGGCGAGGGCGACGCCCTCGGCCTCCTGATCCGCGGCCCCGCGCACGCGCTCGACGAGCTTCTGGTCCAGCGCGAGCCCGGGGATCTTCGCGATGCGCTCGGCCTGTTCCGCCGAGCGGAGCACGAGGACGCCCGCGATGATCGCCACATGTCGCGGCGCGAGGCGCCGGACCCCGGCCAGCCACCGGCCGAACGCCGCGAGGTCGAACACCGGCTGCGTCTGGAGGAACTCCGCGCCGGCGGCGACCTTCTCGACCGTTTTCGCGAGGTCCGCCTCCATCGGCTTCGTGAACGGCGAGGCGGTCGCGCCGACGACGTAGTCCGGCGGCGTCTTGATCGGGTCGCCCGAGAGGAACGTCGCCTGGTCGCGCATCGAGACCGCCATCTTCACCAAGCCGATGCCGTCGAGGTCCTTCACGTTCACCGCGTCGGGGTGGTTCCCCTGCTTCGGGTCGTCGCCGCTCATGAACACGAAGTGCTCGAACCCGAGCGCGGCCGCGCCGAGCAGATCGGCCTGGAGCGCGATGCGATTACGGTCCCGGCCGGTCATCTGCACGATGGGATCGACGCCGGATTCGCGCACGATCACGGCCGCGGGCATCGCGGCCATCGCGGCGACGGCGCGATTGCTATCGGTGACGTTGACGGCGTCGACGAATCCCTTGAGCGCTTCCGCGCGACGGCGCACCAGGCTCGCGTCCGCGCTCTTCGGCGGATTGAGCTCGGCCGTGACGACGAACTCGCCGCGGCGGATCAGCTCTCTGAACGTGCTCAAAACGTATGACCTCTCATCTTTCCCTCGTGTCAGGGCCGGAGTTGGCACCTCTGCGGGACTCCGCCGGTTGCCGAGGCTTCATCGGGCCGTTCCCTCTGCCTCTCTGGATGAAAGGGACCGCGCTTGCGACAGCGTAACACGTACACTCGCTCGCGCCCATGAGGGAACGACTCGTCGACCTCACGCTGCGCGAGTTCAGCGATCGGCTCGCGTCGGATGCTCCGGTCCCCGGCGGCGGCAGCGCGGCGGCGTACGCCGGCGCCGTCGGCGCGGCCCTCGCCGCGATGGTCGCGCGCATCGCGACGAAGAAGTCGGACGACGGATCGCTGCGCGACTACATCAGCGAGGTAGACCACCTGCGGAGCGACTTCCTCCGGCTCGTCGACGACGACAGCGCGGCGTATGGCCGCGTCGCCGAGGCGATGAAGCTGCCGCGCGCGAGCGACGACGAGAAGAAGGCGCGGACCGAGCGCATGCAGGCAGCGCTCCTCGCGGCCTCACGCGTGCCGCTCGAGATCGCCAAGACCAGCCGGCGCCTGCTCGAGGCGTGCGAGCGCGGCATGCCGAAGGCGCCGGCCGCCGCGGTATCCGACGTCGGCGTCGCCGCGCTCATGGCCGATGCCGCGCTCCGCGGGGCGGCGATGAACGTGATGATCAACCTCTCGTCCGTGAAGGATCCCGGACAGGTGAAGGCACTTGCGGAGGACCTCGACCGGGCGCTCGACGGAGCCGACGCGCAGCGCAAGCGGATCACGGACTTCGTCGAGTCGCGCATCGCGCGCTGATGCGGCTGCTCCACGGGCGGCCCGTCGCCGAGCGCATCAACGCGCGGACCAGGGAACGCGTCGCGGCGCTCGCCGCGCGGGGTGTCACGCCGACGCTGGACATCGTCCGCGTCGGCTCCGATCCGACCGCGAGCTCGTATCTCGGGCGCATCCGCAAGGTCGCCGCGGAGCTCGGCGTGGCGCTCCACGAGCGCGTGTCGCCGCCGGACGAGGGTCGGCTCGCCACGCTCCTCGGTGGCGCCGGTGACGCGCACGGCGTCATGCTCCTCACGCCGCTGCCGCCCGGACTCAGCGAAGAGCGCGCCGCCGCGGCCATCCCGCCGGTCAAGGACGTCGAGGGCGTGCACCCGGAGAACGTCGGACGGTTGGTGCTCGGACGTCCGCGCTTCGTCCCGTCGACGGCGGAGGCCGTGCTCGAGCTCCTCCGCTTTTACGAGATCCCGACGCGCCGCGCGGACGCGGTGGTCATCGGGCGGAGTCCCATCGTCGGCCGTCCGGCGGCCGCGCTCCTCACGCAGGAGGACGCGACCGTGACGCTCGCGCACAGCAAGACGGCGGACATCGCGTCCCACACGCGCGCCGCGTCGATCGTCGTCGTCGCGATCGGCGAGCAGCGCTTCCTGCGCGGCGACATGCTCTCCACGGGCGCGACGGTGATCGACGCGGGCATCAACGTCACGCCATCGGGCATCGTCGGCGACGTCGACGCGGAGAGCGTCGCCTCGGTCGCCGGGGCCCTCAGCCCGGTGCCCGGCGGGCTCGGCGCGGTCACGACCGCGCTCCTGATCCGCAGCGTCGTCACCGCGGCGGAGCAACAGTCCTAGCGGCGCGACGTTGGATCCGGCCTTCCGCGGGCGGACCCCAGCACCGGCGAGCTCGAGCTTCGCGTCACCGGCGCCACGGCCGAGCCGCACATCCAGCCGTGGCTCGCCGGCACCGCGACCCGCGGGACCGCCGGCAAGCGCTGCTGCTAGAGGCGCACGACCGGCGGGTTCGCGAGCTCCTCGAAGTGCTGCGTGTCGATCATGCGCATCTTGCCGACGCGCCCGTCGAGGATGACCGAGTGGGTCCGCACGCCGCGCGCGAAGAAGCGGACGCCCTGAAGCAGCTCGCCGTCGGTGACGCCGGTCGCGACGAAACGGATGTCCTTGCCGCTCGCGAGCTCCTCCGTGCGGTACACCTTGTTCGCGTCGGTCACACCCATGCGCCTGGCACGAGCGCGCTCGTCGTCGTTCCGGAACTTGAGCCGCCCGAGGATCTCGCCGCCGATGCACGTGAGCGCCGCCGCCGCGAGCACGCCTTCCGGCGCGCCGCCGCTCCCCATCACCACGTGAAGACCGGTGCCGGCGACGGCGACGGAGAGCGCCGCGATGACGTCGCCGTCCTCGATGAGGTGGATGCGCGCACCGGCCGCGCGGACGTCGTTGATGAGCTTCTCGTGCCGCGGCCGGTCGAGGATGACGACGGTGAGGTCCTCAACCTCGCGCCCGAGCGAGTCCGCCACGATCTTGAGGTTCTCGGCGACCGGCCGATCCATGTCGACCTTGCCCTTCGCGGGCGGGCCGACCACGAGCTTCTCCATGTACGTGTCGGGCGCGTGGAGCAGGCCGCCGCTCTCCGACACCGCCATCACCGCGATCGCGTTCGCGCGTCCCTTCGCCACGAGGTTGGTGCCCTCGAGCGGATCGACCGCGATGTCGATCTCCGGACCCTCGCCGCGGCCCACCTTCTCGCCGATGTACAGCATCGGGGCCTCGTCGCGCTCGCCCTCCCCGATGACGACGGTCCCCCGGAAGGGCACCTCGTCCATCGCCTTCCGCATGGCCTCGACCGCGGCCTGGTCGGCGAGGCGGTTGTCGCCGTGTCCGACCCAATGCGCGGCCGCGATAGCGGCGGCCTCGGTGATGCGCACGAGCTCGAGGCTTGGGATGCGACCGTCGGGCACGGATGGACCCATCGCGCTACACGCTACCGGCTTCTACGCGCGCCTGCAGCGCGAGCCTCTCCGCCGCGGCCTCGATGCGCGGCAGCGGGTCGCGCATCGCCGCCGCGCGATCGGCCTCGCCCGACGCGAGGGTCTCGATCCGCGACAGGCCGGCCTCGCGCATGCGCTCGTGCCCCGGCCCGAGCATGCCGGCGACGGCGTACACGGGGATCCCCTGACGCCGGGCTGACATGGTCACGGCCTGCGTCAGCTTTCCATACGCGGACTGGCCGTCGATGCGACCCTCGCCGGTGATCACGAGCGCCGCGCCGGCGAGCCGCCGCTCGAATCCCACCGCGTCGAGGACGAGCTGCGCGCCCGAGACGAGACGCGCGTCGAGGAAGGCGAGGAGCCCCGCACCCAGGCCGCCGGCCGCGCCGGCACCCGGCACGTCGCGGATGCGGCGGCCCACGAAGCGCTCCACCACGTCCGCGTAGCGCGCGAGCGCGGCATCGAGCTCGCGCACGATCTCGGGCGTCGCGCCCTTCTGCGGACCGAACACCGCGCTCGCGCCCTCGGGGCCCAGCAGCGGATTGCGGACGTCGCACGCCACGTCGATGGATGGCCGCACGAGGCGCGGATCGGTCTGCCCGTCGATGCGCGCGAGGTGCGCCAGCGCGGCGCCGCCTTCGGGAAGCTCGCGGCCCTCGCGATCGAAGAAGCGGTAGCCGAAGGCGCGGGCCATACCGGCGCCACCGTCGTTCGTCGCGCTGCCGCCGATGCCGACGACGATGCGGTGGACGCCGCTCATCGCCGCGGCGAGGATGAGATCGCCGGTCCCGCGCGTGCTCGTGACGCGCGGGTCGCGCTCCTCCTCCCGCAACAAGGGAAGGCCGTTCGCCGCGGCCATCTCGATCACCGCGGTGACGCGATCGCCGAGCAGACCCCATTCGGCATCGATCTCGCGCAGCAATGGATCGTGCGCGCGCGCCGTGCGCATCTCGCCACCGGTCGCGTGGACGAGCGCGCGCACCGTCCCCTCTCCGCCGTCGGCGAGCGGCAGCTCGACGGCCTGGGCGCGGGGCCACGCTCGCCGCACGCCGCGCGCGATCGCCGAGGCGACCGCGACCGCGTCCGCGCTGCCTTTGAACGACTGAGGAGCGATGACGACCCGGGGCGCTCCGCGCTCGGGCACGTGGGAATGATATGTAGGAAACAGAGTGTTCACTCGTTCGTGCGCCCTTCGGACCTAGACTCGGAGCGCAGGTGACCCTCTCCACGAGCCCCGACGCGGGCTGTACCACGCGCGCCCCCAGCGAGATCTCTGCGGCGTGGTCCGCCCTGGCCGAGCGGCGGTCCCCGAGCAGCATCTTCCTCACGCCGGAATGGATCGCGGTGGCGCGCGCGCACGATCGGAGCGAGCAGATCACCCTCGCGGCCGGCGACCCGCCGTACGGCGTCGCCGCCCTGTCGCGCACGCACGACGGCACCATCCGCTTCGCAGGCGGAGAGCTCACCGATGAGCAGGACATCGTCGCCGCGCCGCAGGACGCGCGCGCGGCGGCGTCGGCGGTCGCGCGCTGGATCGCCGGCGCTCGTCCAGAGCGCGTGCTCCTCGAATACCTCCCCGAAGACACGCCGACGCTCGACACGTTCGCCGAGCAGCTCGCGGCGTCCGGCTATGCCGTGAAGCGCGAGCGACTCGTCACCAGTCCGCGCATCACCCTCGCACCGGACTTCGAGACCTACGTGCGGCGCCTCGGCAAGAAGGAGCGGCACGAGCTGCGCAGGAAGCTGCGGCGCTTCGAGAGCGCGCCGGGCGCGGGGTTCCGCTGGGCCGACGAGCGCGAGCGCGGGGCGGTGCTCGATCGCTTCTTCGCGCTGCACCGGCTGTCCAAGGGCGAGAAGGCCGCGTTCATGACGCCCGAGGCCGAGTCCTTCTTCCGCGACGTCGCCGACGCGCTCGCGCCGCTCGGGCGCCTGCGGCTCGGCGTGGTCTCCGCGCACGGCGAGGACGCCGCCGTGCTGTTCGCGTTCGCGTACGGCGACACCCTCGCGCTCTACAACGCGGCCTACGATCCCGCGCTCGGCTCGCTCTCGCTCGGCATCGCGACCCACGCCTTCGCGGTGCGCGACGCGATCGCCCATGGCTTCGGGATCTACGACCTCCTGCGCGGCGACGAGCCGTACAAGTACGACCTGGGCGCGGTGGACCGCTGGCTGTGGCGTCTCGAGGCGACGCGATGAGCCGCGTCGCGATGCTCTCGGTCCACGCCTGCCCGCTCGCGAAGCTGGGTGGCCGCGACTCCGGCGGCATGAACGTGTACGTGCGCGAGCTCGCGCGCGAGCTCGGCCGCCGCGGCCACGAGGTCGACGTCTTCACGCGCTGGCGCGAGAAGGACGACCCGCGCATCCAGCAGCTGGGCGAGAACGCGCGCGTCGTGCACGTCGAGTCGGGGCCGATCGGCTACTGGCCGAAGATGGACGTGTACGAGCACCTCGAGGAGTTCACCGCGGCGCTCGAGGCGCACGTGGCCGCCGAAGGCAAGCGCTACGACCTCATCCATTCCCATTACTGGCTCTCGGCGCAGGTCGCGCGCGCGCTGGCGCCGCGCTGGGGCGTGCCGCGCATCCAGATGTTCCACACGCTCGGGCTGGTGAAGCGCGAAGTGATGGACGAGGACGTCGACGGCGAGAGCGACGTGCGCATCGCGATCGAACGCCAGGCCGTGCGCGAGTCCGCGGCGGTCGTCGCCGCGAGCCAGATCGAGGTCGGCGAGCTGCTCGATCTGTACGACGCCGAGCGCGCCAAGCTGCACATCATCCCGTGCGGCGTGGATCCGAACGTCTTCCGCCCCATCCGCCAGGCCGACGCGCGCGACATGCTCGGTCGCGACCAGTGCGAGCGGATCATCCTCTTCGTCGGGCGCATCGAGCAGATCAAGGGCATCGATGTCCTGCTCCGCTCGCTGGGCCTGCTCTTCTTCCGCCATCCGGAGCTGCGCAACGAGGTGTGCCTCCTCGTCGTGGGAGGCGCGCTCGACCCCGGCGACGACGCGCCCGAGACCGAGAAGATCGTCGAGCTGCGGCGGCTCGTGCACCAGCACCGGATGGAGGCGAATGTCAGCTTCGTCGGATCGCTGGACCAGCCGACGCTCGCGATGTACTACGCGGCCGCCGACGTCTGCGCGGTGCCCTCGCTCACCGAATCGTTCGGCCTCGTCGCGCTCGAGGCGATGGCCTGCGGGACGCCGGTCGTCGGCACGCGCGTCGGCGGCCTGCAGACGCTCATCGAGCACGGACGATCCGGCCTGCTCGTGCCGGCCGGCGATTACCAGGCGCTCGCGGAGTCCATCGCGCAGGTGCTCACCGACCACCGGCTCCGCACGCATCTCTCGCACGGCGCGCGCGATCGAGCCGAGCATTACACCTGGCGCGGCGTGGGCGAGCGCATCGAGACGCTGTACGCGAAGGTCCTGAAGGACGCGAAGGTGGAGGTGTAGCGGTGGCGGACGCGACGTTCCCGATCCCGAAGCGGGCGATGGCGATCTTCGCGCATCCGGACGACGTCGACTTCGGATGCTCGGGGACGCTGGCCTCGTGGATCGAGCGCGGCACGCACGTCACCTACTGCGTCATCACGAGCGGCCAGAAGGGAACCCACGATCCGAAGATGACGCCGGCAAAGATGGCGGCGATCCGCGAGCGCGAGCAGCGCGCGGCCGGCGAGGCGATCGGCGTCCGCGGGTTCGTGTTCCTCCGATACCAGGACGGCGAGCTCGAGCGCACGATGAAGCTGCGCGGCGAGGTCAGCCGCGCGATCCGCGAGCACAAGCCGGACGTCGTCTTCACGAACGATCCGTGGGGCCACTACCAGATGCACCCTGACCACCGAGTGGCGGGGTGGAGCGGGCTCGACGGCGTGATCGCCGCGCGCGACCACCTCTTCTTCCCCGAGCAGCTGCGTGGCGGAAAGCTGAAGCACCATCGCGTCTCGCGCGTGCTGCTGTTCGGGACGCGCGAGCCGAACATCTGGTTCGACATCAGCGGCACGGTCGACAAGAAGATCGCCGCGCTCCAATCGCACG
This sequence comes from Candidatus Limnocylindria bacterium, assembly GCA_035651155.1. GTDB lineage: Bacteria > Chloroflexota > Limnocylindria > P2-11E > P2-11E > CF-39. Next base: position 148,171 of record DASRGG010000036.1, on the reverse strand, counting down.
TCTCGCAGGTGGGCGGCCGCGATATCGGCGAGCGCATGCGCGCGTGGGCGAAGACGATCGGCGCGACCTGGAACGTCGCGTACGCGGAGGCGTTCCGCTACCTCGAGCTGGCCTGAGGCTCCGGAAGGAACGACCACCCGAGGTACGGACCGAAGTACCGCGCCCCGCGAGCGGCCGCGAATTCGCGCACGGTCGCGGGCGACGACTCGGTCGGCTTCAAGGCGACGACGCCCTCGTCCCGCAGGCGGCCGGCGCGTCCGATGTACAGGGGCGGGCCGTGACGATCGGGCATCACGTGCGCGCCGGGGAGTCCGGAACGGCGCTGAGATCGACCGTGGCCGTCACGCGAGCGTAGGCTCACGCCCGTGCCGGAAGAAATCCCGCTCGGCGGCGATCTCAACGACGCCGTCCGCATCGGCGACACCGTGCATCGGCGCGCAGGATCGTGGACCCCGTCGGTGCACGCGCTGCTCCGGTATCTCGAGCGCGCTGGCTTCCCCGCTCCGCGCGTCGTGGGAAGCGACGCACAGGGCCGCGAGGTGCTGCGCTACGTCGAGGGCGAGGCGCACTCGGGCACGCGCGAGCCGCTCCCGGATCACCTCATGGCCGACGCGCACGTCGTCGAGGCGGCCAAGCTCCTGCGGCGATACCACGACGTAGTGGCTCAGTTCCGTCCGCCGCCGAACGCGAAGTGGCGTCTTGCCGCTCCGACGGCGTACGAGGTGATCTGTCACAACGACTGGTCGCCGTGGAACGCCCTGCTGCGGTCCGGCGCCGTCGCGCTGATGCTCGACTGGGATCTGGCCGGCCCCGGCACCCGCCTCTGGGACATCGCGAACGCCGCGTACTGCTGGGCGCCCCTCTCCCACGGGCACACGACGCGTCCGATCGACGAGCAGGCGCGGCGCCTGAAGCTCTTCCTCGACTCGTACGGCCTCGAAGACCGCTCGGAGCTCCTGCTCACGCTGCGGCTGCGGCTCCAGCACGTCGGCGAGTTCGTCGCGCGTGAGGCCGCCGCGGGCGATCCCGGGATGCGGCGCCTCGTCGAGATGAACGTCCCGCGGAAGATGCTCGAGGACGACGTCCAGTACCTGGACGAGCACTGGGCGAAGCTGGAGCGCGCTCTCTAGGCAAAGGCGGCCCAGGCGAGCGCGACAGGCTAGTGCTTGAAGTGGCGGCGGCCGGTGAAGAGCATGGCCATGCGGTGCTTGTTCGCGGTCTCGATCATCATCGCGTCGCGGAGCGAGCCGCCGGGTTGGATGATGGCCGTCACGCCCGCGCGCGCGGCGACTTCGATGCCGTCCGGGAACGGGAAGTACGCGTCCGACGCCATCACCGCGAGGCGGGCGTTCTCACCCGCCTTGCGCACGGCGACCTCGACCGCAACGACGCGCGAGAGCTGACCGGGCCCGACGCCGACCGTCGCGAGCCCCTTCGCGAGCACGATCGCGTTCGAGGTCACGTGCCGCACGCACCGCCACGAGAAGATGAGGTCGGTGAGCTCCTCGAGCGTCGGACCCCGCTCGGTGACGACCTTGAAGTTGCCCTCCTCGGCCACGGTCTCGTCGGGGGTCTGCAGGAGCATGCCGCCGGCGACACGCTTGATGTCGAAGGCGTGCGGGTCCGCGCGCCGCACGTGGCCGCCCAGGAAGCCGTTCGGCACCGAGAGGATCTCGAGGTTCTTCCGCTGCTTGAGGAGCGGGAGCGCATCGGGCTCGTAGCCGGGCGCGATGATCGCTTCGTAGAACGTGTCCTGCATCGCCTGCGCGAGATCCTTCGTCACCGGGCGGTTCGCGCCGACGATCCCACCGAACGCGGAGACGGAGTCGCACATGAACGCGCGCTGGTACGCCGCCGTCACATCGAGCTCCGACGCGATGCCGCAGGGATTCTGATGCTTGACGATCGCGACGGTCGGCTGCGCGAAGTCCGACGCGATGCGCCACGCGGCATTGATGTCGAGCACGTTGTTGAAGCTCGCGGCCTTGCCGTGGATCTGCTCCATCGCGACCATCGCCGCGTGCTCCTCGCCTCGCAGCGCGTAGAACGCGGCCTGCTGGTGCGGGTTCTCGCCGTAGCGCAGGTCGCGGACCTTGCGGAGCGCGAGGGTCATCTCGTCGGGGAACCTGATGCCGGCGTCCGCCACGAACCGCGACGCGATCGCCGCGTCGTACGCGGCGGTGTGCGAGAACGCCTCGGCGGCCAGGAGGCGGCGCGTCTCCAGCGAGACACTGCCACGCTCCTTCAGCTCGTCGAGCACCGCCTGGTAGCGCGCGGGGCGCGACACGGCGACGACGTCCTGGTAGTTCTTCGCCGCGGCCCGCAGGAGCGTCACGCCGCCGATGTCGATCTGCTCCTGGAGCTCGGCGCCGCGCGTGCCGGCGGACGCCGACCGCTCGAACGGATAGAGGTTGACGGCGACGAGATCGATCGGCTCGATGCCCTCGCGCTTGAGCTCCGCGGCGTGCGACTCATCGTCGCGCCGGGCGAGCAGCGCGGCATGGATGCGGGGGTGGAGCGTCTTGACGCGGCCGCCGAGCAGCGCGGGCGACCCCGTGACGGCCTCGACCGATCGGGCCTCGATGCCCTCGGACGCGAGGGCCGCGCGCGTGCCGTCGGTGGCGACGAGGTCCCACCCGAGCTCGCGCAAGCCGCGCGCGAACACGACGAGACCTTCGAGATCTGAGACCGAGAGGAGAGCTCGCACGGTGACTCCCTGTCAGAGGCGTGTGGGATATCGCGCGTTGGGCGCGGCTAGTATAGCCAGCACCGTGCCCTTCGATCCTTCGCACTTCGTCGAGAGATTCTTCTCACCGTTCAACCCAGAGTCCCGGTTCTACTGGCCGGCCGTATACGCGCTCGCCGTCGCCCTCGTCGCCAACATCGTTTGGTACAACTGGCGGCGGCGCGGCACGGTCCCGCCGCCGGAGAACGCGGTGAAGCCGTGGGCGTTCTGGATCAACGTCGTCTTCCTCATCGTCATCGCGGTGCTCCTCGTCGCGAAGGCGCCCTTCTACCTGTTCGCGCTCGTGCTCGCGGTGAACGTCGCGATGCTCGTGTACATGTACGCGTTCTGGCTTCCGCCTCAGGAGCTCGCCTGGGCACGGGAGCGCCGGCGCCGTCAATACTTCCCGCAGCCGGAGCGCCGAAAGAAGCGCCGCCGCCGCTAGCCGGACGGTCCGGCGCGGCCGGCCGCGCGCGACCAGAGGTAGCGATGCTCGGGGCGACCGGTCTTCCCATAGCGCATCGTCACGTCCACCAGCCCCGACCGCGCGAGGTGGTCGAGGTAGCGCCGTGACGTGACCCGGCTCACGCCGGTGCGTTCCGCGACCTCCTCGGCCGAGAGATCGGCGCCGGACTCGCGCAGTGTGCGCGCGACGAGCGCGAACGTCGCGGGCGATAGCCCCTTCGGCAACGCCTGCGACGCCGAACCCGCGCGAAGCGTCGCGTAGAGCTCGTCGATCTCGCCCTGGTCCACCTCGCGCACCTGACGCAGCCGAGAGCGCATCGCCGCGTAGCTCTCGAGCTTCTCGCGGAACGCGTTGAACTGGAACGGCTTCACGAGATAGTGGACGGCGCCGCCCTGCAGCGCGGAACGGAGCGTGTCGACATCGTTCGCCGCGGTGATGATGATGACGTCGACCGGCGAGCGCCCGGTCGCGTGCAGCTCGCGCAGCACGTCGAGGCCGGAGCGGTCGGGCAGGTACAGGTCGAGGAGCACGAGATCGGGACGCTCGCGCTCGGCGCGCGCGATCGCGTCCGCCGCGGTCTGCGCGACGCCGACCACCGAGAACGACGGCAGGCGCTCGAGGAATCCCTTGTGGATGTCGGCGATGCGGAAGTCGTCCTCGACGATCAGCGTTCGAATGGTGTCCGCCGCCACGGGAGCGCTCACGCGCTGGCCGGGATGAGCGCGGTGAAGACCGCGCCACCGTCGTTCGAAACGCGGACCCAGCCGCCACGGCGCTGCGCGACCTGGCGGACGAGCGCGAGCCCGAGACCGAAGTGCGTTCCCCCGCCCTTCGTGGTGTAGCCCTCGCGGAAGATCTCCTCGACCGCGCGAAGGTCGATGCCCGGACCGGAGTCGCGGACGCGCACCGTGACGCCGTCCGCATCGCCGTGAACGCCCACCTCGACCCAGGCGTTCGCCGTCCCGGACACGGCATCGATGGCGTTGTCGACGAGGTTGCCCACCACCGTGATGAGGTCGCGAGCGTCGGCGATCTGGGCCGGAAGCCGCGCGTCCGATGCGAGGCGGAGCTCGACGCGCCGCTCCGACGCCACCGCGGCCTTCGCGACCAGGAGCGCGGCGAGCGCGGGCTCGGCGATGCGCTGCTGCACGAGATCGACGAGCTCTTGATGCACGAGCGACGTCTCAGCGATGAACCGCACCGCCTCGTCGAGGCGGCCGAGCTCGATGAGACCGCCGACCACGTGCAGCTTGTTCGAGAACTCGTGGGCCTGCGCGCGGAGCGCCTGCGCCAACCCGCGCACGGTATCGAGCTCGCGGAGGACGCCGTCGAGCTCGGTACGGTCCCGGAGGGTGACCACCGCGCCGACGTCCGCTCCCCGGATGGCGACCGGCATCCGGTTCGCGACGAGCACGCGATCGCCCGCGAGGACGACCTGGTCCGCGCCGGTCGCCGTGCCGTCGAGCACCTCGCGGACGCGTCCCGCCGGGACGACATCGCGGAGCGAGGCGCCTTCGACCGACGCGGGCAGCCCGAGCAGCCGCTTCGCCTCGTCGTTCGCGAGCGTCACGCGACCCGAGGGGTCGACCGCGAGGACGCCCTCGCGAATGCCGTGCAGCATCGCGTCACGCTGCTCGAGCAGGCCCGCGATCTCGCGCGCGCCGAGGCCGAACGTCTGGCGATCGACGCGCCGCGCGAGGACGAGCGATCCGCCGACGCCGAGGCCGAGCGCGAGCAGCACCGTGAGCGACATCCACGGCAGCGCCTGCCCGAGCTTCTCGGCGAGCTGCGCCTCGAGGAACCCGACCGACACGATGCCGATAACGTCGCCCCTGCTCGTGATCGGGACCTTCGCGCGCAGCGAACGTCCGAGCGTGCCCTGCTGGACGCCGACGTACACGTCGCCCGCGAGCGCGGGGGCTGGGTCGGTCGATACGCGCTTGCCGATGTTCGCGGGATTCGGGTGCGAATAGCGGATGCCGTCCTTGTTCGCGACCACGACGAAGTCGGCGCCGACGGAGCGGCGGATGGCCTCCGCGATGGGCTGGATCGTCCTCGGCGGATCCGGGTCGTCCATCGCCTCCACGATGTCCGGCGTCGCGGCGACCGCGTACGCGATGGCGAGCGCGCGCTGCTTGTACTGCTCGTCGACCTGCGCGGAAACGAGCTGGTACGACGCGAGCGCGCCGACGACGACCGTGGTCGCCACGACCGCCACCTGCAGGAGAAGCAGCTGCGACGACAGCGACAGCGGCCGAGGCCAGCCGAGCGGTCGCGTCGAAAAGGGCCGCAGCGACGAAAGGATGCGGTTCGGACGCATGGCTCTTCCGGGTAGCGTAGCCGCGCCCTACGGTCCGGGGTCCCTCACGCTCGCGATCTTGGCGGTCGTGACGTTCGCGAACGCGCCGCCCGTCGCCCGCACCTCGCGGATGTAGACGTCCAGGATCGCGGCGTGGGTGACCCTGTCGACGCTCAGCGGACCGCCGGGGGCGCTCAGCGAGACGCTTTCCATCGCGGCGACGAGCGCGTCGGCATTCTTCGCCTCGCCCTTCGTCACGGCGAGGGCGCGATCGAGCACGGCCATCGCGTCCCACATCAGGGCGGCGTACCCATCGGGCGCGAGCGGCTGACCGGTGTCCTCGTCCGTGTAGGCCTTCCGGAACGCGTCGACGAACGCCGCGTTCTCCGCGCCGGCCACGTCGGGCGCCCAGGGGAACGAGGTCACGGCGCCGAGCGCCGCCTCCTTGGCCACCTTCAGGACCTGGCCGCCGGCGAGCGGCCCGGGGCCGTAGAGCGTATATCCCGCGGCGCGCAGGCCAGCCGCCTCCCACGCGGCGAGGAAGCGCTCGGCGTCCTCGGTGAAGAACGCGGCGAACACGTTCTTCGTCGGCTGCGCCTTGATCGCCGCGACCACCTTCGGCCAGTCGCCGGTCTTCTCGGCCTTCGCGCTCGTCCCGGTCACCTTGCCGCCATTCTTCGCGAGGCCCTCGGCGAACGCGGCCGCCGACTCGGTGCCGAAGTCGTCGTCGGCGTATACGGCGTAGAACTCCTTCGGGCCGTTCTTCGCGGCCCACTCCCCGAGCGGCTCGGACAGCTGCCAGGACGTCGGCGCGGTGCGGAAGACGTACCTGCTCTTGCAGCTCGGCGTGCAGCCGGAGGTCGTGCGCGTGAGCGCGTTCGCGGCCGCGCTCGTGTCGACGTACACGAGCTTCGACGCCTCCGCGACGTCGCGCATGAGATAGGCGGCCGGACCGCCCGCGCCGCCGAGCAGGAGCTCGACGTGGTCCTGTTCGAGGAACTGCCGCAGCCGGACCGTGTTGATGCCGGGATCGAGCGCGGACTCGTCGTTGAACACGAGGCTGACGTCGCGCCGGCCGAGCTTCCCGCCGTGAAGCCTCAGGTAGAGATCGGCCGCCCGCTTCTGCGACGCGCCGATGTCCGAGTCGAGAGCGGACTCCGTGTACGGCACCAGGACGCCGATCTTCAGCGGGCCCGCGGGCGCCGAGGTAGTCGGTGCCGTGCTCGAGGTGCATGCGATCGCGAACGTCGCCGCGACGGCCCAGGTGAGGAGACCTCTGGAGCGCCTCATCCGTCGAGCCCGCCTCCCTTTGTGGATGGAGTTGGGGAGCACCGGCACGAGGCCGGCGCTCCCCATCGTGCGGCAGGGCCTATTTCGCGTTGTTCACGAACTCGTCGGTGTAGGTCTTCGACACGTCGATGTTCGGGTTCTTCTGGACGTTCTCGTTGAACTGCTTGAGCAGGCTCAGCTCGAACTCGGGAGCGCCCTTCGGCATCTTCCCGTCGGGGCTGAACATGCCCATGCTGTCCTTGAGCGCCTGGATGTACCCATCCTTGTCCCCGCCGTAGTAGTCCGCGGGCAGCTTGTCGGCGATCTCCGCGGGCGAGTGCGTCTGGATCCACTTGAGCGTCTTCACGTACGCGTTGACGACGCGCTGCACGACGTCCTTGTGGCTCGCGATGTAGTCGGTCTTCGCGAAGACCGAGATGAACGGATAATCGCCGCCGAGCGCGGCGCGCGTCGTCTCGGGCTTGGACAGGTCGACGAGGACCTGCCCGTCACCGGTCTTCTGCATGCGGAGGACCGTCGGCTGCGTCGTGATCCCGACGTCGATCGTGCCCTGCTTCATGGCGGCGATGAACGTGTCGCCAGCGCCCGCCGCGACGAAGTTGACGTCGGACACCTTGAGGCCCGCCTTGATGGTCATCGCGCGCATCAGGGTATGCGTGCCCGAGCCGATGGACGTCACGCCCGCGCTCACGCCCTTCCAGTCGGCCGGCGATTTGATCGTTGCGGCCTTCTGCTTCGACACCATCACGAACTCGCCCGGCTCCTGCAGGAGCAGCGCGACCATCGTGATCGACTTGCCCGCCGCCGCGATGTCGATGGTGTGGTCGTACGAGCCCGAGCCGAAGTCGACGTTGCCCGCGACGACCTCGGTGGTCGTGTCCTTGCCGGAAGGCTCGTCGATGAGATCGACCGCGAGGTTCTGTTCCTTGAAGTAGCCGAGCTTCTCGGTGAGCATGTTCGGCAGGTAGATCTGCTTGTTCAGACCGCCGACCATGATGCTCACCTTCGCGGGCGCCGCCTGCGTCGCAGTGGCGGCGGCCGCCGAGCTGCCCGCGGCGCTCGGCGCCGCGCTCGGCGTCGCCGCGCCGCCGCAGGCCGCGGCGATGAGCATCGTCGCGAGTGCGAGTGCTGGTATGCGATGGCGCATGTCTCTGCCTCCCTTTTTCTCTCGTCCCGGATCTAGATGGTCACGTCGGTGATCGCGTTCGGACGCCAGCGGATGAGGTGGTCCTCGAGGCGCGTCACGAGCGCCTCGGCGAGGATCGCGACGATCGCGAGGATGAGCATCGCCGCGTAGACGCCATTGGCATTGAAGGTCCCCTGCGCGGTCGCGATCATCAGGCCGATCCCCTTCCGCGCACCGAGGTATTCGCCGACGATCGCACCCACGAGCGCGAACCCGAAGCTCGTGTGCAGGCTCGCCGTGATCCACGAGAGGGCCGACGGAAGGATCACGTGCCGCGACAGCAGACGCTGGCTCGCGCCGAGGATGCGGGCGTTCGCGAGGAGGTCTCGGTCGACCTCGCGCACGCCCTGGAACGCGTTGAAGAACACGACGAAGAACACGAGCACGACCGCGAGCGCGACTTTCGACGCCATCCCGAGGCCGAGGGCGATCGTGAAGATGGAGCCCAGCACGACGCGCGGCATGGCGTTCATCGCCTTGATGTAGGGGCCGGCCACGTCGGCGAGCAGTCGATTGCGCCCGAGCAGCACGCCGAAGATCACCCCGAGGACGACGCCGATCGCGAAGCCGAGTACCGTCTCCTCGAGCGTGACGACGATCTGCTCCCAGAGCGGGCCCTGCGCCGTCCCGTTCCGCACCCAGGTGACGAGCTGCGCCCAGATACCCGACGGCTGGCCGAAGAAGAACTTGTCGATGACGCAGCTCGCCGTGTCGACGCCGTCGCACGCGATACGCGTCCCGGCCTCCCAGACGCCGACGACGGTGACCGCGAGCGCGATCCGGAGCGCGATGATGAGCGCGCGCCGGCGCGCGCGGGCACGCCGGCGCGCGACGTCGCGGTCCTCGGCGACCGGCGCCGGCGCGAGGTCGGTCCCGCTAAGACGCGACAGCGTGCTTCGTGCGCTCATAGCTCACCAGTACCTCGTCGCGCAGGTCCTTCCAGATCTCCTCGTAGAGCTCCACGAACCGCGGTTGGAAACGGATCTCGGCGACGTTGCGCGGGCGCGGGAGGTCGACGTGATACGTGCTCTTCACCGTGCCGGGTCCGGCGGTGATCACCACCACCCGGTCGGCGAGCGCGATGGCCTCCTCGAGGTCGTGCGTGACGAAGACGACGGACGCGCCCGAGGTGCCCCACAGCTCCAGGAGCTCGTTCTCCATGAGGACGCGCGTCTGTACGTCGAGCGCGCTGAACGGCTCGTCCATGAGGAGGATGCGCGGGCCGATGATGAGCGTCTGCGCGAGGGCGACGCGCTTGCGCATGCCGCCCGAGAGCTGGTGCGGGTAGTAGCGCTCGAAGCCCGCGAGGCCGACGCGCGCGATCCAGTCGCGCGCGCGCGCGTTGGCCTCGCTCGTCGCCGCGCCGCGGAATCGCGGCCCGATCGCGACGTTGTCAAGGACGTTCTTCCAGGGGAACACCGCGTCGCGCTGGAAGACGTAGCCGATGCTCTTCCCGACGCCAAGGACGGGCTCCCCGAGCACGCTGACGTCGCCGATGCTCGGCGGCTCGAGGCCCGAGATGAGCGAGAGGGTCGTCGACTTCCCGCATCCGGTCGGGCCCACGATCGCGCAGAACTCCCCTTCGGCGACGACGAGGTCCAGATCACGGAGCGCGGTGAAGGACTTGCCCGCCGGGGTCACGAAGCGCTTCGTGACGCCGCGGAGCTCGATCGCCGGTGCGTGGGGCTGGGCGGACACGGTGGCCCAGATTCCCGCGATATCCGCAGCGGGGAAAGCCATTCGGTCGTTGCGACCGTTTTGGTCGTTATGGTCTCGCGGTCATCATCGAGCGGCGCTATGGGACGACCCGGTCGGGCGCGAACGGTAACGGGATCCCGTGACCCGCGACAGGCGGGCGTGCTAGCCGACGGCCCCGTACGAGACGCTGAAGTCGCGGTACCGGCGATCCCCTGGGACCTCGGTGCGCTCCACGCGCGTGACCTCGGCCAATCGCGGACCGCGGTGCAGCCAGCGCTCCAGGTCGGCGAGCGCGGCCTCGTCGCCCTCCGCGATCAGCTCGACCGCGCCGTCGTCGCGATTCCACACGCGACCCGTCACGCGCCGCGCGGTCGCCTCGCGCACGACGGCGCTGCGGAAGTTCACGCCTTGAACGAGTCCGTGCACCACGAACCGCGCGCGCTTCATGGTCATCGCGATGTCAGCTCCGCGGCTTGCGCCTCGCGAGCATCGCGTCGAGGCCGAGGCAGTTCGCCACGTTCGTCGCCGTGGCCCACCCGCGCCGCGAGTTCGCGACGGCGTACTCCATCCACTCGAGCTCCTCGACCGCGTGCGCGTCCGAATTGAGGACCAAGGTCACGCCGCTCTCGATCGCCTTGCGCACCCAGACGTCGGGCAGGTCGAGCCGCTCCGGCCCGCCGTTCACCTCGAGCCACGTGCCCGTCGCCTTCGCGGCGCGGATGACGGCGTCCAGGTCGACCGCGTACGGATCGCGCCGCTCGAGGAGGCGTCCGGTGGGATGAGAGAGGGCGGTCACGTACGGATTCGCCATGGCGTCGAGGATGCGCTTCGTCATGACGTCCTCGGATTGTCCGAAGGCCGAATGCACCGACGCGCTCACGATGTCGAAGCGCCGGAGGATGTCGTCCGGATAGTCGAGCGTGCCGTTCGCGCGGATATCGACCTCGGTCCCGACGAGGATACGGAACGGCGCGAGCTCCGCGTTCAGCTTCGCCGCCTCGGCCATGCGCGCCGCGATCCGCTCGGCGTTCAGTCCGAGGGTCAGGCCGAGACCGGGCGAGTGATCGGTCACCGCCATGTACGCGTAGCCCTTGGCCTTCGCGCGCCGCGCCATCGCCGCGAGCTCGTCCCGGCCGTCGGTCCAGCTCGTGTGGGTGTGCAGGTCGCCGCGGATGTCGGCGAGCGACACGAGCGCGGGCAGCGCGCGGGCGAGCGCGGCGTCGATCTCCCCGTGGTCCTCGCGCAGCTCCGGCGGGATCCAGTCCATCTCGAGCGCCGCGTAGACGTCCTCCTCGGTACGCGACGCGATCTCCTGCCCCCGCGCCTCCGCCCCGACGCGGTAGAGCCCGTACTCGTTCAGCAGGAGCTTCTTCTTCAGGGCCTGCCCGCGGAGCCGCACGTTGTGCTCCTTCGACCCGGTGAAGTAGAGGAGCGCGGCGCCCCAGGAGACGGGCGGAACGACGCGCAGGTCGACCTGGAGGCCGCGGCCGACGATCACCGACGACTTCGTATCGCCCTTCGCGAGGACGCGCTCCACCGCCGGCGCGGTCGTGAACGCCTCCATGATCGGCGCGGCGTCGTCGGCCGGCACGAGCAGATCGATGTCGCCGACGGTCTCGCGATAGCGGCGCACGCTGCCGGCGACGCTGATGCGCTCGACGCCGGCGCGCTCGCGCAGCGTGGCGATCATCGCGTCGGCGGCGGCGCGCGCGTGGTGGATCAGCGTGCGACCGGTCCGCTGGCGCAGCGACGCGATCGACTTCAGGATGTTCTCTTCGGTCTTCGCCTGGATCTTCGGAAGCTCGCGGAGCCGGTGCGCCTTCGCGGCCTCCTCGAGCTCGTCGATCGACGTGATCTTGAGCTCGTTGTAGATGGTGCGGGCGGTCGCGGGCCCGACGCCCGGGACCCGCAGCAGCGTGATGAGGCCCGCGGGCACGGCGGCCTTCAGCTCCGCGTGCCGCTTCGACTCGCCGCTCGTGACGAGCTGCGTGATGGCCTCCGTCACCGATGGTCCGGTCTTGGGGATCTCGCCCAGGCGGCCCTGCGCCACGAGATCGGCGACGGGCTCGCGCAGATCGCGGACGGCGCGCGCGACGGCCCGATACGTCACCGCGCGGAAGACGTTCTCTCCCTTGAGCTCGAGGAGATCGGCGATCTCGTCGAGGACCGCGGCGACGCCTTCGTTGTCGACGGTCGCGGCATCGCGTGGCACTGGAGAACGATGCTAGCGAGACGCGAGCGAGGAGCGGCCGCGCCGCGAGGGCTCAGCGCCCCCGCGCGAGGTCGAGGTAATGGAACGCGGCGTCCACGTCACCGCGCGCACGCAGCTTCTTGGCGTACTCCGCGGCGATGGTCGACCGGTCGGGCTGATCCCCGACCTCGTCGAGGAGCTCGATCGCCTTGCGATACGCGCGATCGCTCGGACCGTACGCGCCGAGCGCGTCCTGCGCCGCACCGATGACGCGGAGCGCGTCCGCGCGCTGCCGGTCACCGTCATCGAAGACCTTGTCGGCGCGCTTCGCGATCGCGAGCGCGCGCTCGGCGTCGCCCTTCGCGAGCGCGACACGAGCGAGGATCACGTCGGCGATCGCTTCGGTCCGCTCGTCGTGGGCCGTGCGCGCCAGCGCGACACAGCGCTCGGCGACCTCCTTCGCGTCGTCGACCGCACCGCGCTCGAACTGGACCGAGGCGAGCGAGTGCAGCACCGACAGCTCGAAGGAGCGATCCTCGACGCGCGCGAAGAGCTCGAGGGCGCGGCGGTAGCTGCCGATCGCGGCATCGAGCTCGCCGGCGTCGTACAGCGACACGGCCACGCCCATGTAGCCCTGCGCCGCCGTGCGCAGCTCGTTGGACGCCGAGGCGAGGTCGAGCGCCGACGCGTACGTCTGCATCGCCTTGGCCGTGCGATTGAGCCGGCGATACGCGGTGCCGAGGGCGACGAGGATCCGCGAGCGAAGGCGCGGGTCGTTCACCTCGTGCCGCTCCATCGTGTCGCGCGCCTGCTCGAGGGCCTCTGCCGCGGTGAGGTGCTGGTTCAGCTGGCCGTAGGCGGTGCCGCGCAGATACAGGAGGTGCGCGATCTCGTTCGCGTCGGTGGACTCGTCGAGGAGCCCGAGCGCCTCGCCGATGCGATCGAAGGCCGCTTCGTGATGTCCGGTCCCGAGCTCCGACTGCGCGAGCAGGCGCAGGAGCGCGCCCCGCTCGCGCTTGGCGGGCGCCGCCGCGAGCGCGGATTCGATCTCGACACGCGCGGCGTCGTAATCGCGTCGCTCCGTGGCGGCTTCCGCCGCGAGGCGGTGGAACGCGAGACGCTTCTCGGCGGCGAGCGGCGCGTCTCCGAGGAAGTAGTCGAGGCTCTTGCCGAGGCGCGTCGCGATGATCTGGAGGGATCGGACGCTCGGGCGCACGAGCCCCGATTCGACCTGGGAGATGAAGCCCTTGGTGAGCTCCTCGCCGGCGAGCTGCGCCTGGCTCATGCCGCGCTCCCGGCGAGCGCTCCGTACGCGCTCCCCGAGGCCTGGTTTCGGCGCCGTTTCGATGCTCCCCACGGTGGCTCCTCTGTGACCGAACTGACAGCCGGGCGAGCCGGCCGTCTGACTCTAAACCGTTCAGCGTCGATAGACTCGACCGAGGATATCGAACGCACCAAGCCGCGAACATCCCGCACGTGGGGGACCTGCGAAAGGGGACACGCAGATGACACGCATGGGTCGGCTTTGCTCGCGCGCGGTGATCGTCACCCTGCTGCTCCTCACGATCGGTGGGGGGATCGCCAACGCGGACTCGCGTTTCGGCCCGGGCAACGGGGCCGGCGCGAGCTGGTTGCCGGACGACCCGGGGTACGACCTCTCGCCGTAGTCCCGGGCGCGGCGAGCGAGCCACGCGCTGTTCGCCAATACTGGGCGCGTGCCCGCGACATCGACCGACCGCCGCCAGCTCATCGAGATCGACGGGAAGCCGTTCCTGTTCCAGCACGGCTACCGCTTCGGCAAGGTGACGTTCATCACCCGGCTGCCGCTCGGGAAGAGCATGACCGTGTACGCGCCGGGCCACCTCTCCGCGAGCGAGGTGGAATCCGTCGTACGCGGGGACAACCCCTGGATGCTCGAATAATCGCGCGGCCCTGATGCGCGCCGTCGTGCAGCGCGTGCGCGCGGGTGCGGTCCACGCGGCCGGCGAGCCCGTCGCGCGCATCGGGCCCGGCGCGGCCGTGCTGCTCGGCGTCGGTGCGGGCGATCGCGCGGAGGACGGCGAGCGCCTCGCCGCGAAGATCCTCGCGCTGCGGATCTTCGACGACGAGCGCGGGAAGCTCGACCGCACCGTCCTCGACGCCGGCGGCGCCCTGCTCGTGATCCCGCAGTTCACGCTCTACGGCGACGTGCGGCACGGCCGCCGGCCGGACTTCGCGAAGGCGGCGCCGCCCGACCAGGGACGGCGCCTCTACGAGGCGTTCTGCGGCGTGCTCCGCGGCGCGGGGGCCACGGTGGCGCAGGGAACATTCGGGGCGAACATGCGCGTCGAGCTCGAGGGCGACGGGCCGGTGACGATCGTCGTGACGACGGACGGCTGGGCCGAAGGCGATCTCGGGAGGACGTAACCGGGATCACGCCGATGGGCGGACTCGGCGCGGGAACGGGCGCGTTCGCGCCGGCGCTCCCGGATCTGCCGGACCCCGGCGCGACCATCCACGCGGTCGACCGCGGGGCGGCGTCGCTTCGCGAGCTCGCGCGCGTACGAAGCGGCCCCGCGGGCGCGCGCGGCCCCGCCTGGGGACGGTCGTCGCGGACTTCACCGGCGATCTCGCGCTGCCGCGGCTCGACGGCGTGGTGATGGCGAATTCGCTGCACTTCGTGGCGAGCAAGCGCGACACGCTCGCCCGCGTGCGCGCGCTGGGCGAGCCGCACGGACGCCTCATCCTCGTCGAATACGACACGGACCGCGGCAACCGATGGATGCCGTACCCGATCTCTTTCGAGACGTCGTAGGAGATCTGCGTCGCCTCGAGACTGACGGTGTCCGCCCCGCTATGCAGGACGAACGACAGGAGGACGCCGTCGCTCGCGTAGCAGATCGTGCCGTCGCACCCGCGCGCCGAGCTCATCGGTGATGCTCGCACCGCCGCATGCCGTCCACTCGCTGACACCCCACGTCCCCAAGGGCACCGCCGAAGAGGATCTGCGTGTCCGATGCGTCCAGGCGACGCTCCGGCGGGAGCACCCATACGACGATCTCCGTGGATGTCGCGCCGCCCCGCGCGGTGTATACGGCGTGGGACGCGGCCGACGCCGCTCGCCCTTCGACTTCCACGAGGGACTGGAGCGCCGATGTCGGCGTGCTACGGGTCGAATCGCATGTCGACGTCGACGACGCCGTTCGTGCGCGGATCGATGTAGACGCGGAATTTCTCCGTGGGCGTGCCCGGCGCCGCGACGTAGTCGCAGTTCACCTGGACGTTCCACACGCGCGTGACGCTGCAGGGCGCGGTGTGGCTCCGGAAGTACAGCTTGCCCTGTGGCGTGTCCTTCGCGATCGCGACGTAGTCCGCGTCCGAGAGCGGCGCGGCGACGGGGCGAAGGAGCACGAGCGCGAGCGCGAACACGAGCGCGAGCCCGCCGAAGGCGAGCAGCCGCGCGCGACGTCCGACGCGCGTCACCGCGCGCTCTCGCCCGCGAGCTCGAGGGCGGTTGCCAGCGTGAGCTTCGACGCCTTCAGCCAGAGCCGCTTGTTGCCGATCTTGTCGGGCGTGTCGTTCACGGTGTGGAAGGTGTAGTTCCCAGGGAAGGTCGCATCGTTCTCACCATACCGCTGGCAGAGCGCGATCGACGGGATGCCCGCGATCCCGAAGGGCGCGGCGTCCATGATGGTGTCGCCGTCTGCCGCGTACTGGGCGTTCAGCGGCGCCACGCCGATCTGGTACGTGTCGTTCGCTTTGATGACACGGTCGCGCAGACCCGCGGACGCGTTCGTGTACCAGAGCAGGTCGAGGCGGTCGGCGATCGGATTGAAGCCGACCATGTCGAGGTTGATCGCGGCCCTGTACGGGTACGGCCGGGCGAGCGTGGCCATGTACGCGCCGCTGCCCTTGAAGAACAGCTCCTCGCCGTCGAAGAACGCGAGCACGAGACGCGTGCGCAGCCGGCCGCGATCGGCGGAGACGATGCGCGCGAACTCGAGCAGCGCGGCGGTGCCGGTGGCGTTGTCGTCGGCGCCGGGCGCCGGGTCGAACCCGGGCCGCCAGCCGGGCGTGCGGTTCGCGACGGAGTCGTAGTGCGCCGAGACGAGGACCCACCCCGTGGCCGCGGGAGCCGCGCCGAGCGGGTCGATCGTGACGAAGATGTTCTCGAGCGGGATGCCCTGGTACACGGTGCGCTGCGACTCGACCGTGACGTTCGTGCCGAGCATCGCGAGCTGCCCCTTGATGTAGGCGACTGCCTTCGCGTGGCCGGGATGGCGCGGGTCGCGCGAAACGACGTCGGTGAGCGCCTCGAGATGCGCGTCGAGACGCGCCGGATCGATCTGGCCGAGCACGTCGGCAATCGGCTTCGAGGATGCCGTCGGCGACGGCGTCGACGAGGAGCTCGGCGTGGGCGTCGGGCTCGCTGTGGCCGTCGGGGCCGCCGTCGCCGCAGCCGTCGCCGAGCTTGCCGCCGCGATGCGCGTGGCCTCGCCGCAGCTCGAGACGAGCAGCGCGAGGGCGAGCAGGGGCGCGAGACGGCCCACGTTCACAGCCTACCCAGCGAGCCCCCAAGAGCGCAGCGACGCGGCGAGCGCGAAAGCTAGTTCAGCTTCCCGGCGCCGACCGGCTTCCGCTCTCGCTCCTCGGCCTTCTCCGCCGCGTACTGCTCGGACCAGAACACGATCTTCCCTTCCTGCGCGTCCACGAGGACGGTGTCGCCCTCCTCGAACTCGCCGGTGAGCACCTTCTGCGCGAGCGGGTCGAGGATGAGACGCTGGATCGTGCGCTTGATCGGCCGCGCTCCATAGGCGGGGTCGAAGCCCTCCTTCGCGACGAGCGCCTTCGCGTTGGGCGTGAGCTCGAGCGAGATCTTCCGCTCGGCCAGGCGCCGCGCGAGGATCTGCGTCTCCTTCTCGACGATCTGCATGAGCTGCTCGGTCGCGAGGTTCTGGAAGATGACGATCTCGTCGACGCGGTTCAGGAACTCCGGCCGGAACTGTCCGCGCAGCGCGTCCGTCACGCGCTTGCGCAGGAGGTCGGGCTGTTCGGCGAGCTCGGCGATGAACGTCGAGCCGACGTTGCTCGTCATGATGATCACGACGTTCTTGAAGTCGACCGTGCGGCCGTGGCCGTCGGTGAGCCGGCCGTCGTCGAGGATCTGCAGCAGCACGTTGAAGACGTCCGGGTGCGCCTTCTCGATCTCGTCGAGCAGGAGCACGGCGTACGGGCGCCGGCGGATCGCTTCGGTGAGCTGACCGCCCTCCTCGAAGCCGACGTAGCCGGGCGGCGCACCGATGAGACGGGCGACGGTGTGCTTCTCCATGTACTCGGACATGTCGAGGCGGACCATCGCCTTCTCGTCGTCGAAGAGGAACTCCGCGAGCGCCTTCGCGAGGAGCGTCTTCCCCACGCCGGTCGGTCCGAGGAAGAGGAACGAGCCGAGGGGGCGATTCGGATCCTGCATGCCCGCGCGGGCGCGGCGCACCGCGTTCGCGACGGCGGTGACGGCCTCGTCCTGCCCCACCACGCGGCGGTGGAGGTTCTCCTCCATGCGGAGGAGCTTGGCGACCTCACCCTCGAGCAGCTTCGTCACCGGGATGCCGGTCCACTTGGCCACGACCTCGGCGATGTCCTCGGGCGTGACCTCCTCGGTGAGCATCTTCTTGCCGGCCTGGACTTCCGCCAGCCGCTTCTCGGCCGCGCCCACCTCGCGCTCGATCGAAGCGAGCGTCGAGTACTTGAGCTCGGCCGCCTTCGCGTAGTCGGCGGCGCGCTCGGCGCGCTCGATCTCGGCGCGCACCTGCTCGAGCCGTGACTTCTTCTCGCGGATCTCCGTGATCGCGGCCTTCTCCTGCTGCCATTGCGCGCGCAGCCCGGTGGCGCGCTCCTTCAGCTCGGCGAGCTCGCGCTCGAGCTTCTCGAGACGCTCCTTGCTGGCGGCGTCGCTCTCCTTGCGCAGGGCTTCGCGCTCGATCTCGAGGCGCGAGATCGAGCGCTCGACCTCATCGAGCTCGACGGGCATCGAGTCGATCTCCATGCGGAGCTTCGACGCGGCCTCGTCGACGAGGTCGATGGCCTTGTCCGGCAGGAAGCGATCGGTGATGTAGCGGTGCGAGAGCGTCGCCGCCGCGACGAGCGCCGAGTCCTGGATGCGCACGCCGTGGTGGATCTCGTAGCGCTCGCGCAGCCCGCGGAGGATCGAGATGGTGTCCTCGACCGACGGCTCGCCCACGTACACCGGCTGGAAGCGGCGCTCGAGCGCCGCGTCCTTCTCGACGTGCTTGCGGTACTCGTCGAGGGTCGTCGCCCCGATGGTGTGCAGCTCGCCGCGCGCGAGCATCGGCTTCAGCATGTTGGCCGCGTCCACGGCGCCTTCTGCCGCGCCCGCGCCGACGACGGTGTGCAGCTCGTCGATGAACAGGATGATCTGTCCCTCGCTCGCAGCGATCTCCTTCAGGACCGCCTTGAGGCGCTCCTCGAACTCGCCGCGGTACTTCGCGCCGGCGAGCAGCGAGCCCATGTCGAGCGCGAAGATGCGCTTGTCCTTGAGGCCCTCGGGCACGTCGCCACGCACGATGCGCTGCGCGAGCCCTTCGACGATCGCGGTCTTGCCCACGCCCGGCTCGCCGATGAGCACCGGGTTGTTCTTGGTACGGCGCGAGAGAACCTGGATGACGCGGCGGATCTCCTCGTCGCGGCCGATGACCGGATCGATCTTGTTCTTCCGCGCGAGATCGGTGAGGTCGCGTCCGTACTTCTCGAGCGCCTGGTACTTGGCCTCCGGGTTCTGATCGGTGACGCGCTGGCTGCCGCGGACCTCGCGCAGCGCATTGAGCACGCGCTCGCGCGTGACGCCGAGCCGCGAGAGCGCCTGGCCGGTGTAGCCCTGATCCGCGGCCATCGCGAGGAGCAGGTGCTCCGTCGACACGAACTCGTCCTTCAGCTCGTTCGCCTCGCGCTGTGCCTGCTGCAGGACGCGGCCGAGACGGGCCGACGCGCCGATCTGCACGTTGCCCTGCACCTTCGGCTGGCGTGCGAGCTCGCCCTCGAGCGCCGACGCGAGCTGCGCCGGCTGCACGTTGAGCGCGGTGAGGACCGACGGGACGATCCCGCCCTGCTGCTCGATGAGCGAGGCGGCGAGATGTTCGACGTCGATCTGGCTGTGGCCGTTCTCCCGCGCGCGCTGCTGCGCCGCGATGAGGGCCTCCTGGGACTTCTCGGTCATCTTGTTCGGATCGATCACTTCGTTACCTTCTCAATCTCTGGCCTGCGGCCAGGAGACACGCTCAGGGCTGGTGGATTCGCTCGTCGGGGCAAAGCCCCTCCTCGCTCAATCACGTTCCGGTCTCCAGCTCCTATAGCAGGTGCCTTCTTGGATCTTCCTGTCGCTCGCCGATCTTCCGGATGCATTCGCGGTCCTCGTCGGTGAGCTTCGTGGGCAACACGACGCGGACCGTGACGTAGAGGTCGCCCGACCCGCCGATCCCGCGCGGCATCCCCTGCCCCGCGAGCCGGATGGTCCGTCCGTTCTGCGTCTCGGGCGGGATGCGGAGCGAGACGCGTCCTTTCAGCGTCGGAAGGGTCACCTCGGCGCCAAGGAGCGCTTCGTGCATCGCGACCGGCAGCTCCATCCGCAGGTCGTCGCCATCGCGCGTGAAGACCGGGTGCGGCCGCATGCGCACCTTGAGATACAGGTCACCGCGCGGCCCGCCATTCTGTCCGGCGCCGCCCTGGCCGGCGAGGCGGATGCGCTGTCCGTCGCGGACGCCCGCCGGGATCTTCACCGTGAGCGTGCGCGTACGCCCGTGCTCGTCCGAGACCTCGATCGTTCGCTGGCCGCCCTTGAAGGCCTCTGCCAGCGTGATCTCGAGCTCGGACTCGAGGTCGACGCCCGGCGCGACGCGCGAGCGTCGTCCGGTACGTCCGCGGAAGAGATCCTCCGCGGCGAATCCGCCGCCGCCGCCGAAGAGCGTCTGGAAGAAATCGGAGAAGTCCCCGAGACCTTCTCCGTTGAACGTGCCGCCGGCACCGGGCTGGCCCCGGTAGATCCAGTGGAATCCACCGCCGTTCCCGGCGCCGCCCGGAGCGTTCTGATAGCGGGCCCAGTCCGGGCCGACCTCGTCGTACCGGCGGCGCTTCTCGGGATCGGAGAGGACCTCGTTGGCCTCGTTGATCTCCTTGAAGCGCCGCTCGGCCTCCGGTCTTCTGTTGATGTCAGGGTGGTACTGCCGGGCCAGCTTCCGGTACGCCCTCTTGATCTCCTCGGTCGTCGCGTTCTTCGAGACGCCGAGGATCTTGTAGTAGTCCTTGTACTCGACCGGCATGCGGTCCCCCTGTTAGTGGGCCGGCGGTGCCGCCGCCGCCGCCCTCGACGCCTCGATCTGCGCCGGCGTCAACGTCGGCTGACCGGGCGCGAGGGCGATCTTCAGGACGTCGTCGATCTGCGCCACGGGCTTGATCTCGACCGTCTCGAGGACCTCCTTCGGGATGTCGACGAGATCTTTCTTGTTCTTCTCCGGGAGGATGAAGGTCTTGATCCCCGCGCGGTGCGCGGCGAGCAGCTTCTCCTTCACGCCTCCGATGGGAAGGACGCGGCCGCGGAGCGTGATCTCGCCGGTCATCGCGACGTCGCGCCGCACGCGACGGCCTGACAGGGCGGAGACGATGGCCGTGGCCATGGTCACGCCGGCCGACGGACCGTCCTTCGGGATCGCTCCCGCGGGCACGTGGATGTGCATGGCGTGATCCTCGAAGAAGCCCTTCGGGATGCCGAACTCGGCCTGATGCGAGCGCACGTAGCTGAGCGCGGCGCGCGCGGACTCCTCCATGACCTTGCCGATCTGCCCGGTGAGCAGGAAGTCCTCGTCCTTGCCGTCGATGACCGTGGCCTCGACGGTGAGCGTGTCGCCACCGTGCTCGGAGACCGAGACACCGGTGACCGCGCCGACCTGGTCCTCCTCCTCGGCGAGACCGTAGTCGAAGCGCTGCGGCCCGAGGTACTCGGAGAGCGTCTCGGGCGTGACCACCACCTTGTCGGCCTTGCCCTCGGCGATCATGCGCGCGACCTTGCGGCAGATCGTGCCGATCTCGCGCTCGAGGTTCCGGACCCCGGCCTCCCGCGTGTAGCGGCGGACGAGCTCGCGAAGCACGTCGTCCTGGATGACGAGCCGCGTCTCGCCGGTGACGCTCTCGGCGTTCTTCGTCGGCTCCGTCGCGTCCACGCCGCCGTCCTTGCCCGCT
Organism: Candidatus Limnocylindria bacterium; assembly: GCA_035651155.1. Lineage (GTDB taxonomy): Bacteria > Chloroflexota > Limnocylindria > P2-11E > P2-11E > CF-39. The sequence continues at coordinate 127,091 of DASRGG010000036.1, read as the reverse complement.
TCGGGATTGTCGGCCGGCATGAGGCCGTGCTGCTTCAGCTGCCGCGGCACGAGGTAGCCACGCGCGATCGCGAGCTTCTCGTCCTCGGTGTAGCCGGGCAGCCGGATGATCTCCATCCGGTCGCGGAGCGGCGGGATGATCGTGTCCTCGACGTTCGCCGTCGTGATGAAGATGACCTTCGAGAGGTCGTACGGCACCTCGAGGTAGTGGTCGGTGAACGTGTTGTTCTGCTCGGGGTCGAGGACCTCGAGGAGCGCCGAGCTCGGGTCGCCGCGGAAGTCCGCGCCGACCTTGTCGATCTCGTCGAGCATGAACACCGGGTTCACCTCGCCCGCGGTCTTCATGTTCTGCAGGATGCGGCCGGGCAGCGCGCCCACGTAGGTGCGCCGGTGACCGCGGATCTCCGCCTCGTCGCGGATCCCGCCGAGCGACATGCGGATGAACTTGCGGCCCATCGCGCGCGCGATGGACTTGCCGAGTGAGGTCTTCCCCACGCCGGGCGGTCCCACGAAGCACAGGATCGGCGCGCGCAGGTTGCGGCTCAGCTTGCGCACCGCCATGTACTCGATGATCCGGTCCTTGATCTTGGGCAGGCCGTAGTGATCCTCGTCGAGGATCTGGGCGGCCTTCTGGATGTCCCAGTCGTCGCTCGCGGCCTTGTTCCACGGCAGCGAGATGAGCCAGTCGACGTACGTGCGGATCACGCCCGTCTCCGGAGAGGCCTGCGGGATCTTCTCGAGGCGGCCGACCTCCTTGAGCGCCTTTTCCTTGACGTTCTCGGGCATGCCGGCCTGCTCGATTTTCTCCTTGAGCTCGCGCACTTCCGCCGTCTGATCGTCGTCGCCGAGCTCCTTCTGGATCGCCTTCATCTGCTCGCGCAGGATGTACTCGCGCTGCGTCTTGTCGAGGGTCTGCTGGACCTCGCTCTGGATCTTCTGCTTCAGCTCGAGGATCTCGTTCTGCTTCGCGAGGAAGACCGCGAGGAACCGCAGCCGTTCGATGACCGAACGCTGCTCGAGGAGCTGCTGACGCTGCTCGAGCGACAGGTCCGGGCTCGACGCGACGAGGTCGGCGAAGTGCGCCGGGTCGTCGGTGTTCTTCGCGGTCATGGCGAGCTCGGGCAGGATCGCGCCGCCGTTGTCGACGTAGCGGTCGAAGAGCGCCTTCACGTTGCGCAGCTGCGCCTCGCGTTCGACGGGATCGCCGAGGTCCTCGACGATCGGCTCGAACGCCACCTTGAAGAAGCGCGTCTCCGGCAGATAGCCGGTGATGCGGACGCGCTGCACGCCCTGCACGATGATCTGGGCGCTCCCATCCGGGATGCGCAGGAGGCGCACGATCTCGGCGATGGTGCCGACGTTGTGGATCTGATCGGGCTGCGGATCGTCGATCTCGGCATCACGCTGCGCCGCCAGGATCACCAGACGGCGCTCTTCGTTCATCGCGGTCGTGACCGCGGCGACGGACTTCTCACGGCCCACGCCCAGCGGGACGACGAGCTTCGGGAAGACGACCATCTCCCGCAGCGGAACGAGTGTCACCTCGTTCGGGTACGGACGGTCGCCCGTCGCCTTCGTGTCCTTCATGTCTTCGCTCATTGTGTCCGTCCTTTCCCTCGCGTGGGTCTCTCAAGAGGAACGGCGCGGCCGGTGCGGAGATTCCGCGCCGGCCGCGACACGTCTCTTCCGGTGGGCGCCTACTTCGCGCTCACCTTGATGCTTCGAGCCCTCAGCTGCTCCGCCTTCGGGAGCACGAGCTCGAGCACGCCATGCTCGAAGCTCGCCTTGACCTTGTCCGGATCGATCTGGACCGGGAGCGTGAAGGCGCGCTGGAACTTGCCGGTGCGGCGCTCCTGACGCAGCCAGCCCTCGCTGGTCACGTCGGTCTGCGCCTTCATCTCGCCGGCGATCGAGACCGTATCGGCGGTCGCGTTGATGTCGATCGCGTCCGGGGCGAGGCCCGGCAGGTCGGCACGCAGGTGATAGGCGTCCTTCGTCTCCCAGAGGTCCACCGGAACCGCGACCTGGCCAGCGGGCAGGCCGGTCCAGGTGGTGGGCCCGATGAAGCTGTGCTCGAAGAGACGATCCATGGCCTCGCGAAGAGACACGAAGTCGCTCATCGGCGAAAAGCGCGTAAGGGTCATAGACGTCACTCCTTTCCCGATTGTTCACACGCGCGTGGGTCCGTTTCTCCGACGTGGCCCGGCGCCGCCGTCGCCGGCCGTGTCGTCCTCGCCGTCCGCGCCGTCCTCGCCGACCTGCCGTGCGATCTCGTCCAGCAGGTCCGCGGCATCCTGCAGCTGCAGGAGCAGCTTCACCCCCGCGAGGTTCACGCCTCGCACCTGCGTGAGGTAGCGGATCACCCGCACGCGCCGCAGATCATCGTCGGAGTAGAGGCGGATGTTCGTTTCCGTCCGTACGGGCTCGAGCAGCCCCTCCTCCTCGTAGATCCTCAGCGTGCGCGGATGGCACCCGGCGAGGCTCGCGGCGATCGAGATGACGTACACCGGCCGACTGCCACGTACCACGGCACTTTTCATATCTCATGACAACATTGTTGTCAAGAGTCTTCCCGTCGCGCGGGCAGTCGCTCTCCGCCGCCCCGGCCACCGCGGGCCGGGGAACACTCTCCCCAGGCAGTCGGTTCGTGCCCCTGGAGGTGTCGCCGTGCCCCTCTCCCCCTGAGCGCTTTCCCGACCCCGTCTTCGATCCCCGCCCGGAGACCGCCGGCGAGCGCCGGGTGGCGCTCGCGGGCGGCTGCTTCTGGTGCGTCGAGGCGGTCTACCGCCAGCTCGACGGCGTGCTCGAGGTCGTGAACGGGTACGCCGGCGGCGCCGCGGCCCAGGCCGACTGCTATGGCGACGAGCAGGAGCGCGCCGTCGCCGAGGCGTACATCCGCCAGCTCGAGGCGGCGAAGGTCTTCGGCGCTCCGATCGCCACCGAGCTCACGAAGCTCGACCGGTTCTACCCCGCCGAGGCGTACCACCAGGACTACGCGGCGAACCACCCCGACCAGCCGTACGTCCGGCTCGTCGCGGCGCCGAAGGTGGCGAAGCTGCGGAAGCACTTCGCCGAGAAGCTGAAGGCCGCCGTCCGCTGACCGCGGCCGGTTCACGCACAATGGCCGTCCCGTGCCGATCGACGGCCTGACGCTCTACGGCGTCGCATTCCCGCGCAGGCGGTAGCGTGCGATTCGGCCTCGACTTCGGGACTTCGAACACCTCGCTCGCGGTCTGGGACGGCGCGAGGAGCGAGGTGCTGCCGCTCGACCCGATCGCCGGCGCGGCGATGCCGACGGTCCTCTACGTTCGGCGCGACGGCTCGTCGAGCGTCGGACGACCCGCCATCGAGGCGTACCTCGGCGATAACCGCACGCGCGGCGCGATCAAGCGCGAGTTCGTGTCGCTCGGCGTGAAGCTGCAATCGTCGAACAAGCTCCAGAAGCCGGTCGAGGCGCACATCCTCAGCGACGTCAACTCGCCGGGCCGGCTCTTCCAGGCGTTGAAATCGTTCCTCGGCGACGAGCTCGACGTGCGCACGAACGTCTTCGGCGAGGCACGCGGCCTCGAGGAGCTCATCGCGATCGTGCTCGCGCACGTCCGCGAGCGCGCGCGCGAGCTCTCGGGTACCGCCCCGGACGACATCACCATCGGCCGGCCCGTCGAATACGTCGGCGGCGCGGCCGCGGAGCGGCGCGCCGTCGCGCGCATGCGCGCGGCGGCGGAGCTGGCCGGCTTCCGTTCGGTGCGCCTCGCGTACGAGCCCGTCGGCGCGGCGCACTCCGCCGGCGTCGCGCGCGGGCTCTCGCTCGTGTTCGACTTCGGCGGCGGCACGCTCGACCTCGCGGTCGTCGAGCGCGACGGCGAGCGGCTGCGCGTCGTCGCCACGGCCGGGCGCGACATCGGCGGCGACCGCTGCACCGAGCGCGTCATCGACGACACCGTCGCGCCGCGCCTCGGCTCGCGCGCCGAATGGGGGCCGAAGCGCCTGCGGCTTCCGGCCTTCATCGTGAACGCGCTGCACGACTGGCACGCGCTGTCGGCGTTGAACGAGAAGCCGCTGCTCGACGCGCTCGACGACCTCGTGCGCGCGGGCGCGCCGCGGCGCGAGCTCGAGGCGCTGCGCGACGCGATCTCGCTCCAGCTCGGCTACGAGATCTTCATGGCTGCGGACCGGACGAAGATCGAGCTGTCGCGCCTCGCGGCGGCGATCCTCTCCTACCACCGCGCCGCGGTCGACGTGGACGCGCGCCTCGTGCGCGGGCGCTTCGAATCGCTCGTCGCGCCGATGCTGCGCGACACCGAGGCGCTGCTGGAGGCGGTGCTCGCGAAGGCCGGCGTCGTTCCCCAGGAGGTCGGCGAGGTCGTCACCACGGGCGGCTCGAGCGCGATCCCGGCGTTCCGCACGCTCCTCGCGAAGCGGTTCCCGCGCTCGCGCGTCCGCGACGCGGCGGCCTTCACCAGCGTGGCCAGCGGACTCGCGATGCCCGACGTACCGGAGGCACCCGCGGGCTAGCGTGTTCGACGCGGTGCCGAGCCTGACCGGACGTATGCTCGGCGTGTGAGCGCGGTCGTGGCGGCCGTCGCACGCAACGGGCGCGGCTACGTGTTGGGGCTCCTCGGCGTGAGCATCGTGACGGCGGTGATCGGAGCCCTCCAACCGCAATGGCGCGTCGCGAACGTCTCGATGCTGTATCTCATCGCGGTGATCGGGACTGCCATCGTCGCGGGCAGTGGCCCGGCGATCGCCGCGTCCATCGCGGCGTTCCTGATGTTCGACTGGTTCTTCGTCGACCCGGTCCACACGTTCACGGTCGCGGATCCGAGCGAGTGGCTGGCACTCCTGCTCTTCCTGCTCACCGGCGCGATCACCGGGCAGCTCGCCGGCGATCAGCGCCGAAGGGCGATCGAGGCGGCTCGCCGCGAGCAGGAGGCGACCCTCCTGTACGGCGTGGCACACCTGCTCGTCGGAACCGAGCTCCTCCCCTCCTTGCGCGCCGTCGCCGACCAGCTCCGCCAGACGCTGCGGCTGCGGTCGGTCGTGATCGAGCTGTCCGGCGACACGGGCGAACAGCGCATCACCAGCGGCGACGCTGAGGTGATCCGACGCTCGGTCACCTCGATCCGGTCGTGGGTATCCTCGTCGAGCACGCGTCGGCCCGCACGCGGACGGCGGTGGATCCGCATCGTTCCGCCGACGGGTGGCGTGGCCGACGACCATCGCGTCCACGTCATGCCGCTCGCGTCGTCCGGTCGGCGCATCGGCGTGCTCGCGATCGTTCGCGGCGACTCCGCGGTGGAGTCCGCGAACGACAAGCTGCTCACGGCGATCGCCGCGCAGATCGCGAATGCGGTCGAGCGCGCACGGCTCCGGGAGAGCGCCACGGAGGCGGAGGTGCTCCGCAGGACGGACACGCTCAAGAGCGCTCTGCTGAACGCGGTGTCGCACGATCTCCGCACGCCGCTCGCGTCGATCATCGCCTCGGCGGGAAGCCTCCGTCAGCGGGACGTCGAGTGGACCGATGCCGAGCGCGAGACCTTCGCGGCGGACATCGAAGAGGAGGCGCGTCGCTTGAGCCGGATCGTCACCAACTTGCTGGATCTCTCTCGCATGGAATCGGGCAGCCTCAGGCCGGATCGCGGTTGGTACGACTTCGGAGCGCTCGTCGACGACGTCGTCGGACGGCTTCGCACGCTTGCCGCGACGCACGACCTGCGCGTCGCGATCCCCGAGGATCTTCCACCGGTGCCGCTCGACTACGTCGAGATCGATGAGGTCCTCACCAATCTCGTCGAGAACGCGGTGCGCCATACGCCCGCCGGGACGCGGATCGATATCTCGGCGCGCGTGGCGGATGGATCGCTCGTCGTGGAGGTCTCCGATCGCGGTCCGGGCGTGCCCATCGAGACGCTCCCACGCGTGTTCGATCCGTTCATCCGACCGGGTGGAACGGGGAGCAAGGGCATTGGCCTCGGTCTCGCGGTCGCACGCGGTCTCGTGGAGGCACATGGCGGCACGCTCGTGGCGCGGCCCCGCAGCGGCGGCGGCATCACATTCAGCTTCACGCTGCCCCTCGCGGTCGCACCGGTCCCCGCGTGAGCGTCTCCGGCACGCGCATCCTCGTCGTCGACGACGAGCCCGCGATCCTCCGGACCGTCCGAACGAACCTCGGCCGTCACGGCTATCGCGTAGATGCGGCTGCGTCAGCACGCGAAGCGCTCGAGCACGCGGACACGCGGCCCGACCTCATCCTCCTCGACCTTGGCCTGCCCGACGGTGACGGGCTCGAGCTCATTCGCGCGATCCGTGAACGGTCGGCCACGCCGATCATCGTGTTGTCGGCACGAGGGGCCGAACATGACAAGGTGCGCGCGCTCGACCTCGGGGCCGACGACTACCTCACCAAGCCGTTCGGTCTCGACGAGCTGTACGCGCGGATCCGCGTCGCGCTGCGGCACAGCAACCGCCTCCCCGGGAGCGAGCCCGTCTTCCGGACCGGAGGTCTGGAGATCGACGTGGAGCATCGGCGCGTGCGGGTCGACGGCGAGGAGATCCACCTCACACCCACCGAGTACACGCTGCTCCTGACCCTGGCCCGCAACGCGGATCGGGTCGTTACCGACGCGATGCTGCTTCGCGAAGTCTGGGGACCGCGGTACGGAGACGAGGATCACTACCTGCACGTCTACGTCGCACGACTCCGTAAGAAGCTCGAGATCGACCCCCAGCGCCCGCGCTATCTCCAGACGGAGCCGGGGGTCGGCTACCGGCTCCTCGCTGAAGATTGAGCCGGCGTCGGCGTCGCGTCCGCTCCCCGTGACACGTCGCTGACGCGATAACCTAGCGGGCGACAAGGCGTTCGCCTGGCCTGCCGCCCGATGGCCGGACGACCGTGGTGTGCTGAACCCGGTCGCGGGGGACGCGGGTACAGGCAGATGGGCCCGCCTTTCGGCGCGGCCCTCACATCGACGAGGAGGTGTCCTCAGTGCGGCGCGCACTGATCATGCTCGCCGTCGCGGCGCTCGGCGCCCTGCTCGCGACGGCGCCCGCCTCGGCGTCGGCGGGGATCGTGCTCTCGACGACCTACCCATCCATCGTGACCGACAGGGGCAAGGAGATCACCTTCCCCGTCGACGTGTCGAACCAGTCGAGCGTCTTCCGGGAGATCGCGCTCGGCATCGCGGAGGGCCCCGCGGACTGGAACCCCGACCTGCGCGACCGCGGGTTCTCCATCCGCAGCGTCATGCTCGGGCCCGGGAAGTCGCAGTCCGTCCAGTTCTCGGCGACGCCGCCGGAGACCGCCAAGCCCGGCGGCTACGCGTTCGTCGTGCGCGCCGTCGTCGACGGCGTCACCGCCTCCGAGCTGCGGCTCGCGGTGACGCTGCGCGACGCCGTTTCGAGCGGCCTCGCGCTCAGCACCCAGTTCCCGAACGTGCGTGGCCAGGCCGGGAGCACCTTCAGCTTCACGTTCGACCTCACCAACAAGGCGGGCATGGATCGTGACGTCGGTGTCTCGGCGTCGGCGCCGAGCGCGTGGGAGGTGACCTTCAAGCCCCAGTACGACACGAAGCAGGTGTCGAGCTTCCGGGTGAGGGCCGGCGAGAAGCAGGCCGTCGACGTGAGCGTCGCGACGCCGTCGAAGGTCGGCGCCGGCAGGTACGCCGTGACCATCGTGGCGACCGCGGGCACCGACAAGGCTGAGGTGCCGCTCGAGATCACCATCGTCGGCAAGAGCGCCATCGCGTTCACTAGCGCCGACGGGCGGTTGAACACCAGGGCGACCGTCGACCAGGACTCGAAGCTGTCGTTCGTCCTGAAGAACACCGGCGGCGCGCCGCTCGAGAGCATCCGCTTCTCGTCGAGCCCGCCGGACGGGTGGACGGTCACGTTCCAGCCGGAGACGGTGGACACGCTCGCGCCGGATCAGCAGCAGGACGTCACCGCGGTCATCCATCCGGGTCCGCGCGCCCTCGCCGGCGACTACATGGTCTCGCTCACCGCGAGCGCGTCCGGGACGTCGGCGAGCCAGGACATCCGCGTCACCGTCGAGACGCCGACCGCGTGGGGTCTGGTCGGCGTGGTCGCGATCCTCGCGGTGCTCGGCGGGCTCGGCGCGGTCTTCACGCGCTACGCGCGCCGCTAGCGGTGAGCGCATGAGCGCCGCCGAGCCGCGCGCCCCGGTCCTGCCTCCAGCCGCGGCGCCGGCGCCGGCCGGCCCGGCCGTGGTCGAGACCCACGGCCTCCGCAAGCGCTACGGCGAGCAGACCGCCGTCGACGGGCTCGACCTGCGCATCACGGAGGGCGAGGTCTTCGGCCTCCTCGGGCCCAACGGCGCCGGCAAGACGACGACGATCCTCATGCTCATGGGCCTGTCCGAGCCGACCGCGGGCGACATCCGCGTGCTCGGCTTCGACCCGGTGCGTGAGCCGCTCGAGGTCAAGCGCCGCGTCGGCTATCTTCCCGAGCACGTCGCGCTGTACGACGAGCTGTCGGCGCGTGGCAACCTCCTGTACACCGCCGACCTGAACGGCATCCGCGGCGCCGAGGCGCGGTCGCGCGTCGCGAGCGCGCTCGAGCGCGTCGGCCTCGCCGCCGCCGCCGATCGCCGGGTGCGCGAGTTCTCCCACGGGATGCGCCAGCGTCTGGGGATCGCCGACGTGCTGGTGAAACGGCCGCGGCTCATCGTGCTCGACGAGCCCACGCTGGGGCTGGATCCCGAGGCGGTGAACCAGCTGCTCGACCTCGTCCTCCGCGCCGCTCGGGAGGAGCGCATCACGGTGCTGCTCTCGTCGCACCAGCTCATCCAGGTCCAGCGCATCTGCGACCGCGTCGGCATCGTCGCGGAGGGCAGGCTGCTCGCGTGCGGGCCCATCGCCGACCTCGCGGAGCAGCTCGCGGGCGGCGTCACCGTCGTCGAGCTCGGCACGTCCGACGGGCTAGACGTGGCCCAGGCGATCGCCGGCCAGGGCGGCGTGCTCGGCGTCGAGCGGCGGGATGGACTGTGGCTCGTCCGCGCCCGCGGCGACGTACGGCCCGCGCTGGCACGCCTGGTCGTCGATCGCGGGTGGCCGCTCACGCACCTGCGGCTGCGCGACTTCGGGCTCGAGGAGATCTACCTGCGCTACTTCGAGCGGTCCGGCTGATGGCCGAGGCCCTCGCGCGCCGGCGTGCGCGGCTCGCACGCCGCTCGCTCGCGCTGCGCGACCTCGTCGTGGCCCCCGGCCTGTCCGCGGTGTACCGCAAGGAGCTCGCGGACCAGCTCGGCAGCCGGCGCTTCGCGATCCTCTTCGTGCTCATCCTCTTCGCGGCGCTGTCGTCCGTGTACGTCGCGGCGAACGCCATCCGCGACGCGCTCGAACAGGCGAGCGCCGACGCGCCCGCGCACACCTTCCTGCTGCTCTTCACGGTCGCGCAGGACCCGCTGCCGCCCTTCTACCAGTTCCTGTCGTTCCTCGCGCCGCTGGTCGGCATCGCCCTCGGGTTCGACGCGATCAACAGCGAGCAGGAGCGCGGCACCCTCGCCCGGCTCCTGGCGCAGCCGATCTACCGCGACTCGGTCATCAACGGGAAGTTCCTCGCGCGCCTCACGACCGTCGTCGTCATGCTCGTGAGCATCACCGTGCTCGTCGGTGCGATCGGCATCTACCGCCTCGGCATCGTCCCGACCGGCGAGGAGGTCGCGCGCCTCGTCGCGTTCCTCGCCGTCGCCGCGCTGTTCGTCGGCTTCTGGGTCGCGATCAGCATGGCGTTCTCCGTGTACATGCGTCAGCCGGCCACCGCCGCTCTCGCCGGGATCGCGACGTGGCTCTTCGCGACGTTCTTCCTCGGGATGATCGTGGACACGCTCGCCAACGCGGTCATCGCGGCGGGCGCGATCGCCGACGTCGACGCGTACGTCGGGCTGCAGAACCTCCGCCTCACGCTCGCACGCCTCTCGCCGAACACGCTCTTCGCCGAGTCCACGCTCGCGCTCCTCCTTCCGCGCGTGCGGACGCTCGGCCTGATCCTGCCGCAGCAGACCATCGGCATGATCCCGAACCCGCTGGCGCTCGGTCAGAGCTTGCTGCTGATCTGGCCGCAGGTCGTCTCGCTGCTCGCGCTCACCGCGTTCTGCTTCGCCGCGGCCTACATCCGCTTCATGCGGGCGGAGGTCCGCTCGCTCTAGCGTCTAGCCGGCGAGCGCCTTCCGTACCTCGGACTCGTCCTTCGTCGGCGCGAGGATCACGAGCCGGTCGCCGACCTCGAGGCGGACGTCCTCGTCGGCGTGCAGGACGCTCCCCCGGCGGACGATGCCGCCGATGGCCGTACCCCGGGGCAGCCCGAGCGATCCGATGCTCTTCCCCGCGCCCGGCGTGTTCGGGCCGATCTCGGCCTCGATGAGCTCGAGATGCGAGCCCGTGAGCGGCATGAGCGGCAGGAATCCGCCGCCCGCGCTCGGCAGCTCCTGCTCGATGACGTTCATGAGCACGCGCGTCGAGCTGATCGTCTCGTCGATCCCGAGCGTCTTGAACACGATCTCGTTCTTCGGATCGTTCACCCGCGCGATGACCCGCGGCACGCGGCACTTCCACTTCGCGAGCTGGCAGATAACGAGGTTCGCGGGATCCTCGCCCGTGACGGCGATCACCGCGTCGGCGCGCTGGCAGCCCGCCTCGAGCTGGTAGCGGCCCTCGTCCGCAGGCGCGTTGAGCACGACCGAGCCGAGCTGCTCCTGGATGAACGTGGCGCGGCGCCGATCGCTCTCGATGAGCATGATCTCGTGGCCCGCCTCGAGCAGCGCCTTGGCGAGGTGGAAGCCGACCTCGCCGCCCCCGGCGATCACGAAGTACATCTAGACCTGCTCGGCGAGGCGCGCCTCGTGCGCGCGCGCCCGCTCCATCAGGGTCTTCCCGACCTCGGGATCGCTCATGAGCATCGCTTCCAGGAGCGTGCCGAGGATCGTCGTGCGCGAGAACGTGCCGATGCCGTGCTCGCGATAGGTGTTCGCGCGGATCGGATCGTTCACCTTGGCGATGACGTGCTTCACGCCGAAGATCTCCTTCGCGACCTGGGCGGACATGAGGTTGCGGTTGTCGCCCTGCGTGAGCGTGAGCAGCGCGTCGGCCTTGTCGATCCCGGCCTGCCGCAGCACCTCGAGGTCCGTGCCGTTCCCGAGGAGCGTCGTCCCGCGGAAATCGGACGGCAGGTGCCGGAAGGCCGCTCGTTCGAGGTCGACGATGGTGACGTCATGGCCGCCAGCGTCGAGCAGCCCCGCAAGGAACGCGCCCACACGGCCGCAGCCGACGATGACGATCTTCACCGGACCTCCTCCTGACGATACGCGAGTACCGCGCACGGTGCCGTCACATAGACCTGCTGGACCGTGCGACCGACGTACACGCGTCCGAGGCGCTTCCGGTACGGCATCCCCAGGACGATCAGGTCGGCCCTGCGCTCGCGCGCGGTGTCGACGATCGCGGCGGCGGCCTCACGCGCCTGCAGCAGCTCCGTCTCGATCGCGGTGCCAGCCTGCTCGGCGACCTTCGCGGCGTCGTCGAGGAGGATCTCGCCGCGCTCGGTGTCCGCCTCGAGGACGGCGTCGAGCGGAAGATTCCAGCGCACCTCGATCACGTGGATGGCGACGATCTGGGCCTTCGTCGGCTTCGCGAGCGTCGTGGCGACGCGGATCACGTCAGGATCGACGCTCGTACCGGCGACGGGGACGACGATGCGCCGCAGCTGCATGGACCGCCGAGTTTAGTTGTTCCCGTTCGCGCTCGCCGCGAACCCGCTACTCGCTCATGCCCTCGCCGCTGGCGTGCCCGGTGTCGGCGAAGTGATACGGCACGTCGATCACGATCGTGTTCGGACGGAAGAGCAGCGCGAGCTTCAGGCGCAGCGCGGTCTGGCTGTGAAGGATCCACTCCCACCAGTACCGCGGGACGAATTCGGCGAGCACGACGGTGATGGGGCGGTCGTCGCGCTCGTCGATCCGCTCGATGTAGCGGAGCAGCGGCTGCAGCAGCGAGCGGTACGGCGATTCGATGACGTCCAGCGGGACGTCGCGCGTCCAGCGCGCCCACCGGTCGCGGAACTCCTCGGCGCTCGCGGTCGTCGTCGCGATATGGACGGCCTTGACGGTCGGCGAGATCGAGCGCGCGAACGCGACCGCCTGGAGCGCGGAGCGGTCGAGGCGCGCGACCGGCACGATGACCACCGGGGGCCGCATGATCGGCAGCGCCTCGCCGGGCGTCGACAGGGCCAGCGCGTCCGCGACGGCCGTGTAGTGACGGTTGATGCCGTACAGGATCGCGACGAGGATCGGCATCACGACGAGCACCATCCACGCGCCGTAGACGAACTTCGTGTACGCGACGACGACGAGCACGGCGAACGTGACGACCGTGCCGAACGAGTTGATCGCCATCGAGAGCCGCCATCCGGAGTTCCGCAGCCGCCGCCAGCGCCGGACGAGGCCGCTCTGCGAGAGCGTGAACGCGACGAAGACGCCGATCGTGTACAGCGGGACGAGATTCGTCACGCTGCCGCCGAACGCCGCGAGGACGAGCGCGGACATGAGCGCCAGCGCGATGATGCCGAAGGAGAACGCGAGCCGCTCGCCGCGGAAGGCGAACTGGCGCGGCATGAAACGGTCGTCGGCCAGCACGGACGCAAGACGCGGGAAACCGGTGAAGCCCGTGTTCGCCGCGAGCAACAGGATGACCGCGGTGGCCACCTGCACGACGTAGTAGAGGAGCGTCCCGTCCCCGACGATCGCGCGCGTCAGCATGCTGTTCACGGTCTCGACCTCGCCGCGATCCGGCACGATGCCGATCGTCGTGGCGAGGTACGTGATCCCGAGGAACAGCGTGCCGAAGAGCGTGCCCATGATCACGAGCGTGATGACGGCGTTGCGCGGCTCGGGCGGCTTGAAGTTGGGCACGCCGTTCGCGACCGCCTCGCTTCCGGTGAGGCCGACGGACCCCGAGGCGAACGCCCGAAGCACGACGAGCGCCGTCAGCGCCTCCGTCCCACCGAGCTCGAACGGGTCGCGCGGCGTCACCGGAGCGGGAACGTCGCCGGACGCGACGCGGAAGAGTCCGAACGCGATGAGCGCCCCCAGCGAGAGGACGTACACGTAGGTCGGTGCCGCGAACAGGACACCGGCCTCGCGGATGCCGCGCAGATTGCCGAGGGTGAGGAGCGCGATCAGCCCGAGCGCCCAGAGCACGCGGTGATCGGCGACGGCCGGGATGAACGACGAGATCGCCGCGACGCCGGCGGCGCTCGAGACCGCGACCGTCAGGACGTAGTCGATGAGGAGCGCCGACGCGGCGATGAGACCGGGGATGACGCCGTGGTTGTCCTTCGCGACCACGTACGAGCCGCCGCCGTTCGGATACGCGCGGATGACGCGCGACTCCGACAGGATGACCACCGCCAGCACGACGCACACGGCGATGGCGATGGGCATCGTGAGCGCGAGCGCGCCCGCACCGGCCAGCGCCAGGACCCGCATCGCCTCCTCGGTGGCGTACGCGGACGACGAGATGTTGTCGGACGCCATGATCGCGAGACCGGTCTTCTTCGAGAGCCGCTCGCTCGCCTCCTGCTCGGAGGTGAGCCGTGCGCCGATGAGGATCCGCCGCACGTTCTCGTACAGCCGTCCGCTCCGGCCGCGCGCCGAGAGCGCGTCGGTGGTCGCGACGTAATGGCCGCCGCGGCGCCGGAACTCGCCGGCCGACGGCCGCACGATCCGCACGACGCGATCACCGGGGCGCGATCCCGCACGGGTGACGCGCTCCTCGAGGGCGGGCGGCCCCTCCTTACTCCGGTCGTCCGTCATCGTCGGTGTCGGCCTCGTCCAGGTGGTAGGGAACGTCGAGCACGGACGTGTTGCGCCGCACGAACAGCCGCAGCTTCAGGAGCAAAGCGGTCTGATTGTGCAGGAGCGCCTCCCACCAATGCCTGGGTACGAACTCGGCCAACACCACGATGATGGGCCTTCCGGGGTCGCCGCGGTCAACAGCGTCGATATAGCGCAGAAGCGGCGGCATGAGGGCACGGTACGGCGAGATGATCGTATCGACCACGATCCCGGGCCCGACGACCTGCTCCCAGCGCGTCTTGAAGTTCCGCGCGCCCTCCGCGTCGAACGAGATGTGGACGGCGTACACGTCGCCACCCAGACCGCGGGCGATGGAGAGCGCGCGTATCGCGGCGCGGTCGATGCGGCTGATCGGGACGATGATCTTCGGGATCGTCGGCCGTACGCGGATGGGCGCGGTGGAGGCGACGAGGAGGCGGTCCTCGACCGAGCGGTAGTGCATTCGGATCCCGTAGAGCATCAGCACGAGCAGCGGCAGCACGACCGCGATGAGCCACGCACCCTCCGTGAACTTCGCGATCGAGACGACGACCGCGACGATCGCCGTCGCGAACGCGCCGACCGAGTTGATGGTCGCGCTGAGTGCCCAGCCCCGGCTGCGCTCGCGCATCCACTTCCGCACCATCCCGGACTGCGAGAGCGTGAACGCGATGAAGACGCCGACGGTGTACAGCGGAATCAGCGCCGTGACGCTCGACTCGAAGTGGACGATCAGGAGCGACGCGAGGAGGGCGAGCGCGAGGATCCCGGTGCTGAACGCCAGCCGATCGCCGCGTTGGGCGAACTGCCGCGGCATGAATCGATCGTTCGCCATGATCGACGCGAGCCGCGGGAACCCGGCGAAGGCCGTGTTCGCGGCGAGCGTGAGGATCACCGTCGTCGAGAGCTGGACGAGCAGGTAGTACGGGCCGTCGCCGACGATGGACCGCGCGAGCATGCTCACCACCGTCTCCGCCTCGCTGTAATCCGGCTGGATGCCGATCGTCGTCGCGAGCCACGAGATCCCGAGGAAGAGGGTGCCGAACATCGTCGCCATGATCAGAAGGACGATGCTCGCGTTGCGCGCCTCGGGCTTCCGGAATGCCTGGACGCCGTTCGCCACCGCCTCCGTGCCGGTCAGGCCGCTCGAGCCCGACGCGAACGCGCGCAGCACGAGGAAGAGGCCGAGCGGAGCCACGTCGGACGGGAACGGTACCGGCGGCGCGACCGCCTGCGGCGTGTCGCCGATCGCCATGCGGTACAGACCGAACGCGATGAGGCCGTAGAGCGACGCGACGTACACGTAGGTCGGCGCCGCGAAGATGACGCCGGCCTCACGCGCGCCACGCAGGTTGCCGATCGTGAGCAGCGCGACGAGCACGATGCCGATCAGGACGCGGTCCGGGTACAGACCGGGCGCGGCGCTCGTGACGGCGGCGACGCCGGCCGCGACGGAGACCGCGACGGTCAGCACGTAGTCGATGAGCAACGCGCTCGCCGCGACCAGACCCGGCAGGACGCCCAGGTTCTCGCTCGCCACGACGTAGCTGCCGCCGCCGCTCGGGTACGCGCGGATGACCTGAAGGTACGAGAGGACGACGATCGCGAGGATGACGGCGATCGCGATCGCGATCGGCATCGTCAGCGCGAGGGCCGACGCGCCCGCGAGCGCGAGCACGCGCATCGTTTCCTCGGTGGCGTAGGCGGAGGACGAGATGTTGTCGGACGCCATGATCGGAAGGCCGATCTTCTTCGGGACACGCTCGGCTCCCTCTTCCGCCGTGGCGAGGCGGCGGCCGAGCAGGACGCGGCGAACACTCGTCCACGCGCGCCCGACGTCGCCCCGCGGCGTCAGGGCGTCGTCGGTCGCGACGAAGCCGCCGGGGGTACGCCGGAATTCCTTGGGCCGGACGATCCGGACGCGGCGGTCGCCGGGGCGCTCGCCCCGGATCTCTTCGCGCCGTTCGAGACCACGGCGCGCTGGGTCGGTATCGGGATGCGGTGGCCCGGAGGCGTCGCTCAACCTGTCGAGTCTAGGTACGCCTGCGCGCGTTGAGGTCTTGTTTAGGTGAGACGACGCGGACCGCGAAGTCGCGGACCCACGTCAGAGCGAAGGGCTACACGCCGAAGGCGAGACGCTCCGCGAACATCTCGGGAAGGCCGCGCGCGCGGATGCGACGTTGCGTCTCACGGATCCGGTACGAGGCACGATAGAAGGCCGCCGTCCCCGCGTCGGTGTCGAGGACCGCGTACGCCGCGCGCGGGTCGCCGTCCCGCGGCTGTCCCACGCTGCCGGGATTGAGCAGGCACCGTGGATCGAGCGGGTACGCCGTCTCGACAACCGGCCGCAGCGCGCGCGTGCGCTCGCCGTCGCGCACGAAGAGCGCCGGCACGTGCGTGTGCCCGCAGCACGCGAACGGCGTCCGCGATCGCTCGATCGTGGCGGCGGCGGTCGCGGTGTCCATCACGTATTCCCAGAGCGGGTCGCGCAGGCTGCCGTGGCAGAGCGTGAACCGCTCGAGGCTCGTGACCTGCGGCAGCGACGCGAGAAGGTCGCGCTCTTCCGCGCTCAGCCACTCGGCGTGCATGCGCGCCGCGACCGCGGCGCGCTCGTGGAAGAGCTCCAGACCCTCGCCGGTGGCGACGCCGCGGTCGTGATTGCCCTGCACCATGACCGCGCCGCGCTCGCGGAGCAGGGCGAGGACCTCCGATGGATCGGGCCCGTAGCCGACCGTGTCGCCGGTGACCCAGAGCGCGTCCGCCGGACCGACCGCGGCGAGCACGGCTTCGAGCGCGACGAGATTCGCGTGCACGTCGGAGAGGAGCGCTACGCGCACGCGGCCTTCGCGTCCGAGACGGTGAAGCGGTGTTCGAGGAACGCGCGGCCCACGACCACAGACGCGACCCCCCACTCCGCGAGCGCGCGAATGTCGCCGAGATCGCGCACGCCGCCACCGGTGTGGAAGCGCACGCCCGCGCCGGTCGCGCGGCGAAGCTGCTCGAGCAGCACGAGCGGCGGCCCACCGAGGCGGCCGTCCCTCGAGAGATCGATGACGTACAGGTCGCGGATCCCTCGCAGCGAAGCGGTCGTCGCCGCCGTGACGGCGTCCATCCCCGCCGCGAAGAGCACGAGCTCGGATG
The DNA here is from genome assembly GCA_035651155.1 of Candidatus Limnocylindria bacterium. Lineage (GTDB taxonomy): Bacteria > Chloroflexota > Limnocylindria > P2-11E > P2-11E > CF-39. Next base: position 110,105 of record DASRGG010000036.1, on the reverse strand, counting down.
GCCCACCGCGCGGCGCGAGCGAGCCGTCGCGCGCCTCGATCTCGACGATCGCCCCCGGCTCGCGCGCGCAGCGCCGCAGCAGCTGCTCGTCGCCGAAGACCGCGCTCGAGAAGAGCACGCCCGCGAAGCCCGCCTCGCGCGCCATGCGCGCGCGCTCGAGCGACGCCACGCCGCCGGCGAGCCGGCAGGGAGCGCGCGACGCGCGGGCGATCTCCGCGAGGATCGCGAAGTTCGCGTGCTCGCCACGCTCGGCGGCGTCGAGGTCGACGAGGTGGAGCTCCTCCGCGCCCTCGGCGAGGTAACGAGCGGCGAGATCGCGCGGATCCTCGTCCGCGCCCGGGGGCAGGAGCCCCCGTGTCGCGGGCGAAGCGAGCGTATCGCCGCGATGGGCGATCCGGCCGGCGCGCACGTCGATCGACGGCACGATCACCACGGTCGGCGACGCGCCTCCGCCGCGGTGCGCGGGTAGCGAGTGGGCGTCGGGCGCACCTTGCGAACGACGACGAGATTGCGTCCCGGCAGGACGTCGCCCACGCCGATCTCGGTCGTCGGAACGATCGCCACGATGTCGCCGCCGAGCACGGTCGCCGCCTTGCGCGCGCCCGGGAGCTCCTGCTCGAGCCGTCCCTTCCATACGATCGCGTCTCCCCCGATGGGGACGAAGGGAAGCAGGTACTCGATCGATTGACCGAGCGTGCCGACGGCGCGGGCGGTCGCCACGTCGTACCGGTCCCTGCGTGTGTGCGCGAGCGCCTCGGCGCGCTCGTTGCGCACCTCGACGTCGTGTAGGCCGAGGAGCGTCGCCATCTCCGCGAGGAAGCGCGCCTTCTTGCCCACCGACTCCACGAGCGTCACGCGCAGGCCCGGACGCGCGATGCGGAGCGCGAGGCCCGGGAAGCCGGCGCCGCTCCCGACGTCCACCACGCGCTCGGTGCCGGTCCAGCGGCGCGCCGCGAACGCCGTCCACGAATCGAGGAAGTGCTTGTGCGCGATGTCGACCGGATCGGTGATCGCCGTGAGGTTCACGGACGTATTGCGTTCGATGAGTGCCGCTGCGAACCGCTCGCATACCGCGACCTGCTCGGTCGAGACATCGAGTCCGAACCGCGCGGCCTCGAGCGCGAGCGCCGCGAACGGTGGCGATGCCACGCGCATCGTTCGTATCGTATCCGCGCCAGCGACGCGAGTGCTTCGGCTGTGCGCGGGCGCGCTCCTCCTGCTCGTCCTCGGCGCGTCCTCCGTCGCAGCCGCGCCCGAGGGTGCCGCGCGCAGCGTCTCGATCCAGGACTCCGCGTTCGCGCCCGCGACGATCACGCTGAACGCCGGTGACACGCTGACGTGGACCAATGCCGACAGCATCGCGCACACCGCTTCGTCGACCGCGGGCGTGTGGAACAGCGGCACCCTGAATCCGGGCCGGTCCTTCACGTTCACGTTCGTGGGCGCCGGCACCTTCGCCTATCGCTGCGAGATCCACCCGTCGATGACCGGCACGGTCGTCGTGCGGGGCGCCGCGACGCCCGTCCCCACGCCGGTCCCGACCCCCGTGCGGACGCCGGCCCCGATCCCGACAGCGACGCCGCCGCCGGCCGCGTCGGCGCCGGTCGCGACACCGCAACCGGCGATCGGGGCGACCGCGACGCCCAGCCTCGCGCCCACCGCGACCGCGACCGCCGCGCCGTCGCCGTCCTCGGCGGCCGCGGCGACGCCGTCGGCCACGCCCTCGGCGAGCACCGCCGCGGCGGCGCTCCCGAGCGCACCGGCGCCGGCGCCGCGCACCGCCGCCGCGAGCGACGGCGGCCCGCCCGCGCCGATCCTCGTCGCCGCCGCGGCGGTCCTCGTCGTGGGGCTCGCCGGCGCCGCGCTCGTCCTGCTCCGCCGCTAGGGCTCCTGCCTATCGTTGGCGCGTGAGCGCTCGCGCCGCACGCTTCGCCGCCGGCCTCGCGTTCCTCGCCGCGGTCGGCTCCGGTGGCGCCGCGAGCGCCGCGCCGGTCGCGGGCGCGACGGTCGACGTCACGATCCAGAACTTCGTCTTCAGTCCGAGCCCGATCACCGTCGATCCGGGCGACACGATCCGCTGGACGAACCTCGACAGCGCGCCGCACAGCGCCGTGAGCGTCCAGCCGGGATTCGTCACGGTCACCCTCGCGCAGGGACAGACGACGACGACCACGTTCGATCGTCCGGGCACCTTCGACTACGTGTGCGGCATCCACGGCACGAGCATGCGAGGCACCGTGGTCGTGCGCGGCACCCCGGTCGCGGCGCCGGCCAGCCCGCGGCCGGCGGGGCACATCGTCGACGACGTGTTCCAAGAGGCGCGTCCGGATCGGCCGGCGCCGACCGGGACGGATGGCGCCCTCGCGCTCTACGCGAGCGCGGCGCTGGCCCTCGTCGCGGTCGCGCGATTCGCGTGGGTCCTGCGTCACCCCTGATCGCGCCCTAGCATCGTCGTGGTGACGACCGCCCGGACCGGCGCTCCCGCCGAAGACATCGCGGAGATCCTCGTGAGCGAATCCGCGATCGCGGCGAAGGTCCGCGAGCTCGGCGCGCGGATCGCCGCGGATTACCGCGGCAAGGACCTCGTCCTCGTGTCCATCCTGAAGGGGGCGCTGCCGTTCCTCGCGGACCTCATGCGGCAGGTCGACCTTCCGCTCGCGCTCGACTTCCTCGAGGTCTCCTCGTACGGCGCCTCCACGGAGTCGAGTGGCGTGGTGCGGATCCTCAAGGACCTGGCGAACCCGATCGAGGGCCGCGACGTGCTCGTCGTCGAGGACATCCTCGACACCGGCAACACCCTCGCCTTCGTCGTCGACCACCTGCGCTCGCAGCACCCGGCCTCGGTGCGGATCTGCACGCTGCTCGACAAGCCCGCGCGTCGACTCGTTCCGATCGCGATCGACTATCGCGGCTTCGAGATCCCCGACAAGTTCGTCGTGGGATACGGCCTCGACTACGCCGAGCGGTATCGCAATCTTCCGTTCATCGGCGTGCTCAGGCCGGAGGTGTATCGGACCGCGACGTGAGACGGACAGGGCTCGTCGCGCGAGCGCTGGTCACGGTCCTCGCCGTCGCGTGCGTCCTCTCGCTCGAGCCGGGCGTCGCGGTCGCCGCGCCGCTCCAAGCCCTGCCGGCCACGGTCCGCGTGAACGTCACGCCGAACGGTGTGAGCTACACCGTCGTCGCGTCGACGGGCAGCGTCACCGCGACCGGCCCGGATGGCGCGATCCTCTACCGCGGGCCGCTGCGTCTCGTCGTGCGCACCAACGTGCGGCGCGCCGAGGGCGTCGCGCTGGCGCTGCCGCCGAAGCCCGAGTCGCTCACCCCGGACGAGCGGCTCGGCCGCAGGCAGCAGCTACGCGAGGCGCGCAACGCCGAGCTCGAGGCGCGGTCGCAGCCGGCGCGCATCGTCACGACGCCGTTCGAGGTCTCGCTCCTGCGCAGCAACGACGACGCGCTCGGACAGCAGCTGCTCTCGGCCGAGAAGGTGATGGTCGTGACCTTCACGACGAGCGACGGCGTGCTCACGGTGAACGGGCGCGGCTTCCGCGGCACGCTGGAGACGAGCGTGGACGACGGCGGCGGCGCGATCATCGTGAACACGGTCGAGACGGGCGCCTACCTCGCGTCCGTCGTCGGGTCCGAGGAGCCGTCGACCTGGGAACCGGAGGCGCTCGCCGCGCAGGCGATCGCCGCGCGCACGTATCTCGCGACGCATCTCCGCCGGCACCAGCACTACGACCTGGAGGGCGACACGCGCGACCAGGAATACGACGGCATCGGGAACGAGGTTCGCTCGACGCTCCGTGCCGTCGACCGGACGGCGGGGATCGTCGCGACGTACCGTGGCTCGCCGATCGAGGCGCTGTACTCCGCGAACGCGGGCGGCGTGACCGAGAACTCCGAGAACGTCTTCTCGAACGCGCTGCCGTATCTGCGCAGCGTGCCGTCGCCGAGTGACGAGGTCGCGAAGAACTCGTCATTCGGACGGTCGAGCTGGGAATGGGACCGCGAATTCACCGCGCCGCTGCTCGCCGAGTACATGCGCGTTCGCGGTCTCGACGTCGGCACGCCGACAAAGATCGAGGTGCTCAGCAAGAGCGCGACCGGCCGGCCACTCCTCACGCGCGTGACCGGCACGCTCGGCTCGCGCGACATCAGGATGGAGACGGCGCGCTTCCTTTTCGGACTGAAGAGCAACCTCTTCGATCCCGTGCTCCGGCCGCCGGAGCAGGAATGGGTCAGCCCGCGCGACGCGGATCGCCTTCGCGACATGGACATCCTCGGTGCGACGAAGGTGCGGTCGAACTGGGACTTCACGTTCGACGAGACCGGCCGCCGCAAGGGCATCGTCGTGACCGAGATCCTCTTCGCGCTCCCGGCGCGGTTCGATTTCGTCGGGAAGGGCTTCGGCCACAGCGTCGGCATGTCCCAGTGGGGCGCTCAGGGCATGGCGCTCGGTGGCGCCGACTACGAGCAGATCCTGAAGCACTACTACACCGGCATCGCGCTCACGAACGTCGGCGGTCCATGACCTCACGCAGCCGACCATGGGCCGACGCGTCGCCGCCACCGGTGCCGGCGTGACCGGACTCGTCGAGGGCCGGCCAGCGCCTTGTGACACGCCTCGGCGCGCCGAAAGCGCTCCATAGACTGCGGACGATGCGCGTCGTCTGGACCGCCTCGGCCGTCGCCGTCGCGCTCGCACTCGGCTACGCGCTGCTCGTGTCGCCGGCGTTCGAGCCGTACTGGGACGATCAGGTCGCGTATCTGCGCCTCGCGCGCGGGCTCGTCGATCGGAGCGAGTACACCCGCGGCGCCCTCGGCGCCGCGTTCGTCCCCGAGCCGCTCTGGCCGCCCGGATATCCGCTGTTCCTCGCACCGCTCTGCCTCCTCGGGTGCTCGCACTGGCTCGTGGCGGTCGCGCAGGCGCTCCTGTACGGCGTGCTCGTCGTGCTCGCCCGCGCGCTCGCGCGTGCGGTGATCGGCGCGCCGGCCGCGCGTGTCGTCGCGGTGCTCGTCGCGATCTATCTGCCGATCGCGTACTGGGCGGCGATCGCCTATTCGGACTTCCTGTCGACGTTCCTCCTCGTCGCGGGCCTCGCCGCGTTCCTTCGCGCGCGAGCGGGCGATTCGGTCGGCTGGGCCGTCGCGTCGGGCGCGCTCGTCGGTTGGCTCGCGCTCACGCGGCCGGTGTACGTCCTGTTCCCCGCGGCGCTGGTGCTGCTCGCGCTCGTCGTCGATGGCCGCCGGGTGCTCGCACGCACGCGGCTCGCGCCGCTCGTCGCGCTCGTCGCCGCGTTCGTCCTCGTGCTCGCACCGCTCTTCGTGTACTCGCAGCGCTATTTCGACCGGCCCTTCGTGTCGAGCAGCGGCGCCGTCATCTGGCTCGGTGCGGTGCAGGGCCTTGGGAGAGCCGACCTCGACGCCGTCGAGGCGGACGAGCTCGCGGCCGTGAACGCGGAGGTCGCCGCGTTCGATCGCATCGGCGATCGCGTCGATCAGGCGTACGCGTGGGTCGCGCTGAACGCCAGTCTCGGCATGCACGGTCTTCGCTTCATCGCCCACGACGTCGCGGGCTACCTCGCGCGCACACCGCTCCGGGCGTTCGTGCTGTGGGCCGGCGACATGCCCGTCCCGGTCGAGGCATCGCGATCGCTCGACCCGGGGCTCCGCGTCGCGATCGAAGCGATCGAGCTCGCGATCGTGCTCTTCGCGCTCGTCGGCGCGCTCGCGCTCGCGCGCCGCCGCACGGACGCCGCGCTACTGCCGCTCGTCGTCATCCTCTACGTGACCGTCGCGCTCGCGCCGCTCGGGACGCAGCCGCGCTATTCGCTCGCGGCGAAGCCGCTCGTGCTCACCGCGGCCGTCGCGGGCGTCGCGATGGTCCTCGGTCGACGCGGCGGCCGCCTCGCGCTTCGGTAGATCGCGGCGCCGCGGAAGCGCCTACTCGCCGACGAACTTCCGAGCGTTCCCCATGTGCGGGTACACGCGCTCCTGCTGGATCGCGAGGAGCTGGCGCGTGTGGTTGCGGTCGTGGTGCACCCACTCGTGCAGAAGATCGCGCACGCGCAGCGCGCCGACCTTCGGATGCATACCGCTCCTGTCCAGATCTGCCGGCGTCAGCGATCGCACGAGCTGGATCGAATCGTGGCGAAGACCCATGAACTCCATCCAGAGGCTCTGGCTGACGCGCTCGCAGTCCTTGCGGTCGCGCGCGACCTGCGCCTGGTCCCACGACCGCACCGGTCTCCCGGCGATGAGGTCGCGGATGCGTCCCGCGAAGCCGCGCTTCTCCGCCTCGATGAGATGACCGATGCACTCGTTCACGCACCACTCGCCGGCCTCGAAATGGAAGCGGCAGCCCTCGTCCCCGAGCGCGCGCATCTCCGCTTCGACGAGGGCGCAGGTGGACTCGAGGAGCGCGGCGACGTCGCTCGTGGCGAGCGCGCCGCTCACGTGATGATGGTGGGCGCGGCGCGGATCGGAACGCGCACGGAGAGCACGACGGACCCGTCGGAGCGCGTCTCGTGCGTGGAGTCGCCGTGGAGGAGCTCGAGCCGCTCGCTGCGGCGCAGCCCGGACTGGAGCTCGCCGTCGGGCGGCAGCTCCTTCCCGTCGGCGGAGAGCAGGATCTCGAGCTGCTCGTCCTTCCAGCTCATCCCGAGGACGATGTCCTTGCTCGCCCCCTTCTCGATGCGCTCGACGAGGGAGTCCTGGATGAGGCGGAAGATCGCGACCTCGTCGTCGGACGGAAGACGCCGGTCGCGGCCCGTGCTCGAGAAGTCGATGCGCACGCCGTGCTTGTCGATGAGGGTCTGCACGTAGCGGCGCATCGTCGGGACGAGGCCGAGGTCGTCGAGGATCATCGGCCGCAGCTCGAAGATGAAGCCACGCAGCTCCTGCAGGGTCTTGTTCACCATCTGCCGGAGCGCCGCGAGCTCGGTGCGCGAGCGCTGCGGGTCCACCTCGAAGAGGCGCTCGCTGATCTCGGACTGCAGGACGACGTTCGCCATCGCCTGCGCCGGCCCATCGTGGACCTGCCGCGCGATGCGCTTGCGCTCGGCCTCCTGCGTGTCGACGACGGCCTGGAGCAGCTTGCTCTCGTCGATGATCGGCGAGGTATCGGCGGGCACCGGCGGCGCGGCGGCGCTCTCGCGCACGTGCTGCTGCGCGGCGGTGAGGAGGGTCCGCGCGCGATCGAGGAGCTTGCGCTTGCCCTGCAGCGCGCCGAGCTGCCCTTCCATCGTCATCCGGCGGCCGATCGCGGCGGCGTGCTCGTCGGTGGCGCCGAAGATCTCGTCGCGCTGGAAGTTCGAGGGATTGCCGCGGATCTCCTCGACGCGTGTCTTCAGCTGATCCTCACGCGCCTTGAGCCGGTTCACCTCCGTCTGCGTCGACTCGATCAGCAGGTCGAGCTCGCGGATCTCGGCGACGATCCGTTGCTGCTCGGTCGCGAGCTCCGCCACCGTGTCGGCCGCCACGGTCAATTCCCCATCTCCGGTCCCTTGATCCAGCCCTGCCTGATCGCGTACACGACCGCCTGCGTCCGGTCGTTGACGGACAGCTTCCGCAGGATGCTCGACATGTGATTCTTCACCGTCTGCTCGGAGATGGCGAGGGCGTACGCCACCTCTTTGTTGGTCATGCCCTGCGCGATGTTGTCGAGGATCTGCACCTCGCGCGGGGAGAGCGGTGCGAACACGTGCGAAGAGCCGGGCCCGTACACGGAGAGCTCGCGGAATTCGGCGAGCACCTTCGACGCGACGGCCGGCCGGCTGAAGACCTTCTCGTTGATGATGAACTGCCCCGCGCGCGCCTTGCGGATCGCGTCGACGAGCTCCGTCGGCTCGCAATCCTTGTTCAGGTACGCGGCCGCCCCCGCGCGGATGGCCTCGAAGAGCGTCTGCTCCTCGTCCTTCGCGGTGAGCACGACGACACCGACGTGCGGCAGCTCGCGGCGCACGCGCTGCGTCACCTTGATGCCCGAAAGGCGCGGCAGGTCGGCTTCGATGACGAGGACGTCTGGCTCGAGCTCGAGCGTCTTCGTCACGGCCTCCTCGCCGTCGGACGCGGTCGCGACGAGCTCGACATCCGGCTCCTGTTCGAGCACCTGTCCGATGCCCATCGCGGTGAGACGGCTCGCGTCGGCGAGCACGACGCGGATCTGGCGGTCACTCTTGTCGGCCAAGCAGACTTCCTCTCTCTGCGTGCCCTACGGGGAGCAGGAGTGTAACGGCGGTGCCCCTCCCGGGCATCGATTGGATCTGCAGTGAACCACCGATGAGCTCGGCGCGCTCGCGCATCGAGAGGAGGCCGACGGACTTCGCGCGCCGCGCCGCCTTCACCAGGTCGAAGCCGAGACCGTCGTCGGTGACGTGGAGGTTCCAGGCGGCGCTGGTGCGCTGCCAGACGACGCCCACGGTGGTGGCGTGCGCGTGCTTGTGCACGTTCTGCAGCGCCTCCTGCAGCACGCGATACACCGCGAGCTCGTGCTGGGGCGAGAGCTCCGTCGGCGCGACGTCGAGCGTCGCCAGCACCTTGATGCCGCAGCGAGACTCCCATTCGCTCGTGTAGTTGCGCATCGCCTCGGCGAGCCCGAGCTCGGAGAGCTCCGGCGGACGGAGGTCGTAGATCATCGCGCGCACCGAATCGAGCGACGAGCGGAACTGGGTCTTGAGGCCGCCGAGCTCCGCCTTGAGCGTCTGACGCACCTCCGACGGCGCGCGCTCGGCGATGCGTTCGAGGTACTCGACCTCGAAGATCGCGTTCGCGAGCACCTGGGCGGGACCGTCGTGCACGTCGCGGTACAGGCGCTCGCGCTCGGCCTCGAGGCTTTCGAGCACGCGCTGCGCGACCTCGAGCGTCTGATCGTGGTCGCCCTTCACCTCGGGTTCGATGCCCGACCCGAGGAGGTACGCGGCGCTCGACTCGATGTGCCGCACCACCAGCTGGAGCTGCTTCAGCCGCCGGTAGGCCTTCTGCGTCTCCTCGTCGGGCTTGCCGTCCGCCGAGCGCCGCGATTGCGCCTCGGCCGTCCGCTGGTAGGCGCGCGCGAACTTCTCGACCTGCTGACGCGTGCGGCGGACGTCGCGCCGGAGGGCGTCGACGATCGCGTCGAACTGCGCTTCGAGGTCGTCGCCATCCTTGATGAGGCGGGCCGGCTGGGTGCTCGTGCGCGAAGTATAGGAACGCGCACTCACGGAACGGCGATGACGACGAACTCGTCGGAGCGGGCGCGGACCGTCCATCCGAGCTGCGTCGCGCGTACGGCCACCGGATCCGACGGCACGACGAGCAGCGTCCGCACATGGCGTCGCGCGATCGCTTCCTCCCATCCCGGCGCGGCGGCGACGATCCGCCGGTAATCGTCGAGGACGCCGCCGGCGTACGGCGTGAGCCGTCCGTCGACGAACACGGGGACGCCGTTCCAGATCAGCCAGCCACCCCACTCGTAGCGCGCGAGCGTGCCGTCTCCGGTCGGTATCGATCCGAGAGCGCCGACCGGATATGCCCGCTCGTCGGGCTGCCCCGGCGTCGTCGCGAGGGCGACGGCGATCCCGCCAAGAGCCACGGCAAGCACGACCGTGCGGCCGAAACCCTCTCCACGCGGGGTCTCCCGTCGCTTCGTCGCGACGGGAACCCTCCCCGCGCGGGGGCCCTCGGTCGCACGGTCGTGGGGCCCGAGAAGCGCGAGGATCGCCGTGGCGCGCTCCGCGAACAGCGGGGCAGCCGCGACGGCGAGCAGCGGCGCCTGGCGAACGGCGGTCATCGATAGGAAGGCGACCGGTACGAGCACGACGAGCTCGCGCGCTTCGAGGCGTGGCCCCGCGAACGCCGCGACGAGGACGAGCGCGAGGGTGGTGGCGTACGCGATCCCGAGCGGCGTGGAGACGTCGATGAGGCCCCACTCCTGTATGTCGCGCGGCGGCGAGAGGAAGTGCGAGCCCGGGGCGGTCCAGACGCTGACGCCGGCGGGATTGGCGAGCGTGATGGTGAGCGCGGCGAGCGCCGTCGCCACGTACGCGCGACGTCGCGGGACGTCGCGAAGCGCGCCTTCGGCGCAGACGAGCAGCGTGACCGCGACACCGAGAGCGAACGACCCGTGCACGTTCGCCCACACGCCGATGAGCGGCACGCTCGCGAACAGCGCGCTCGCGCGGCCGTCGCGTCCGAGCCGGAGCAGCAGGAGCAGCGCGGCGAAGAACGCGAAGCCGAACAGCTCCGGGCGATCGACCCAGACGGCGCGCGTCAGCAGGAGCGCGGGCATGGTGGCGAGGACGGCGGCGAACGGACGCGTCGTCCTGCGCATCGCGCTCATCGCCCCGAAGGCGATGAGCGCGACGACGAGCACGACGCGCAGGAGCGCCACGCCGCGCCAGCCCGCCAAGAGCCAGCTCGCGTACATCACGACCTGCCCGAGCCACTGATCGGTCGAGACCGGCGATCCGCGAACGGTCCACGCGAAGACGTCCGTACGGACGATCCCCCGCGCGATCGTCTCGTGGCCCGTCGCCAGGTGCCACCACACGTCCGTATCCGCGATGGGCTGCGACGCCGCGAGCACGCCGGCGACCGTGCCGACGAAGAGCGCGAGCGCGTACCTCATCGCACGAGCACCACGGCGAGATCGTCCCGGTAGGCGATCCTCCAGCCGCGCTCGGCGGCGCGCCCCGCGATCGCGTCGGTCGGACGCACGAGCATCGCACGGACGTTCCGGCGAAGGGCGACCGCTTCCCAGCCGGGATGCGCGTTGATGATCGATCCGTAGTCATCGAGGACGGACGGCACGTACGGAAAAAGACGGCCATCGATGAACACCGGCGTCGCGGGCGCCGCGTACATGAGCCAGCCGCCCCACTCGTACCGATTCAACAGGCCGGGTCCGCTCGGGACCGCCGCGAGCGCCGCCCGTGGATACCCCGACTCGTCGACGTGGCCGTCCGCGAGCGCGACGGCGAGGACGGCGATCGCGACCGATGCGGCGAGCGCGACGGCGCGACCGATGCCCTCGGTCCGGCGATCGCGCCACTTCCCGAGCGGATCGGGGAAGCGCTCCGCGAGGAACGGGACGGCGGCGATCGCGAGCAGCGGCATGTGACGCGCGGCGGTCAGCGACACGAACGCGACCGGCACGAGGAGCGCGAGGTCTCGCGGCGTGGCGGGGCGGCGCGAGAAGAGCGCCGCCGCCATCACCAGGGCGAGCGTGACGAAGAAGAGCGCTCCGGGAAGCGTGCTGACGTCGGGGACGCCCTCCTCCGCGATGTAGCGCGGCGGCGCGAGGAAGTGGCCGCCCGACGAGGTCCAGGTCGAGATGCCCGACGGACCGAGCAGCGTGGCGACGATCGCCGCGGACGCGATCGGCACGAAGCGCCAGCGCTCGCGACGCTCCGTCGCCGCGCGAGCGCCGCACGCGGCGAGGACGAGCGCGAGGCCGAGCGCGTACGAGCCGTGGAGCTGCGCCCAGATGAAGAGGAGCGGGATCGCGAGCAGGAGCCCGCGGTCGCCGCTCCGGAGCAGCCGCACGAGGATCGCGAAGCAGAGCAGCCCGAGCAGCTCGGGCCGATCGGTCCACGCGAAGCGCGACAGCGCGATCGCGGGCAGGGCGGCCGCGACGGCGACGCTCGGACGGCCGGGCCGTATCGCGAGCGCCGTGTCCACGATGACCGCGACGAGCACCGCGACGGCGACGACGCGCAGCGCGAGCACCCCACGCCAGTCAGCGACGGCGCGCGCCGCGGCGAGCAGCGCGTCGCCGAGCCACTGATCGGTGAAGACCGGCGCGCCCGCGACGGTCCACGAGAAGACGTCCGTCCGCGGGAGGGCGCCGGCGAGCGTCCGCCGTCCGGATTCGACGTGCCAGAAGAGATCGCTGTCGGCGATCGGTTGCAGGCTCGCGAGCGCGCCGAAGAGCGATCCGAGCACGATCGCGAAGGTCGACACACGCGTCACGGGCGCGTCAGCAACACCCAGTCGGCGCCGCTCCCGCTCTCGCGCCAACCGTCCTCGCGCAGCGCGCCCACCAGCGGGCGATCGGGCTTCAGCAGGACCGTCGTGACGCGATACCGCTCGAGGACGTCGCGCCATCGCGGCGCCAGGCGCACGGCGGCGTTCCAGTCCGCGAAGACGCGCGGCAGATACGGGAGGAGGCGCCCGTCGATGAAGACCGGACGCTCCGGTGCGCGCCAGATGAGGTAGCCGCCCCAGTCGTACTCGTTGAGCAGCACGCCGCTCCCGGCGCGCAGCGCGGCGAGCGCGCCCGATGGATACGCGTTCTCGTCGACGGCGGCCGGCAGCGAGACGATGCTCACGAGCACCATCGCCGCGACGCCGACCACGGCGCCGGCGAGCACGCCGCGCCTCGGGCCGGATCGCGGGCCCGCGCGCCGGGCGGCGGGCAGCGCGCGCGGGAGCTCCCGCGCGAGGTACGGCACCGCGGCCATCGCGAAGTACGGCATGTCGCGCCGCGCGGAGAGCGCGAGCCACAGCAGCGGGATGAGGAGCAGCGCGTCGAGCGCCGTGCCGCCCGCGCGCATGCTGACGGCGATCGTGCCGAGCACGAAGGCCGCGAACAGCAGGCCGGCGGGCGTGAGCACGTCCGGCGGCAGCTCCTCGACGATGAAGCGCGGCGGCGCGGCCGCGTGCGCGACCGCGGCGCCGATGCCGAGCGAGCCCGGATCGAGCAGGGTGACGACCGCGGCCGCGGCGGCCGTGACGACGAACGCGCGCGCGCGATCGCGGCGGACGAGCGCGTCGACCGCGAAGAGCGCGACGAGCGCGAGGCCGAGCGCGTACCCACCGTGGAGATCCGTCCATACGAGGAGGAGCGGCGGGACCGCGGCGAGCCACCGCGTCGCGCCAGCGCGTACGCGGAGGAGCAGATCGAGGAGCAGTGGGAAGAACGCCAGCGTGAACAGATGGGGACGATCGGTCCACACGATCGTCGAGAGGAGCAGCGCGAGGACGACGATGGGCAGCGCGACCCGGGGCGACGCGCCGCTGGCGAGCGACGCACGGGTGAGGAAGAACGCGGCGACGGCGACGAGGGACCCGCGCAGCACCACGATGCCGCCCCATCCACCGATCGCGTACGCCCCGTACAGGACGACCTCCCCCAGCCATTCGCCGACGCTGTACGGCTGGCCGTCGATCGTGCTCGAGAACTGGTCGAGCCGGAGGATGTCGCGGTGATCGACCATCCACCGGCCGGATGCGAGGTGCCAGAACATGTCGGGGTCGGACGGCGGCCGCGCGACCGCGACCGCGAACGCCGTCAGCGCGACGAGCAGCGGTGCGAGACGTCGGCCGGTCACGGCGCGCCGCAGGGCGGGACGCCGCGGATCGGGTAGACCCGGGTCGCGCCGCGCACGACGGGCGCGTCGAGCCACGCCGGCCGCGCGCCACCACGGTAGAGCGCGTCGTATCGGCTGAAGTGGGCAGCCTCGAGCACGATCGAGCGCGCGTCGATCGCCGCGGCCACGCACGCGGCGCGCGCGAGGCCGTCCGCGGGCGTCACCGCGACGCGCCGTCCGCTGATCCAACGCCATGCCGCCGCGTCGATCGCGAGGAACGGGCCCGCGGGGATCGCGTCGAGCGCCGACGCGCGCGCCCGCGTCCCGCCGTTGAAGCTCGCGTCCCACTGCGCGACCGACGTGACCGAGACGATCGCGACGAGCACGACGGCGCCCGCGATCCAGGCATCGGCCGTGCGCCGGGCGAGCGACGTGAGCAGACGCTCCGCGCCCGCCGCGGCGATCGCGACGCCGAATGGGAAGAACGCCGCGAGCGAGTGGAAGTACGAGCCGCGCGTCGAGTGCAACGTCCAGACGAGGGATTGCGCCAGATACACGAGCACGGCGAGACCCAGCCACGCACGGACCTCGGGCCGGTCGCGCAGACCGCGGACGCCCGCGGCGAGCGGGACCACGAGCAGCAGCGCGAACGCGAACGTGAAGGTGACGGCGTTGGTGACGAGCGCCGCGGCCCGCGCCGTGACGAGGTCGATCGCCGGAGCCGCGGACGCGCCGATGTAGTCGGGCTGGAACGCGAAGAGATCCTCGTAGCGCACGAGCAGCGCCGACCGCGCGAAGAGCCCCGCACCGAGGCCGGCGGAAAGGTCGCGCACGAGCCATGCGCAACCGAAGGCGAGCGCGACGAGCGATGCCGCGACGCCCGCGCGCCGCGACCGTTCCGTTCGTACGAGCCACAGCAGCGCGAGACCGAAGAGCGCGCCTTCGCTGCGCGACAGATAGAGAAGGCCGACGAGGAGGCCCGCCACGAGCCCGGCACGCGTCGACCCCGCCGCGGCACGGGCGTACGCGAGGAAGAAGGCGGTGCCCATGAGCGCCGCCGGCGCGAACGCGTCGACCGAAACGAACGCCGGAGCGAACAGCCCGCCACAACCCGCGATCGCCGCGGCCGCGAGCGCGAAGCGCTCGCGCGTGCCGAGCGCGCGCGCCGCCACATACGCGGCTCCGGGGAGCAGCGCGGCGGTGAGGATGAACGGGAGCTGCGCGGCGCGGAACGCGCCGGCGAGCGGACCCGCGAGCGCGACGCCCAGAGCCGCGAGGCCCGTCGGCAGCGGCACCCAGAAGAGATGGCTCGCGACGGGGAGTCCCAGGTCAGCGCGAGCCTCCAGCGGCGACCACAGGAAATCCGCGGTCAGGCCCGCGCCCTGCGCGAGCCGGTCGGCGACGGCGGTGAAATAGAAGGAGTCGGTATACCCGGGCTGCGAAACGACGAACGCGGTGGCGATCCGCGCGACGAGCAATGCGAGTGAGAGAGAAGCGATACGTCGGATGGCGGTGGCATCCGGCACGCGGGCAGTCTAGGGAAATGCCACGCGGTCGGTCAGGCTGATGGCGCGCTGATACACGAACAGGCCGTCCGCTTCGCGCGTGAGGCGGTAGCGCGCGAGCACCGCGTCGACGAGTCGTGGGTGCCAGCGCTGCCGCTCGTAGGCCGGAGCGGCCGCGATGCGCGAGAGGTCGACCTCGCTGACCACCGCGTCGAACTCGCCCGCGCTCACGGCGTCGAGCAGCCGGTCTCGCTCTGGCAGCGCGCCTCGATCGAGCAGCCTGGACCAGAGGAAGAGATCGTCGACCTTCGGGACGCGGCCGTCGGCGACCAGCAGGCCCGCGTCCTCGACGAGCAGGTCGCCGGGCAGAACGTGCACGGCGGCGAGGCGCGCGGGCGAGGCCCACGCGCCCGTGCCGATCGAGCGACCTCCGAGGAGTCCCAGCGGGTCGAAGAGCGCGAGCGCGACGACGAGCTGCACGGCGATGAGCGCCGGGCGCGCCCATCCGGACGTGACGCGATCGCCCGATGCGGCGAGACCGAGGGTCGCCGCGGTGACGAGATCCAGCAGGTAGTTGATCGTCGCGCCCTCACGGCCTCCGAGAACGACGATCGCGGCCGCGGCGACGGCATACGCGCCGATCGCGCCGCTCGGGCGCGCGAAGGCATAGCTCAGGAGCGGCACGCCGAAGACGACGGCGAGCACGAGCACGAGGAGGAGAGCCTGGTCCGCGTGCCAGGGCAGCGCGTTCCACGCCACCACGTGCTCGAACATGGCACCGGGATCCCCGCCGGCGAGGGCGAGCACGGCGGCGGATCCGGCGACGATGCCCGCGGCATACCGCCGAATGCCCGTCGCGCGACCACCGAGAGAGACCGCGAGCGCGATCGCCGGCAGCGCCGCGGTCGGTTTCGACCAGATCGCGAGCGCGACGAGCACGCCCGCGAGGGCGGGGCGGCGCCGCCCGTCCGCGGCGAGCACCGCGGCCACGGTGAACGCGAGGGCGACGAGATCCGGCTTCACCGCCGGTCCCCAGGTCGCGACCGGCATGCACGCGAGCCAGGTCGCCGCGAGCGCGACGGCGGCGAGCACACCCGAGCGCGTGAACGCCGTCCGCGCGATCGCGGCCGCCACGAACAACGCGGCCACGATGCTCGCGGCCCGGCCGGCAACGAACGGATCCGCGATCCCGGCGATGCGGAAGTAGAGCGGCGGGTAGTTCGCGGCCACGAAGATGAGGCCGCGCGGATCGGCGAGCGCCGCGTATTCCGCGCGGTCGCGCGCGAGGATCGCCGCGTGCGCCACCGCCCCCTCCCCGTACAGGATCGGCACGCCCGCCCCGAGGGCCCACAGCCAGCGGCCGATCGCGACGAGCGCGATCGCGAGCGCCACGACGGCGAGCGTCACCCATGCGCGCCGCGCCCCGAGCGTCACCGCGCTCCCAGCCGCTCCTCGTGTCCGGTCCGCAGATACACGATCGCCCCGATCACGATCACGGAGAGCACGCTCACGGCGCGGTCGACGACGGCCACGGCGATGGCGTCCGATTGGCTGAGGCCGAAGCCGGCGGTGAGGACGTAGACCATCGCGATCTCGACGAAGCCGAAGCCGGCCGGCGTGAGCGGCACGGTCGTGAGGAGCGCGACCGCGACGGCGACGAAGACGACGCCCGACGCGGGGAGCCCGAGGCCCAGCGCGGTGAGCACGAAGAACAGGCGCAGCGCTTCCGCCGCCCAGATGACGACCGTGAGCGGACCCGCGAGCGGCAGCGCGCGGAAGCTGTGGAGGACGCCTTCGCGGAAGAGCCGGCCGATCCGTCGTACCTCCGCCGGGAAGAAGCGCGCGAGCGTGGGCGCGACGTAGTACATCGCGGCGATCCCGGCGACGATCAGCAGCGCGAGCGCCGCGCCCGTGACGTACACGATCCGAAGGTCGGGGAGGATCGTGCGACCGAACGCGACGTAGCCGCCGACGATGAGCAGCAGGAACACGACGAGCAGATCGAGCAGCCGCTCCGCGACCACCACGCCGACGGTCCGCGACAGCGAGACGCCGAAGCGGCGCTTCACGAGGAACGAGCGGTAGAGGTCGCCGAGCTTCGCGGGAACGACGCAGTTGACGAACCATCCGAGGAACAGGATGCGCAGCAGATCGCTCCACCCGAGGTCCGTCCCGCCTTCGCGGAGCAGCCGCGCCCAGCGCCAGGAGCGCAGCGGGAACGTCGCGTAGTAGACGACGAGGGCGAGGACGACGAGGTACGGCTGCGATCGCGCGAGCGCCCTCCCGGCTTCGCCCCAGTCGACGTTGCGGGCGGCGACCGCGATGAGCGCGAGCGGGATGAGCGTCGAGACGAGCTCGCGCCAGCCGAACAGCGTGCGACGGACCGCGACCTCGTCGGTGTGGCCCGCCTCCTCGGCGAGCTCCTCGATCGTCGGGTCCTCGACGTGGCGCGAGGGCGACGGCGTCAGGAGGGGGTCTTCGTTCTTCGTCTGCTCAGCCATTTGCGGAAGACGTCGTAGCGCGTCGCGAGGTGGATCCGCTGACCGGTGAGACGACCGTGCACCTCGCCGCCGCGCACGGCGGCGACGAAGTCGTCGCGGCCGCCGAACTCTTCGACCTCGATCCAGGCATTGCCGATCTCCGAAGCGCGATGCGCGTCGCTCCCGGCGGCCCCGGGGATGCGGTGCTGGGCCGCGAACGCCGCGGCGCGCCGGTTGTCGGCCGCGAACGCCTCGCGGGCGTTGAAGATCTCGATGCAGTCGACCTGCGACCACACGCGCTCGAGGGCGTCGCGGCGCAGGTGATACAGGCGGTTGCGGCTGAACGGATGCGGGACCGAGACGATACCGCCTTGCTCGTGTATGCGCTCGATCGTCTCCTCGGCGGAGAGGTCGCGCGGGACGGGCTTCTCGAGGAACAGCCCGATGATCTCGCCGTCGCGGCTGGAGATCTCCTCGCCCACGATCACCCGCAGGCGGTCGGTGGCGAGCTCGCGCAGGCGGAGCGCGCCTTCGATGGTGTTGTGGTCGGTCGCGCACACGACGTCGATGCCGGCCGCCACGAGCGCCGCGGCCTGCGCCGCGAGCGGCGTGCGGCTGTCCGGGGAGTACTCGCTGTGGGTGTGCATGTCGAGCCGGACGCGGCGTGGGGGCACGTTCGGCACGATACGACGTCACGCGACGCGGGCGCTCGCGATCCTCGCTCGCGCCTCCTGCGCCCCCAGAGGCCGCTGCGTCCGCTCACACCAGTAGAGCTCGAGCAATCCCACCATGAGCAGCAGCAGCAGGCCGACCATCGGCATGAGGAACTCACGACCGGGATCCCGGAGCGTTTCCCACTGCATGAGCACCCACGCGCAGGGCCTCGCAACGGCGAAGGGCACGCGGAGCAAGGACGTCGGAGGCCTCGGACCGCTTGCGACCAGCAGGGGGAGCGCGAAGATCAGATACGGATACCACAGCGTCGACGCAACGAGCGGAACGGCCGCAAGGGCCACCCGAAAGGAGTGATCCTCGTCGCCGTCGCTCGCGCGCGACACGAATCCGCAGAGGACTGCGATCAGTAGAGCGAGGGCAGGAAGCACGACGCGCAGGGGGGGAGCACTAAAGAGAGCTGGAACGATATTGGACCCCGTGCCAGCGGGAGCCTGGGCGATGTACGCGAGAAACGCGATGAACGCCGGCCACTCAGCTCCCACAATGGGCCACGTGAAGAAGGTGATCGCGATGAGCCCCAACGCCGACCAGAGCAGAACGCGCACGCGTCCCGACGCGAGGAAATACGGGATGAGTGAAAGCGGCAAGAGCTTCAGCCCGAGGGCCACGGCGAAGGCGGCTCCCGACCGTGGAGCCGAACGGCGCCACCGCCACGCGAGGAGTGTGCTTGTCAGCGTCACCAGCGTGAGGTTTTCGAGGGTCACCTCCCAGATCAACGGAAAGAACAGGACGATCGCAGCCGCTCCCCAATAGCGAGTGGCTCGGGGCAGCTGTGAAGCAAGGTGCCACGTCACGAGGGCAGCGAGCCCAGCGAGCAACAGAAGGAAGGACAGGCGCGCCACGTCGAATGGCAACATAGCGAGCGGCACGAAGGGAAGGACGACGAAGGGTGCGTACACGTATTGACCGAACGGCCCGAGCGCGACGAGGGCGGTCTGATACAGCGGTTCTCCGGCCACGAGACGACGCGCTCCCAAGATGTACGCGGCGAAGTCGAATCCGACGAGTTTGAGCGTGATCAGATCGAGGGCCAGAGCGAGTGCGACGCACAAGGCGGCGAGCCCTGGGAGGATCTGACGTATGTCGTCCGAACGCGTCGACACGGGAGGTACTTCCTTCACGCGCGCATGGTAGGGATGTAATGAGCTCCCCTCGTCGTGGCGACTGGCGCGCGACGATCCAGCGTGCGATCTTCCCGGCGCTCGTGCTCGTGCTGTCCGCGTATTTCGTGCGGACCGCTCCAGAGATCAGCGGCGACGGTCGCCTCGCCTTCGTGTACGCGTTCGTGGACCATCACAGCCTGGCCGTCGACCCATACGTCGCGGAAAGCCCGGCGATCGAAGAGGATCTTGCGTTCTACGAAGGCCACGATTACATGGCGAAGCCACCGCTCCCATCGCTGCTCGCGATGATTCCCTACGCGCTACTGCGTCTCGTCTTCCCCGCGGCGCATATGGACAGCTTTTGGTGGAAGTGGCTGCTGACCGTTCTCGTATCAGGCGGCGCTCTCGTGCTGACGGCATCACTCGTCGAGCAGCTCGCCGCCGAAGCCCGGCTTCCGAGGTCGCGGCTCGCCGCTCTCGCCTGCGTCATCGCGACTCCGCTCGCTGTGTATTCAACGCTCTTCATGGCGACATCGGTCGGCGCCGCGCTCGTCGCGGGACTTGCGCTGGCGGCAGTGCGCCGCCGACACCTCGCGGTCGGACTGCTGTCTGGCGCGATGCTCTCGACGGAGACGGTCGTCGTCGCCAGCGCGGCGGTCCCACTCGTGCTTCTTGGCATCGAGGCGCTTCGGGCACGCTCCGCATGGCGAGTCGCATCGATCACGGGTGGCTTCCTATTGGGGGCCCTCCCGCTGGTCGTCTATCAGACGGCGGCCTTCGGATCCCCTCTCGCTGGGATCTACGTCTACCTTTCCGACGCTCAGCAGCGTGCCGCGTTCGCGCACATACACGTGGGATTTCCCGCGTTCGACGCGATGGTCGCGCTGCTCGTCTCGCCTCGGAACGGCTTGTTCGTCGTCGCGCCAGTCGCGATCGCAGGCTCCGCGCTTCTGGCGCGTCTCTGGCGCGAACACGTTTCAGAGCGGCGGGTCATCGGGATCACCGGTGGCATGGCGGTTGTGACGGTCGTGGCCTTCGCGGCCCTGCCGCACGACCTCATCTTCTGGCCTCTCCGCGCCGAATACGGGCCCCGACTTCTCATACCGATCCTTCCACTCCTATGCTGGCCGCTCGCCTCCCTATCGGCTCGCGCCCTCGCTCCGCTCACGTTTTTGTGCGCGATCCCGCAGATCGTCGCCGTCGCCGTCCATCAGCCGATGCTCAACCCAGGTGCCACATTCCAGGTCGGCGAAGTATTCCGACGTCTTGTCGGTGACATACCAACACCATCACTGGTCGGATTGCTCCTGCCTTCCGTAGTGCCCGAACGCACCTGGACCGCGCAGCTCGCTTTCGTGATCGTCGCCCTCGCGGTTCTCGCACGCATCGCGATCGCAAGCCTGCGCACGCCACGGTCCACGTGAGGAGACCAGCAATCGCCGCGGCGATGGTGGGCGTGGGTGCGATCCCGCGGATCCTTCTCGCGGCTGGCGCGCTGCCCGCACCGTTCACAAATTTCACGTGGAGCGACATCCTGTTCACGTGGCAGCGCGGTCTCGCCGGTGGCCACGTTCCGTATTGGGACGCATATTTCGAGTACCCGCCGCTCGACGGCTACCTAAGCGCGCTGTTCGCGACACTTGTTCCGTCGCCTGTCGCGTACGTGTCCTTGTGGAGCATCCTGCAGGTGGCGGCGGCCGCGACCGTCGCGTGGGCGCTCCCCCGCGATCGCGCTCAATGGTGGGCCTGGGCGCTCGCGCCCCAACTGGCGCTGTTCGGTCCCATGAACTTCGATCTGCTCGCGATCGCCGCTCTCGTCATCGCACTTCGCTGGGACGACGGACGGGCGCACTTTCGCTCGATCGTCGCGCTTGCGGCTGGTACGGCGGCGAAGCTCTTCCCCGCCACGGCACTCCCGTTATTCCTCGTACGCAGGCCGATCGATATCCGTGGCGCGACCCTTCGATTAGCGCTATTCAGTGCGGTCATCGCGGCCTGCTATGCGCCCTCAGCAGGCGCACGTTTCTCCAGCCTCGAGAGCCTGACGCGCTATTCGGTCGGTATCGGAGCGAACTTCGACTCGGTGTGGGGCATCGCCGGTGGAGCGATGACGGTGATGGGCCTGCCCGCCGCCCCGATCCTTGTGATCGTCACGAGCATGGGCCTTCTTGCGACCTATCTACTGGTCGTCGTGCCAGCGGCCCGCCGCACACGGGATCCGGTTGTACCGGTCGCCCTCGCGATCCTCACGGTGCTCATCTGGTCACGCCTCTACTCGCCACAGTTCTCGCTGTGGGTGCTGCCGTTCTTCGCGATGGGCGCGCTGCCGATTCGCGCGTTCGCTCTGCTGACCGCGGCAGACGCTGCGGTGTTCCTGTCGATATATCCCCTCACGCTGGTAGAGCACGTGACCGACGAAATGCAGACGCTGCTGTTGGCCGTCCTCGCCGCATCAATCGTCCTTCGCCACGCCGCGCTCCTCGGCGCGTGGGTCTCTGCACGACGAACCGCAGGGTTCTCCTCGCCAAGCTAGCCCCCGCTGCTTCTTGCGTTGGTAATCCGCGCGCGAGTTTCCGACAAAACTCGCGCCTCAGGGTTATCGTGCTTTGCGACACAACCGGTTCGAGGGCCGGTGTCGTTTTCCTGCGATGCTGAACGTCGCGCGAGACGATGCGCAAGATGGACGAGCGCGCTGGTCGAGAAGCGAGCTGGCCCTGTCCGGGCGGGAAGCCGGAGCGCTCCCGGGCGGCTGGCGTGATCGCGTGGTGGGGCGTGCGAACTGCGGGCGGCGCCGCTCAGCGCACCAGGTCAGGGGCCCGCCGGCTCCGTCGGCGTCGTCCTGTCACGACGGCACGCGCGAGGGGTCGCATGCCCCGGCGCGCACGAACCGCCTCATGCATGGCGCGATGGTTCTCGACGACGTGGTCGGAGAGCTGACCCCAAGCGGCGATCCACCAGATGCGCCAGCTCGTGTCGTAGACACACCACGGACAGCAGACCCGGTCCTGCGTTCGACCCGCGTACGTCCCCTCGAGCGCTGCGGTGACCGGCAGTTCGGGCAGCGGATCAATGAGAGTCATCAGCGCGGTCATGCGATCGAAATGACGTCCGGGGGGCCTTAGGGTCACGAGCCCCGGATCACCGCCGAGAACGCGTCCGAGGTCTGCTCGATCTTGGCGGCGATGCCGAGCTTCAAGAGCGCGTCGTACGCCTCGAGCGAGAGCACGATGTACTTCGCGGCCATCGTCGGCGGGCCGCGCGTGAAGTCGCGCTCGTCGTTGATGTCAATGCGACCCTCGTTGATCTGCGAGATGAGGTCGCCGATGCCGACGACGTTGGAGTGCACCTCGTTGGAGAACCACGCGTAGTAGCGGTACGCGTCGAGGTCGCCGATCGCAGCGAAGAGCTCGCACTCGGAGAGTCCCGACCAGCTCCAGTCCAAAGGCTTCGGGCGCTTGCCGTTCGCGTCGACTGGCCGCTCGGGCACGAGCTCGACGATGCTGTTGTCCGCGACGTACTGCCCGATCCGGTCCCAGCGCTCACCCAGCTCCTTCTCGTCCTCGGCCCAGGCCTCCGGCGTCTGCACCGGAAACCCCTCGCCCTCGACATCGGGCCGCACGAGATGAGGCTCGATCTGGCCGCGCACGTGGCGGATGTGGCTCATGAAGCGCAGCGCCGCGCCCTCGGGGTTCGTGTGCGCGGCGATGAACTTGAGGTTCGCGTAGGCGAGCAACTCCGTACGAAGCAGCAGGCCGGTGTCGTTCCCGTGACGACCGACGCAAAGCGCGTGCACGGCATCACCCAGGCGCAGCACCTTCGAGAGCAGCGCGCCGGCGACGATCTCCTGGAGCCGCTCCGGCGGCACCCTGGCCTTGGCTGAACGCAGGGCGGCGAGCATCCCCTCGAAGAAGACCGCGAAGGCGCGGATGATCTCGTCGTCCGATTTCCCGGTCACGTCACGGGCGCGCCGACAGAAACGATGGATGCGCAAACAGCTCCCGCGGCGAGAGGCCCATCCCCGGGCCCGTCGGCGCTGCACCGAGCGGCGCCGCGGCCCGGCGTGAACATCGTACCCGTCACGGGTACCAGTTCATCTCCTCGTGACGGACCAGGCTCTCGAAGAGAGTCTGCGCGCGTTCGTCGTCGAAGCGCAGCGGATCGTCGCCGGCACGGCCATACGGAATCAGATCGAGCCAGTCGCGCGTCTTCAGCGGCATCGGGTAACGACCGAGCCAGAGCACGTACAGCTCGAGCACGCTGAGGACCTGCGTGTCCGCGGGCTCGGTGACGAGTCCCTCGTCCCGCGCGAGCTGGCTCATCGCGTGCGTGACGAGCGACCGACCGCCCTGCCATCCTTGACGAGGTCTGGATGCCGGGAGACGACGATGCCTTCGATGATGTTCTCGAAGCCAGGCCGAGGAGCATCTTCGCCGTGTCGTAGAGCGACGTTCTCGTCGCTAATTTCGGCTCAATGGTCATCCCCAGGTCGGGATCGTCCCTGGTGGCCTCGTGGTATTCCTTCAGGCGCGCCTCGGCCTGCGTCGAGCGCGTGTCCGCCGCGAACTTGAGGCCGAGCGCGCGGATGCCCCAGAGCTTCGGCAGATCGCGATGCTCGGTGAGCATCTTCAGCACCTTCGACGGATACGAGTCGGGGTCCTGAAGGAGCGGATCAAGACGCTATCGGTGTTCAGCGAGACCCTGCGATTTGCCGCGCCTCGCCATCACCGGATCCCGTGCCCGAGGCCTAGGTGTCCCATCCCTGCCCCAAGATGTTGTCGACGACCTTGCGCGCTTCCTCGTACCCGACGCGGAACGCAATCTCCGAGAAAAGGTACGCGTGGAACTGGTCCTCACTGCTGCCGGAACCGATGTCCAACGCTCGCAGACGCGCCCGCAGATCGCGCCGCAAGGGACGATCGATGCGTGAGCTGATGCTTTCCTGCATCAGCTTGGGCACGGCGTTCGTGACGGCGAGAAGGTCCGCGGGCCCGAGCCGGCCCATGGCGACGAACGCTAGATGCTTCACGAGTTGGCCCCAGACTGCCCACTGCTCCGGCGATGGACTGCTCCGCAGATACGTCCCCGCGAAGCCCGCGGCCCGATCGCTTATGACGGATCGGCCCAGCAGCGCAAGCGTAGAGCGCACGGCGACCGCGCAGTCGCCGATCTGCGCCGGCGGTTTGTGCCACTGGTTCTCGAGCGCGAGCATTTCCTCGGTCGCCCGGTTCAGCTCGTCCAGGTCCTCGCGCGTGCTGATGACCGTCATGAGCTGGGCCGCGTCATAGACGTGCTTGACCATCTCGTCGAGCCGGTTCGGCGGTAGGCCGACCTCGCATGCGGCGAGCGCGAGAAGCTTCATCGCGGTGCTCTCGCTCCCGGTCTCGCTGTTCGCGACGCCCTATGCCTGGAGCTAACGACCATCTCGTGTTCAGGCCGTGCTGGGCCCATGCGCTCGCCCGGACCGCGACCGCCCCTCGCGCGCGCCTCGCCGTGCTCCTCGCCGTCGCAGCCGGCACGGTGATGCTCACGAGCTGCGGCTTGAGCGTCGTGCCGCGAGCGCTACGCCCGCGAGCGCCGGCCGCGCGCCGCACACGAGAAGCAGCGCGGCGCTGAGGACGATCGTCGCCGCGCGCATCAGGCGCGGCGCGTCGCGCCCTCGACGATCTGACGCATGCGCTCCTTGAAGCGGGGCAGGTCGAATCGGCGCGCGGACGCGCGGAGCTCCTCGGGTTCCCAGCGCCGCGCCTCGATCCGCTCGACCGCGGCGGCGAGCTCTTCGGGATCCGGCTCCGCGATGAGCGCGCCATCGACGCCGTCGCGCACGATCTCCGGCGCGCCACCCTTGCCGAGCGCGACGACCGGAGCGCCGGACGCGAGCGCTTCGACGCAGACGATGCCGAAGTCGTCCTCGGCCGGGAGCACCAGCCCGCGCGCGCTCGCGAGGAGCTCGCGCTTCGTCGCCTCGTCGACGCGGCCCGCGAACGCGATGTTGTCGGTCGCGAGCCGCTCGAGCGCCTCGCGCTCGCGTCCCTCCCCCACGACGATGAGACGCCGCCGCGACTTCGCAAACGCGCGCACCGCGACGTCGGCGCGCTTGTATGCGGAGAGCCGGCCGACGAAGAGCCAGTGCTCGCCGCGCCGCGCGCGCGCGTCGAACGCGTCGACGTCGACGGGTGGATGGAGCACCTCGCTCTCGCGCCCGTAAAAGCGCCGGATCCGCTCGGCGACGACCCGCGAGTTCGCGATCCAGCGGTCGACGCGCTGGGCAATGTCGCGGTCGACGTCCCGCAGCCGCGCGAGCAGCTCGCGGACGGGCCGATGGAGCGCGGGCGGCACCTCCTCGCGCAGGTACTCCTCGGTCCAATCCCACAGGTAGCGCGTCGGCGAGTGACAGTACGCGATCTCGACCGTCGAGTCCGCGAGCGCGATCCCCTTGATGAACGCGCTCGTCGATACGACCACGGCGTCGACGTCGCTCGGCACGCGCAGGTGCCGCGCCGCGGCGGGGTAGAGCGGAAGGAGCAGGCGATGCAGTCCCCCACCGATGGGGAAGCTCTGCAGCGTGCTCGTGATCACGCGCCAGCCGGCGAGATCGCCGTAGCGGCGGCGATCGTGAAAGAACGTGTACACCGGCGCGTCCGGCCAGATCGCGTGGAAGACCTCGACGACCGCCTCCGCGCCGCCGTGGACCGAGAAGTACTCGTGCGCGAGGGCGACCTTCATCGGCCGATGAGGCGCTCGCGGAGCACGAGCGCGGCGAAGAGCGGCAGCACGCGCTGCCTGCGCCAGCGCGACGGCTCCCAGAGGAGACGCCACAGCCATTCGAGACCGAGGCGGTGCAGCAGCTCCGGCGGAACGCGGCGCAGGCCGGCGAGCTGATCGAACACGCCGCCGACCCCGATAGCGAGCTTCACCGACGGCAGCGCCGGCAGGTTCCGTGCGATCCAGGCCTCCTGCTTGGGCATGCCGTACGCGACGAGCAGGGCGTCCGGCGCGGCGGCCCGCACGCGCGCGACCGTGTCGCCGTCCTCCTCGGCCACGCCCGCGTACGACCCGGCGACGACGAGACGCGGCGTCCGCGCGCGCAGGACCGCGGCGGCGCGCTCGGCGACGCCCGGAGCGGCGCCCAGCAGGAAGAGGGACGCGCCGCGCTCCGCGAGCGCGGGCACGAGCGCGTCGACGAGGAGCCGCCCCGGCACGCGCGCGAGCGGCGCGCCGAGGACGCGCGAGGCGATCACGATGCCCGTGCCGTCGGCCACGACGAGGTCCGCGGCCCGTGCGATCGCCGCGACGTCCCGATCGCGTCGCGCCAGCATGACGAACTCGGGATTCGCGGTGACCACGAACGTGCGCTCGCCGCGCTCGAGCCTCGTGAGGATGTGGCGCCGCGCGGCGGGCAGGTCGAGAGGGTCGAAGGCGACACCGAGGATGCCGACGCGCCCGCTCACGGGCGCTAACGCTCAGGCTTGCAGGTCACTGGACGAGGCTGCGGCGGAAGAACGGAAGGTGCTCGAGGGCGAGGCCGGTGCCCTTCGCGACGCAGTACAGCGGATTCTCGGCGACGTAGCACGCGACGCCGGTCACCTGCGTGAGCAGCTTGTCGAGGTTGCGCAGGAGGGCGCCGCCGCCCGACAGGACCATGCCCTTGTCGATCACGTCGGAGGCGAGCTCGGGCGGGGTCTCCTCGAGGACGCTCTTCACCGACGCGACGATCTGCTGGAGCACGGGGTCCATCGCCTCGGTGATCTCGTTGCTCCCGATGGTGATCGTGCGCGGCAGGCCCGCGATGAGATCGCGGCCGCGGACCTCCATCGTCAGCTCCGGGTCGATCGGGAGCGCGCTGCCGATCTGGATCTTCACGTCCTCCGCGGTGCGCTCGCCGATCATCAGGTTGTAGCGCTTGCGGACGAACGCGGCGATCGCCTCGTCGATCTTGTTGCCCGCGGCGCGAACGCTGCGCGATACGACGATGCTGCCGAGCGAGATGACCGCGATCTCCGCCGTGCCGCCGCCGACGTCGATGATCAGATTGCCGCTCGGTCCCGAGATCGGGATGTTCGCGCCGATCGCGGCGGCGAGCGGCTCGGGGATGAGGAACGCCTCCCGCGCGCCCGCGCGGATCGCGGCGTCCTTCACCGCGCGCTGCTCGACGCTCGTCCCGCCTGAGGGGATGCAGATCATCAGCTGCGGGTGGAAGATGCGGACGCGCCCGCAGACCTTGTCGACGAAGTGCTTGAGCATGTGCTGCGTGATGACGTAGTCGGCGATCACGCCGTCGCGCATGGGACGCAGGGCGGTGATGTTGCCCGGCGTGCGGCCCAGCATGAGGCGCGCCTCCTCGCCGACGGCGACGATGCGCGGACGATTCGCGCCCTCGTCGTGCGCGAGCGCGACGACCGACGGCTCGGTGAGGACGATCCCCTTCCCTCGGACGTACACGATGACGTTGGCGGTGCCCAGGTCGATGCCGATCTGCTTGGCGAACATGTGCGGTACAGCCTAAACGCGCGAGCGCGTCGACGCGTTCGCCGGCCGGGTTACGCCGTCGGGCGCACGTCGCCGACGCTGGGGACGACGCGTCCGATGATCTTCGTCCTCGACAGCACCCACACGAGCAGGTAGTAGGCGACGTACACGGCGACCTCGAGCAGCGTCGGATCCGCCGAGTAGCCGAGGAGCGCGCGCAGGACGCTGCCGACACCCTCGCCGTCGGGCAGGACGGCCGAGAGATCGAACACCGCGGGCCCTCCCGCGAGCCCGGCCTCGACGAACTCGTGAACGCCGTGGGTCACGAGGCCCGCCGCGAAGACCACGAGCAGGATGCCCGTCGCGCGGAAGAACGTCCGGAGGTCGATGCGGCGTCCGTACGCGTAGATGAGGATGCCGATCCCGATCGCGAGCGCGAAGCCGATCGTCGCTCCGAGCAGCTTGCCCTCGCCCGGCGCGGCGAAGAGCAGGAGCGCGGTCTCGACGCCTTCGCGGACGACGGTGAAGAACGCGAGCGCGAAAAGTCCCCACGCCGCGCCGCCGCTCGCAAGGGCGTCGGCGACGTTCCCCTGAAGCTCGCTCTTCAGGTAGCGAGAGCGCTGCATCATCCAGAAGATCATCCACGTGAGGAAGGCGGACGCGAGCAGCATCGCGCTGCCCTCGTAGATCTGTTCCACGGCGCCTTCGAACTCCGCGTCGAGCGCGTTGAGGATGCCGAGGAAGCCGAGGCTCGCGAGCGCCGCCACACCGGCGCCGACCCACACCCAGAGGCGCGCGCGCCGCGCACCGATCTGCGTGAGGTACGCGAGGACGATGCCCATGATCAGCGTCATCTCGACGCCTTCGCGAAGCGCGATGACGAGTGCGCTAATGTCGGCGGGAGACACGCTCGACCTCCACAATCGCCCCCTCGGGCACGTCCGCCCAGGACTTAGGCGACCCTAACAATTTCCGACCTTGCGAGTCAACAATCGAGGATGGCACCCATGAGCACCATGAACAGCCCCGCCGTCGAGGAGTACCTCCAGGCCGTCTACACCTTCCAGGACGAGGGCACGCCCGTGATCAGCGCGCGCCTCGCGGACTTCCTCCAGGTGAGCGCGGCGGCCGTCTCCGAGATGGTCCACCGGCTCGAGCGCGACGGACTCGTGCTGCTCGACGACCGCAAGGCCGTCCGCCTGTCGGACAGCGGACAGCGCCTGGCCGAGCGCGTCGCGCGGCGGCACCGCCTCGCCGAGCGGATGCTCGTCGATCTCCTCGGCTACGAGTGGTGGAAGACGCACGAGGAGGCCGAGCGGATCGAGCACGCGATGAGCGACGAGATGGAGGAGCGCATCCGTCGCGTGCTCGGCGACCCCCAGACCTGCCCGCACGGGAACCCGATGCCCGGCGTCACGCCGCGCGCGACCCGGCCGCTCGAATCGCTCGCGCCGGGCGAGGGCGCGGCCGTGGAGCGCATCCCGGATCAGTTCGAGCACGAGCCGGGCTTTCTCGAGTACCTCGATACCGTTGGGGTGAAGCCCGGGGTCACCGTGCGCCTCATCCGAGTCTCGGATGAGGCGTTGCGCGTGGAGATCGCCGGTGCCGAGAGGGACATCCGGCGCGACTGCGGGCGGAAGGTGCTGGTGCGGGCATGACCGAACCCGCCATCTACGTACAGGGCCGGGGCGAGTACTACCTCGCCGACGTTCCCGCGCTTCCTGGATGCGTCGCCTCGGGCAAGACGCGCGACGCCGCGATCGCGAACGCCCGGCGCGCGTTCCGCGCCTATCGCGAGCTGCTCGACGCGCAGGGCGTGAGCGTCGAGCACTGGAAGGATCTCGATCCCGACGCGTTCCCGGTGCGCGACATGCCGGAGACCGGCCTCGTCCCGGGGGACGAGACGCCTCTCGAGGAACACGAGATCCGCGACTTCCTCCACCTGTACGAGGCGCAGCGCGCCGCGCTCATCGCTCTCGTCGAGCGCATGCCGCAGGAGGAGATGGAACGGCGCCCCGATCCGGCGACCTGGAGCGTCCGCCAGGCCCTCGAGCACATCATGACCGGCACCGTCCTCATCCTCTCGAAGCTCGAGCGATGGCCGGACGATGGGTTCGCTTCCCTACAGGCGACGCATCGCATCGCGTTCCAGCGCTTCACCGTCATGGAGCCGGCCGATACGCGCGGAACGAAGATCGTCCTCGGCAGGGCACAGACCGCGCGACGCGTGATGCGGCGGCTGCTGGAGCACGAGCACGAGCATTACCGCCACATCCAGGAGATCATCGCCGCCCTCGAAGGAAGTCCGCGAGCATGAACTTCGCGACCTCCGCGATCGCCAGCAGGGCGCTCGGGAGAGTCACGCCTTTCGGGACGCCCGCGATCCGCGGACGATGCTCGACGACCACCTCGATCACCGGGCGGTGACGGCGGCAGAGCGCGATGAGCATCTCGGCCTCGAAGAAGCTGCTGCGACTGCGCACGTCGAGCGATCGCAGATCCGAGCCGCGATAGAGCTTCACGCTGTCGATGTCCTTCACCGGGAGGCGGAAGGCGCGGCGCAGCGTGCCCGAGTAGAGCTCGGCGATGAGGACGCGCGTCGGCGGATCGCGCCGCGGCACGCGCCGACCGACGACCAGCGCCGCGTCGTCTCGCGCGGCCCACATGCATTCGAACGCGCCGACGGGAAGCTGGCCGTCGGCCGGCGTGAAGTACACCCACTCGCCGCGCGCTTCAGCGTAGAGGCGCTTCATCGTCGCCGGGATGCCGGCGTTGCGCTCGTTCCGCAGTAGGCGCACCTCGGGAAGCTCGCGCGCGATCCCTTCCACCACGCGCACCGTCGCATCGGTGCTCCCGTCGTCGCACACGAGCACCTCGACCTCACCCGCGAGCCGGCGCCCAGCGTCGACGTGGGCGCGCACCACCCCACCCACCGTCGACTCCTCGTTGTACGCGGGAATGACGACCGACAGCCGCATCAGGCGACCTCGTTCGCGATCTCGACGAGATTGCCATCGGGGTCGCGCACGTAGATCGAGCGGAGCGGAGCGCGCGCACCCGTCTTCGGGACCGGGCCGACCTCGACGGCGATCCCCAGGGAGTCGAGGCGCGCGCGCACCGCGTCGATCGGCTCATCGGTGACGAAGCAGAGATCGGCCGAACCGGGCGTCGGCGCCCGCGCCTTGGGCTCGAACTCTCGTCCGGCCTGGTGGAGATTCAGCTTCTGATCGCCGAAGGAGAGGGCGCGGCGTCCGTCGCCGAACGTGATGCCGCGCATGCCGAGGGCGCCGGTGTAGAAGGTGATCGTCCTATCGATGTCGCGGACGGTCAGCACCACGTGATCGATGCGGAGCGCGCTCATCGGCCTCGCGCCCACGCCGCGGCCGCCGCCGCGTGACGTTCGATGAGGCCGCGCTGGTCCGCGCGCATCTCCGGGAGACCGGTCGGCGCGAACGCGCGGAGCTCGGCGATCTCGCCGCCGAGCGTCTCGGTGCCGCCGGTCACGCGATACGCGAAGACGAGCTCGACGCGCTGCCAGCGATAGCCGGTGACCACCTCGAGCACCGGGCCGACCTCGATCGCAAGACCGGTCTCCTCGCGGATCTCCCGCGCGAGCGCCTCCTCGACACGCTCCTTCGGCGCGAGGAATCCGCCGAGGAAGCGCCACTGCGGCGCGCCGAAGCGGTGCCGCGCGAGCAGGACGCGGCCCTCGCCGTCGACACCGAGCCCCACGACGCCGACGAGGAATCGCGCGTGCGCCGCCGTCATGAATCGCCGCTGCCATCGCACGGGGAACGCGTTGAAGACCAGCGCCAGCGCGCGCATCAGCACGCCGCCACTGTAGAGAGCGGGCCCCTCGTGGGCGAAGCCGCTAGAAAGGGGCGGTACGGCGATAGCCCGTCGCCGACGAGCGCGGCGCGCGGCGCGAGCGAGAGTCACGACCGCCAGCTCACGACCGTTGCGCGGCCGACCGCCAGGTGCTGGCGGGAGTGTTTCGAGCGAGGGCCGCGCGCCGCGCTCGGCCGTGCCGCCCGCGCGAGTCAGCGACGTATCGCCGCTACTACCCCGACTTGATGCCCACGCTCACGATGCCGTGCGCCTTGGTGACGGGAACCTTCTGCACGACGCGGCGCGTCTTCAGGTCGATCACGTTGACCATGCCGTCGACGTTCGTGGTGACGAGCAGGCGGTCCCCTTCGGGGTCGTACGTGGAGTGGAACGGCTGCTGCCCGAGCGTCGTCTCGCCCACGATCCGCCGTTCGCGCCAGTCGACCCACAAGAGACCGGGTCCGAGATGGTCCGACAGCACCATCACGCCCGTGTCCTCCGGCACGTACATCCCGTCCTGGAGCGGCTTCAGCGTGTGGAACGGGTAGTGACCGGCGAAGTGGATCTCCTCTTTGACCTTTCGCGCGCGCGGGTCGTAGATGACCATCCGGTCCGAGGGCTTGTTGAGGAATCCGCTGCTGCTCGACCAGATCTCGCTGCCGTCCGGCGTGAAGTACGCGTCGTGGACGTCACCGACCTTCACCTTGGTGATCTCTTTGGTTGTCGTGTCGATGACGCGCAGCACGTCGCTCTCGCTCGAGTTCGTGACCGTGAACCAGAGCTCGCTCGGATGGCCCGCGTTGATGGCGAGCACGTGCTGCGGCACGCCGACGACGAGGGCGGTGCTCGTCCAGGTCGCCGTATCGATCGCGAGGATGTAGCTGTCGCGCTCGTGAGCGACGTAGAGCGTCCTGCTGTCGACCGAGAAGGAGATCCCGTGCGGCTGCTTCCCCACCGGGATCCGGATGATCTCCTTGAGCGCGATCGGATCGATGATCGACGTCGTATTCGCCATACGGTTGTTCACCGCGACGAACCGGCCGTCGGGCGAGACCGCCATCTGGTGCGGCATGCGTCCGACCGGGATCTTCGTGACCATCGTGTAGGGACCGTCCGGCGTCGCCTCCATGACCCACACCTGATCGGTCGACTCGGACGCGACGAAGACGCGCAGCTTCGCGTAGAGCCGGATCTCGGGCGTCGCGCTCGGCATCGGCGACGCGGCGACGGTCGTGACCGGTGCGGCGGTCTGATCGGGAGTCGGGCTCGGCTTGGGCGGCGCGACGCGTGCGCTCGCACAAGAGGCGAGCACGACCGCACTCGTCACCGCGACCACGAGGGCTCTCATCCCTACCACCCACGACGGGGCCTGCCCGCTCTGGTCGGGCGTCCGTTCGACCAAGCGTATCGGTGGTCGCGCGGGAGCGCTACAGCGGCTAGAGGTTCCGGCGCCGCCGCCGCTCGCTGATACGGATGCGGACGAGGGCCCGCTCCAGGGCGGCCCGTGCCCGCGCCTCCTCGGCGGCGGACGGCGGACCAGCCTCGAGCGCCTTTTGGGCCCGGTCGCGAGCGGCCTGGGCACGCTGGAGGTCGATGTCCTCGACGTGCTCCGCGGCGTCGGTCAAGACGACCACGCGGTCGCCGCGCACATCCATGAAGCCGCCGAAGACGGCGAGGAGCTCCTCGGTACCGCCTTTCTTCACGCGAAACTCGCCCGGACCGAGGCCGGTCAGGAGCGGGGCGTGGTGCGGCAGGATGCCCAGGTAGCCGTCCGCGCCGGGCGCGATGACCATGTCCACATCGTCCTCGTAGACGCGGCGCTCGGGCGTGATGACCTCCAGGTGGAGCGGCATCAGACGCCCTTCGCGAGCCGCTCGCCCTTTTCGCGAGCTTGCTCGATGGTCCCAACGTTGAAGAAGGCCTGCTCGGGCAGGTCGTCGTGCTTGCCCTCCAGGACCTCCTTGAAGCTGCGCACCGTGTCGGGGACCTTCACGTAGACGCCGGGGAGCCCGGTGAACTGCTCGGCCACGAACATCGGCTGCGCGAGGAAGCGCTGGATCTTGCGGGCGCGCGCGACGAGGAGCTTGTCGTCGTCCGAGAGCTCGTCGACGCCGAGGATCGCGATGATGTCCTGGAGGTCCTTGTAGCGCTGCAGCACGCGCTGCACCTCGCGCGCGGTGTCGTAGTGCTCCTGACCGACGATCTGCGGATCGAGCGCGCGGCTGGTCGACGTGAGCGGGTCGACCGCGGGGTACAGGCCGAGCTCGGTCAGGTACCGCTCGAGACGGATCGAGGAGTCGAGATGCGCGAACGTCGTCGCCGGAGCGGGGTCGGTGTAGTCGTCGGCCGGCACGTACACCGCCTGCAGCGAGGTGATCGACCCCTTCTTGGTGGACGTGATGCGCTCCTGCAATTCGCCCATCTCGGTCGCGAGGGTCGGCTGGTAGCCCACGGCGCTCGGCATGCGGCCGAGGAGCGCGGAGACCTCCGAGCCCGCCTGCGTGAAGCGGAAGATGTTGTCGATGAAGATGAGGAGGTCGCGCCCCTCCTCGTCGCGGAAGTACTCGGCGATCGTGAGGCCCGTGAGCGCCACGCGCAGGCGCGCCCCAGGCGGCTCGTTCATCTGGCCGAAGACCATCGACATCTTGTCGATGACGCCCGACTCCTTCATCTCGCCGAGCAGCTGCGTCCCTTCGCGCGAGCGCTCGCCGACGCCGCAGAAGACGGAGTAGCCACCGTGCTCGGCGGCGATGTTGCGGATGAGCTCCTGGATGACGATGGTCTTGCCCACGCCGGCGCCGCCGAAGACGGCGGACTTGCCACCCTTGAGGAACGGGCAGATGAGGTCGATCACCTTCATGCCCGTCTCGAAGATCTCCGCGGTCGTGGACTGCTCGGTGAAGGCCGGCGGCTGGCGGTGGATGGGATCGCGCCGTGGCGCGTCGACCTTGCCGAGGCCGTCGATCGGCTCGCCGACGACGTTGAAGATGCGGCCCAGGGTGGCTTTGCCCACCGGCGCCGTGATCGGGCCGCCGGTGTTCGTCGCCTTCATGCCGCGCCGGAGCCCGTCGGTGCTCTGCATGGCGACGGCGCGCACCCAGTTGTTGCCGAGATGCTGCTGCACCTCCGCGATGACCACGGAGCCGTCGTCCTTCTTCACGGACAGCGCGTAGTAGATCTCCGGCAGGTGCCCTTCCTCGAACCGGACGTCGAGGACCGGGCCGATGATCTGGACGATCTCGCCGATCGAGGTTGCCGCCTTCGTCGCCACTGCCATCTCTCTACCCCTTTAGCGCTTCGGCGCCCGAAGCGATCTCCAGCATTTCCTTGGTGATGCGCGTCTGCCGTGCCTTGTTCGCGGCGAGCGTGAGCTCGGAGATGAGGTCCCCGGCGGCATCGGTCGCGTTGCGCATCGCGACCATCTGCGCGGAGAACTGCGAGGCCTTCGATTCGAGGATCGCCTGGTACATCGCCACCTCGACGAACCGCGGGAGGATCTGGTCCATCACCGTCTGTGGGTCCGGCTCGAAGAGGTACTGGATCGGCGGGAGCGCGTCGATGTCCTCCTCCTCCGGTACGAGCGGCAGCAGGCGCCGGACCGTCGGCTCCTGGCGGAGCGTGTTGATGAACCGCGTGAAGCCGAGATAGACCTCGTCGACGTTGCCTCCCACGAACTCGTCCACCGCGGTGCGCGCGATCGGGTTCGTGTCGGCGGTCGTCGGCCGATCGGGGATGCCCGGGAACTCCGCGACCGCCGGCGCGCGCAGCCTGCGGAGCGAGCCGATGCCCTTTCGTCCCACGGCGATGTACTCGACCGCCGGGCGTTGCTCCGCGAAGCGGAGCGCCGCGCGCAGCAGGTTCACGTTCATGGGACCGACGAGGCCGCGGTCGGTCGTGATGAGGACGATCGCGACCTTCTTGACCGGCGTCCGGCGCTGGAGCAGCGGGCTGAGCTCCGGATCGGCGTAGGGCGCGAGGTCGTTGAGGACCTGGCGCAGCTTTTCCTCGAACGGACGCGACGCGAGCACGGCCTCCTGCGCGCGGCGCATCTTCGACGCGGCGACGAGCTGCATCGCCCGCGTCAGCTGCTGGATGTTCTTCACCGACCGTACGCGGCGGCGAAGATCGCGCTCGCTCGGCATTAGCTGTACGTCACCGTCTTCTTGAAGTCGTCGAGCATGGCGCGCACCTGCTTCTCGATCTCGGCGTCGAACGTCCTGTCCTTCGCGATGCGATCCGCGAGCGGCTTCGCCTGCGTGTCCATGAAGCGGAAGAGGTCGCGCTCGAACTCGCGGACCTTCGGCGTCGGGACGTCGTCGAGATAGCCGTTGCCGGCGGCGAAGATGATCACGACCTGCTTCTCGAGGGGCAGCGGCTGGTACTGCGGCTGCTTCATGATCTCGACGGTCTTCTCGCCGCGCCGCAGCTGCTGCTGCGTGGCCTTGTCGAGGTCGGAGCCGAACTGCGCGAACGCGGCGAGCTCGCGGTACTGCGCGAGGTCGGCCTTGAGGCCCTTCACGACGGACTTCATCGCCTTCGTCTGGGCGTCGCCGCCCACGCGCGAGACCGACAGGCCGGTGTTCATCGCGGGACGGATGCCCTGGTTGAAGAGGTCGGTCTCGAGGAAGATCTGGCCGTCGGTGATCGAGATGACGTTCGTCGGGATGTAGGCGGAGATGTCGTTGGCCTGCGTCTCGATGATCGGGAGCGCCGTGAGCGATCCGCCGCCGTTGTCCTTGTTCAGGCGCGCGGCGCGCTCGAGCAGGCGGGAGTGCAGGTAGAAGACGTCGCCGGGATACGCCTCGCGGCCGGGTGGACGGCGCGTCAGCAGTGACACCTGCCGGTACGCCCACGCGTGCTTGGAGAGGTCGTCGTACACGACGAGCGCGTCCTTGCCCTCGTCGCGGAAGTACTCGCCCATCGCGCACCCGCCGAACGGCGCGAGGTACTGCAGGGTCGCGGGGTCCGAGGCGCCGGCGACGACGACGATGGTGTGCTCCATCGCGCCATGCTCCTCGAGCGTCGCGACGATCTTCGCGACGGAGGACTCCTTCTGCCCGATCGCCACGTAGATGCAGGTAAGGTCCTTCCCCTTCTGATTGATGATCGTGTCGATCGCCACGGCGGTCTTGCCCGTCTGGCGGTCGCCGATGATCAGCTCGCGCTGGCCGCGGCCGATCGGCGTGATCGCGTCGATCACCTTGATGCCGGTCTGGACCGGCGTGTCCACGTTCTGGCGCGTGATGACACCGGGCGCCACGACGTCGACGGGACGGAACTCCGTCGTGTCGACCGGGCCCTTGCCGTCGAGCGGGCGCCCGAGCGGGTCCACGACGCGACCGACGAGCTGCGGGCCGACCGCGGCCTGCACGATGCGGCCGGTCGTCTTGACCTCGCCGCCCTCCTCGATGCCCGTGTACTCGCCGAGGATGATCGCGCTGACGGTGTCCTCCTCGAGGTTGAAGGCGAGGCCGAAGACGTCGTGTCCGAAGTCCAAGAGCTCGGAGGCCATGCAATTCGCGAGGCCGTGGATGCGTGCGATGCCGTCGCCGATCTCGACGACGGTGCCGACGTCCACGGACTCCGGCCTGCCCTCGAACCGCTGGATCTGCGACTTGATGATGTCGGTGATCTCTGACGACGTCGTTGCCATGTCCTCTCCTTACTACCCAGCCAGCTCGCGCGCCATCTCCTGGAGCTGCGCCGCGAGCGACGTGTCGATGACGTGGTCGCCGATCTGCACCTTGGCGCCGCCGAGGAGCGCAGGATCGACGACGAAGGTCGCCTTGATCTTCCGGCCGCTGGAGCCTTCCAGACGGCGCACCAGCTCGTCGCGCTCGCTCTGCGAGAGATCGATCGGCGTCGTGATCTTCGCCTTCTCGATGCCCGCGCGGCGATCGACGATCTCGGCGTAGAAGCGCGCGATGTCCGGGACGAGCTGGATGCGCTGGCGCTCCAGCAAGAGCACCAGGAGCGAGCGGATCGCGTGCGGCTCGTCCTTGGTCGCGCCCGTGAGCGCATCGCGACGATGTTCCAGGGAGACGCGAGGATCGCGGAGGATCGCGATGGTCGATGGACCGATGGCGCGCGCGAGCCTCTCGAGAGACGCGCGATACGACTCCACGGTCGCGCGATCCCCCGCGAGGTCGATGAGCGCCTCGGCGTACCGTCGGCCGGCCGATCCAGAAAGCGCCACTAGTGACGCAGCTCCGTGCCGGCTTCGTCGAGGGATCGCTCGATGAGCGCGCGGTGCTGCTCGGGGCTGACCTCGCGTCCGAGGATACGGCTCGCGGCGAGGACCACCATCGAGGCGACCTCGCCCCGAAGCTGCGCGAGGGCCTGGTCGTGGAGCGCCTGCGCGTCCGCGCGGCCCTTCTCGCGGATGCGGTCCGCCTCGGCCTTCGCCTGCTGACGGATGTCGGCGGCCGCGGCCTCCGCGGCCTTGGTGGTGCGCTCGGCGATCTCGCCCGCGTCGCGGCGAGCCTGTGCGAGGAGCCGCTCGACCTCCTGCTTCATCCGCTCGCGCTCCTGCTTCGCGGACTCCGCCATGTCGAGGCCCTCGCGGATCTTTCGCGCGCGCTCGTCGAGCGCGCGCGTGACCGGTCCCCACAGGAACCGGCGCAGCAGCCAGTACAGGATCAGGAACTGGACGAGCGCCACGAGGACCCAGTACGGATCGACGACGAGCGCGAAGGGATTGGCCTCCTCAGCGGCCACGCCGAAGAACATCGGCTAGCCAGCCTTCGTCCAGAGCAGGATGCCGAGCACGAACGAGAGGATGCCGAGACCTTCCGCGAGCGCCGCGCCGAGGATCATGTTCGTGCGGATCGCGCCACCCGCGTCGGGGTTGCGCCCGATCGCCTCGGACGACTTCGCGGTGAGGATGCCGATGCCCAGACCCGGGCCCAGGACGCCGAAGCCGACGGCGATACCGGCGGCGAGCCAAGCGAGGTTCATCTACCACATCTCCTTCAGAGAAGTTCTTTCGTTCGTTCTTACGCGGCTGCGGGTTCGGGATGCTGCTCTTCGTGTGGGACGCGGTCCGTGTCGGTGTGACTCCCTTCTTCGTGTTCTTCGTCATGCGACTCGATGGCGAGCACGAAGTACATGAGCACGAGCAGTGAGAAGACCAGGGCCTGCACGAGACCGATGAACACCTCGAGGCCCGCGAACGGGAGCGCGAAGCCGGGCAGGAGCAGCAGCCCGCTCATGACGACGAGCATGATCTCGCCGCCGAGCACGTTGCCCCAGAGACGAAGGGTGAGCGTGAGCATGCGGAAGAGCTCGGAGAAGAGCTCGATGAGACCGACGAGGACGAAGATCGCGCCGAGGAAGGGACCGTCCTTGAAGCCCGAGAAGTTGAACCACCTCTTCGGGTAGTCGAGCTTCAGGTGGCGGAATCCTTCGGTCTGGTACGCGACGAACGCGAGCAGCGCCATCGCGAAGTTGATGTGGTAGTCCGCGGTCGGCGAGTGGAGGAAGCCCACCTGCCCGACGAGCGGCACCACCGACAGCCAGTTGGAGAACAGGATGAAGAGGAAGAGCGTGCCGAAGAGCGGCAGGTACGCGCGCGCGGCGGGCCCGCCGATCGAGACGACGAAGTCCGAGAGGCCCTGAACGGCCATCTCCACCGCGTTCTGCAGACCCGACGGGCGCTCGGACATCGTGCGCGTCGCGAGGAACGCGATGGACGCGATGACGGCGATGACGATCGCCATCGTGAGATGGGCATTCGTGTACGAGACGGGCCCGATCGCGAAGATCGGCTCTCCCGTCAGCGACGGGATGTGGAAGCTCGGCGGATACGTGAACCCACGCGGGAACAGCCAGTCCACTTAGTCCTCCGGTTCCCCCTCTTCCCGTTTGCGCTCGCGTTCCCTGACCTCGGCGTCCCACCGCCGGCCTGCCTCGCGCGCCCGCTCCGTGGAGGGCCGCACCGGGTTCTCCTCCGTGAAGCGTTTGATGAGCACCCAGACTCCAGCACCCGCCAGGGCCATCCCAAGGAATATCAATCCGAGCAGTCCCCAGGGCGAGGTGCCGGCCGCTTCGTCGAGCTTCAGGCCGAGCCAGGCACCGATCGCTATAGGGACCGCGACAGTGATTCCAACCTGGCCCAGGATCGCCGCGTTCGAGCGCGCTCCACCCGGGGGGCGGGGTGCGGCCAAGGCACGGAAGAGTCTACCGGAGGAATCGTGTCCGCGCTTTGTCGGCCGAGCGCCGCGAGTCCGCGAGGACGGCCGCGCCGTAGTGCGGGCCGTCACGACAGTCCCGTTCGGGCGTCTTTGCCGTCAGCACGCCGCCGTCGTCGACGAACACGACGCGGATCGCCGTTACAGCCAACCCCGTCTCTTGAAATGCACGGCTGTCCCGAGCGCCGCGGCGACCATCGAGACCATGACCAGGACGAACAGCAGCCGGTCGTCGTACGGGATGAAGGTCCAGTTCTGCCCGAAGAAGCCGGTGACGACGCCGAGGATGAGCAGCACCGTGGCGATCGCGGTCAGGACCTTCATGACCTCGTTCAGGCGGTTCGACTGCGCGGCGAGGTGCGCGTCGACGACGTTCGAGACGAGGTCACGGAACGTGTCGATCTCGTCGGTCACGCGGACGACGTGGTCGTAGAGGTCCTGGAAGTACGCGCGGCGTCCGGTCTCGCGCAGCTCGCGGACGTCGCCGCGCACGAGCGCCCCGGCGACGTCGCGCTCCGGCGCGATGACCTTGCGGATGGCGAGCAGGTCGCGCTTGAGCTTGAACAGCTCCCGGATCGACGTCTGCGCGTCGCGCGGATCGCCGTCGATGACCATCGACTCGATGAGCTCGACGCGATCGCCGAGGCCGTCGAGCACGTCGAAATAGGAATCGACGATGGTGTCGAGGATGGCGTGGAGGAGGAGGCCCGTGGTCGCGAGCTTCCCCTCGCGGAACCGCTTCTCGACGAGCTGCAGCGTCGCGATCGCGCCGTCGCGCACGGTGACGATGGCGTTGTGCTTCACGAAGATCGCGAGCTCGCGATGCACGATCACGTCGGGGCTGGGCTCTTCGAGCGCGTACACGACGATGAAGTAGTGGTCGTCGTACTCGTCGATCTTCGGCCGCTGGTGCCGGTGCTGGGCGTCCTCGACGGCGAGCGGATGAAGGCCGAGCTCCTTCGCCGCGAGCGTCATCGCCTCGCTGTCGGGATCGGCGATGTCGAGCCAGCAGACATGCTCGTCGCGCAGCTCCGAGAGCTGCTCGGGAGCGCGCTCCGCGACGCCGGTCTCCTCCTTGACGAGCAGGCGCGCAGGCACGGCCCGCAGGATAGGCGAGGTCAGGTCGACGCATGACGCCAGCTCGCACGCCGGAACCAAGGCACGCAGACTGGCGTTCAACGGGTATGCGCGCCGGACCGGCTCTCCTCGTGGCGCTGCTCGCCAGCGCCTGTGCGGCCGGCGTGGGCGCGAGCCCGACGCCGGCGGCGAAGCCCCTCACCGTCGCCGAGCTCAAGTACCGCGTCATGGACGCCGGTGGACGCGTCAGCTTCTGCGATCCCGACTTCTATCCGATCGCCCGCGCGGACGAGCGGGCGCTCGCGCAGCAGCGCATCGCGGACGTCCAAGCCGACGCCGCGACCTATACGGCGATCGCCGCCAGGGTCGGCACGGACACCCTCGCCGTCTATCGCGAATGGAAGGCCCTGAACGCGCTGCGCTTGGAGCCACTCGCGACGGGCGGGCCGGCCGCGCCCACGGCGTGGTCGTTCACCTACCGGTCGACGGGCTCGTCGAACGCGTCGCCGGAGCCAAAGCAGAACGGCAAGCAGATCCAGGGTTCGGTCGACGCGTACGGCAAGGTCGACATCACCAAACGCGCCGACGCGGGCCCGCTGAACTGTCCCCTCTGTCTCGCG
Organism: Candidatus Limnocylindria bacterium; assembly: GCA_035651155.1. GTDB lineage: Bacteria > Chloroflexota > Limnocylindria > P2-11E > P2-11E > CF-39. The sequence goes on along the minus strand of DASRGG010000036.1, from coordinate 68,810 downwards.
GCCGGCACCCGCATCGCGACGCCCGGCGGCGACGTCGCGGTCGAGGAGCTGCGCCTGGGTGACGTCGTGTGGACGGCCGCCGCCGACGGGGCACGTGTCGCGGCGCCGCTCGTCGCGGTCGGCGGCACGCCGGCGCCCCCCACGCACGAGGTCGTTCGGCTCGCGCTCGACGACGGCCGCGTGGTGTTCGTGTCGCCGGGCCACCCGACCGCGGATGGGCGGCAGGTCGGCGATCTGCGGGACGGCGACGAGCTCGATGGCACACGCGTCGCGTCGGTCACGCGCGAGCGGTACGCCGGCGGGGCGACGTACGACATCCTCCCCACCGGCGTGACCGGGACCTACTGGGCGAACGGGATCAGGCTCGGCAGCACGCTGCGCTGATCGGCGCGACGCCCGCCGCGCTCCTCCGCTTTCGGTCTTGACCTTCGTCCCGCGGACACCGTGTTCGGATCGTGAGCGAGATCCCTCCCGGCGTCGGACGCCCTAGCGGACCGCGTGGATCGCGCGCGCGGGAGCGCCGGGAGGCGGGATCGCTCGCGTGGTCGCTAGCCGGCGAGCTCCCTCGTCAGGAACTCGACGATGCGCCCGTACGCGTCGTCGGCGTTCTTCTTCTTCGTGAATCCGTGCCCCTCGTCGGGATAGACGACGTAGTCGACACGACGCCCGAGCGAGCGCAGCCTCGCGACGACCTGATCGGATTCCTCCTGTGGCACGCGCGGATCGTTCGAGCCCTGCAGGATCAACATCGGACACCGCACGTTCTCGATGTGCGTGATCGGCGAACGCAGGGCGAGCTTCGCGCGGTCCGCGGGGAGCTCGCCGATCCAGCGCGCGAGGAAGCGGCGCCAGTTCGGCTGCGCGTTCTCGAGCATGGTGACGAGGTTGGCGACGCCGAAGACGTCCACCGCGCAGCGCCAGACGTCCGGAAGCTGGGTCACGCACAGCAGGGTCGCGAAGCCGCCATAGGAGCCACCGTACACGGCGAGGCGCTTCCGGTCGAAGTCCTTCTGCTCGCGCATCCACGCCGTCACCGCGCGGAGATCGCGCAGATCGATGCCGCCCCAGTCCCTGTGGATCGCGGCCTGCCACACGCGGCCGTAGCCGGTCGAGCCGTGGATGTTGGGGACGACGAGCGCGATACCCCGATCGACGAGCGCGGCGAGGTGCATGAGATGCGGGGAGAACGCCGGACGTGACTGGCCCTCGGGTCCGCCGTGCGGATACAGCACCGCGGGATACGGCGCGCGCGCGTGCCGGGGCCGGTAGACGAAGCACGGGATGTCGCCCTCCGGCCCGGGGATGCGCATGAGCTCCGGCTCGACGAGCTCGCCCGCCGGGATCGCGTACGTCGTGGTGAGCGCGAGGTGCGCGTCGCCGCTCCTCGTGTCGAGCGTCCACACCTGCCACGGCTCGGTGGCGGAGGTGCGCAGGTACGCGGCGCGCGACCCGTCGGGCGTGAGGACCACGTTCTCGCACACGCCGGCGAGATCGCGCTCGCGGACCGGTCCGCCCTCGACGCGCCAGCGCAGCTTCGAATAGCCGTCCTCGTTCACGCACCAGGCCTGCACGCGCCCGTCCGCCGACGACGACGCGAGCTCCACGTCCCACGCACCGCGGTCGATCGATTCGCGCGCGCCGGTCGCGGGATCGAGCGCGGCGAGCCAGAGATGCTCGTCGTCGATGTCGGTGATCTCGACGACGCGGCCGTCCGCGAGCCACCCCGCGGGCACGTGCGAGACGTCCTCCGCAGGCGTCGTGATCTCGCGCGCCGGGCCGGTCGCCGGATCGACGACGAGCAGGTCCTGGGTGGTGTTGTCGAGGACGCGCATGACGAGGAGCCGCGTCCCGTCCGGGGACCACCCGCCGACGACGTGCCATGCCGGGGCCGCGACGAGCGTGCGCTCCGTGCCCGTCGCGAGATCCGCGACGACGATGTCCATATCCGTCGACGCTCGCGCGTTGCTGGAGAACGCGACCCGCCTACCGTCCGGCGAGGTCGCGTTCCACGAGAGCAGCCGCTGCACCGCTCCGGCGGGGTCCACCGAGAGCGGCGCGCTCGGACCATCGGGATGGCGGACGTACAGCTGGTGACGCTCGGTCCCGCCTTTGTCGGCGGCGACGAGCAGCTCGCCGTTCGCGCTCCAGCACAGACTGCGCACCGCGTGGTCCTCGATCGCCATCGCGCGCCGCGGCGTGCCGCCCGTCGCGGGCAGCGTCCAGGCCTCGTAGGTGCCCGCGCCGCGGTCGCTCGCGACCGCGAGCGTCGCCCCGTCGGGCGAGAGCGCGATGGTGGACCGGCACGCGAATCGACGCGTGGTGTGCGGCACGATCGCGATGCGCTCGTGCGGATGGAAGTCGGAAAGCGGCCGTGGCACGGAGGACGAGCCTAGCGCGGTGTCGGCTCGGGCGTCTCACCCAGGACGCGCTCGTCGGTGCGAACGATCGTCCAGCGGCCGCCCTGCTGGTCGAGATCGAAGCGGACGGGCAACTCGCCCTTGGTCTGCGATCCGTTCGGATAGGTCCAGGTGAACAGGCCGTGCACGTAGACGACGGCGCTGTCGCCCTTCACGTACGCACGGGCTGGCTCGTACGAATCGACGTCGACGACGACCTCGCGGGCGCCGAGGGTGCGAGCGCGCTCGACCGTCCATGACTCGGTGTTGACGCCGCGACGGCGATCCTCGCCCTCGGCGAGCCGTGGATGGAGCGCGTAGAGCGGCGAGATATCGCCCGTGACCTGCCCGCGATCGAACACGTCGTAGTACTCGCGCACCACACGCAGCAGCGCGTCCCGCTCCTCCGCCGACGCCGCGCGGTATCCGGGCGGTGGATCCGCGGAGCAGGCGACGACGGCGAGCGCGAGCGCGACGAGGAGGGCCGGCGCGAGCCTCATGTCTTCTTCGCGAGCAACGCCGCGAGATCGGCGGCGTTGCGAACGGCCTTGTCCCCGTAGCAGTTGTTCATGAGCAGGTGCACCTCCTCGGCCTCCTCTTCGAGCTTCCCGATCTTGGGAAGCCACTCCTCCAGCTCGGGAAGCGTGTACGAGTAGTCGAACCGCTCCGCGGCGGTGAGGCCGGGCTTCTTCCAGCTCTCGGCGTTGCGGCCGTGGAAGCGCACGATGGCGAGCGGCGCGGTCGCCTCGGCGACCGGCGGGATCGACGACGGGAATCCCTGTGGCTCGTCGACCGACACGTACGCGAGACCGTTGTCCCGCAGGAATGCGAGCGTCTCGGCCTGGTTGCGCTCCTCCATCCAGGTGCGGTTGCGGAACTCGACGGCGAGGGTGTCGTCGGGGAGGAGCTCGCGCGCGCGGAGGATCTCGCTCTTGTTCTTCGAGCCGATCGGGAACCAGTCCGGGTACTGGAGCAGGATCGCGCCGAGCTTCCCGGCCTTGCGCAGCGGCTCGAGGCCGACCCAGAAGCGCGCATGGATCTCGTCAAACACGTCCTTCGGCAGGTCCTTCGGATAGACACGACCTTTCGCCGCCGCGTCCTTCGGCAACGCGTCGCGCAGGTCCTTCGGCAGGCGCTTCGGATCGATCGGATGCGTAGTGATCGCGCCGAAGGCCTTGAAGTTCATCGTGAACCCATCGGGCGTGCGCTCGGCCCAGCGCTTCGCCTGCTTAGGGTCGGGGATCGCGTAGTACGACGCGTCGTTCTCGACGAGCGGGAACCGCTCCGCGTAGTAGCGGAGGCGCTCATCGGGCTTCTTCGCGACGTCGGGCGGATACCAGCCGGACTCGAGGAGCGTGGGATCCGTCCACGAGCACGTGCCCACGAGCACGCGCGGCCTAGAGGTGGTCGGCTTCCTCGGCATAGCGCGCGGGGTCGCGCTCCTTCGCCTTCGATGCACGCTGGGCGAGCACCACGACCGCGATCCCGAACAGCACGACGGCGCCGACGAAGGACAACGCCTGCGTGCGTCCGCTCGTGAGGAACGCGAGGGCGCCGAAGCCGAGCGTCACGGCGTAGATGAGGAGCACCGCCTGCGGCTGCGTCATCCCCACATCGAGCAGCCGATGGTGGAAGTGCCCGCGATCGGGAGCGAAGGGCGGCTGCCCCTGCAGCACGCGGCGCACGAGGACATAGAAGGTGTCGATGATCGGGACGCCGAGCACGAGGAGCGCCGCCGCGACCTTGGCCGTGCCGAAGATCGAGAGCACCGCGAGCATCGTGCCGACGAACACCACGCCGGTCGATCCCATGAAGAGCCTTGCCGGATGGAAGTTGAAGAGCAGGAAGCCGGCCGTGGCGGCGGCGAGCGAGAACGACATCCACGCGACGAACGGCTCCGACACCTGCGGCAGCAGGGCGATCGCCCCGAGGGTGGCCGCGGCGATGGCGGCGACGCCCGCCGCCAGACCGTCGAGACCGTCGATGAAGTTGAGCGCGTTGTTCATGCCGACGATCCAGAAGAACGTGAACGCGATCGCCACCGGCGTGGCCAGCTGCACGAGCCCCGAGCCGAAGGGATCCTCGATGAAGTCAATGCGGATCCCGGCCACGATGATGATCGCGGCAATGATCGCCTGTCCGAGGAACTGCCACCGGGCGCGCAGCTCGAACGCGTCGTCGATGAATCCGAGCGCCATGCCCAGGACCGCTGCGAGCGCGGTCAGCGTGAAGCGCGATGAGCGGACCTCCTCGGGGATGAGGAAGGGACGGCCCGCGTAGCGGTCGACGAGCCAGAACGTAAGGACCGTGAGGCCGAACGCGAGCGCGATCGCGAGGCCGCCGGGCCGGGCGATCGGCCTCGGATGTTGGCGCCGGCCACCCGGCATGTCGAGCATCCCGAAGCGCTCGGCGAGACGCCCCACGAGGGGCGTGATCGCGGCGGCGAGGGCGAACGCGAGCAGCGCCGAGCCGACGTAGAGGATGGTCGTCATGGGCACCTCCGCACGATACCGCTGCCCGCGCACGGACCGTTCCGTTGGTGCTCGCTTCCTACACTGCGGAGATGAGCCTCCGCATCCGGCTCCTGGGACGACCCGAGCTCGATCGGGACGGGGTCGCGGTCAGGCTCGAGGGCCGCAAGACCTGGGCGCTGCTCGCGTACCTGCTGCTCGCGGCACGGCCGCCGATCCGGCGCGAGATCGTGGATCGTCTCTGGTCCGACGCGGACGATCCACTGGCGGCGATGCGCTGGACGCTCAGTCAGGTGCGGAAGGCGCTCGCGCCGGATGCCGCAGTCGTCGAACGCCAGGGCGCGCTCGCGGTGAGCGGCGCGTTCAGCGTCGATGCGCGCGACGCCCTCGACGGCGGCTGGGACGGCGAGCGGATCGAGGATCTCGCGCGCGGCGATCTGCTCGAGGGCTTCGACACGTTCGACGCGACGGAGTTCGGAAGCTGGCTTTCGGTCCAGCGAGCGCGCGTCGGGACGGCCCGGCTCGACGCCATTCGGAGCGGCGCGGCCTCGCTCGTTCGCACCGACCCGCTGCGCGCCCTGGAGCTCGCCGAGCGCGCGCTCGCGGCGGAGCCGTTCGACGACGCGCTCCACGAGCTCGTCGTCGAATGCCACCTCGCGCGCGGCGACGTCACGCGCGCGACGGAGTACATGACCGCGATCGAGCGGCGGTACCGGCACGAGCTGGACGCGCCGGCGCCGCCGCGGCTGCGGCGCGCGCTCGAACGGCCGGATGCGGGGATCGCGCGGCCGCTGCTGCGACTGGACATCGAGGCGCGCGTGCTGCTCGACACGGCGGCCGCGCGCGCGGCCGCGGGCGCGTGGGACGACGCGCGCGACATGACGACGCGCGCGATCAACGCGGCGGCGGCCACCGGCGACGGGGCGCTCGAGGTCCGCGGGATCGTGTCGTTCCTCAACATCCGGACGTGCCAGCTCGGCGGCGGACGCGCCGAGTGGGACCCGCTCCTCCAGCGCGCGTTCATGCTCGCGAGCGACATCGGGGATCGGCGTCTTGTGTGCGACGTCGAGACCGAGCGCGGCCGGCTCGCCGCGATCGAGGCGCGCTTCGGTACCGCGGAGGCCTCGCTGCGTCGCGCGCTGGCGCTCGCCGAGGAGCTGCGGGACGACCTTCGCGTAGCGACGGCGCGCCGTCTCCTCGGGACGAGCGAGTCCGAGCGCTGCGACTACGCGTCGGCGGAGGCAGACCTGCGCGCCGCGGCCGAGCACCCGGAGCGGCGGAGCGCCGCGCTCGCCTATCTCGCGCGCATGCTGGTCCGCGCCGACCGCCTCGAGGACGCGGCCGACGTCGCCGAGCGCTGCGCCGCGCGGATGACCGGCGACGGCATCGTCTGGGGGCCGCTCGCGATCATCCAGCTCGGCGAGGTGCGCCTCGCTCGGGGCGACCTTCCCGGCGCCGCGGAACGCTTCGCGAGCGCGCTCACCATCGCGAGCGAGACCGGCGACGTCGACTGGACGGTGCTCGCCCTCCGCGGCCTCGCGCAGATCGACCTCCGCGACGGGCGACCGGAGCGCGGCGCGACGACGCTGCGCCAGGCGCTCACGATCACCGGCAAGCGGCCCGGCTGCCGCCGGTGGTGCGAGGCGCTCGTCCTCGCGGATCTCGTCGAATGCGAGCGAGGGACCGATCGGGCGCACGTCGAGCGCGGGCTCCATCTGACACGCACCGCGCCCATGCCCGACCTCGCCGCTCGGCTCCTCCCTTTCGATCTGGCCCACACGCCGCTCCACACGGTCGCCCCGTAGAAAGCGCTCCAGGGACCGGAACGGTCCGGCGAAAGGAGCGATCGATGCCGCTGTTCATGGATGTCCACCACAAGGCGCCGGAGGGGGCGAAGGCCAAGGACGTGGCGGACGCGCACATGGCCGACCTGCGCACGCAGGACAGATACGGCGTGAAGTACATCAGCTACTGGTTCGACGAGAAGGAGGGCAGGATCTTCTGCCTCGTCGACGCGCCGGACGCGGAGGCCGCGACCCGCGTCCACAAGGAAGCCCACGGCCTCGTCGCCGACGAGATCCACCCCGTCGTACAGGGGTGACCTCGAGGGACGAGATCGCGCTGAGGCGGCCTCTCGACTACCCCGTCCCGAACTGACGATCCCCGGCGTCGCCGAGACCGGGGACGATGTACCCCTTCTCGTTGAGGCGCTCGTCCAGCGCGGCGACGTGGATCGGGACGTCGGAATGCGCGCCGGAGAGCGCGGTCACACCCTCCGGTGCGGCGATGATGCCGACGTACTTCACCCGCTTCGCGCCCCAGCGCTTCAGGATGTCGATCGTCGCGACGGCGGAGCCGCCGGTCGCGAGCATCGGGTCGAGCACGAGGCAGACCGCGACAGTCGCCTCGGAGGGAAGCTTGTTGTAGTACTCGATCGGCCGCAGGGTGCGCTCGTCGCGGAAGAGACCGATGTGCCAGACCTGCGCGTCGGGCATGAGCTCGAGCGCCGCCTCGACCATGCCGATGCCCGCCCGCAGTACGGGAATGAGGCCCACCGGCTCCGCGAGCTTCACGCCCTTCGCCATCGCGAGCGGCGTTTTCACCTGCGTCTCCTCCATCGGGAGGTCGGCCGTCGCCTCATAGAGAAGGAGCGTCGCGATCTCGGCGACGAGGGCGCGGAACTGCCGTGGCTCGGTGCGCTCGTCGCGCAGGCGCGTGACCTTCTCCCGCAGGAGCGGGTGCGTCGAGACGTGGAGCTGCGGCGTATTCAGCGTGTGGCGGCGGCCGCGGTGATGCCCGGTACCGGGAAGCGCCGCGTGAGGTCGAGCACCTCGGATGCGACGTCCTTCGCGACCGTCTCGTCGCCGATCGCCCGGAGGGCGCGCGCGATGAGCGCGCCGAGCCGCTCCATCTCCGCCTCGCGCATGCCGCGTGTCGTCACGGCGGGCGTGCCCACGCGGATACCCGACGCGATGCCCGGCTTCTGCGGGTCGTAGGGGATGGTGTTCTTGTTCACGGTGATGCCGACCGCGTCGAGCGCTTTCTCGGCCTGCTTGCCGGTGATGTTCAGCGGACGGACGTCGACCAGCATGAGGTGGTTGTCGGTGCCGCCCGACACGATGCGCAGGCCCGCCTTCGCGAGCGACTCGGCGAGCGTGCGCGCGTTGACGCGGATCTGCGCCGCGTAGCGCTTGAACTCGGGCGTCGCCGCCTCCTTCAGCATCACCGCCTTGCCGGCGATGACGTGCATGAGCGGACCGCCCTGCGCGTACGGGAACACCGCCTTGTCGACGGCCTTCGCGAGCGACTCGTCGCAGAGGATCATCCCGCCACGCGGACCGCGCAAGGTCTTGTGCGTCGTCGTGGTGACGAGCTGCGCGTGGGGCACGGGCGACGGGTGCTCGCCCGCCGCGACGAGGCCGGCGAAGTGTGCCATGTCGACCATGAGGAGCGCGCCCACCTCGTCCGCGATCCTCCGCAAGCGCGGGAAATCGAAGAAGCGCGGGTACGCCGTGGCGCCCGCGACGATGAGCTTCGGCCGATGCTCCCTGGCGAGCGTCTCGAGCGCGTCGTAATCGATGCGCTCGTCGTCCTTGCGGACCCCGTATGGGACGAAGTGGTAGAGCTGCGCGGAGAAGTTCACCGGCGATCCGTGCGTGAGATGACCGCCCTGGTCGAGCGCGAGCCCGAGCACCGTGTCCCCGGGCTTCAGGACCGCCGCGTACGCGGCCATGTTCGCCTGCGCGCCGGCGTGCGGCTGGACGTTGGCGTGCTGCGCGCCGAACAGCGCCTTCGCGCGCTCGATCGCGAGCGACTCGGCGACGTCGACCCATTCGCATCCGCCGTAATAACGGTGGCCCGGGTATCCCTCGGCGTACTTGTTCGTGAGCACGCTGCCGACGGCCTCCATGACGGCGGCGCTCGTGTAGTTCTCGCTCGCGATGAGCTCGACCTTCTCGACCTGGCGGCGCTTCTCGTTCTCGATCGCCTGATAGATCTCGGGATCGGTGCGCTCGAGCTCTGTCACTTCACACCCCTTGCCTGCTCAATCTCGTCGATCTGCCTGCGCCGCCGTTCGTGCCGGCCGCCGAGCACTCTCGCGTCGAGGTACGCGTCGACGATCGCCTTCGCGAGCTCGTCGCCGATCACGCGCTCACCCAGTGTGAGGAAGTTCACGTCGACGTGCGAGACGCCGTCGCGCGCCGACCATTCGCTCTCCGCGACGGTCGCGCGCACGCCGGGGATCTTGTTCGCCGCGACCGCGGGTCCGATCCCCGATCCGCAGCAGAAGATCGCCCGATCGAACTCGCCGCGCACGAGCGCCTCGGCGAGGACGCGCGCGATGACGGGATAGTCGTCGTCGGGATCCGGCGGCGGTCCGTACACCTTCACGTCGTGCCCGGTGGCGCGGAGGTGCTCTTCGAGCGACGCCTTCAGGGCCTGGCCCGCGTGATCCGCCGCGAGCCCGACCTTCATGCGACCTTCGCCTGACGAAGCGCGCGCTCGATATCGGCCGCGTCGATCGCGCCCTGCCGCAGGATCGTGATCTGGTCGGTGGTGCAATCGACGACCGTCGAAGCGACGCCGCCGGTCGTCCTGCCGCCGTCGAGGACGAGCGCGATGCGGCCGTCGAGCTGGTCCATGACCTCTCGCGCCGTGCGCGCCTCTTGCTGGCCGGAGCGGTTGGCGCTCGTGACGGGAAGGCCGCCGCCGCTCGCGGCGATGAGCCGGCGCGCGACGGCGTGATCGGGCACGCGGAAGGCGAGCGTCCCACGACGCGGCACGACGAGCACCAGCGTGAGCGGGCCCGGCCAGAACGCCGCCGCGAGCGCGCGCGCGGCGGGCGTCACGAGCGCGCTGGCTTCGAGATTGGCCGCGTCCGAGAGGAGCACCGGGATACGCTTGTCCTTCGGCCGGTCCTTGGCCACGTACAGCTTGCGCACGTGGTCGTGGCCGGCGGCCAGCCCGTAGACCGTGTCGGTCGGAAAGGCGACGAGCTCGCCGCGCGCCAGCGTGGCCGCCGCCTCCTCCACCGCCCCAGGCGCGTCCGCCTGGAGGAGGCGTGTCTTCATGAGCCGATTCTAGGTCGCCCGCCGAGCGCCGAACGCTCGGTGCCGTGTCGCGTCTCGCTCGGCTACGTCGCGCCGTGGTGGTTGGCGCTCGGCTACGGCATAGCGCTCGGCAGCGATTCGTTCGTGAGACGCTCTCGCAGCCCTCGTCGCCGCCCCGCTCGCGCGCATCCACATGTGGCGCCCGCGGCGCCGGTATGACCCGAAGCTCTCCCGCGCGCGCCGCATCGCCGGCATCCGGATGCGGACGAGCGAGCTCGCCTTCAGGTGCGGCGCGCTCGTGCTGCTCGCGTGGACCGCGCACGTCGAGGCCGCCGGCGTCATCGCGTTCCTGAGCCAGCCTCGCCCACCACCACGCGGTCCGCGCCCGAGAGATCGCGCACCACGCGCGGCCGAAGGCCGCGCTCACGCAGCAGCGCCGAGATCGCGCCGGCCTGCGGCGGATCGCATTCGAAGAAAGCCGCTCCACCGGGCGCGAGCACGCGCGGCAGATCCGCGACGCAGCGCCGGATGAGATCGAGACCGTCGGCGCCGGCGCCGACGGCGCCGCGCGGCTCGAACGCGAGCGATGTCCGCTCACCCTCGAGGCGCGCGAGCTCGTCGTCCCGCAGGTACGGCAGGTTCGCGCAGACGACCTCGACCCGCTCGGTGACCGGCGCGAGCAGATCCCCGACGCGGAGCTCGACGCGGTCCGCGACGCCGAGCGACAGCGCGTTCGCCTCCGCTACGGCGAGCGCGTCGCGTGAGGCCTCGGTACCGATGACCCGGACCCGGTACTCGTGGACGGCGAGGGCGCAGGCGATCGCACCCGATCCGGTGCCCACGTCGACGACCGTGAGCGCGCGGCCCGCGATGAACCGGCGGGCTTCATCCACGAGCGTCTCCGTCTCGGGACGCGGGATGAGCACGCGGGCATCGACGCGGAAGCGCTGCCCGTAGAACTCCTTGTAGCCGCGGAGATACGCGACGGGCTCGCCGGCGTACCGCCGCTCGACGAGGGCGCTGAAGCGCGCGTCGTCCTCCGGCGCGAGCGATCGCTCCGGGTGCGCGAGCAGCTCCTCCTTCGTCACGCTCAGCGCGAACGCGAGGAGCACGTCCGCGTCGAGCGCCGCGGTCGACGGATCCGCACCGCCGCGAAGGCGGGCGAACGCGGTTGCACGCGCCTCGCCCCACGTGCGCATGTCAGAAGACTAAGAGCCGACCGACGAGCGGCTCCGCCGCCAGGAGGGAGTCCTGAGGCGAGCGAAGCGAGGCGACGAGCTGCAGGCCGCCGCAGGCGGGCCGAAGCGAGCGCGACAGGAAGTATCGTCGGACCGTGCTCGAGCTGCCGGCGATCGACGATGTCCGCGCCGCGCGCGCGATCGTCGATCGCTATCTGCCGCGGGCGCCGCTCGAGCGGTCGCCGCTGCTCTCATCCGAGCTCGGAGGCGACGTGTACCTGAAGCTCGAATCGTTCAAGCCCACACGCGCGTTCAAGGCGCGCGGCGCGCTCGTGAAGACCGCGTCGCTCGACGCCGAGGCGCGCCGGCGTGGCGTGGTGGCGGCGTCGGCGGGCAGTCACGCGCAGGGCGTGGCCTTCGCCGCGCATACGCTGGGAACGTCGGCGATCGTCGTCATGCCGCGCGGCGTCTCGCCGACGATCGTGGGCGTGTGCCGCGCGTACGGCGCGGAGGTCCTCCTCGAAGGCGACGTCTTCGACGACGCGGAGGTCCTCGCGCACCGCATCGAGCGCGACCAGGGCCGCACCTTCATCCATCCGTACGCGGACCGGCTCATCGTCGCGGGCCAGGGCACGATCGGGCTCGAGCTGCTGGAGGAGCTCCCGGACCTCGACCAGGTCGTCGTGGCGGTCGGCGGCGGCGGGCTCTCCGCGGGGATCGCGCTCGCGGTGAAGAGCGAGCGGCCGCGCGTGCGTGTGATCGGCGTCGAGCCGGCGGGATCGGACGAGGTCGGGCGCTCCGTGCGCGCGGGGACCCCGGTCGTGCTCGAGAAGCCCGCGAGCATCGCCGACAAGCTCGTGGCGCGCACGACCATGCCGATGAGCATCGCCCTCGGGCGCCGTTACATCGACGAGTACGTCACCGTGAGCGAGGCCGCGCTCGAGGCCGCGACCTACGAGCTCCTCGAACGGCTCTCGCTGCTCATCGAACCCTCCGGCGCGGCCCCGCTCGCGGCCGTCCGCGAAGGCAAGGTGGACGTCCGCGGACGCAAGACCGTGCTCATCGCGAGCGGCGGCAACATCGCTCCCGCCGTGCTCGCACGCATCCTGCGAGCGAGGGTCCAGGCATGACCGTGTACCACGAGCGGTTGACCGTCTCGAGCGAGAAGAAGGTCGCGACGGCCGACATCACCGCGCGGGTGCGCGCGGCGGTCACGCGGTCGAAGGTGCGCGAGGGTCTCTGCGTCGTCGCGACGCTCCACACGACCGCGGGCGTGTTCGTGAACGAGAACGCCGACCCCGACGTCCAGCGCGATCTGCTCTCGCATCTTGCGAGGCTCGTGCCGCGCGAGGAAGAGTTCCGCCACGCCGAGGGGAACGCGGACGCGCACATCAAAGCCGTGCTCACCGGCAACGATGTGACGCTCGCGGTGCGTGACGGCGAGCTCGTGCTCGGCACGTGGCAGGGCATCTATCTCGCGGACTACGACGGACCTCGCGAACGTCACGCCACCGTTACCGTCATCGGCGAATAGCCGTCGTACCATCTCCCCGCCACCTCGCGAGCGGACCGCCTGCGGCGGCTGCTGACGGGCGGTAAGGGGAGAGGGCATCGGCAGCACGCTGACCATGACGCGCCCGCATGCCGTTTCCGCGCGTGAGGCGGAACGCGCGCTGCGCACGGCACTCTCACGCGGCGGCGACGTGGCGGAGCTGTTCTGGGAGCGACACGAGACCCTGCAGCTCACGCTCGACGACGGACGCATCGAAGACGCGATCGGCGGTGTCGACCAGGGTGCGGGCGTGCGCGTCACCGCCGGCGGGCGGACGATCTACGCGAACGGCAACGTCACCGACGCGGACGACGTGCTGGCGCTCGCCGGCCGCGCGGCGGCCAGCGTCAGCGGCGGCGGCGACCTGCGCGAAGCGGTCCGGCTGACCCCGGACGAGCTCACGCGACCACATTCGGTCGCGATCGACCCCCGCAGCGTGCCGGCGCAGCGCAAGGTGGCACTCCTGCGCCTAGCCGACCGGGTCGCGCGCGCCGTCGACCCGCGCGTCGTGCAGGTCACCGCCTCGTACGCGGAGAGCGTCCAGGACGTCATCGTCGCGAACAGCGAGGGGATCTATCGGACGGACACGCGCGTGCGTCTGAACCTCGCGCTCAGCGTGGTCGCGAAGCAGGGCGACGTCCTCGAGTCGTCGTTCGAGGCCGTGCGCGGCACGCGCGGCTTCGAGATGCTCGGCGACGACATCGTCACGGAGACCGCGACGACGGCCGCGCGCCGCGCGGTGCTCAACGTCGGCGCGCGGCCCGCGCCCGCGGGCAGGTACATGGTGGTGCTGTCGAGCGCGGCCGGCGGGACGCTCATCCACGAGTCGGTCGGCCACGGCCTCGAGGCGGACCTCAACCTGAAGGGACTGTCGGTGTACTCGGGTCGCATCGGTGAGAAGGTCGCGAGCGAGCTCATCACCGTCGTCGACGACGGACGCGACCCCGGCCGGCGCGGCACGGCCGCGATGGACGACGAGGGCACGCCGACGCGGCGCACCGTGCTCATCGAGCGGGGCGTGCTCAAGACCTACCTCTCGGACCGCACGCACGCGGAGAAGCTCGGCATCGCGCGAAGCGGCAACGCGCGCCGCGAGTCCTTCCGCTACCTGCCGATCTGCCGCATGACCAACACGATGATCGAGCGCGGAGGGAGCGACCCGGACGAGATCGTCCGATCGGTGAAGGACGGCATCTTCGTGAAGAAGATGGGCGGCGGCCAGGTCGACGTCGTGTCGGGAAACTTCGCCTTCGAGATCAGCGAGTGCTACCGCATCCGCGACGGCAAGATCGCGGAGCCGCTCCGCGGCGCGACGCTCGTCGGCCAGGGACCGAAGCTCATGAGCGAGATCGACATGGTCGGCTGGGACCTCGGGTACTCGACCGGGACCTGCGGCAAGGATGGCCAGAGCGCACCGGTCGCGGACGCGCAGCCGACGCTGCGCATCCCGTCCGTCGTCGTGGGCGGAAAGCTCGAATGAAGACGAGCGAGGAGCGATTCACTCGCGACGAGCGAGTCCGACCCTCGAGTGACAACGAGAGGTTGAGCAGGTGACACCGCGGCTCGCGAACGACGAGGTCGTCGACCGCGCGCTCGCGGCGCTGCGCGACGGTGGCGTGCGCACCGCGGAGGTCTTCCTTCGCGACGCGCTGTCCGGGACCGTCGAGACGAAGGACGGCGCGATCGAGAGCGCGATCGCGCGGGGCGAGCGCGGCCTCGGCGTGCGCGTGCTCGACGGCGCGCGCATGGGCTTCGCGCATTCGTCGGACCTGTCCGGCGTCGGCATCGAGGCGTGCGTGGACCAGGCGCGCCGCATGGCGAAGATCACCGAGCCCGACGCGGACCTCGCGATCGCGAGCGAGCCGCTCGCGGACGTCGATCTCGGCATCGCCCACCCTGGTCTCGAGGAGCGGCCGCTCGCGGACCGCGGCGCGATCGCGCTCGAGGTCGAGCGCGCGGCGCGCGAGTCGGATCCGCGCATCAGCCATTTCCGCAAGACGACGTACAGCGACTCCTCGATCACGACCGTGATCGCGACGACGACCGGCGTCCGCGCGTCGTACACGGAGACCTCCTGCGGCGCGACCACGAGCCCGGTCGCGTCGCAGAACGGCGAGCGGCAGATCGGATATCACGGCGAGGCCGCGCGGCGGATCGCCGACCTCGACCCGCGGCGGATCGGCACTCGCGCCGCGCGGCGCGCGATCGAGAAGCTCGGCGCGAAGCCGTTCCCCACGCAGAAGCTGCCCGTGATCCTCGACCCGTGGATGAGCATGAGCCTGCTCGGCGCGATCTCGCCGCTCTTCTCCGCGGACAACGTGCTCAAGGGACGAAGCCTCTTCGCCGGAAGGATCGGCCGGCGCGTGGTGAACGAGCGAGTCACGATCGTCGACGACGCGCGCCGTCCGGGTGGCACGCGCAGCGCGCCGTTCGACGGTGAAGGGATCGCGACCACGCGGCGCACGCTCGTCGAGCGCGGGACGCTGCGCGGGTATCTGACCAACATCAAGACGGCACGCAAGCTTGGCGGCACGTCGAACGGGAACGCGCGCCGGGGATCGTACGCGTCGCCGAGCCGCATCGGACCGTCGAACTTCTACGTTGAGGCCGGTGTGGACGACCCGAAGGCCCTCGTCGACGCTCTCGACCGAGCGCTCGCGATCACCAGCCTCCTCAACGTGCACACCATCGATCCGGTCTCGGGCGAGTTCTCGCTCGGAGCGACGGGCACGTATCTCGAGAAGGGCACCCCAGTGCAGGCCGTTCAGGGCGTGACCATCGCGGGCAATCTCACGCACCTTCTCTCGTCGATCACGGGGGTCGGGACGGATCTGGTGTTCGGTCCCGGCGGGATCGGCAGCCCGACGCTCGTCGTCGCCGAGCTCTCGGTAGGCGGGACGTGATGCCCTGGCGGAGGCTCCTGCATGCGGACCCGACGCCGTGGCTCCTCGAGAGGTCCGAGCCCGCGGTGCGCGCGCTCACGCTCCGGCAGCTGCTGGACCGCGGCCCGCGCGACGCCGAGCTGCGCGAGGCGCAGCAGCGGGCGATGAGCTCGCCGCCGATCTCCACGATCCTCAAGCGCCAGCGCAGCGACGGGAGCTGGGCGGGTCCGAACATGTACGCGCCGAAGTACCAGGGCACGCATTGGTCGAACCTGCTGCTCATCGAGTACGGCGCCGACCCCGGCGATCCGCGCATCCGCAGCGCGGCGCGACGCGTCCTCGACGACCTCGGCGAAGCGGACCGCGGCGGGATGGGTTGGATCTTCAAGAACGATCACGGCATGTCGTGTTTCGTCGGCAACGTCGTCCGATACGTCGCGATGGCGGGGTACGGCGCGGACGCGCGCGTCGAGCCGCTCGTGCAACGACTGGTGCGCGATTCGCGGAGATACGACGCGGCCTGCGCCATCAACGGCGAGGACCCGTGCGCGTGGGGCTACGCGCGTCTCATCTGGGGCCTCGCGGCGCTTCCCGAGGCCGCACGGACGCGCGAGGTGGAGCGCACGCTCCGCCGCGGCGTCGAGTTCCTGCTCTCGTACAAGCTCGAGCGCGGGCGCTATCCCACCGCGACCGAGCCGAGCTACCTCTGGCGGCAGCTCTCGTTCCCGCTCTTCTATCAGGCCGACGTCCTCTTCGTGCTCCGCGCCATCGACGCCGCCGGCGAGATCGACGACCCGCGCGCTCAGCCGGCGATCGCCTGGCTCCTCGCGCGCCAGGACCCGCGCGGACGGTGGGCGGGGCGGGCGCCGTACTCGGATCGCATGCCGTCGCGCGTCGACGCGTCGAAGTGGGTGACCCTGCAGGTCCTCACCATCCTCAAGCACGCGTTCGGATCAGAGGAGAAGGGCGACTAGGTCGTCGTGCTCGCTTCGGCGCCCGTCGATTACGCTTCGACCGGCATGGCGCGGCGGCGCATCCTGAAGGACATTCCCCCGCTCCGGTTCGGCGAAGGCCGCGACTGCACGCTGCCCGCGTGCCTCGCGGTCGCGACGGGCACGGAGTACGAATGGATCATGGGCGTCTCCGCGGCGGCGTTCACGACCACGATCGACGCCGCCACGTGGGACCCGCTGGCCGCGGCGCCGCTCGACGACGCGACGCTCTCTCGGGGGGCGCACGCCGCCGGGATGAGGCCGGACGTCGTCGGGCCGCCGTTCGACGACGAGATGCGCTCGCTCGTGCTCGATCGCGTCGCGGAGGCCGTCGACGCGAAGGTGCCGCCGCTCGTGCGCGGCATCGCGGGGCCGGCGGAGTACGGGCTCATCGTGGGCTACGACGACGAGGGACCGGCGTTCTTCGCGCGCACATACTTCGACAAGACCGAGAAGCCGACGAAGGTGGACTGGAGCGCGTTCAGCGACACCGAGCACGGTCTCGTCGCGTTCCTCGACCATGGCCCCGCGCCTGATCGCGCGCAGCTCGCGCACGAGGGCGTGCGCGAAGCGCTGCGCATGCGCGACGCGACCGAGAAGGCGCTCCGGACCTGGCTCGACGGCGTCCGCGACGACGCCCGATGGGCCGACACCCGGCACGCGGGCGCCGCGGCGTTCGCCGACCACGCCATGCGCACGATCCACGTCGACAAGCGCCGTGCCGCCGCGCGCTTCCTCCGCGGGACGCGCGCCCTCTTCCCCGGATCGCCGGGTGCCGATCTGCTGCGCGCGGCCGAGTCGTACGGCTACAGCGCGGACGCGGCCGAGAAGGCCGGCGTGGGGGCGTTCGATGCCGGCGTCGCGATGCGCTTCCTCGACCCGGGCCATCGGCGCGCCTGGGCCAAGCAGCTGGAGGCCATCGCGGCGCGCGAGCGCGAAGCGCACGACGCGCTCGCGACCGCCGAGGGGGTCATGCGATGAGCGGCCGAGCGCGGAGCGGTAGAGCATGAACGATCTCGCCGCGGCGGCGATCCTCGGGCTCGTTCAGGGCCTCAGCGAGTTCCTGCCGGTGAGCTCGACCGCGCATCTCATCCTCGTGTCGCAGGCGCTGGGACTGGATCCCGATCGGTTCGGCCTCTCCTTCGACGTCGCGCTGCACCTCGGGACGGCGCTCGCCGTCCTCCTCTACTTCGCTCGCACCTGGATCGGCCTGCTCGTGGACCTCATCCGCGAACGCTGGCAGGTGCCGCTCCTCTTCATCGTGGGCACGGTCCCCGCCGCGGTCGCCGGCGTGCTCTTCGAGAGCGTCGTCTCGACGACGCTCCGATCGGCGTGGTGGATCGTGCTCGGGCTCATCGTCGGGTCCGTCATCTTCGTGCTGGTCGAGCGCCTCGCGCGCCGGTCACGCGGCTTCGGATCGCTCGCGCTCGCGGACGCGGTGCTGATCGGCGCGGCGCAGGCGGTCGCGCTCCTGCCCGGCATCAGCCGATCGGGCATCACGATCTCCGCCGGCTTGCTGCGCGACCTGACGCGGGAGGAAGCGACGCGCTTCTCGTTCCTGCTGGCGACGCCGGTCATCCTCGGCGCCGGCGTGAAGACGCTCCTCGACGCGCGCAAGGCGCAGGCCCTCTTCGCCGCGCCCGACGTGCTGGCCGTCGGCTTCATCGTCTCGTTCGTCTCCGGGATGGCCGCGGTCGCGTTCCTCATCCGGTTCCTCCGCGGCCACTCCCTGAACTGGTTCGTCGCCTACCGGCTCCTGCTCGCCGCCGTCGTCGTCGCGACGCTGCTCCTCGGGTATCCCGTCTAGCATCAGGTCATGGACCTCGGTCTTCGGGGCAAGGTCGCCCTGGTCGCCGCGGCATCGAAGGGGCTCGGCCGAGCCGTCGCGGAGGAGTTCGCGCGCGAGGGCGCCAGGGTCGCGATGTGCAGTCGCGACGACGCCGCCGTCGCGAAGGCCGCGGAAGAGATCGTGAGCGCGACGAAGGGCGACGTGCTGCCCGTCGCCGCGGACCTCTCCACGGTGGACGGCTGTGAGGCCTTCGTGCGGACGGCGCTCGCGAAATACGGCGCGATCGACGTCCTGTACGTGAACGCGGGCGGGCCGCCGCCGGGCCGCTTCGACGATCTCGACGACGCGGCCTGGGAGAAGGCCTTCGAGCTCACGCTGATGTCGGCCGTCCGCTTGACGCGCCTCGTGCTGCCGCAGATGCGCGCGCAGAAGGGCGGCTCGATCGTCTACTCGACATCGACGTCGGTGCGGCAGCCCTCGCAGTACCTGAACCTCATCCTGTCGAACGCGCTCCGCGCCGGCGTGCACGGGATGCTGAAGACGCTCGCGACGGACCTCGCCAAGGAGGGCATCCGCGTGAACGCGGTGCAGCCCGGGCGCATCGCGACCGACCGGCTCATCCAGCTCGACACCGACATCGCGAAGCGCCAGGGCACGACACCCGACGCCGTGCGCAAGCACTACGAGGAGACGGTCATTCCGATGGGTCGCTACGGCCGCCCGGAGGAGTTCGCCGCTGCGGTCGTCTTCGTCGCGTCGCCACGCGCGTCGTACATCACCGGCGTCTCACTGCAGGTGGACGGCGGCATGCTCATGAGCATGTTCTAAGGGGCGCGAAGGGCATGATCGTCACCCAGCGGCTGCATCCCGAGGTCTTCCGGCTGCCGATCGAGAAGATCCGCGCCGGCTACAAGTCCGACATCTACTTCGCGCGGACGAAGCTCATCCTCGAGCGCGACGCGCGCCACGATCGCGTGACGATGCAGGTGTTCCAGAAGCACCCGCAGGCCGTGATCGTCGGCACCGACCAGACGCTCGCGCTCCTCCACGTCGGCGCGGGCCGATACCGCGACCGCGCGCGCGCCGAGGATCTCTTCGCGCGCTACGTCGCGGCCGAGCGCCGCCTGTACGCGCACTGGCTCGCGCTCGCGCGCGAGGGGTGGGAGGCGTACGCGCCGATCGCGCGCGAGGTGTTCGACATCTCGCACGAGCTCGCGGGCCTCTGGGAGCCCGCCTGGCAGGACCTGCGGGTCGAGTCCCTGTACGACGGCGAGACGGCGGACCCGCGCGAGCCGGTGATGCGGATCGAAGGCGAGTACGCGTCGTTCGCGCACCTCGAGACGCTGTACTTGGGCGCGCTCACCGAAGGGACCCGCGTCGCCACGAACACCCGCGACGTCGTCGCCGCCGCGGGCGGCAAGCCGGTGATCATGTTCGGCGCGCGGCACGAGGCGCACGAGGCGCAGGCGAGCTCGGGCTACGCCGCGTACGTGGGCGGCGCGATCGGCGTGTCGACCGACGAGCAGGGTGAATGGTGGGGCTCGCTCGGACTGGGCACGATCCCGCACGCGCTCATCGCCGTCTACGGAGGCGACACGACCGTCGCGACGCTCAAGTTCGACGAGTACGTCAACCGCGCGAGCGACGCGGTCGGGCATCTCACCGCGAAGGGCACGCCGGAGGGCCACGTGAATCTCACCGCCCTCGTCGACTTCCAGAACGACGTCGTGAACACGTCCCTGGGCGTGGCGCACGCCCTCGGCCAGCGCCTCTGGGGCGTGCGCGTCGACACGAGCGAGTCGCTCATCGACAAGGCGGTCCTGGACGAGCTGCGCGAGCGCGAAGGCGTCGCGGGGCAGGACGAGATCCGCGGCGTCACGCCGCGACTGATCGAGCTCCTGCGCACGGCGCTCGACGCCGCGGGCTACCAGCACGTGCGCATCGTCGCCTCGGGCGGCTTCGACGCGGCGAAGATCCGGCGCTTCGAGGAGCTCGGCGTGCCGGTGGATGTGTACGGCGTCGGGTCCGCGCTCGTGCACGGGTCGGGCTTCGATCACACCGCGGACATCGTGCGGGTCAACGGTCGCGATCTCGCGAAGACCGGACGGGGCTACATCCCGAGCGAACGTCTCCACGCGGTCGACTGGCGGGCGCTGGTACCGGGATCGTCTTGGGTCCGCTCGAGCTAGCGGTCCTCGTCGCGGGCCTCGCCGTCGCCGGGATCGCGAAGGGCATCTCCGGGATGGGTCTGCCGCTGATCGCGACCCCCATCCTGGCGGGCGTCTTCGGCGCGCGCATGGCGGTCACGGTCGTGACGATCCCGATCTTCGCGGCGAACTCGCTCCTGCTCACGCAGGGATTCCGGAAGCGCGGGATGCTGCGCGCGGTCGTTCCGTTCATCGTCGCGTCGATGGCGGGCACCGCGATCGGCACGCTCCTGCTCGCGCAGCTCGACCAGCGGACCTTCGCCGTCCTCATCGCGGCGATGGTCGCGGTCTTCCTCGCGCGCGGGGACCGTCTCCTGGGCGACGATCCGGCGGCGCTGCGCGCGCGGATCCTCGGGCCCTTCGTGTGCTTCGTCGGCGGAGTGCTCCAGGGGACGACGTCCATCGCGAGCCCGCTCGTCGGGTCGTACTTCCACGCACAGCGGCTCCCGCCCGCCGACTTCGTGTTCGTGCTCGCCGCGATCTTCGAGCTCAACAGCCTCGTGCAGTTCGTCGGCTATTCGCTGCAGGGTCTGTACACGCCGGATGTGCTCGCGGTGGGCCTGGTCGCGGTCGTGCCCGCGCTCCTCGCGCTCGCGGCCGGCGTCTACCTCCGCGGCCGGCTCGATGCGGTGTGGTTCCGGCGATCCATCGTCGCCCTCGTGATCGTGTCGGTCGCGAATCTCCTCTGGCGCACGTTCGTCGCCTAGACTCCCCCACCGGGGGAAGGTCAGTGGAAGTGGCGCCGGGCGTACACGCGATCCGTCTCATCGGCGCGAACGCGTTCCTCATCGTGGAGGACGAGCTCATGCTCATCGACGCCGGCCACCGTGGCTCGATCCGCCTGCTCGCGCCGTACCTCCGGCGGATCGGTCGCGACGTGCGCGACATCACGCGCATCGTGTGCACGCATGGCCATCCCGATCACATCGGCGGGGTGCACGAGATCGCGAAAGCCAGCGGCGCGCGCGTCCACATGCATCGTGCGGACATGGAACGGCTGCGCATCCGGCTCCGCGAGGTGCTGAGCGGCCGTCCCGCGCCCGGCGCGATCATCGCGTTCCTCACACGCGCGCCGGCGGACGCCGCACCGGTTGAGGATGGCGACATCCTCCCCGCGCTCGGCGGGCTGCGGGTGCTCCACACGCCCGGACACACGCCGGGCAGCATCTGCCTCTACTCGCCGTCGCGACGCATCGTCATCGTCGGCGACATCCTCCAGCGGACGAATGGCCAGGTGACGCTCCCGAACTACCTCTTCACCGACGACATGGGCGCCGCGCGCCGGTCGATCGCCCGTCTCGCGGAGCTCGAGATCGACACGATCCTCTTCTCGCACTACCCCGCCCTGCGCGAGGGCGCGCGGGACGTGCTGCGGAAGCTGGCGTCGTGATGGAGACCCTGAACGACATCCTCGAGGTGTCGGCCGAGAAGTTCGGATCGAAGGACGCGCTCATCATCAAGCCCGGCTTCCGCACGCGCGCGTGGAGCTATCGCGATCTCGCCGCGGTCGTGCCGCGCGTCGCGCGCGTGCTCTCGGACGCCGGCGTGCGACGCGGCGACCGAGTCCTGCTCCTCGGCGTCAACCGACCGGAGTACGGGATCGCGATCCTGGCGGCGCTGCGCTCCGGCGCCGTGCTCGTGCCGCTCGACGTCAACTCGACCGCCGAGTTCGTCGCGAAGATCGTCGAGCGCACCCGCGCGACCGCGGCCCTCGTCACGGCGCAGACGCTCGCGCGGGCGCGGACGCTCGGCATCCCCGTCCACGAGATGGAGCTCCTCCCCGACCTCGCGCGGGGCAAGGAGCCGCTCCCGAAGCCCGACATCGCGCCGGATGACCTGGCCGAGGTGATGTTCACCTCGGGCACGACCGGCGAGCCGAAGGGCACGATGCTGACGCACCGGAACCTCCTCGCGAACGCGATCGCGGCGACCCAGATCTTCCCGATCGGTCCGAAGCAGCGACTGCTGTCGTTCATCCCGCTCTCGCACATCTTCGAACAAGGTCCCGGGTTCTTCTGCGTGCTCGTCGCGGGCGCGTCGGTCGTGTATCCCACGAGCCGGCAGCCCGCGGTGATCCGGCGTACCTTCAAGGAAAGACGGGTGTCGATGATCCTCATCACGCCCGCCGCGGTGCGCTCGCTGTTCATCGCCATCGAGCGCCGCGCGCAACAGGAGGGCAAGGCCGAGCTCTTCGCGAAGCTGCGCCACGTCGCGAAGCGGCTCCCGATGCCGCTGCGGCGCGTCCTCTTCTTCTCGGTGCACCGAAATTTCGGCGGCCGCTTCCACACCATCGTCTCCGGCGGCGCGGCGCTCGATCCGGCGCTGGGCGAGGCCTGGCGCGACCTCGGCGTGCGGGTCCTGCAGGGGTACGGGCTGTCGGAGACCTCCCCGGCGCTCACGTTCAATCGGCTCGATCGCAACCGCTTCGGATCCGTCGGCGTTCCGGTACCGGGCGTGGAGGTGCGCGTCGCCGACGACGGCGAGGTCCTGGCGCGCGGGCCGAACGTCTTCAAGGGGTACTGGGAGAACGAGGAGGCCACGCGCGCCGCGCTCGACGGCGAGTGGTTCCACACCGGCGATCTCGGGAAGCTCGACGAGGATGGCTTCCTCTGGCTGCACGGCCGGAAGAAGGACATGATCGCGCTGCCCGACGGCCTCAAGGTCTACCCGGAGGACGTCGAGAACGTCCTCGCCGCCGATCCACGCTTGCAGGAGCTCGCGACGCCGCAGCGGCCGACGCTCGCGATCGTCGTGGGGCTCGAGCGGCCTGGAGGCAGGGGCCCCCGTTCAGCGAGCGAAGCGAGCGTGGAGGCGCTGCACGTCCACGCGGTCTTCGTCGAGCCGAGGGACCGGGACACGGTCGCGCGGATCGTGCGCGACGCGAACGGCAAGCTCTCGGGAAGCCAGCAGATCCGCGGCTGGACGATCTGGCCGGACGAGCAGTTCCCGACCACCCCCACGCAGAAGGTGAAGAAGCACGAGGTCATCCATCGCCTGCTCGCGATGGGACAGGCCGATGCGCCGTCGCGGCCGGCGTCCGCGGCCGCGCGCGAGCAGAGCGAGATCGAGCGTCTGGTCGCGCAGACGGCGAACGTGCCGGCCGACCGGGTGTGGCCCGAGGCGCAGCTCTCGGCGGACATCGGGCTCGACTCGCTCGGTCGTGTCGATCTGCTCGGCGTCATCGAGGAGGAGCTCGGCGTGTACATCGACGACGCGGCGCTCCCGCCGGACGCGACGGTCGGCTCGCTCGAGCGGTTGGTCGCCGCGGCACGCGACGCGCGGCCCGACACGGGCATCTTCGGCTGGCCGCTCAGCCCATTCGTGCGCTCGGTCAGGCTCATCCTCCAGCAGCTCCTGCTGTGGCCGCTGGTGCGTCTCTTCTACTCGGTGCGGATCACCGGACAGGAGAAGCTCGAGGGCCTGCGCGGGCCGGTGATGTTCGCGCCGAACCACTGCCTGCACTGGGACAACGGCATCATCCTCACGAGCATCCCGATCTCCTGGCGCTGGCGGCTCGCCGTCGCCGCCGCGGCCGACGACGTGTTCGGGAATCGCCTCAACGGGCTCTTCTCCGCGATCCTCGCGAACGCGTTCCCGCTCGCGCGCGAGGGCGCGATCCGGAGAAGCCTCGAGCTCCTCGGCGCGCGGCTCGACCGCAAGTTCTCGGTGCTCATCTATCCCGAGGGGAAGCTCACGCTCGGCGGGCCGACGCAGCCGTTCAAGTCCGGCACCGGGCTCATCGCGGTGGAGGGCGGTACGCCGGTGGTGCCGATGAAGCTGAAGATCGGCAACGTCTCGATCCTCGACCACTGGGACCGGAAGTGGGAGCCGTTCCGCTCGAACGGATGGCGCGGCAAGGTGGAGGTCGTCTTCGGCGACGCGCTCTACTTCCCCGCCGGCACCTCACCGCAGGACGCGACCGCGGCGCTGCAGGCGGCGGTCGCGGCGCTGTAGGTCTAGGTCTTCGACCTCACCACGGCGCGCGGCTTCGTCGCGGCCTCGGTCATCTCCGCGGTCATGAACGCGCACTGGCGGCCGGCGCGATTCGTCGCCGACGCGTGCGTCCCGTCCGCGGCGAGCACGACGATGTTGAACGCCGCGTCGTCGAGCAGATTCGCGTCCGCGATGGCCCGGCGGGCCACGACGGTCGGCCCGAGCCCGAGCGCGAGGCGGTCCACGGCGGTCTTCGCCGTGACGTTGCGGATGGCGAGCTCGCCGAAGCCGGTGCAGCACGCGCCGCCGGCGCTCGAATCGCAGTAGTTGCCGGCGCCGACGATCGGCGAATCGCCGACGCGCCCTGGGTACGTGTACGCCCAGCCGCTCGTGCTCACGGCGGACGCGACGTTCCCCTTCCGGTCGAGCGCGATGAAGTTCACCGTCCCGCGGTTCTCGCCGACGGTCCGGGTCACGAGTGGGACGAGCTTCGTTCGCGCGCGCACGCTCGCCGGCGTCTCGCGGACCTTCGCGAGACGCTCCACCCACAGCCTGCGGGTGGACGCCGTGAGATTCTCGGCGCGCTCGGCGCCGATCTCGGCGGCGAAGCGTGCCGCACCATCGCCCACGAGCATCACGTGCGGCAGCCGCTCCATCACCGCGCGCGCGACGCTGATCGGATGGAGGAAGCCGCGGAGCGCGGCCACCGATCCGACGCGATGCGTGGTCCCATCGACGATCGACGCGTCGAGCTCGACCTGCCCCACGATGTTCGGGAGGCCGCCGCGGCCCACGCTCGTATCGGTCACGTCCGCCTCCACGTATCGCGCGCACGCCTCGACCGCGTCGAGCGCGCTGCCGCCGCGCTTCAGGATGCGCATGCCGTCGGGAAGGGCCTCGGCCCCGTTGCCGCTCGCGACGATGATCGCCGTCGGTCGCGCGCTCACCGGCACGTCACCGGCGGAGGGCGGCGCGGCACTCCGCGACGAGCATCCGCGCCCAGCAGGCTCGTTCGCGACGCGCGACGTGAACCGCGGACCGGCGTGATCACCTTCCGGTCATGCTGCGCACGACGCGAAAGCCGTGGCCGCGGAGGTCGTCCGCGGCACGGAACCGCTTGGACGGCGCGCAAGCGGCGAGCGGGTCCAGATACGAGCCGCCGCGCAGCACGCGGCCGTCCGCCCAGGTGTTCGTCCATTCGCGGACGTTGCCGATGAGGTCGAGCACGCCCTCGGGCGTCGCGCCCAGGGGGAACGTCCCCACGGCCGAGGTGCCGCCGACGTTCGCCTCGCGCACGTTCGCGCGCAGCGGATCGTCCTCGCTTCCCCACGGCCACCTGCGTCCGGTGCTTCCGCGTGCGGCCTTCTCCCACTCGCGCTCGTCCGGCAGGCGGTAGACGCGAGCGGTCGCGACGCTGAGCCAGCGGCAGTACGCGACGGCGTCGGCCCAGGAGATGCCCTCGGCGGGATGATCCAGGAGGCCCTTCGTCCAGCTCGCCGGTCGATACGCTGCCTCCGCGACGAACGCGGCGAACTCCTCGTTCGTCACCGGACGCCGGGCGATCGCGAAGACATTCACGTGGATCGTGCGCGGCGGATCGTCCAGGAGCGCGTCGCCGGCGGGAATCACCACGACGTCTGGCTCGGAGGGCACGCTCGGAGAGTAACCGCGGTGGCAGACCGTCGCCCCGCCGGGGGAGAAGACTCACCCGCGTGGTGGATGGAGAGGCGGCGGCCACTGGGCACCATGCGGCCGTGGACCTTCGCCCGGTGGTGTGGGAGGCGCGCCACGGTCGCGCCGACCGCGACGTGCGCACCGACAACGCCTGGACCGCGGCCGCGTTCGCTTAGGCCGGCGTCGCGACCTTCTCGCGCTTCTTCCGGTCCTCCTCCGCGAGCTGCCTGCGCAGCGTCTTCCCGATGAGCGTCTTGGGCAGCGACTCGCGGAACTCGATCTCGCGCGGGACCTTGAACGGGGCGAGCTGCGTGCGCGCATGCGCCATGAGCTCCTCGGCCGTCGCGGTGTGGCCCGGCTTGAGCACGACGAACGCCTTCACCTCTTCGCCCTTGATCGGATCCGGCTTCCCGATCGCGGCGCTGTCCATGACCGCGGGGTGCGTGGCGAGCGCCTCCTCGACCTCGCGCGGGTACACCTTGAAGCCGGAGACGATGATCATCTCCTTCTTGCGGTCGACGATCGAGTAGTAGCCGTCCTCGTCGACGGTCGCGATGTCGCCGGTGTGCAGCCAGCCGTCGCGGATCGTCGCCTTCGTCTCGTCGGGACGGTTGTAGTAGCCGTCCATGAGCTGCGGGCCGCGCAGTACGAGCTCGCCCGGCTCGCCGACGCCGAGCTCCCGCTCCCCCGTCTCGCTGTCGACGATCTTGCACTCGACGTCCGGGTACGCGATCCCGATCGTCCCGATCTTCTGCTTCCCCTTCCCGTAGAGCGGGTTGCAGTGCGTGACCGGCGCCGCCTCGGTGAGGCCGTACCCCTCGACGAGATTCGCGCCGGTGAGCTCGACGAACTTCCGATGCGTCTCGATCAGCAGCGGCGCCGAACCCGAGATGCACGCCTCGATGGAGCGCAGGTCGTACTTCTTCGCGAGCGGCGAGTTGATGATCGCGTTGTAGATGCGCGGCGCGCCGCTGAAGGTGTTCGGCTTGTGACGCGCGACGTCCTTCAGGACGCGCTCGAGGTCGAACTGCGGCTCGAGGACCATCGCCGACGCGCTCTGCACGGCGAGGCTCATGACGACGGTCAGGCCGTAGACGTGGAAGAACGGCATCACGGCCATGCTCACGCCCGTCGCGTCCGCGAGGCGCGTGAACCAGGCGCGGCACTGCAGCGTGTTCGCCACGAGCGCGCGGTGCGAGAGCATCGCGCCCTTCGAGACGCCCGTCGTCCCGCCGGTGTACTGGAGCAGCGCGATGTCGTCCTGGGTCGTCCCCGCGTCGAAGGCCGTCGTGGGCGCGTCCTTCACGACGTCGCGGAAGGCGCGGGCGCCCGGGTCGCCCCGGAACGGCTGCCGGTGGCCGTCCTTCTTCTCCTTCGCGATGGTGAAGAGCGTCCGGAGGAGCGGCGGCATCTCCTCCTTGATGTTGGTGACGAGGACCCGCGCGACGGACGTACCCTCGCGCGCCTCCTTGACCACCGGGTAGAGGCGCGACAGCACGACGATCGTCTCGGCGCCGGAGTCCTGAAGCTGATGGCGCAGCTCCGGCGCGGTGTAGAGCGGGTTGCACGGGACGACGATCGCCCCGGCGCGCAGCGCCCCGTAGAAGGCGACGACGAACTGCGGCGTGTTCGGAAGCATGATCGCGACGCGGTCGCCCTTCTTCACGCCCATGGCGCGAAGGCCGTTCGCGAGCCGCCACGCGTCGTCGGAGATCGACCGGTAGCTGCGCTTGGCGTTGAAGAAGATCGTGCAGGTCGCGTCCGGATAGCTCTCCGCGGCGTCGTCGAGGAGGGCGTGCATGGTGGTGCTCGGGTACTGGAGCGTCGCGGGGACGCCCTCGTCGTAGAAGGCGGTCCACGGCCGCCCGGGCATCGGTGCTGGGTCCTTCGCGACGACCTTGATGCGCTTCGCCATCGCTCGTTCCTCCCGCTCGGTCCCCGCCTCGACTCTAATACTGGGCGTCAGGGCTCGGCGACGTGGATCGCGGCGATACCGAGCGCGAGCCGCTCGAAGCGGACGTGGCCGAAGCCCGCGGTCCCCAGGCGCCGCGCGAAGGCCTCGGCGCCCGGAAAGCGCGCCACCGAGCGCGGCAGGTAGCGGTACGCCTCCGCGTCGCCGCCGAGGAGCGTCGCGAGCCGCGGCGCGAGGCCGTGGAAGTAGAAGCGGAAGAGGGCGCGCACCAGCGGATCGGGCGGCGTGGAGAGCTCGAGGATCACCGCGCGCCCGGCGGGGCGGAGCACGCGCCGCATCTCGCGCAGGCCGGCGTCGAGGTCGCCGAAGTTGCGCACGGCGAATCCGGCGGTGACGCGGTCGAACGACGCGTCGGGGAACGGCAGGGCCTGCGCGTCGCCGGCACGCGCCTCGAACCGCGGCCCGGCCGCGCTCCCGGCGGCGCGCGCTCTCACGGCCGCGAGCATGCCCTCCGAGAGATCGATGCCGACGACGCGCGCCGTCGCGTCGGACGCGGCGAGCAGATCGAAGGCGAGATCGCCGGTGCCGACGCCCACATCGAGCGCGACCTCGGCCGGCCCGAGGCGCGCGAGCTCCACGGCGCGGCGGCGCCAGCCCACGTCGCGCCGCGCGGAGAGCACACGATTGAGGAAGTCGTAGCGCGGCGCGACCCTATCGAACATCGTCGCGATGCGGCGGTCGTGGTCACTCGGCGCACGCCCGCCGTCGGAGCGAGACATCGCGCATCACGCTACTGCGGCGGGCGCGCAGCGCACACGCCATGCAGCCGAGCACGGCGAAGGCCGGGCGAGTACCTTGGACGCATCGGCACCGTCCTCTTCGTCTACGCGCATCCGGACGACGAGTCGTTCGGCGTCGCGGGCACCGCCATGAAGCTCGCCGACGCCGGCCACACGACGGCCCTGCTCACGCTCACGCGCGGCGACGCCGGCCGCTGGTTCGGCAAGGAGCCGGGGTCGTGGACGCCGCAGGAGCTCGCCGCCGAGCGGACCCGCGAATGGCACGCGGCGGTCCGCGTGATCGGCTTCCGGCATGCGCGGCTCCTCGAGTGGCCGGACGGCGGTCTCGCGGCCTCGCCGGTGGATCGGGTCACCGCCGACGTCGTCGGCTTCATCCGCGAGGTCAAGCCGGACATCGTCTGCACCTTCGGGCCGGAGGGCGCCGGGAGCGAACACGACGATCACCGCGCGGCGTCGT
The DNA here is from genome assembly GCA_035651155.1 of Candidatus Limnocylindria bacterium. Classification (GTDB taxonomy): domain Bacteria; phylum Chloroflexota; class Limnocylindria; order P2-11E; family P2-11E; genus CF-39. Next base: position 39,516 of record DASRGG010000036.1, on the reverse strand, counting down.
TCTTCGCGGTGCGCGGGTTCCATCGCGCCGGCATCGCGACGGAGTTCGAGGGTCGCGGCGCCGCCCACCAAGCGAAGCGCCTCTTCTTCAACGCATCGCCGCTCATCCCCGAGATGCCGATGATCGCGATGACGCCGACGCACACGATCGACATCAGCGCGTACCAGGAGCGCAAGGCGCGGGCGTTCGAGTGCCATCGCACGCAGTTCAAGGACCGCGACCGCTTCTACGAGATGCTGAAGCGGCGAGGCGCCCGCGAGTTCTTCCATCTCGCGATCGATCGCGGTGCGCCCATGGCGAGCGCCGGGGATCTGTTCGCATGAACGCCGCCCCTCTCGCCGCCGGGAATCCCATCGTGACGCTGCCGCTCGTCCTCGCGATCGTGCTCGTGGAGCTCGCGAGCGGCGGCGCGTTCCTGGTCTGGCTCCTCGATCGGCGCGGCCTCGCGCCGGGCGGCTTCCTGAAGCTCACCGCCGGCGTCGATGCGGTCTGCGCCGCGGCCGCCGTCGGCCTCATCCCGACGATCATCCCGCGCGACCTAGGGACCGTCGGGCTCGACCCGGGACCGCTCGGCTCCTTCGGTCAGGCGCTCGTCGTGTTCCTGGTGCTCGCTATCATCCAGTTCGCCCTCACGTTCGTGCCCGTGAAGGATCTGCGCGGCGTCGCCGGCGCGCTCACCGTCGTCGTCGGGGTCGCGACGCTCGAGATCGCGGCGATCGCCCGTCCGACGCAGGCGCCGTTCGACCTGTTCGCGCTCCTCGCGCTGCCCCTCGGCGCCCTCGCGCTCGGCGGATCGGATGCGGCCATGCTGCTCGGTCACTGGTATCTCGTGACGCCGAAGCTGAGCCCCGTGCCGCTGCGGTCGGCCGCGCTCGTCGTCGTGGCCGCGGTCGTGCTCCAGATCGGCGTCGTCGCGGTCTCGTTCGCGCGCGGCGACCTCGCCGGCGCGACCACGGAGGTCGGCCTCACCGTCGCGATCGGCATCCGCATCGGCGTCGGACTGCTCATGACGTTGGGCGTCGCGCTCGGCGGCTGGTGGACGGCGCGGATGAACACGCAGTCTTCGACAGGCCTGCTGTACGTCGGTCTCGGCACCGCGCTCGCGGGCGAGATCAGCGCGCGCGTCCTCTTCTTCCTCACCGGGACGCCCGTCTAGCACGGCCCGCGGACGCGCGCGCCGCCTGGCCTAGCGGCGGGTCAGAAGAGCAGCGGTCCGGACGGCAGATATCGGTCCATCGCACCGACCGGCTCGGTCCACAGCAGGTGGGACGTGCGGACGAGACGCAGACCGGACGCGAGCGCGACCCGTATCGCCGTGTGATTCATGCCCGGAGCCGTGAGCTGGACCTCCCGGCCGTCGCCCGCGTCGGCGATCGCGAGCCGCAGCACGGCCTCGCCGGCATCGTCGCTCGCCCAGCCCACCGGGCCGATCGTGCCGTCGTGGACGTAGTAGTAGCCGACCACGTCGCGACCCGCGGTCACCACACGACCGCGCGCGCCGGCGCGATCGAGCCAGTAGCCGTGGTCGCCGTCGCGTCGCACGCCGACGAGCGCGAGGTCGAGAGCGCGCACGCGCTCCGGCGACAGCGGCTCCGTGCGCAGGCCCTCATCGCCCGCGCTCGAGCGCGCCGGCCTGGCGAAGGCGAAGAGCTGCGTTCCGGGAAGCATGCCGAGCTTCATGTACGTCGCGATCGCCGCGAAGTCCGGGGACGACCACACGAAGAAGGAGCCCGCGCCCATCCGCCGTCCCTCGTCCCAGACCTCGCGCAGCAGCGGCCCGCCGATGCGCTGGAGGCGCAGCGCCGGATCCGTCCAGAAACCCGAGAGGAACCAGACGCCGTCGCGGACGATGGCGCAGGCGAGCGCGACGAGCCGATCGTCGACGGAAGCGACGCGAAAGATCCCGGTGCGCCCGACGTAGCGATAGCCCTCCGCGACGAGACCCGGGTCGCGGCGCGGCGCGGGCATGTTGAGCCGCGTGGTCAGATCGGCGAGGGCGTCGAAGAACAGGTCGGCCGCGGCGGGGAACTCGTCGGCGCGGATGGTGCGATAGACCACGCGCTCGGCGCGCGCGTCTATTTCTTCTTCGCCTTCGCGCCCTTCGACTTCTCGATCTTCGCGCGGTCCTCGAGCGCGTGCTCGACCGTGTCGAACCTCCGCAGCGTGCTCCGACGATCCCTCTGCACGTCCTGGCGGAATTGCGGGCTGGTGTGCGCGTCGCGCGCTCGGCTTCCGTCGCGGAACGCGGCGTCGATGGTCCGGAGGGTCTTGCGGACGGTCTTGCGTACGGTCACACGACGATTCTACGGACACGGTCGAGCGACGAGCGCGTCGGGGAGCGCGTCTTAGCGGTTGCGCTCCGCACGCACGAATCCCGCGGTGCCGACGACCATGAAGACCGCGAACTCGGCCGCGATGATGCCGAGGTTGGTCGGCAGGTCGGCGAGCGGGATCGACGGTCCGCCGGCGTAGAAGACGTCGCGGACGAGGTCGACCGCGTACCGCATCGGCGCGATCTTCGAGAGGATGTCGAGATACCACGGAAGGTCGCCGATCGGGTTGAAGATGCCCGCGAGGAAGAACTGCGGGAGCATCACGAACGGGAAGATCTGGTTCGTCTGGCGCTGATTCTCCAGCCGCGAGAGGACGAGGACGCCGAAGGCGCCGCCGGACACGGCGATGAGGAGCGCCGCGACGACGAGCTCGAGGAGCATCGGGACCGAGAAGCGCACGCCGAGGAGGAAGCCGAAGACGAGGATGGCGATCGCCTGCGGCATCGCCACCAGTGACTCGCCCAGGATCTTGCCGAAGATGATCGAGTAGCGGGAGATGGGCGAGACGAAGATCTCCTGGCTGAAGTCCTGCTCGCGGTCGGCGAGGAGCGAGATCATCCCCATCGCCCCCGACTGCCACACGGTCTGCGCGAGGACTCCGGTGAAGACGAACTGGAGCAGGTCGATGCCCGCGGCGTTCCCGAAGCCCGCCTGCAGGCTGGTGCCGAGGATGCCGATGAAGATCAGCGGGAACGAGAAGTCGGCGATGATCCGCGTGCGATCGCGCAGCAGCTTGACGAGGTCGCGGTGCGCGAGTGTCAGGACCGCGGAGAGCTCGGTCATTCCTCGCTCCTCGGCGTGACGATCTCGAGATACGCGTCCTCGAGCGTCGGCGCGTGCGTGCGGACGAGCGAGAGCGGCGTGTCGATCGACCTGAGCACCGGATGCACGCCTCGACCGGCCAGCAGGATCCGGAACGGACCCTCACCGTCGATCGGGAGCTCGAGCCGCGCGAGCTCGTCGCGGAGACGGCGCCGATCGTCGGCGTCGACGATCACGTACTCCTGGACGAGGTCCTTCTTGATGTCCGTCGGCGTGCCGAAGGACACGATGCGGCCCCGGTCGATGATGCAGATGTGGTCGGCCTCCTCGGCCTCCTCGAGGTAGTGGGTCGTGAGGAAGACGGTCGTACCCGCTTCGCGCCGGATCGTCCGCAGGTAGTCCCAGAGCGTGCGGCGGCTCGGGACGTCGAGCCCCGCCGTCGGCTCGTCCAGGAAGAGGACCTTCGGTCGATGGATCAGGCTGCGCACGATCTCGAGCTTCCGCCGCATGCCGCCCGAGAACGTGCGCACCGGCGTGTGGATGTCCTCGGTGATGCCGAGCAGGCCCGCGAGCTCGCGGACCTGGTCCCGATAGGCGCGCGGCATGAGCGCGAACGTCGGCGCGTACGGGTAGAGGCCGTAGAGGATCGCGTGGAAGCGCACGTTCTCCTCGGCCGTGAGGTTCATGTCGAGGCTGGGCTTCTGGAAGATGATGCCGACGGACCGCCGCACCGCGCTCGCCTCGCGGACGACGTCGCGGCCGTCGATCGTCGCGCGTCCCGCGGTGGGCGCGAGGGTCGTCGTGAGGATCGAGATCGTCGTCGTCTTGCCCGCGCCGTTCGGGCCGAGGAGCGCGAAGAACTCGCCCGCCCGCACCTCGAAAGTGATGCCGTCCACGGCGTCGCGATCGGCCTTCCGGTAGCGCTTGGTGAGGTCCTCGACCCGGATCACCGGCGAAAGTCTATGGGCGCGTCCATCACCTTCGCAGCGTGTCGTGTTGCTGCTCCGAGACTTTGACCGGGGAACTGCTCCGTGATTCTGTCCATCCAGGGGAGGGAAGGGATGAACAGAACATGGCTCAGTCCCCACCTCGCGCCCTCGTGCTCACCAGGGTCATCGCGGGCAAGGTCACCGTCGCTGACGCGGCCCTCCTCCTGGGCGTCTCCGAGCGGACCATCCGGCGTCTGCGGACCTGCCTCGAGCGCTCGGGGCCCGCAGCTCTCATCCACGGCAACACGGGGCGCCGACCTGCCCACGCGCTCGACCCGGCGGTGGCGTCGCGCATCGTCGCGCTGGCCAAGACGACGTACGCCGGGATCAACGACAGCCACCTCACGGAGCTGCTCGCCGAGCGCGAGGGCATCTCTGTCTCGCGCGCGAGCGTGCAGCGCGTCCTGCGTGCCGCCGGCCTCAAGAGCCCGCGCAAGCACACCCGGGCGCGCTACCGCCGGCGGCGCGAGCGCCGATCGGCGGCGGGCATGCTCGTGCAGCTCGACGGCTCGCGCGAGGGCTGGTTCGGCGACGAGCGTCCGTACGCCACGCTCCAGGCGATCATCGACGACGCCACCGGCGACGTCATCTGCGCGGTCTTCCGCGAGCAGGAGGACGCAGCCGGGTACTTCGAGCTGCTGCGCACCATGATCTCGACCAAGGGCGTGCCCCTGGCGGCGTACAGCGACAAGCACAGCATCTTCCGGATCACGCCCGACCAGCGCGAAACGTTCGAGGAAGAGCTGGCCGGCGAACGCGAGCCCACTCAGTTCGGACGGGCGCTCGCCGAGCTCGGGGTCGAGCTGATCCGCTCGAACTCGCCCCAGGCCCGCGGGCGTATCGAGCGCCTCTGGAACACGCTCCAGGACCGCCTGAGGGCCGAGCTGCGCCTGGCGGGCGTCACCACCATCGCGGCCGGCAACGCCTTCCTCGTGACCTACCTGCCGCGCCACAACGCGCGCTTCGCTGTGGTGCCGGCGGATCCAACAGCGGCGTGGCGAGCGCTCCCCGAGGGCAAAACGGTCGAGAGCGTCTGCTGCTTCAAGTACAGCCGCGTCGTCGCGCAGGACAACACGGTCAGCCTCGACGGCGCGCCACGGCAGCTCCCGCCGCGCTCGACGCACTGGGGCTGGGCCGGCCAGCGGGTCGAGGTCCGTCAGCACGTGGACGGCTCCTGGAGCGTGCACGCCGGGGGACGCCAGCTCGCGCGATCGGCCGTCCCGTCGACGACGCCCAAGATCCGCGCGCGGCGGTACACCCGTGCGCCCGTCGCCAGCGTGCAGCCGCTCCCCACGCCGGGCGCGACCTCGCCCTGGCGCAAGGGCTACAAGGACTGGCATCCCGCGGCGGCGAAACGTGCGATGATCGCCGCTCGCTCCCGGCCAGCGTGATGGACAAAGTCGCTGAGCAGCTTCCGGTCAAAATCTCAGAGCAACGACAGCCTTCGCAGCGTGTCGCGGTTGACGGAGCGCGCGTTCTCGCGACGGCGGTAGAGGCCCTCCGATGGGGCGGCCCCCATCCCGCGATCGACCCGGACTCGGCGCTCGCCTCGTTCGCTCTCTGGAAGGGCTCACCGACCGCCGCGACGGCGCGCAGGGAAAAGGTCGCGAAGCGCGCGACCGCCCTCGAGGCCGCGCGAGCGTAAGCGCCCAGGCACGCCCCTGCGGGTCGGCCCCGCGCGGACACCGACGACGTGTGGTGCGGGACGGGGTTACGGCTGCGAAATCACGGCGCCACGCACGAGCCGAGGCGTCGCGAGCAACGCGATCACCGCCAGCGTCGACGCGAGAAGAAGCTGCATCTCCTTTATGGAGAACCAATCGGACATCCCCACGGTCCGTGCCGACAGGTGAAGCGCCGTCCATGGGAGCGTCTGTGGCAACGCGGCGCCGTACGCCAAGCTGCCGATCCACCACGCCGCTGCGAGGACCGCGCCGAGCAGCTCCGAGCGCGCGACCGCCGCGGCGAGAAGGCTAGCCATCGCCAGGACCGCACTGCCGCCAGCGTTCGCGAGCACGAGATCGCCTCGATCGTTCGGCGCGGACGTCAGCACGACCGGGACGACGGCAACTGCCCAGGCGACCGTCAGGATAGCCATACGAGCCGCCAGCCGAACGCGGTAACCGCGACCCCGGAGGGCGATGTACTCGACGACTCCCCTTCCCATGTCCCGGGCGAGGGCGCGAGCGGCTACGACCGCCATGAACATCGGCAGGCAGACCTCGAGTGCGCTCGTCGCGACGACGGAGCGAGCAGCACTTTCGGCGGGCACGTAGACGGACCACACGGCGAGGGAGGTGCCTAGCAGCGGGGCGCCGAGGATCGCAATGCCGAATGTGAGTTGCGCGTCGCGGAGCAGGAGCCGCACCTGCAGCCTGCTCAGTGGATCGCCAGAAGCGGCGCGAGCGCCTCTCGCTGCTCCGCGGGGAAGGTTTGTACGACACTCGCGAGTATCTGAGGACTGGGGACAGCGTCGGCGGACGCTGCAGCCAACGCGGCGGTGAGCTTCTGAAGTGCCGTATCACCGCTGATAGCCCGGTATCGGTGAATCCCCAGCACCGCGAGATAAGTCGGCTTGCCCGGAAGCACTCCGCGCATCAGCAGTTGACCCTCCGCCGTATCGGACGTGAGCGCCTCCTGCCGCAGGGCGACGAGATCCGCGAGGTCTGGCTCAAGGGTGTCGGCAATGGCATCGGTGAGCACCTCAAGGTACGCGGGCAGCAGCGCCGGGAACGCGCGCGCCGAGCTCTCCTGCGTAGACGAGTGCTCCGCACGTACCGCCGGTCGCGTTTCCATGACGAGTCGGCCACGGAGCGCGATCTGGGCGGCGAGGTTCTCCATCAGCCGGTTCGCGAAGGGACCCAGCGTCGTCGGGAGTCCGTGCGCCGGTATGCACACCGCGTTCAGACCGGCGCTGGTCCCACTGAGCAGCGGCAGCCAGATCGGTTCGGCGTCACTCGCGACGCCGAGCGCATGCAGGTGGGTCCGTAGCCTCGTCCACTGCACCTGCTCATCGGACGTTGGCCGCAGCGGCGTGTCCACCTGCGCGTCCGCGCCGATCGCCACCAGTGCGCACGGCGAAGGGTCCGTGATCTCACCCTCATGCTCACTCGTCGCCGGTTCGACCATGGTGAGAGCTTGGTCGACTTGGAAGCGCAGCCGTCCGATGCGCACGCCGTCCGAGCCTTCCGCCGGGCCGATCGCACGGGGATACCAGTCCCCGCCGCGCGTCAGGAAGCAGACCGCTCTCGAGAGGAACCCTCCGATCGGAAGTGCGACGACCCGTGCCGGTACGACGCCCGCGCGTGTCGGCTGATAGTCATCTCGATGGAAAACGAGCGATCCTTCGTAGTCGATATGCACGACATCGCCGGCCCGCACGCCATCAAGCGCGATCGCGCCGCTGTCATCCTGTCTCCACGCGAGCCTCTTCGGCTCCACGCCGTTCACACGCAGTCCTGGATTCAGACCGAGCCACAGCGTGCCCGCCGCGTCGACGACCTCGAGCGCACTCGAGCCGACGAGTCGGCCGGCGCTGCAATCGAGGCGTACGGTCACGCCGCGTGTCCGAACGACCGAACCTTTCGCGACGATCGGCCAGCTCGGGATGTTCGCGAGTGTGTTCGCGCGCGCACCAAAGGCTGCGCTCGGCGAGACGGCGATGACGATCCCGACGCCGAGCAGAGCGGTCGCCGCGACGCCCGCGGCGCTGCGTCGATCGATCCGTGCGAGCAACCATGTCCCCGCGAGGGCCAGACCCGCAGCGATCCCAAGATATTGAAGTGCGCGTGCGACGACGATAGCGGCATCTGGACCGAATCCGATCGATCGATCGTGATAGGTGCCTCCGCCGAGCACAGTCCAGGGGAAGAGCACCGACTGCGGTAGAGCGAATGCCGTGAGTGCCACGAGGGCGGTCAACACGGCCGCGGCGAAGAGTTCTCCGAGCAGCATGCCTGCAACCGCACTCAGCGTGACGACGAAGACGAGCGCGGGCGCGCAGATGGTCAACGCAGTCGTCGCGATGTCAATCGCACGCGCACCGCTTACATTCGCGAGCAGGATGTACAGCACCAGTGCAGCGAGCAGTCCGGCCGAGGCGACAGCGACCCCAGCGAGCATCGCTTGGTTCGCCAGGCGTACGCCCGAAGGGTCACGGACCCACACTGGATCGAATCGGCGCCTTCGCGCTGGAGCGAGCAGGGGCGCGCCAACCAACAGTCCGGCGAGAGTAAGGGGCAGCGGGGCGATCGAAATGAAGAAGGCGGCCTCGTCCGAGGGAAGCCGGATCAGGTTATCGAGATCGGCGCGCACGAGCGCGACCGGAGGCACGACGAGCAGGAACCACGCGATCCAGGTGGTGGGTCGACGCGCCACGACGAGCATCTCGAGCGCGAGCGCGCCTAGCATCTCCTATTGAACTCCGCGCGACGTGGCACGAACGAGCGACAGGTATCCGTCCTCAAGCGTCGGCTCGACGGGCGTTCCCACTGTCGACCCCTCCGGCCCGACAAGCCGCAGACGAAAGGCGCGCCCTTCCGGCATCGCACGACTGACGATGTACTCCGCGTCCGCAAACGTCGGCGTTGCACTGATGACTTCCCTGACGCGGTAGGCTGCCCGCGCCGCGAGGTCGCGCGATGAGCCATCGAAGACCAGCGCTCCTTCGTCTAGGACCAAGACCCGGTCCACGAGCGCGGCGACATCCTCGACGAGATGCGTCGAGAGCAATACCGTCGTCGTCGTGGCGAGCTCCGCGAGCAGTTGGCGCAGCCGGACGCGCTCCTCGGGGTCGAGCCCAGCGGTTGGCTCATCGACAACCAGCAGCGCCGGCCTGCCGATCAGCGCTTGCGCCACGCCAAGCCGACGGCGCGTTCCGCCGGACAGTCGCGACGCCCGCGTGCCGGCGTACCGCTCGAGGTGAGTAAGCGCGATAAGCCGATCGATGTCGTTCGCCGCGCGGCCACCCGCGAGTGCGGCGATGTAGCCGAGGAACTCACGCACGGTCAGCTCTGGGAACGGCGCGAACTCCTGGGGCAAGTAGCCGACGTGCCGGCGGACCCATCCCGCCTGGGTGCGCGTGTCGTGCTCGTCGACCGTGATACGACCCTCTGTCGGCGTGATCAGGCTCACGATCGAGCGCAGTAGGGTCGTCTTGCCGGCGCCGTTGCGCCCGAGGATCGCGGTCATGCCCGGTCCCGCAGACCACGTGACGCCAGCGAGAGCTCTGCGCTGGCCGTAGCGGTGCACCACCGCCGCGCAAGACACGATCGCGCCACGCGCAGAGCTCTCGCCATTCATCGCTAGTTCACGATCACCGTGACCGAGTTTGAGACGCCGCCGTACTGATCAGCGGCCTTCGGGTACCGCGTGCCGCTGGTGTTGTACAGGTGGTAGAACCAGTTCGTGCCGGTGGAGCAGTTCGAGTAGCAGGTGTAGGTGTCGAAGATCGTGCCGCCGCCCTCGTAGTACATCGCGAAGGACTCGTTGAAGAGCCCGTAGCCGGACCAGTCCAGCTTCAGGGCTGCGGTACCGCCCACGGAGATGGTCTGCGACGAGGGCGAGACGAACATCGATCCTCCGCCAGCGAGCGCGACGCTGGAGAGAACGAGCAGCGAGAACGCCAAGCTTGCGAGGATGACCCTGAGCGCCTTCACTTTTGTCTCCCATATCGCGGTTCGGGATCGCCGAGGTGGATAACGAGTACTCGATCCACCCCCACGTCGTCGCATACGTCACGAATGTCGCAAGTGGCGTGGTCAGTTTCGTTACGGCCTTTGGCTGGACGCGAACTAGCGCACACGCGCACGTTCTCCGCTCGGTACGGACTCGACATCGAGAAGGATGGGCGCCGTATCGCCAGAGCCCTCTGGAGTCTCGATATGGACCCATACCTCATACGTCCGCAAGCCACCCGACCCGCGCGGCGGAAAGCGGCCTTCGAGCCGAACCTTCGTCGCGCCGGAAATATCGCTGTTCGTCGACAGGATTCCGTACGCATCCCCGGGCTCGCGAATTCGGATCTCAGCGGTGCCGCCTCTCGATGGTGACTGGAAGCGGAGGTCCGCCCGCGCGATCACGCCGAAGTTCTGTCCGCGCCGCGCCGCGAAACTACCCTGCTCGACCGACAGCGTCACCCACGCAAACCCGAGGTCGCTCGACCGTTCAACAAGCACCTCGCCCTCGGGTATCGAAGGACTCGCCACAGGGGTTCGCGGCCACGCGACGACCGCCAGAATCGCCACGAGAGCGGCTGCGAGGACCACGAGGTCTCGGCGTAGTGTCGCGAAGCGGCCGGACGAAGCCGCAGCTGATCTGACTCGTCGAAGGGACTCTCGCTGAGCCCGCTCGAGCTCGGCGGTCGTTGCGAGCCCCATATCGAGCTGGCTCTCCATGCTGAGCATGCTCTGGCGCAAGGCTCGGCATTCGCGGCACATACGAAGATGCGCCTCGAGCGTGGCGGTCTCGCTTTCCGATAGTGCGCGATCGATCGCATCTGAAAGAAGCTCGCCGACGCGCCGGCGCAGGACGCGATGCTCGATTATCGCTCCCTCCCTTCAAGAAGCGCGGCGAGCTGTCGGCGAGCCCGATACAGGCGCGAGCGAACGGCTGCCAGGCTCTGCTTCGTGACCCCCGCCATCTCCTCCTGACTCAGTCCGACCGCCGATTGCAGAAGCAGAAGGGCGGCATCCTCGGGTTTCATGGCCCTCAAGGCCTCGCGCACTTCGATGCCGAGCCACGGTCCGCCGACCGCGGGCGGCGCGACGGCGCGCTCGAGTCGCTGGCGACGCGAGCGCGCTCGGACGACGTCGATCGCGCCGCGCTGTGCCACCCGATAGAGAAGTCGCCGGGGGTCTTCGCGTAACCTTCCCGCCTTCCAGTAGCGGTAGACGGCGACGTATGCCTGCTGACACACGTCCTGGGCCTCGCTTTCGTCTCGGCAGATGCGGCGGGCGAACGTCCACAGCGGTGCGAAGGTCTCCGCATGGAAGCTCTCGAAGACCACCTCATCGAACACGCCCGGTGCCTGGATGCTCGGCTTACGGCCACCCTCACACCTTTCGTCGTCCGGACCCGTCACAAAGTCGCAGCCCCGCCCGAGCGACATGCGATCTTTGGCTGCCTGCGAACGACATACCGGCTAGGCGCCTCGCCCGGACCGCAATCCGGACCGTGGTCGAGAGGCCACTCGCGAGGGAGAGGAAACCCGTGATGCGACGACAGCTCACCGCGATCGCGTTCGCCGCACTCCTTGCCGTTGCTCAAACACAGTCGGGCTATGCCATGTCCACGGCGGAGGTGGTCGGTTGCTCGATTGATAACCTCACGCCCAGCGTTCAGCTGGGGACGTGGGCCAACTACGTCGTACACATGTCGGGCGGCTATGGCACCTACTCCGTGATGCTGTCTTATGGGGACGGCCTGCAGGACGGCGGCTCCTACGCCTCGAGCACGGCGAACTTCAATCACCTCTTCGGCGCACGCGGGACCTACACGCAGACCGCGACGGTCTCGGGCGCAGGGTCCCAGGCGACGTGCGGAACCTCGACGAGCGTGTACTAATCCGTCCGTGATCGCATGAGCTGCCACTCACCGAGTCGCGCGCCAGTCGAGGGTACGGCACCGGATGAGTAAGACTAACATTCGTCTTATGTTGTTAAATGGGGCAGTCCGAGCGGTGCTTCGGTGAAGCGCTCGTAGCTCGCTCCGCTCCCGGCGCGTGTTCGGTCGCGGGTCGGATGAGCTAGCGGGCGGCGCGGCGACGGCCGCGATGCTCGCGGACCGGCTCCTCCTCGAGCTCGGCCCACTCGCGTGACGAGTACAGGTTCGCCGCGAGCCCCGCGTCCGCGAAGAGGACGATGAGGCCGGCGAGCGCGAGAAGGAATGGCGCGGGCGAGGGAGCCGGGTTGCCGAGCTCGAAGCTGCGCAGGAACGCCGACGCGCCGTAGAGCACGACCGTACCGATCGCGGCGAGGATGTCGATCCGCGCCAGACCCGAGTCGTCTTCATCGACGTCCCAGCGCTCCGCGACCGCGGCGACCGCGGCGCCGCCGGCGACGAGCAGCGTCGCCACGGCGAGCCACTGCGCGACGATGACGTAGCCGTTCGTGTCGCGCGACCCGAGCGCGAGCCAGGCCATGACGTCGGCGATGCTCACGCCAAGCGCGAGCCCGCAGGCGAGGAAGGCGAGATGCGACCGCGGCGCGAAGCCCAGCCGCCGCCCTTCGAGGAATTCCTTCACGGGCTGCTCATGCTAGCCGGTCTGACGGGACGGAGGACCCTCCGTCGGCTCGGGGAGTCAGCAGCCCGGCTCGCCGTCGTGACCGCAGCAGGTCTGCCGCAGCGCGACGCGGAGCCAGAGGTTCCGCAGCGCGACGACCGTGCGGCGCGGCAGCGGGATGTCCGACTCCGTGAAATTGCGCACGGCGCGCCAGGGCGTGCCACGGCGTGGATGGCTCATGCACTCCCTACTATCGCCGTGATGTTCGACGAGGCAAGGCGCGTCCAGACGGCGCACGGCGAGCTCACCTTCGAGGAGATCGCGGACCTGCTCCCAGGGACCGGCGAGCTCATGCAATCCGTAGGTAACGCCTGGTGGAAGTGCGCGTACGCGGCGCGCGGCGGGAACTGGGAGCTCGCGGCGTATTTCGCGCGACGGACGCGAGGACTGCTGCGAAAGCTCGCGATCGTTCGTCCGAAGTACGCGGGCGACGTCGTCGCATTCGAGCGCGAGCACCTCGCCGCGGTGCTCGGCGCGTGCGAACGGAGCGCGCCCGACGCGTTCGAGCCGGCGTTCGCCGCCGCGGTCGCGACCGCGAACGAGCTGCACGTGAAGTGGGGCAAGCCGTACATCCGCTGGACCCTGCCCGACGAGCCGCCGGCCGATCTCGACCTCACGCCCGGCGGGCGAGCGCCGTGACGTCGTCCCAGGCGTAGCCCGCCTCGGTAACGACGACTCCCTCGATCTCGCGGTCCTCGTCGCGGTCGCGCAGATGGCGGCCGCCCATCCGCTCGTAGAACTCGCGCGACGGCCGGTTGTCGCGCAGCACCCAGACGAGCAGGCCGCGCCAGCCCCGAGCGAGAGCCTCGCGCGCGCCCGCGCGCATCAGCGCGCTGCCGTGCCCATGTCCCTGATGCGACGGCAGGACGTAGATCGCGTAGATCTCGCCGGGATGCGCGGCGTCGTCCGCGCGCGACGGCCCGCCGTAGCAGAAGCCGACGACCTCGCCGTCGTGCTCGGCGACGAGCGCGAACCGCTCCGCCGGCATCGTCGCCATGCCCTGCCGGCGTCGCGCGCCGTCGTAGCCGAGACGGTCGAGCACGGCATCCGGGAGCAGATCCCGATACGTCGCGCGCCACGTGTCGGTGCGCACGCGTTCGATGGCCTCGGCGTCGTCCGGCGTCGCCGTCCGCACGCTCACGGGATGCTCCTATGTCAAGAGGGTCATGCGGCGACCCTCTCGGCGCGCGCGGTGAAGCAGTCGCGCCACGCGCGATAGACGCGACGCACGATGAGCCGCTTGAGCGCGCGACGCGCCTCGCGCGCGGTGCGCCCCTCGGCCTGACGTCGCAGCAAGTACGTGCGCGCGGGTGGATAGATCCGTGCCTGGGTGAGCACGATCTGGTGGAAGAGCATGTTGAGCCGGCGGTTGCCCAGGCGGTTGAGCCGGTGACGGATCGCGCCTGCGGAGGAGGCCTCCAGCGGCGAGAGCCCGCCAAGCGCGGCGAGCTGCTCCTCGGCGAAGCCCGGGCGCGGCCGCCCGACCTCGGCGACGATCGCGCAGGCGATGATCGGCCCCACCCCCTCGATCTGCCTCAGGGGGAAAAAGCGCGCCGTGCTGGCGTGCTCGAGCTTTTTCCGCAGCTCGCGGTCCTGCGCATCCAGGAGCGCCAGCTGCGCGGCGGTGGCGCGGATGAGCGCCTCGCGCTCGCGGTCCAGGCCGCTCGTCCCCGGTGCCTGGTACGCCTGCAGCGTTGTGATCGCGGCCTTGGTCGTGAGGACCGGCAGTGCGGTCTTGTACTCGGGGTCGCACTGCAGGAGCAGCTCGTGCAGGCGGTTCATGGTGCGGGTGATGTCCTTGGTGAGCTCGGCCTGGGCGCGGCTCCACAGCTGCACCTGGGCGAGGGCATCTTCCTCGGCGTACACCCGCGGCAGCGTCGCGGCCTCCTCGCGCAAGAGGGTCGCGACCGAGCGCGCGTCCAGGCGGTCGCTCTTGCCAGGGGCCCGCATGCCGCGCCGGCGCGCGGCGGTCCAGCGGCCGTTCACCTCGTGCACCCGCTCGCCGGAGCGGGCCAGGTACTGGGCGAGGCCGCGCCCGAGGTACCAGGCGCCCTCCACCGCCCAGACGCGCTCGGGCCACTGCCGCGCCCACTCCAGCAGTGCGGCCCAGGCCTCGGGCGTGTTGGCGATCTTGCGCTCGCCGACGGTGCCCTCGCCGCCGATCGCGACCGCGAGATGGACCTCCTTGTGCGCGTCGACGCCGATCCAGATCACGACGTGCCTCCTTCCGGAAGCGAAGCTCGCGGCCGGCGCCGACGATCGACGCGCCTCACTCGGGTCAGAAGACCGGCTCCTATCAAGTCAGAACGTCGGTGCCGACTTCGCCGGACGGACGACGGATCCCGTGCAGGGCAACCCCGACGAGCGCCGAGAATCCTATGAGTCAGTCCGCCCGGCGACCACACCAGCATCACAGTGACGCGAATCCTAGGCTCGCCCCCGCGATGCTCGGCGATTGGACCACGTTCTTCGTGGCGCTCCTGCTCGTCCCCGTGCTGCCGCTCGAGGAGTCGTCCGCGATCCTCGCGGTGGTCGGCGCCGTCGTGCTCGCGACGCCGCAGCCGACCACCGTCGCGGGTCGGGCGATCTCGTCGGCCATCGTGGTGATGGGTCTCGGTACGCTCGCCGCGCTCACGGCGAGCCTCGCGGCCGCACACCCTCACGCGGTCGCGAGCACGCCGTCCCGCGTGCGCGTCATCGTCCCGCGCGCGGGGCGTGTCCTGATGGTCCAGCACCGCGACGCGGATGGGCTCTTCTGGATCCTTCCCGGCGGTGGCGTGAAGGTCGGCGAGACGCTGGAGCAGGCCGCGGTGCGCGAGGTCTGGGAGGAGGCGGGCGCGCGCTGCCGCGTCGTCCCTTGCGCCGCGTGGCAGCCGATCAGCGACGACGCGCCGATCGGGCCGCTGACGCCGCGGTTCTGGGCGCCGATCGCGCCGCTGCGGAAGGACGTCCCGCGCGAGGCGAGCGTCTAGCGGTGTGCGTCGAACCAGTCCGCGATGCGCCGGCAGTGCTCCACGCGGTTGCGCGGCTTCCCACCCCGCGTGAGGTCGTGATTGTCCTCGGGGAAGCGCACGAGCTGCGTCTCGACGCCGTGGTAGCGGAGCGCGATGAAGAGCTGCTCGGCCTGTTCGATCGGGCAGCGCATGTCGCGCTCGGCGTGAAGGATGAGGAGCGGCGTCTTCACCTTCGGCGCGTGATACAGCGGCGACCGCTCGACGAGCTTCGCGACGTCCTTCCAGGGCGAGGCGTCCCCCATCTCGTACTCCCAGAAATGCCAGCCGATGTCCGAGACGCCGAACGCGGAGACGTTGTTGCTGATGCTGCGCTGCGTCGCGGCGGCGCGGAACCGGTCGGTGTGACCGACGATCCAGTTCGTCATGAATCCGCCGTAGCTGCCGCCCGTGACGTACAGCCGCTTCGGATCGACCCATCCGAACGCGAGGGCGTGGTCGACCCCGGCCATGAGGTCCTCGTAGTCCTTCCCGCCCCAGTCGCCGACGCACGCGCTCGAGAACTTCTCGCCGTAGGCGTGGCTGCCGCGCGGATTGGTGAAGAGGACGGCGTAGCCGCGGCCGGCCAGCACCTGGAACTCGTGGAAGAACCCATGACCGTACGCGCCGTGCGGACCGCCGTGGACCTCGAGCACGAGGGGCCATGTCTTCGACGCATCGAAGCCGCGCGGCTTGAGCAGCCATCCCTCGATCGCCCAGCCATCCGCGCCGGTGAACTCGACGCGCTCGGGCGCGACGACGCAGCGCGAGCGGAGCAGCTCGCCGTTCAGATCCGTGATCGTCCGCAGCGACGAGCCGAGCTCGCCGACGGCGACGTCGCCGGGCAGCGTCGCGTGCGAGTACACGCACGCGAAGCGCTTCGCGTCGGACGCGAGCGACAGGCTCACGACCTGGTGCGGTCCCATCGTCTCCGCCCGCACGTCGCCGCCCTTGGTCGAGACGCTGTACACGTTCGCCGTGCCCTGATCCGAGCCGACGAAGATGATCCGCGCGCGATCGGCGGTCCACGTCGGCGGGAGCATCTGCGACTGCGCGCGCATGTCCGACATGACCGTCGAGCCGACGGTCCGATCCCAGCCGGCGGTGAGGTCCCGACCGGGACCCGCGGGGAACGCGCCGTGACGTGCGCCGAACAGGAAGACGCGCACGTTCTTCGCCGACGAGCCGACCGCTTTCGCCACGCCGTAGCAGGCGATCTCCGACCCATCGGGCGAGAAGCGCGGGTTGCCGTACGACCCGGTGCCATCGGTCACGCGCCACCCACCGCCCCGCATCGCGACCACGTGGATGTCGGCGACGGTGTTCTTTTCCCGACCGTCGGTGCGGTTCGAGACGAAGGCGAGCATCGTGCCGTCCGGCGACCACGAGGGCTGCGCGTCGTCCCAATCGCCGTCGGTCAGCTTCCGCGTACCGCCGTCCGCGATCTTGGCGACCCAGACGTGGCGGCGACGGCCGTCGAGGAGATCGTCCTCGTCGGTCTTGTAGCGCATACGGTCGTAGACGCGGATGCCGCCGTCGTCCTCGGCGTCCTTCGGCTTCGGATCCTTCAGCGTGAACGCGATGCGCGTCCCGTCGGGCGACCAGACGAGGTCTCCGCAATCGTCGTCGAACGCCGTGAGCTGCCGCGCTTCGCCGCCGCCAGGCGACAGCACGAAGATGTTCTTCGGCTTGCGCTTCTTCGCGTCGCCCGCGGGCGCGTTGCGATCGGACACGAACGCGAGCGAGCGCCCGTCCGGCGACCAGCGCGGCAGTGCATCCTGGCCCGGTCCCCACGTGAAGCGCGTGCCCGCCGCCCGACCGTCGGACGCGACGAGCCAGATGGCCGACCGGTACGCATCCTTCTCGCGATCGATCTCGCGCACCGTGTAGGCCACCCGCGTCCCGTCCGGCGAGATCTGCGCGTCGGCGAGGAACCGGAAGGCGTACAGGTCCTCCGGCGTCATCGGAGGTGGAAGCTCGGCCAAGGGGTCGTATCGTGCCATAGGTGGGCCGGATCGACGCGAGAACGCGCACGGGTCTGCTCGTCGGCGGCCTGGCGATGTTCCTCGCGCTCGACGTCGCCTTCCTCGTCTCGCTTGCGGGCCTGCCGTTCACGCCGTTCGCGCTCGGCCAGGCGATCATCGACGTGCTCCCCGGCGCGATCAGCATCCCGCTCATCGAGGCGCTGCGGTACTGGGCGAAGGGCCTGCTCATCGTCGGCGTCATCGCGCTGTTCCTCATCGGCGGCGCCGTCGCGGGGGCGCTCTCGGTCGCGCAGTCGCGGCGCGACCGCGCGGTCGTCGCCGCGACCGCCGCGCCGTGGCTCTGCGCCGTGGTCCTCGGACAGCTCTTCGCGGGCCAGCGCATCGATCTCGCGACCAGCGTGATCGACGCCGGGATGGGGCTCGTCGTGAACGCGCTCGGCCTCGCGTACCTCGGGCCCGCGTCCTTCACGCGCGAGACCGTTCCCGTGCCGTCGCGGCGGCGGGCGCTCCTTGGTGGCGCCGCGATCGCCGCCCTCGCGGCGATCGGCGCGCTGCCGGTCTCGCGCGTGTTCGCGAACGTGGGGTCGCAGGTCGGCGATCTGCCGCAGGCGGCGCGCCGCCTCGCGCAGCGCGCGACGATCCCGCCGGCCGATCCAGCGATCGACGCCCTCCCCGGCATCACGCCACGTATCACCGCGAACGAGGATCACTACACCGTCGACACGACGCTCGTGAAGCCGCGCGTCGATGCCGCGACGTGGAAGCTCGAGATCACCGGCAACGTCGAGCGCCCGTACTCGATCACCTACGACCAGCTGCTCGACCTCGACGCGGTGGAGCAGGTCCGCACGCTCGAATGCATCAGCAACCCCGTGGGCGGCGAGCTCATATCGACGGCCGTATGGACGGGCGTCCGCCTCAGGGATCTCCTGGAGCGTGCCTCGCCGAAGGCGAATTCGTACGACGTCGTCCTGACCTCGGTCGACGGCTACAGCGATTCCTTCCCCATCGCGAAGGCGATGGAGCCAGACACGCTCGTCGCCTACTTCATGAACGGGAAGACCGTCCCGCAGGAGCACGGGTATCCGGCGCGCGTGCTCGTCCCGAACATCTATGGGATGAAGAACGTGAAGTGGATCCAGCAGATCCGCGTCGAGACGTTCGACTTCAAGGGCTACTGGCAGCAGCAGGGGTGGAACGACACCGCGATCGTGAATACCAACACGCGCATCGATCTGCCGGGCGGCCACCAGGTGCGGTGGAGCGGCGGCGAGATCGTGCTCGCCGGGGTCGCGTTCGCGGGCGCGCGCGGGATCCGCTCCGTCGAGCTCTCGTTCGACGACGGGAAGAGCTGGTCGCAGGCCACGCTCGAGCCCGCCGCCGGGCCGATCACCTGGGTGCGATGGATCTATCGCTGGACGCCGCCGGGTCCGGGCCAGCGCAACGTGTGGGCGCGCGCGACAGACGGCAATGGCGACACGCAGACGCCGGTGCGGAGGCAGCCCTATCCCGACGGCGCGACGGGCTACGACATCGTCCCGCTCCAGGTCATGCGCGTCTAAGGGACGCGCGCCGTTGCGCGCGACGGGCCGGCACGCGGCTCGCTAGGCTGTCCGTCACAGTGGCGAAGAGACGCTTCACGATCAGCGCCACGCTTCCGGCGTACGCTCCGCCGAGGAATGAGTGGCGCCGCCGCGTCCACGCCGCGGTCCTCGAAGCGCAGACATTCCGCGGCGTCGGATACCGCGAAGGCGATCGTCTCGAGCTCCGCATCTCGCTGTATCTGGGATCGCGCCCGCTCGACGTCCACGAGACCGACGAGCGTGTGAAGGACGTCGTGGACGCGCTCGAGGGACGGATCGCCGGGCGCCGCAGCC
Source organism: Candidatus Limnocylindria bacterium (assembly GCA_035651155.1). Taxonomy (GTDB): domain Bacteria; phylum Chloroflexota; class Limnocylindria; order P2-11E; family P2-11E; genus CF-39. The sequence goes on along the minus strand of DASRGG010000036.1, from coordinate 20,299 downwards.
GCCGTCGCATCGCCCCCATCGTCACGGCGGAACAGATCCTGCGCGTGACCATCGAGAGGGACGCGCACGTACCGCGCGGCCGGCCGCTCGGGATGCTGACGCTGGCGCGCTACCGCCGCCGGGCGTGACGGGGGCACCCGCGGGCACGAAGCTCGGCACGGGTGCCCTCGTGTGGGCCGGCTTCGACGGTCAGCACGCCCCCGGCGAGATGCTCGACGCGATCCGCGACGGCGACATCGGCGGCGTCGTGCTGTTCGCGATCCGCGGCAACGTGCGCTCGAAGTCGCAGGTCCGCGAGATGTTGCGGGAGATCCAGGCCGCCGCCCGCCGCGGGGGACTGCCGCCGGTGCCGGTCGCCGTCGACCAGGAGGGCGGCGAGGTCGTGCGCGTCGCGTACCGCGCGGTCTTCCCGAGCGCGATGGCCATCGCGGCGACGGGTGATCCGTCGTTCGCCGAGCGCGCCGGTCGCGCGGTGGCGGAAGGATTGCGCGCCGACGGCATCACCGTGAACCACGCGCCGGTCTGCGACGTGAACGTGCAGCCGCGCAACCCGGTCATCGGCACGCGCGCGTTCGGCGACGACCCGGCGCGTGTGGCCGAGTTCGCGGCCGCGTGGGTCCGAGGCTCGGAGGGCGCGGGCGTCGCCACGACGCCCAAGCATTTCCCCGGGCACGGCGACACGAGCGCGGACTCGCACGTCGCGACCGTCGACGTCGGCTCCGATCGCGCGACGATCGAACGACGCGATCTCCCTCCCTTCCGCGCGGCCTTCGACGCGGGCGCGACGATGGTCATGACCGCGCACGTCCGCTATCCGGCGCTCGATCCCGAACGGCCCGCGACGATCTCGCGGCCGATCCTCGTCGACCTGCTGCGCGGCACGCTCGGCTTCCGCGGCCTGTGCATCACCGACTCGCTCGACATGTCCGGGATCCACGTGGACTCGCCCGAGCGCGTCGTCGGCCGCGCGATCGACGCCGGCGTCGACGCGGTCATGGTGACGAGCCACCTCGATCGCCAGCTCGCGGCGGCCGACTGGATCGGGCGCGGCGCGTCGCGCGCACGGGTGGACGAGGCCATGACCCGTGCGACGCCTTTCCGCGTGCGCTTCGGGAGCGAGGTGCCGGACGACGACATCGACGACGCGCCGGCGCGGGCGCTCGCCGCGGAGATCGCGGCACGATCGATCACGCACGTGGGCCCGCCGCTCCCTCGCCTCGGCGGCAGGGTGCGGTTCGTCGCGCTCGAGCCGTCCCGCGTGACGCAGGCCGAGGAGCTGTCCGATCCCGTCGGCACGCTGGAACGCGCGCTCCGCGCCCGCTTCCGCGATCGCATGACCTTCGGGCGCCGCGGGCAGCCGCCCGACGGCGACGGGCCGGTCGTCGTCTTCACCTTCAGCGCGTCCTTCGACGCCGACCAGGCTCGCCGGCTCCCCGCGCTCCTCGGCCACGACGGCGTGCTCGTCGCGCTCGGCAGCCCCTACGACGCGACGCTCGCGCCCGGACACCCCGCACTCCTTTCCTATTGCGACGTTCCGGTGTCGCTCGAGGCTGTCGCCGCCGTGCTCGCGGGCGAACGCACGGCGACAGGACGCGCACCCGTTCGGCTCGCGTGAGACGCCGCGCCTTCCCGGGCACGGCGGCGTCCCTCGCCGCGTGCTCGGCGCCGCGGCTGCGCGATCTGGGCGGCCAGACGAGTCCGACGCAAGCGGCGTACGTTCCCGGCGTGGCGGCGATCGTCCGCACGTACGGCGGGCACGTCCCCTCGCTCCGGGCCGCGGCCGAGATCCGCACCGGCGCGCGCGCGCCACGGGGACGGTCGCCGGTCGAGATCCCCGGGCGGCTCCCGATCGGCGCGGGGCTTTCGTGACGCTCGCCGCGCCCGCGCGGACGGTCGCCGAGGACGCGATCGGCTCGCTCTGCACCGCGTGCGTCGTGCGCGTCGAGCGCCGCGGCGAGGCCGACACGTTCGCCCTCGGAACGCTCTGCCCGGATCCGGACGCGGGTCCCGACGCGCCGTGCACGCCGGACTCGCTCTTCGATCTCGCGTCGCTCACGAAGCTCGCGACGACGGCGCTCGCGCTCTCGTTCGTCCGCGAACGGATGCTCGACCTCGCCATGCCCTTCCGCGAGCTCGTGCCGGACTTCCGCGGAGGGCGCAAGGACGACGTCACGCTGCGTCACGTGCTGACGCATACCGCGGGGCTGCGGTGGTGGCTTCCGCTCTGGCGCGAGGTGCGCTCGCTGGACGAGGCCGTGTGGCGCGCGGCGCAGGAGCCGCTCGCGCAGGACCTCGGCACGTTCCGGTACAGCGATCTGGGCTACCTCATGCTGACGCAGGCCCTCGCCGCCGTGGCGCGCGCGCCGTTCGCGGACGCCATCCGCGACCGCGTGCTCGGCCCGCTCGAAGCGGAGACCTGCGGCTTCGGTCCGCGTCCGCGCGAGAGCTGCGTCGCGACCGAGCGCGACGGCGAATGGCGGAACAAGCGGCTCCGCGGCGAGGTGCACGACGAGAACGCGTACGCGGTCGGCGGGATCGCGGGCCACGCCGGCTTGTTCGGCACCGCGGCCGACGTCGCGAAGATCGCGCGCGTGTACCGCGACGGCGCCGTCATCGGGAACGAGCTCGCGCGGCTCGCGCGCGGCGAGCACGTGCGCGAGAACAACGTGCGCCGCGGAGTCGGGCTCGCGCTCCGCGCGCCGCACGACGCGATGGTGGGCCGCTACTTCAGCATCGACGCGTACGGCCACACCGGCTTCACCGGCACGTCGCTCTGGATCGACCCGGCGAGCGATCTCGCCGTCGTGCTGCTCACGAACCGCGTCTATTTCGGCCGCGGCAACGACGACGCGATGTATCGCTTCCGCATCGCGGTCCACGAGGCCGTGTCGCGTCCGTTCGCGAGCGCGGCGTCGTGATCGCGATCGGGATCATGTCTGGGACCTCGGGCGACGGCGCCGATGCCGCCGCCATCGAGCTCGACGTCCCGACGACGCACGTTCGCGTGCTCGCAACCGCGAGCGCGCCGTATCCGGAGGCGATCCGCGACGCGGTCCTCGCGCTCGGCGAAGGCCGCGCGACGGACACGCGTGAGATCGCGCGCCTCCACGCGGCGCTCGGCGATCAGTACGCCGCGCTCGCCGCGCGCGTCGCCGGCGGGCTCCCGGACCGCGCGGACGTCGTCGCCGTGCACGGGCAGACCGTCGCGCACCTTCCGGGCGGCCGCGTGACGCTGCAGATCGGCGATGCCGCGCGCGTCGCGCATCGCACGGGGATCGCGACGGTCTCCGACCTGCGCAGCGCGGACGTCGCCGCGGGCGGCCAGGGCGCGCCGCTCGTGCCGTTCGCCGACCTCATCCTCTTCGGATCGCTGGCGCCGGTCGCCGTGCTGAACGTCGGCGGCATCGCGAACCTCACGGTCATCCCGACCGCCGATCCCGATGCGGTCGTCGCGTTCGACACTGGTCCCGGCAACATGGTCATCGACGCGGTCGCGGCGCTCGACGGCCGGACGCACGACGCGGATGGCGCGGGCGCGCGGCGCGGCCGCGTCGACGAGCGCGCGCTCTCCGAGCTCCTCGCGCATCCCTACTTCGCGCGGCGCGCGCCGAAGAGCACGGGGCGCGAGGAGTTCGGCGGCATGTTCGCGCGCCGCCTCGCGGAGATCGTGACGCGGCACGGCGGATCGCACGACGACGCGCTCGCGACCGCGACCGCGCTCACCGCGCGCACGATTGCCGCCGCGCTCCGTCGGGAGGCGTCGCGGCACATCGGCCACGTCCTCGTGGCCGGCGGCGGCGCGCGCAATCCGGCGCTCCTCGCGATGCTGCACGAAGCGCTCGCGCCCGACGTGCACACCGTCGAGCCGACCGGCGCGCACGGCGTGCCGCCGGCGTACCGCGAGGCCGTCGCCTTCGCGATCCTCGGCGCGTACCGGCTGCGAGGGCTCCCGAACACGCTGCCGCGCGCGACCGGCGCGGCGCGCGCGGTCTCCGGCGGCGCGCTCCATCTACCGTAGGTGGTCATGAAGTCGGGGATCGTCGTCGGGATCGACGCCGGCGGTACGAAGACCCGCGCGTTCGCGGTCGATCGCGCGGGCGAGGTCGTCGGCCGCGGCGCGGGCGGTGGCGGCAACCTTATCTCGTCGCCGGATCCGCAGGGATCGATCGGCGCCGCGCTCGCCGAGGCGCTCGGCGGCCGCAATGCCGACGCGATCGTGCTCTCGGCCGCGGGCGGCGACCGCAAGGCCGACCGCGAGCGCGGACGGGAGATCCTCGCGCGCGTCGCGCCGGCGGGCGCCCGGCTCCTCGTCACGCACGACGCGATCGCCGCGCTGTACGCCGGCAATCCCGCGGGCTGCGGCGTCGTGCTGATCGCCGGCACCGGCTCGATCGCCTACGGCCGCAACGAGGAGGGCGAGGAGGATCGCGCCGGCGGCTGGGGCCACCTCGTCGGCGACGAGGGATCCGCGGTGTGGTGCGGGCTCGAGGCGCTCCGCGCGATCGCGCACGCGGTGGACGGTCGCGGCATGCCGACCCACCTCACCGAGCTGCTGCTCCAGGACCTCGGCGTCGGCGAATTCGCGGACGTGCTGCCGCATCTGTACGGCCGCCCGCATCCCGCGCCCGCGATCGCGGCGGCGACGCGCGCGCTCGCGGTCGCGTCGGCCGAGGGCGACGCGATCGCGAACGGCATCCTGCAGCGCGGCGCGGTCGCGCTCGCGCGCGCCGCGGCCGTCGTGGCGCTCAGGCTCGGCCTGCCGGGCGGACCGGTCTATCTCGCGGGGGGCGCGTTCGAGAGCCTGCGGCTGCTGCAGCGACTCGTGCGCCTCGAGCTGCTCGGCGCCCTTCCGCAGGCCACCGTCGAGCTCACGCGGGAGGAACCGGCGATGGGCGCGGCGCGCATGGCGATGGAGCTGGCCTGGAGCGCGCGATGATCGCGCCCGAGGCGCCGTGAGCGAGGAGCGTCGCACCGAGGCGCGCAACCCGCGCGCGGCGGCACTGGCGTCGTTCGGGACGCGCGAGATCCTCGAGCTCATGAACGACGAGGACGGGCGCGTCCCCGCGGCGGTCCGCGCGGCGATCCCGGAGATCGCGCGCGCGGTCGACACGATCGTCGCCTCGTTCGCGAGCGGCGGGCGCCTGCGATACGTCGGCGCGGGTACGAGCGGACGCCTCGGCGTGCTCGACGCGAGCGAGGCGCCGCCCACGTTCGGCGTCGAGCCCGAGCTCGTGCGCGGGATCATCGCCGGCGGCGATGCGGCCCTGCGCGGCGCGATCGAGGGCGCGGAGGACGACGACGCCGCCGGCGCGCGCGACGTGCGCGCGTGGGTCCGTCCCGGCGACGTGGTCGTCGGGATCTCGGCGAGCGGCCGCGCGCGTTACGCCGTCGCCGCGCTCGTCGCGGCGCGGGAGGTCGGCGCGCGCACCGTCGCGCTCACCTGCGATCCCGCGGCGCCGCTCGCGGCGGCCGCGGACATCGCCGTCGCGCTCGACGTGGGGCCGGAGGTGCTCGCGGGATCGAGCCGGCTCAAGGCGGGGACGGCGACGAAGCTCGTGCTCAACATGCTCACGACCGCGTCGATGGTCCGGTCGGGGCGCACGAAGGGCGACCTCATGATCGACCTGCGGGCGGCGAACGCGAAGCTCCGCGAGCGCGCGATCCGCATCGTGCGCGACGAGACCGGGGCGGGCGAGGACGCGGCACGCGCCGCGCTCGACGCGAACGGCTGGAGCGCGCGCGCCGCCATCGACGCGCTGGAGAAACGGGCGCGCCCCTGATGCGCCTCATCGTCAACGCCGACGACTTCGGCTACACGCCGGGCGTGACGCGGGGCATCCTGCGGGCGCACCGCGAGGGCATCGTCACCGCGACCACGCTCGTGGCGAACGCTCCCGACACCGAGGGCGCCGCGCGCGCCGCGCGCGAGACGCGGACGCTCGACGTCGGCGTGCACGTGGTCTTCACCTACGGGCGCGCGCTCACCGCGCCGGACCGCATCGCGTCGCTGGTGAGCCCCAACGGCGCGTTCCCGCAGGTGGGCGATCTGCTGCGCACGGGCCGGCCGCGGTCCGACGAGGCGCTGGTCGAGGCGCGGGCGCAGTGTGCGCGCGCGCGCGAGCTCATCGGGCGCGAGCCCACGCACCTCGACACCCATCACTGGGTCCACGACCTGCGCGCGCTCGAGGACGCCATGCTCGAGCTCGCGAAGGAGACCGGCGCGGTGCTGCGCGCGCACGACGGCAGGCAGCGCGCGCGGTTTCGCGACGCCGGCGTTCGCACCACCGATCGCTTCGTGCGCGAGTACCAGCACGCCGGCGCGATCGGGGTCGAGTCCCTCGTCGCGCTCCTGGAGCACCTCGCCGATCAGGAAGCCGGTACGGTCGAGCTCATGTGCCATCCTGGCGAGCCCGACGCGGCGCTCCTCGAGGACTCGACCTACGCGGCCGAGCGCGGCGTCGAGCTGCGCAGCCTCACCGATCCGACCGTGCGGGCGGCCATCGAGCGTCTGGGCATCGAGCTCGTCACGTTCGCCGCGCTATGAAAAGAGCGCTCTGGGTCGTCCGCGACAAGATCACGACCGCGCGAGCGATCGACGATCTTCTCGAGGACGCGGCGGTGCGCGGGATCTTCGACCTCGTCGTGCAGGTGCGCGGGCGAGGCGACGCGTACTACGCATCGGCCCTCGAGCCGCGCGCGGAGACGGTCGCCGAAGGCTTCGACCCCCTCGACCGGCTCGTGCGGTACGGCGCGTCCGTGGGCGTGCGCATCCACGCCTGGGCCAACGTCTTCCTCGTGTGGTCGCACTCCGGGCGCCGGCCGCCGCGCGACGCGTCGCATCTCGTCAACGCGCATCCGGAGTGGCTCCTACGCCCCGACGGCGCGAGCACGCTCGACCCGGCCGGCGGATCCGACTTCGAGGGCGTGTACACCGATCCGGCGAACGCGGACGCGCGCCGGCACACCGTCGGCGTCTTCGCGGACATCGCGCGGCGCTACCGCGTCGAGGGGATCCATTACGGCCACGTGCGCTATCCCCAGGTGACCTACGCGAGCGGACCCGACGACCATCGGCACGTGACGCGGCTGGTTCGCGAGAGCGCCGCGCGGCTTCGCGCCGAGCGGCCGGGCCTCGTCATCTCCGCCGCCGTGTTCCCCGATCCGGCCGTCGCGCGCGACCGCGTGCTGCAGCGCTGGCCCGAGTGGGCCGCGGACGGCCTCGTCGACCTCCTCTGCCCGATGGCGTACCGGCGCGACGCCGCCGAGGTCGGTCGCCTGCTCGCCGCAGCGCGGGCCGCGGCGCCGCGCACCGAGCTCTGGGGCGGGCTGATGGGGTACGCGGGCGAGCCGGAGCGGCTCCGCGCGCAGGTCCTGGCCGCGGAAGGCGCGGGTTGCGAGGGCGCCATCCTCTTCCAGTACGACCGGGCGCGGCGTGACCTGCTCGACGCGTTCGCCGCCACCGAGCGTCGGACCTAGAATCACCGCCCGTGCCCGAGCAACCGACACCAACACCGGTCGCAGTAACCCCACCCCCGGAGGAGCCGAAGCCGGACCCGCTCGCCGCCTCGGTGGCCGCGGCCGTGAGCAAGCTCCGGCGCGACGCGGGGCTCTCCGAGCGCGCCGCCGCGAAGAAGCTCGGCACGTCGCAGACGCAGCTGCGTCGCATGGAGGATCCGCGCTACCTCCCGTCGCTCCGCTCGCTCCAGCGCGTGGCGACCGCGTACGGCGCGCAGCTCAAGGTGTCGTTCGAGACGGAGGCGGAGGCGCAAAGGGAGCGCGCCGCGCAGGCGCGCCCGGCAGCCCCGGCAAAGGCGGCGAAGCCGGCGCCGTCGAAAGCGTCCGCGTCACCTTCCAAAGCCCGGCGGGCCGCTCCGGGTCGCGCCCGTGCCGGATCGCGACGGCCCGCGCGAGGTACCGCGCGACGACGGCGAGCGCGATAGGCACGACCGCCTCGCTCACCGGCGACGCGAGCACCAGCGTCATTCCGCGATGACGACGGTCCCGGTACCAGCCGGCGGTACGAGCGTCCGGCCGGTGTGCCCGCTCGCCTGTCCGAACATCGCCCCATCGTCCTGTCGCGGCACGCGCCACGCGACGGCGGCGCTCGCATACAGGATCACTGGTACCGGCGCATCGGGCCGGGCCTCGCGCATCCGCTCCCCGATCCGCCGTCGCTCCGCGCGCGCCGCGACCTCGATCGCGTGCGCTGCGACCTCGGGACCGGCGGATTCCTCAACGTGCGCATCGAGGCGCTCGTGCGTCACCTCGTCCGCGGGATCTCGCCGGCGCCGCGTCCCGACTACACCCACGCTCTCGCGAGAGCCCTGGTCAAGAACATGCAGCTCGCGATCTGGTAGCGGCGCCGCGGCCGGAGCGCGAGGCGGCTCGCTGCGAGAACCCCGGCGCTAGGCGGGACGCAGGGCGGCGAACAGATCGGTCTCGAGGGGGCCGCGCGGATCGGGGAACTCGCGGACGTACAGCTCCTCGCGGAAGAGCGCCGGCTCCTTCGCGCGCACGCGCTGCCACATCTTCAGGTCGGGCGTCTGCGTCCGGTGCGCGTCCATCGCATCGATCTTCGCGGCGAGGCACTCCGTGATGTCGATCGCGGCGCCGATCCGCTCGCGCGTCCAGCGCTCGAGCCGCACGTTCAGCGTCCTCGCGTACTCGGCGAACCCGGGCTCGAGCTCCATGAGCTTGTCGACGAGCTCGGCGCCCGCGACGAAGCGATAGACGCGCTTCACGTGGACGTGATCGCCGAGCTCGGGCTCGTGACGGGCGATCCCCGCGAGCTCGATCGCACGCAGTGCGCGCTGCCCGGCGGCGATGTGATCGGGATGGCCGTAGCCGCCGTCGGGACCCCACGTGATCACCACGTCGGGCCGCACCTTTCGGAGCCAGCGGACGATGTCGCGGACGACCCATTCCTCTCTGACACCGGCGAGGGCGCCGTCGGGGTACTTGAGGCACGCGACGGACGCGAGGCCCATGCGCCGGCCGGCCTCCTCGAGCTCGAGCGCGCGCGCCGCGCCGACGTGCTCCCGCGGCACGATCGGCGCGCCCTCGCCGCCGGGCCAGCCCTTCTCGCCTTCGGTGAGACAGAGGCTGTGGACGGCGACGCCCTCCCGCGCGTAGCGGATGAGCGTGCCGCCGGTGCCGAAGGTCTCGTCGTCCGGATGCGCGAGGATGGTCGCGAGGACGAGGGCCATCCCGCGCACGATAGCCGCCCTATGCTCCCGTCCGTGAGCGGCACCGCGCGCATCGTCGTCGTCGAGGACGACATGTCGGTCGCCGCGCTCGTCACGCTGTACCTGCGGAACGCGGGATACATCGTCGAGCACGCGCCCACGGGGGCCCGCGCCCGCGCGCTGTTCGACGACGTCAAACCGGCCCTGGTCGTGCTCGACCTCGGGCTTCCGGACGCCGACGGCCTCGACCTGCTGAAGGAGCTGCGCTCGCGCGGCGACACCCCGGTCGTCGCGCTGACCGCGCGCGCGGAGGACGCGCACCGCATCGCCGGGCTCGACGCCGGCATGGACGACTACATGACCAAGCCGTTCAATCCGCGCGAGCTCGTCTCTCGCGTAAAGGCGATCCTTCGGCGCGCGTCCGGCATGCCCGGCGGCGGACGTGTGCTCGAGGTCGGCAACCTCCGCGTCGACCCCGCGCACCACGAGGTGCGCGTCGGCGACGCCGTCGTCGCGCTGCGCGCCAAGGAGTTCGAGCTGCTCGAGGCGTTCTGCCGCCAACCGGGCATCGTCCTCACGCGCGACAAGCTGCTCGAGGACGTCTGGGGGTTCGCGTATCCCGGCGAGACGCGCACGGTCGACGTGCACGTGAAGCAGTTGCGCGACAAGCTTGCGGGCGCCGACGCGAAGATCGAGACGGTCTGGGGCGTCGGATACAAGCTCGTCCCGCGCGCGGGCTGATGCGCAGCGTCGGCGGCCGTCTCTTCCTCTCGTACCTCGGCGTCGTCGCCGTCGGGCTCTTCGCGGCCTCGATCACGATCTCGGGCCTCCTCGTCCAGTACGAGAACGACGTGCTGCGGCTGCGGCTGCAGGAGCTCTCCGCGCCGCTGCTCACCGCGATGGCGTCCGCGCTGCGCGGCAACCAGCAGCCGAAGGACATCGTCGACGCGCTCAGCGAGCAGGCGCGGTCCGCCGAGGCGCGCCTGCTCGTCATCACGAGCAACCGCCGCATCCTCGTGGACAGCGACGACCGCCTCACCGGTCAGACGCTCGGTCGGCCCATACAGGGGAGCTTCGGCACCTTCACCGATCGCGGCGAGTCGTGGCTCTTCGTACAGCAGGTGTTCCGGCAGAACGCCACCGGCCTCGCGCCTTCGACGATCGTGGTCGCGCGGCCGCGCGCCGCGTTCGCCGACGCGATCCGCACGCTCATCCCATCGCTCGTGGTCGCGGGACTTGTCTCCGCCGGTTTCGCGCTCGTCGTGGCCGGCCTGCTCTCGCGAACGATCACGCGGCCCCTGCGCGAGCTCGTGTCCGGGGCGCGCCGCTTCGCGCGCGGCGACTACCGCGCGCGCGTGCCGGTGGCGGGGCCGACCGAGGTCGCGGAGCTCGGCGGCGCGTTCAACGACATGGCCGGAGAGATCGAACGCGCGCGCGGCAGCGAGCAGGCCTTCCTCGCCGACATCTCGCACGAGCTGCGCACACCGCTCACCTCGATACAGGGATTCGCGCAGGCGATCAGCGAGGGCGAGGCCACCGGCGCGGCGATCGCGCCGGCCGCGAACATCATCCAGCGCGAGTCGCGGCGGCTCATGCGCATGGTCGAGGGACTGCTCCAGGTCGCGCGGCTCCAGTCCGGGACGCAGGAGCTCGCGAGCGAGCGCGTCGAGCCGGCGGCGCTGCTCGCGACCGCCCGCGGCGCACTCGAGCCGCTGGCGCAGGACGCGGGCGTCTCGTTCGCGTTCACGGAGTCGCCCGACGTTCCCACGGTGCGCGGCGATCCGGATCGTCTCGCGCAGCTCTTCCTGAACCTGCTCGACAACGCGGTGAAGCACTCGCCGCGGGGCGGCACGGTCGCGGTCGAGGCCGCACGCGACGACGGCTACGCGCTCGTGCGCGTGCGCGACGAGGGCTCGGGCCTGCCGCAGGGCGCGGAGAAGCGCCTCTTCCGCCGCTTCTACCGCGGCGAGAACGCGCAGCGCGACGGCGCGGGGCTCGGCCTCGCGATCGCACAGGCCATCGCCGAGGCGCACGGCGGCTCCATCGCGGCACGCAACCTCGAGGGCGGCCGCGGCGCCGAGTTCACGGTGAGGCTCCCGGCGGAGCGTTGACGCGCCGTATCCTCGCTGTCGGAGTATGGCGCTCGGCGGCATCGTCAGGGGCAGGCGCACCACGCTTCGGCCACCGGTGGAGGACGATCTCCCGGCGCTGAACCGCTGGGTGGCGGATCCGCGCATCCGCCGCCTCACGCGCGTGTGGCACGAGCCGGCGATGCCCGCGACGTGGAAGGAGCGGCTCGCGGAACAGACGAAGGACAAGAACACCGCGCTCTGGGCGATCGACGCCGATGGCGCGCTCGTCGGCCTGGCGCGCCTCGGGTTCGGCTGGGAGCCGCGTCGCGACGGCGCGCACCTGAGCGATTTCCTCATCGATCCCGAGCGGTGGCGAAAGGGCTACGGCTTCGACGCCGCGCTCGCGCTGCATCGCTACCTCTTCGATTACCTCGACCTGCGCCGCGTCACCGCGAACATGCCCGCGGACAACGCGGGCGGACGGCGGATCGTGGAGCGGCTCGGATACATCGAGTACGCGCACGGCCACGACGTGCACTACCGCGACGGCGCGTACGTGGACGAGCTCTCGTTCCTCATGGAGCGCACCGCCTGGGACGAGCGCTGGTCCGCGGAGCGCGAATACGCGCCGGCGGCGGCCGGCTGATGTTCGGTCCACGGCTCGACGGCGGTCAGGGCACCGCGCTGCGGCCACCGACCCGCGAGGACTACGACCTCTTCGCGAAGTGGATGCTCGAGCCCGCGGTCACGCGCTTCTGGGGCCCGCGACTGCTCGACCAGACCGCCCCTGAGCGCGAGGAGCGCATGAAGAAGGACGGCGACAGCACGACCGCGGTGCTGTGGACGATCGCGTATCGGGACGAGACCGTCGGATTCACCGGCGTCTTCGGGATCGACTGGGTGCGCCGCGACGGCGAGACCGGCATCTTCATCGGGCGCAGCGACCTGTACGGACACGGGATCGCGAGCGAGGCGGTGCGGTTGCGCATGGCCTACATCTGGAACGAGCTCGGACTCCACCGCACGCACAACTGGATCGCCCTGCCGAACCGGGGCAGCTGGCGCGCGAACCAGAAATCGGGCTACGCGCAGATCGGTACGTATCCGCGATCGTGGTTCCGCTCGGGCGAATGGGTGGATGAGTGGCTGGGCGAGGCCTTTCCCCACACATTCCCAGCAGACAAGCTACCGCCGCCGTGGCGCGAGGAGCGGGCGAAGGGCGAATAATCGAGCGTCCGAACTGTTATCCTTGATGAGTCCGTAAGGACGCGCGGCGACGAGAGTCATCCACGCGGGCGTCGAGTGAGGCTTTCCTCCCGGTTCCTGGCGAATGCTCAAGGCGTCAGCACTAACGAAAGGGAGGAAGCTTCTCAATGAGCTTCACCGACAAGACCCTGACTTGCAAGGACTGCAATCAGGAATTCATCTGGACCGCTGGGGAGCAGGAGTTCTATGCGTCCCGCGGTCTCCAGAACGAGCCGGGCCGTTGCCCGTCCTGCCGCGCGGCACGCCGCGCGTCCGGCGGCGCAGCCGGTGGCTACGGCGGCAGCCGTGGCACGAGTGGCCCGCGCGAGTTCTACACGGCGACCTGCAGCAACTGCGGGAACGAGGCGCGAGTCCCGTTCCAGCCACGCGGCGACAAGCCCGTGTACTGCAGCTCCTGCTTCGAGCAGGTCCGTCCGTCCGCTTCTCGTCGTTACGCCTGATACGCGCTAACCGCTGGAAGTCAGAAGGGCCCGGTCGAAAGACCGGGCCCTTTCTTCACCTCGGCCCCGCGGTCCTGGGGGGAGCGACCCTCGCGGGCCGCTACTTGAGCCGCTCGAGCCAGCGATGACCCGGCGACGTCGTCCAGAGCGCGGCCGCCAGGAAGCCGCGCTGCGCGGGGTCGAGATGCGGCAGGACCGTGATGAAGTCGCTCTCGTCGCTCGGCCGTGGATCCTTCGACTTGTAGAGGAGCTGGATCTCCGGGCGGAGATACGGGATGCCCTCGGGCGTGACGCGGCCGACGTCACGCGCGCGCAGCCCGATCTTCGGGTCGCGGCGGTACGCCCAACGGCCGTCGCGCCGCTCCTCGACGAGGACCTCGAGCTGCCACACGTCTCGACCGCGCTCGCGGGCCCAGAGGGCGTGCGCGCCATCGTGGAGCGGGCCCTCGCGCCAGGGCGTCAGGGACCCGCGCTCCGCCACGAAGAGGTCCCAGCCCGCGAGATGGGCCCGCAGGGTGTCGAGGTCGTCGCGATATGCGGCGATCTCGATGTCGTCGTGCGCACGCGTCTGGCGCCCGATGAAGAGGTCGAGCGCCCAGCCACCCGCGATCCACCACGGGACCGCGAGACCGGCAAGGCGGTCCTTCACCTGCTCCGGGCTCAGCGGCTCCCACCGCTCGTCCGTCATTCCCTCTAGCATGACGCCGCCCGGTGCCGGGGAGCGCGCCGGAGCTCCTCTGTTTCAGAGGCGGAGGTCGATATGCTCCCCCGCGGCATCGCGTCCATCGCGCTCACCGTGGTCGCGAGCCTCGCGCTCGTCCTCGCCGGCTTCCCCCGCTTCGACCGGCGCGCCGACGCCGTCGCCGCGCTCCCCTGCTCCACCTCCGGGACCTGGACGCAGGGCGAGGTGAACCTGTACTGGCTCGACGTCGAACAGGGCGACGGCCAGTTCATCGTCGGACCGACCGGCAAGACCCTGCTCATCGATCTCGGCGAGACCGCGTGGAACTCGACCGGGGCGAACACGAACGCGGCTCGCTATGAATCCGTCATGCGCTCCATCTGCGGCACCGGCGCGAGTCCGGTCGCGCTCGACTACGTCATGGCCTCGCACCACCACCTCGACCACATCGGCTATGCCTGGAACCCCCAGGACGCCGCCGGCGCGGTCGGCAACGGCCTGTACCAGCTGCTCGCTCCGACGACGTCGGGCGGGTTCGGATTCACCGTCGGCGCGCTCCTCGATCACGACGGCGGTACCTGGACGGACGCCAACGGCGACGGCAGGTGCACCGTCGGCACGTCGGCAGCGCCGTCGAACGAGGTCGCCTGGCACAACGTCGGGACCACGTCGCTGACGGCGATGCGCTGGATCTGCTGGCTCTACGGTCCGTCCGCTCAGGCGGACCGCGCGAACATCAACGGCCACGTGGTCACCCTGACGAACAGCGGGACCTGGCCGGCGATCGATCTCGGGCCCGGCGTGACCGCGACGATCCTCAACGCCAACGGTAAGGACACGATGCAGGCGGACGGCGTGACGCCCGTCTCGGGCGATCACTCCGCGCAGGCCACGCCTCCTTCCGAGAACGACTACTCGATCGCGGTGAAGATCACCTACGGACAGTGGCGGTACGCCACCGCCGGCGACTCCGACGGCGAATACAACACCAGCGCGAACGGGTACACCTACAACAACATCGAGGCGAAGATCGGTCCGCTCTTCGGACCGGTCGACACGATGCGCGCGAACCATCACGGCAGCGACCACTCGAGCTCGCAGGCCTACGTGAACGCGCTCACGCCGGTCACGGCGTGGATCTCCTGCGGCAGCAACTCCTACGGCCACCCCGGGAACCGCATGCTCGACGCGCTCCGGCAGGTGGTGAACCCGCGCGGCACCGGTGCCGACATCTACATCGCGAACGATCCGTGCGACACCGTCCAGGCGGACGGCGTGACGCCGACGAACTACGCGGGCGTGCTGAACTCCAACGGCATGGTCACGCTCCGCACCACCGGCTCCGGCGCCGGATACACGATCACCTACGACACGGGGACGCGCTCGTACACGGCGTACGGCAACGGCGCGCCGCCGCCGCCGACCGGCGATCCCTCCAAGGTCGTGATCAACGAGTACCTCATGGCGCCGAATCCGACCACGAATCCCGAGTGGATCGAGCTGTACAACCCGACCGCGTTCCCGGTCGACCTCTCGGGTCTGTATCTCGACGACGTGGCGGCCGGTGGCGGCGCGCCCAAGCAGATCCCGGCCGGCACGACGATCCCGGCGCACGGCTACTACGTCATGAACATCGCGTCCGGCTTCCTGAACAACACCGGCGCCGAGTCGGTGCGTTACCTCAAGATCGCCGGCGGGGTCGAGACCGTCTACGACTCGACCAGCTACAGCCTCGGCAGCACCCAATACAACAAGGTGTTCCACCGCATCGGCGACGGCGGCGCGTGGTGCGCCACGATCTCCCTGAACGTGACGAAGGGCACGCCGAACCCCGCGACCTGTCCGTGAGACGGCTCTCCACGCTGGTGCTCTGCGCGGCCCTGGGCCTTCCGGCCCAGGGCTGCGCCGGGCAGTCCACCATCGTCATGGCGAGCGGTCGCGACGACCACGGCCTGCTCACGAGACCCGCGATCGGCCTGCAGCGGTCGCCCACCGACGCGACCGTCGTCGGCAGCGTGCCCGACGGCGCCTTCCTTCGCGTGATCGAGGTCGATCACAGCTGGCTGCGCGTGCGCACGCTCACGCTCCCGCCCGAAGAGGGCTGGGTGAGCGACCACGATCTCCGCGGCACGGCGGAGCTTCTCACCGCGCACCGGCAGGTCCGCTTCCGCGACGCGCGCACGCGCGGCGGCGTCGTCGAGATCCAGGTCGAGCCCCTGGACGGAAGCGCCGCGATCTGGGTCGCGGCGACGGACCTGCGAGAGGTGGGCGCGGTCGTCGGTCAGCGGTAGTCGTACACGCGCGTGGTCGGGACGCGATACGAGACGCGGCGCTCCTTCGACCAGCGCTCGCGCACGGCCCTCTCGACGCGCGCGTCGTCGCGGTAGTACCGCATCGCGAGACGGCGGATGTCGGCCTGGCCGACCGCGGGATCGTCGATCGCCCGCGCGCGACCGTCGATGCGGATGTACTCGTATCCCGTCGCGTCGTACACCAGCAGCGAGACGCGTGGATCGCGCTCGAGGTTCGATTCCTTCGCGCGCCCGACGACCGTGTTGAAGAGGATCTCGTCGCCGTCGAGGAGGTACCACATCACCGTGAGGTGCGGCGAGCCGGAGCGGTTCACGGTGCCGAGCACGGCGAAGTGCAGGTCTTCGAGGAAGCGCCGCTGGTCGTCGGTCAGCGCCATCAGCGGAAGAGGTCCTTCTCGGCCGGCCGCACGTAGTCGCGCGCGGTCTCCGAGGGCGAGTCGACGGCGAGACCCCGCACCACGGCGACGGGGCAGCGGTCGAGCTTCCCCATCACGAGCTCGGCGGCCGCCGCGACCTCGTCGGCGATCGCGATCTCGGTGACGCGCAGCTCGTACCCCTCCGGATCGAACTGCCCCATGTAGCGCTTGAGCGCGGGCAGGCCGGCGATGCCGATGGCGACGTTCATGTGCCCCTCGCGCCACGCGCGGCCGAACGTGTCGGTGATCACGACCGCGACGGTCGCGCCGGTCCGCGCGCGCAGCGCCTCGCGGATGCGCGACGCCGATCCGTCGGGATCGATCGGCAGGAGGATCACCGTGTCGGCCGCGCCGGCGTTCGATCGGTCCACGCCCGCGTTCGCGCACACGAACCCGTGCCGCGTCTCGCTGATGAGGACGCCGTGCGCCCAGCGCACGATCTTCGCCGACTCCGAGAGCACGACCTCGAGCTGCCTCGCGTCCTTCCCAGCCTCCGCCGCCATCGCGCGCGCGCGTTCGCTCGGGACGACGTCGGGGAGGTGCACGATACGGCCCTCCGCCTTCGACACGACCTTCTGCGCGACGGCGAGCACGTCCCCGTCGTGCAGCTCTTCGGCCTGCGCGCGCAGCGCGTTCACGATGAGCGCGGCGAGGTCGTCGCCGGGACGCACCTCGGGCAGGCCGTGGACGGGGCTGATGACGAGTCGGCGGACGCTCACGCGTTGCGTACCATCGCGCAATGTTCGCACTCGCGGAGCGAGCGCGCGTGGCGCACCTCGCGACCGCCGATCAGTACGCGCGCCCGCACGTCGTTCCCATCGTCTTCGTGCTGCGCGGCGAGAGGCTGTACTTTCCGCTCGACCGCAAGCCGAAGCGCGAGGACGACTGGCACATGCTGCGGCGCGTCCGGAACATCGAGACGAACGGGCGGGTCTCGATCGTCATCGACCATTACGAAGAGGACTGGTCGAAGCTCGCGTGGCTCCTGCTCGAGGGCGTCGCCACGATCGTCGAGAGCGGCGCCGAGCGCGACGAGGCCGCCCGCGCCCTCGCCGAGAAGTACCCGCAGTACGCGGGAACGGCGCTCGATGGACGCCCCGTCGTGCGCGTCGCCGTCGAGCGGACGGTGAGCTGGAGCGCGGGCGAGGCACCCGGCGGAGGCGCGGGCGAGGGCTAAACTCGCGCCCTCATGGAATTCGGCTTCACGCTCAAGCCGGACGTCTCGCTCGACCGGGCGGCGGCGCTCGCGCGGCGGGCCGAGCGGTGCGGCTTCAGCTACGGATGGATCTTCGACAGCCACGTGCTGTGGAAGGAGCCGTACGTGCCGCTCACGCTGATGGCGCAGGCGACGACGACGCTGCGGCTCGGCACGTGCGTGACGAACCCCGCCACGCGCGAGCCCTCGGTCACCGCGAGCACGCTCGCCACGCTGCAGCTGCTCTCCGGCGGCCGCTTCGACCTCGGCATCGGACGCGGGGACTCGGCGCGGCGCGTCCTCGGGAAGCCCCCGACGACGCTCGCGGTGCTCGAGGAGACGACGACGGTCATCAGGGACCTCGCCGAGGGGCGCAGCGTCACGTACGAGGGCGCCACCATCCGGCTCGAGTGGGCGCCGCCGTACCCGCTTCCGGTCTGGATCGCGGGGTATGGCCCGAAGGCTCTCGAGGTCACGGCGCGCATCGCGGACGGAGCGATCATCCAGCTCGCGGACCCGAGCCTCGTCGGATGGTGCGTCGGCCTGCTGCGTGATGGGGCGAAGGCCGTCGGGCGCGACCCGAGCAAGATCGCGGTCATGGCGGCGGCGGCCGCGTACGTGGGAGCGCGGGATGTCGCGCTCGAGCGGGTGCGCTGGTTCCCGGCGCTCGTCTCGAACCACGTCGTGGACCTCGTGAAGCGGTACGGCGAGGCCGGCCTGCCGAAGGACCTCACCAGGTACGTGAAGGACCGTCCCGGCTACGACTACCTGCATCACGCCGAGGTCGGGTCGTCGAACGCGAAGTTCGTCGATGACGAATCGGTCGAGCGCTTCTGCGTCGTCGGAAGCGTCGAGGACCACATCGCGAAGCTCAAGGAGCTGGCGAAGGTCGGCGTTCGCCAGTTCAACATCTACCTCATGAATCGCGACGAGGAAGAGCAGCTCGAGATCTACGGCGAGCGGATCATCCCCGCGCTCAGGGACGTGGAGGCCGTCGCGATCGCATAGAGCCGCGCGTCCGCATGCTCGCTCCACATCCCCGTCGCCGAGGGATAGAGCACTGAGCCGCCTCTTTCGCAACCGGTGCCGAAGTGACATCGTGCCCTCCTGCGGAGCGGCCGGGATCAGCTGAGGGGAGGAGCGCGTGAACAGTCCCACGACCACACTCGAGCTCGTGACGCATCTCAAGGAGGACCGCCCGGGCGAGCTTGCCAAAGCCGTGACGGCGATCGCCAACATGGACATCAATATCGAGGGGTTCTGCGAGGTCAACGGGGAGCTCCACGTCGTCGCCGGCGATCCGGAGAACGCGCGCAAGGCGCTCGAGACCGTCGGCTTCGACGTGGATCAGCGCGAGATCTTCATCCTCGAGGCCGAGGATCGGCCGGGGTTCCTCGCGAACGTCCTTCGCCGGCTCTCGGCGGAGGAGCTGAACGTCATCGCGAGCTACAGCCTCACGAAGACACGCATCGCCTTCACGGTCGACCAGCCCGCGCGCGTGAAGGACATCCTGCGCGAGCTGTCGCCGACGACCAGGGTCCGCTAGCAGCCCGGCCGCTCCGCCGAAGCCGGTCGCTCAGCGACGCTCGCGTATCGCGCCGATCTCGCTCCCGTACGCCCACACATCTACCTGCGGCGTCTCGAGGCCGTGCCTGCCGAGGATGGTGCCGACGTGCGCGCGATGGTCGCTGCCGTGGTGGGCGAACTGCGTGACCATCGTCCAGGACTCCATCTCGCGGGTCGGCCGGCGCGTATCGGCCACCCAGCGGTCCGGCTCGAACTCCTTTCCCGCGAACAGCGCTTCGACCGCGTCCTTCACGGACGCGAGGTGGCGGGCGATCTCATCGAGCGATGTGTCGCGCTCCTCGCTGAACGCCGGATCGGGCCGCGCGACGCCGAGCCGCAGCAGGTAGCGCTCGTCCGCGGCGACGATGTGCGCGAGCGTGCGGCGGATCGTCCCGTACGTTCCGGGGGTCGTGAGGTCGAGCGTCGCCTCCGGCTGCGCCCGCATGAACGCGATGAGCTTCTCGGTCGCCCAGATGTCGTGCCGGAGCTGCCGGAGCATCGGTGGTGTCGTCATCGTGCCTCCCTGCGCGCGCCCAGCTGCATCGCCAGCGGCCGGACCTGCAGGTCCGGCGGTTCGATGCCGTGTGCGGTGCGCGTCGTCGCGATCTGCGAGCGATGGTCGTTGCCGTGGTGCACGAACTGGGTCGCCGGGACCCACGCGTTCATCTCGAAGCGCTGCTGGTCCGGACGGCGGAGCGGTGTATCGGTGATCAGCCGATCGCCATCGAGCTCGCCGCGCGCGAATAGCTGCTCGACGCCGTCCTTCGCATGCGCGAGGTGGGTCGCGATCTCCTCGAGCGCGACGTCGTCCTCACAGCGGAACGGCGGATCGTGCAGGACCTTCCCGAGGAACCGCACGAGGTATCCCTCGTCGGACGCAACGATGTGCGCGAGCGTCGTGCGCACCGAGCCGTACGTGCCGGGGACGGTACGGTCGAGCTGCTCGCCCCGGAGCCCGCGACCGAGCGCGACGAGCTGCTCGGTCGCCCACACGTCGTGGCGCATCTGCCGCAGCATGACCGGACCGCTTGTGTGTCCTTGACCCATCACGACAATCCCTCTTCAGACGTCGCCCGGCGGGGTGTCGCCGCCTGTCGCATGGGACGGAGTTCCCGCAAGTGAGAGCGGCGCCCCCGACCGGCGCGGGAGGCCCGATCGGTATCCA
>DASRGG010000035.1:0-103917 GCA_035651155.1 Candidatus Limnocylindria bacterium | reverse complement strand
GCGCTTCCAGAACGCCAGGATGCCCGCGCCGTCGTAGATGTAGTTCGTCGCGGCGCCGGTGTCGATCACCTTGTGCCAGCCGGCCTCCAGCCAGGCCCACCCGACGTAGACGCGAAGGAGAAGCCAGACGAGTGCCATGCGTGTGTCGGAGAAGAGGAATCGTGCGATGGGCGGGTCCTCGATGACCGTGCCCTTTCCCAGCTTCGTAGCGGCCATTTCGTGACCTCCTTCGACAGGCACTGTGCGGTCAGCGCCCTGGCCGCCGACAGGGCCGCTCGTACCAAACCGGCGGTCCGACAGACCCTCTCAGGGAAGGCCCCGCGCCGAGGGTCCGATGGATGGGCCGCGGCTTCGAGATGACGGCGGACGGCGGCCTCAGGGACTTTTGGCCCTACCTGTGCCCGGCCTGAAGCCGGAGCATCGCCAGATGCCGCAGCTCGATCTCGCCACCGTTCTCCTGGCCTTCGCCGGGCTGGGCGTTGCCGTCGCATTCGCGATCCTCGCCGGGACCGTGAGCGCGCGCGTCTTCTTCGACGCGACGCGAGGCGATGAAGAGCAGACCCCTACCGCCCAGCGGCGCTGAGCTCGCCGACCGCCTCGACCGCGCAGACGACCTTCGGCCGCCGCGAATCGAGGTCGATCTCCACCAGCTTCCCGCAGCCGTAGCAGCACATGACGTCGACGACGCGGCGCTGCCGCGGGCAGTAGACCGTCCCTTCGTCCGTGACCGCGTGCGTCTGCTTCATTCGAGGAGGCCGTGCCGGAGCGCGTAGTCCACGAGCTCCGACCGGCGGTGCAGATCGAGCTTGGCCATGATGCGCGAGCGGTACGTGTCCACGGTCTTCGGGCTGACGAAGAGGCGCTCGGCGATCTCCAGATTGGAGAAGCCGCGCGCCGTGAACCGAAGGACCTCGCGCTCGCGCGGCGAGAGGGCGGGCTCGGGACGTCCGGCCTCGCTCTGCTGGGTGGCGAGGAGCAGGCGCACCGCGGCCGGTGTGAGGTACGCCTCGCCGGCGGCGACCGAGCGGATCGCGTCGATGAGCTCCTTGTCCGCCGAGCGCTTCAGCACGTAGCCCGCGGCGCCGAGGCGCACGGCCTCCATCACGTACCGATCCTCCGCGTACATCGTGAGGACCACGATCTTGGTGGGCAGCTCCATCTCGCGGACCCGGCGCGCGACCTCGAGGCCGCCGCCGCCCGGCATGGAGATGTCGAGCACGAGGACATCGGGCCGGTGCGTGCGCGCCGCCTCGATCGCGGATGGCGCGTCCGTGGCGGTCGCGACGACCTGCATGTCGCCCGTCGCGTCGATGAGCCGCCGCAGGCCGTCGAGAAGGATCTGATGGTCGTCCGCGAGCACGATGCGGATCATGTGGGAACCTCCCCGCGCTCGGGCACGCGCACTTCGACGCGCGTGCCGGCGCCCTGGCGCGACTGGATATCGAGGGTGCCGCCGACCAGCGCGACCCGTTCGGCCATGCCGAACAGGCCGACGCTCGCGGTCGGCCGCGAGCGCGCCGCGGCCACGTCGAATCCATTGCCGTTGTCGACGACCTCCAGCAAGAGGGAGCCGTCCCGATCGTCGAGGCGAAGATCGATGCGGGTCGCGCCCGCGTGGCGGACGACGTTCGTGAGCGCTTCCTGCGCGACGCGGAAGACGGCGATGGCCACGGTCGGCGGGATGCGGTCGTCGTCGCAGCGCAGATCGAGGTCGACCCGAATGCCGGTCTCCTCGCGCACGCGGTCGGCCAGCCACTCCAGGCCGGAGCGCAGACCGAGGTCCTCGAGGATGCTCGGGCCGAGCTGGACGGCGAGCCGGCGCACGCCGTCGAGCGTGTCGACGACGAGCTCGCGCAGCTCGGCGAGCTCGCGGCGCACGTGGGGATCGCGGGTCATGTTCTCGATGAGCTGGAGGCGCACGAGGATGAGCGTCAGCGCCTGCCCGGTGTCGTCATGGAGCTCTCGCGACACGCGGACGCGCTCGGCCTCCTGGGCGGAGATGATCCGCGAGGCGAGCGCGCGCGCGCCGCTTCTG
Organism: Candidatus Limnocylindria bacterium; assembly: GCA_035651155.1. Lineage (GTDB taxonomy): Bacteria > Chloroflexota > Limnocylindria > P2-11E > P2-11E > CF-39. The sequence continues at coordinate 101,882 of DASRGG010000035.1, read as the reverse complement.
TAGGCCTCGAGCTCCGCGACCTGTCCGGCCACGCTGAGAACGTAGGCCGGCCGGGGCCCTCAGGAATCCGCCGCACGGCCTCATCTGGAGGTCCGTTCGACCCCGCCGCCGCGTCCGGCGTGCGGTCCGACCGCCCGCGGGGGGCACCGGACAGACCGCCGCCCCGTTCGTGCCGATGCTCTCAGAGAGTGCGGATCCTCTTCGCGACCGACGGCTCCCGCGGGGCGGCGATCGCCGAGGATTTCCTGCTGTCGCTGCCTTTGTCGTGCGCGGACGAGGTCACCGTCGTGACATCGCCGACGGTGAGCGAGCGCGAATCGTTCGCGCTCCTCGCGCGGCGCCGCTGGCGCTTCGCCGCCCGTGACGTGCCGACGACGACGGCGATGCGCGGCGGCTCGCCGGCGCGGGTCGCGGAGGCCGTCGCGCTCGAGCGCGGATCGGAGCTCATCGTGGTGGGATCGCGTGGCCTCGGGCAGCTGGGCGGGAGGCTCTTGGGGAGCGTGGCGCGCGCGCTCGCGCGCGACGGCGTCACGCCCGTGCTGGTCGTCCGTGCGCGCCGCGAGGCGCCCCGTCGGGTGCTCGTCGCGATCGATGGATCGGACGACGCCCGCGCCGCGGTCGAGCTCCTCGCGCGTCTTCCTCTGCCGATGGCCGCGAGGCTCAGCCTCCTGCGTGTGATGGCGCCCGAGGACGATCCCGGGCAGAGCGACGCGGTGGCGGCGCACGCGCGCGTCGTGCTGGGAAAGCGCATCGCGGACTGGGAAACGGTCGAGCGGGGCCACATCGGCGAGGAGGTCCTGCGGCGGGCGCTGCGGACGTCGAGCGACATGATCGTGCTCGGCTCACGCGGACAGGCCGAAGGTGGCGGGCTGCTGCGCGGGAGCACCGTGGACCACGTGCTGAGCCACGCGCATTGCGCCGTGCTCGTCGCGAAGGCGCCGCCGCGCGCGCGCGCCGTCGAGTCGCCGGCGGCCGTGCGCATCGCGTCCGCATTCTGAAGCGAGGAGGACCGACATGCTCGGCATCAAGCTGAACGGCAAGAAGAAAGAAGCGTACGAGGCGCACGACGACACGGCCACCGCGGTCGTGAAGGTGATCGCCCGACGATGACCGGCGCCGACTACCGGATCATCTGCGCGGTCGACGGCTCTCGCGGATCGGACCGCGCGCTCGCCTTCGTGGGAGCCCTGCCGATCCGTCCGCGCGACGAGATCGTCGTCGCGTCGCGGCCGCCGTCTCTCCTGGCGACCCGGCCGGGCGACGACGATAAGGCCACGCGGATCAGCGCGAGCGCTCGCGCCCGCGCCCAGGCGGACGTCGACGCCGGCGTCGCGCGTCTCACGGCGCTGGGCGTGTGCGCGCGCGGCGCGGTCTGCGACGGCGACGACGCGGTGGACGCGCTGCTGCGCCTCGCGGAGCGCGAGAGCGCGTCGCTCATCGTCGTCGGCTCGCGCGGACGTGGTCCGTGGTCGAGCATCCTCCTCGGCAGCACCGCACGCGCGCTCGCGATCGCGAGCCCCGTCCCGGTGCTCGTCGTGCGAGAACGGATCATCGCCCCGCTCCGCGTCCTCGCGGCGACCGACGGATCGCCCTCGGCGCGCGCGGCGCTCATCGCGTTGGGGCGGATGCCGCGGAGCGACGGCGTTACGGTCGAGCTGCTCCACGTGCTTCCGGTGCACACCTGGCAGGCGGACGAGATCGACTGGGACGAGATCGGCGAGCGGACCGACGTCGAGAAGGACGAGGAGGTCCGCGGCGCGGCGACCCTACAGGCGCAGATGCGGCTCCTGCCACCCGGACTGCATCCCCGGATGCGTCAGGAGCGGGGGCACGTCGGCGAGACGATCCTGCGCCGCGCGGCCGAGATCGGCGCCGATCTGATCGTCGTGGGGACGCGCGGCACGGCGGGACCGCGCCAGCTCTTCTTCGGCAGCACCGCGGAGCGCGTGCTCACGCACGCACGCGCGAACGTGCTCGTCGCTCCTCAAGACGCCGCTGGCACGTGATGCACCGCGCGGCCTGCGGGCGCGCGTCGAGACGCGCCTGGTCGATCGACGCGCCGCAGTCGATGCAGAGACCGTACGTGCCCATCGCGAGGCGATGGAGCGCGGTCTCGACCTCTTCGATCTCCGCCGCGAGCGCGAGGCGCTCGGTGAGCAGCTCCTCTCGCGCGTACAGATCCGATGCCACGTCCGCGGGATGCTGCGACGGGGTGGTGTCCTCGCCCTTGTCCTCGACGTCGCGCGCGAGCGCGGCGCTGTCCGCGCTGGCCCTGGCGCGAAGCTCGGTGAGCAGGCTCTGGAGTCGTTCCTTCGGTGCACCCATGCGTCGCAGCGTGCGCCCCCGGTGTCGGCCCGCGAAGTGCCGCACGGCCGTAGCTTGGACCGACGTTGGACCCTCGCGCTGTCGGGCACGCGGCGCTAGCCTCGGACGGTCCGCGGAGGAGGCAGACCATGAGCGATGACATCCCGATCGAGAGCGAGACCGAAATCGAGGTCGATCCCGTCTGCGGCGCGGTCGTCGATCTCGAAGAGGCGAGCCATCATGCGCTCGCGCTCGAATTCGAGGGCCGCGAGTACGCGTTCTGCGGGCCGGTCTGCCGCGCGCGGTTCGAGCATGCTCCACTGCGCTACGCGGTGCCCGGCCGGACCCAGCCGTAGATCGCGATCGAGAGGACGTCGACAAGGTGATCGCCAGGATCGAGCAGCTCATCCACGAGGGGAGCGTGCGCCGGGTGCTCGTGAAGGACGCCAAAGGCACGACGATCATCGAGGTCCCGCTCGCGGTGGGTCTCGTCGGCGTGGCGCTCGTCCCGGTGTGGGCGGCGATCGCCGCGATCGCGGCGCTGGCGGCGGACTTCACGCTGCAGGTCGAGCGCAGGCCCGAGGCGGACGCATGACGGCCGGCGCGTTGGCCGCGCTGCGTGAGGAGCACCGCGAGCTCCTCCCGCACGTCGAGCGGCTCCGCGCCGTCGCCGACGGCGTCGGGCGGATCCCCGGCGTGAAGCTCCGGGAGGAGGTCGACGCCGCATACACGTTCCTCGCGCATCAGCTCGTCCCGCACGCACAGGCCGAGGACGAGGTCCTCTATCCCCGGGTCGGGGAGATCATGGGCGCGGCGCGTGCGACGGCCACGATGACGAGAGAACATGGCGCCGTGGTCGACCTCATCGCGGAGCTCTCGAACCTTCGGGACTTCGCGGGCGAGCCGGACGCCACGCGCCAGGACGCGCTGCGGCGTGTGCTCTATGGCCTGTACGCGCTCGTGCGAACGCATTTCGCGAAGGAAGAAGAGATCTACCTCCCGCTGCTCGAGGACCAACTCACGAGCGAGGAGGGCGCGGATCTCATCGCTCGCATGGAGCGCGCGGCGGCGCGTGTGAAGGCCGCGATGTCGTGACCTCGCGCGTCGGGGTGGCCGCGCTGGCCGCGCTCGCGCTCCTCGCGGCGGGCTGGGGCGGTCTCTCGCGTCTCGGCCTCGCGCCCCGGTCGCCGGGTGACACGGCGTCGTACCACGGCGCGCTCATGGTCTCGAGCTTCATCGGCACGCTCATCGGCCTCGAGCGCGCCATCGTGATGCGCCGCACCTGGGCGTATCTCGCGCCGATCCTCTCGTCCGCGGCCGGCGTCGCGCTCCTCGTCGGCGCGGGCGCGCCGATCGCGGCCCTCCTCGTCGCAGGCGCGGCCACCGCGTTCCTCGCGGTCACCGTCAGGGGGGCGCCGTCGAGTCCCGGCACGGCGATCGTCGTCATGAGCGCGGGCGCCGCCGCGTGGCTCGTCGGCGCGGTGCTGTGGTGGCAGGGCGCGGCCGCGTTCCGATCGATGCCGTGGTGGTCGGCGTTTCTCGTCCTCACGATCGCGGCGGAACGGCTCGAGCTCGCGCGCGCGCTGCGTCCGTCGGGCAGGGCGACGGCGGTGCTCGTGCTCGCCGCGACCGCGCTCCTCGCGGGCGTCGCGCTCACGCTCGTCGATCTGACGATCGGCATGCGCGTCGCCGGCGCCGGTGCGCTCGTGTTGGGGATGTGGCTCGCGCTCCGCGATCGGCCTCCGTCCACGGCGCGGACCCGCGAGCTGCCGCGCTTCATCGCGACGGCGCTCCCGCTCGGGTACGCGTGGCTCGTCGTCGGCGCGCTCTTCATGGTCGGCTTCGACGGCGTCCCGACGGGATGGCGCTATGACGCGATGGTCCATGCGCTGTTCGCCGGCTTCGCGCTCACGATGATCTTCGCGCACGGACCGATCGTGATCCCGGCGGTCATCGGGGGCGCCATCGCGTACCGGCCGATCCTGTACGGGCCGCTCGCGCTCCTCGAGGTCTCCGTGCTGCTGCGTGTGGCCGGGGACGCGCTCGAGCGCGCCGGCGTGCGCGATGCCGGGGCGATCGGCACGGCCATCGCGCTCGTTGGATTCATGGCCGCGATGGCGACCGGCATCCGCATGCGCCGCGCGGCATCGCGGCGCGCTCTGCGGGAGCCCGGCTCTTAGGGTCGCGCCGGCGCGGAGCGGCGGTCGCCCTCCTCGACGAAGAGCCTGCCGCCGCAGCGCGGGCAGCGCGGCTCGCCGTGCGGGCCCCACGTCGGCGGGTTGGCCATCGCGATCTCGCCGACGGCGGCACGGAGCTCGCGGTACGTCGGCCGTCCGCGTGAACGGACCTCGACCTCGCCGCAGCCATGGCCGCAGGAGAAGCAGGTGAGCTCGACGCGGACGCCGCCGCCGGAGGCCAGCGTGGCGTTCACGGCGGGGATGCTCGCCCGGCCGGCGGACGAGCGGGAGGGCCGAACGTCGCGAGCGAGCGGTCGGAACGGACGATGCGCCGCTCCCGGCCGACGCGCGGAGCGCGGAACGGTCGCCGGGCCATCTCGTCCAGGCGGCCGTCCGTCTCGCGGTACGGGGGTCAGGAGGCGGGCTGGACGTCCGGGCTCGCGCGCATGCCCAGGTCGGCGACGATGCCGAGGATCAGGGCGCCGACGATAGCCGGAATGATGGCCATCCCGTCGAACGTGGGACCCCAGTCCTTGATGCCTTCGAAGACCGTACTTCCAGGGAAGCTCTCGCTCGCGAAGTAGCCGCCGAACACGACGGCGACGGCCACGATGAGCCACTCGCCGCGGATCGCTCCCTTCGCCAGGTACTGCACGGCGAAGCCAGCGATGAGGCCGACGATGACGAGGCTTGAGAACGCAAGCAGGCCCATAAACGACACTCCTCTCGTCACCATGCGCGTGGTGACCGGTGTGGGATCAGCTCTCGGATGGGAGGCTAGGGGTCGGCGCCGGCGCGCGACAGGGCCTTTTGGACGGCCCTCTCGCGCCGTTGGCCTCACGTCGCCGAGGGGCCGGCGGCGGACGATGCGGCCGACACCAAAGGAGGTGCCGTATGCGGATCCTCCTCGCGACCGACCTCTCCCCGCGCGCGCAGAGCGCCCAGACCCTCGTGAAGGGCATGGCCCTTCCCGCGGGATCGCAGGTGCGCCTCGTCCATGCGATCGAGCCGATCACCACGGTGGCCATGTTCGCGCCGTCCGCCCTCCTCACGATCACGGACGCCGCGGAGGCCGAGGCGCGCACGCAGCTTCGCGCCGCGGTGCGGTCCCTCGAGCGCGAGGGCATCGATGTCACCGGCGTCGTCGGCTACGGCCGCGCGGCGGACGTCGTCATCGACGAGAGCGCGGCCTTCGGACCCGATCTCATCGTCATCGGAAGCCGCGGGCGCGGCGGCCTCGCGACCAGCGTGCTCGGCTCCGTCTCCGCCGAGGTCGTCGACCGTGCCGCGTGCCCCGTGGCCGTCGCGCGGTCCGTCACGCTCGAGCGCATCGTCCTCGCCGAGGACGGATCGCCGACCGCCGCGGTCGGCGCCCGCGTGATCGCGGACCTCGCGCCGCTCGCGAAGGCGCGCGTGCACGTCGTCAGCGTGGTCGATGTCCCGTTCCCGGTCGTCCTCGCCGATCCGACGGGCACGGGCACGGCGCTCGAGGCGTATCGCGCGTACGAGGAGTCCATGCCGACCCTGCGTGCCTCGTACGCCGCGTTCGCGCGCGAGCGCGCGCAGGCGCTCGAGAAGCTCGGCGTGACGGCCACATCCGAGCAGCGCGAAGGCGATGCCGCGTCCGAGCTCATCGCCGCGGCCCGCGAGCACGGGGCCGACTGCATCGTCGTCGGCAGCCGCGGGCAGACCGGCCTCAAGCGGCTCGTGCTCGGCAGCGTCGCGCGCGACGTGCTGCTCCACGCGCCGTGCTCGGTGCTCATCGCGCACCCGGCGAAGCCGATCGAGCGCGAACCGGCGCAGAGCGTTCGCAGCGAGCTCGCCACGCGGTAGGCGCGTGACGGGCGGCCCGGCGTCCGTCAGCATGATGCTGTGTTCGCTCCGACGGTGCCGATCTGGGAGATCGTCCTCCGCACGTGCGTCGTCTACGTGACGGTGTTCGCGCTGCTCCGGGTCGCGGGGAAGCGCGAGCTGGGACAGATGAGCGTCGCCGATCTCGTCGTGATCCTCGTCATCGCGAACGCGGTGCAGAACTCGCTCAACGGCGGCGACGTCTCCCTCACCGGCGGTCTCGTCGCGGCGGCGACCCTGGTCGCGCTGAACGTGCTCCTCGACCGCTTCGGTCGTCGCATCCCGTTCTTCTCGCGCTTCGTCGTCGACGAGCCGACGCTGCTGTTGCAGGACGGCGAGCCGATCCTGGAGCACTGCGAGCGCGAGGGCGTGTCCGTGGAGGAGATCGCGATGTCCGCGCGCGAGCACGGCATCGGCGATCTTGCCGACGTGAGCGCGGCGATCCTCGAGCCCGACGGATCGATCAGCATCATCCCCAAAGAGGGCGGCAAGATGCACCGGAGCCAGCGGCGGATCCGCCAGCTCCGACAGCGGCCCTAGCGGACCAGCGCGGCCGGCCGCGTGTCCGGCGGTTACCTGACACTCGGCCCTGTCTCTGGGGCCTTTTGGCCGTGGGAACGCGCATCCTGCCGGCGCATCGTCTTCTCGTGACGACGGCACGGTATCCAGGTATCCCAGCGGTCGCCGACGGCTCGGAGGCCGTCGCGCACGTGGAGATCCGCCTCGCCGAGGCCGCATGCGCGTACCCGATCACACCCTCGACGACGATGGCCGCGCTCTACCAGGCCGCGGTCGCCGACGGGAAGACCGATCTCTGGGGCACGCCGATCCGCTTCCTCGAGCCCGAGTCCGAGCACTCGTCCGCCTCCGCCGCCGAAGGCTTCGCGCTGGCCGGTGGCCGCGTGACGAACTTCACCGCGGGCCAGGGACTCATCTTGATGAAGGAGGTCCTCTACGTCATCGCGGGAAAGCGCCTCCCCGCGCTCTTCCACGTCGGCGCGCGAGCGCTCACGAGCCAGTCGCTGAACATCCACGCCGGACACGACGACGTCATGGGCGTCGCCGACACGGGATGGGGGATCCTCTTCGCGCGCAACGTGCAGGAGGCCGCCGACCTCGCGGCCATCGGGCGCCGCGTCGCCGAGAAGGCGGAGGTCCCCTTCATCGTCGCGCAGGACGGCTTCCTCACGACGCACACGTTCGAGAACGTGCTCCTTCCGGAGGACGAGCTCCTTCGCGAATACCTCGGGGCGCCACGCGAACGCGTGCGGTCGTACTTCGAGCCGGCGGACGCGCTCATGACCGGCGTCGTCCAGAACCAGGACTCGTACATGAAGGGCCGCATCGGACAGCGCGCCTTCTATCACCGGCTCGCCGAAGAGGTCCGCCTCGCGATGCACGAGTGGAGCGAGCTCACCGGCCGCCCCTACGACCTCGTCGACGCGTATCGCTGCGAGGACGCCGAGACGATCGTCGTCGCGATGGGGACGATCGCGGACACCGCCATCGCCGTGGTCGACGCTCTTCGCGCCAAAGGGTGCCGTGTCGGCTGCGTCGGCGTCACCGCGTTCCGTCCGTTCCCCGCCGCGCGGCTCGCGGCCGCGCTCCGCGGCGCGCGCGCCGTCGCGATCATCGAGCGCACCGACGAGCCGGCGGCCGCCGACAACCCGCTCACGCGCGAGACGAAGGCGGCGCTCGCGGACCTCGCGTCGGACGGGGCGCGCATCCCGCGCGTGTTCTCGGTCAGCGCGGGCCTCGGCTCGCGTGACGTCGCGGCGGGCGACATCGCGGCCGTCTACACGTGGCTCGACGAGCCCGCGACGTCGGGACGGCGCTTCGCCGTCCTCGGCGTGCGGCACCCGCTCGCGCTGGAGCGCATGACGCTCGACGTCCGCCCGCGCGGAGCGTTCAGCCTGCGCGGACACTCCATCGGCGGCTTCGGCGCGGTGACCACGAACAAGCTCCTCGCCGCGCTCGTCGGGGATCTCTTCGGCCTTCGCGTGCAGGCCTATCCGCGCTACGGGTCGGAGAAGAAGGGCCTGCCGACCGCGTACTTCCTCACCATCGCGGAGGAGCCGATCCGCACGCACGCCGAGCTCGACGTGGTGGACTTCGTCCCGCTGTACGACGTCGCGGCGTTCGGCCACGGCGACGCGCTGCGTGGCCTGGTGGACGGCGGCACGGTGTTCCTGCAGAGCGCGCTGACCGATCCGCGTGCGATCTGGGCCTCGATCCCGCCACCGGTCCGCGACCGCATCCTGGCGCGCCGCATCCGCGTCGCGGCACTGGACACGGTCGCGCTCGCGCGGCGCCACTCGCCGCGGGCGGACCTCGAGGTCCGCATGCAGGGCGTCGCGCTCGTCGGCGTGTTCCTGCGGCTCACGCCGTTCGCCGCGAAGGCGGGCCTCGATCGCGTCCAGCTGCTCGACGCGGTCCGCGACCGGCTCGGCCGCTTCTTCGGGAAGCGCGGCGATCGCGTCGTGGACGCGAACCTCGCCGTGGTGCGCGAGGCCTACGACTCGGTGATCGACGTGACGGCGGCGATAGCGCACGAAGCTGGCTCACGAACGGCGGAGGTGGTCGCATGAGCGCGGCATCGGCACCGACGGTCGGCGACGCGATGACGAAGGGCCTGGTCACGGTCCACGCGAGCGCTCGGCTCTACGAGGCGGCGCAGCTCATGGACGCGCACAAGGTCCACGGACTCCCGGTGGTCGACTCCAACGGGACGGTGGTGGGCGTCCTGAGCCAGACCGATCTTTTGCGCGCCCGCGTGGTCGAGCACCTGTGGACGAACCTCCGCGGGCTCGCGGTGCGTCACGTGATGACCGCGCCCGCGATCACGATCCCGCTCCACGCCACGCTCGACGAGGCGGCCGAGCTCATGGAGCAGCGCCGCGTGCACCGGCTCGTGGTGATCGGCCCCGATGGCGTCACGCCGGTCGGGATCCTCTCGGTGTCCGATCTCGTCCGCGTGATGGCGGCCGGCGCGGAGACGCTCGCATGACCGTCACGAACCTGCTCGACGTCCACGCGTACGTCGACGACTTCAACGACGCGGTGCTGGGCGCGTACGCGACGAACGCGAACGACGGCGCGCTCGACGCGGACGAGGGTGTCGCGCGCAGCATCATCCCGCCCGGCACGGCGGCGACGCGCGACTTCAGCCACCTCGCGCCGCGCATCCCGGAGTTCATCGCCGACCGCTGCGTGGGCTGCATGTCGTGCGTGAACGCCTGCCCGGACACGGCCATCTTCGCGGTCGCCCTCGGGAAGTCGAAGGTGTCCGAGCGCATCGAGACCTTCGCCCAGACGGAGCCCGTCGCGGCGCGCGCGCGAGAGACCGCGGCCGCCCACTTCGCGGACACGCGCAAGTACGGCGAGGTCCCGGCGAAGAAGGGGCACGAGCCGGGTGCGTTCGGCATCTTCGTGGACCCGGTTCACTGCAAGGGCTGCGGCGAGTGCGTCGAGGTCTGCGTCGCCCTCGAGTACGACGCGCTGCGCATGGTCGACAAGGCGCCCGAGGGTCCTGACGGCGAGTCGACGCTCGCGCGCTACGAGCGCGACATGCGGTTCTTCCGTACCCTGCCCCCGACGCCGCCGGAGTACCGCAACGAGAAGGCCCTCGCCGATCTCATGCTGGGCGAGCACGCCATCGGATACGTCGGCGGCGCGGGTTCGTGCTCCGGCTGCGGCGAGGCGACCGCGATCCGCATGCTCGTGGCCGCGACGCGGCAGACGTACGGGCCGGAGAGCATGGGCATCGTCGCCTCGACCGGCTGCAACACCGTGTTCGGCAGCACCTATCCGTACAACCCGTACCTCGTGCCGTGGACGAACTCGCTCTTCGAGAACGCGCCCGCCGACGCGCTCGGGATCCGAGCGCGCTGGGACCAAGCGGGCCACCGCGATCGCCGCCTCTGGGTCATCGGCGGCGACGGCGCGATGTACGACATCGGCTTCCAGTCGCTCTCGCGCGTGCTCGCTTCGGGCGCCGACATCAAGGTGCTCGTGCTCGACACGCAGGTGTACTCGAACACCGGCGGCCAGGCCTCCACGTCGACGTACGGCGGACAGGTCACCAAGCTCTCCGCCTTCGGGAAGGCGCTGCACGGCAAGCCCGAGCGCCGCAAGGAGCTCGGGCGCATCGCGCTGTCGCACGGCGACGTCTTCGTCGCGCAGACGACGCCCGCGCACGTCAATCACTTCTACAGGGCGATCCTCGACGCGAACAGCTATCCCGGCCCCGCCGTCGTGATCGCGTACGCCCCGTGCCAGCCGGAGCACGGGATCGCGGACGACGCGTCCAACCGGCAGGCCCGGCTCGCCGTCGACTCGCGCGCGTTCCCGCTCTTCGTCTACGACCCGCGCAAGGGCGAGACGGTCAGAGAGCGGCTCAGCCTGCAGGGCAATCCCGATCCGAAGTCGGACTGGTGCACCCTCCCCGACGGCACTCTCGTCGACTTCCTCGCCTTCGCGCGCACGGAAGGACGGTTCGCTCCGCACTTCGGCGCCGACGGCAGCGCCAGCGCGGAGATCCGCGCGACGCAGGCCGAGCGGCTCGCCAACTGGCATGTGCTGCAGGAGCTCGCGGGGATCCGCGGGAAGGAGGTCACGCCATGAACGACATCGACCTTGCGACGATCGCGACGGCGCTCTGGATCGCCGTCACCGTCGCGGCGGTGATCGCGGCGGCGCGGCTCATCGTCACGTTCGCCCGGATCGAGCGCCGCGCACGGCGGGTGCTCGAGGATCGTCTCGCTAGCGGTGAGATCGACATCGACGACTACCGTCGGCGGATCGCGCTGCTCGGCGACTAGCTCGCCACCCGTCGCCGCGCCGGCGCGCTGCCGTCGCCGGACGGACGCACGCTCCACGCCGTCGCGTCCGTCCGGCGTCGCGGTCATCGACACGGAGTACCTCACCTCGCGCGCCGTCCGGCGGCGGCCGCACCAGCCGGCCGCTAGCACTCAGATCGCGCCGTGCGGCGCCGTCGCTCGTGCGGTGACAAGTCCTTGCCAGCGCGGTTCATATGGATCGGAGGCGAGGCTGCGCGCGATCGTCGACGCGTCCTCACCCGTGACGCGAGCACGCGCCGTCCCACCAGCGCTGACCGGGGGTCGCCTCTAGTCGCCCGCGGTGCGGCGGCTAGCCCTGCGCTCGAGTCGCTCGAGCCCGAGGTGCACGCCGAAGGTGACGATCATGAGCGTGAGGATCACGGCGTAGAGCCGCGCGAGGTCGAAGGTCAGGATCGCCGTCTGCAGCAGTCTTCCGATCCCGATGACGCCGATGAGGATCTCGGCACTCACGACACCCTTCATGCCCTGTACCACCGCGATGCGCACGCCGGTGATCAGCACCGGCGCCGCGGCCGGCAGCACGACGGACGACAGCAGGCGCAGACGTGACGCGTCGTAGCTGCGGGCCATCTCGAGGAGCTCGCTCGGCAAGCCCCTGGACGCGGCCGCCCACTGGACAACGAGTGGCGCGAACGCGAACGAGACGACGGTGGCGACACGCGTGATGTCCGATAGTCCCCAGATGAGGATGTAGGCCGGCGCGAGCGCGACGGTCGGGATCGCGAGCGCCGCGTTCATGTACGGCTCGAGGGCCTCCCGCAGCGTCGACGAGAGCCCGATCGCGATGGCCACGACGCCGCCGGCCACGAACACGATCGCTAGGCCGATGACGAGCGTCCGCGCGGTCGACGCGAGATCGGCGAGCTGCCCACCGGAGACGAGCCGTGCGAACGCTCCCGCCACGGCGTCGGCAGGCGGCAGCCAGGACGGGCGCAGCGTACGCGCCACGAGCTCCCACAGCACGATCGCCGCCGCGAGCGTGAACGCTTGCGGGACGCGGACGAACGCGCCCACCTACGCGCCCGCGAGCCGCCGCTGCACGCGGCGCTCCACGAGCTGCGCGAGGCTCATGAGCAGGATCGCCTCGAGGAGGATGACGAGCGTCGCGGCGTACAGATCCGCGGCGGCGAATCGCGAGCGGTACGTGACGATGAGGCCGCCGATGCCGGCAGGAACGAGCGTGAGCTCCACGACGATCATTCCGGAGATCGCGCGTCCGAGACCCTGCCGCAGGCCGACGAACAGCGTCGGCAGGGCCGCCGGGATGATCACCGCGGTCCACACGCGCGCCTGCGGCGCGCCGAACGAGCGAGCCATCTCCGCGAGGCGCTGGTCGATCACGCGCACCGCGGCGCGCGCGTTCAGGCCGAGCAGCGGCAGCGCGAACAGCACGACCACCGCGACGCGCGCGCTGAGACCGAGGCCCAGAGCGACGATGATCGCGGGGATGACCGCGATCATCGGGATGACGAGCAGGAGATCGAGCCAGTACGAGAACGAGCGGTCGAGCAGCCGTCTCCGACCGAGCGCGAAGCCGATCGGAATCGCGAGCGCGGCAGCGATGGGGAAGCCGATGACGAGCGCGAGGTTGCTCGCGAGGAGCGCCGCGCCGAGCGTGCCGTCCGCGGAGAGCGCGAGGAGGTGCGACACCGTCACCGTGAACGGCGGCAGGAAGAATCCGCCGCTCGCGCGGCCGAGCGCCTCCCAGCCACCGAGGAGCACGGCGAGGAGCGCGACGCGGATCGCCGCGATCGCGACGATGCGCCGTGGCCCGGCCACGCGGTCAGTTCCCGATCGTCTTCAGTGCGGCGTCGAGCGCCGAACGGTCGCAGCACTCCGCGGCCGTGGGCGCCTTGGCGATGAGCTTGCTCGACGTCAGCGCCGACAGGGTCGCGCTGACGTTCGCGCCGTTCATGCCGCCATCCTTCGGCCAGATGCCCGAGTCGGTGTAGAACTTCGCGAACTGCGCCCCGAGGTCCGCGGTCGTGTTCGGAACGTACTTCGCGATCGCCGCGGCGAGGCCCTTCTGATCGGCGTACGCGTTCCGGTTCGCCTTGAGCTGCGCGACGATGTACTGCTGCACGAGATTCGGATCGGACCGCAGCAGCTCCGCCCTCGTGAAGATGACCGCATCCATGAGGTCGGGGCGCTCCTTCGCGACGTCGAAGATCGCGTGGAACTTCCCGGGTGCGAGCTTTTCGAGCGCCGGCAGGTCGGAGAGCTGGACCACCGACCCGTCGAGCTGTCCGGCGGCGAGCGCCTGCACGCGGTTCGCCGATCCCGGGACGACGAGGATATTCGGCTTCACGCCAGGGAACTTCTCGAGCATGACGTTCGTGTAGAGCGCCGTGGACGACACGGCGGCGTGGATGCCCACCTTGAGACCGCCGAGCTGTGACGGGCTCGTCACGCTCGCGGGCGCGACCATCACGTAGTCCGGCGTGTTCGCGACCATGATCGCCTTCACCGGGATGCCCTGGGCGATCGCGGCGAAGACCGTGCTCGCCGACGCGCTGCCGAAGTTCGCGTCGCCTCGCACCACCGCCTGCACCGGATCCTCGCTCGACTGCAGGTAGAGGATCGTGACGTCGTGACCCTCCTGCTTCAGCGCCTCGAGCGCGAGGATGCTCGGGACCTTGCTGACCTGCGGCGTCGCCGCGGAGAACGCGAACCTCACCGCGTGATGCTCGACGGGCGTCGCCGTCGCGGTGTTCTGCGGCGCGGCGGCCGCGCTCCCGTTCGCCGCGGGCGTGCCCGCCGATCCGCCGCACGCCGTCGCCAGGATCGCCACCAACGCCGTCGCGAAGAGTCCTCTACGCATACCCACACCCCCGGGCCCATGCTGGGCCAGTCACATTTTCCACTACACCCGCCTGGCGCTGAGCACTTCGTCGCGGATGAGCCGCCAGAGCTCGTCGACCTTCGCGGCGAACTCCGGTGTGTGCTTCAGCTCGATCGGCCGCGGACGCGCGAAGGGGATCTCGACGGTCGCGCGGACGTGCCCGGGCCGGGCGGAGAGGACGATGGCCCGGTCGCCGAGGTAGACCGCCTCGTCGAGCTGATGCGTCACGAATAGCACCGTCTTGCGGCTGCGCTGCCACGTCGTGAGGAGCTCGAGCTGCATCACCTCGCGCGTCTGCGCGTCGAGAGCGGCGAAGGGCTCGTCCATGAGGAGCATCTCCGGGTCGACCGCCAGCGCGCGCGCGAGGTTCACACGCTGGCGCATGCCGCCCGACAGCTCGGCGGGGAACTTGCGCTCGGCATCCTCGAGTCCCGTGAGCGCGAGGTAGCGCCGCGCCGTCTCGCGCGCGTCCCGCCGGCGGACGCCGCGAAGCTCGAGCGAGAACGCGACGTTGTCGATGACGGTACGCCAGGGGAGCAGGCAGTCGGACTGGAACACGAAGGCGCGATCGCGTCCGGGCCCACGGATGGCCTCGCCGTCGATCGCGATGCGCCCGGTGAACGGGATGAGGCCGTCGACGGCGCGCAGCAGCGTCGTCTTGCCGCTGCCGCTCGCGCCCACGATCGTCACGAACTCGCCGGCCTCGACGGAGAACGACACGTCCTCGAGCGCGAGGACGCGCTCGCTGCCCGTACCGAACGCGACGCTCACGCCAGCGAGGGTCAGCACGGGATCACGTCGACGCGAAGCGCGCGCCGTACCACGAGATCGCCTCGTGGGCGATGACCTCGAGGTGCTCGACGTATGCGGCGTAATGGCGTTCGCCTGGGAGCGTGACGAGACGCTTCGGCTCCGCGGCCGCGGCGAACATGCGGCGCGAGTGCTCGGCGGGGACGACGCTGTCGCGCGTGACCGCGAGCCACAGGACGCCCGTGGTGGCGCGTGACGCGACCGCGTCGACGGGCCGGTAGTCGATGATCGCCTGTGCGCAGTGCAGCGGCGTGCGGTGCGCGGCCATGCCCGCCGGGACGCTGCCCTTCACGGTCGTCGCGCGCCGCTCGGGCGTGGAGATCATGATCTCCTCGGTGGGGTCCACCATCGTCACCTCGCCGGTCGCGGCGCGCCGCGTCCGTTCGGCGGCGAGCCTGTCGAGCAGCTCGTGCCATTCGTACTCGCGACGCATCTCATGCAGCCACCTGCCGCCGTCCCCCACGCCGCTCACGCTCACCGCGCCACGCACGCGATCGTCCACGCTCGCGACGTAGGACGCGTGACCGCCGCCAAAGCTCACGCCGAACAGCCCGAGCCGATCGCGGTCGACGTCGTCGCGAGATTCGAGGTAGCTGAGCGCGCTGCGGATGTCCTCGACCTGCTGCAGCGGGAAGATCGCGCCGCGCTCGCCCTCGCTGTCGCCCCACCCGCGGTAATCGATGAGCAGGACCGTGTACCCGGCACGCGAGAAGCGCTCGACGTAGGGCTGGTAGAAGGCAGCGTACTTCGTCCCGGTGAAGCCGGGGCAGAAGACGATCGCGGGCCGCGGCGCCTGTCCCACGCCTGGCGAGAGCCAGCCCGAGAGCCTCAGCCCGTCGCTGAAGAAACGGACCTCCGTCGGCACGCTCATCCTCGGGCGGCCTCCGCCGCCATGCGCTTCACCGCGGGAAGGATGTCGCGTGCGAGCCACGCCACCTGCTCCGGATAGTCGTCGGGTCGCAGTCGGAAGTCGAACACGAGCTGGTCGACGCCGCGGTCGATGAACTTCTTGATGTCCGCGATGCATTCGTCGGGCGTGCCTGCGATGAGGATACCCTCGAGATCGTCGGCGTCCTCGAACGGCCCGTCCCAGAATTTCCGCTCGCGCGCCTCCTCCAGCAGGCCGTGCACGTCGACGGCGGCGACGGCCTCTTCGCGGCTCTTCGCGATCGAGATGCACGGGATGATGCCGACGCCGATGTGGCGCCCCTGCTCCTTCGCGCCCTTGCGGACGCGCGCGAGGTACTTGTCGAAGGTCTTCATCGGACAGCGTCCCGGGAACCATCCGTCCGCGTACTCGAGGGTCCGCCGCACCGAGGCGGGCGTCGAGCCGCCGTACCAGATGGGCGTGTCCGGTTCGGGACGCGGGTCGATCGTGACGTCGTCGAAAGAGTGGAGGCGGCCGTGGTAGGAGGCGTGGGGACCGGACCACGTAAGCCGAAGGATCTCGGCGAGCTCCTTCACCTCATCGAAGCGGTTCTCGTACGGTATCTGCGTCGCCGCGAACGGCTTCTTCGGCGCGCCCGCGCCGATGCCGGCGATGATCCGGCCGGGGCCTGCGACCGCCGCGAGGCCGCCATACAGCTGGCTCGTGACGAGTGGATGGCGGAACGGGATGGTCGTCGCGGTGCCGAGCGTGAGCTCTTTCGTGATCGTCGCGATCGCCGTGAGCGTGGTGAACGGCTCCATGAAGACCGAGCTCGGCTTCTCGAAGCCGTGCGGCTGGAATTCGAGGTGATCGCGCGTCCACACCGAGTCGAAGCCCCAATCCTCGAGCTGCGGTGCCTGATCGATCACGGTCTCGCGCCGGGCGGTGTGGCCGAAGTGCAGCAGCAGGATCCCGAATGCCGTGGTCATCGTGCCTCCGTCATCGAGCCCGCCGCGCAGCGGTCGAGATACTCGACCACGAGCGCGGACGGCATCACGTTCGCGTACTTCTGATCCATGTCGAAGAGGTTCGCCGCGTGCGCGATCTCGCCGCGATCGAATACGCCGTCCTCGACGACGATGGTGTGGAAACCATAGGAGAAGGCGTCGACGACCGTCGCGCGCACGCAGCCGGAGGTCGTGCATCCGGTGACCACGAGCGTGTCGGCGCGCGCGTCGATGAGCAGATCGAGGAGCGGCGTCCCATGGAAGGCGCTCGGCTTCGTCTTCCGCACGACGATCTCGCCCTCGACGGGCCGCAGCTCCGCGACGATCTCGTGTGCGTCGTCCGGCTGTGCCAGCGTGCGCGGATGCTTCTCGCGCCACCGTCCGACGTGGCTCTCGAACTGGCCGGTGAGCCCGCCCGTGAAGAACACCGGCGCGCCGGCGCGCCGTGCCGCCGCGAGCACGTCGCGGATGGGCCTCACCGCGTCCCAGCCGGCCTCGCCGCAGGAGTTCGGATACGTCTTGATCGACTCCAGGATCGGCGCGCGCGCCCGTCCGACGAAGCCGTACGTGACGTCGATGACGATGAGCGCGGGACGCGCGCCCGGCGTGTCGCGCTGGCCGTAGCCTGCGGCCTCATACACCGCGCGGTCGAGGGGCGTGGCGATGTCGCGCCAGGCCCGCGCGGGCGCGCGGTCGGGGTCGGCCGAGCGCGAACGGAGCATGGCCGCAGTATGCCCAACGAGGGCGCGCCGAGCGGCTTCGCCACGAGGAGCGCGAGGACTACAGGTCGTCGAGGCCGAGCCAGCCCGTGACGATGCGCGCGTCGCAGACCACGTAGCGCGGCGGGTCCGCGGTGTCCTTGTCGATCAGACGGCCGCACTCGAGGCAGCGCTCGAGCGCGACCTGACGGTCGCGAAGGGGGCACTGGACGAGGCCTGTCTTCGGTTCCACCGGTTGGCGATCCATCGAGACCATGGCGTTAGCCTGCGCCCGGCGGGCGTGGGTCCAAGTGCCGAACGGCACACGCCCCGGGCTGCCGAACGGCCCTCGCTCGCGTGGCCTCGGATGCCTAGCGTCCCGTTCGTGGCCATACTGACCGACGTGCAGCCGCACGCGGTCCTGACGCCGGCCTATCGCCTGGTCTTCCGTCTCGAGATCGCCAACCGACCGGGCATGTTCGCGCAGGTCGCGACGACGGTCGGCGGCCGCGGATGCAGCCTGGGCGCGATCGACCTCGTCGAGGCATCGCCGGAGATCCACGTCCGCGACGTCACCGTCGACTGCCCCGACGAGCGCACCGGGCAGCAGCTCCTCGCCGATCTTCAGCTCATCGACGGCGTGAACGTGCGCTCGGTGTCCGACCGGGCGTTCCTCCTGCATCTGGGCGGCAAGATCGAGATCAAGGGCCGCGTGCAGGTGCGCACCCGGGACGACCTCTCGCTCGTCTACACGCCCGGCGTCGCCCGGATCTGCCGCGCGATCGCGGAGGATCGCGAGAAGGTGTGGAAGCTCACGATCCGCCAGAACACCGTCGCCGTCGTCACCGACGGCACCGCCGTACTCGGCCTCGGCGACATCGGTCCCGAGGCGGCGATGCCGGTGATGGAGGGCAAGGCGCTCATCTTCTCCGAGTTCGCGGGCATCACCGCGTTCCCGCTCTGCTTGGACACGAAGGACCCCGACGAGATCGTCCGGACCGTCGAGCACGTCGCGCCGGTCTTCGGCGGGATCAACCTCGAGGACATCGCGGCACCGTCGTGCTTCATCGTCGAGCGCGAGCTGCGCGAGCGGCTCGACATCCCCGTGTTCCACGACGACCAGCACGGCACCGCGATCGTGGTGCTCGCGGCTCTGCGCAACGCCGCGGCCGTCGTGCGGCGCGAGCTCGAGGGTCTGCGCGTCGTGATCGCCGGCGCCGGCGCCGCGGGAAGTGCGACCGCGCGGCTGCTGCACCTCGCCGGCGTGCGTGACATCGTGCTCTGCGATCGCCACGGCATCGTGAACGCGGCGCGATCGGACCAGAGCGCGGAGAAGGTCGCGATCGCGCGCGAGCTCGGCACCGCGCGTACGGGCACGCTCGAGGACGCCGTCGCGGGCGCCAACGTCTTCATCGGTCTCTCGGGACCGGGCGTCCTCACGCTCGACGCGCTCCGCACCATGGCCCGCCCGCGCATCGTGTTCGCGCTCGCCAATCCCGATCCGGAGATCGATCCGCTCGTCGCGGCTCCCGAGGTCGACGTGCTGGCCACCGGTCGCAGCGACTACCCGAATCAGGTGAACAACTCCCTCGTCTTCCCCGGCGTGTTCCGCGGCCTGCTCGACGCGCACGCACGTGGTGTCTCGCCGGACATCGAGCTCGCGGGCGCTGCCGCGCTCGCCGCGACGGTGCCGGCGCAGGTGCGCTCGTCCGAGTACATCCTCCCGTCGATGTTCGATCGCGAGGTCGTTCCCGCGATCGCCAAGGCGGTCGCGTCGGCGACCCGAGCGGCCGGCCTCTCGCGGAGGACATCGCTCCCGGACGCGTAGCGCGGTGAACGAGGCCGTCGGCCTCACCGCGATCGAGGCGCGCCGGCGTCTGGACGTCTTCGGCCCGAATCTCCTCGTGCCCGAGCACGAGACCACCGGCCTGTGGGGAACACTGCGCCACATCGCCAGCGACCCCATGGCGATCCTCCTCGTCGTCGCGAGCGCCACGTACTTCGTACTCGGCGAGACCCGCGACGGGATCATCGCGCTGGTGGCCCTCGTCCCCATCGTCGGCGTGAGCCTCGTGCTCGAGCTGCGCGCCGAGCACGCGCTCGCGAGCCTACGCCGTCTCACCGCGCCGCTCGCGCGCGTCATACGGGATGGTCGCGAGGAGCTCGTGCCGGCGCTCGATCTCGTCCCGGGCGACGCGATCGTGCTGCGCGAGGGCGACGTGATCCCGGCGGACGGGCGCCTCGTGTCCGGAACCGAGCTCGTCGTCGACGAGTCCGCGCTCACCGGCGAGTCGCAGACCATCACCAAGACGCCGCTCGATGACGACGAGGCGGCGCTCTGGGCGGGCACCACCGTGCTCGCGGGCCGCGCCGTCGCGGTGATCGGGGTCACCGGCACGAAGACGCGCTACGGCACGATCGGCGAGCTCGTGGCGAAGATCGCGCCGTCGCCCACGCCCCTGCAGCTGCTGATCCGCCGGCTCTTCGTCCAGCTCTCGATCCTCGCGGCGGCCTTCTGCGTCGCGGTCTTCGTCGTCGAGCTGGTGCGCGGACACAGCGTGGCCGACGCGCTCATCGCCGGCGTGTCCCTCGCCATGGCCGCGATCCCCGAGGAGCTGCCGATGGTGTTCACGCTCTACCTCGGCCTCGGCGCCTGGCGGCTGGCACGCGATCACGCGCTCGTGCGCCGGCTCGTCGGCGTCGAGACGCTCGGCGCGACGGGCGTGATCTGCGCGGACAAGACCGGCACGCTGACGCTCGGGACCATCGAGGTCGCGGCGCTGTGGACCGCGCCCGGCGTCGCCGAGCGCGACCTTCTTACGTTCGCGCTGCTCGCGTCCGAACCCGAGCCGTACGACCCGCTCGAGCAGGCCATCGTGCGGGCCGCGGCCACGCGCGGCATCGACGCGTCGCGCGTCCACGCGGCCGAGCTGGTCCGCGATCACGCGTTCGACCCGCGGAGCCGCACCCTCACGCACGTGTGGCGGCGCGACGGCGCGCTCGCCGCGTACGCGAAGGGCGCGCTCGAGGGCGTCCTCACGCACGGCGAGACGCCATCCGACGCGCGCGACCGCGCGCTCGAGGCCAACGCGGATCTCGCCGCGCGCGGCATGCGTGTCATCGCCGTCGCGGCGAGCGACACCGCGGACGAGGCCGGCGATCGCGCGAGCGACGAGTCGCGGCTGCGGCTGGCCGGTCTCCTCGCGTTCGCCGACCCGCTCCGTCCCGGCGTCGACGCCTCGATCGCCGAGTGTCGCGACGCGGGCGTCCGCGTCGTGATGATCACCGGAGACCATCCGATCACCGCGCGCGCCGTCGCCGAGGGCCTCGGCATGCGCGACGCCCGTGTCGCGACGGGGACCGACATCGACGCGGCCTCCGACGAGGAGCTGCGCACGCTGGTCGCGAGCACCGATGTGTTCGCGCGCGCGAGGCCGGAGCAGAAGTACCGGCTCGTCCGCGCGCTGCGCGACGACGCGCACGTCGTCGCGATGACCGGCGACGGCACCAACGACGCGCCCGCGCTGCGCGAGGCGGACATCGGCATCGCGATGGGCCGCCGCGGCACCGAGGTGGCCCGCAGCGCCGCGACGCTCGTCCTCCTCGACGACGACTTCTCCACGATCGTCGCGGCCGTGCGCGACGGGCGGCGCATCTTCGAGAACCTGCGGCGCGCCTTCAGCTACCTCGTCTCCTTCCACGCGCCGCTGCTGCTGTCGGCGATCGTTGTCCCGCTCGCGGACGCGCCGCTCCTGCTGCTGCCCGTCCATCTGGTGTTCCTCGAGCTGGTGCTGCACCCGACCGTCGCGCTGGTGTTCGAGGGCGACGCCGCCGATCCCGAGCTCATGCGCCGGCCGCCGCGCGGGCGCGCCGCCGGTCTGCTCGACCGCTCCCAGGCCGCGGGCGTCATCGCGCGCGGTCTCCTGCTCACGATCGGCGTGCTCGCCGTGTACCTCCTCGCGCTCCCGGCGGAGGGGGAGGCGGGCGCGCGCGGCCTCGCGTTCGCGACGATGGTGATCGGTCAGCTGCTGCTCGTCGTCGTCGAGCGGGCCGACGGCCACGGCGTGCTGCGCGCGGGCCTGCGCGCGAATCGCGTGATCCTTCCGATCCTGCTCGCCTCAGCCGGCGGACTCGTGATCGCGGAGGCGCTGCCGCCCGTGGCGGCGCTCCTCCACATGCGCGCGCCGAGCCTCGAGGGATGGCTCGTCGCGATCGCGGTGGCCGCGGTCGCGACGCTCTGGGGCGAGGTCGCGACGCTCCGACGCGGTGGAGGCAGGTCGGCACCTGCGATGATGTGAGACGTGCTCATCCATCGCCACGACGCGCCGCTCGACGAAGCCGAGTGGCGCGCGTTCCTCGCCGATCACGACTTCGGCGAGCTCATCGCGCCCGGCGCGTGCCGCGATCTCCCGATCGTGGTGCCCACGCACTTTCTCTGGGACGGCGAGCGCGAGGTCGTGCTACATCTCGCGCGGCCCAATCCGGTCTGGGGCGCCCTCGAGGAGCGTCCGCGCGTGCTGCTGTCGGTGTTCGGCGCGTACGCGTACATCCCCGGTCACTGGAATCAGGACGAGTGCGGCGTGCCGACCTCGTACTACGCGGCGGTCCAGCTCGCGTGCGACGCCCAGGTCATCGACGATCCCGCCGCCATCGCGGCGATCCTCGAACGGCAGCTCGCGCACTTCCAACCCGAGGGCAAGCACGCGCCGGTCGAGGCGGGGGAGAGCCGCTACGGGAAGCTGCTGCCGAGCATCCGCGGCATCCGGCTCACGGTCACCGACGTGCGCGCGAAGCTGAAGTTCGGCACGAACCGCACCGTCGAGCACCGCGAGGTGATCGCGGCCAAGCTCGCCGAGCGCGGCCGGCCGCTCGACCGCGAGGCGCGGGCGCATGTCCTCGAGCGCATCGCGCGGGCGCGAGGATGATCGGGCCCGGCTTCCTCGCGGGCGTCGCCGTCCTCGCGCTGCTGACCATCTCACCGGGCGCGGACATGGCGCTCGTCGCGAAGATCACGCTCGACCGCGGGCGCCGCGCGGCGCTGCTGGCGAGCATCGGCATCTGCAGCGGCCTGCCCGTGCACGCCACCGCGTCCGCGCTCGGCCTGTCGGTCATCCTCGCGACGTCGGCGCAGGCGTTCACCGTCGTGAAGCTCGCGGGCGCCGCCTACCTCGCGTATCTCGGGCTCCGGTCGCTGCGCGACTCGTTCCGCGTCCGCGCGACGGACGAGTCCGCTCCGCCGAGGCGCGGCGCGACTCCGTTCCTCCAGGGTCTGCTGAACAACGTGCTGAATCCGAAGGTCGCGGTCTTCTATCTGACGTTCCTGCCGCAGTTCATCGACCCGTCGGGGAACGTCCTCGCGCAGTCACTGGCGTTCGCGATCGCGCATAGCGCGATGGGCGTCGTGTGGCTCTCGGCCTACGCGTACGTCCTCGCGCGGGTGTCCGCGCTCCTGGCGGGTGCCGGCGTGCGCCGCTGGCTCGAGCGCGTCACGGGGACCGTGCTCGTCGCGCTCGGCGTGCGGCTCGCGTTCGAACGCCGCTAGCTCGCCGTAGGACGAGCAGGTCGCGAAGCTCGAGCAGGCGCGACCGTAGCCACGCGCGCTCCCTGCCCGCGAGCCGCGAGAGCGACGCCGCGAGGACGACGAGCTCGTCGGCCTCGATGTCGGCGAGGGCCTCCGCGTCCGGATGGCCCGCGGCGGCCAGGAGCACCACCGCCGGGATGCCCAGCACCTTGGCCAGCCGTGCGAACGCCATGGCCCGCGGTTGCGCGATGCGGCCCGCTTCAAGCTCGGACACGGCACTGCGGGAGACGCCGACCCGCGTCGCGAGCTCGGCCTGCGTCAGGTGGAGCTTCTCGCGCTGCGTGCGCACGAGCCGGCCGAGCGACGCGCCACGGTTCGCCACGCCGCTACGGTAGCGCGCCCGGCGGCGGTCGGCGACACGGTGACAGTAAACTGTCAAGATGGTCGAGTTGATCGACGCGGAGGCCGGCTATCTGACCTCCGCGCTGCTGTGGATCGCAGGCGTGATCGCGGTCATCGCACGCAAGCTCCGATCCGGATGATCGAGACCCTTCAGGCCATAGCCGCGATCGTCCTCATCGACCTCGCGCTCTCCGGAGACAACGCGCTCGTCATCGGCATGGCCGCGCGCGACCTGCCGGTCGCCCAGCGGCGGAACGCTATCGTGCTCGGAGGCCTGGGCGCCGTCGGTCTGCGCATCGTCGGCTCCGCCGGCGTCACGCTGCTCCTCGCGGTGCCGTACTTGCAGCTCGCGGCCGGGGTGGCGCTCCTGGCGATCGCGTACCGGCTGGTCCGTCCCGCAGGTGGCCACGCGACGACCGTCCGCCGCGCGGCGACGCTGCGCGCGGCGGTCGTCACGATCCTGGTGGCGGACGCGGCGATGAGCCTGGAGAACGTGCTCGGCGTCGGCGCGGCGGCGCACGGCAGCATCGCGCTGCTCGTATTTGGGCTCGCGCTCTCCATCCCGATCGTGCTCTTCGGCAGCTCGGTCGTCGTCCGCCTCCTCGAGCGCTACCCGCGGGGGATCTGGCTCGGCGCGCTCGCGCTCGTCTGGACGAGCGCGGAGCTCATCCTCGACGAGCCCGCGATCGAGCTGCGGCACGCCGTTCCGTGGGCCGCGGAATTCGTGCTGACGGCGGTGATGCTGGCGATCGTCGTCGCGGCGCGCGAGGCGTCCCGTCGCCGTAGACGCGTCCCTCTACTATGACCGCGCGCTCCGAGGATCTCGGGGCCGGAAAGGACCGAGTCCCGTGAGCTTCCAGGACAAGACCCTCACCTGTCGCGACTGTGGCCAGGAATTCGTCTGGACCGCCGGCGAGCAAGAGTTCTACGCGTCCCGCGGGCTGCAGAACCCCCCGAGCCGCTGTCCGTCGTGCCGCGCCGCGCGGCGCGCGAGCCAGGGCGCCGGCGGCGGTGGCGGCGGACCGCGCGAGATGTTCACCGCGACCTGCAGCAGCTGCGGTCGCGAGGCTCGCGTGCCGTTCCAGCCGCGGGGCGACAAGCCCGTCTATTGCAGCTCCTGCTTCGAGCAGATGAGAGGCGCGCGCCGCTAGCGACGACGATCCGGAGCGCGTGGCGCTCCGGCTAGCGGGTTGCATGGGATGGCTGGCTCGAGTGCGTCGGCGCCGGGTCGGCGTCCGAGCTATCTCGGAGGTGCCCTGACGCGCGCGCCGCTCGACGAGTTCGGCGCGAGCAAGCTCGCGCCCGCGGGCTCCTAGTACCCGTAATTGTCGGCGTCGGGGTTGCCGCTCGGCAGCGGCGCGCCCTTGAGCGTCGGCGCGGCCGATGCCTTCGGCGCGCCGGTGGCAGGGCCCGCGCCGTCAGCCGGCGCGCCGCCGCCATACGCGCCGCAGGCCGCCATCAGGAGCGCCAGTGTCGACGCGAGGAGCATCGTTCGCACGCCGGTGATACGCGCTCGGCCGGGTGGCGGATGTATCGGACGCGCGTCGTCGTAACGGCCCCGGGCGGCAGGGCCGTCCGACCGTATCCGCCGTGCACTCGCGCGGCGACAGTGAGCGCGGAGGTGCGATATGCGTCTCGATGGGAAGGTCGCGGTCATCACCGGCGCGGACCGTGGGATCGGGAGGGCGACGGTCGCGACGTTCCTCACGGACGGCGCTCGCGTCGTCGCCGCGGATCTCGGACCGACCGGCTGCGCCGAGTACGCGGACGATCCGCGCGTCGCGATCGTGTTCGGCGACGTCAGCGTGCGCGCGGACGCCGAGCGCATCATCGCGACCGCGCTCGAGCGCTTCGGCCGCCTCGACGTGCTCGTGAACAACGCCGGCATCGTCGATCGCTTCCTGCCTGTCGGCGAGCTCACCGACGAGCTGTGGAACAGGGTGCTGGCGGTGAATCTCACGGGCCCGATGCTGCTCGCGCGCGCCGCGATGCCGCACCTCATCGCGTCGAAGGGCGTCGTGGTCAACATCTCGTCCGTCGGCGGCCTCTTCGGCGCGCGCGCCGGCGCGGCGTACGTTTCCAGCAAGCACGGCCTCATCGGGCTTACCAAGAACATCGCGGCCACCTACGCGAGCGAGGGCGTGCGCGCCGTCGCGGTCGCGCCCGGCGGCGTGAACACCGGCATCGGCCTCGGCGGCGAGCCAAGCCCGCGCGGCCTCGCGGCGCTGAACAAGACGCTCGCGGCGAACGTGCGCCTGGCCGAGCCGAGCGAGATCGCATCCGTCGTCGCGTTCGCGGCGTCGAGCGACGCCAGCTTCGTGAACGGCGAGGTGCTCGTGGTCGATGGAGGCTGGACCGCATACTGAGCGCGCCACGCAGACGCGGCCGGCCGCGCCTTCGAGGCGCTCCGCGCCGCGCGATGACGCCGCTCTTCGTCTGGCCGGGGCTAGCGGAGGATGAATCCCTCCGCGAGCGGGTCGTGCGGATCGAACCAGAGCTGGCTGCGGCCCGAGATCCAGGCACTGCCCTCGACCTCGGGGACGACCGCGGCGTGCGGACCGAAGGTCGCCTCGCGCGCGACGCGGCCGGTGAAGCGGGTGCCGATGATGCTCTCGACCACGAATGGCTCCCCGATCGCCAGGCGGCCGCGCGCGTGCTCGAGCGCGACGCGCCCCGAGACGCCGGTGCCGGTGGGCGAGCGGTCGACCTCGCCGTCCGCGAACACGCAGACGTTGCGCGAATCTCCGCCGGGGCCGAGCGCCGGGCCGGTGAAGATCGTGCCGTACAGGAAGGACAGCTCCGGCTCGAACGGGTGCGGGATCTCGCGCGTGGCCATGACGGCTTTCTTGATGCGCCAGCCCGCGTCGATCAGCCCGCGGTAGTCCGCGGAGGTCATCGCGAGCCCGATCTGCGCGACGTCGACGTACGCGTAGAAGGCACCGCCGAACGCGACGTCGTACCTGATCCTGCCGATGCCCGGTACCTCGACGGTCTCGTCGAGAGCGAGGACGAACGACGGGACGTTCTCGAACGCGACGCTCGTCACGCGGTCGCCATCGCGCCGCGGGCGAGCGGTGATGCGCCCCGCGGGCGCGTCGATGCGAACGACGTCGCGCGGCGAGAGCATGCCCGCTTCGAGGGCGACGGTGGTGAGCGCGATGATCCCGTGGCCGCACATCGTGCTCCAGCCCTCGTTGTGCATGAACAGCACGCCGAGATCTCCGTCCGCCGTGACGGGATCGGTGACGATCGCGCCGTACATGTCGGCATGCCCGCGCGGCTCGAACATGAGCCCGCGGCGGAGCCCGTCGAGGTGCTCGCGGGCCCATTTCCGTTTCGCGACGATCGTGTCGCCCGGGATCGGATCGATCCCCTCGAGTACGACCCGCAGCGGCTCACCGGCGGCGTGCGAGTCGATCACGCTGACGCGGCGCCAGTCACGCGGCGGCTCCCAGGCGAGGCCCTTCGCGTGCTCGAACGGCATCACTGGGAGCCTATCGCCCCAGGCTTCCCGCGGCACGACGCACCTTCGTCGCGCAGGTCACCGGCGCGCTCCTCGCGCGGCGCCTGCCGCGCGAAGACTGAGGCCCCGGTGCCGCCCGGCCTCAGGAGCCGACGTCCCTTCGGCGCATCGCGACGAGGGCGACCGCGGTGCCCGCGACGCCGATGGCGACGAGCGCGGCGATCCCCGGCCAATCGTCCGTGGAGAGCGGTGTCCCGTACAGCTGGTAGATCGACAGGTGCCCGACCCAGTCCGGCCAGCTGAAGATCGCGTAGAACTGCTGGAGGAAGTACGACACCACGGCGACGGCGCCGAGCAGCACGACCGCGGTGCGCGGGCGCCAGCCCACGAGTGCGGCGCCGATCCCGCCAAAGGCGAACACCACCGGAAGCGTGTCGGCGGTCGCGACGATCATCCGATCGCCCGGCACGACGATGTCGAGCGCGCGCGCTCCGTAGAACGCGACCGCGGAGCTGACGGCCGCGACGATGCCGACGACGACGAGGAGCGCGGCGATGCGCTCCACCACGACGCGCGAGCGCGACGCGCCCGCGGCGAGCATCGCCTCGAGCCGGCCTTCGCCGTCGTCCGCGGCCCAACCGTTCACCTGGGCGATGGCGAGCCCGGAAACGATGAAGAGGAAGGTCCCGAACCAGAGGACGCCGATGAAATCCGAATACGCGGCGATCCCCAGACGGTCGAAGTACACGCGCAGCGACGGGATCGCCATCATCCCGTCGACGATCGCCCGTCCGAGCGACGTGAGGAAGTACGCGAGGAGCGCGAGCCCGACGGTCCATCCGGCGAGCCACCAGCGTTGCTGGTCGACCATGCCGAGCACCGGGATCCGGAGGAGCGGGTCGGCGGACGGCCGCGCGGTCGCGCGCGTGCGCCCGTTCCCGAGGCGTACGAGCACGCCACCCACATCCCGCCGGGCGAACGCCGCCACGCTCAGGCCGGCGAGCACGACGCCGGCGACGTACAGGGCGACCGTCGCGCCGGCGTCGACGCCGCCGCCCCGCGGCAGGAGCGGCCTGCTCCGATCGAAGAGGGCGAACGGCGATACGTTGCTGAGCCAGCCGACCTCGACGCCGGACCGGCTCGCGGAGTTCAGCAGGTACAGCCCGACGACGACGACGGCGCCGATCGAGCCGGCGGCGCGGCGGGTGAGGACGAGCTGCGCGATCGCGAGGCCGCTAGCGTAGGCGACGAGGGTCAGGCCCAACAGCTCGATGCCCTCGAGGAGGACGCCGTCCGCCGGCAGCGGGTCGCTCACTGCGGCCGCGACGAGCGCGGTCCCGAGGAGCGTGACGACGAGTGCCGCGGCGCCGGCCGCGACGAAACCCGCCGTGCGCGTGCCGAGCCAGCGCGCGCGAGAGACGCCGGCCGCGAGCCAATGCTCCGTCAGACCGCGTTCCTCCTCGCCGCGGCCCGCGCCGGTCGACGCCAGGACCGCCCAGATCGCGAAGACGAGCGCGAGGAATCCGAACGCGCGCCAGGTCAGGTAGCCGCCCATGGTGTCGAGCTGGACGGGATCCGGCAGGAGGTAGGAGAGCTGCTTCCCGAGGAGCTCCATCTGCTGACCGAACACGGCGCGTTCCGCCGGCGTATCGCCGGCGAGCTGCTCGAAGGCGGCCGCGTTGAGCGCGCCGGCGAGAAGGCTGAGGAGCGACATCACGACGAGACCGGTGCGCTGGTAGCGGAGGGCGAGCCGGAAGAGGGTCATCGGTAGTAGCTCAGGAAGATCTCTTCGAGCGACGGCTCCCTCGACACGAAGGACACCACGCGCTGTCCGGCGAGCGCCGCGAGCAGGGGATCGAACGCGCCGCGATACAGACCGCTGACGCGCGCGCCGTCGACCCGGACCTGCTCGAGGCCGGGCACGCGCCCGATCGTTTCCGCCGCGGATGCGTCCGCGAGCTCGATCTCGACCCGATGGGCCTTCGCGCCGAGGAGCTGCCCGATCGGCCCCACCGTGACGAGATGGCCCTCACGGACGATGCCGACGCGGTCGCAGATCTGCTCGACCTCGGAGAGGACGTGCGAGGACACGAAGATGGTCGCGCCGGCGGCGCGTGCGTCGCGAACGAGCGCGTAGAACTCCTGCTGGTGGAGCGGATCGAGGCCGCTGGTCGGCTCGTCCAGGATGAGCATCGCGGGCCTCGGCGCGAACGCGAGCAGGAGCGCGAGCTTCTGCTTGTTGCCGTGCGAGTACTCGCGGTACTTCCGCGACAGATCGAGATCGAGCCGCTTCGCGATCCGTTCGACCTCGGCATCCTCGACGCCTCCACGCAGGCCCGCGAGGTACGCGACGATCTCGGTGCCGCGCCAGCCGCCGAATTGCGGCAGCTCGCCCGGGACGTACCCGATGCGGCGCTTGAGGGCGACGGCATCGCGATCGCTGTCGAGCCCGAAGATCGTGGCCGACCCGCGCGTCGCGTGGGTCATGCCCATGAGCAGCTTGATCGTCGTGGTCTTGCCGGCGCCGTTCGGACCGAGATAGCCGACGACCTCGCCCTCGTTCACGACGAGATCGAGATCGAAGATGCCGCGTCCGCCGCCGTAGTCCTTGGTCAGCCCCCGGCTCGTGATGGCCTCCGTCATGGCGCCTTCCTCCTCTGCGCGCGCAGCGCCAACGTGGGCGCGGCGGTGAAGGCGCCCTCGAGCGCCGCCGTCATCGCGGTGATCTTCTTCCGCACCGCCGGAGCCGCGGCGACCTTCGCGCCCTCCCGCAGGCCCTCGATGAAGACGCGCGTCTGCGCGGCGCGTGCGGCCACGATGGCGCTGAGGTCGTACAGCGCGTCGTACCGGAGCCGCCGCGTCTTCCCTTCACCGAAGCTGCGCGCGAGGCCCGTCGCGATGAGCTGCCGCGTCGCGACGCTCGCGCCGCTCTTCGCGACGTCGAGATCGCGCGCGATCTCGTCCAGCGTTGCGGGGTCCGGGCGCAGCAGCAGGTACCCGTACACGCGGCCGGTGGTGCGGGGAAGCCCCCAGCGGACCATGAGCCGTCCGATGTCGTCTATGTACCGCCGCTGCGCGGCGCTCATATTCACGATATTCAGTCTATGCTGAACGATGCCTGCCATGTCCTTCGGGCGTCGTCAAGGGCTCGCGGTGCTTGCCTCTGAAGCGCAGATGCCGCGCCCGCGCGAGCCCGGTCGTCTTCGCGAGGGCCTGTGGCTCGTCCGCGTACGCGCCGGCCTGGAGCGCCTGCACCGAGCGGCACTCGCGCATCGTCTCGCCGAGAAGCGCGATGAGGAGTAGGAGCCCGGGGAGCCACTCCATCGAGCTGAGCGGGTGGCGGGAATCGGACCCGCGACGCAACTTTGGGAAAGTTGCACGTTACCACTACGCCACACCCGCGAGTTCTCGAATTGTACTTCGATAGAGGACCGCGCTTTCCGCAAGCGATTTGTCGGATCCCTCTTGCGCTTCTGCGGATGCGGCCCGCTGCAATGTGAGTCTCGCCCAGCCGAATTGCGCCGCCGTTCGGCGCCTATGGCAGTTCGCGCAACGCACGTCGCACTTCGCGATCTCTGCCGCGACCTCGGCCCACCGGCACGATACGATGAGTCGAGCTACCGCGTCTTCCTTCTCGACGCCGTCTCGATGGTCGAACTCCAGAACGACAGGATCGTTCTCGCCACAGTCGACGCAGCTCCGTCCGTCAAGGTGCGTGAGCATCTCCGCCCGATTCCGTCTTCGATACGTGCCCTTGTTCTTTCGACCTCGCGCCAGGTACTGCGCCTTGTTCGTACGGTAACGCGCTCGCCCACAGGCTCTGGCGCACGCGCGGCAGATGCTCGTGCGTGTTCCGGTCCGCTGATTCTTCACGCTGAATTCGTCCGCAGGCTTCAGCTCGCCACACCCCTGAGCAGCGGGCGAGCGCGATCGTCGCGTCGAGCATCGCTCGTTGCACGGGGAGCGGCGTTTGAGGGCGATCGCTCGGGCTTGACCGCGCGGGCGGCAGTAGCTTCGTCCAGTTGAACTGGATCGCCGTACGCTTCCGATGGCAGTTCGCGCACCGGACATCGCACTTCGCGATCTCGGCGAGGACGAATTTCCACGGCTTCCGTGCGGCGATGAAGCCGATGTCCCGCTGCTTCGTCGACGGATCGCGATGGTCGAATTCGAGGACCAGCACGTCCGTCTCGCCGCAGTCGACGCACGGATGTACGGACAGGTACTCGAAGATCTTCACGCGGTTCTCGATCCGGAACGTCTTGATGCGCGCGGCCTCGCGCGCGACGTATTCCGCGCGATTCCGGAGATAGTGCTGTCGTCGATACGCCGCGTGACAGGCGCGGCAATGGCTCTGTCGCTCACCGGTCGCGATCCGCCGGAACGCGAATTCGGACTCCGGCTTCTCCAGCCCGCACATACAGCACCGGCGCACGTCGCACTCGTCCATCCGGCCGCGCGCCGGCCTCGCGGCCCCTCTAGAACGCGTGTGCTATCACATCCACGACCGCGTGTGAAGCGGCATCCTTCGCGCATGAAGTTCGAAGACCTCGAGGTCCAGCGCGCGATGGCCGTCTACGCGCATCCCGACGACGCGGAGTTCGGCCTCGCGGGAACGATCGCGAAATGGGCGCGCGCGGGCGTCGAGATCACGTACTGCATGGTGACGAACGGCGCCTCCGGCTCGGACGATCCGGAGATGACGCGCGAGAAGCTGCGCGAGCTGCGGTACGCGGAGCAGCGCGAGGCTGCCGAGATCCTCGGCGTGAAGCACTGCGTCTTCCTCGGATACGAGGACGGCTATCTCTATCCGACGCTCGAGGTGCGCAAGGATGTCGCGCGGCAGATCCGGATCCACAAGCCCGACGTGCTCTTCACGATGGATCCGACGCTGCGCGTCGCCGGCGACTTCTACGTGAATCATCCGGACCACATCGCGGCGGGCGAGGTCGCGCTGCGCTCGGTCAATCCCGATGCGTCGACCCGCCAGATGTTCCCGGAGCTGTGGCGCGACGAGCACCTCGAGCCGCACAAGCCGAAGGCGCTCTTCCTCCAGGCGTTCGGCGGCGAGGGCACGGTCATCGACATCAGCGACACGCTCGAGACGAAGGTGAAGGCGCTCCTCGTGCATCGTTCGCAGCTCGGCCCCGACGCCGAAGCGCTCGTGCGCGACTTCGCCGCGCGCATCGGAAGGTCCGCGGGCTACAAGGCCGGCGAATCCTTCCGCGTCATCCGCCTCAAGCGGCCGCCCGAGCCGCCGAAACCGGCCTCGCGCGGCAGGCGCGCTCGCCAGAGACAGCGGCCCACGTCGACGCGCGCACGCGCGACGGGCACGCGCGCACCCACAAAGGGCACGCCCTCGCGCCGCAAGCGCTCGCGCTGATCCGGGAACGACGCCGCGAGCGATCCGTCCGCGTGGATCACGCGATGGCAAGGCACGCCGGGGTCGCGGCATTCGAGCATGACGTTGCCCACCGCGCGAGCGGCCCGCGGGCGCCCCGCGAGCAGCGCGACGAGCCCGTAGCTCGCGACGCGGCCACGCGGGATCGCGCGCACGACGCGGTACACCTGGGCGGTCCACGGGTCCACGCGCGCATTGTCGCCTCGCGGCCTCGCTCAGTAGCCGCCGGCCCAGACGAGGTCGCCGTAGTGGCGGCCCGTGACGCGCGAGCGCTCGTCCCCGCCGAATCCGTCGCCGTGCGCCTCGGCGTCGTCTCGCACCTGCCGGATGATCGCGGCCGCGGAGCCGTGGCACCGGCCCGAGGCGATGCAGAGCGCGACGACGCCGCTCACGTGCGGTGCGGCCATGCTCGTGCCGGAGATCGTGCGATAGCCGCCGCCCGGCCATGACGAGCGGATGCAGACGCCGGGAGCGGCGACGACATGCGCGGCGCCGGCGGCGTCGCCCGCGTAGTTCGAGAAGCTCGCGAAGACGTCGTCGCGCTCGCGCGGCCCGCACGTCGACGGGGCGCCGCGGCCGCCCGGCGCGCCGTCGGTGTCGGACATCGCCGTGACCGCGAGCACCTCGGGGTATCCCGACGGAACGTCGTGCGCGATGTCCGTCGCGTCGTTGCCCGCCGCGACCACGTACACGACGCCGGAGGCGACCGACGCGCAGATCGCTTTGTGCAGCACGTCCTTGCTCGTGCGCCCGCACTCTCCGTCGGGCGACCCGGGCATGCCGAGGCTCAGGCTCGCGACCTTGATCCCAAGGCGGCTCGCGTTCGCGGTGACCCAATCGATGCCGCAGATGAGCTGCGACGTGCTGCCGCGCCCGGCATCGTCCAGGACCTTCACCGCGTAGACGGGCGTGCCGGGAGCGACCCCGATGCCGGAGCGCCCGGCGATCGTTCCCGCGACGTGCGTGCCGTGACCGTGCCCGTCGGTCACGGCCGCAGGCCGCCGCGTCGCGCCGCCGACGCAGTTGGTCCCTACCAGCGCGGTGAGATCGGGATGGCTGAGATCGATCCCCGTGTCCAGCACCGCGACCGCGACGCCCGCGGCGGCCTTCGCGCCGCCGCCGATGCGCCGCACACCGGTCGCGAGCGAGGCCGCGCGCGTGTTGCGCGTCGGCGGGGTGAGGCGCACCGCACGGTCCTCGTGGATGGACGCGACGGACGGGTCGCGCGCGATGGCGTCGCGCTGCCGGCCCGCGAGCTTCGCCGCGAAGCCCTTGATGCTCGCCGCGTAGGTGTGATCCGCGCGGAAGCCGTGGGCGCGCTCGAGCTCGGCGGCCCTCGCGGCCGCGTCGACGCCGTCGGCGAAGACGACGACGTACGGCGCGATGAGCTGCGCGTCGGCGTTCGTCGCGCTGAACACGCCGATGCCCGCCGCGATGACCGCCACGCCCGCGATCGCGAATCTCACCACGAGGGGTCATCGGCTGACCCTTGCGCGCCGGCGGCGCACGCCGCTCTGGTATGAGCGACGCGGTCGCGCGAACGCGTCGGCGCGCGGTGCTAGCGGACCGGCAGGCGGCGCGCCGCGACCGGCGGCGCCGACTCCTCGACCACCTCGTGGCGCTGCGTCGCGCTGATCACGACGCCGGCGGCGGTAGAGATGACCGCGCCGACGAACGCGGCGAGAAGCAGCACGCTCTGCGCGGGTCGCGCCGGCGCGTTCGCGAGCGGCGCCCAGGTGATGAAGAGCATGAACAGAAGGCTCGCGCCGGCGAGGCTGCCGACGGCCTGCGCGAAGACGTAGAGCGCGAACCAGCGGGTCGGACGGCGGAGCAGCGTGTCGAAGAACGTGCGGAGCACGCGCGTCACCGACCAGACGACGAGCGCGGCGGCGGTCCACGCGAGCACGGTGGCGATGGCCGTCACGTCGGCGCCGACGAGGCGCGACACGAGCCCGGCGAGCTGCGACCAGAGCGTCGACGGATCGAGGAGCGTGAGCAGCGGCCCCATGCGGTCGGACGGATTCGCGACGACGCTCTCGAGCGCGCCGGCGGTCTGCGCCGCGCGCACCGGATCGAAGAGCGTCTGCTGCTCGAGGATGAAGCCGGTCTCGGCGAACGGCCCGAACGTCTGCTTGCCCATGGCGATCGCGACGATGACCGTCATGATCGCGCCCCATGCGGTCGTGACGACGCCCATCAGACCCTCGACCGACGCGGCGGTGAGGACGAGCGCCGGCGCGATGCCGAATGGCGCCGCGACGGGCATGGCCATCGCGAGCGCGGCCTGCTCGGGACGCACGTCGCGCACCCAGAGCCAGATGCCGAGGACCGCGTAGAGCAGCGCGAGACCGGGCACGAACAGGAACAGGAGGCCGGTCTCGACGAGCCACGCCACCGCGAGCGCGCCGCCGAGCTGCCCGGCGAGCGCGGCGAGCACCACCGCGCCGGCGGCGAGGGCGAGCGGGATGAATCCGATACCCGCGAGCACGCCGAGCGCGACGATCGGAAGCGCGATGAAGACCGCGAAGAAGATGTGCCGGATCGGCTGCCCGTACTCCGACAGCAGCGCGACGACCGGACTCTGGCTCACGGTCGGCACGAAGTCGCGGATCGGCTCGGTCATGACCGCGGCGAAGCGCGTCGTCGCGAGGTCCTTGTCGAGGTTCTCGATCGAGCCGAGCGCCGCCGCGAGCTCGGAGGCCTTCTGGTAGCGGAGGCGCGGCTCCTTCGCGAGCGCCTTCAACACGATGGTGTCGAGCTCGCGCACGAGGCTCGGGCGCAGGTGGCTCGGTGGCACGGGCATGCGGACGACGTGGTCGCGCAGCAGCACGGCCGCGTTCGCGCTCACGAATGGGGGCCGGCCGACGAGCATCTCGTAGAGGATCAGGCCGAGCCCGTACACGTCGCTCGCCGCGGTCGCGGGCTTGCCCTCGACGCGCTCCGGCGCGACGTACATCGCGGTCGCGAAGAGCTGCGGCGTGTCGGCCTCTTCCTGCGGCGTGCGGGCGATGCCGAAGTCGCACACTTTGGCGTGATCGTTCGCGTCGAACAGGATGTTCGAGGGCTTGAGGTCCGCGTGGATGATGCCGCGCGAGTGCGCGAAGGCCAGGCCGTTCGCGATCTCGATCGTGTGCGTCGCGGCGGCCGCGGCCGGGAGCGGGCCGTTCCGTTCGATGCGCTGCTTCAGGGAGCCGCCCGGGAGATGCTCCATGACGATGAACGGGAGGCCGTCGACCTCGCCGACGTCGAAGACCGCGACGATGCTCGGGTGGGAGAGCGACGCGAGCGCGCGCGCTTCCTTGACGAACATCTTTCGCAGCGTGGGATCCGCGGCGGCCGCGGCGTCGAGGACCTTGATCGCGACCTCGCGGTTGAGCGCCGTGTCCTGGGCGAGGTAGACCTGGGACGAGCCCCCGGCGCCGATGGGCGCGACGATCTTGTATCGCTTGTCCAGCACTCGCTCCACGGCCAGCTCCGTCACGGGCGGGCGCGCGCCGACTATAGCGCCCGAACGCCGCGCGACAGCCTGTGTGAACGGATTTCCCATGCGTCTCCCCCGAGCGCCTGCCTCGTCACCCGCACTCAACGCCGGCCCGGCGACCGCCGTTACACGGCGCGCCCGCCCGCCGCGCCGCCAGCGAGGGTTCGCCACCGGTTGGATACCGCCGTCCGCGAGAACGCCGGGATCCCGTCGATCCCGGCGTTCGAAATGGCGATGACGGGAGCGAATCTAGCGGGATTTGATCGCCGTCCCCTCGTGATCCACGAGCTCCGCGACGGCGCCCTGCACCTTCGTCTTGAGCTGCGTGGCCTGGTCCGCGGTGAGCTTGCCGTCCTGCTGGGCCTTGTCGATCCTCGCGTTCGCGGCGCTGGTGAGGGTCGAGACGAGACCGGTCTTCGACTTGCCCGCCGTCGCGTCCGCGATCTCGCCCAGGCTCTTGCCCGAACGAAGCTGCGTCGCGAGGTCCTTCTGCGAGAGGCCGAGGTAATCGCGCGACGCGCTCATCACGTCGCCGATGAATGCGCGCACGTTCGGCATCTTCGGCTTGGGCGTCGGCCAGGTGTGGTCCACGAACTTCGCCACGCGATCCGGCACCGCGGCCGTGGCCTTGTCCGCCTGCGCCTCGGTGATCTTGCCGTCGGCCTGCGCCTTCGCGATCGCGTCGTCGGCAGCGTTCGTCAGGTACGCGACGAGGCCGTCGCGGCTCTTGCCCGCGGTCGCGTTCGCGATCGCGGCGAGGCTCGTGCCCGCAAGCTTCGTCTTGAGCTGGGCCGGCGGCACTCCGAGGTAGGTCGCGCTCTCGTCGAAGAGACCCGCGAAGATGCGCTTCAGGACCGCCGCACGATCGCGATCGCCGCTCGCGTCCTTGAGCGCGCCGAGGATCGCGTCTTCCTGCTGCTGCGTGATGACGCCCTTGGATACGAGCCCGTCGAGCACGTCCTTGAGCTTGTTGCCCTTCGGCGTCTCGGCCACGGCCGTGCCCGGAAGCGTCGGGACGAGCGAGAACGTGTCGAGCGGCGCGGGCGCGAGCGCGGCGAAGGCAGCGCTTCCCAGCACGCCCAGTCCGAACACCGTGGTGACCGCGATGACCGCGGCCCTGCGCCCGATGCGATCCATATCTGGTCGCCTCCTTGGATGGAGCTTCTTCCTCACCCGTGGTATCCACCCATGTAACGCCCTCGTTTCGCGCGGGGATATGGTGACGGGGCGCGACCGCCAGCTCCTTACAGGCCGTTAACATCCGGGTCTCAAGTGCGGATCGTCTTTGCGGCGGCCGAGGCCGCCCCCTACGCGAAGGTGGGTGGCCTCGCGGATGTTGCCGGATCGCTTCCGCGGGCCCTCGCCGACCTCGGCCACGAGGTGACCCTCTACCTCCCGCTGCACGGCACGATCGACCGGGCGCGCTTCGGGATCCCGGCGAAGGGTCCCACGCGCTCCGTCCCGTACGGGAACGCGAACGCGCGTGTCGCGTACCCGGCGATAGAGCGCGACCGTGTCAGGATCGTGTTCGTCGACGGCGCGCGCCGCCTCGCGCGCGACACGGTGTACGGCGAAGGCGACGACAGCAAGCGCTACGCGCTCTTCTGCCGCGCGGTGTTCGAGGACGTGCGCGAGGCGAAGCCCGACGTGGTCCACGCGCACGACTGGCATGCCGCGCTGCTCGTGCCGCTCGTGCACCGCGCGCGCCGCCTCGCGACGACCGCGACGGTGTTCACGATCCACAACCTCGCCTATCAGGGACGCACGTCGGCCCAGGTGCTGGCGCTCGTCGGCCTCCCGCGCGCGCGCCTGCGTATCGAGGATGCGGGCGAGTGCAATCCGATGGCTCGCGGGATCGCGTACGCGGACATCGTGAGCACCGTGAGCCAGCAGTACGCGAAGGAGATCCTGACGACCGCGTTCGGCGAGCGTCTCGACGGGCTGTTGCGCGAACGCCGCCGGCGTCTGCTCGGCATCGTGAACGGCATCGACACGAAGGCGTTCGATCCCGGGACCGATCCGAATATCGCGGCGCGCTACTCGGCCGACGATCCGTCGGGGAAGGCGAAGGACAAGGAAGCGCTGCGGGCCGAGGGCGCGCTCGACGTCGCGAGCCGCGCGCCGCTCTTCGGCGTGGTCGGCCGTCTCGTGGAGCAGAAGGGAGTGGATCTCCTCACGGACGCGGCGCCGCACCTCCTCGACGCGGGCGCGCAGCTCGTCGTGCTCGGGTCCGGCGATCCCGCGTACGAGGCGAGGTGGAAGGCGCTCGCGGGGCGCTACGCCGGGAGGCTCTGGCTGCGTCTCGGGTTCGACGCCGCGCTCGCCCAGCGCATCTACGCCGGCAGCGACTTCTTCCTCATGCCCTCGCGCTTCGAGCCGTGCGGCCTCGGCCAGCTCATCTCGTTCCGCTACGGCACGATCCCGGTGGTCCACGCGGTCGGCGGGCTCGCCGAGACCGTCCGCGACGTCGACGCCGATCCGCGCGCGGGGAACGGGTTCTCGTTCAAGCGCTACGACGCCCAGGCCTTCCGCGACACCCTCGACCGCGCGATGAACAGGTTCCGCGCCGACGGCGCGCCGTGGCACGATCTCGTCGAGCGCGTCATGCGCGAGGACCACTCCTGGAGCGCCTCGGCCAGGCGGTACGTCGACCTGTACGCCCGCGCACGGCGCCTCCGCCACGCCGCATGACGACGATCGTCGATCTCGAGGACGCGATCGCGAGCCTGCCGGGCGCCGCGCGCGCCGCGGCCGCGCGGCTCTTCACCGTCTCGACCACGACCGGCCGGCTCGACGCGCCGCCCGAGATGCACGCCTGGATCGCCAAGCTCTTCGGCTCCGTCGACGCGGTCCGCGAGCAGCGCATCGTGCGGGTGACGAACAGGGTCACCTTCGAAGGCGCGCTCTTCAACGAACTCCGCGCGATGCGTCCGATGGAGGTGAAGGGCAGGGACGACGCCGCCGCCGCGATCGAGAGCTCGCGCGACGACCCGTTCGACCACCCCGACACCGGGACGCCGGCCGACACGTTCGGTCGCATCCGCGGGGCGCACGGCGTGACGGCCAGCAACGTCGCGAAGTACGACGGCTACCACGGCGTGCTCGTGTTCGACGAGCACGACCCGCTCGCCCCCGTCGACCCGGACGTCGTCCGCGACCACCTCACGACCATCCGTCGCTGGGGCGAGGCCGCGCTCGCGGCCGATCCGGCGGCGCGCTACCTCTTCGTGTTGTGGAACTGCCTGTGGCGCGCGGGCGGCTCCATCGTCCACGGCCACATGCAGATGACGGCGACGCGCGGCACGCACTACCCGAAGATCGAGCTGCTCCGCCGTCAGGCGCTCGCGTACGCGGCGGGCGACGGCCGAGACTACTTCGACGACCTGTGGCTCGTGCACCAGGCCCTCGGGCTCGGCGTCGAGGTCGCTGGGGCGCGGGTGCTCGCCTCGCTCGCCCCGATCAAGGAGCGTGAGGTCGTGATCCTCGGGCGGCCGGGCGCCGACGAGCGGACGCTCGCGGCGGCGATCGCCCGCGCGCTCCGCGCCTATCGCGCCGCCGGCGTCGTCTCGTTCAACATGGCGCTCTACCTGCCGCCGCTGTCGCCGGACGGCGAGGATTGGCGGCGCTTCCCGCCGGTCGCGCGCATCGTCGACCGCGGCGACCCGGCGAACCGCACCTCGGACATCGGCGCGATGGAGCTCTACGCCGCGTCGGTGATCGCGGCCGATCCTTTCCGGCTCGCCGAGCAGCTCCGCGACTGACGCGCGACCGCGCGCGTGCGATCGGCCTGTATATTCAGCCGTCCGCCTGCTCGCTTCGACCAGCGTGCCACCGCGCGGCCTATTGACGAGTCGCTGCGCGTCCTGCTTACTGAGCGACGACGATGGCGGACCTGACGTTCGTCTCACGACGAGATTCGAGCTTCAAAGAGTTCCCGCCGGCCTCTGCCCAGATCGCGATGGTCATCCCCTTCTACGGAGACCTCACCGTATGGGTGCGGTCGCCCGACGCGGGTGGCTGGCACTTTCCCACGAGCGCGCGCCGCTCTGGTGAAACGATCCTCGAGGTCGCGCGCCGCGAGCTGTGGGATTCCGCTCGCATCGTCGCGGGCCGGCTCGATCTCCTCGGCGCCATCCGCTACGAGCTCCCGAAGCCGACCACCGCGTACGTGTACATGTGCGAGCTCCAGCACCTGACCTGGTGGTACGACCTCCCCGTCAAAGAGAAGGTCGCCGAGATCGGGGTCTTCGCGCGGCTGCCACGCCCGGTCGCCTCCGAGGCGGTCGAGCTGGTCCTCGAGGCCGCGCTTCGCGCGCGCCGCACCGGCCTCCGGTAGTCACCCGCCCGGCAGGCCACGTGCGCGCCGCCGAAGGCGCGATCGTGGAGCGCGGCGCGCGCAAGCCGGACCTAGTCGAACGCGGCCGCGATCGCCGCGTGCAGCGCGTCCCCGCTGAGCCCGTCACCGAGATAGCTCGTGCCCACCCGCACCTCGAGATGGAGATGCGGCCCGCCCTCCGGATATCCGCTCGATCCGACCGCGCCGATCACGTCGCCCGCCGCGACGGCGTCGCCGACGGAGAGGTCCGCGACCGACGAGAGATGCGCGTATCGCGTCACGACGCCGTGCCCGTGGTCGATCCACACCTGGCGGCCGCGGATGCGGTCGAGCGTGGCCGCGGGGGTGTACCCGAGGCCGACCGCGACATCGAGGGCGAGCTGCTCGCTCTCGCGGCCCCAATCGCTGAAGTCGCGATCGACGCGCACGATCGTGCCGCCGGCGGCCGCGCGCACGGGCGTCCCAGCGGGGGCGGGGAAGTCGATGCCCTCGTGCCAGCCGCCGCGGTAGGCGCGCTCCGCGTTCGGGAGGAGCCGGTCGTCGGTCGGCAGCGTCGCGTCGTCGATCGGTAGCCGAAGTCCGCGAAGGCGCACGGCACGCCGGTCGGCGCGGTCCTCGCGCGCGAGCCGTCCGCGATCCAGGTCCGGATCGGTGCGCGCCGTCGCGGCGGGATCCGCGGTCGCGAGCGGGGCGGCGGCCACGACCGCCGGCGTCGCGGCGCCCTGACGCCCCGAGGAGAGCGCGACCGTCACCGCGCCGAACACGAGAACGACGAGAGCCACGACCGCGGTGCGCATCGGTACCGAAGGTACCGCAGGACCTATGGCTCACGGACCCGGACCAACCGGTATCAGGCCGCCGCTCGATAATCCGCTCGGTGGCCGATCCCGTCATCGAGCACGCGACCTACACCTGGGACCCGGTGAGCGCGTCCTGGATCCATGAGAAGGGACCTGAGATCTCGCCTCCGCCCAGGCCGCCGGACGTGCACGCGCTCCAGTCCTACTTCTTCGACGCGGATTCGAAGGAGTGGATCCGTACGGTGCTCGCGCCGATGGGCCGCGAGCTCGCGGCGAAATGGCAGGGCGCGCACCGCATCCCCATGGAGCCCGCGGAGGCGCCGAAGGCGAAGGCCAAAGCCGGTGCCGCGGCGACGAAGGGGCCGAGCCCGGTCCTCCTGATCGTCGCCGTCGTCGTCGTGGCGATGGTGGGCGGCGCCGGCATCGTCGGCGCGCAGAACGGTCTCTTCGGGTCCGTGCCCACGAGTCTCGACGGCCTCGCGAGCTTCGTGCCGCAGGCGGCGCCGAGCGCGCCGGTCCAGGCCGCTCCCATCGCGTCACCGAGCGCGAGCGCCGCGCCGAGCCAGGCCCCCGCGGCGACGGTCGCCCCCGTCGTCGCGCCGACGCGCGCGCCCGTCGCGCCGCCCGCGACGTTGCCGGCCGGTCCGAACGCCAAGCTCGCCGACGGCACGACCGCGGTCTACACCGGGCCGACCCTCGTGGTGAAGCCCGCGGCGCTCGCCGCGACGTTCACCTTCGTCGCGCCCGATGGGCGTCCCGCGAGCGGCGACGCGACCGTCGTCCTCGGCACGGTGAGCGTGCCCGCCCAGATGGACGCGAACGGGCGCGTCGCGGTGAGCGTGCCGACCACGGCCCTCGCCGCGGGCCAATATCCCATCCAGGTCATCCACAAGGGCGCGCTGACGCCGGTGGCCTTCATCACCATCCGCTAGACTCGTTCGAGAGCACGACCTTTAACGACCGGTCCCGAGAGGCCGGAAAGGGAGTGGGGTATGGCCCAGCCGCGCGCCGTCCTGCTCAGCGCCGACGACATCCGTCGCGCGGTCTCGCGCATCGCTCACGAGATCGTCGAGCGCGATCACGACCTCACCGCCATCGCCATCGTCGGCATCCGCTCGCGCGGCGACGTCCTCGCGGCGCGGCTGCGCGAGGCCATTCGCTCCCACGAGGGCGTGCTCCTCCCGCTCGGCTCGCTCGACATCACGCTGTATCGCGACGACCTGACCCGCATCGGGTACGCGCCGGTCGTGCACGAGTCGGCGATCGACTTCTCCGTCGACGACAAGGTGGTCGTGCTCGTCGACGACGTGCTCTTCACCGGCCGCACCATCCGCGCGGCGCTCGACGCCCTCGTCGACTACGGGCGGCCGCGCGCGATCCGGCTCGCGGTCCTCGTCGATCGCGGACACCGCGAGCTGCCGATCCGCGCCGACTTCGTGGGAAAGAACGTCCCGACGAAGGCGGCCGACGACATCCGCGTGCACCTCACCGAGGTGGACGGCCGCGATGAGGTCGAGCTCGTCGTGCGAGAGGCGGTGACGGCATCATGACGACGCTGCAGGAGAAGGCGGCGGCGCGCTGGACCCGCCGCCACGTGCTGGACACCGACGACTGGTCGCGCGGCGAGATCGAGGCGGTCCTCGAGACGAGCGGCGCGATGGTGGAGATCCTTCAGCGGCCGATCCGCAAGGCGCCGCCGCTGCGGGGCAAGACGGTCATCCTCTTCTTCGCCGAGGCCTCGACCCGCACGCGCGTGTCCTTCGAGCTCGCGGCGAAGGCGCTCTCGGCCGACGTCACGAACATCACGGCGAGCGGCTCTTCCGTGGAGAAGGGCGAGACGCTCTACGACACGGTCCGAACGCTGCAGGCGCTCGGCGGCGACATCGTCGTGATGCGTCACGCGTCGTCGGGCGCGCCCTACTTCGTGGCCGAGCGCACCGACGCGCCCGTCATCAACGCCGGCGACGGATGGCACGCGCACCCCACCCAGGGCCTCCTCGACGCGTACACGCTGCGTTCCGCCCTGGGCGATCTCGCGGGCAAGCGGATCGTCATCGTCGGCGACGTGCTGCACAGCCGCGTCGCGCGGTCGGACATCAACACGTTCGTCCCGCTCGGCGCGCAGGTGACCCTTTCGGGCCCGCCGACGCTCATGCCGGCGGCGTGGCGGTGCGGCGCGCTGCCGCCCGCGGTGACGTACGAGCCCGACGTGGATCGGGCGCTCGACGGCGCGGACGCGGTCATCGCGCTACGCCTGCAGAAGGAGCGGCAGGAGGGCGGTCTCTTGCCCTCGCTCCGCGAGTACACCCGGGTCTGGGGGCTCACGGAGGCGCGCGTCTCGCGCATGCGGCCCGAGGCGCCGGTGCTCCATCCCGGCCCGATGAACGAAGGGATCGAGATCGACGCGGCCGTCGCCCATGGCGCCAGGTCGCTCGTCGAGCGGCAGGTCACGAACGGCGTGGCGGTGCGGATGGCGCTCCTCTATCTGCTCATCGGCACGCCGCTCGGGGAGGAGCGGTGATGGAACGGCGCGACTGGGAGCGACGTGGCTGTCTCGTCGTGAACGGGCTGGTCGACCTCCACGCGCATCTGCGCGAGCCCGGCTTCGAGGACGCCGAGACCATCGCGAGCGGCGCGCGCGCCGCCCTCGCCGGCGGGTTCACGACGATCTGCGCGATGCCGAACACCGAGCCGGCGATCGATTCGCCGGGACTGGTCGCCGAGCTCGTCGCTCGCGCGGCCGCGGCGCGTGGCGCGCGGGTGCTGCCGATCGCGACGATCACGCGCGGCCGCAGGGGGAGGGAGCTCGCCGACATGGTCGAGCTCGCCGCCGCGGGCGCCGTCGCGTTCTCGGACGACGGCTCCCCGGTCGACGACGCGCGGCTCTTCCGCCACGCGCTCGAGTACGCCCACGCGCGCGACCTGCTCGTCATCGAGCACCCGCAGGACCTGTCGCTCTCGGCGAAGGGCGTCATGCACGAGGGCACGGTCTCGGCGCGCCTCGGACTGCCCGGCGTGCCCGCGGCGGCCGAGGAGTCCGCGGTCTCGCGCGACCTCGCGCTCGCGAAGCTCACCGGCGCGCGGCTGCACCTCACGCATCTCTCGACCGCGGGCTCGATCGAGCTCGTGCGCCGCGCGAAGCGCGACGGCGCGCGCGTGACCTGCGACGTCACGCCGCATCACCTCTCCATGACGGACGCGTGGGTCGCGGGGTCGCGCGCGCTCGCGTGGGAGCGTGAGGACGAGGCCGAGCGCGCCGTCCCCTTCGACGCGAACACCAAGGTGAATCCGCCGCTCCGCACGCTCGCCGACGTCCGCGCGCTCTGGGAGGGGCTGGCCGACGGCACCGTCGACGCGATCGCGACCGATCACGCGCCGCACGCGAGCACGAAGAAGGACGTCGAGTACGACCAGGCGGCGAACGGCATCAGCGGGCTCGAGACCGCGCTCTCGCTGGTGCTCGGCGGCGTCCACGCCGGCTGGTGCGATCGCGACACGGCCCTGCGCGCGCTCTCCAGCGGACCCGCGCGGATCCTCGGCATCGCTCCGTCGGACGACGACTGGATCGCGATCGACCCCGACGCCGCGTGGACGGTGCGCGCGGCCGATCTCGCGACGCTGGGGAAGAACACGCCGCTCGTCGGCCGCGAGCTCCGCGGACGCGTGGTCCTGGCGGTGGTGGGCGGCGAGGTGCGCTTCGAGGGAGCCGTGGGTGCCCGCGCCTAGGCGACGAGACGCGCGCGGGGGCGCGGCGACGCGCTGGGAGCAGCAATTGCATCTTTATTCATCCGGAACGTATAGTTATTCAGCGATGAGCAGGGCGGCGGTGCTCGGTCTCGAGGACGGCAGCGCGTGGTGGGGCGAGG
Organism: Candidatus Limnocylindria bacterium; assembly: GCA_035651155.1. Classification (GTDB taxonomy): domain Bacteria; phylum Chloroflexota; class Limnocylindria; order P2-11E; family P2-11E; genus CF-39. The sequence goes on along the minus strand of DASRGG010000035.1, from coordinate 57,196 downwards.
CCTTCGGCGACGCCGCGTCCGCGCATGGCGAGGTCGTCTTCAACACCGCGATGACCGGCTATCAGGAGATCGCCTCCGACGCCTCGTACAACGGCCAGATCGTCGTGCTCACGTACCCGCTCATCGGCAACTACGGGACGTTCGAGCGGGCGTCGGAATCGCGGCGGCCATGGGTCGAGGCGCTGGTCGTGCGCGAGCTCGACACCACGTGCCGGGAGGGCACGCTCGATCTCGACGACTACCTGCGGCAGTACGGCGTGCCCGGGATCTCCGGCGTCGACACGCGCGCGCTCGTGCGCCGGCTGCGCGCGAAGGGCACGCTGCGCGGAGCGCTGCTCCAGGTCCCGCCGCACCTCGCGCACGACCCGGGCGTCGCGCAGGAGGCCGTCGCGAAGGCGCGGGCCTCCGCGCCGCTCGCGGCGCGGCCGCTCGTCGTCGAATCGACCGGGCTCGCGCGGCAGACCGGGAGCGGCCCGAAGGTCGCGCTCCTCGACACCGGCGTGAAGGAGAGCCAGGTCCGCTGCCTCGTCCGCCGCGGCGCCACGGTCAAGGTGTTCCCCGCCACCACGAGCGCCCGCGACGTGCTCTCGTGGTCGCCCGACGGCATCGTCATCACGAACGGACCCGGCGATCCCGCGGCCATCCCGCAGATCGCGCACAACGCGAAGCTCCTCCTCGACGCGGCGCTCCAGCGCGGGAGCGGCCGGGCGCTGCCGATGCTCGGCATCTGCCTGGGCCATCAGCTCATCGGCCGCGCGATCGGCGCGTCCACGTCGCGGCTGCCCTTCGGCCATCACGGTGCGAACCACCCGGTGAAGGATGTCGCGACCGGACGCGTGGTCGTCACGAGCCAGAACCACGAGTTCCAGGTCGACGAGCACTCGATCCCGTCGGACTCGGACTTCGTCGTCAGCGCGCGCAACCTGAACGACGGATCGGTCGAGGGCCTCGCGCACCGCACGCTTCCGATCCGCAGCTACCAGTACCATCCCGAAGGCGCGCCGGGGCCGCGCGACAACGAGCCGGTCTTCGACGCGTTCCTCGCCGAGGTCCGCGCCGCGGTCGAGCGCAGATGACGCGCCACGACTACGCGCTGCTCGACGTCTTCACCGAGCGCGCGTTCGGCGGCAACCAGCTCGCGGTGTTCCACGACGGCTGGGGCGTGAGCGACGCCGAGATGCAGTCGGTCGCCAACGAGCTGAACCTGCCCGAGACCGTCTTCATCGCCAAGCCGCGGCAGGGCGGCGACCACCGCCTGCGGATCTTCACCCCCGCGCGCGAATTGCCCTTCGCGGGTCATCCAACCGTGGGCGCGGCGCTCTTTCTCGCCGACGGCAGGGACGCCGACCTCCGGCTCGAGGAGGGCGTCGGCACGCTGACCGTCACCGTGCGCGGCGGGTTCGCGGAGATGGAACAGCCGCTGCCGGCCTTCGAGACCGTGTCCGACCGCGCGTCGATCGCGGCGCAGCTGTCGCTCTCCGAGGGCGACCTCGTCGCGGCGTTGCCGATCGAGGTCGGCTCGAGCGGCAATCGCTTCACCTTCGTACCGGTCACGGGCATCGACGCCGTGCGCCGCGCGCGGCCGCGCGGGCTCGCGGAGGCGGCGTACATCTTCACGACCGAGACCGTCGAGCGGGGATCGACGACGCACGGACGCATGTACGCGCCCTGGCAGGGCGTCGCCGAGGACCCGGCCACGGGCTCGGCGTGCGGACCCCTCGCCGCCTACCTCGTGCGGCACGGTCTTTCCGACGGCACGCGCATCGTCGCCGAACAGGGCTACGAGATGGGACGGCCCTCGATCCTGTACGCGCGCGTCGGCGGGACGAAGGACGAGATCACGAGCGTCCACGTCGGCGGCCGTGCGGTCGTGACGGGCGGCGGATGGATCGTGCTGTGAGCGCGCGAAGCGCCGCGGCACGCGACGCGGGTGACGGGACGCAGCGAATCCCTCGCGAGCGGGCGAGGGGCCCCGCGTGGACCGTACCGGGCGCCGGACGGCCGTCGCGGGGGAACACTCCCGCGAGTGAGGGATCGCGAAGCCCCGGCAGGACCCGCGTCGCGTACAGCGGGGTCCCGCGATGAAGGTCCTGATCATCGGCTCCGGGCCGATCGTCATCGGACAGGCCGCGGAGTTCGACTACGCCGGAACTCAGGCCTGCCGCGCGCTCCGCGAGGAGGGCATCGAGACCGTCCTCGTGAACTCGAACCCCGCGACGATCATGACCGACCAGGGCATCGCGGACGTCACCTACATCGAGCCGCTCACCGTCGAGGTGGTCGAGCGGATCATCGCGAGGGAGCGGCCCGACGGCCTCCTGCCGACGCTGGGCGGACAGACCGGTCTGAACCTCGCCGTGGCGCTGGCCGAGGCCGGGGTGCTCGAGCGCTACGCGGTACGGCTCCTCGGCACGCCGCTCCGCGCGATCCAGCAGGCCGAGGACCGCGAGGCCTTCAAGGAGCTGCTCCTCTCCATCGGCGAGCCGGTGCCCGAATCGATCACGGCGCGCAGCGTCGACGACGCGACCGCGTTCGCCGAGCGCGTCGGGTTCCCGCTCGTCATCCGTCCGGCGTTCACGCTCGGCGGCACCGGCGGCGGCTTCGCGCACGACCGCGACGAGCTGGTGCGCGTCGCGTCGCGCGGCATCTCGGCGTCGCCGATCGGGCAGGTGCTCGTGGAGCGCTCGCTCGTCGGATGGAAGGAGATCGAGTACGAGGTCATGCGGGACGGCGCCGACACCTGCATCACCGTCTGCAACATGGAGAACCTCGATCCGATGGGCGTGCACACCGGCGACTCGATCGTCGTCGCGCCGTCGCAGACGCTGACCGACAAGGAGTACCAGATGCTCCGCAGCGCGGCGCTGCGGATCATCCGCGCGCTCGGCATCGAGGGCGGCTGCAACGTGCAGTTCGCGCTGCACCCCGACCGCTCCCCGAGCGCGGATCCCGAGGCCCAGACGCCGTATCACGTCATCGAGGTGAATCCGCGCGTGTCGCGGTCCTCGGCGCTCGCGTCGAAGGCCACCGGGTATCCGATCGCGCGCGTCGCCGCGAAGATCGCGATCGGGAAGCGTCTCGACGAGATCCCGAACGCCGTGACCAAGAAGACCTCGGCGGCATTCGAGCCCGCGCTCGACTACGTCGTGACCAAGATCCCGCGCTGGCCCTTCGACAAGTTCCCGGGCGCGGACCGCGCTCTCGGCACGCAGATGAAGGCGACGGGTGAGGTCATGGCGATCGACCGCACCTTCGAGGCCTCACTGCAGAAGGCGCTCCGCTCGCTCGAGGTGAAGGGCCAGGGTTTGCTGTGGGAGTCGCCCGCGTGGGTCGAGGTGAGCGACCCGACCGTGTTCGTCGACCGCTTCCTGTCGGGCTCGCCCACCGACGACCGACTCTGGCGGATCTTCGCCGCGTTGCGTCGCGGCGCGAGCGTCGAAGAGCTGCACGAGCGCACGCGCGTGGACCGGTGGTTCCTGCGCAAGATGTCGGCGATCGTCCGGTTCGCCGAGGACGAGCTGCAGGGCAAGACGCCGACGCCCGACCTGCTGCGACGCGCGAAGCGACTCGGCTTCGGCGACTCGGACATCGCGACGCTCACCGGGATGCTCGCCGCGGACGTGCGCCGCCTGCGCACGCAGTGGGGGATCCGGCCGGTCTACAAGATGGTCGACACCTGCGCCGCGGAGTTCGAGGCGGTGACGCCGTACTTCTACTCGACCTTCGAGCAGGAGAACGAGGCGGAGGCCCTGCCGGGCGACAAGGCGATCATCATCGGCTCCGGTCCGATCCGCATCGGCCAGGGCATCGAGTTCGACTGCTGCTGCGTGCAGGCCGCGACCGCGCTCCGCGAGCGTGGCGTCGCGCCGATCATGGTGAACAGCAATCCGGAGACGGTCTCGACCGACTTCGACGCGAGCGCCCGCCTCTACTTCGATCCGCTCGACGAGGAGTCCATCGCGTCGGTGCTCGAGAACGAGGGCGTCGCTGCGGAGGACGAGCGCGGCGCGGGGCAGGTGCTCACGCAGTTCGGCGGGCAGACCGCGCTCAACATCGCCGACCGCATCGCTGTCATCGGCGGGCGCATCGCGGGAACGTCCGCCGACGCCATCGCGCTCGCCGAAGACCGCCGCCGCTTCCATGAGTTCGCCGACGCGCTCGGCGTGCCGCAGCCGCCCGGCGGCACCGCGGCGTCGCTCTCGGAGGCGCTCGCGATCGCGGCGGACATCGGCTATCCGGTGCTGGTGCGGCCCTCGTACGTGCTCGGCGGGCGCGGCATGGAGATCGTGTACGCGCCGGAGGACCTCGAGCGGTACTTCCACGCCGCGCTCGAGGCGGGAACGGGGCGCGTCCTCGTCGACAAGTACCTTCGCGGCAAGGAGGTCGAGGTCGACGCGGTCTCCGACGGCACGGACACGCTCGTCGCCGGGATCATGGAGCACATCGAGCGCGCCGGCGTGCACTCCGGCGACTCGTACGCGATGTATCCGGCGCAGAACCTGCTCCCCGCGGAGCGCGCGACGATCGTCGAGCTCACCGCGCTGCTCGCGCGGTCATTGCCGGTGCGCGGCCTGCTGAACATCCAGTTCATCGTCGAGGACGACCACCAGGGGGCTTCGTCCCCCGAGGCCCCCCCGAGGATCTGGGTGTTGGAGGTGAACCCACGCAGCTCGCGCACCGTCCCGTTCCTCACGAAGGTGACCGGCGTGCCGCTCGTCTCCCTCGCGGTCGGCATCGCGCTGGGCTCGACGCTCGCGGCGCAGGGCTACGCGCGCGCGGACGGCATCTGGCCCGACCAGCCGCTCGTCGCGATCAAGGCGCCGGTCTTCTCCATGGCGAAGCTGCTCGACGTGGACACCTACCTCGGGCCGGAGATGAAGAGCACCGGCGAGGTCATGGGCGTCGACCGCTCGCTGCCGCCGGCCCTCTGGAAGAGCCTGGTCGCCGCGGGTCTCGCGCCGATGCCGAGCGGCTCTGTCCTCGTCACCGTCGCCGACAAGGACAAGGACGAGGTCGTACCGATCATCGAGGGCTTCCATTGGCTCGGCTACGATCTCGTCGCGACGCGCGGGACCGCGGCGCTCATCCGCTCGCTCGGCATCGACGTGCGCGAGGTGGGAAAGCTCGCCGAGGGGACGGACGAAATCCTGAAGGTGATCCGCTCGGGGACGTGCGCGGCCGTGGTGAACACGCCGACGCTCGGCAAGAACGTCGACCGCGACGGGTTCCTCATCCGGCGCGCGGCGGTGGAGGCGCGCGTGCCGTGCCTCACCTCGCTCGACACCGCGCTCGCGGTGGTGACCGCGCTCCGCGCGTCGGCGGTAACGTACGACGTGGCGCCGCTGGTCGCGTACCGCGAGCCCCAGACCGCGACGGCGGCGGATTAGCGTGACGAAGAAGCGCACGGGCGAGCCCTGGATGACCGCGGCGGAGTACGGGCGCACGCTGCACGGCCTCTCGCTCAACCTGCTCGTGCGCGACGTCGCGAAGAGCCTGCCCTTCTACAGCGAGGTGCTCGGGCTCCACGTCCACTATTCCGACGTGGACTTCGCCGCGCTCGAGCGCGACGGCGTGCGGGTGCAGCTCCACGCCGACCACACCTACGACGGCATGCCCTGGGCGGTCCGCCTCGGCGAGCCCGGGAAGCGCGGCTTCGGCGCGGAGCTGCGGATCCTCGGCGTCGACCCGGACACGGCCGAGCGGCGCGCCCGCGAACAGGGTCGGGTGGTCCTCGTCGCGGCGCACGACACCGCCCACGGCTGGCGCGAGTGCATCGTCGAGGACCCCGACGGCTACACCTTCGCGGTCGGGACCCTGCGGTGATCCTGGAGGACGGCCGCGTCGTCGCGCGCACCGGCATCGGCGAGCTCGGCACGCTGCTCACGGTCCACGCGCCGGGGATCGCCGAGCGCGCGAATCCCGGTCAGTTCGTGCACGTCCGGCCGGGCCGCGGCTGGGATCCGCTGCTCCGGCGCCCGTACTCGTTCTGCCGGATCGACCGCCGCGCCGGCGACATCGAGCTCGTCGTGAAGCCGCTCGGCACCGGCGGCGAATGGATCGCCGAACGGCGTGCGGGCGACGTCCTCGACCTCCTCGGGCCCCTCGGCACGGCGTTCGTGGTGACGCGCGACACCCGCAATCTGCTGCTCGTCGCGGGCGGCACCGGCATCGCGCCGATGCGCGTGATCGCCGAGCAGGAGGCGTCGCGCCGCAACGTCACCCTGGTCATGGGCGGACGGAGCGTCGCGTACCTCTGGCCGTCCGAGCGGCTCCCCACGGGCGTCGAGTACGTGACGACGACGGAGGATGGCTCGTTCGGCGTGCGCGGGCGCGTCACCGACGTCATGCCCGATCTCCTCGCCTGGGCCGATCAGGTGCTCGCGTGCGGGCCGTGGCCGATGCTCGCGGCGATCGGGCGCATGCGCGACGACGCGGCGCGCGGGCCGGTCGTCGCCGGGCGGCGGCCGCTGCTCGAAGCGCAGATCGCGGTCGAGCAGCACATGGGCTGCGCCATGGGCGTCTGCCGCGCGTGCGTGATCGTCACCGCGCACGGCAACGCGCGGGTGTGCCGCGAGGGTCCGGTGTTCCCGCTGGGCGACGTGGCGTTCGAGGCGGGCGAGCCCGCGACGGTGGGTGTGCGCTGATGCCCTGGCGCGCCCCGCGGAAGCGCGTGGAGCGGCCGTACGAGGTGAAGCGCTCGCCGGAAGAGCGGCTCGAGACCGCGAGCGAGCGCGAGGAGGAGCGCGACACCGTCGAGCTCGCGGCGCTCGACGGCGCGTCCATCGTCGAGGCGGCCACCGGCGAGCCCGATCGCGCCGAGGCCGCGCCGCCCGTGACCATCGACGCGGAGCGGCTCGCCGAGGTGCCGATGGTCGCGCCCGGTCCTCGTGACGTGCTTCCGGAGCACGGCGTGGACCTCGAGGTCGAGGCCGCACGCGGCCTTCGGCTGAAGAATCCCGTTCTCGCCGCGTCGGGGACGTTCGGGCAGGGCGTCGAGTACGCCGAGCTCATCGACGTCTCTCGCCTCGGCGCGTTCGTGAACAAGGGCACGACCCGCGGCGCCCGGCCCGGCAATCCGCAGTACCGCATCGCCGAGACGCCCGCGGGCATCCTGAACTCGATCGGCCTCGAGAACCCGGGCGCCCTCGAGGTCGCGCGGACGTACGGCCCGAAGTGGGCGAAGCTCGCGGTCCCGGTCATCGTGAACGTCGCCGGCTACAGCGTCGACGACTACGTCTTCGTCGTCGAGGCGCTCGCGTCGACGCCGGGCGTCGTCGCGTTCGAGCTGAACGTCTCGTGCCCGAACGTGAAGGGCGGCATGCTCTTCGGCTGCGATCCGGAGCTCGCGGCCGAGGTCACGCGCGCCGTGCGCCGGGCGACGGACCTTCCGATCATCGTGAAGCTCACGCCGAACGCGCCGGACGTCGTCGCGGTCGCGCGCGCGGTCGAGGCCGCGGGCGCGGACGCGCTCACCGCGATCAACACCGTCCTCGGCATGCGCGTCGACGTCGCGAAGCGGCGGCCGGTCCTGGGAACGGGCTCGGGGGGTCTCTCCGGCCCGGCGATACGCCCGATCGCCGTGCACCTCACGTATCAGGTCGCGCAGGCCGTCTCGATCCCGATCATCGGCGCGGGCGGCGTCACGAGCGGGCGGGACGCGCTCGAGTTCCTCATGGCCGGCGCGTCCGCGGTCCAGGTCGGGACCGCGACGTTCGCCGACCCGACGGCTCCGCTCCGCGTGATCGAAGAGCTCGCGGCGTACGTGCGCGAGAACGGGCTCACCTCGATACGCGACGTCATCGGCGCCGCACTCCCACCACGCGCATCCCCCGACTGAGCGAGCACACGCGGCGCGCGCTCCGGCTACGCTCGGAGCGAGATGGCACGTGCATAGCGCGCTGCGCTTCGGACCGTTCCTCCTCCTCGCCCCCGCCGCGCGTCAGCAGCTGCGGTCGCGCGCGCGCGAGGTTCGGCTTCGGGAGGGCGAGGTGCTGATCGAGGAGCGCCGCGGCGACGAGGACGCGTACCTGCTCGTCGAGGGATCGCTCCGCATCGTCGCTCAGGGCGAGGGTCGGACGCTCGCGATGGTCGGCGCGCCCGCCCTGGTGGGCGAGATGGCGGTCGTGATGGACACCGACCGCAGCGCCACGGTCGTCGCCGACACGCGCTGCTCGCTGCTGAGGCTGCCGGGCGTGGAGCTGCGCCGTCTCATGGCCGAGCAGCCGCTCTTCGCCGCCGCGATGCGCGAGCGCGCCGATCTGCTCCTCGCGGACGCGTTCCTCAAACGACGCAGTCCGCTGCGCGATCTCCCCGCCGAGATCGTCGCGTCGCTCGTGTCGCGCCTCCGCCCGCGGGACCTCGCGCCCGACCAGCTCATCGAGGGTGGGGACGACGACCTCTATCTCGTCCGCCGCGGGACGGTCGAGCGGCAGCGCGACGGCGAGCGGACCTCCGCCGGCGACTTCGTGCAGCGCGAGCGCGGAGAGCGCTACGCCGCCGTCGGCGAGACCTCGATCTACGAGCTCCGGATGTCGGACGTGGCGGCGGAGATCCTCCACCATCAGGAGCGCGTCCGCGAGGTCGCGGCGCGTCTCGACGATCGCGCGCGCGTCCGCGCGGTCCCCGGCGTCGTGACGGTGCCCGATGCGGAGCTCGGTGGCGCGCTCGTGCACGACGCGTCGCACCGCGCCGTCGTCTCGGGGCACGTGGCCGCGCTCGTTCCGCGCCTCGACGGCCGGACCGACGTGGCGGCGCTCGTGCGCGGATCGGGCCGCACGCGTGGCGAGGTCGTCGAGGGCCTCGCCATGCTGGTCGCCGCCGGTCTCGCGCAGATCCGCGACACGTAGACTCGGATCCATGTCGCAGAAGCCTCCCGCGACCGAGGCCTGGCGCTCGTCGATCACCGCGCGCGTGACCGCGATGAACGACATGCTCGACCTCGCGATCGCCGACCTCACGACCGATCAGGTGAATCGGGTCGAGCGGAAGGGCGTGCTGCCGATCGCGTTCAGCCTCGCGCACGTCGTCGGCAGTCAGGACCGCTCCGCGAGCCGCTTCCTCGCGGACGGGGCGCCGAGCCTGTGGGAGAGCGCCGCCTGGGCCGAGCGCGTGCGCCTGGCCGGAGCGCTTCCGTTCCGCGGCACGCCGATGGAGGAGGCCGAGCGCATCCGCATCGGCGACATGGACGCCTGGCGCGAGTACCAGAGCGCGGTCTTCGCGAAGACCGAGAGCGCGCTCGAGAACGCCCCCCTCGCGCTCTTCGACCGCGACGCGTTCGGCGGCGGGCGGCCGGATCTGGGTACGAGCTCGTTCCTCGGTCTCCTCGTGCCGTCGGGGCCGATCACCGTCGCGGACGTGTGCGAGGCGTTCTTGTTCCAGCACGCCGCGCGTCACCTCGGCGAGATCGAGCATGCCAGGGCGCTCCTCGGCCTCGGGGGACTCTCCTAGCCGCGGCGGCTCGCGCCGGCCTACCCTAGGCCGCCTTGGATCCGGTCCTCGCGGCCTACCTCGAAGACTGGCTGCATCTTCTCGTGCGCTGGGCGCACATCGTCGCGGCCATCGCCTGGGTCGGCGCGTCCTTCTACTTCATCGCGCTCGATCGATCGCTCCGGCCGCCCGCCGGTGAGGACCGCTCCCAGGTCGGCGGGGAGGCCTGGGAGATCCACGGCGGCGGCTTCTACCGCGTCGAGAAGCTGAGAGCCGCTCCCGCCACGCTGCCCGAGCGCCTCACCTGGTTCAAGTGGGAGGCGTACCTCACGTGGCTCACCGGATTCGCGCTGCTCGTCCTCCTCTACTACCTGCAGCCCGCGACGTACCTCATCGATCCCGCGGTGCAGCCGCTCCAGGCATGGCAGGCGATCGTCGCGAGCGTCGCGCTCCTCGGGCTCGGCTGGATCGCGTACGACCAGCTCGCGCGACGCCTCGCGTCGCGGCAGCGCGTCCTTGCGGTCGCCCTGTGCGTGTTCGTCGCGATCGTCGCATGGGCCTCGGCGCAGCTCTTCAGCGCCCGCGCGTCGTACATCCAGGTGGGCGCGATGCTGGGGACGTGGATGGCGGCCAACGTGTTCTTCGTCATCATCCCCGGCCAGCGCGCGCTGGTCGCCGCGGCCGCCGCCGGGCGGCCGCCCGATCCCGCCCCGGGGATCCGCGGCAAGCAGCGATCGGTGCACAACAACTACCTCACCCTGCCGACGGTCTTCGCGATGATCAGCCAGCACTTCCCGTTCACGTATGGCAGCGATCAGCGCTGGCTCGTGCTCCTCGCGCTCATGGCCGTGGGCGCGATGGCGCAGCACGCGCTCAACCTGCGGCACGACGGGCGCACCCGGTGGGGACTCGTCGCCGGAGCCTTCGCGATCGTCGTCCTCGTCGCCGTCGCTCAGGCACCGGTACCCATCGCGACGGGATCCCTGACCGCCGCCGAGTTCCCGCGGGTCGCGGCGGTCGTCCAGGCGCGCTGCGTCGTGTGCCACTCGGCCGCTCCCCGCTTCCCGGGCTTCGACGCGCCGCCACAGGGGGTCACGTTCGACACGCCCGCGCAGATGCGGGCCCTCTCGCAGCGCATGTATCAGATGGCCGTCGTGAGCAAGCTCATGCCCCTGAACAACGCCACCGGCATGACCCAGAGCGAGCGCGAGCTCCTCGCGCGCTGGGTGCGGTCGGGCGCGCCGATCCCGTAGCCGTCAGCAGGAGATCCGCACGAGACGATCGCGCGCGATGCCGAAGAACTCGTCGATGCCCGCCGCGAGCTCCTCGTCGCGCGACCGCCGCAGGCGCGCCCGCAGCACGGGAACGATCTCGCGCTTGCTCCGGCCGTTCACGAAGACGACGAAGCGGAAGCCGAAGCGCCGCTCGTACTCGTCGTTCAGCGCGGCGAGCTCGCGGAGCGTGCGCTCGTCCGCGGCGTCGCCCTGTTCGACGCGCGACAGGGCGGAGAGCGTCCCCGGCGCCGCGCCGATGCGCGGATGCGCGTCCAGGATCGCGATGCGCTCGCGCTCGTCGAGGTCGCGCACGATCGCCCGCGCCTTCCGCATGACCGCGTCGGCGTCGTCATCCTCGGAGACGGCCGCGGCGAGCCGCTCGACGAGGACCGGCGCGCGCTCGAAGGACGCGGCGACGAGCTCGCGCGGGTCCATTCAGCTGCCGCGATACGAGGTGACGCCGTAGCGCGAGAGGAGGAGGGGTACGTGGGTGTGGCCCTCGGCGAGATCGACGTCGAGCGCGACCTGACGGAAGAACCCATCCCTCGCGTACGCTCCGGTGTCGAAGCGGATCCGGTACGTGCCGGCCTCCAGATCGCGCGCGAGCTCGCGGACGCGTCCGTCCGCGTCGGTCACCCCGCTCGCCACGGGAGCGCCATCGCGCTCGAGCTCGATGCGGAGGCCCGCGGCGGGCCTGCCGGTCGTGGTGTCGAGGACGTGCGTCGACAGCGAGGCCTTCGTCATCGGCGGCGTATCGTACGCCCGCCATGAGGATGCTTCGCATCACCGCCGGGACGTACACGTTCGGCGCGCGTCTGGAGGAGCAGCTCGCCCCGAAGACATGCGCGGCGATCCGCGCCATGCTCCCGTTCCGGAGCAGGCTCGTCCATTGCCGCTGGAGCGGCGAGTCGACCTGGGTGCCCATGGGCGACCGCCGCCTCGGCGTCGCGTACGAGAACCACACCAGCCATCCGGCACCGGGGCAGATCCTCGTCTATCCCGGTGGCATCTCGGAGATGGAGATCCTGTTCCCGTACGGCGCGACGCTGTTCTCGAGCAAGGTCGGGCAGCTCGCGGGCAATCACTTCGCGACGGTGGTCGAGGGGAACGAGCATCTCGCGGAGGTCGGGCGGCTCACGCTCTGGGAGGGCGCGCTGGACTTCGCGATCGAAGAGATCGCCTGACACGTGGCGGACCTCGGCATCCGCGGCGGGCGCGTCGTGCTCGCGGACGAGGTGCGCGCGGCCGACGTGCTCGTCCTCGCCGGGTCGATCGTCCGGATCGCGGACCCGGGCGAGGGCGGCGCGGACGAGGAGATCGACGCGCGCGGGCAGGTCGTGCTCCCGGGCGTCGTCGACGCGCACGTGCACGTGAACGAGCCGGGCCGCGCCGACTGGGAGGGCTGGCTCGCGGCCACGCGCGGCGCGGCGCGCGGCGGCGTCACGACGATCGCCGACATGCCGCTCAACTCGATTCCGCCGACGACCGACGAGGCGGCGTTCGAGGCGAAGGCCGCCGCCGCCGCCGCGTCCGCGGTCGTGGATTACGCGCTCTGGGGCGGGCTCGTGCGCGCGGACGAGAGCGCGCTGCGCGCGCTCGCCGGCCGCGGCGTCGTGGGCGTGAAGGCGTTCCTCTGCCCGAGCGGGGTCGACGAGTTCCCGCATCTGGACGACGGCGAGCTCGTGCCCGCGCTCCGCGCCGCAGCCGCGGCGGGCCAGCTCGTGGCCGCGCACTGCGAGGACGAGCGCACCCTCGCGCTCGCCGAGCGTTCGGCCGGCGGCCGCGGCGACGCGCACGGCTGGCTCGCATCCCGCCCGGTGGAGGCGGAGGTCGTCGCCATCGAGCGGCTCGCGCGCTCCGCGCGCGAGGCCGGAGCGCGCGTGCACGTCGTCCACGTGTCCAGCGCCGACGGCCTGGCGGCGGTGCGGCGCGCGCGACGCGACGGCGTCGACATCAGCGCCGAGACCTGCCCGCACTACCTCGCGTTCGGCGCCGGCGACGTGGCCCGGCTGGGTCCGGTGCTGAAGTGCGCTCCACCGATCCGCCACGGGGCGCGCGGCGGTCTCTGGGAAGAGGTCGTCGCGGATCGCGTCGACTACGTCGCCTCGGACCACTCGCCCTGCGCCCGGTCGCTCAAGGAGCCGCGCGATGGCCGCTTCGCCTCGGCCTGGGGCGGCGTGTCGGGCATCCAGTCCACACTTGCGGTGATGCTCAGTGGCGTGCGCGAGCGCGGCCTCTCGCTGCCGTCGCTCGCGCAGCTCCTCGCGACGCGCCCGGCCAAGCGTCTCGGCCTCTGGCCGCGCAAGGGCGAGATACGGGTCGGCGCCGATGCGGACCTCGTGCTCGTCGACCTCGAGCGCGAATGGACGCTCGGACCCGACGAGCTCGAGACGCGGAGCGGCCTGTCTCCGTACCTCGGACGCGCGTTCCGCGGGGCCGTCGTGCGCACGCTGGTGCGCGGCCGCACCGTGTACGCGGACGGCGCCGTCCTCGGCGCGCCCGGCGATGGCTGGTTCGTCCGGAGCCTCGTGTGATGACGACCGAGCTCGTCGCCATCGACGAGCGCCGCCTGCTCCGGCGGCTCGACGAGCTCGCCCAGCGCGGCGCGCTCGCCGGCGGCGGCATCTACCGCGCGCTGTACACGCCGGCGTGGGTCGCCGCGACGGCGCTCGTGTCCGACTGGCTCAAGGACGCCGGCCTCCTCGTGCGCCGCGACGCGGTCGGGAACGTGTGGGGACGCATCGAGGGCGCGCGCGGCGGCCGGGCCATCGTGACCGGGTCGCACATCGACACGGTCCGCGGCGGCGGCGCGCTGGACGGCGCGCTCGGCGTCGTCGCGGGCATCGAAGCCGTCGCCAGCGTCGTCGCACGGTACGGCAGGCCCACGCGGATCCTCGAATGCGTGGCCATCTGCGAGGAGGAAGGCAGCCGCTTCAACACGAACTTCTGGGGCGCCCGGGCGATCGCCGACCGCATCGAGCCCGACGAGGCCACGCGCGTGCGCGACGCGGACGGCGTGACGCTCGCGGACGCGATGCGCGGCGTCGGCCTCGATCCGGCAAAGGTCGCGCAGGCCGTCCGGCGGGATCTCGACACGTTCGTCGAGCTGCACATCGAGCAGGGCCCGATCCTCGACGACGCCGGCGAGCACGTCGCGGTCGTGCGCACGATCGCCGGCACGACCCATCTCGAGGTGACCGTGCGCGGCGAGGCCGATCACGCCGGGGCCGCCGCGATGGGACGCCGGCGCGACGCGCTGCTCGGGGCGTCGGCGATGACGCTCGCCATCGCCGAGGCCGCGTGCCGGCTCGGACCACCGGCCGTGGCGACCGTCGGCACGATGACCGTCGAGCCCGCGCAGGTGAACGTCGTGCCCGGCCTCGCGCGCTTCACGGTGGACGCTCGGCACAGCGACAACGCGACGCGCCTCGAGCTCGTCGCCGAGATCGAGAAGGTCTGCAAGGTCATCGGTCACGAGCGCGACCTCACCGTGGCGGTCCGCACGCTCCGCGATCGGGCGCCGGTCACGCTGGCCGAGCACACCGCCGAGGTGCTCCGGCGCGCGTGCCGCGCCGCGGGCGTCGAGCCGCGCGAGATCACGAGCGGCGCGGGGCACGACGCGCAGATCCTCAGCGCGGCCGCGCACACCGGGATGCTGTTCGTCCCGAGCATGGACGGGCGATCCCACCGCGGCGACGAGGCGACCGCCGCCCTGGACGTCGTCCTCGGGACGCGCGTCCTGGCGACGGCGCTGCACGAGCTCGCGTATTGACCGGTCGAGCGGGGAGCGGTCCATGAGCCTCGTCCTCCGCGGCACCATCCTGCTCCCGATGGTCGACGGCGCGCGCGCCGTCCCGGGCGATCTCGTCGTGTCCGGCTCGCGGATCTCCGTGCTCGGGCGGGATGCCGTCGCGCCCGCCGATGCCGAGGTGCTCGACCGCCCCGGCCATTACGTCATGCCGGGGCTCGTGCAGACGCACGTCCATCTGGTGCAGACGCTCTTCCGCGGCCTCGCCGAGGACCTCACGCTCCTCGAGTGGCTCCGCCGGCGCGTCTGGCCGCTCGAGGCCGCGCACGACGAGAGCTCGGTGCGGGCCAGCACGCGGCTCGGGCTGCTCGAGCTCCTGACCTCCGGCACGACGACGATCCTCGACATGGGGACGACGAAGCACGGCGACGCGGTCGCGGAAGAGCTCGTGCGGTCGGGCATCCGCGCCTCGTTCGGTCAGGCGATGATGGACATGGGCGAGGGCGCGCCGCCGGAGCTGCTGGAGACGACGCGCGCGTCACTGGATGCCGGAGCGGCTCTGCACAAGCGCTGGCACCGCTCCGCGAACGGACGCATCCGCTACGCGTACGCGCCGCGCTTCGCGCTCTCGTGCACGCGCGAGCTGCTCGAGGCGGTCGCGGCGCTGGCGAAGATGAACGATCTCCTCGTGCACACGCACACGAACGAGGACCCCGGCGAGCGCGCCGCGATCGAGCGCGCGACCGGCCGGGCGCCGATCGCGTACCTCGCGGAGACCGGCATCGCGTCGGATCGGACCGTCGCCGCGCACGCCGTCCACGTCGATGACGCCGAGCTCGCGATCCTGCGCGACACGCGCACCGCGGTGACGCATTGCCCGACGTCGAACCTGAAGCTGGGCGCGGGCGTCGCGGACGTGGCGCGCCTCCGCGGGGCGCGCATCGCGGTGGGGCTCGGCGCCGACGGCGCCGCGTGCAACAACCGGCTCGACGGCTTCGAGGAGGCGCGCCTCGCATCCCTTCTCGCGCGCACGCTGCACGGCCAGCTGACGCTCTCGGCGGGAGACGCGCTCGTGATGGCGACGCGCGAAGGAGCGAGGGCGCTGCGTCTGGACGCCGAGATCGGCACCCTGGAGCCGGGGAAGCGGGCCGACGTCATCGTCATCGACCCCTCGCGCCTCG
The DNA here is from genome assembly GCA_035651155.1 of Candidatus Limnocylindria bacterium. Classification (GTDB taxonomy): domain Bacteria; phylum Chloroflexota; class Limnocylindria; order P2-11E; family P2-11E; genus CF-39. The sequence continues at coordinate 41,567 of DASRGG010000035.1, read as the reverse complement.
GCGGACCGGGCGGCGATCCCGCGACGCGCATCCTGTTCGGCGGCGGGGCGCGCGGCGTACGAGACGTGATCGTGGATGGGACCGTCCTCGTGCGGGACGGTGGATCGCTGACGCTCGATGCCGCCGAGATCCGCGCCAAGGCCGTCGAGTCGCAGCGCGCGCTGCTCGAGCGCGCGCGGCTCGCCTAGCGCTTGCGCTGCTTCGGCCGCGCGCGGTCGGCGAGACGCCGGACCTCGGTCAGCGTGATGCCGCCGGTGTCCTCCCAGCGATGCGCCTTCGCGCGGATGTCGTGCGGGCAGAACGCCCACTTTCCCTGATGGATCGTGAGCGTGTCCGACCTCGACCCCGGCTCCTGGTGATCCTCCGCAACGCAGCGGAATCGGATGAGCGCGCGCTCCTCGGGCACGAGCTCCCCTCCCTCGGCGAAGCGCCCTCGACGCAAAGGACATGGTACCGGTGCGCGCGCACGCGCCGCGCGCCGCGGGCTCCGCATGCCCCTGCGCTAGAGTCCGCGCGTGGTGCGTCCTGAAAGTTCCACCGAGCCAACGGGTGAGAGTCCCGTGCAGGGAAGTATCGGAGCCCCTGCTCGCAGGCCCCAGTCGGCGATCGAGAGACTGCTGATGAAAGCGGGGCGTCAAGAGCCTCTTGGGAGGGAGCACGAGCGCGGGCCGCAACATCACGTGAATCCTGCCGCCTCGTCAGACGAACAATGGGAGAGCCGAGCCGCGCACGTCACGGTGAAGGCCATGTCCGCGATGCGGGTCTCCGGCGATGCCGCTGCGGATCTCTCCGGGGTAGAGGGAACGGCACGTGCTCAGGGTTCGGTGGGGAACAGGAGAGACCCGTCTGCGCCGCCTGAGTCAAGGCAAGCGCGCTCGTATGAGCCGATGGCGAAAGCGAGCCGCGCGCAGCGGGGGTCCGAGGGGGTCGCAGTACCGCTGATGGGCGTGCAACACAACGCGCCCGGAGGGAAGGGCCCCTACTTTGGTCGCGCTCGCGCGGCCGGTGCGGGCAAGGGCATGGTCCGGACCGCCGGACCCAATCACCCCGGTGGGCTCCCGCCCATCGACAACGTCCGCCGCCTGCAGCGCTGGCCCTCGGTCCGCAGCATGCGGCGAGTGCGCCAGGGCGTGCACGAGCTCACCGACCGGCGCTGGGACGGGGCCAAGGACGTGCGCGTCCTGATCGAGAGGCTCAACCCCGTGCTCCGAGGCTGGGGCAGCTACTTCCGCACCGGCAACGCCGCTTCGAAGTTCCGGAGCATCGACCACTACGCCACCGACCGCCTCCGCCGCTTCCTCGTGAAGCGCGCGGGACGGAACTTGCGTGCTGGTCGCGCTGCTCAGTGGACCGACGAGTGGTTCTGGGGACAAGGCCTGCACCGCCTGCACGGGACGGTCCGCTACCCGCAGCCGTCGATGCTGCACGAGAAGGCCATCGCTAAGCCGGATGCGGGAAAACCGCACGTCCGGTTTGAAAGGGGGTCAGTGGTACCGGGTGTCCTTCGGGTCGCACCGGGCCTCTGACCTACCAGTGCCGGTGGTGGTCGCGCGCCGCCTCGATGAAGCGCTCGCGCACTTGCGCGATACGGAGAGCGTGGTCGTCGCGGGCGGCACCGATCTCATGGTCGCGATGAACTTCGGACGCGCTCGTCCCGAACGAGTGTTGACGGTCGACCGGGTCGCGGAGATAGGCGGCATCGAGACGGCGGCGAACGCGGTGCGGGTCGGTGCGGGCGTGACGTACACGCGCCTCCTGCGCGAGCTCGACGGCTCGCCGGCCCTCCGCGAAGCCGCGCGCACGGTCGGCTCCCCGCAGATCCGCAACGCGGGAACGATCGGGGGCAACCTGGCGACGTCCTCCCCCGCCGGCGACACACTGCCCGTGCTCGCGGCGCTCGACGCGACGGTCGTCGTCCGCTCGGCGGTCGCCGAGCGGCGCGTGCCGTTCGCCGACTTCATGACCGGCCCGAAGCGCAACGTGCTGCGGCCGACCGAGCTGGTCACCGCCGCGGAATGGGCCGACGCCGGACCCGCGCAGACCTTCGTGAAAGTGGGCACGCGGAACGCCATGGTCATCGCGGTCGCCTCGCTCGCGGTGGTCGTCGATCGCGCCCGGCGCCGCGTGGGCATCGCGCTCGGCTCCTGCGGGCCGACGATCCTGCGAGCCGGGGAGGCCGAGCGCTTCGTCGCCGGCCTCGCCGAGGAGACCGGCTGGGACCGGCCGCTGCGCGCGAGCGACGCCGCCCTCGCCGAGGCGGGGCGGCTCATCGCGGCGGCGGCGCGGCCCATCGACGACGTGCGCGGGACCGCGGCGTACCGGAGGCACGTGCTCGGGGTCATCGGCGCGCGCGCGATCGCGCGCGTGGGGGCGATCGCGTGAGGCTGCGCCTCGTCGTGAACGGGATCGCGCGTGAGGTGGAGGCGCGCGAGCACGAGAGCCTTCTCACGGTGCTGCGCGAGCGCCTCGGCCTCGCCGGCAGCAAGAACGCCTGCGAGCAGGGCGAGTGCGGCTCGTGCTCGGTCATCGTCGACGGCGAGCTGGTGTGCTCGTGCCTCGTCCTCGCGGGTGCGGCGGTCGGGCGCGATATCCGCTCGGTCGAGTCGCTCGGCACCGCGGATGAGCCGCACCCGGTGCAGCGCGCGTTCGTCGACGCGGGCGCCGTCCAGTGCGGCTTCTGCACGCCGGGCTTCATCGTCGCCACCGTCGCGCTGCTGCGCGACAACCCCGAGCCGACCGACCCGGAGATCCGCGAGGCGCTCGCCGGCAACATCTGCCGCTGCACCGGCTACGGGAAGATCCTCGAGGCCGTGCATCGCGCGGCGCGAGCGGCACCGTGAGCGTCGCCACACGCGCGCGCCTCCGCGGCATCGTCGGGGAGTCCGCGCCGCGGAGCGACGGACCGCCCAAGACGCAGGGCGCGTTCGTCTACGCGAGCGATCTCTCCCGCTACGGCATGCTCCACGGCGCGACCGTGCGCAGCCCGCACCCACGCGCGCGCATCGTGCGGATCGACGCGGGCGACGCGCGCGCGATGCCCGGCGTCGCCTGCGTCCTGACCTCGGCCGATCTTCCGACGCGCGAGCGCTTCGGTCTCATGAAGCCCGACCAGCCGGTCCTCGCGGACGGCGTCGTCCGCTACGCGGGCGAGCCCATAGCGATCGTGGCCGCGGACGACCCCGAGCGCGCGCGCGTCGCGGCAGGAGCCGTGCGTGTCGAATACGAGGTGCTCGAGCCGGTCACCGATCCGCTGCGCGCGCTCCAGGCCGACGCGCCGCGGCTGCACGACGGCGGGAACGTCATCGAGGACGTGCGCGTGGTGCACGGCGATCCGCGAGCGGCCGCCGATGTCGTCGTGGAGGGCGAGTACGAGATCGGCATGCAGGATCAGGCGCCGCTCGGGCCCGAGGCCGGCCTCGCCATCCCGGATCCGGACGGTGGCGTGACGCTGCACGTCGCGACGCAGTGGCTGCACGAGGACCTGCGACAGATCGCCACGTGCCTCGGTCTCGCGGAGTCGAAGGTCCGCCTCGTGCTCGCCGGGGTCGGCGGCGCGTTCGGCGCGCGCGAGGACGTGACGCTGCAGATCCACGTCTGCCTCCTCGCGCTCGCGACGACGCGGCCGGTCCGCATGGTCTACGGACGCGAGGAGTCCTTCTACGGTCACGTGCACCGGCATCCCGCGCGGCTCTGGTACGCGCACGGAGCGCGCCGCGACGGGACGCTCGTCTTCGTGCGCGCCTCCATCGTGCTCGACGGCGGCGGGTACGCCTCGTCGACCCCGGCGGTCGTCGCGAACGCCGCGTGCTTCGGCGCGGGTCCGTACCGCGTCCCGAACGCGCTCATCCACGCCGTCGGCGCGTACACGGACAACCCGCCGGCCGGCGCTATGCGCGGCTTCGGCGCGGTGCAGTCGTGCTTCGCGTACGAGGCGCAGATGGACAGGCTCGCGACCGCGCTCGGTATCGACGCGGTCGAGCTGCGCGCCAAGAACGCGCTGCGCGACGGCGACGAGATCGTGACGAGCCAGCCGGTGGAGGGGAGCGAGCCCGTCGCGGAGCTCATCCGCCGCTGCGCGGCGCTGCCGCCGCCCGGCCCGGCGCCGCGCGACGATCCGGCGGCGATGCCCGGCGGCGTGGGGAACGTCACGCGCGGCGAGGGCGTGCGGCGCGGCACGGCCCTCGCCGCGGGCTTCAAGAACGTCTGCTACTCGCACGGGTTCGACGACGTGTCGCACGCGCGCGTGCGTCTCGTCCGCGAGCGTGGCGAGCCGGTGGCGTACGTCCTCACCGCGGCGGCCGAGGTGGGCCAGGGGATCGTCGCCGTCTGCGAGCAGATCGCCCGCACCGAGCTCGGCGTGCAGAAGGTGGTCGTCGAGACGCCCGACACGAGCATCGGGTCCGCGGGCTCCTCCTCCGCGTCCCGGCAGACCTGGATGACCGGCGGCGCGGTCCTCGCGGCGTGCCGCGAGGTGCGCGCGGAGCTCGCGCGGCGCGCGAACGCGCGCGACGTGGACGTCGCCGCGCTCCTGGACGAGCCGATCGAGCGAATCGTCACGCACCGCCATCGCGACACCGCTCCGCGCGACCTGGTGACGCAGAACCACGGACACGTCGCGTTCCTGTTCGCCGCGCACCGCGCCACGGTCGACGTCGACGTCGCGACCGGTCTGGTGAAGGTCGTGCAGGTCGCGACGGCGCAGGACGTCGGGAAGGCCATCAATCCGCAGGCGGTCGTCGGCCAGGTCGAGGGCGGGATCGCTCAGGGGCTGGGGCTCGCGGTGATGGAGGAGGTCCAGGTGCGTGACGGCCTCGTGCGCAACGCGTCGTTCACCGACTACCTGCTGCCGACGATGCTCGACATGCCGCCGGTCCTCTGCGATCTCGTCGAGCACCCGCACCCCGACGCGCCGTACGGCGCCAAGGGCGTGGGGGAGCCTCCGGCGATCTCGAGCACTCCCGCGATCGTCGCCGCGATACGCGCGGCGACCGGTCGCGTGCTCAACCGGGTGCCGGTCCGCCCGGACGACATCGTCTTCGGCACGGTCGCGCGCTCGGGCTGGAGGGTCGCGCCGGGCGACGATCCGCGGCGCGCCGCCCGCGCCTAGCCTCATTCCGAGCGCATACTTCCGCCGCAGGTGATCCCGCTCGAGACGCTCCGGGCGGCCCCAAAGGTGCTCCTCCACGACCACCTCGACGGCGGCCTGCGCCCCACGACGGTGGTCGAGCTCGCGAAGGATCAGGGCTACACGAAGCTCCCGACGATCGACGCGGCGGAGCTCGCCCGCTGGTTCCACGCGAGCGCGGCGGGCGGATCGCTGGCCCTGTACCTCCGGGGCTTCGCGCACACGATCGCGGTCATGCAGACGGCCGACGCGATCGAGCGGGTAGCCTTCGAATGCGGCGAGGACCTCGCGCGCGACGGCGTCGTCTACGCGGAGATCCGCTACGCGCCGATCTTCAGCACGCAGCGCGGGCTCGCGCTCACCGAGATCGTCGAGGCGGTCCGGCGCGGTCTCGAGCGCGCCGAGGCCCGCTACCCGATCACGCTCCGCCAGATCATCTGCGCCATGCGCGACCGTACCGATTCGCTCGAGATGGCCAGGCTCGCGGTCGCCTATCGCGAACGCGGGGTCGTGGGCTTCGACATCGCCGGCGAGGAGGCCGGCCATCCCGCGAAGGAGCACCTCGAGGCGTTCGACCTCTGCCACCGCGAGAACTTCTCGATCACGATCCACGCGGGCGAGGGCTTCGGGCCGCGGTCGATCTGGCAGGCCATCCAGGTGTGCGGTGCGCATCGCATCGGCCACGGCGTACGGCTCATCGAGGACATGCGGATCGAAGAAGGGGAAGGGCCCCCGCGGCGCGGGGCGACCGTGGTGTCGCTCGGTCTCCTCGCGCAGTACGTCCGCGACAAGCGCATCCCGCTCGAGCTCTGTCCGTCGAGCAATGTCCATACGGGGGCGGCGCCGTCGCTCGAAGCGCACCCGATCCGGCACTTTCTCGAGCAGCGGTTCCGGGTGACGCTCAACACCGACAACCGGCTCATGTCGAACGTGACGCTCTCCGAGGAGTTCCACCGTCTCGCGTCCGTCCACGGCCTCGAGCTGGCGGACGTCGAGAAGCTCACGATCAACGCGATGAAGTCGGCGTTCGTCGGCTACGACGAGCGGCTCGCGATCATCTACGACCGCATCAAGCCCGGCTTCGCGCGACTCCGTGGCGAGCCGGCGCTGGCGGGATACCGTCTCCCGCCGAGCGCCTGACGATCCGCCGCTCTCACCGTGCGGAGGCGGTCATTTGAGCCAGACGAGGTCGCCGAAGAAGAAGTCCTGGCCGTTCGCGATGGTGCGCGTCGTCCCTGCCTTCACGTCGAGCGTGAAGAAGCCGCCGGATCCGACGTACGCGATCTTCGACCCGTCCGGCGACCAGGCCGGTACGACGTCGTCGCCGGTCTGCCCCACCGAGCGGACCTGCGAGCCGTCGCAGGGGACGAGGAAGAGCTCGGATGGGATGTTCAGGTGGGCGAGATGCGCGCCATCGCCGGCGCCGCCTCGCGCGCGCGCGATCGCGCCGCCGGCGGCGCCGGCGACGGTGTGACCCGCGGCCGAGAAGACGACCTCGCAGCTCGCCGGCGAGAAGCGCGGCGCCTGGAGGTACCAGAACGTGTCCTTCGTCTTCAGCAGCGGCGCCGCGTTCGATCCGTCGATGTCGGCGCGCCACAGCGCGTCGATCTGACCGTCCTTCAGATGCACGTAGACGATCGCCCTGCCGTCCGCGCTCACCGCCGGGTCGGCGCCGTCCTTGATGATCTTCGCGCTCTGCCCGCTCCGGAGATCGATGCGCACGATGGCGTCCTCGTTGCCGACGAAGGAGCCGTTCGCGATGACCGCGGCGCGGCGGTGAACGTAGAGGACGTTCCCGCTCGAATCGAAGCGCGGGCTCGCGTAGAACACGTTGTTGTCTTCGTGCTGCACGACCGGATGCAGGTTGGTCCCGTCGAGATTCACCATGTAGATGTCGGACCCGAAGCCGCGCTTGGGGTCGGGCTGGCCGGTGAGCGCGAACGCGATCGCCGATCCCGACGGATGCAGCGCCGGTGTCGAGGGCGCGCTCTGGTCGGGGAGCTTCACGACCTTGCCGAGCGACCGCGCCGCATCGTCGAGGCAGGTGAGCCCGCCCGGATTGGCGAGGATGAAGGAGGCCTCCACCCCGCACCCCGGTTCGCCCGGCTGCGCCGGGGTCGCGCCACCGGCGCCCGGCGCGCAGGCGGAGAGCACGAGGGCGAGCGCGATGGCCGCCGAAGAGGCGGCCCGGCGCGGCCGAGCCCCGACGATCACGCGATCACCTCGCCCGCGCGCTTCGCGCCGTCGCGCATCCGGCCGCGGATGCGCGCCGAGGTGCGCGCGAAGTGCTGGACGGCGCTCACGAACGCGGCGTGCGACCAGGTGAGCGGCGAGACCGAGAGCGGCGCGCCGGTCTCGGGATGCACCTGCTCGGCGAGCACGCCCGACGGGAGCGCCTTGTCGCGGCACCACTCGAGGAGCGTGCGCGGCCGGTCGAGGTCGTCGAGCGAGCGCGCTGTCGCGATGTACCACTCCGCGAGCCAGAGCGTGCTGATGAACCACGGGTTGCCCGGGACGTTCGCGGTGTCGTGCGAGACCTGGAAGTACTGGTCGTTCTCGTACCGCGCCACGCCGCCGATGGCCGTCTTCACCGTGAGCCGCTCCTCGATCGCCCGCATCGTCGAGGCGACGCGCGGATCGTCCGCCGGCAGCAGGCCGAAGAGGAAGATGCCGGCGAGCGAGATGTCGACGGTCGCGTCCTTCACGAGGAGGCCGTCCGGCAGGACCGCGACGGTGCGGACGAAGCGCCCGCGGTCCGCGTCCCAGAGGTGCGCGAGCGCCGCCTCACGGATCTCCTGCGCGGCCACGGCGTAGCGCTTCGCGTACTCGTGCTGGCCGAAGGCGACGGCGAAGTTGCGCGCCGCGGTGAGTCCCGCGTACACGGCCGCCGCCGTGAACGCATGTATGCCGCGGCGCTCTTCCCACAGGTCGAACGACGCGGCGGGGAGCTTCGTGCGCGGCTCGCGGAACGTCGCCATGAAGTCCGCGCCCGTGCGAACGAGCTTGCGGTACAGCGGCCGAACGAACTCGATGTCGCGGTCGCGCACGTAGTGCTGCCAGAGGGCCCAGATCGGCAGGCCGGTCTCGTCCTCTTGGATGGGAAGCTCGAGCCGGCCGTCGGGGGTCGACCAGGCGTGCCACGAGGATCCCAGCGATCCGTCGGGGTTGTACTTGTGCAGCAGGTAGCCCTCGCGCGTCATGAGCTCGCCGCAGAGATAGAAGAATCGCCGCGTCACCTCGCCGTAGCCCGCGAGGTCGAGCGCCTCCGCGGCGAGCGCGCCGTCGCGCGGCCAGAGATACGAATAGGTGTCGCGGTTGAAGCGCAGGACGTCGGAGTCGTTCCCGGCGATGATCGCGCCGCGGTTGTCCACCTGCGTGCGCATCACGAGCGTCGACCGCTTGTAGAGCCGCGCGAGCTCGGGCGAGAGATGGTCCGCCACGGTCTCGTCCTTGTTCGCCCAGAGCCTCCAGTAATCCTTCGTGCGCGCGAGGAACGCCGCGGGCGTGCGCTCGCGGACGAGCTTGTCGAGCTCGCGCACCTCGTCGTACGACTGGCCCGCCGCGATCCAGAACACGAACGTCGTGCTCGCGCGCGCGGCGACGGGTGCCGCCAGCATGCCGACGCTGTCGATCGATCCCTGCGCGACGGCGTTCCGCGACAGCTCGCCGTCCTCCGCGTCGCGCCAGGTGCCCTCGCGGCCGGGTGCGTCCTTCTGGCCGATCGCGAAGGAGGTCAGTCCGAACGCGTGGCCGCCTGCCGTCCCCGAGAGGAGGAAGCAGCGGCGCGCCTTGTAATGGACCACGGCCTGTGAGCGCGGGTCGTAGTACGCGGAATCGCCCACCTCGTTGCCGTAGAGGTGCGCGTCGAAATGCTGGAACAGGCGGACGTCCCGGTCGCGCCCGCTCTCGTCCTCGACGGTGACCTCCTTGAAGTAGATGTTGCGGTCGAAGTCGACGGCGTCGCGGCAGCGCATCGAGAGACCGAGGCCGGCGTGACGGAGCCGCGTGTCGCCCACGAGCGTCTCGTGCTCGTAGTCGATGTGCTTCTCCCAGGACGGATCGGAGATCCACGAGAAGGCGCCGTCCACCCACACGCCGAAGCGGCACGGCTCGCCCACGGTGTGGTTCTCCATGCCGACGAAGGGGTAGTAGACGTCGCGCAGCTGGTACGACGCGTCGAAGGTGACGAGGAAGTCGCCGTTGCCGAGCGGAAGGTCGCGCGGCAAACCGTCTAACCGGAACGGCGCGTGGCGGCGAGGAACCGCTTCGCGTTCGCGACGATGCCGCCCGTGTCGCCGCGCTCGAGCAGGTCGGGCCGGATGAGCGGACCGCCGATGCCGAAGCCGACGACGCCCGCCGTGAAGTACGCGGGGATCTCGTCGTACTCGACGTTGCCGGTCGCGACGAGGGGAAGATGCTGGAGCGCCCGGCGCACGTTCGCGATGAACTCGGGACCTCCGATGGTGGCGATCGGGTAGACCTTGATGAAGTCGGCGCCGAGCTCCGCGGCCTTCACCATCTCCGTCGGAGTCATCGTCCCGGGCATCGTCATCGCGTCGCGCGCGCGCGCCGCCTCGAGCATCTCGGGGATGAGCGCGGGAGACACGAGGAACCGCGCGCCGGCGAGGAGCGCATCCTCGGCCTGCGCGCCGGAGAGGACCGTGCCGGCGCCCACCACCGCGCCCTGGCTCGCGAATTCTTCGTCGGTCGCCAGCGCGGCGATGAGCTCGTACGCGTCCGGGACCGTGAGCGTGATCTCGACGAGCCGCAGGCCGGCGCGGGCCATCGCGCGCGCCGCCTTCTCGGCGGCCTCGGGCGTCGCCGTCCGGATGACGGCGACGAGACGGTCCTCCGAGAAGATCCTGATGAGGTCGCGCCGGAGGACGGGGGGACGCCGGGTGACGGCCATGTCACTCAATCGTATCGCCGCCGCGCCGTACGGCGGCCGCGGCCACTCGCAGGGCGAACAGCCGGGCGGTCTCGAGATCTTCGTCGGTGAAGACCTGACCGGACTCACCGCGGTAGAGCTCCAGCGCGCCGCGGACGGCTCCGGCGTCGAAGATCGGCACGCCCATCCACGAGCGCACGTCCCGCTCCAGCAGCAGGCGCAGATGCTCGGACCCGCGCGTGAGCGCGGACAGGTCGTCGGGTCCCAGGTGCGCGATGGACCGCGCCTCGCCCGTGCGGATCGTCTCGAAGAGGGGATCCTGCGCGGTCCAGCTGCGTGGATAGCGGTGCGCGATCATCCACATGTCGCGCTCGCGCTCCGCGTCGACGGCGGCGATCGCCACGCTCTCGAGCCGGCCGCTCGCGCGGAGCAGGTCGATGGCGCACGAGTCAGCGAGCTTCGGCACCGCGAGGCGCGCAAGCCGCGCGAGGCGCTGGCCGACGCCCGCGCCGTCGAGCACCGCATCGGCCGCGTCGAGCAGGAGCTGCGCGCGGCCGGCCGCCGTCTCCGCGGCCGTGCGCGCCTGCCGCTCGTCCTCCAGCCGCTTCGCGCGCTCGAGGGCCGTCGCGAGCCGCGTCGCCACGAGCTCCAGCAGCGAGCGATCCCCGCCGCTCATGTCGCGCGGGCGGTCGAAACCGAGATACAGGACCCCGAGCGGCACGTCGTTCGCCTGGAGCGGCACGACCGTCCGCGACGCGACGCGCTGCGCCGCGATCGCGTCGAGGGCCTGACCGAGATCGGCGCTCCGCGAGAACGCCGAGCGCGGCCGGAGCACCAGGCCGTACGAGGCCCGTACGAGGAGGCCGTCGCCGGACCCGGTGAGGATCGCGGCGGCGGTCGCGCCGACGGCGGTCACGACGCGCTCGAGCGCGTCCTGCATCACGTCGTCGACGGAGTCGTGCCGCAGCACGCTCTCGCTGATGCGCTCGGCCGCGCCGAGATGCGTCATCGCGCGCTCCGCCGCGCTGCGCGCCTCGCGTTCATGCTCGAGCAGACGGGTGCGCTCGCGCTCCGATTCGCGGAGCGTCACGACGTCGCTGCGCAGCACGCCGATCTCGCGAAGCATCGACCTGGTGAGGAGCGCGGTGAGCGCGTACATCAGGAGGTCGAAGGCGATCTGCGCGAGCGGCAGCGGCAGCGACAGCGCCTGCGCCCGCCACGCCGCGATCGCGATGAGCGCGACGGCCATGAGCGAGGCCGCCACGAGCGCCCCGAGATCGCCGAGGCGGAACGCGGTCGTGATGATGAGCAGCATGCCGATGAGCGGCACGACCGGCCAGTTGGGATCCGGCGTGACAAGCAAGATCGCGAAGGACACGAGGAGCACGTCCCAGCCGAAGGTGATCCACGAGAAGGCACGCGCCTGTCGCGGCGTGCGCACGCGGCCGGAGAGCACGTGCAGCACGACGGCGGACGCCGCGAGGCTGCCGGCGAGGAGCGCGACCGCGATGGAGCCGAGGTTCGGGAGGAAGGGGGCGATCGTGACGACCGCGACGGCGCCGACGAGGCGCGACAGCGTGATCGCCCGCTCGAATCGCGGCGGCGTCCCGATGCCTCCGGCCGCCCCTCCCTCCGCGTTCACTGCTCGATCAGGAAGACGCGCGCGGGAGCACCGTCGCCATCCTGGATCTTGATCGGCGCGCACACGAGCTCGTACGTGCCGGGTCTCACGCCACGCAGGTCGAGCCCCTCGATGATGACGACGCCGGCGCCGAGGAGCGTGTGGTGCACGGGGTATCCGGCCTTCTCGGGTCCCTGTGGCTCGATCGACAGGTAGTCCATGCCCACGAGCCTGACGCCGTGCTCGACGCACCAGCGCGCCGCGGACGCGTCGATCGTGACGAAGTCGCGCGTGAACTTCTGCGTGGGATCGTTCCAGAGCTCGCTGTTGCGTGTCTTGAAGAGGATCCGGCTCGTTCCCGGCGGCACCTTCGCCCCCTCGAGCCAGCGGGCGTTCACGTGCCCGGACCCGTCGTATCCGAGGAGGACGCACGGTCCGACGAGCGCGTCGAGCGGCAGGCGGTCCACGGTGCCGCCGCCTTCGATGAAGTGGATCGGCGGATCGACGTGCGTGCCGGTGTGGTCGCCGAAGGAGATCGTGGAGACGTTCGCGGTGTCGCCCTTCGCGATGCGGCGGAGCGGCGCGATCGTCGGCCCGGGCTCGTTCGACCACGTGGTCATGTCCGGACGGAGGACCAGCGACACATCGTAGACCCTCACCACACGCTTCCCACCACCGCAGGATACTGTCGATCTGTGCTCGGATCAGCCGAGGTCGAAGCCATCTTCCGCTCCGCGGGCGCGCTGCGCGATGGGCATTTCGTACTCGCGTCTGGGAAGCATTCGGCGCGCTACCTCGAGAAGTTCCAGGTGCTGCAGTGGCCCCGCCAGACCGAGCGTCTGTGTGCCGCGATCGTCGAGGCCGCGCGGCCCTACGACCCGCGCACCGTCGCCGGGCCGACGACCGGCGGCATCATCCTCGCGCACGAGGTCGCGCGGCAGACGGGCATCCGCGCGGTATACGCCGAGCGCGGCGAGAGGGCGGGGACCGGCCGCGTCTTCCGCCGGGGATTCCAGCTCGCGCCCGGCGAGCGCGTCCTCGTGGTCGACGACATCATGACGACGGGCGGCTCGGTGCAGGAGACCATCGACGCGGTGCGCGCGTCCGGCGCGACGGTGGTCGCGGCGGCGGTGCTCGTCGATCGCTCGGGTGGCGCCGCCGCGCTGGGGGTGCCGCTCATCGCGCTGTGGTCGCTCGACATCCCGACGTACGCGCCGGCGGCGTGCCCCCTCTGCGCGAAGGGCGAGCCGCTCACCAAGCCTGGCACGACCCCTGCTCCGGTGGCGCTCGGTTGAAGGACCTCATCCGCCTCTTCCGTACCCTCGCCTGGATCGCGCTCGTCGCCGCGATCTACCAGGAGCTGAAGAAGCCGCCGCAGGAGCGCACCTGGCACGGCAAGGTCGCGGGCGCGATCCCGTACGACTTCCGCGTGCCCACGATCGACCGCGTCCGCGAGGCGTACTGGGATCCCTCGAGCGAGCGCATCTTCTCGGACAAGGTCATCGGCGTCGGCTGGGCGGTGAACATCCCCACGGCCGCGCGGAAGATCAGCGAGATCGTGTCGCAGTACGTCGAGGCGAGTAGCGTGCTGCGCGAGCGTCGAGACGGCGCGCGCGGATCGCGATGAACGCGGGCAGGTAGCGCTCGAGCTCGTCGTCCGAACCCGGCTCGCCGCCCGCGTCCCCCGGTGACCACTCCCAGAGGCCGTCGACCACGAGCTTCGCGCGCACGCAGGCGTTCACGAGATCCGAGATGCGATGCGCGTACTCGAGCGTCGGCGCCTCGACCTTGACGTCGTCGAACTCCCACGTCGGTGACTTCACCGGCACCGGACCGTTCTCGTCGTAGCGCTGCTTGAATCCCCAACCGGTGCCGGTCCACGTCTCGTACATGCGCAGCGTGACGGGGTGCATCGTCGAGAAGACGTAGATGCCGCCGGGCGCCAGCACGCGCGCGACCTCGCGGACGACGCGCGCCGCGTCGGGAACGAAGACGAGGGAGTGATGGTGGTAGACGAGGTCGAATTCGCCGTCGCCGAACGCCGAGAGATCGCGCATGTCGCCGCGAACGAAGCGCAGCTTCGTCCCGCGCTCGCGCGCGAGCGCGCGCACCGTCGCGAGCTGGCGCGGCGACAGATCGAAGAGCGTCGTCTCGGCCCCGAGCTCGGCGAAGAGGATGGGGTCCCAGCCGCCGCCGCCCGCGAGGGACAGGACGCGCTTTCCCGCGAGCGGGATGCCGCGGATGTGGCCGTAGGTCAGCTCGTCGAGGAAGCGTCGCTTCCCCCGCGCGTCGCGCGGCGGTCGGCCCTGGGGGCGCGTATACGGGATGCCCGCGCGCGCGAGGCGGTCCCACATGCGCTCGTTGTGGGCCGCGACGGCGTCGACGGCCGCGGTCCGCGGGCGGGCGCTGGAGCGATGCGTGGAGCGTACGGGCACGTGCCGACGATATCCCGAGGAGCTGTGGAACGAGGCGGTCGGGAAGCAGCCGCGCGTCCACGACGCCGTCATCGAGCGCGCGACGTATGCTCACGGCAGGTGGCCTCGCCCCTCATCGTCGTCACGCGTCCCGTCCCCGAGAAGGCGCTCGAGCTGCTGCGCCCGCGCGGCACCGTCCGCGTCGGCCCGAGCGAGCCGCCGGTCCCGACCGCCGACGAGGTCGCGGATCTCGTGCGCGACGCCGAGATCGTGTTCACGCTCCCGGCGAATCCCCTCACCGGCGGCGCGATCCGCGGCGCTTCGAAGCTGCGGATGATCGCGACGATGGGCACCGGCTACGACAACGTGGACGTCGGCGCGGCGCGCGAGCGCGGCATACCGGTCACCTTCGCGCCGGGCATCCTCGACGAGACCACCGCCGACGGCATCTTCGCGCTCATGCTCGCGACGGCCCGGCGCCTCCCGGAGGCCGAGCGCTTCCTGCGCGCCGGCAAGTACCGCGGATGGACGCCCTTCCTCTTCCTCGGCACCGACGTGTACGAGGCGACCCTCGGCGTCGTCGGCATGGGTCGCATCGGCCGCGCGATGGCGCGCCGCGCGACGGGCTTCCGCATGAAGATCCTGTACACGGACGCGTTCCGCAACGAATCCGCCGAGGAGGAGCTCGGCGCGCGCTTCGTCACGCTCGACGAGCTCCTCGCGCAGTCCGACTTCGTCACGCTGCACGTGCCGCTCATGCCCGAGACGCGGCATCTCATCGACGCGAAGCGGCTGCGTCGGATGAAGAAGACCGCGATCCTCATCAACGGCTCGCGCGGTCCGGTCGTGGACGAGCGCGCGCTCGCGGAGGCGCTGCGTGACGGGGTCATCGCTGCCGCGGGGCTCGACGTCTTCGAGCGGGAGCCGCAGGTCGAGCCCGCGCTCCTCGAGCTCGAGAACGCCGTGCTCCTCCCGCACATCGCGTCCGCGTCCGAGCGCACGCGCGTGCGGATGGCCGTGCGGGCCGCCGAGAACATCCTCGCGTTCCTCGACAAGAGACCGCTCCTCGATCCCGTGCCGTGAGCCGAACGCTCCGCATCGGAAGCGACGCCGAGACGCTGCAGGCCGACCTGTACGGCGAGCTCCCCGCACGCCGCGCGGCGATCCTCGTGCACGGCGCGCGGTGGGACGGCAGCGGATGGCGCGAGATCGCCCCGCGCTTCGTCGCCCGTGGGGTGCCGGTGCTCGCCCTGAACCTCCGCGGCTACGACGGCTCGACGGGGAAGACCGACGCGTACGTCCCGGGCCGCCCGTGGTCGCCGGCGACGGACCTCGCCGCGGCGAAGGCCGCCCTGCGCGAACAGGGCGCCGCGGAGATCGCGCTCGTCGGAGCGTCGTTCGGCGGGCATGCGGTCCTCGCGTCGAGCTTCGACGGCGACGTCGAGTGCGTCGTCTCGATCTCCGCTCCGGTCCAGGAGACGCCCGACGCGCTCTCGCGGCGCGTCACCGGCCGGAAGCTCTTCGTCTGCGCCGACCAGGACACGCTCGGCGCGTGGCCGCATGTCCTGCGCGCGTTCGCCGCGGCCGCGACGCCGAAGACGCTGCTCGCCTTCGGCGGCAGGGAGCACTCGCGGGCGATGTTCGCCGCTCCGTACGGCGACGAGGCGATCGCGGCGATCGTCGACTTCGTCGCGAGGGGCCGATAGGTGCCGGCGCGCGTCCATCCCGACGTCCCGGGCGAGGCCGCGCTCGCGAAGAGGGTGGGGCGGCGCATCCGCACGCTGCGGCGGCGGCAGGGTCTGACGATGGCCGAGCTCGGCGGCGACCGGCGCGGCCGCGTCTACTTCGAGAAGCAGTACGTGTGGAAGATGGAGACGGGTCGCGTCACGCCGTCGCTCCCGGCGCTCGCGCACATCGCGAAGCGCCTCGGCGTTAGCCTCGCGTCGCTGCTGCGGGGCCTGTGAGCGGCTCGGCCCTCGCGCTCGCGAGCGGGAGCGTCACGTGGAAGGTGCTCCCGGAGTCGCCGCTCTCCGCCCACAGCCTGCCGTTGTGGCGCGTCACGATCTCGCGGCTGATGTAGAGGCCGAGCCCGAGCCCGCCCACGTGGCTGGCGCGCGGGTCCGGCGAGCGGTAGAAGAGAGTGAAGATCCGGTCGAGCTCGTCGCGGGAGATGCCGATGCCCTCATCCCTGATCGCGACGTGCACCTCGTCGCCCGTCGTCCGCACCAGCACGCGCACGTCGCCGCCGTCCGGCGAGTACTTCACCGCGTTGCCGATCAGGTTCTCGAAGACCTGATCGATGCGGTCGGGATCGGCCGTGACGATGACGCTCGCCACGTCGCTGTCGAGCTCGATGTGGTGCGTCGACGAGAGGAGCCGCATGCGGTCGATGACCTCGCGCACGGCGTTCACGAGGTCGACCTCGCTGGGCTGCAGCTCGACCCGTCCGAGCTGCAGCCGGGACACGTCGAGCAGCTCGTCGATGAGCCGGCCCAGGCGGCGCGCCTGACGCTGCGCGAGCTCGAGCGTCTCGCTCGAGCGCGCCGCCTCCTGCCGCCAGTCGTCCGGGCTGCTCTCCGGATCGGTCGCGCGCAGGATGCGGCGCCGCGCGACCTGAATGAAGCCGCTCACCGCCGTCAGCGGCGTCCGGAGCTCGTGTGACGCCATGGAAAGGAACTGCGTCTTGAGGCGGTCGACCTCCTCGAGCTCGAGGAGGCGCCGGCGCAGCTGCCGGCGCTCGATCGCGCGGTTCACCGTCGCGCGCAGCTTGTCGACCTCCGACGGCTTCATGAGGTAGTCGTAGGCGCCGCTCCGGAGCGCCGCGATCGCCGACTCGAGCGAGGCGTACCCGGTGAGCATGATCGCCACGGTCTCCGGCGCGGTGCGCTGGACCTCCTTCAGGATCTCGATCCCGTCCATGTCGCCCAGCCGGAGGTCCGTGAGCACGACGTCGAACTGCCGCTCGTTGAGCAGACGGAGCGCTTCGCCCCCGCTCGTCACGGCGACGACGTCGTGACCGTCGAGCTTCAGGATCGCCGCGATCGTCGTCGCGACGCTCTCCTCGTCGTCGACGACCAGGACGCACGTCTCAGGCATCGGATGGCGGTCCCGCGACGGGCAGCGAGATGATGAACGTCGTCCCCTGCCCGGCCTTGCTGCGCACCTTCATCGTGCCGCCGTGCCCCAGGACGATGCCGTGCGAGACCCACAGGCCGAGCCCGGTGCCGCGCTCGGTCTTCGTCGAGTAGAAGGCCTCGAAGATCCGCTGCTGCGTCTCCTCGTCCATGCCGAGGCCGGTGTCGGCGACCTCGATGCGCACCGCGTCGAACGGCACCTCGCGCTCGCTCTCGCTGACGTGGCGCGTCGTGACCGTGAGCGTGCCCCCGTGCGGCATCGCCTCCACCGCGTTGAGGAACAGGTTGAGAAGGACCTGCTTCATCTGGTCGCCGGAGGCCAGGATGTGCACGAGGTCCGGATCGAGGACGCGCGCGACCGTGACCTTGCCCTCGCGCAGGCGCTTCGCGATCAGCGCCTCGACCTCCTCGATGATCATGTTGATGTCGACCGGCGCCATGTCGCGCGTGGGCCTGTAGAAGCCGAGCATCTGGCGAAGGATCCGCGACATCCGCTGCGTCTCGCGCTGCGCGATCTCGAGGTACCGGCGCTCCGTCGCGTCGGAAGCGACGTTCGCGAGGAGGTAGAGCGAGTTCTGGACGGCCTCGAGCGGGTTGTTGATCTCGTGCGCGATCGACGCCGCGAGCCGGCCGGTCGCCGCGAGCTTCTCTGTCTCGAAGAGCACCTGCTGCAGGCGGCGCCGCTCGAGCTCGCGAAGACGACCGACCTCCTGCATCGCGGACACGATCGCGACCACGGCGCCGTGATGGTCGCGCACCTCGGTCGCGGTGATCTCCATCTCGAGGCGCTCGCCGGTCGTGGGGTCGACGAGCACGAGCTCGGAGCGGCGCTCGGGGGCGGGGTCGAGTCGGAGCTCCGCGAGGAACGAGGTGAACTTCGCGTCGTTCGCCAGCGCGTGCTGGATCTTGCCCTGACGGCCGAAGAGCCGCTGGGCCGCGGCGTTCATGGTGATGATCTGGTCGTCGTTGTCGACGACGATGATCGGGTTCGGCACGCTGCGCAGGACGAGCTCGAGGCGGTCGCGCTCGGCGCGGATCTCCTCCTCGGCGGTCCGGATCCGCCGCACACCCCGATCGAGCTCGAGGGTACGGTCGCGCTCAGCCGTACGCTCACGGAACGACGCGAGGTATCGACGCAACCTCATCACCCCGTCTCGCGTGATCAAGACCGCCACTGTGGCGGCAACGCCATCGTGAGGGCAAATACATTGTCGGATGAACGCTCGCTCGTACCCCAGCTCGGCGATGAGGCGAGCAGTGATCGAGAAGCTTCTCATTCACCGACTGGCGCGCGTCGGCGCGGGGCGCGAGCCACTCGTGGCCGCCGCGAACGGACCCTCGACGATCGCGCGCACCGCCGTACCGTCGATGCCGTCGAGCCGCGCCGCGTCGATCGTGGCCGCCGTGCTCGCGGGGACGAAGGCGTACACGTACCGAAGCACGGGCATCGCAGCTCCACCGGCAGGTCGATCCCGACGCGGCGTCCCTGCCCCGCGTCCCTCCGCCTGCGCGCGTGCCCTGGTGGGCTCGGCCCTCCTCGTAGGCTGGTTCAGGAGCGCGCTAGACCCCGGCGCTCCGCTCCAGCTGCAGACGGATCGTCACGAAGCTGTACGCCGGCCACGGACCGGTGTACGTGAGCTTCAACTCGCCCTCGTACCGCTGACCGATCTCCTGCACCTTACTTGACTTGTCGAACACGGCGGCCTTCTCCCGTTCGACGAGGAAGGCCGCGTTCGTGATCATCCGGTCCCCGATAACCTTGTTCTAGCGCGACGCGATCGCGGACTCGCGCAGCTCGTCGTAGATCTCACGGACGAACATCTCGGACCGCTCCGCGAGCGCCTGCTCCACGAGGCGGCCGAGCTGCATCCGCGCGAAGTACGTCGAATGCCCGTGCTCGCCTTCGATCTGCGGATCTCCTCGCAGTCGCGCTCGATGTCCGCCAGCACGGTGTTGCGATCCCAGTTCACCTTGAGGCCGAACTCGAGCTTGTCCTTCATCGTGCGGAGCACGTCGCGCAGCGCGTCGTAGGTGTCCTTGAGGAACTCGACGATGTCGTCCTCTGTCTTGAAGAGCGTCCCGAAGCTCATCGGCACCGGCGTGAAGCCGCTGTCGATCATCACGACCTCGTTCACGTGCTCGTGTGTGAGCGCGTTCTCACGCGTCGGGTCGTAGACCATGAGCGGCGTGCGGCTCACGACCGCGGCGAGCTCGCGGTGGAGGACGGTGAAGACGTCGTCGGCGCGGCCGCCGATGCCGATCTTGCCCAACGAGCGCGGCCCCGCGCTCTCGATGATGCAGTACACGTAGATGCCCTCGGCGACCGGCTGATCCCCCAAGGGCTTCGCTACCGTCACATCCAAGACGTGCGACTGTAGAGAAGCAGGTCGCCGGCGTCACGAAAAGCGCTCGCTCGCCCGTCATGTCCGCGGGCGGCGAAGATGCAGGGCCGCTCGTCGCCTTCGGCGGCATGCTCGCCGGTGCCGAACGGTGGGCCGTCTGCCTTTCGTCGAGAGCGGACATCACGCCGCTGGCCACGACCGTGACCGGTCGCCCGGACCAGGTCCTGCGGGACTTAGGAATAGATATTGGGTGAGGCGCTCTCATTCCTGTCCGGTTTCTGGATCGCATCTGTCTGCCGTCAGTAACTATCCGGGCCGGGCTCGTCAGCATTACTCTTCTCGCTTCGCAGATACTCACTCGTGCACGGTGAACGGATGCCGAAGGGGGTTGCGGTGGAGCACGGCAACAGCAAGCGGTCTCGTCGCGCCCTGACCGCTGTCGTCGTCGGCCTCCTCTCGTGCGCGATGCTCATGGGCCCCGTTCTCTTCTTCGGTTCCTTTGCGCTGCGGACCTCGCTGCTTGACCTGCGGACGCGCCTCGACAGCGAGCGGGGCCGGTCGGCCGAGCTGGCGGGCTTGCTGGCCGGGTCGCGTGTCGAGGGGCGCGCGGACGAGCTGCGTGACTTCGTCGCCCGCGCGGAGGTCGGCGGCGGGATTCGGGAGCGGGATCGCATTCGGCTCGGCACGCTCCTCGCGAGTCTCGTGGACGGGCGGCCGGACATCGGCAGCGCCGCGGCCTTCGATCGAGACGGCGTCATGCTCGCTCGCTACCCGGACGACGTCGTCGTCGGCCAGAGCTTCGCCGACCGCGACTACTTCCGCGGCGCGGTCACGACCGACCGCCCGTACGTGAGCGAGGCGTTCCTCTCCCGCGCGCAGGACTCGCCGGCCTTGGTCGCGCTCGCGATGGTCGTGCGCGGCGATTCAGGAGCCGTCACGGGCGTCGTGAACCTCACGCTGCGGCCGAGCGTCCTCCTGAGCGGCGTCGAGGTCTTGCGGGAGCCGGGCCGCGAGCTCCTGCTGCTCGATCACCGTTCGCAGGTCATCGGGAGCACCGCCGCCCGCGTGCCCCTGAGCCGGGTCTCGATCGCCTCCGTCGAGACTGCGTCCGGCGCCGTCACGTCGGTGGATGCGATGCCGCGGCTCTCCGTCGCGGCGGCTGTCCCGGGCGCCGCCTGGACGCTCTTGGTGCTCGACGATCCGGCGGCGCTGTACGCCACCCAGCTCGCGCTCTCACGTCAGCTCGGGATACCCCTCCTCGCCGTCATCGTCGCGGCGGGCCTGCTCGCGGCGGCGCTGTCCATCGCGTACCTGTTGCTCCAGCGCGAGCGCGAGCGTCTCGCGGCGGCGAACGCCGGCCTGCGCCAGCTCAATGCTGAGGTCGAGGCTGCGACGAGCGCGAAGTCCGACTTCCTCGCGAGCATGAGCCATGAGCTGCGGACGCCGCTCAACGCGGTGCTCGGCTTTTCGGAGGTGCTGCAGGAGCAGCTGCGGGGTACGCTCACCGATCGGCAGAGCAGATACCTCGCGAACATCCGTTCCGCCGGGCAGCATCTCCTCGAGCTCATCAACGACGTCCTCGATCTGTCGAAGGTGGAGGCCGGCCGTCTGCAGCTGCGTCGCGAGGCGCTGCCGCTGCCCGCGCTGCTCGAGCCCGTTGTCGCCTCCGCGGCGCAGCTCGCCGCCGACTGCGGCGTGCGGTTCGACGCGCCGGAGGTCCCCGACGTGACCGTGCTCGTCGACTCCGCCCGCACGCGGCAGGTGCTCCTCAATCTGCTCTCGAACGCGGTGAAGTTCACGCCGGCAGGCGGCGATGTCGAGCTGCGCGTTGGGATCGAGGGTGCGGACCTGCGCTTCGACGTGACGGATACGGGCATCGGGATCCCGCCGGACAAGCGCGATCGCGTCTTCGGCATGTTCGAGCGTCTGCACGAGGGCCGCAGCGCGGCGTCAGGGACGGGCCTCGGCCTCGCGATCACCAAGCGGCTCGTCGAGCTGCAGCACGGGTCGATCGATTTCGTGAGCCAGGAGGGCCGCGGCACGCGGTTCTGGGTCGTGCTCGAGGGCGTCGTCGCCGACGCGCCCGTCGGGCCCCGCCTCCTCGTCGTCGAGGACGATCGCGCCGACGCGGAGCTGCTGTCCGAGCTGGCTCGCGAGGCAGGTCTGCGTGTCGAGGTCGCGCCGACCGCCGCGAGCGCGACGGCCGCCGTCGCGCGCAGCGCCCCCACCGCCGTGATCCTCGACCTGCGGCTGCCGGACCGCCGCGGCGACGAAGTGCTGCGGTCGCTCAAGGCCGACCGCGCGACCGCGCACATTCCCGTGCTCGTGGTGACCGTCGAGGACGACGACGGCCACGCGCGGCTCCTCGGCGCCGCGGACCACATGACGAAGCCGATCGATTGCGATGCGGTACGCCGCTGGCTCGCGTCGGTGCGAACGGAAGGGGCGCCGCTTGCGTCTGCTGCTCGTTGAGGACGACTCGATGAACGTCACGCTGTTCGCCGACGTGCTCGAGGATGCCGGCCATACCGTCGTGGTCGCGCGGGATGGCACCAGGGGACGCGACCTGGCCTTGGCCGAGCGCTTCGACCTCTGCATCTTCGACATCCATCTCCCAGGCCTGCGCGGCGATGACGCCGCACGCGCGCTGCGGGCGGCGGGGATGACGTCGCCGCTCATCGCCCTGTCGTCGTCGGCATTGGCATCCGAGGTGGAGCGCGGCCTCGGGGCCGGGTTCGACGCATACCTGACGAAGCCGATCTCGCCCGCGGAGCTCCGCGAGGCCGTGCGCAGGTACGGCCGGCCGGCCGCGTGACGCAGCTCGTACCGAACCGTCCGCCGCTCGTGCTCGTCGTCGACGATGTCGGCGCGAATCGCGAGCTCCTCATCGCGCATCTCCAGGCGCTCGAGTACGACGTCCGCGAAGCGCGTGACGGGCTCGAGGCGCTCGCGGCGATCGAGGAGGAGGAGCCGGACCTCATCCTGCTCGACGTCGACATGCCGCGTCTCGACGGCATCGCGGTGTGCGAGCGCGTGAAGGCGCATCCGCTGCGGCGGCTGATCCCGGTCGTCATCCTCACCGCGTCGCACGACCGGGAGACGCGGCTTCGCGGCATCGCCGCAGGCGCCGACGACTACCTGAGCAAGCCGTTTGACGCGAACGAGCTCCTCGTGCGCACGCGTGTGCTGCTCCGCGACCGTGCCCTGAACAAGCGGCTCGACGCGACCGAGGGCGTGCTGTTCGCGCTCGCCCGCGCCGTTGAGGCCCGCGACCGGTACACGATCCATCACGCCGAGCGCGTCGGGCGCTAGGCGCAGGAGATCGGGACGCTGCTCGGCCTCGAGGGCGGCGATCGCGAGCTGCTGTACGAGGGCGGGATCCTGCACGACGTCGGGAAGATCGCCATCCCCGACGCGATCCTGCTGAAGCCGGGTCCGCTCACCGAGGACGAGCTCGTCGTCATGCGGACGCACTCCGCCGAGGGCGAGCGCATCTGCCTCTCGCTCCGGAGCGTCGCGCACTATCTGCCGATCATCAGGCATCACCACGAGCGGGCGGACGGGACGGGCTACCCCGATCATCTGCAGCGATCCGACATCCCGCGTGGTGCCCGCATCGTGGCCGTGGCGGATGCGTGGGACGCCATGACGAGCGACCGTCCCTATCGCGCGGGACTCGATCCCGATCTCGCCCTCGCGATCCTCCGGGAGGGCGCGGGATCGCAGTGGGACGCCGAGATCGTCGGTGCATTCATCCACCTTCTCGACCAAGGCGTCGTGTCGGGGATCCAGAAGGAGCAGCTGGCTGGTGCCCGCCTTCGGTGACGCGGCCGCGCGTGTCACGGCATCTTGCGCGCGGTCGCGCGGGGCCGATCTGTCGACCGGCGCTCAGTCGCCGCAGGCGCGCCTGGGCGCCGCGGACGGGGTCCCCAGCGGAACGGAGATGCGCACCGCGGTCGCGATGCCGGTCGTCGCCTTCAGGATGTACGTGCCGCTCGGCATTGGTCCACCGAGCGTGCCGGTGTAGACGCCGTAGCGATCGGTCGCGACCGAGAAGGCGTAGTGGCCGGGTCCGTCCACGGTGATCGCGACGCTCTGTCGCGGCCCGAAGCCGTAGATCCGCCAGGCGACCAGGCCGTCCGGCCGGGTCGCCGATAGGCTGATCCCGCGCCGGCAGCCGGCCAGCACGCGGCCCGGCACGCTCTCGACGAATTGCGCCAGCGGCTCGCCCGTCGCCGCCACGTACGCGGAGGCCAGCAACGCTCCGCGACCGACCGTCTCCAGCATCGTCGTGATGCCCGCGCGATCGAGCCGGTCGACGATGAGGCGGACCGCTTCCGCGGCGACGCCGTAGGCGTTTCCATCGAGCGCCGCGTTCCGGTCGGACCACGAGCGGTCCTCGTCGAAGGCGATGGACCGGAGCGCGTCGTCGCCGAGGATCGAAAACGCGGTCGCGCGGTCGAGATCGAACGCCGAGGCGTCCGGCTCGGCGACCAGCGTGGCCAGGCCCTCGTCGAACCACATCGGTAGTCCGACACCCGCGAGCTGGTGGGTCAGTACGTGGCTGAGCTCGTGCCGGAAGATCGTCGGCCGCGGGCCGCCGAGCACATTCTGGCCGTTGATCGCGATCGCGTCGATGCCGTTCACGAGGATGCCGCCGTACTGGCTCGAGAGCTGCGCTGCCGTCCCCGCCGCGTAACCGAACTGCCGCTCGAGCGCCATGCCGAACGATTGCTGCGACGCGAAGAGGAACACCGCCGGCGCCTCGCGGAATCGCCGGGCGAAGTAGGCCCGCACGGCGATCGCGTCGTCGCGCAGGATGCCGTCGATGCGCTCCGCGTCCGCGCCCGAGACGCCGCTCTCGGCCCAGAGCTCGAGCTCACCGCCGCTGACCCGGCGGAAGTCGGAGCCAAGGCGCTGGCGCAGCAGGACGAGCGCTGCCTCGCGCTCGAGCGTCGCGTCTGCGGTGATGTTCGACGGGATCACGAAACAGAACTCGGGGGCTTCCCGCGGGCTGAGCTGCGCGCAGGCGTCTTGCCGCCGCGAGACGAGCGTCGCACGGTCCGCATGGACGCTCGTGGCCGGAAGCGCGATGCAGAAGGAGGGCCGGAAGGTGGCCGCGTCCTCGCACGGCCGGACCTGATCCACGACGCGCATCGGGCCGCTGTCGGATGGTTGGAACGCGGGGAGCGACGGGCAGAACTGCACGGCCGACGGGCCCGGCCCGCAGGCAGCCGGCCCAGCGAACAACCCCGCGGGAATCGAGGGACCGAGCCAGCCGAGCAGCGCGGCGCCACCGCCAAGGAGCACGAGGGCCGCCAGGCGTCGCCTGCGCGTCACTCTTGCCGTTCGACGAGCAGGTAGACCCCGACGCCGACCAGCACGATGGGAACGAGGAATGGCTCTAGCGGCCCCGGGATCGGCGAGGAGCCGGTCACCAGGCGACTCGCCGCGACGACACCGAGCAACCCTGCGGGAACGAGCGGCCAGCGCCGTTCCGGCGCGAGCACGAACGCGGCGACGAACCCGAGCGCGACGATGGCGACGAACGCCGGCGCGATCGCTTCAGGCCGCATGACGATCCAGGTCGGGAGCAGCAGCGCGATGCCGAACGACGAGAGGGTGACCATCGGGATGAGATAGACGTACTGGTGACCGCGCAGATACGAGATGAGGAACGCGGCGCCCATCGCGAGGAAGAGATAGGAGGCCGCGTTCGGGACGCCCAGCGGCTGGAGGACGAACGGCAGGCCCATCGCGATCACGACCAGGCCACCGAGGACGCCACGACGTCGCGGGCGCGCCGCGGCGACCGGCTCAGCGGTGGGAAGAGCCATGTGCGCGGCAGTCGGCGCACGCGAGGCACCGGGCGCGGCACGCCGCCACCCCATGCTCGCTTCCTGCACGGCGATCTCCCGCAGCAGGGCGCTAGCGGTGATCGGCTTGGTGAGGTAGTTGTCGAATCCGGCGGTCAGCCCGACCAGTCGCTCGTCGTCGCTGGTGCGGCCGCTCAGCGCGAGCAAGGGTACCGCGATGCCGGCGGCGCGGATCGCGCGGGCGAGCGCGAGGCCGTCGAGGCCCGGCAGACCGATGTCGCAGAGGATCAGGTCGAACGATTCCGAGAGCGCGCGCTCGCGGCCGGCGAGGCCGTCCCGTTCGGCGATGACCGTGTGTCCGTCGCCGCCAAGGATCTCGGCGAGCAGCTCGGTGGTCGGCGCGTGGTCTTCCACGACGAGGATACGCATCAGGTTCCGCTCATCCCCCTTGGCGCATGGCCTCGCGGCCCCGGTGCCGAACAGCGGGAGACGCGTCAACAGTGTGCCAGTTCTCCGCCTGTCGAGGGCCGCTGGGAGTCGGCGAGGGGTCGCGACGAACGCTCACCCCGGATCCGCCGCGATCTCGACGCCGCCGCCTCGCGCCTTCGCGCGGTACAGCGCCGCGTCCGCGGCGCGGACGATGTCGGGGGTGGACCGGCCGGGCCGGAGTGGCGCGGCGCCGACGCTCGCGGCGAGGAGCAGCCCGGTCGCTGGGTCGGCCGGCAGTTCGAGGCGCGCCACGGCGTCACGGATGCGCGCAGCGACGTCCCCCGCGACACCCGCGTCGCACCCGGGCTGGATGACCGCAAACTCGTCGCCGCCGTAGCGGGCGAGCACGTCCGAGCCGCGCACGGCGCTCTTGAGCGCCGCAGCCACGCGCCGCAGGGCTTCGTCCCCGGCGAGGTGTCCCTGGGAGTCGTTCAGCTTCTTGAAGCCGTCAAGATCGACGAGGGCCACGGTGAGCGCGTATCGGAGACGTATCGCGCGATCGATCTCGA
This sequence comes from Candidatus Limnocylindria bacterium, assembly GCA_035651155.1. Classification (GTDB taxonomy): domain Bacteria; phylum Chloroflexota; class Limnocylindria; order P2-11E; family P2-11E; genus CF-39. The sequence goes on along the minus strand of DASRGG010000035.1, from coordinate 15,229 downwards.
GCGCGAGGTGCTCATCGAAGGATCGGCGGTTGAGCAGGCCGGTCAGACCGTCGGTCACGGCGAGGCGCTCGATCTCGGCGCGCTGCTCCGCGAGGGCGCGCACCATGTGATCGAACCCGCGGGCGACCCTCGCGAGCTCGTCGCGGGCGGGCGGCTCCGTCCCCTGGGGGAGACGGACGGTGAGATCGCCCGACGCGACCCGCAGCGCGGCGCGGTCCAGACGGCCGATCGGACCGAGGATGAGGCGCTGGATGATCACCGTCCCCGCGACCGCGGCGAATAGGACGAGGATGGCGGCGGTGGCGACGACGAGGCGAGTGACATCCGCGACGGTCGCGTCGAGCGCTTCGAGGGAGACGTAGACGCCGATGGTCGCGTCGTTCGATCCGCCGGCCGGGACGAGAAGGATCGTCTCGAGCAGGGGCTCGCCATCCTCGGTCACGATCCGTTGCACGCTCTTCCCGCTTGCGAGCGGCTCGACATCGGCCGGATCCGGCGGACGACCGGCGTGCGCGGACGGGTCGTTGGCTGCCCACAGCGACGGCACGCCCGAGACGAGGCGGTACACGTGCACGTGGCGGACCGACGGATTGAAGCGGACGAGGTCCCCCACGAACGCGTTCAGCGCGGCCCGATCCTCGCCCTGGGCTTCGTACTGCGCTTTGACGATCGCCGCGATCCCGCGCGCTTCGGCGGTGTAGTCGCCGGTGACGTGGGCGCTGATGACCTGCCCGATGACGATCAGGAATCCGAGTCCCGTTAGTACTGCCACGGTCAGGAGCGGCACGAGTAGCCGCACCGCGAGCGGCAGTCCACGACGGGAACGACGATCGAGAGCCCTCAGCCGCTCCACGCCGCCGCCTCGCAGATCCGCGTCGGAAGGTCCGCGAGCGCGACCACCTCGTCGACCACGCCCGCCGCGATCGCCGCGCGCGGCATCCCGAAGACGACCGAGCTCGCCTCGTCCTGCGCGAGCACGCGGCCACCCGTCTCGCGCAGGCGCCGCAGGCCGTCCACGCCGTCGGACCCCATGCCCGTGAGGATGACCGCGAGCGCGCCCGGCCCGTAGGCGCGCCCGACTGATTCGAAGAGGAACGTCGCCGACGGACGGAAGCCTTCGATCGGGGGACGCGCGTCGAGCGCGATGTGCCGCCGGCCGTCGATTCCCAGGTGGTGATCGTCCGGCGCGAGGTAGAGGACGCCCGGCTCCGGCCGGTCGCCGCGAGTGGCGATCCGCACGCGGAGGTTGCCGGTGCTGTTGAGCCAGCCGGCGAGTGCGGGCATGAAGCCGCGGGTGTTGTGCTGCACCGCGAGCACGGGTGCCGTGAGGTCGGCCGGGAGCGCGGCGACGAGCTGCGCGAGCGCGGCCGGGCCGCCGGTGGAGGCCGCGATCGCGATGATCTCGGCGCGCTCCTCGCGACGATCGCCGACGATGCGCGGCTCCCGTGGCGCGACGCGTGTCCGGCGCACGACCTTCACGTCGGACAGCGCGCGGACGGTCTCGAGGAAGCGCGCCTGCTCCTCGGCGGCCGCGGGACTGTTGCCAAGGGAGGGCTTCTCGCAGAGGCCCAGCGCGCCGGCGCGTAGCGCGTTCAGGCTCGCCTGCGCGTCGATCGCGCTGACGCTCGACGAGACGACGAGGATCGGCGTCGGCGCCTCGGCCATGATCCGCCGCGTCGCCTCATACCCATCCAGGACGGGCATGTGGATGTCCATCGTGACGATGTCCGGGCGCAGACGCTTCGTGAGCGCGACCGCCTCGCCACCGTCATTCGCGACGCCGATGACCTCGATGTCGGCGTCGCGCGAGAAGAGCGCGAGCAGCGCCTCACGGGCGGTCGCGCTGTCCTCGGCGACGAGCACCCGGATCCGTTTCATCGCGGCGATCGCGGCGCCGGACCTCCACGCGCACCTCCGCCGCGCCGGGGCGCGCCCTGCGCGTTCGCGACCTTGCGGAGCCAGATGGCGAGCCGCTCGCGGTCGATCGGCTTGGTGAGGTGGTCGTCGGCGCCGAGCGGCCGGGAATGGCCGTCGTCGTCCTCCACCGTGACGACGATGATCGGGATCCGTCGCGTCGCGGGATCGGCCTTCAGCGCTCGGAGCACCTCCTCGCCGCGCCGGTCCGGGAGGCGCAGGTCGAGTACGATGCCCAGCGGAGCCGTGCGGCGGACGGCGCTGAGCGCCGCCTCGACGCTCGCGACGACCTCGCCCTGCAGTCCGACCTCGGCCGCGACGGCGCGGATGAGATCGGCATCTCGGCCGTTGTCGTCCACGATGAGCACGCGCGCGCCGCGCACCGGCTCGACCAGGGCATCGCTGAGGTGCACGCGGAAGGTCGTGCCCTGCCCCGGCTCGCTCTCGAAGCCGATGCTCCCGCCGTGGAGCTCGACCAGGCGCTTCGTGAGCGCGAGGCCGAGTCCGGTTCCCTCGCTGCCGAGGCGACCCTCGTGGAGACGCTCGAACGTCCCGAACACCCGGCTCCGGCGGTCCGGCGGGATGCCGATCCCCGTGTCCGCGACCTCGACGACGAGCGTGTCGGCGTCCAGCGATACCCGGAGCGTCACGCTGCCGCCGGCGTCGGTGAACTTCACCGCGTTCGAGAGCAGGTTGTACAGGACCTGACGCACGCGACCGGGGTCGACCTGTACCGAGACGTCCGCGGGGGCCTCGACGGTGAACCGGATCTCGCTCTTGTCGGCCGCCGTGCGTGCCGCCGCGATCGCCGGCTCCAGCAGGTCTTCCAGACGGATGGCCTGCTTCGAGAGCGTGATCCGGCCCGCCTCCACCTTCGAGAGGTCAAGCACGTCGTTGATGAGCGCGAGGAGATGGCTCCCCGCGTCGGTGATGTTCCGCAGGTAGCGCGCATGACGGTCGGAGAGCGCCCCGCCGAGCTGCTCGCGCAGGACCTCGGAGAAACCGAGGATCGCGTTGAGCGGCGTGCGCAGCTCGTGGCTCATGTTCGCGAGGAACTCGGACTTCGCCCGTGTCGCCTCGACGAGGGCGTCGTTGACGCGCGCGTTCTCGATCGCGATCGCGGCGTGCTGCGCGAAGCTCAGCATCGTAGTCTCGTCGTCGGCGCTGAACTCGCCTCCATCCTCCTTCTCGCCGAGGTACAGGTTGCCAAGCGTCTGTCCGCGCCAGCGGATCGGGACCCCGAGGAAGCTGTGCATCTGTGGATGGCCCGCCGGGAAGCCCACTGACCGTGGATCGGCGGTGAGGTCCCGCAGGCGCAGCGCTCCCGGCTCTCCCTGCAGCAGGCCGAGCAGACCGCTGTGGCCGGGCAGCTCGGCGATACGCTCCCGGGCAGCAGCGTCGATGCCGCTGGTGAGGAACGCCCGCCCGCGCCCAGTGCCCTGGAACGCGTCGAGCGCGGCGTAGCGGGCACCCGTCTGGGAGCGCGCGAGATCGACGACCTCCTGGAGGAGCGCGTCGACGCTCGCGCCGCTCGCCCGCTCGGCGCTCAGCGCGACCGCCGCCGCATTCAGCGCGCGCAGCTGCTCGCGCTGCCGCCCGAGGATCGCGTTCGCGTCGGCGAGCTCGCGCTCGTGCGCGAGGAGCCGCTCGTTCGCGCGCACCGCGTCCTCGAATGTCGACATGAGGAGGTCGAGGATCTGCTCGCGCTCGGACGTGATGGCGAAGCGACGGCCCATGAACGACACGTCGATGCCCATCCGCATGCGCGCCTCGGCGCGGAGGCGGCGGCTCTCGAGCAGCGCGGCGACGCGCGCGCGCAGCGTCGCGGGCTCGAACGGTTTCGGGATGAAGTTGTCGGCGCCGCTCTCGAGACCGCGGATCACGTCCATCGGCTCGGCGAGGGACGTGACGAGGATGACCGGGAGGTTCCGGCCCTGTGTTGTCGCCTTGAGGCGCCGGCAGAGCTCGTACCCGTCCATCGACGGCATGACGACGTCGGTGACGACGACGTCGAACGCCGTCGCCTCCGCAGCCGCGAGGCCGGCCGCGCCGTCCGGCGCCACGTCGACGAGGTAGCCCGCCTCCGCGAGGATCGCCCGCGTCGCCTCCGCCTGTGTCGCGCTGTCCTCGACCAGGAGCACCCGCGCCCGTTGCCGCGCGGCCGTCATGCGAGGAGCCTCCCGATCGTCTCGAGCAGCGTCCCCTGATCGAACTCAGCCTTGACGACGTAGGCGTCGGCGCCGGCGTCCATACCACGCGCGCGGTCGCGGTCGGACCCGAGCGCGGTCACCAGGACGATGGGGAGCTCGCGGGTGCGCGGCGAACGTCGCACCGCCTCGCAGAGCGCGAACCCGTCCATCCGCGGCATGTCCACGTCGGACACGACGAGATCGGGGAGGGTCTGCTGCAGCCTCGCCCAGGCCTCGGCGCCGTCGGTCGCCACGGCGACGTCGTAGCCGGCGCTCTCGAGGATGCTGCGCACGAGGCTCCGTGTGGTCGCCGAGTCGTCGACGACGAGCACGCGGCGCCGCGACGCGGCTGGCGCGACACGCTCGGTCGCCTCGCTCGCTGGTTCGGGTGACGCGAGAGCCGCTCGGACGAGCGCGGAGGACTTCAGGAGCAGCGCGACCTCGCCGCTCTCGAGCACAGCGGCGCCCGACACGAGCGGAACGGCATGCAGGCGGCGGCCGAGACCGGTGACGACGACCTCGGATTCAGCCAGCGCGTCATCGACCATGAACGCGACCTCGCCGGCCGCGGCGGAGAGCGACACCGCCGGGACGGTCTCGCGCGCGTCCGCACCCGTTGCGGGCAACCCGAGAACGGAGGCCAAGCTCACGACCGGGAGCGGACGCTCGCCCTCCCGGACCAGGACCGCGCGGGCCTCCATGCGCCGGAGGTCGCCTCTTCTCACGCGGAGCATGCCGCGCGCGTCCGCGGCGGCGAGGGCGAAGATCGCACCGCCCGCGCGTACGAGCACGACGTGCGTCGTCGCGAGGAAGAGCGGCACGCGCAGCCCGCAGCGACTGCCCTGCCCGGGTTCCCAGGTGATTTCGATCGCGCCATGCAGCGCCTCGACTTCCGTGCGTACGACGTCCAGGCCGACGCCTCGTCCCGACACCGTCGTCGCGGCACTGCGCGTCGAGAATCCCGGCGTGAGGACGACGCGTGCGAGCTCGTCACGGTCGTGAGGCGTGGGGAGGGCGCGCATCGCCGCGCGGTCGCGGATGGCCGCCTCGTCGAACCCCGCGCCGTCGTCGCTCACGGCGACCTGGACGCGGTCCCCCGAGACCGCCGCGCTGACGCGGACTGTCGCCTCGGCGGGCTTCCCGGCGGCAAGACGCGCCGCAGGAAGCTCGACCCCGTGGTCGACGGCGTTCCGGACGAGGTGGCGCAGCACGTCGCGGAGTCGGGAGATCACCGCGCGATCGAGGGCCACGTCACCGCCGACAACCTCCAGGCGCACCAGCTTCTCCTGCGCGAGGGCGAGATCCCGGACCACACGCTCGAGACCGGCGCAGGCTTCGGCGAAGAGCTGCATCCGCGCGCCGCGCAGGTGAGCGTCGAGCGCGCCCGACACGCGGTCGAGCGCGCGTGCGGCGTCCGTCGCGGCGGCGATGCGGTCGGCGACGAGAGTTGCGACGGCGCTCAGCCGGTCGTCCAGTCGCCTCGTCGCCGCCGCGCCCTCCACCCCGGTCCCCCGGAGGCCCGGACGCTGGCGGCGCCATTCGGCCCGCCAGTCCGCGACGAAGTTGCTGACGTCGTCGAGCGCGACAAGCCCGGCGCTGAGGCGGCGACGCTCGACGGTCGCCTCGGACCAGCGCGCCAGGATCGCGTCGAGGGTCTCCGCTCCGAGACGCACGGACTCCGCGGACCCTCCACCGCCGACGGTGGTCTCGCCTTCGGGGATCGCCAGGGCCACGTCGCGCGGGCGGGTCGAACCGTGCGGAGATGGCGTTCCCCCAGCGAGCAGCGTGGCGAGGTCTGCCGCGTCCAGCGACTCGCCGGCGCGGAGCCGACGGCCGGCGCCGCCCATCGCGTCGTTCGCGACGAGCAGCCGCTGGATGAGCTCGGCGTCGAGCTCGCCGCCAGCCTCCCGCACCGCCGCGAGCCGCGATTCGAGGTCGTGGCAGAGCGATTCGAGCGGCGCGATGCCGACGGCGTGGGCCGCCCCCTTGAGGCTGTGGACCGCGCGGAACATCTCGGCGACCAGTCGCGCTCGCTCGGCCGGCCGCCGCTCCCGCTCGAGCGCGAGCAGGGCGCGCTCGAGATCGGCGCGGCGCTCATCGAGCTCGTCGAGAAAGGTCCGCAGCAGGCGTGCCGCATCCGGCTCGCGCCGGCTCATACCCGCCTCCTGCTGGCTGTCTGTTCATTGGCCGTAGCCGGCGCAGCCCCGTCACGCGGCGCGAACAGCTCTTGATCGGCGAGGAGCGTCGCGCCGTCCAGGACGAGCGCGGCGCGCTCGGTCGTGGCGCGCGCGAGGCGCCGCGCCCGTGCCGACGCGTCAGCGGCGAGCGGCCGCAGGCCAGTGGCGCCGATGGCCTCCACGCCGGTGATCCGGTCGGCGAGAAGCCCGAACTCGGGCATGGCGGCGCCGATGACGATGACCCACAGGAGGTCCGCCAAGCCGCCGGCCCTATGGCCGAGCGTCGCACGCACGTCGACGACCGCGAGGATCTCCCCGCGATATGTCGTGACGCCGCAAACCGCGGCCGGCGCTCCGGGTACCGGTGCGAGGTGCCGGAGACGGACGATCTCGTGCGCGTAGCGCGCCTCGATGGCGAACGCTTCGCCGCCCGCCTCGAATCCGACGACGCTGAGCTCTTCCCCCGTGGGTGCCGTGGCCGTGGGACGCGCGAGCGACCGTGCCCGCGCGGTGAGGATCGCGCGTGCCGCATCCGGCTCGCGCTGACTCATGCGCGCCGCTCCGCGAGCAGCTCTTTCAGCCTGCCGGCCATGGCGTTGAGGTCCTGCGCGGCCCGCTCGGCCTGGCGAGTGGAGGCGAGGTTCTGGGTCGAGGCTTCGCCGATGTTGCGGATGGCCTCGGTGATCTGCGCCGTCCCGGTGGCCTGTTGGCCGGCGGAGGCGGCGATCTGCGCCGCCGCGGTCGCGGCCTGGGCGACCGACTCGGCGAGCGAGGCGATGGCCTCGCCGGCCTGCGTGACGAGCTTGGTCGTGTTGGCCGCGCTCCGCGTGCCCTGCTCGGTGGCGAGGACCGCGGCGTTGGTCGCCTTCTGGATGTCGTCGAGGATCTGGCGGATCTGCACGGTCGACTTCTTCGACTGCTCGGCCAGGGACTTCACCTCCGCCGCGACGACGGCGAAGCCCTTGCCCTGCTCGCCGGCGCGCGCGGCCTCGATCGCGGCGTTGAGCGCGAGCAGGTTGGTCTGCTCGGCGATCTCGTTCACCGCGGCGGTGATCTCGCCGATGGCCTGCGCGCGCTCGGCCAGACCGAGGGTGGTCTCGGCGATGCCCTCGACCTGAGCGCGCAGCTCTCCGGTCGCGACGATCGCCTCTGATACTGCCGCGCGTCCGGTCTTCGACACCTCCACCGAGCGCTGCCCGCTGTCGGCGACGGCCTTCGCCCGTTGCGCGGCCTGCTCGGCGGTCTTGGCGACCTCGTCCACCGTCGTCGTCGTCTCGGTGACCGCCGCGGCCTGCTCGGCCGCGCCGGCGGCCTGCTGGGTCGTCGCCGCGAGGATCTCGGCCGCGGCGGCGGTGAGGCTCGCGGCCGTCTCTCCGACGGCGTCGAAGAGGCGCTGGAGCTGCTCGGCTCGCTGCTGTGCCTGGGTCGCGGTGCGGCTCAGCGTGCGCGCCGCGCGATAGGTGTAAAAGGCGAGGGCGATCGTACCCACCATGAGCGAGCCGAATCCGATCAGCACCGCGGCGCGCGTGTTCCCTGCGCTCGCGTCGGACGCCTCGGCGCGCACCTTCAAGAGGTCGAGCTCCGCCGCACCGGCGTCCGTGAGCACCTGGCGGATGCGGTCCATCGTGATCTTTCCCTGACCGCCGCTCACCCTCTGGATCGCCTGGGCTTCCTGTCCCTGCCGGCGCAAGTCGATCGTCGCGGCCTCAAAGGCGAGCTTGGTGTCCACGAGCGTGCGCAGGTCGCGCCCGCGCGCCTGCTGCGCCGAATTGTCAACGGTCAGCTGCATGAACTGACTCAGGTCGGTCTCGATCGACGCCAGCGCCGCGCGATACGGATCGAGAAAGCTGTCCTGGCCGGCGATCACGTATCCGCGCGCGCTCGTCTCGGCGTCCGTCAGCGTCTGGAGGATGTCGTCCGTCGTTCGCAGGACGGTGTACGTGTGCGTCACCGCCTGGGTGTCTTCAGCGAGCCGCGCCAGACCGGCGAGGATCACCGTGGCACTGGCGGCCATGAGCATGATCGCGCCCGCGAAGCCGATGGTGAGGATCGTCGGTGTCCTGCTGCGTCTCATTCCTTAACTCGTCCTTTCAGCGCCTGAGCCGGTGAGTGCGATCAGTGACTCCACGGATCGGAGCAGTCCGCCGGCGCGCTCGCCGTCGCCGAGCTGCACCGGCTCGTCGGGCGGACGTCGCGCAAGGAGCGCCGCCGCCGACCGATAGGCGCGCCGGGCCGCATGAACGTCCGCACTGCGGTGCAGCGCCGACCCCAGCGCGATCGCCGCGACGGCGAGCTGCGGCTCCAGGTAGAGCGCGCGGCGCGCGGCCGCGGCCGCCTCGCCGTCCTTCCCCTGCTCGAGGAGCATGATCGCGCGCAGATAGTGCAGCTCCGCATCGAGCGGGTGCGCCTGGACCGCTCGCACGAGCACCCGCGCGACCTCGTCGTGCTCGGCGCGGTCCGCGAGCGTGCGGAGACGAGCGCGCAACGTCTCGAGCGTCGTCGTGGGTCGCGCCGCCGGCTCCGGACGCGGACTCGGCCGCGCGGCTGCCTGTTCGCGAGCGGCCGCAATGGTCGGGTCCGACGCCGGCTCCTCCGCACACGCCGTCGCGATGTCGGGGAGGTCGTCGGTCTGGAGCGCGGACGTCGCGTCCACGGGAGGCCGGCGGTATGCCATGCCGGTGCCGGTGGCGACGGTCACGAACGGCGCGAGCGCCGCGAGCGGCGGATCGGACGGACTGGTGAGGAGCCAGCCGCCCGGCGCGAGCGCGTCATAGAGGCGGTGCGCGACGTGTGCCACCGCCTCAGGGGTGAGGTAGATGAGCACGTTGCGACAGAGCGCGAGGTGGATATCCCAGATCCCCGAATGCAGCGAGGGGTAGCTCTTGGATGCGAGATTGAGCCACGCGAAGCGCACCCGCGCGCGGATCTCCTGACGGATCCGGAAGCGGTCCCCGTCGCGCTCGAAGTAGCGCTCGCGGCGAGCATCCGGCGCGCCCCGGAACGACCACTGGCCGTACGTGCCGATGTCGGCGCGGCGCAGGGCACCCCGAGAGATGTCGGTGCCGAGCACGGGTGGCGCCGTCGTGATCCCGGCTTCGGCGAGGGCGATCGCGATCGAGTAGGCCTCCTCACCCGACGCGCAGCCGGCGCTCCACACGCGCAGCGCCGAGCCGTGCTCTCGCACCAGATCCGGGATGATCGTGCTGCGGATGAGCGCGAACTGATCGGGATCGCGGAAGAAATAGGTCTCGCCGACGGCCAGCGCGCCGACGAGGTCGTCGAGCAGCGTGGGGTGTTCCGCGATCTGCGTGAGATACGTAGCGGCGTCGTCGATCGAGGCGCTGCGACAGACGTCCTCGACCGCCCGTGCGAGATCGCGCCGGCGTGCCGGGGGGCAGGCCATGCCGGCTTCGCGCGCGAGCACGGCGGCCGTCCGCTCCAGAGCGTCGTCCGAGGCCACCGTCATCGTCATGACCTCACCTCCGCCAGCGCGCGGTCGATCCCGAGCACCTCGTCGGCCGACAGAAACGCTCGGAGGTCGTGGATCACGAGGAGGCCGTCGTCCAGGTGCGCGACGCCGGCGACATGCTGCGTGCCCATCGCCACGTCCGCGATGTCGCGGACATCGATGCTCGGGATGCGCACGACATCCTCGGCCCGTTCCACGGCGAACGCGACCGCCCGATGCGCGACGCGCGCGATGACGATGTGGTCGTCCGCCGCGAGCGCTCGGGGCGGTAGGCCGAAGCGGCGTCGCACGTCCACGAGCGGGACGAGCTCTCCGCGCACGTCCAGCACGCCCGCGACGATTTCCGGTGCGTTCGGCAGGCGGGCCGGGAGCACGGCGCGTAGCACCTCCCGGACATCGGCGGCGGGGAGCGCGCAGCGTTCACCCGCGAGCTCGAAGACGAGGAGCGGGATGGCCGACGCCGCCGCGGCCGCTCCCGTCGTCACGGTCACCGTCTGGATTCCAGCGCCTCGCGGATCGTGCGGGAGAACGTGCGCGTGTCGATCGGCTTGGCGATGTAGCCGTCGCAGCCGGCGGCGAGGGTGCGCTCGCGGTCGCCGACCATCGCATACGCGGTGAGCGCGATGATCACGACGCCGGCCTGGGCGGGGTCGGCGCGCAGCCGCCTGGTGAGCTCTAAGCCGTCCATCCCCGGCAGCTGGATGTCCATGAGGATGAGCCTCGGAAGGAAGCCGCTCGCGAGGACGGCGAGGGCCTCGTCGGCATCGCCGGCCGTCCGTACCGCGTAGCCGTCCATCTCGAGGAGCTCGCGGGCGAGCTCCAGGTTCATCTCCTGGTCGTCGATGAGCAGGACCGGCTCAGCGGCCATGGCTCGCCTCCTCCTTCCTCGGTTCCACAGCGTGCGTCGTCGCGGACCCAGCCGATGCGCCATCGACACGGACAAGGACCGCTTCCGCCGCGTAGGCGAGATGGTCGCCGCCCGCATCGCTGGCCCGAGCGGCCGCCGACTCGGCGTGCTCGAGGATCTGGTGTGCGGTCTGGCCGTCGGCGTGGCCGGCCGCACCGAACGAGGCGGCTAGGCGGCGACTCCGCGGGCGGCCCACGGCGACGGTCGCAAGCTCGGACGAGGCACGCTCCGCGACCAGCCGGACCGCCGACTCCTCGGCTGCTGACAGGAACAGCGCGAAGGCATCCCCACCGACGCGGGCCACGAGATCGGCGCTGCGCGCGACCCGCGTCATGGCCTGGCCGACCGCTTGCAGCGTGGTATCTCCGGACTGGGAGCCGAGGGCATCGTTCACGAGGTGGAAGTCGTCCAGATCCGCCCAGAGCACCGTGAAGCGCTCGTCGCGCTCGAGCGCCAGCGCGACCCGCTCCTGCAGGGCGCGTCGGTTGCGCAGTCCGGTGAGTGGATCGGTCAGCGCGAGGACGCGCTCGCGCTCGGCGCCGCGCTGCGACTCGAAGTAGGTCGCGACGAATCCGGCCGTCGCGGCCAAGATCACCCCGAAGAGCGGAATCTGGTGGCTGAGCGCACCGACCGGCCGCTCGGGGTCAAGTACCGCGCCGGCCTCGGCGAGGATGAACAGGAGCGCCGCCAGTGCTGCGAGGGACCAGATCCGCCGCCAGGGCCCTGGGCGTGACCAGGGCAGCGAGCGGAAGAGGAAGAACATCGCCGCCAGCAGCGCGGCGATGGCCGCCAGTGCGGCGATGGGCTCCGTCGGTTCGGTCATCACGTCTCCGTGTCGACGAGGCTGCGAAGCGAGGGCCCGGCGCCCTCAGCGGCCACGGCTTGCCTCCTTACTTCTTCGGCCCGTCGGCGCGCAGGGTCGCCACGTGCTCGCCCTCCCCGAAAGGGGGCGGAGGCGGCGGCACGTGGCTCCGCAGCAGCGCGACGAGGTCGCCGGGCTTGCCGCTCGCCTTGGAGACGATCCCCTGGGCGCGCTCGCGCAGGAACTGGCGATCGGCGGCGGTGAGGTCCTTGACCGTCCAGATGATCACCGGGACATCGCGCCCCCCAGCGGTATGGCGGAAGCGCTCGAGGAACTCGAAGCCGTCCATCCCGGGCATGAGGAGGTCGAGCAGCACCGCCAGCGGCGGCGTTTCCCCTGCGGCGCGAAGCGCGCTCGCCCCGTCGGCGTGACCCGTCGACGCGTACCCGAGCCCGGCGAGCAGCTCCTCCGCCAGGCGCCGCGCGGCCGGGTCGTCGTCGACGACGAGCACGGGGGCCGCTCGCCGCGGCAGCAGCCCAGCGCGCGCCAGCGAGGCGCGCAGCTGCTCAGCGCTCACCGGCTTCACCAGGTAGTCGACGATCGGGTAGGGGTCGACGAGGCCGCGCTCGGCGACGACGGTGATCACCAGCACCGGCGTGTCGCGGTTGCGCTCGTCCTCGCGGACGCCGCGCAGCACCTCGACCCCGAGCAGGTCCGGCAGGAGCAGGTCGAGCGCGATGAGGTCGTAGCGCCGCTGGCGCGCGCGGGCGAGTGCCTCGCGTCCGGTGACGGCGAGTTCGACCGCGTAGCCCGCTCGCGTGAGCTCCGTCGCGATCCACGCGCGGTCCCGGGCGTCGTCCTCGACGACGAGGACGGCCGGCACGCCCGCGGGGGCCGCCGCGAGCGCCGGCGCGTCGGCTCCCGCGGCCGGCGTCGCGGCTGGCGGCGCGGTGCTGTGCCGGGGCAGCACCGCGAAGAACGTGCTGCCCGCGCCGAACTCGCTCTCGACGCCCACGATCCCACCCTGCGCTTCGACGATGCGCTTGGTGAGGGCGAGTCCGAGGCCGGTGCCCTGGTGCTTCTTCGCCGCGCTGGAGTCGAGCTGCTGGAATTCGGTGAAGAGGCGCCCGAGGTCTTCCGTCTTGACCCCGATGCCGGTGTCGGCGACCTCGAGGCGGAAGCGGTCGGGACCCTCCAGCCGCACGGCGATGCGCACGCGGCCGTCATCGGGGGTGAACTTCAACGCGTTGGAGAGATAGTTGTAGACGACCTGCTTGAGCTTCGCGCGATCGATGACGACCTCACCGACGTCCGGCGCGAGGTCGGCCTCGACGCGGATGCGCTTCTGCTCCGCGACGGTCTGCAGCGTGTTCGTCACATCGCGGACGAGCTCCGCCAGCGCGACCCGCTCCGGTTGGAACTCGAACTTCCCGGACTCCACCTTGGCCAGGTCGAGCACGTCGTTGATGAGCTGGAGCAGGTGGCGCGAGCTGTTGAGGATGTGCCCGACGTAGTTCTGCTGCTTCGGGGAGACCTCGCCCGCCTTGCCGTCGTGGATGAGCTCGCTGAAGCCGATGATGCCGTTCAGCGGCGAGCGCAGCTCGTGGCTCATGTTCGCCAGGAACTCGGACTTCATTCGTGTCGCCTCCTGGAGGCGCCGGTTCACCTGCGCGAGGTCTTGGTAGATCCTCGCGCTGTCGAAGACCAGCGCGGCCTGATCCGCCAGGAGCTGGACGAAGGTCAGGTCGTCCTGCACGAAGAGCGGCGCATGCCGCAGCTCGACGACGAGCGCGCCGAGGTGTCTGCCGCGCGCCGAGATCGGCGCGGCGATCGCGGCGCGGGGTCTCACGTCGGCGAGCGGACCGTGCGTGCCGTTGCCGGCGCTCGTGAGGGATGCCCGCTGTCCGCGGTACGCCTCTGCCAATACGCCGTCCACCGGGGTCGTTCCGCCCGGCCGCACGAGCGCGCCGCGCTGTTCGTCCCACACGCCGATGAGCGCGGCGGACGCGCCCGCCGTCCGCGCGATGCTCTCCTCCAGCCGCGCGGCGATGGCCGTGGGCTCGGTGTTGGGCGAGATCGCGGCGACCTGGGCGAGGAACGACCGGAGCTCGGGCTCCTGCCAGGCCCGCTTCAGGAGCCCGGGCGGCGCGAATCCGGCGTAGTAGGCAAGCGCCGATCCGAGTGCGAGCAGCCGCGTGACGCTGTCGAGGGACCCCACCAGCGTCTGCAGGCCGGCGACGAGCACGGCGACCCCGAGGAGGATCGATCCGAGCACCGCGGAGCGCGACCGTTGTCGCGGCACGCCGCTCGATCGGCGGGTCGCGGCGAAGAGCAGGGCGCTCGCGTAGAGCTGAAGAACGACGAAGTACAGGACGATGAGGAGCGTGAACCACGCCGGCAGCGGGGTGCTCATGAGGAACAGCCCGACGACCGCCGCAGCCAGCCCGGCGAGCGCCGCCACGAGCACGCCGCGACGGACGCCGACGAGGTCATCGACGAGGCGCAGGAGGAGGTAGGGGATGGCGATGACGAGCGCGGCCGAGATGTCGCCGGCGACTGGTGGGAGCGTGACGCGGAGCAGGCGCGCGACCTCGCCCTGCACGAGGACGAGCGCGAGCGCACCGAAGAGGAGCGCCGCGTCGACGACCGGTCGGCGCCGCTCCCGCAGTGCCATCGTGATGGCCGCGACGAAGACGAGGACGAAGAGCGCATCCGTAGCGCCACGGATGAGGTCGTCCGCGCTCATCGGCCGAACGTGAGCGCCTCGGCCGCGACGCGGCCGGCGAGGCCGCTCTCGGCGAGGTCGGTGAAGAGCTGGACGAACGCCGGATCCCACTGCGTCCCGGCACCCTCGCGGAGCCTGCGCAGGGCTTCATCGGGATCGAGCGCCTTTCGGTACGGGCGCTCGTTCACCATCGCGTCCCAGGCGTCGGCGACGGCGGCGATCCGCGCGCCCAGTGGGATGTCGGCCCCGGCGAGATGGTCCGGGTACCCGCGACCGTCGAAGCGCTCGTGATGGTGGCGGATGATCGGCAGGAAGGAGGTCGCACTCCGCAGCGGCTCGCAGATCACCGCGCCCTGCGCGGAGTGGGTCCGCATGAGCTCCCACTCGGCGTCGGTGAGCGGCCCGCTCTTCAGCAGGATCTCCGAGGGGATGAAGGCCTTGCCGATGTCGTGCAGGATGCCGCCCTGATAGAGGAGTGTGAGGTCGTCGCCGCGCAAGCCGTGCGCATGTCCGATCTCACGCGCGAACCGGCCGACCCGCTCGGAGTGGTGCACGGTGTAAAGGTCACGCGTCTCGACGACGCGCGCGAGGCTGAGGATGATCGTCTCCGCCCCGTCCAGCTGCAGGTTGAGAGCGCGATCGCGCAACAGGACGCGCACACGCGCGCGCAGCTCGCGCGCGTCAACCGGCCTGGTCAGGAAGTCGTCGGCGCCCGCCTCGAGCCCGCGCAGCTTCGTCTCGCGGTCGTCGGACGCGGTGACGAGGACGACCGGGATGAGCCGGCGGGTGGGGTGGGCCTTCAGCCGCGCGCAGACCGTCAGCCCGTCGAGCCCCGGCATTGCGATGTCGAGGAACACGACGTCGGGCTCGGCCTCGTCGACCGACGCGAGCGCTTCGAGCCCATCGCCGGCATGACGCACGTCGCAGCCGAGATCGGCAAGATAACTCTCGAGGAGCTCGCGATTCGCGGCGACGTCGTCGACGACGAGCACTACCGGCCGGCGGGGTGCGGAGAGCCTGCCGGTCATCGCCCCCCCCCCCCCCCC
>DASRGG010000034.1:0-4895 GCA_035651155.1 Candidatus Limnocylindria bacterium | reverse complement strand
TCGACTCGACCGTGGTCGAGGCCGACGTCCGCTCCCCCACCGACATCGGCCTATGCGGCGATGCGGTGCGCACTCTCGCGCGCGCCGCACGCGCGGTGCGGCGGGCGGTCCCCCGCACGAGCGCGCGCGTGCGCGACCGCGCCCGCGCCGTCGGGCGGCGGGTCCGCGCGCTCACGCGCACGCTGCGCCATCGCAGCGGCGAGGCGAAGGCGGCGGTCCAGCGGCATTTCCTTCAGTTGCCCGACTTCCCGACGGAGGCCAAGTACAGCGATGACGTGATGCGGACCTCGGCCGCGACCATGATCAAGAACTTCCAGCGGGGGCTCCTGCTCTCGAGAGCTGACGCCGACATCAAGGCTCCCGTGCCGATCATCCCAGCCGCCGTCTTTGCTTGGCTTCTCGACCAGAACGGCTGACCTGGGCCGGGCGATCGTCCACGCCGGTCGCTACGGTCCTGTGCATGTACCGCGCACGCATCGCGAGCGGCCTCACCGACTTCCGCATCCGCCACTACGACCGGCTCGGCCTGCTCGGCCTGCTCGGTACCGTCGAGCGGGCTTCGAACGGCTACCGGTTGTTCAGCACCGAGCAGTTCGCAACGCTCGCGCGGATCGCCGAACTCCGGTCGGCTGGGCTGAGCCTGGGGAGATCCGCGCGCTACTCGCCAAGGACCCGAACGCGGTCGCGCGTAACCTGGCGCGACGCAGGAGGGAGCTCGCCCGTCTCGTCGCCATCATCGACCGCCTCGAAAAGGCGCTCGCGGAGTTGGAGCAGTGGGGCGCGGCCTCGCGCGCGCCGTCTGCCGCAGCTGCAGGATGATGAACACGACGACGAGCGGGACGATGATGGCGATGAGGAAGATGAGCAGGATCGCGATCGAGAGGATGAACAGGCTTTCAGGCGAGGTCGCGACGACGATGACGCCGGAACGCGCGGGACTACCGGCGTGGTCCTGCGAGCGCTCCTCTCCAGCGACCGACCGTGAGCCGGCGCGTCGCGCTCACCAACGTCCCCGTCTACGTGGGCGAGGAGGAAGGAGACGACAGCCGGGCCGTCGGCGCACCCGGCGAATACGAGGTCACGTTCATCCTCTCCGCGCCGGGAAACGAGGCGTTCCTCACGCAGATGGACGTGAAGGAGTTCCTCGAGTCCGGGTATTCGCTGCTGCAACTACCGCCGGGCACCCACGCGGTCGTCGTGAACGTCCCCGGTCAGGCACCCGCGCCCGTCCTGAAGCTCCTGCCGAATGCGAGCGGCCTCGTCGGCACGGCGGTCGTGCGCTTCCGCTTCGGCGTGCTCGCCCGCGCCGTGCCCACCGATAACAACCGGTACGTGTCCAAGCCCGAGCTCCGCTACGTGCTCTCGGCTTACCGCGAGGGGATGAACGCGATCAACGCTATGTACCAGGCCTGCTGCTTCTACCGGGTCATCGAGGGAGCCCACCGCCTCCGAGCGCGGCGCCCAGCGGCTGCGGGATCCGCGTACCGCGAGCCAACGAACGAGGTCATGCCGTCCGGCGAGGCGCTCGCTGCGCTGAATCTCCACGACCGCGTCGCACTCGCTCCGTACGCCGGCCGCACGTTCGGGTAAGTGCGCGACCAGTTGCGCGATCTCGTGCGCGACGCGGCGTCCCACCTCGATCCGACTGGCGAGCAGGAGACGCTCATGGCCGACCAGTTCGCCGACATCACCCGCTTCGAGGACGCGAGCCTGGTCCTCAAGTACATCGCCCGCGTCATGCTCGACAACGAGTTCCGGGCCGATCCGGACCTCGCGCCGCTGTTGTAGACCGAGATCGGTCACGAGCTGCGACCCCGTTGATGCTGTCGCGATGTGCGTGCTAGATGCGTGGTGTGTACATCTTCGACGCCGGGCCCGGGGCAAGGCGACTGAATCGCGATCTCCTCGACCTTTCCGACCCTGCGATCGCAATACTTCTGAGGAAGACCGACCCCGAAGTCTGGGCCGTCGTCGCCAAGTACTTCGACAACGACGCGTTCACAAACCGTGTGCGTGCGCTCTTGTCATCTGCGCAGGATCCGCGAGCGCCGCTCTTCGATCTTCAGTTCGGGCACGAGAACCCGTACGCGGGCGTCGTGCTCGTTTGCGTGCGTTACCTCATCCGCGTCGCGGCGATCTGCTCGGAACGTGGAGAGTTTGCGTGGCCCTGACAGCGAGTAAAGTCGCGGCGTGACAGACGCGCAGCGACTGCACCAGGAAGCATGCGATCTGCTCACGGAGGTGCTTCGAAACGCCTCCAAGATCACAAGCGTGCCGCGTGAGGATCGCGAGGCGCTCTACACCGCGATCCCGGAGATCCGCCGCGGCCAGTACGCTGGCGCGCTCTCCGCGATCGCGAAGTTTCGAGGGAATGCTGCCGGACGCCTCATGCCGGGAAGACTCCGTGATGCCGAGAAGATCCTCCGACGGCTGAAGTGACCGTCAAACGTCCTCGATTTCGACTGTCTGCAACGTCAGGACAGACCCCGGTCGGGACCGCAGCGTCGAACCGGAAGACGCCGCGACTGCGAAGAGCGGCGCGACCTCTCTCCGGACGTCGACCTCGGTGACCGTGCCCCGCTCGATCAGGACCCGCGAGCACATCGCGCCACGTGATCCGTCGCTGGACTTCCGGCGACGCTTCCGACCAGGTCGACGCGAAGTCGGTGGCCATCTGAGTCGCCTCAAGGATCCTTCGCTCCTCGGGCAGCTGCTCGACGCGCCCGAGCTGCGCGCGGAGATCCGCGAGCTGCGCGCGGTAGTCGTCCTCCTCGGGCGCGCCCCAGGTGAAGGCATCGGTGAGCCGCTTGATCGCGACCCGAAGCCGCGCCGCCTTGTCGGCGTCGGCGCCGCGGAGCATCTGCGCGCGCACGAGCTTCGCGATCCGGGCGCGGTCCTGGTCGCGGAGTGTCGTCGCCTTCGTCAGCCACGTCCCGAACTCGCGCTCGAGCTCGACGCGCACCCAGAACCCGATCGTGTCGCCGGTGAACTCGTCGACCGGCCTCCATGAGGCGCTCGGCCAACTACTCTTCGGGCCGCTCGACGTCGAACGGCGCGTTCACCCAGCACGGTGACGCCGCGGGCGAGCGCGAGCTGAGCTAGAGAGGCACTGCCTCCCTCTACCACCCTCCGCGTCGCCGGCCGCGCTCCTCACCCACGAGGAGCGCGGCCCCGACGGAACCTCGATCGTTCAACCATCACGAAGGGCGAGCGGCTATGGGGTCGGCTCCAAGGAAAGGCCCGCCACCAGCGCAATCAGCCCGAGGCCGATGCCCGCGACGCTCCACACCAGACTTGCGCGACGAGATGACTCTGGCGTGATCGCGAGATCGATCAGGACGCCTGCCAACGCGAGAGCTGCGAACACCACGCCTCGCCCGGTCACGCCGCTGAAGGTGATGCCTAGCGCCAGTCCTGGCAACGCTGACGCCCAAGACGTACGCAGGGCAGCGCGGACCACGAAGATGATCGGCAGTACGAACGGCATCCACGCCCCCACGTGCGCCGGACCACGGCTGATCAGCTCAGCCCACCAGACGAGTAGAGCTGTCGCGAACGCGGCGAGGCCGATCCAGAGGATCGTCGAAACGGGTCGTGCCGCGGCTACCGTGCGCATCCGAGTCTCCTATAGGTAGAAGATGTAGAAGCGGACCGCGCATCCGGTGCAGACGTAGCCGTTATGCCAGAAGCCCCCAGTGCAGCTCCCGTCACCGTGCGCGAATGAGTGAGTAACCTTGTCGTGATGCCACGAGCCGAACCACGAGAATGACGCACCGCCGTCGACCTCATAGGTCGGCGTCGGGACCGACGTATGTCCTGGATCCAGGAGCTGATCACGCCCCAACCGGTCGACCAGTGGTTGTAGGTCGTCCCGTTGGAGCTCTCGCTCACAACGTTGACGAAATCGTACGCGAACGTCTGGTTGAGCGTCAGCTCCGTCAGGATGTCGCCCTCGCCTCCGGCACCGATCATTCGGTTCGCCCAGCTGCATCGCTGCTGGATACTCGCCGGCTGCGGTCCCAGTGAGGCGACTTCGATAGGGGTGAGGGCTCGTGCTTGTCCGACGATGGCTGTGCAGTCGGGCAGAACGATGACATCGACCGCGCGACTCCCGGTGGTGGCAGTGGCACCGAAGCTGGCATCGACGTTGACGTAGCAGCCGGGATCTGCGGCAGCAGCCGGTCGAGACGCGACGGTGAGTTCGAGGACAGCGACCAGCGAGACGCACACGAGGAACACAAGCAAGCTGCGCATCCACGGTCTCCTCGCTCGGCCGGGCGCGCGGCCGCCTACAGGCATGTCAAGCAATCGTCGGTGGGCCTGTTCTTGTGTGTCAAGCGACGGTTGTGTAACGGTCTAATGCCCGGCATACCCACTGCCGTCGGCGGCGGAGCAGCCCCGAGAGAGCCAGTTCACGGAGGTTAACCGGCTAATCTCGACCGAGACAATCGTCTCCTGGGTGCTGCGACCCTGCGGAGCGTCTCGTCGTGGCGACGGACCTTGGTCGCGATCGCCTCGACGGAGGTCCGCAGCTGGGCCACCTCGGAGGCGAGATCACTGAGCGTGTGCGCCTCGCGGCCGCGCGAGCGGTGCTCATTCACAAGAGCCCGCAACGTCGGGTCGCGATAGAGCGTGGCGCGACCGACGTGCGCCTTCGCGGCGACGGTGACGAAGGTGATCGGCTCGCGCGCTCGTGCCAGCTGCGCCAAGGTGCGCTCGACGCGCCTGACGATCTCGGCGCTCACCCCGCCTGGGCCCGCGCGATGTGCAGATCGAGCCGCTCGATGAGCCGGCGGTGGCGCTCCGCCTCACTCGTCCAGCCGCGCGCCGCGGCGTCGGCAGCAAGACGCTCGGCATCGATCCGCTGCGCCGCGAGCACCGGCAGGTAGGTCGCG
>DASRGG010000033.1:0-6964 GCA_035651155.1 Candidatus Limnocylindria bacterium | reverse complement strand
CCGAGCGCAAGACCAGCCGCGAGGCGCGCCGCGCGCTCACGCGGCTCATCGTGCGGCGCGTCTTTCACGCCTGGCGCGCCTGCTTTGACACCAACACCGAGAGGGTCGCCGCATGACCCTCTTGACATAGGAGCATCCCATGCCAACGGTCCTCCCTGAAGCGTCGGGATCCTCGTCGAAGGGCACGATCCGCGTGCTCATCGTCCTCGCGGATCGCGCCCTCGCGAACGCGATCGATCTCACACTCCGCCACGGCGCGTACGTCCGGCGGTCCGCCGGCAGCGTGAAGGAGGCGACGGACGTTTTGGCCGCGTGGAAGCCGCACCTTCTCGTGCTGGATATCGACCTCGAGGCCGGAGCGGGGATCCAGCTCATCGACGAGGCACGCGCCGCAGGGCCGATCGGCGTCATCGCGCTCACGCGGCGCAGCGACCTCCGCGGGAAGCTCGACGCCTTCGAGCGCGGCGCGGACGACTACATCGGCATCCCGTTCGTCCCGGAAGACCTCGTCGCACGCGCCCGCGCGGTGCTCCGCCGGGCTCACGGCGACGAGGGACAGCTCGTCCCGAGCCTGCGCATCGGCGACCTCGTGATCGACGTGCTGAACCGGAGAGTGCTCGCGGGCGATCACGATCTGCACCTCACCTTCCTCGAGCAGGCCCTCCTCTATCTTCTTGCGGCCAACGCCGGGAGCGTGCTCACGCGGGAGCAGATCCTCGACGCGCTCTGGGGCACCGACTTCGTCATCGAGAGCAATGTCGTCGATCGACACGTGCGCGCCCTTCGCGCCAAGTTGCAGGACGACTGGCACAAGCCGCGCTACATCGAGACCGTCGCTGGCAGCGGCTACCGATTCGTCCCCGCGCTGGTCGAGGCCGAGCGGCCCTCGTAGGCGACCGGCCGAACACTACCGATCCGTCATGACGCGACCGAAAGCGTCCCTCACGATCCACGCCGTGTTGGAAGACGAGCGTCGGATGGTCCGTGCAGAGTGGCTCTGGACACTGTTCGGCGCGGCGGTCGTGCTCACGGTGCTCTGTTACGTGGCGCTCGCCTAACACGCAACGGCGATCAGTGGCGGCGTCGACTGTTATGCCGCGCCCGTCATTCGATCGCCGTGTCAACGGCGGCGGAAAAGTAGGCTCTTCGTGAGTGACCGGGGATAGGCGCTCCGGGTTCAACCCGTCAGCGCAACGTCGCGCTCGAGGATAGCGGCGGGCGTCTCGTACCGGAGGGTCGTGCGCGGTCGGGCATTGAGGCGTCGCGCGATGGCACTGAGCTGGGCCTGGCCAGCTCGCGCTTCGACTTGCCGGACGAGCGCGCGAGACGAACGGCGTTGGCGCGGAACTCCTGCGGGTACGCGGGTCAGGCCTGAGGCACATTGACCTCCTCTTTCGGGGCACGTGGCCCTCAAGTGTTTAGGTGTCCACGAAGGCGGGGCAACTCCATCACCCCGTCGGCGAGAAGGTCATCCGACCGCTCGTGAGGCGCGGAAGGTGAGCGCGGATGGGAACGATGTCTTGGCGGTCGGGAGCTCCTGTCTGATGTGAACGATGTCATGGCGGCTACCAGATAGGGATCAGCCGAGAGCCCTTCGGAACTCTGGTACTCCGCACCTCGAGCGATGAGGAGGTGCGGGAAGTGTTCCGGGAGGTATCGGTGATCGAGGCACGTGAGGTCCTGCGGCTGTGGCTCCGGAAGTACGCGCCGCGCGAGATCGCGCGCATGGTCGGCGTCGACCGTAAGACGGTGCGCCGCTACGTATAGGCCGCTGTCAATGTGGGCGTGGACCGGAGCGGCGACGAAGATCAGCTCGGCGACGAGCTGCTCGGCGCGGTCGTCGGCGAGACCCGCACCGACCGACCTGCCGGCCGCGGCGGGAGCTGGCAGCGCCTGGAGAGCGGGCGCGCGTTCATCGCCGAACGCATCGAGAAGCAACTGCACCTCACCAAGATCCACGAGCTGCTCGCGCGGCGCGGCGTGATCGTGCCGTACCGCACGCCGCACCGCTTCGCCGTGGCTGAGCTGGAGTTCGCCGAGGACGCGCGACGGTGCGTCGTGCCGACGGCGAGCCCGGAGCAGAGGTCCAGGTCGACTTCGGGCGCAGGGGCGTGGTGCCGGACCCGCGCTCCGAGCGCCGCGTGGCCCACGGCCTCGTCTTCACCCCGGCGGTCAGCCGTTACCTCTTCTGCTGGCTCACACTCGAAGAGACGACGGCCGAAGGCGTCGTCGCGCAGGTCGCGGAGTGGCCAGGGTGCATGACGGCTGGTGCCAAGCGGGAGGAGGCGATCGCCCACCTCGAGGACGCGAAGTACGCGATGTGCACCGCGCCGCAGAGCATCGCGCACGCCGGGAAGGCACCAGCCTGAACACCTGGCTCGCGACGGCCATCGCGCGCGAGCTCGGACCCGCGCGCGACCGTAAGACGCGCGCGCTGGCTCCGAGGCGCACTCGTCGGAAGACTGCGCGCCGCGTACGAAGCTGACGCGGGCGTCCAGTCGCGCCATGTACGACCGCATGCCGCCGGGAGGAAGGGTTTGCCCTCCTTCGTGGGGTGGAGGGGCCGTCGCGATCAGGACGCCAGTCCTCGACGTACTCGGACACCGCCTGCGCGGCGAGCCAGTCGAGGCAGACGCCTATGAGCGCCGCTAATCTGGGCTCCATGCGAGTGCGCGCGGGAGCGCGTTCGATATCCAGCCCGATCGCCGCTCACCGGCCGGCGGGTAGCGGCGCGGGAATCCCGCGCGACGAGACCGGAGTGCTGGAGGACAGCTGGTTCGGGCGGATCGCCGCCGCCGAGGGGCTCTTCGTCGTCGACGAGCGGCAGCGCATCGTGCACTGGTCGAGCGCCGCCCAGCGCATCCTTGGGTTCTCGCCCGAAGAGGTGACCGGACAGCCGTGCTACCTCGCGCTCATGGGCCGTGAGCCGACGGGTCACCCAGTGTGTCGTCAGAACTGCCAGGTGATCGCGAACGCCCGCCGTGGTCGCGGCACGGCCTCCTACGAGGTGATCGCAAGCGGGCGCGACGGTATCGGGCGCTGCGTCGGCATCAGCGTGCTCGTGCTCGGCGGCTTGAAGAAGAGGTCGTTCCGCGTCCTTCATCTCTTCAGGGAGATCGGTCGCCGCCCCTTCGAGCGCAGCTCTGACACAGCGCCCCGGGCCGAAACGCGTCCTCCCGTGGAGCACCTGACCCGGCGGGAGCTGCAGGTGCTCAGGCTGTTCGCCGCGGGCTCGACGAATGCGGAGGTCGCCGAGGCGCTGCACATCAGCGCCTACACCGCCCGCAATCATGTCGCGAGCATCCAGCGCAAGCTCGGCGCCCGCAATCGCCTCGAGATCGTCCTCCTTTCAATGCGCGCCGGACTCCTCTAGCCGCCAGAGCAAGGAGCGCGTGCCGCGTACGACGCGGCGATTTTTGGTTCGCACGCACCATGAAATGGCGCGCCCGCCGTCTCAGAGTGCGCAGTCGGCGGCCGCGCATCCGCGCGCGCCCGCCGACCACTCGATGGAGCGAAGAGAGGTGTGTCCGTGCGCGTGCGTGCGTATCTCCTTCCCGTTCTCGCAGCAGTCGCCATCGCCGTCGTCACCGCCTGCGGCGCGGCCGAAGGCAGCGGCGCCGGCGCGACGAACGACCTCACCGTCACGATGACGGAGTTCAAGTTCCAGCCCGCCAGCCTGAGCGCGACCGCGGGTCGCCCGATCACGCTCCATCTCAAGAACGCGGGAACGGTCGATCACCAGTTCCGGATCGACCAGGCCGGCGTGGATGTCACCGTGAAGCCGAGTCAGACCGCCACGCAGGAGATCCCCGCGCTCGCCGCCGGCAGCTATGACGTCGTCTGTTCGGTGCCCGGCCACAAGGAAGCGGGCATGACGGCGAAGCTCGTCGTTCGGTAGGTGCGTCAGCACGTCGCGACCATCGGGACCGCGTGGGCGATCGCCACGGCGCTGACCATCGCGCTCGTGCTCCGCGCACCCGTCCTTCCGGCCGTGGCCTCCAGGGAGGGCGTGGTGTCCGACCAGGCGTTCATGACGCTCCTCGTCCTCGCGATCCCGGTCTTCTTCTTCGTGCAGGTCGTCGTTCTCTACAGCGCGCTGCGGTTCCGCGGCGCGACCGCGGACGGCGATGGCCCACCGGTCGATCGTCACCCGCTCCTGGAGTGGACGTGGGTCGGCGCCTCCCTTGTGCTCGTGCTCGCCCTCGCGGCATACGGCTGGCGCGGGCTCGACGAGATGCGCGCCGTCGCGGCCGCGCCCGAGCACGCCGCCCACGTCGCGGCGGTTGCGGCGACGGCGGGCGAGCTACGCGTGAAGGTCATCGGCACCCAGTTCGCATGGCGCTTCGAGTACCCGGACCTCGGCGTGCAGTCGGTGGAGCTCCGCGTCCCGACGGACCGGATCGTGCGCTTCGAGATCACGTCGACCGACGTGCTGCACTCCTTTTGGATCCCGGCGTTCCGCATGAAGCAGGACGCGATTCCCGGTCGCACGGTCACCGTCGCGGTGACGCCGACGGCGACCGGCCGCTACGAGACGCTCTGCGCCGCTCTCTGCGGCACCGGACACACGGTCATGCGCTCGACGGTCGAGGTCATGGAGCCGGGAGCGTTCGATGCCTGGATCGCGCAGCAGCGCGCGGCGGCCGCGCGATGAGAGGACCCGGCCTCCCGCGTGCGGTCCTCGCCGGTGCGCTGGGCGGCCTGCTCGGGGGAGCGATCGACTACGCAGGCGGGGCGCTTGGGGGCGCCGCGCCATCCGAGGGGTCCGTCTGGGCGAGCGTCTACCTCGCCGGGCTGATCGGCTGGCTGTGGGGAATCGGCGCGCTCGGCCCCTGGGTATCGTGGGCGGTGGGCCGCACCCAAACGGTCGCGTCCGACCACGGCGCGCCCGGCCGGCGCCGCTACCTCTCGTTCACCACCGACCACAAGGTGATCGGCATCCAGTACCTCGTGACGAGCTTCATCTTCTTCATCGTCGCGGGCTTGCTCGCACTTCTCATGCGCCTCTCTCTGACCATCCCAGGCATCGCGCTGCTCGATCTCCATACCTACACGACGTTCATGAGCATGCACGGAACGATCATGATCGCCGTGGCCCTGATCTCCCTCTCCGGCGGCATGGGCAACTATCTCCTGCCGCTCATGATCGGCGCGCGCGACATGGCCTTTCCCCGGCTGAACGCGCTCTCGTACTGGCTCTTGCCGCCGGCCGCGCTCCTTATCCTCTCGAGCCCGTTCGCCGGCGGGTTCGACACCGGGTGGACCGCATACCCTCCGCTCTCCGAGCGGATGCCGCTCGGCCAGCAGTTCTACATCTTCACGCTGCTGACGGTCGGCGCGTCCTCGATCCTGAGCGCGGTGAACTTCCTCGCCACGTTCATCTCGATGCGCGCGCCTGGGATGACGCTCTCGCGCGTACCGATCTTCGTCTGGTCGATCGTCTCGATGTCGATCATCGCGCTCGTGACGACGAGCGTGCTGGCGGGGACGCTCATCATGCTGCTCTTCGACCGACTCTTCGGCGCCGCGTTCTTCGACCCCGCGCGCGGGGGCGATCCGCTCCTCTACGAGCACCTCTTCTGGTTCTACTCGCATCCGGCCGTCTACATCATGGCCATCCCCGGTTTCGGCGCGATCCTCGAGATCCTCCCGGTGCACGCGCGCAAGCCCCTCTTCGCGTACAAGCTCGCGGTGGGCTCGTTTCTCTCGATCGTCGTGCTCGGGTGCGTCGTGTGGGCGCACCACATGTTCGTGAGCGGCATGCCCGAGGCGCTCGCCGGCCCCTTCATGATCGCGACGGAGCTCATCTCTGTGCCGACCGGTGTGGTCTTCCTGTGCGCGCTCGGCACGATCTTCCTCGGCCGCCTCCGCCTCGTGACCCCGATGCTGTTCGCGCTCGGGTTCGTCTCCACGTTCGTCATCGGAGGGATCACCGGGATCTTTCTCGCGGACGTGCCCACCGACATTCAGCTCACCCAGACGTACTTCGTGGTCGCCCACTTCCACTACACGATCATGGGTGGCGCGATCTTCGCGCTCCTCGCGTCGATCTACCACTGGTTCCCGAAGATCACCGGCCGGATGTTCAACGAGCGGCTCGGACGGATCCAGTTCTGGACCTTCTATCTCGCCTTCAACGGCACGTACCTGCCCCTCTTCTGGGCCGGCATCTACGGCATGCGCCGCCGCGTCGCCGAGGTGCCGCCACAGACCGCTGGCGTGAACCTCGTCGCGACCATCTCCGCGTTCTTCATCGCGCTCTCGGTCCTGCTGTTCCTCGTGAACGTCGTCGGCGCCTGGATCCGCGGTCCGAGGGCGACCGCAAACCCCTGGCGCGGACACACGCTCGAGTGGCAGGTCGCGTCGCCGCCGCCGCACGAGAACTTCCCGGTCCCGCCGACGGTCGTCGGTGGTCCGTACCCGTACGGCCTACCCGGTGCGCGGCACGCCGAGGCGCCGGAGGCCGCCACGTGAGCGCGGCCACTCGCTCCGCCGCTCACGCGGGCGCGTCGCCCGCCCTCGAAGACCGCAACGTCCGGATCGGCATGCTCCTCTTCATCGTCACCGAGGTCATGCTGTTCGCGGCGTTCTTCGCCGCCTACTTCTACCTGCGCAGCGAGAGCGCCACGTGGCCGCCGGCCGGCGCGCTGCGCCGGCCCGAGCTCGGACTCGTGTCGGTCAATACCGTCATCCTCATGACGAGCAGCATCTCGCTGCAGCTCGCGCATGCCGGCGGTCGCGCCTGGCGGCGCTGGCTCGCGCTCACCATCGGTCTCGGCGCCACGTTCCTCGCGATCCAGGTGTACGAGTTCTCGCGGAACGCGTTCTCGATCGCCGACGGCGTCTTCGGCGGCACGTTCTACACGCTCACCGGCTTCCACGGCCTGCACGTGGCGATCGGTCTGCTCCTGCTCGCCTCGATGCTTCGCCGCGCGCGCCGCGGCTTCGCGCATCCGACGTCGGC
>DASRGG010000032.1:0-55652 GCA_035651155.1 Candidatus Limnocylindria bacterium | reverse complement strand
CTCGGCGACGAGGAGGCCCAGCTCTTCCAGCAGTGGGTCGGCGATCGGCAGCGCCTCCAGGCCACCCTCGCCGCCATGGAAGAGGTCTCGGACAAGGCCGTCCCGCTCCTGGTGGCGAGCGGCGCGAGCTCGCGACGCGGCGCACGAAGGCGATCACGCTCGCCCCGTTGATCCGAGGTCGGGACTTTATCCGGGGGAAGTAGCTAATACACCGCGTCCGTGGACCCAGTGTTTCAGTCTTGCCGTCGGCTCAGGACAAGCGGCACTCAGACTGCGATCGCGGTCGCGTTGACGACGGTCTTGACGACAACGACGTCTGACGAACCCCGCTCAGGCGACCAGTCTGATCGCGATGACATCGATCTCGACGCGGATGCCCTCAAGCTGCGACCCGACGGTCGTGCGTGCCGGGAAGGGTTGGGGCATGAGCTCCCGGTACACGCGGTTAAAGGCGTCGCGGTCGCGGAGGTCGGCGAGGTGCGCGCTAACCTTCACCACGTCGTGCAGCGTCGCTCCGCCCGCCCGAAGCACGCGTTCGATGTTCTGGATGACGACCCGTGTTTGGGCCTCGATGCCGTCGGGGATTGTCTTCGTCGTCGGATCGCGTGGTATCTGACCGGACACGAAGAGCAGTGGACCCGCGGCGATCGCGTGTGAGAGCGGGGCCGCGGGCGCCGGCATGTCTGGGGCCGTGATCTGTTCCTTAGTGGACGCCATCGCTATCTCGCCTCCCGTGTGAGAGCTGTCTGGGCACCGCGTTCGCGGCGAAGTCGGTCACGAAGTCGACGTAGAACCGGGCCATCTCCCTGAACCCGGGCAGCTTCCCGCCCCCGTCGATGACGATGTGCTCGTCCGGCAGGCCCACGCCGGCGCCGTGGCCGATGCCCGTCCCGAAGACCACGGGCATGCCGAACTCGTGAGCGAAGATGGACCACGGCCCGCCGTAGCCCTGGCCCGGCCACACCACCAGGCGACCGCCCGCGCGCCCGACGGCGCGCACGAACGACTGCACGAGCGGCGCGGAGTACGGCGTGCGCGAGCCCGGATAGGCGCTGAGCACGTCGACCTCGACGTCGCCGAAGCCGTGGCTCTCGAGGTGCGCGCGGAGCGCGTCGACGATCTCACGCGGAGACGCGGTCGTGACCAGCCGGGCGTCGAGGCGTGCAGTCGCGATCTGCGGGATGGTGTACGTCCGCGTGCCGGGGCCGGTGTAGCCGGCGGATATGCCCTGAATGTTCAGCCCCGAGCCGTAGACGTAGCGCGTGAGGACCTCCCGCCCGTCCACGTCGCCGGCGAAGCGCCGCACGCCGCTCCCCGCGAGGCCGGGGATCGCGCGGTCCCACCCGAGGGGCGTGAGCTCGGACGCGAGCGCCTCCAGCAGCGGGCGCTCGTCGGGCGGGACCTCGACGGGCGCGATGCGCGAGCGCCAGCCGTCGATCGCGATCTCTCCGTCGCGGTCGTACAGCGTGCCGATCGCCTGCGCGAGCCGCAGGGCCGGGCTGTCCACGAGCGGACGCGTGGCGCTGTGCGCGGGCGCGTCCACCGGCCCGCGGCCCCAGCGCGCGCCGGAGGCACGCAGCTCGAAGGTGATGAAGCTCTTGTAGCCAAGCACGAGCGGCAGCTCGCCCGCAGCGTTCTGGGACGCGCGGAAGTAAATGAGCCCGTCCGCGCGCCGCAGCCGCTCCCGATAGCGCTCGATGAGCTCCGCGTAGGACTGGCTGCCGAGGATCTCGTCGCCCTCGGCGAGGAACATGACGTTGACCGGGAGCGTGCCGTGCACGGCCTTGAGCGCGCGCAGCGCGGCGAGCCACGCCGTGTCGGGACCTTTGGGAACGTGCGCGCCGCGGCCGTACAGCACCGCGGGCGCCTCGCCACGCGGCTCGATGAGGGCGCCGAAGGGATCGCGGGTCCACGCGGCACGGTCGCCCACGGCCCGCACGTCGTACATGTTGTAGTTCACGAGCGTGAGCGGGGCGCCCGCGTCGAAGTACGCCCAGACGCCAGGGAACGTCGCCGTCTCCACGGTCTCGACCTCGTGACAGCCGAGCGCGCGGTAGCGATCAGCGACGTGCTCGGCGCACTCGCGCATCCCCGTGCCGTCGACGCTGACGCTGGGGAGCCGCACGTAGCGCTGGAGCGCGGCGATGCTTTCGTCGAGATGGTCGTCGATGTGCCGGTAGACCTGCTGGAGATCCAACTTCATCCTCCCTCGGATCGGCGCGCTGCGCGGAAGAGACGGATCGGACTGTGCGTCGCGGCGCGGGTCGGATATCGGACGACGTCGCGCATCGTCTCGATGAGGCGGCTGTTGAAGGCGTCGTCGATGCCGTCGACGAACGGGACCGCGTAGCGGGTCGGCCCGTCGATCGCACCCGCGGCGACGGCGCCGTCCATGACGCGCCGGTAGGCCGCGCCGCTGATGAGCACCGCCGGGTCGTGCGTGAGGTATGAGAGACAGGCCGCGATGCCGTAGGCGCCCCAGTCGGAGGTGCTCGTGGTGACGGTGACGTCGGCCGGCGTCGGACACGCGGTCCCGCCGCCGCAGCCGCAGCCGCACGTCGCGCCGGCTGGCGTCTCGGCGCGCACGACGTCGTACACCGCGCCCATACCCAGCTCGTTGCCGAAGTCGCCGACGCCCACGGTGAGCGCGCCGGCGCTGGCCACCTCCTGGTAGAGGAAGTCGAGCGGCGCGATCTCCGCCGTGACGTTCTTGCCCATCGCGTAGTGGTACTCGCCCTTCTCGTTCGCCCCGGGACGCTCGACCGCGACGCAGGCGGCGGGCGCGATCGTCCGCGCGAGCGTCGCCGCGCGCGCCGGCGCTGACGCGCGGTCGCCCTGGAACGGGATGACGACCGCGGCGTGCGGGTCATCGGGGGCCGCGTCGAGGTCGGGCGCGACGTTGAGTCCGGCCCCGCGGAGCGCCGCGGCGAGCGCCGCGACCACCTCCGGCTCGCAGACGAACACCGGCAGCGCGCCGCAGGCGCGCTCGAGCGCGGCGGCGAGCACGGCGCTTCCCGTGAGCCCGTCGGTCTCCGGGTACGGCTTCGGGCTCAGGAACCCGGTGAGCATGAGCACGCGCTGCCGCTCCTGAAGGCGCTGGTGGAGCGCCCGCGCCGCGGCGAGCGTGAGCGGCTCGCCCTGCTTCGACCGCGCCGTCTCGTAGATGATCCGGAGCACGCCGTCACCGCGCATGTCCAGCGTCGCGAGCCGATCGACGTTCTCGCCGACCGCGAGGTCGACCACCCGCGCCGCGCGCTCGGTCAGTGCCTGCGACGTATCGATGGTGGTCACGTTCCTGTCTCCTCGTGAAGATCTCGGGCGGCGAGCCGCTCCGGCATGCTGTCGAGCAGCTGTCGGGTGACGGCGTGGGAAGGTGCGCTGAAGACCGCCTCCGTCGCGCCGGTCTCGACGATGCGGCCACGGTGGATCACGACGACGCGGTCGCACATCGCGCGGACGAGGCCGAGGTCGTGACTGATGAGCAGCACGCTCGATCCGATCTCCCGCTGCACGTCGCGCAGGAGGTTGAGGATCTGGCCGGCCACGGACACGTCGAGCGACGAGACTGGCTCGTCGGCGATGAGCAGCTCCGGACGCAGCGCGATCGCGCGCGCGATCGCGACGCGCTGCCGCTGGCCCCCCGAGAGCTGGTGCGGGAGCTTATCGATGAACGCCGCCGCCGGTGTGAGGCCGACCCGCTCCAGCAGGCGGATGATCTCGGCGCGTCGCGCGTCTCTGTCGAGCGGTCGGTGCACGCGGAACGGCAGAGACAGCGTCTCGCCGAGGCGGTGCCGCGGGTTCAGCGAGGCGTAGGGATCCTGAAACACGAAACCGAGCCGGCCGCGGAGTGTCCGAAGACCGCGCTCAGGCCTGCCGTCGACACGCTGGCCCAACGTGACGACGGAGCCGGCGGTCGGCCTGAGCAGGCCGGTCGCGATCCTCGCGATGGTGCTCTTGCCGGAGCCGCTCTCGCCGACCAGGCCCAGCGTCTCACCCGCGTCCATCGCGAGCGAGACGGCATCGAGCGCCAGGATTGTCGAGCGGGAGCGCTCGAGGAGGCCGCCCGACACGTACGCCTTGGTCACGCGATCGAGCTCGAGCACCGTCATCGTGGCGCCTCGAGCCAGCAGGCCGCCCGTCCGCCCTCCGCGACGGACAGGAGCGGTGGCGCCTCCGCGCAGCGCTCGAAGCGGTAGGCGCACCGCTCCGCGAAGCGGCATCCGGTCGGCGGGTACCTGCGGTCCGGCGGGACCCCCGGGATCGTCGGGAACCGGCGCTGCTCGTCGAGAACTCGGCTGCTCGCGCGCAGCAGCGCCTGTGTGTAGGGATGCCTCGGGGCGCGGAAGATCCGCTCCGTGCGGCCCGACTCGACGAAGAGCCCGGCGTACATGACGTAGACGCGCTCGCACATGAGCCGGATCACCGAGAGGTCATGGCTGATGAGGAGCAGCGAGGAGCCGAGCCGGCGGACGGTCCGCGAGAGGAGCGTCAGGATCTGCGCCTGCACCGTGACGTCGAGCGCGGTCGTCGGCTCGTCGGCGATGAGCAGACCGGGCCGCGCGATCACGGCCATCGCGATCACGACGCGCTGGCGCTGCCCGCCCGAGAGCTGGTGCGGGTATTTCCGCGCGAATTGCCGCCCGGGCGTGAGGCCGAGCTGCTCGAACAGCTCCTCGGTCCGCGCCCGTGCCTCGCGCGCCGACGCGCGTCCGTGCGCGGTTAGGACCTCGGCGACCTGATCGCCGACGCGCAGGACCGGATTGAGGAACGTGAACGGGTCCTGGTACACCATCGAGAGCCGCACGCCGCGCATGCGCTCACGTTCCGCCTCGTCGAGCGTGACGAGGTCGACGTCCTCGAAGCGGATATGGCCCGCGCTGATCCGACCGGGCGGGGAGAGCAGCCCCGCGATCGCGAACGCCGCGCTCGACTTGCCGCTACCCGACTCGCCGACGATGCCGACGCGCTCGCCGGCTGCGACCTCGAAGTCGATGCCGTCGACCGCGACGAGGGACCCGTCGCCGGACGGGTACTCGACGCGGAGGCCCTCGACGGCGAGGACCGTGCCATCCGCGCTCATCGGCGGAGCCTCGGGTTCAGCACGTCGTTGAGCCCGTCGCCCACGAGGTTCATCGCGACCACGAGCAGCGCGACCACCAGGCCGGGGAAGAGGCTCATCCACCAGCCGGCGTAGAGGAACTGCACCGACTCCTGGAGGATCCGTCCCAGGCTCGGAACGTTCGGATCGGAGAGCCCGAGGAACGCGAGCCCGGCCTCGAGCAGGATCGCGCTGCCGACGTTGAGCGACGCGATCACGATCATCGGCGACACGGCGTTCGGCAGGATCTCGCGGACGATCTGGTGGAGCGCGGACGCGCCGACGACCCGGGCGGCGAGGACGTACTCAGCCTCGCGCCGCGCGAGGAACTCCGCGCGCAGCACGCGCGCCGAAGGCGGCCAGCTGAGGACGCCGATCGCGACGGCGGCGACCGTGACGTGCTGGCCGAAAAGCGCGACGAGGAGGATCGCGAGGAAGACCCGCGGGATCACCTGGAACAGCTCGGTGACGCGCATGGTCACGTCGTCCACGAGACCGCCGAAGTATCCCGAGAGGGAGCCCGCGACGAGCCCGATGGCGAGCGCGATCGCCGACGCGGTCACGCCGATGAGCAGCGACACGCGCGCGCCGTAGAGCACCTGCGCGAGCACGTCCCGGCCCAGGTCGTCCGTCCCCATTGGATGCACGGGGCCGGGCGGCCGCAGTGGCAGGCCGGTCCCGCGCAGCGGGTCGTACGGCGTCAGGAGCGGCGCGAAGACCGCCGCGAGGACGAGCGTGACCAGGAGAGAGAGTCCGACGATCGCCGCCGGGCTCTCGGCGAACGCGCGCGCGACGACGAGGCGCGGCCGGCGCGTGTCGACTCCGAGGACGACCGTCTCAGCCATAGCGGATCCTCGGATCGACGACCGTGTAGAGCAGATCGGTGAGCAGGTTCGCCACGACGACCGTGGAGGTGACGAGGATGAACAGCCCGGTGAT
Organism: Candidatus Limnocylindria bacterium; assembly: GCA_035651155.1. Lineage (GTDB taxonomy): Bacteria > Chloroflexota > Limnocylindria > P2-11E > P2-11E > CF-39. The sequence goes on along the minus strand of DASRGG010000032.1, from coordinate 49,615 downwards.
CACGGGGTAGTCGCGAGCACTGATGGCGTCGAAGGTGAGCCGGCCGAGACCGGGCCAGCCGAAGACCGTTTCGACGACGACGAAGCCGGCGACGAGCCAGCCGAGCTCGAGCCCAAAGACGGTGATCACCGGCAGCAGCGCGTTCCGGAGCGCGTGCCGGTACGTGACCCGCCTCGGCGCGAGCCCCTTTCCTCTGGCGGCGACGATGTAGTCCTGAGCGAGCACCTCGATCATCGCGGCCCGCGTGAGCCGTGAGATGAGCGCGATCTCGATGAGGCCCAGCGTGAGGGCCGGCAGCACGAGGTGCCAGGCGATGTCGGCGACGTACGCGATGCCGGTGGCGCCGATCCGAGAGGTCATGCCGAGGATCGGGAACCAGCCGAGCATGACGCCGAAGAGCAGGATGAGGATCTGGCCCAGCCAGAAGGCCGGGACGCTGTAGCCGACGAGCGAGGCGACCGTGACGAGGCTCCACCCCGGCCGACCCCGCCCGACCGCCGTGCGGACGCCGATCCACACGCCGACGACCATCGCGACGGCGAGCGAGGTTCCCATGAGCAGGAGCGTCGGGGGTAGCCGGCTGGCCATCACTGTCGCGACCGGCGCCTGGTACGTGAACGAGTAGCCGAGATCGCCGCGCGAGAGCCGCTCGAGGTACCGGAGGAGCTGGACCGGGAGCGGCTGGTCGAGCCCGAGCTGCGCGCGGAGTAGCGCCTGGTACTCCGGCGTCGAGCGTTCGCCCGCAAGGATGCCGATGGGATCGCCGGGTGCGAGGTGGATGAGGAAGAAGGTGAGGACGACCGCCGTGACGCACACGACGGCCGCCCACACCACTCGGCGGGCGAGGTACCAGCCCAGCCCCGACATCAGCGCGCCCGATCCTCGCGGACGGCTACGCGCCCTTCCAGGTCTCCGTCCAGTTCAGGTAGCGGTCGTCCGGCGCCGTGAAGGCGTTGCGGAACTCGTTGCGGTATCCGCTGATGAAGATCGGCTCCCACAGCGGGATGAGCGGCAGGTCCGCCATGATCTGCTGCTGGATCTTCTTGTACAGATCCATCCGGTCCTTGCGCTCGACGGTGCGCTGCGCCTGCGCGGTGAGCGAGTCCACGGTGTCGTTCGAATAGCCCTGGGCGTTCGAGAAGTATGCGCGGTTGATCCCGGTCGTTCCGAGCCACGCGGGAAGCTGGAGGCTAGGCTCCGGACCGAGCGGCATGGAGTAGATCGCGAGATCGAAGTCCCAGCGCTTGAAGATCGCGTCGAGCGTCGTCGTCGTCTCCGCGGCGACGATGGTGACGTCAATGCCGACGTCGGCGAGGTTCTCCTTCACGATCTGCGCCGTCTTCGCGAACTGATCGACGCTCGCGACCACCCGCAGATTGAGCGGGAACCGCGTCCCGCTGCCGGCGCGGCGGTAGCCGGCGGCATCGAGCAGATCGTTCGCCTTCTGGACGTCGCGCTTCAGCTCGGGGAGCGAGCTGTCGAAGTACGGCGACGTGGTGCCGATGGGCCCGCGCGCGGTGACGGTCTGGTCGAACGCGATGCTCTGCACCATCCGCGGCCTGTCCACGGCGATGTTGATCGCCTGGCGGACCTTGAGGTCGCGCAGCGGCGCATTGCGGAGGTTCGGCCACAGGTCGAGCGTGCGCGCGAGCACGGACGGTGAGAGCGTCGTGATGCCGGAGACGCTCTTGAGCCGCTGCGCATCGACCGGCGGGATCCGTGTGAGCAGGAAGCTGATGTCGCCCTGCTGGAGCGCGGCGACCGCAGCGGCCGCGTTCGGGATCGTGCGGAACACGATCTCGTCGAGATACGGCAGGTCCTTCTGCCAGTAGCTCGAGTTTCGCGCGAGCGTCAGGTGGTCGCCGCGTGCCCACTCCTTGAACATGAACGGGCCAGTCCCTACGGGTTCCGAGTTGGCGTTGTTCGTCCTGGGGTCGGTGCCCGAGTAGATGTGCTTCGGCAGGATGTTGAAGTTGGGGTCGCCGAGATACGCCATGAGAGCGCCCACCGGCTGGCGGAAGTGGAAGACGACCTTCCCCTCCGGCGCGTCGATTGACTCGAGGTCCTTCATCACAAGCGTGTACGTATTGGAGTACTTGGGGCCCGCCTCCTCGAAGGTGTAGCGGATGTCGTCCGAGGAGAACGGCTTGCCGTCGTGCCACTTCACGCCCTGTGCCAGTGTGAACTCGAACGTCTTCCCGTCCGGTGAGATCTTCCACGAACGTGCCAGCCAGGGGATGGGCTGGAAGTCCTTGTCGTACTTCACGAGCGTGTCGAAGATCTGGTTGCTCGGATAGAAGGTCTGGAGCACCTGGCTCGTCATCGGGTTGAGGTTCGGCGCGTCGGCGTCCATCGCGACGATGAACGATCCGCCCTTCTTTGGGCTCGAATCCCCGCCGACGCCGCCCGTGCCCGGGGCGCACGCCGCGGCGAGCGGGCCGCCGAGGACGAGCGCCAGGCCGCCGAGCCCGACCCCCTGGATGAACTCACGCCGCGTCCTGTCCGAAGGATTGCGCCTGCGCTCTGCCATGGCGGTCTTCCCCTCCGTCACCGTGCTCCTCGCGTCCCGGGCGCGCCCGGTCGCGGGCAGGCATGTAATGCCTCGGGGGCTACCCACTGTCCAATAGATAACTTCACTATCACTTATGCTTTCGGCTTATCAGATGCTGGAGTTGCGGCAGCTTGAGGCGTTCGTCGTCCTCGCGGAGGAGCTCCATTTCACGCGGGCCGCCGGCCGTCTCGGCATGTCGCAGCCCCGGCTCAGCCAGGTCCTGAAGCGCATCGAGCGCGAGCTCGACGTGCAGCTCTTGCTCCGGACCCGGCGGCGCGTGGAGCTGACCGCGGCGGGGCGGGTCCTGCTCGAGGAGGGCCGGCGAACCCTCGCGCAAGCACGGACCGCGCAGGCGCTCGCGCAGTCCGCGCACGGCGGCCGGACTGGAACTCTGCGGGTGGGGTTCATCGAGGCGTCGGTGCACTGGCTGCTGCCGATCGTCGTCCGGCGGTTCCGTGAGGCCTACCCGGATGTCACGATCGTGCTGACCGGGATGGTCTCGACGGAGCAGCCGGCGGCGCTCGAGCGCGGCGACATCGATCTAGGCATCCTGCGCCTCGTTCCGATGGGCCCGGCCCTGACGTTCGAAGAGATCCGGAAGGAGCGGTTGGTCCTGTACCTCCCGCGCGGCCACCCGCTCACGCGTGAGGGTCGCGTCGCGGTTGCGCAGCTCCGCCACGAGCGCTTCGCCTACACACCGCGGCGGATCTCGCCGGACCTCTTCGACAAGGTTCTCGGCATCTGCCTGTCGCACGGGTTCTCGCCGGACATCGTCCAGGAAGCGACGGAACTGCAGACGGTCCTCGCCCTCGTCGCCGCCGGCGTCGGGGTCACAATAGCCGTCGAGTCGCTCAAGCCCATCGCGGGCAGGCACGTCGTCACTCGTGTCTTGGACGACCCGACGGCCTGGGTGTCTATCGGCGTCGCGTGGAGCCGCAACGACCGCAACCCCGCGCTGCCGGCTCTGCTGGACGTGATCCGATCGCAGACCCGGCGCGGGGCGAAAACGGCGAGAGCCCGCGGAGCAGACACCATGGCAAGCTCTGGCTGACGTGACTTCCGACGGTTCCAATTGCACCGGGCCGCCGCGCTCCAAAGGTGCGGACCTTCTCGGCCACTCGCTCGACTCGGGCCAGGACCGGGAGACAATGAGAAACAGTTGCTCGGGCAAGGTGGCAAATAGACCTGACCGTATCGATTGGTCCGAGCCCTCGTAGCTGACCACCATTTTGACCACCATGCCCGGACACGTATGGCTATGAGCTGAAACACCTGGACAACGAAGTCAGAGCGTGGAAACCTCCTGACACGCCAGCGCACCGGATCGAGCGCATTCGTAAACCGCCGGTCGGCAGTTCGAGTCTTCCCGTCGGCTCAGGTCGTATCTCGTCCTGCCCCTCGTCGACATGCTGGCGGCGCTCGCCGCCTGACGCTTCGACGCGCGGCTAACCGTCTCGGATTCGGTCGTCGCGACGCTGCTGCAGTTTGGCCTCGTCGCGTGGGGCGACTCGGTCGAGAGTGCGATCGACGCACTCGCGGCCGAACTCGCCGACTACCGCGAGGACTTCTTCTCGGACTTCGACCTCTACCGGCACACCGATCGCGTAGCGCACCTGCCGTGGCCGCTGCGCTTCGCGCTCACCGCGCCCGCAGATCGCGCCTCGCTCCTTGGTTGAAGGTGGTTTTCCGTTGCCTTCGTACCGGTGGCTCGCGGTACCGAGGGCCGCTCCGGCGTGAGTGGAGTATTGCCGCGTCAGGCGTCAGGAGCGCTTCGCCGCGCTGCGAACGCGTCCGGTGTGGTCGCTGATGCGCGACAACGCGCTCGCGCTCGGCCCCGAGCCGCGTGCGCTCGCGGCATATGAGCCGCGACCGGAGCGGTTCTCACGCCTGCGTATGCCGGTACTGCTCCTTCTCGGCGGCGCGAGCGACGCGGCGATGAGGGCCACCGTCCAGAAGATCCGCGACGCGATCCCCCAGAGCGAGCTCGTGCTTCTTGCGGGCCAGCGGCACGCGGCGATGTACGGCGCACCCGAGCTCTTCGCGGAGGAGATCCTCCGGTTCGTCGCCTCCCGAGAACCCCGCGGGTGAGCGCGGCGTCGATGCGCTCACCGAGACCCATCCGCCTCGGCCGCTCTGCGCAGCGGCTTCCCCGACGGACCGCGCGGGAGCTCAGGCACGATCTCGATGCGCGCCGGGACCTTGAACGACGCGAGCAGTCCGCGGCAGTGCGCGGCGAGATCCTCCGCGCGAGCGGTCGCGCCGGGACGCAGCGTGACCTGGGCGACGGGCACCGTGCCCCAGCGCTCGTGTGGCGCGCCGCGCACGAGCGCCTCCGCGACGGCGTCGTGATCGAGGAGTGCGCGCTCGACCTCGGCCGGTGACACGTTCTCGCCGCCCGAGACGATGAGCAGGTCGCGCCGGCCGGTGACGTGGAGCTCGCCGCGCTCGTCGAGCACGCCGAGGTCGCCTGTGCGCAGCCACCCGCGATCCAGGGCGCGCGCGCTCTCCTCAGGGCGCGCGTGGTAGCCGGCCATGACCGTGGGCCCGCGCACCAGGATCTCGCCCTCCGCCCCCGGCCGCGCGCTCGCGCCATCGCGCTCGATGCGCACCTCCGTCACCGCGAGCGGCGGCCCGCAGGACGCATCCGGGACCGCGCTATCAGCCTGCGTCGCGACCTGCGACGCGGCTTCGGTGAGACCGTAGGTGCACGCGACCGGGATACGCTCCCGCCGGCAGTCGTCCAAGAGCGATCGCGGCGCGGGACCGCCGCCAAGGAGCACTCGCCGCAGGCTGGGCGGGAAGGGCCGACCGCCGCGTGCGTCGAGCATCCGCCGCAGACTGTCGGCGACCACGGAGACGAGGCTCGCGCCGCGCTCGTCGATCGCCGCGTTCGCGGCCGTTGGGTCGAAGGACGGAAGAAGCACGATCGGCGCGGCGGAGAGCGCCGCGCGGTGGACGATCGCGAGCCCGCCGATGTGCGCGAGCGGCAGCGCGAGCAGCCAGACGTCGTCGTCGCGTGTGCCGAGCCGGAGCGCAGATCCGACCGCGCTCCACCAGTGGTTCGCGTGCGTCAGCACGACGCCCTTCGGCAGCGCGCTCGTCCCTGACGTGTACACGATGCCCTGCGCGTCGGCGAGTCGCACCGCTGGCACGGGCCCCCGTCGTGCTCGCGCGTCGGCGAGCGTGCCGAGCGCGACGACTGCGAGGCCGTCGATCTCGCCGCTCGCGGCGCGCGCGCTGGCGGCGGAAGCCTCGTCGTGGAGCAGGAGGCGCGCGCCTGAATCGCGCAGGGTGAACACCAGCTCCGCTGTGGTGTGGCGCGGATGCAGCGGCACGAGCACGGCGCGCGCGCGCCGTGCGGCGTGCACGGCAACGACCGCGTCGGCGCCGTTGCGCGCGAGCAGCGCGACGCGCTCGCCCGGGCGGACGCCGAACACGCGCAGGGTCGCCGCGGCGCGCGAGGCCGCGGCCTCGAGGACGGCATAGGAAAGGGGTCCGCCCTCGCCGAGGAGTGCCGGGCGATCGGCTGCGAGCGCGGCCGCGCGGGCGAGCGGATCGGGGACGAGCCGCGCGCTCACGGGAAGCGGCGGAACCGGCGGAAGTCCGGACGGCGCTTCTCGACGAACGCATCGCGTCCCTCGCGCGCCTCCTCGGAGAGATAGAAGAGGAGCGTGGCATCGCCGGCGAGCTGCTGGAGGCCGGCGAGCCCGTCGCTCTCGGCGTTGAACGCGGCCTTCAGGAAGCGGATCGCCGTGGGGCTGTTGTCGAGGATCTCCGTCGCCCAGCGCACCGTCTCCTCTTCGAGGCGCTCGAGCGGGACGACCGCGTTCACCAGACCCATCGCGAGAGCCTCCTGCGCGGTGTACTGGCGGCAGAGGTACCAAATCTCGCGCGCTTTTTTGTGGCCGACGATGCGCGCGAGGTACCCCGCGCCGTACCCGCCGTCGAAGCTGCCCACGCGCGGTCCGGTCTGGCCGAACACCGCGTTCTCCGCGGCGATCGTGAGATCGCAGACGACGTGGAGCACGTGGCCGCCGCCGATCGCGAAACCCGCGACCATGGCGATCACCGGCTTGGGGATGACGCGGATGAGACGCTGGAGGTCGAGGACGTTGAGGCGCGGCGTGCCCTGCTCGTCGGCGTACCCGCCGGACGTGCGCACCCGCTGGTCGCCGCCGGCGCAGAACGCTTCGCCCCCGGCGCCGGTCAGGATCACGACGCCGATGTCCGGATCGTCACGCGCGAGGGTGAACGCCTCGATGAGCTGCGCGACCGTCCGCGGTCGGAAGGCGTTGCGCACCTCCGGGCGGTCGATGATCACCTTCGCGATACCGCCCGCGATGTCGTAGCGGACGTCGCTCCATTCACGCGCTCGCTGCCACTGCGTCGTCATATCCGTGCCTCCGTCGTGGTCGTGATCTCGGTCGCGATCGCGCGCGCGGCCGGAGCGGCGCGCAGGAACTCGGCGATGAGCGCCGCCAGCTCGGGCGGACGCTCGCGATGCACGGCGTGACCGGTCTCGGGCAGGGCGACGTGGCGCGCGCCGGCGATGCGCGACACGAGGTCCGCGGCGAGGGCACCGTAGCGCGCATCTTGTGCGCCCGTCACCACGAGCACCGGCGCGCGGATCTCGCCCAGACGATCCCACAGCGGCTCCATCGCGCCCTGCCCCATGCCGTGGAGGCTGTTGGCGAGGCCACGCGGCCGCTGTGCGAGCCGCTCGCGGCGGAGCGCCGCGCGGCGCGCGGCGGGAAGCGCGCGCTCCGACGCGAAGAGCTCCAACGACTCCCACTCGTCCACGAAGCGCCGGGTCCCCTCGCGTTCGATGCGCTCGGCGAACGCGAGGTCGCTCGTGCGCCGCATCCGCCGCTCGGCCGGATCGGCGATCCCGGCCGAGGCGCTCACCAGGATGAGCGCGCCGACGCGCCCGGGCGCGTCGAGGACGGTGCGCAGCGCGACGCGTCCGCCGAGCGAGTAACCCACCAGATGCGCCCGCGCGATGCCGAGCGCGTCGAGCACGGAACAGAGATCCCCAGGGACGCGCTCCATCGCGTAGCGAGCCGCGTCGTCGGGCGCGCCGCTGCGACCGTGTCCGATGAGGTCGACCGTGACCGTGTGGAGCGAGCCGCGGAGGGCTGCGACGAGTGGATTCCACGCGCGCCCTGACTCGGTGAATCCGTGCAGCAGCAGGGTGGCCTCACCGCTGCCGCGCGCCTCGACGTGCAGCGCGAGATCCCCGGCGACGTGGACCATCACGCGAGCACGGACTCCGCGGCCCGCGCCACGGCTTCCCAGGCCGCGCGATGCAGGGCCACGTTGCGTTCGCGCTCGGTACGCACCTCGACGATGCTGACGCCGTCGGCCGCGAACGCCGCGTCCAGCAGCTCCGGCAGCTCGTGCGCGTCGCGCGCGCGGGCGAAGCCGACGCCGAACAGATCGCGCACGTGCGAGAGATCGAGACCGTGGGGCGTGCTGAAGAGGCGCTCGAACTGCGCGCGGTGCCGCGCGACCGGCAAGAAGGAGAAGATCCCTCCGCCATCGTTGTTCACGAGGAGGATCGTGGCGCGCAGACCGTGTGCGCGCGCGGCGACAAGTCCGCCGAGGTCGTGGACGAAGGAGACGTCGCCGATCGCGAGCGCGACCGGTCCGGCTGACCCCGCCGAGATCCCGAGCGCGGTGGAGAGTACGCCGTCGATGCCGCTCGCGCCGCGGTTGCCCAACACGCGCAGCGCGCGGGCGGAGCCGCGCGCGAACGCATCGAGATCGCGCACCGGCATGCTGTTGCCCGCTACGAGCGTCGCGCCGTCGGGGATCCGCGCCGCGAGCTGCGCGATCGCCCGTCCCTCGAAGGGCTCGTCGAGGCCGTCGAGCCACGCGTCCAGCGCGTCGCCCGCGCGCCGGTCGGCGTCGCGCCAGCGCTCGCTCCACTCGCTCGCGACGCCGGACCGCGCGCCAAGCGCAGCGGCGAGCGCGTCGCAGGACAGGCGCAGGTCGCCGGAGACCAGGTCCCGCGCGACGAAGGTGGGATCGTTCCACCGCGCGTCGCCCGGGATCAGCACCTGGCGCGCGCGGGCGTGCCGCGCGAGGTAGTCCAGCAGCGGCTTGGAGGTCGGGGTATCGCCGATGCGCAGGACGATGTCCGGCGCGAACGCGCTCGCGATCGCCTCGGCGCGCAGGAGCGCGTCGTAGCGGTCGATGACGAGCGAGCGGTCGTGCGGGCCGAAGCGCGCGAGCGATAGCGGATCGGCGATGACCGGGAAGCCGGTGATCCGCGCGAGCCGCACGAGCGTGGCCGGCAGCCGCGGGTCGTCCTGCGGCCCGCAGACGATGAGCCCCCGCTCGGCGTGGGCACAGTCCGCGGCGAGCGCCGCGACGGCGTCCTCGTCCGGCGGTCGCGGTGCCGCGCGCAGTCGCACCTCGCCAAATACGCGGACCGGAGGCAGCGTGTCCGGATCGGGGACGAGCGGCTCGCGCAGCGGCACGTTGAGGTGCACCGGACCCGCGGGCGCGCTGGTGGCGTCGGCGATCGCGCGCAGTGCGACGCTTCGCACGTATCCTTCACCTTCCGCGTCGTCGTCCACGATCGCGAGCTCGTGCGTCCACTTCACGTAGGTGCCGTACAGGCCCTGCTGGTCGATGGTCTGCGGCGCGCCGGCGTCGCGCAGCTCCGGCGGGCGGTCCGCGGTGATGACGACGAGCGGCACGCGGGCCTGGCGAGCCTCGACGACGGCCGGGAGGAAGTTCGCGGCCGCTGTGCCCGACGTGGCGAGCAGCACGACCGGGGCGCGAGTGGCGCGAGCCAGACCGAGCCCGAAGAACGCGGCGGAGCGCTCGTCGAGGTGGGGCCAGACGCGGATGGCTGGATGACGCTCCAGCGCGATCGCGAGGGGCGCGGACCGCGATCCCGGCGCAAGGCACGCGTCCCGCACCCCGCCGGCCGCCAGCGCGCCGATCAGCGCGGCGACGGCGCGGGCGGTCGCCACGGGATCCGATCTCACCGCGCACCGAGCGCATCGAGCATCGGGACCAGCTTCGCGTCGGACTCGGCGAGCTCCGCGTCCGGATCGGAGCCCGCGACGATCCCGCATCCCGCGAAGAGCCAGGCCTCGTGCGCTCTCGCGAGCGCGCCGCGAAGCGCCACGACGAGCTCGCCATCGCCTCGCTCGTCGATCCAGCCGAGCGCGCCGCCGTACCAGCCGCGATCGAATGGCTCGCGCTCGGCGAGCGCGCGCATTGCCGCGGCGCGGGGCGCTCCGCAGACAGCGGGAGTCGGATGCAGCGCCGCCGCGAGATCGAGGAGCTCGATGCCTGGCCGCGCGGTGCCGCGCACCTCGGACGCGAGGTGCCAGAGCGTCGCGAGGGCCATGAGACGCGGGGGTCCGCTCGCCCTGACCGCGTCGCAACAGCTCTCGAGCGCGGCGCGCGCCGCACGCGCGACGAGCTCGTGCTCCCGCTGATCCTTCTCGCTCCGCACGAGCGCGAGCGCGGCGGCCGCGTCATGGTCCTCGTCTACCCGTGGTGCGGTGCCGGCGACGCAGCTCACGCGGGCGGTCCCGCTGTCCAGCGACACGAGCGATTCCGGAGTCGCGCCGAGCAGCAGCGAGTGGCCGCGAGCGACGGCGTACACCGTGCAGCCGGGACTGCGCCGCGCCAGGATCGCGAGTGTCGCCTCCGCCGCATCTGCACGCACGCGCAGGCGCACCGCGCGCGCGAGCACGATCTTCTCGAGCTCTCCGCGACGGATCTCGTCGCGCGCGCGCGCGACCTGCGCGCGCCACACGTCACGCGCGGGCAGCTCACCGGTCCGCTCGGCCCGGCTCGGTTCAGGGTCGGCGCTGCTCGACGCGGCCGCCAGCGTGGCCCCGATGCGGGCGAGGTCTTCGTCCGCCGACGCGTCATCCGCCCGAGCCGCGGCGCGCGCGACCGCTCGGCCATCCTTCCATTCGACGAGCAGGCGCGGGACCACGAGCAGCGCTCGAGGGAAGTCCGTCCAGACGGGTCCTGGTGCCGGCACGATCCGCTCGTCGAACGAGAAGCCGACGAACGCGCGCAGGCCGGTCGCACCTGCCGCGCCCGCACGCAGATCCGACCATCCGCGGCGCAGCGCGACGATCCGATCGGCGCCGCTGGCGGTCAGCGTCGCCGCATCTCCGGCCGCAAGGCGCGCCATCCCGTCGGCGGGGCGCAGCCACAGCGCGGCGTTGTGACCTGCTGCGCGGACGGCACGGAACGCCGCCGTCGCATCGCACTGCCAGAGGGCGATCGTGGCGCTCACCAGGTCGTCCGCTCGAGCTTCGCGGCGGGCGAGCCGTAGCGCGCTCACGAGGTCCTCGCGCAGCGCGACCGCGTCGCTCACGCTCGTGCCCCCACGCTGCGCAACAACAGCGCGCGCAACTCGGGCACCGCCGCGGTCAGCGGATCCGGTCTGCCGGTGTGGAGCCACCGCAGCACGAGCTCGTGGATCGCGCCGAGCCAGGCGTACGCCGCGAGCTCCGTGTCGATCGGCGCGATCGAGCCGTCGCGCACCGCGTCGTCGAGACGGCCGGCGATGAAGGAGGCGAGGCGGCGGTGCAGCTCGAAGAGCCGGGGATCGAATCCGTGACCGAGCGCCGGAGCCTCCATGACGACGATGCGCGCGAGCGTGCGGTGTTCCTCGAGCACCGCGAACGCCGCGGCGAGCGCAGCGTCCACGCGGTCGAGCGCGCCCGACGACCGCGCGACATCGCGCTCCACGCGCCCGAGGAGCACCGCGCCGAAGCGGTCGAGGAGCGCGAGGAAGATCCCCTCCTTGCTCCGAAAGAAGTGATAGAAGGAGCCCTTGGAGGTGGCCGATCGCGCGACGATGTCGTCGACGGCACTCTGGCGGAAGCCCTTCTCGGCGAAGACGTCCGCCGCCGCCGACAGGATCCGCTCGCGCGTCTCCGGACGCTCGCGCCGGTCGCTGACCTCACTGGCGGCGGTCTCGCTCACGATGTCCATATCCTAGACCGACGCGTCGGTCTACTAAGATGGCGAGCGAATGAACTGGCGTGTCTGGGTGTGGGCGGCCCGTCCACCGACGCTTTCCGCTGCGATCGTTCCCGTGCTCGTGGGTTCTGCCGTCCCCGCGTCGCGCGGGCACTTCGACGGCGGCGTGTTCGTCGCGGCCCTGGTCGCATCGCTGCTCATCCAGATCGGCACGAACTACGCGAACGACCTCTTCGATGGGCTGCGCGGCGCGGATGGTCCCGAGCGTCTCGGTCCGCCGCGCGCCGTCGCCTCCGGAGTCGCGAGCCCCCGCGCGATGGCCGTCGCGACGGCCACGGCCTTCGCGCTCGCGGCGCTCGCCGGCCTCTACCTCATTTTCGTCGGCGGCCCGCCGATCCTGGTCATCGGGCTCGCCGCGATCGCGATCGGCATCGCCTATACGGGCGGGCCCTACCCGCTCGGATACCGCGGGCTCGGAGAGCTCGCGGTCTTCGTGTTCATGGGCCTGATCCCGGTCACCGCGCTCGACTGGCTCCACTCCGGAATGGTGAGCGCCGTCGCGCTGTGGGCCGCGCTCCCGGTGGGCGCGATGGTGACGGCGATCCTCACCGTGAACGACCTGCGCGACATCGAACAGGACCGCGCGGCGGGGAAGCGCACCCTCGCGGTGCGCCTTGGTCCTACCGGTACGGGCGTCTGGTATTCGATCCTGCTCGCCGTCGCGTATCTCGCGCCGCCGCTGGGGTGGCTGCTCGGCGTGCTGCCGGCCGGCGCGCTCGCGCCGCTCCTCACCCTTCCGCTCGCCATCGGCGTCGGCGATGTCGTGTCGCACCGCACGGGCCGTGCGCTGAATGCCGCGCTGCGCGACACGGCCCGCCTGCACCTGCTCTTCGGAGCGCTGCTCGCCGCGGGGATGCTCGTATCGCTCGTCGGCGAGTGATGATGCCCTGCGCGATCACGCAGTAGGGGGCTGGCAGCTTCTAGGGAGAGACCGCGCGCGTACTTACCCGCGGGCGTCTGCACCACGGGGGCGAGCGGCAGCGCGCCGAACGAGGCCCCCTGCCGCTCCTCGGGCACCTCGGCGTAGAGCGTGGTGCGCTGCTTGGGCCGGCGCCCGAGCGAGCGGATAAGCGCCTCCATGTCTTCGGGTCCGAGCTCCTGGCCGAGCCCGCCGCCCGCGGCGCGGGTGATGCTCTCGTTCATCAACGTGCCCCCGAGGTCGTTGCACCCCGCCTCGAGGCAGGCCGCGGCGCTGTCCCGCCCCATCTTCACCCAGGACACCTGCACGTTGCGCACGTGGGGAAGGAGCGCGAGCCGCCCGACCGCGTGCATGAGCACAGCCTCGCGGAAGGTCGGGCGCTTACGCGGCCTGCCCTTCAGGTGAACGCGGGAGACATGTCCACGCACAGCTCGACGAGCTTGTTCGGGTCGCCGCCGTGGGCGACGAGATCTTCCTTGAAGCGGGCGAACGTCGCGGCGTCCTTGCCCGTCGTGGCGAAGAGCAGCTTCGAGCGCCCCAGGTCGCAGAACTGCGACGCGTCGTGGTGGCCGTGCCGACGGCTGGTCTCAGCCACCGCGACGTGATCGACCTCGGAGCAGTCCTCCGTCGCCCGCGCCTGGTCGACGTGGTGGTGGACGAGCCGCCAGATCCGGGTGTCGTGCTCGCCCAGGAGGTCAGCGCTGCCCTTGACCGGCATCTCCGCGGCCAACGTCATGACGCACGCCTCGAACAGGTGGGTGAACGCCGGGCCGGGTCGGGCCCAGGGGAGCGCGACCTGGCGCACGCCGTCGCGCTCGCCGCGGATGCGCGGGACGCGGGCGTGACGGTACATCGGGTACTGCCTGAAGTTGAGGTGCCGCCACTCCTTGTCCTCGGCGTCGTGCACGGGGCAGCCCTCGGCGCCGCAGTGCGGGCAGCGGAAGCGCGCCCCGCGCTCGAAGTCGAGGAAGAGGTCGAGGCGCTTGCCCTGGGGATCGAATTCGGAGCGGGTGACCCTCCACGGGGGCGTGAGGCCGAGGGCCTTTTCGAAGAGCTGCCGCACCTCGCGCACGGAGGAGCCTCCGCAGCGGCAGCCCTTGCCTCCCCGGCCACCCTGCGTCCGTCACACGACCCACTCAGAACAGCGAGGAGCCGCATGTGTCTTCACCCCGTGTTCTGCAGGCCCGCGGCGATCCCATTCATCGTGAGGAGCAGGAGGCGCTCGTTCAGCTCTCGTGCGTCGCCATCGATCTCGCCGCGCAGCGAACGTAGGGCACGGAGCTGCAAGTGCGACAGCGCGTCGACGTACGGATTGCGCACGGTGACGGCCCAGGACAGCACGGGTCGGGTCGTGAGCAAGCGGTCCCGTTGGAGGACGGCGAGGACGCCGTCGAGCGTACGGTCGTACTCGGCCAGGATGAGCGCCGTGAGGTCGGGCCGCCCGCCGAGGGCGAGATGGCGGATGGCGATCTCGCGGTCGGTCTTCGCAAGGCTCATCTCGGCGTTGTCGATCAAGGTGGCGAAGAGCGGCCACTGCGCGTACGCATCGCGCAGGTCGCCGATGTCCGCCTCGGCGATGGCGCTCCCCAAACCGTACCACCCGGGAAGGTTCAAGCGCGTCTGTGCCCAGGCAAAGACCCACGGGATCGCGCGGACGTCCTCGAACGCTCGGCGTCCGCCGCGCCGCGCTGGGCGCGATCCGATCCGCAGCCGATCGATCTCCTCCAGTGGGCTGATCAGCGCGAACCAACGGGAGAAACCGTCTGCGTCGATGAGTTCCCGGTACGCGCGACGCGCCGTCACACCGAGACGCTCGGCGAGGGAGCCGAAGCGCGCCGCCGCGCGCGCCGCGCGCTCCTCGACGCGCGGCTCCGATGCGATGAGCACCGCTGACGCGACCTGCTCTAGGTGGCGGCGCGCGATCGCGGCGTTCCCGTAGCGGGCGAAGACGACCTCGCCCTGCTCGGTGACCTTGAAGCCGCCCGACATCGAGCCTGGCGCCTGGGCGAGGATCGCGCGGTTCGCCGGACCGCCCCCCCGCCCGAGCGCGCCGCCGCGACCATGGAAGATCGTGAGCCGGATGTCGCGCCGGGCTGCCCACGCCACCAGCGCCGCCTGCGCGTCGTAGAGCGCGAACGTTGCCGCGACGGGCCCGCTCTCCTTGGCCGAATCGGAGTACCCGAGCATGACCTCGTAGCGTCCGCGCGTCTCGGCGAGACGGCGCCGCACCGGTGGGAGCTCGACGATCTCATCGAGGACGCGCGGCGCGCGGCGGATGTCCTCGAGCGTCTCGAAGAGCGGCACGACATCGAGGACGGGCGGGGGCTCAGGCGCGAGATAGTCCGCGAGCGCGTACACAGCTGCGACGTCGTGTGCGTCGCTCGCGAAGCTCACGAGATAGCGGTGGCATGCCTCGACTCCGTGGCGGTCCTGCAGCATGCGTATCGCGCGCAGCGTGTCGAGGACCTCGCCAGTGAGCGGCGAGCGCTCACCGCGTCGGAGCTCGGCCAGCGCGACGGCGTGGACCCGTGCGTGCTGGCGGATCTCGAGCTCGGCGAGCGTGAATCCGAACGTCTCGATCTGCCAGATGAGATGCTGCAGGCTGCCGTAGGCAAAGCGCGGTGCACCCATTGCTGCGAGCGACCGCTGTGTCGCGCGGAGCTCTGCCAGCACTTCGTCCGCGCTCGCGTATGCCCGCGGGCCGCCCGAACGCGTGGCGTGGAGCCGCTCGATGACGTCGAGCAGCCGTTCGCGATACGGCGCGTCCGCGCGCTCCGCAGTGAGCGAGTCGACGAGCGCGGACGCCGAGCGCTCGATCGCCGCGATACCGCGCTGGAGCTGCAGGGCGAACGCCTCGATCGTCGCGCCTGCTGTGACGTGTGGATTCCCGTCGCGGTCGCCGCCAGCCCACGTCCCGAAGCGGATGAAGGCAGGCGCGACCGGCGGCCTGCATCCGGCGCTGTCCGGCGCGAGTGCGGTGTCGAGCGTGCGGTAGATCGCCGGCACCAGCTCAAAGAGCGTCTGGTCGAGCACCGTGAGGCTCGCGCGGACCTCATCGCGCACGCTGACGTGCGCCTCGCGGATCTGCGAGGTGCGCCACAGCGTCTCGATGTCCTCGAGCAGCGTCCGACGCGCGTCGCGTCGCTCTGCCTCCGAGCTCTGCGGATCGTCGAGTCGATCGAGTGTGCGGCCAAGGCGGCGGAGTGCCGCGATGACCTCTGGGCGCCGGGCCTCGGTTGGATGCGCCGTGAGGACGGGGTGGATCGAAAGATGTTCCACGCGGGCACGCAGCGAGTCCTCACCCCCCGCCGCTCGCAACTCGGCGGCCGTCGCGGTGAGCGATTCCGGGAGGCTGCCGTCGCGCGCGCGCTCCCGGAGCGTGCGCTGGCGGTGCTGCTCCTCCGCGAGGTTGGCGAGATGGAAGTAGCAGGTGAACGCGCGTGCGACGAGCTCCGCCCAATCCGGCGTCCATTTCTCCACGAGGGCGTCGCATCGCTCGACAAGGCGCGGGTCACCGCGCGCGAGGATGGCGGCGCGACGCAGTTCCTCGACCGACTCGAGGAGCTCTCGACCGCCAGCCTCGACGAGCACGCTCCCGAGGAGGTCGGCCAGCAGGCGCACGTCGCGCCGCAGCGCGTCGGGCATCTCGAGGCGGGCCGTGGCCCGATCGGGAAGGGGGATGCGCGCGTCGTTCGCTTCCATCAATGGTGTTGAGCTCCGTATCCAAGCGAGGCATTCCACAGGATGGCCAGGTTCCAGAGGTTCCGCAGCTCCATCGACGGCCCCATGATCGGCGGACAGCGTAGCCGCCATCGTTTCCGTGGGTGAGCTGACGGTCTAGTCGATCAACACGAAGATCCGGCTCATCACCCGCGTGGCCTTCGGCTTCCACTCGCCCGAGGCGCTCATCGCGCTCGCCATGCTCACGCTCGGCCGCCACCGCCCGTCCCTCCCAGGGAGGTCGTCGATCGGAATCCCGGCCCCAGCTCGCCCCTATCCTCGGTTCCCGGATCTTTCGTTTGCGGTCAGCGGTCCACGGTCGGCAGCTCGACGACGAACGTGGCACCGCCGCCCGGCGTCTCCACCACCGAGATCCGACCGCGGTCCGCTTCCACGATCGCGCTCGCGATCGCGAGGCCGAGGCCCGCGCCGGGCCCGGACGATCCCGGACCGCGGTGGAATCGCTCGAACACGCGCGTGCGTTCGTCCGGTGCAATGCCCGGGCCGTGGTCAGCCACGGTGACGCGCGCCATTCCGCCCCGAGCCTCCGTTTCGATCTCGATGACGCTCCCGCGAGGCGCGTAGCGGAGGGCGTTGTCGAGCAGGTTGTCGAAAACGCGCTCGAGCCCGTTGTCCCGGTCGGCCACGACGAGTGCGCGGTCGAGCCGAGCCTCGATCCGAACGCCGCGTTCCGTCGCATCGCGGGCGACGCGGTGCACCGACGCCTCCAGCGCGCTGCGTACGTCGACGTCCTCTGAGCGCTTCGGAGCTGAGCGCGCATCCGCGCGCGCCAGCACGAGGAGTCCCTCGACGATGCGGCCCATCCGTGCCGCCTCGGACTCGATACGGGCGATCGTTGCGCGATGGTCCTCCGCCGACCGCGATCGCTCGAGGCTCAGGCTCGCATCCGCCAGGATCGTCGCGATCGGCGTGCGCAGCTCGTGTGAGGCGTCGCCGGTGAACCGTCGTTGCTGCTCGACTGCCGCGGCGACGCGGTCGAGCATCGCGTCGAGCGTGCGGGCGAGCCGTCCGAGCTCGTCGTCGCGCAGCTCCGGCGGCGCGAGTCGGCCAGACAGATCGTTCGCCCCGTAGTCCTCGGCCGCGCGACGCAGCTGCTCGACCGGGCGTAGCGCCCGATACGCGAGCAGATAGCCCCCGATGGCGGCGATGGCGACGGCGAGCGGCAGCGCGAGGCCGAGGATGCCGAGAAGCTGGCCCACCGCGGCGTCGAGCGGTGCGAGCGAGCGGACGACCGCGACGGTGCCGATGCGCCGGCCACCCTCCGCCACCGGCACCGCGCGGATCCGCAGACGCTCGGCCCCGCTCGTCAGGGTCTGCGAGCGCGCCGTCGCCGAACCGACGGCGAGCGAGGCGAGCGCGTCGGCCGGTTTCGGCGGAGTCGCGGACGAATCCACGAGCTTTCCCGACGCGTCGTAGAGACCGATGAACTCGCCGCCGACGACCAGCGACTCGTCCCCACCTTGACCCTGCAGCGCGAGACCACCCGCGTCTGCCTGAAGCGTCGATGAGATCTGCGCAGCGCGCGCGGCGAGCTCGTCGTCCACCTGCCGTTCCATCGCGGTGCGGAAGACGAGCACCAGCGCGAACGCGACGGCGCCGAGGGCGATGGTCAAGGTGAGCACGTACCAGGCGGTGAGGCGGAGGCGGATGCTCATGAGCGCAAACCTACCCGTCGCGGAGCCGGTAGCCCACCCCGCGGACGGTCTCGATCGGACTCCACCTGCCGCCGGTCAGCTGGCGCAAGCGCGCCACGTACACGTCGATGACGTTCGAGAGGCTGTCGTAGTCACCGTCCCAGCAGTGCTCCTCGATCGCGCCGCGGGTCACCACGTCGCCCTTGCGCCGCAGGAGGTATTCGAGGACCGCGAACTCGCGCGCGGCGAGCTTGACCGGCGCCCCGGCGTAGGTGACGGCGTGGCGTGCGGGATCGAGCGTGATCTTTCCTGAACGCAGGACCGGCGGGCGTTCGGGCATCTGGCGTCGCACGAGCGCGCGCACGCGGGCGGCGAGCTCCGGGAACGCGAACGGCTTGACCAGGTAGTCGTCGGCTCCGAGGTCGAGTCCCTCCACCCGGTCCTCCACCGTGTCGCGAGCGGTGAGCATCAAGATAGGAGTGCGCATCCCGTCGCGGCGCAGTGCCGCGGCGACCTGCGCGCCGTCGCCGTCGGGAAGCCGTCGATCGAGGACGATCGCGTCGTACTCGTTTGTCGCGGCAAGGTCCAGCGCTTGCGCAGATGTCGCCGCGAGGTCGACCGCGTAGGAGTGCTCTTCCAGGCCGCGGCGGACGACCTCGGCGAGGCGCGCCTCGTCCTCAACGAGCAGCAGCCGCATCGGTCCGATCGTACGGCCGGTCAGCCGGCACGCGACGGCGGCTCCACCGCAGAGGGAGAGCGGCGAACCCGTCCCGCCTCGACTGCGAGGATCGCGCCGTTCCCGGCGTCGACCTTCACGTCCCGCGCTGCGTTGTTCGCGTCGGCCTCGGAGACCTTGGCGAGCGGCGCGAGAGCGGCTGTCTCGTCGGCCTCGCTCTCGGTGCCGGCGGGCCGCGGCACGCGGATCGAGCCGGTGTACGACGGCTCTTGCTGCTCGGCGCTGGGCGTCCCCCTCTTCGGAGCCTGCGGTGATGCGCTGGGACTCGATGACGGCGGTGGGGTTTCCGCGCGTGCAGCGGAACCGACCACGCCGAACGCGGGGGCAGCGGTCGTCGCGAGACCGGCGAGGGTTCGCTCGCGCATGGTGTGCCTCCTCTGTGTTGGATGTCATCAGGAGGTTGGCGGAGCCACATGAAGCGAACATGAAGCCACCCTCGTCTCCTGGGCGAACCTCTCGTCGTCGTGACTGCGAGCGTCATCTTCGCTTCATGCGCGCTCGTCAAGGTTGAGCCCGCACGAATGAAGAAAGGAGGCGATCAAGATGAAGACGACGAAGTGGCTCATCGTTCCGGTCACCGCCGCTGCCCTCGCGGTCGGTGTCCTCGGCAGCATGTCCGCATATGCCGACACCACGCCGCCGGCAACGGCAGAAGCCGCCGAGACGACCACTCCGGAGCAGGCCGAGCCCAACGAGCCGGCGCTGCCGGGCGGCGGTCACGCGGATCTGGATGGCACGAACGTCGACTATCAGTTCGACGGCGTCCAGTAGTCCGTGGGACGGGGGGCCCGGTTCACGGGCCTCCCGTCCGACGACCACGCGCGACCCATGCCGCGCCGCGCGCGCCATCCTGCGGCCAGCGACGGTCCTCGCGGTCCTGCGATGGCCGTCGCACGAGGTGTGCGTGAGCTGTGGCGCGAAGACCACCGATGGCCAAGAGCGCACGCTGTCTCGGCGTCACCTCGGAGGGCATCCGGGCGGCCGACTGCGCCGACGACAACGACGAGGTCGGCCGCGCTCGCCCGGAGCACCGTGCGACGGGGCGGCGTGCGCGTGCGGGCGTCGTCGTAGCGAGCCGGCCGCGAGCGCGCTACTCGGCGAGTACCTCGCCGGCGTCGCGGATCTCGTACCGATAGCCCTGCTCGGCGAGGAAGAGCTGGCGGTGCATCGCGAAGTCCTGATCCTTCGTCTCGCGCGTCACCAGCGTGTAGAAGCGCGCCTGCCCGCCGTCCTGCTTGGGGCGCAGGATGCGGCCGAGGCGTTGTGCCTCCTCTTGGCGCGAGCCGAAGCTGCCGGACACCTGGATGGCGACGTTCGCCTCGGGCAGGTCGATCGAGAAGTTCGCGACCTTCGATACGACGAGGAGGCGCAGGTCACCAGTGCGAAAGCGGGCGTAGAGCCGCTCGCGCTCGCGCACCTGCGTCGCGCCGGTGATGAGCGGCGCGTCGAGCGCGGTGGCGAGCTCCTCCAGCTGGTCGAGGTACTGCCCGATGACGAGCACGCGGTCGCTCCGGTGCCGCGCGCAGAGCGCGCGCGTGAGCGCGAGCTTGCGCGGCACGGTGGCGGCGATGCGGTAGCGCTCCTGCGGCTCGGCCGTCGCGTAGGCCATGCGCTCCTGAGCGCTCATGCCCAGGCGCACCTCCTCGCAGACGGCCGGCGCGATCCAGCCCTCGGCCTCGAGCGCCCGCCACGGCGCGTCGTAGCGCTTCGGTCCGATGAGGCTGAACACGTCGTCCTCGCGCCCGTCCTCGCGCACGAGCGTCGCGGTGAGGCCGAGGCGGCGCTTCGACTGGATCTCCGCGGTCATACGGAAGACCGGCGCGGGCAGGAGGTGCACCTCGTCGTAGATGACCAGGCCCCAGTCCTGGCGCCCGAGGAGCGCGAGGTGCGGGTACTCGTCGAGACCGCCGCCGCGCGCGCCGTCCTCGGCGTCGGTCGCCGCGCCTCGGCGGCTCACGCGGTGCGTGAGCACCTGATACGTCGCGATGGTCACCGCCCGCGGGGACTTCTCCGCGCCTGAGTACTCGCCGATCTCGTCCTCGCCGAGGTCGGTCCGCCGCAGCAGCTCGGCGCGCCACTGCCGCACCGCGACGACGCTCGTCGCGAGGATGAGCGTGCGCGTGCGCGCCCGCTCCATCACGCCGATGCCGATGAGCGTCTTTCCCGCGCCGCAGGGAAGCACGAGCACGCCGCTGCCGCCGTCGCGCCGCCCCGCCGCCCAGAACGACTCGACCGCGTCGCGCTGGTAGTCGCGCAGCGCGAAGGGCTCGCCGTCTCTGGTGACGTTGCGCAGCTCCACGTCGAGCGGCGCGCCCGGTGCGTATCCGGCCAGGTCCTCGGCGGGCCAGCCCGCCTTGATGAGCGCCTGCTTCAGGCGGCCGCGCGCGAGCGGATCGACGCGCGCCGAGGTCGCGTCGACGCGCGTCCCGAGGAGCACGCCGACCTGCCGGACGCGTGTCACCTCTTCGAGGATCGCCGGGTCGTCGGTCCGCAGCAGCAGGGCGCCGTCGCCGGGCTCGATCCGCAGCCGTCCGTAACGCGCGGCCTGGTCGGCGATCTCCGCGCGCACCGAGCCCGGAACGCTGTAGCGCGAGAACCGCTCGAGCGCGCCGAGCATCTCCTGGGTCGTCATGCCCGCGGCGCGCGCGTTCCACAGCGAGAGCGGCGTGATGCGGTAGGTATGGACGTGCTCGGGACTGCGCTCGAGCTCCGCGAAGCCGGCGATCGCCGCGCGGCACTCGGCCGCGAGTGGGTGGTCGGCCTCGAGCAGCAGCGTGCGATCCGACTGGACGATGAGCGGCCGGTCGGCGGCGGTCACGACCACAGCGGCATTCCCACGCGGTCCCCCTCCGTCGCGCGCTCGGCCCACACGACGCAGCGCACGTCGAAGCGCCGCATCCGCCCGCGGTCGTAGGCCTCGATGTAGTTGCCGCTCACGTAGTACGGCTGGATGAGCAGGCGGAGCGGCGCGGCTACGGCCGAGGCGCGGTACTCGATCTCCACGCTCTCGTGCTCACGTGCCGCGGTCGCGAGCACCTCGCGCACCGGCTCGTGGCGCGGATCGACGGCGTCCATGACGGCCTTCGGTGCCGCGCGCAGCCGCGCAGCCAGCGCCTCGGCCTCGCCGCGATCGAGCGCGCGTTCGACGCCGAGCAGCCCCAGGCCGCGCGGAGGCTCGGGTGTGGCGGCGCGCGCCGCCTTCGCGCGCGCGTCGCGCCGCGGCGCGCGAGGCACCGTCGTCGCGGCCGCACCCGGCTCGCCCGTGCCGTCGGCGACGGGCATGAGGCCCGCGGTGCGGAGCGTGCCGAGGACGTGCCGCACGCTCTTCGCCTCGGCGACCGCTACCGTCGGCGCGATGCGCCGCAGGCCGAGCGAGCGCCCGGCGCGCGATCGGAGAAGCTGCTCGAGCTGCGCGGAGTCGTCAGCGACCACGTACTGCGCCGCGGCGCCGACGCGCAGCCGGCCGTGCCGGCGCGCGGTGTCCTCGACGAGCGCGACGACGTTCTGCGGGATCCCCCCGGGTGCGCGCCCGCGCAGCGCCTCGAGGACGCGCGCCGCGGTCCAGCCCGCGTCGAGCGCGCGGCGCAGCGACACGTCGCTCAGGCGATACACGTGCGCGGGGTGCACCGAGACGAGGTCGGCGACCAGCGTCAGCAGCGCGGCGAGCGCGCCGGCCGGCGTGCCGGCCACGATGACGCGATGGTCCGCCGTCACCGTGCAGGTGTCGACGGGCGCGGGGAAGCTCGTGCGAAGGGCGGCGGTGTCGATCGGCCCGTCGTGCAGGAGCACGGCGCGCCCGAGCGACGCCAGGCCGATCGCCGGCTCCGCGCCGCCGGCTCCGAGCGCGCGCAGCGTCGACCCGACGAGAGCCGCGAACCGCGCGGCCGCGGCGTCGTCCGGGAACGCCGCGGGGTGGCGCCAGGCGACCAGCGCGCCGAGGTGCGCCGCGTCCGCGCCCCGGCCCTCCGGCAGCTCTGCGAGCAGCGCGAGCAGCAGGCGCCAGTTCCGCGGCCCGTGCGGACCGTTCGCCATCGGATCGGCGACACGCGCGGACCACGCGCGCACCAGCCGCAGCCAGCGCTCCGCGCCGTCGAGCGCGTCCCACTCGTCCACGCAGACCTCGATCACGGCCTGCCGCGATCGCAGCACGCGTGGATGGCGATACGAGCGCGAGCGCTCTTCAGGAACGACCTCGCGCGCGGAGAGCAGCCCCGCCGACAGCGCGAGGCCGGCGAGCTCCGCGGCCCACTCCTCGGTACAGCCGAGCGCCTGCGCCGCGCGCTTCAGCTCGCGCTTGGGCACGCCCCCGTTCTGGAGCGCGGGCGGTGGCTCGTGCCGCCAGGCGTCGAGCAGCGCGCTCATCTCCGCGACGAGCTGCGCGGGCTGCCGCTCGTCGCGCAGCGCGACGAGCGGCAGCGGCGGCGGGTCGGCCGGCCAGCTGCCGAATACGCGCCCGCGCAGCGCGTGTTCGACCTCGAGTGGAACGGACACGAGGCTGCCCCATTCGTCGTTCGGCAGCACCAGGCCGTGCGCGAGCAGCCACGACGGACCGTCGGCCGGCTCGCGGCGCGGCCCCCAGCGGTCGTTCCACTCGTACCTCCGCTGCCACAGGCTCGCGGCGGGCGTCCCCTGGGAGGTCCCGCCGCCGGCGCGCAGCTCCTCGAGCGCGGCCCGCGCCTTGGCCGGCGCGCCGGCGACGAGCGCGCGCACCGCGTCGCGGTCCGCGAGGCGCTGCGCGACGCCGTGGAGCAGGTCGCGCTTGCGCATGGGCGGCTTCGACGGCTGCGGCACGCCGAGCGCCGTCGCGATCGTGCGCAGGTCCTCGACGGTGCGGTGCTCGAGCAGCACCGTGGCGTGGTAGCCGAGCCCCGCCGGGCACCACACCTGCGAGGTCACCGCGCCCGGCACGACGAGCGTGCCATCGGGCTCCGGGAAGGCCAGACCCCACCGCCGCAGCTCCGCCGCGGCCCGTGCCAGGTGCTCGCCGGCGAGGCCCTCGGCCGAGGCCTGTGAGCGCGTGAGGCGGCCGCCGTACACGCACGCGAGCTGAAGGACGCGGTCGAGGAAACGATTGAGCCCGCCGAGCGCGTCGTGCACGCCGCGTGGCGTGGCGAGCGCCGAGGCGAGCGCGCCCCAGGTCACCGTGCGCTGCCCCGCGACCGCGGCGGCATCGGGCCGGCGCGTGAGCAGGGTGACCACATCCTCCGGAGGAAGCGCCGAGAGGCGGAGCGCGTAGCTCGTGGGCGAAGCCTCCAAGGCGATCCGAGTCTACGACCCCGCTCACTGCCTACCGTGCTCATCGCCCGATGGTGCGCGCCGGGATCCGAGCGGTACGCCGCGCGCGAGCCGTGCGTGCGCCCTCGTGCTCTATCGACGAGGAGGTGACGAGACACCGACGACGCTGTGGACCTGCTTCGTCCGGACCTCGCGCGCGACTCGAACGTCGCGGCGATCGTGCGGCACGACACGGTGTCGGGTCAGGTGTGGGCTCCGGTACTGGCGTGTCACCGACGTGAAGACAGACCTTGCGGGCACGGCGATGTATTCATAAGGCGTCGCGTCGCAGCGGTTGCGCGCGCACGCCGATCGCTTTGCGCAGCTGGCCCGCGAGACGCTCGCGCAGCAGCGGACGACGGAAGGCCAAGCGCTCCTCACGGTCACATTCGACGCCGAGCTCTTCGGCCATTGGTGGTTCGAAGGCATCGACTGGCTCGGTCGCGTCCTCCTAGGGTCGGCGCGCGGTGAACACCACCGACCGGGCCACTGCGAGCTGACGCTCCGGCGAGAGGAGCTGGCGCATCCGCTCGATGAGTGGCGGCGGAAAGAGCGGGTAGCGCGCGCAGTCGTCGACCGTGAGCCAGCGCGAGTCATGCACGCCGATGTCGGTAAATCCCGCCTTGTCGATCTTTCGGCCGAAGACACGCTCCGGCAGCGCGCCGGCTATTCAGCCGGCCCAGGCGTTGGGATCGGTCATGACCTCAGCCGGCAGCTCCTCGTCGAGCACGATGTCGGCGATCGCGATGCGGCCGCCACTCCGCAGCACGCGGAACGTTTCCTGCAGTGCTCGCGCCTTTCGTGGTGAGAGGTTGAAGACGCCGTTCGAGATCGCGACATCGACGGACGCGTCGCCGAGCGGGATCGCTTCGAGCTCGCCGCGGACCCAAGCGACATTCGCGATGCCTCCCGCTCGCGCGTTCGTGGCCGCCTGCTCGAGCATGTCGGGCAACGTGTCGAGCCCGATGGCGCGACCGCTCGGCGCGACGAGGCGCGCCGCGATGAGCGTGTCGATCCCCGAGCCGCAGCCGAGGTCGATGACCGTCTCGCCGCGACGCAGCTCCGCCCGCCGGATCGGATCACCCACGCCGAGGGCCGCGGCGATCGCGCCTTCCGGCGCGAGCGCCAGCTCTTCGGCCGAGTAGAGCTCGCTGGCCACCTCGGTCTTGCGGCCGATCACGTCCCGATAGCGCTCGCGTACCGACTCGCGGACGGCATCCTGCGCGAGCAGATCGCTGGACGCCGGACCAGGGTGGTGCTCGGTCATCACTCGCCCAGCCGACGCACGAACTCTTCGAGCCGCTCACGGCCCGTCGACGACAGCCCGGTCTCGCCTGACGACGCCAGCTTCGCGCGCACCTGCTTCGAGAACTCGAGCTCGCCGCAGCAGTGCCGGCACAGGCCAAGGTGCTGCTCGAGCTCTTCCTCCTGCCTGCGCTCGAGATTGCGATCGAGGTATCCCCAGAGGCGTTCAACCGCCTCTCGGCACGCGATCATCGTCGTGACTCTCCCTTCAGCAATCCGCGTTGCTTCGCGTACTCCCACAGCGCGCGCTCCAGCTGTTTGCGGCCGCGATGCAGACGGGCGAGGACCGTGCCCGTGGTGGTGCCCATCAGCTCCGCGATCTCGCGCGCCTTGTAGCCGTACACGTAGGCGAGCACGAGCGTGGCGCGGTAGGACGGATTCATGCGCTGGATCGCCGCGGTGAGGTTGTCGTCGTCGAACAGATCGAGGAAGTCCAGGTGCAGCCGGTCGGAGTACGGGAACGGGTCTTCCTCGACGAGTGTGTCGAAGAGGGAGAACCGTTCGTCCTCCAGCGGCACGTCCTGATCGTGCGGTCGCTCGTGACGCTCGCGGTCGAGCGCCGCTGACAGCACGACCTTCGTGAGCCAGTGGCGTGGCTGCGCGGGGTTGCGGAGCGAGTCGCGTGCGCGGAACGCGCGGACGAGCGCGTCCTGCACGATGTCCTCCGCCGCCGTTCGTTCGCCGCACAGCTTGTAGGCGAAGGCGTAGAGATAATCGAGGTGGGGGGCGACCAGCGTGGCGAACGAGTCGGGCACACGCGTGGCCGCAGGCTGCACGGTCATAAGACGCGGCGAAGTGTCCCGTTTATTGCACCTGTGGGGCAATACCTCACGGACGTGGTCGCGTCTTTAGGTGGCGAGAAGGCACAGGAGGTGACCCATGGCGACCATCCCTCCGGCGACCACCAACGGCGTCAACGTCCAGCAGCTCGTCGACACGATCGGGCTCATCAAGAAGGACTCCAGCCTCGCCCGCTTCCGGTTCCGCTCGCGGACCCGCTGGGAGAGCGGCGGCCGCTGCGAGACCGAGATCGCCGGCTTCTACGGCGCCGGCGCGGAGATGTCCCGTCCGCACAGCCACGCCCTCGCGGGGGACGAGCCCCCGGTCCTGCTCGGATCCGACACCGCACCGAACGCGGTCGAGGCCGTCCTGCACGCGCTCGCGGCATGCCTTACGGTCGGGTACGTGTACAACGCCGCCGCGCGCGGCATCACCATCCGGTCGTTGCGCTTCGACGCCGAGGGCGATCTCGACCTGCACGCGTTCCTCGGCCTCTCCGACCGCACGCGGCCTGGCTTCGAGCGGATCACGTTCGTCGCCACCGTGAAGGCCGACGCTTCGCGCGAGAAGCTCGAGGAGCTGTGCGACTACGTGCAGCGCACCTCGCCGGTGCTTGATATCGTTCGCAATCCGGTCCCGGTGAGCATCGAGCTCGTCACCGAATAGGAGTACGACATGCCGTCATGCCGTACGTGCCAGGGCGAGACCACGGGCTACAAGTGCGATCTCTGTGGAGCGGAATCGCCGGTGCACGTCGAAACGCATGGCTGCGGCGGGAAGCACTGCATGCCGAAGTGCGCGGAGTGCTACGAGGCCGAAGCCAACTGCACCTGCTGATGTCGCACGGCGATCGTGCCCTGGCGGACCGAATCTCCCGCCGGCCACGAACGCCTCGCCGAGCTCGCGCACGCGTTGTGACAGTGCGGAGCACCCGATCGTGAGCGCGAAGCGCGTGCTTTTCCTCTGCACCCACAACTCCGCGCGCAGCCAGATGGCCGAAGGTCTCCTGCGTCACCTCTCCGGCGGACGCTTCGAGGCGTTCTCCGCCGGCACGGAAGCGACCGCGGTCCAGCCACTTGCGATCCAGGTGATGAGCGAGCTCGGGATCGACATCTCGAAGCACGAGTCGAAGACGCTCGACCGCTACATCCTTGACCAGTTCGATTACGTCATCACCGTCTGCGACGACGCGAACGAGAGCTGCCCGCTGTTCCCGAATGCCGAGAAGCGGCTCCACTGGTCGCTCCCGGATCCAGCGAAGGCGACCGGTACGGAAGCGCAGCGGCTCGCCGTCTACCGAACGGTGCGCGACGAGCTGATGAAGCGCATCGAACGCGAATTGCTCAGATGAAGACGGATCGTGAGGGTGTCACTGGTCTCCGATCCCTCGCGAGATGGCTACTCCCGCGACGCTCGACTCCGGAGCCGACGCCTACGCGTAGCCGCTCGGGATCTTGCAGCTTATGAGCGACGCGAGCTGTCGCGATTCTTTCTTCCCGCATTTGGGACAGGGCGGCGGATCGTTCTTGAGCCGGTCGTGCTCGCTCATCGGTACATTCAGCTCGAAACGATTGCCGCAGGCTACGCACTCGTAGTCGTAGATCGCCATCGCTGTGACCTCCATCCGCATCATCGGAAACCGTAGCGAGCCATCATCGATCGTCGCACTTTCGGGTCCACCCCTCCATCTAACATCCGGGCGTCAAGTCCGTGTCCGGCCGCAGCAGGCGCTTGCAACCTAGGCAGCCACGACCGGACCGAGCGCGTCCGCGATCCGCGCGAGATCGCGCATGAGCGCGGCGAACATCGCGGGGTCGAGCGATTGCGGACCATCCGACATCGCACGTCGCGGATCGGCATGCACCTCGATGAGCAGTCCGTCGGCTCCTGCTGCGACCCCCGCGCGAGCGAGGGCCGGGACGAGATCCCGGCTTCCCGCGGCGTGGCTCGGATCGACGACGACGGGAAGCCACGTGAGCTTCTTCAACACGGGCACCGCGCCGATGTCGAGCGTGAAGCGCGTGGAGTGCTCGAACGTGCGGATGCCGCGCTCGCAGAGCGCGACCTGTGGATTGCCCTGCGCGAGGACGTACTCCGCCGCCTGCAACAGCTCGTCTACGGTCGAGCCGAGCCCGCGTTTGAGCAGGACCGGGCGTCGCGCCGCGCCGACAGCGCGGAGGAGCGCGTAGTTCGCCATGTTCCGCGCCCCGATCTGCAGCACGTCGGCGTCCTCCGCCACCGCCGCGACGTCCTCGGGCGCGACGACCTCCGTGACGATCGCCATGTCGAGCTCGTCGGCGACCTGCCGGAGCGTTCGCAGCCCTGCCAGGCCGAGTCCCTGGAAGCTGTACGGCGACGTCCTGGGCTTGTACGCACCGCCACGCAGGATGCGGACGCCCGCGGCTGCCACCGCCTCCGCGGTCGCGCGCAGCTGCGCTTCGCTCTCGACCGCACACGGGCCGGCCATGACCGTGAGCGTCCCGCCTCCGAGCGACGCGCCGTTCGCCAGCACGATCCTGCCGTCGGCGGGATGGAAGTCGCGGCTCGCGAGCTTGTACGGATGGAGGATCGATACGACACGTTCGACGCCCTCGAGCGTAGCGAACACGTCGGGCGCGACGGGTCGCTCGTCCCCGACGACGGCAACGATCGTCCGCTCGACACCTTCGATGACATGCGGGTCGAAGCCGAGCGATGCGACGCGCTCCCGCACCTGTGTGACCGCTTCCGTGCTCGCGTGCGCCGCCATGACGATGACCATCGCGTGCCCTCCCAAGCGGCGAGGCAAACAAAAAGCGCGGAGCATGCTCCGCGCCTCCGGTCGCCTCGCGAATGTGCTGCCGCTAGCTGAATTCGCTCCTCGTCGCGAGCGCGGTGGCGCGGGCCCGATAGGGCCACGCAAAGGCGAACCGCACGTACGACGTCATGCGCTGAACCTTGCGCGGGCCCACCGGGTAGGTCAACGACCCTTGTGCAGCGCGCACGATCACCGAGATGCTCCGAGCGCGCTTTCGAAGCGCTGGTGCGCGTCGTCCCACGTTTTCCGCCGCTCGTGGCTCGTGGCCGCGATGGGGAAGGATCGCCGGACAAGCTCGCGGCCCTCCGTGAGCGATCCCACGCGGCCCGCGGCCATGAGCTGCACGGCCGCGTTGCCGAGGCTCGCGGCCTCGACCGGTCCGGCGACTACGGGGATGCCGCACGCGTCGGCGGTGAACTGGCAGAGGGGCGCTTGCGCGCGCCGGATGCGAAGCCGGAGAGCGCGACCGCCGTTGCCACGGCAGGCTCGAACAAGTCGCGGGCGCCGATGAGCGCAGGAGGACCGGCGACGCGATGCGGATCCGGCCGCGCGTCGAGGGCCGCGCGCTCTTCCTGTGAGTGCGCTCAGAAGACGGCGCGACGCGCGGTAATGCCCGACAGCGGTGTGCTCTGCATCCCATAGCCCGGTGTCGTTCAGCCCTGCCCTGAGCGGCCCGGGGCACGGACCATCGCGCACCAGGACAGCGATCTGAACTCCCGCTGAGAGGTGACGAGTGGAGACGACACGTCGCGAGTTCGTGCAGCAGCTGGCCCGAGCTGGGGCCACCGGCCTTGCCGCCGCCGTCGGCGCGGGAACGCTGACGGTTCCCCAGCTCGCGGCCGCGGCGGAACCGGCGCGACGGTACCGGTACGGCATGGTGATCGACACGAAGCGCTGCGTCGGTTGCCGGGCCTGCGTCGTCGCCTGCAAGACCGAGAACAAGACGCCGCCCGGCGTGTACTACAACCTCGTCCTCGAGCAGGCCTTCGGCGATCGCGCGAACGACAAGCCGCTCTTCATGACGAAGCCCTGCTTCCAATGCGAGAACCCGCCGTGCGTGAACGTCTGCCCCGTCTCCGCGACGTTCAAGCGCGCGCGCGACGGCATCGTCGTCATCGATTACGACCGCTGCATCGGCTGCCGCTACTGCGTGACCGCGTGCCCGTACGGCGCGCGCAGCTTCGACTTCGGCGACAACTATCCCGCCACCACGCCGGGGCAGCCGCCGGCCGCGGCGCCCTCGCCGGAGTACGGCCAATTCCGCGTGCGCAAGGAAGGGGAGTCGCCGATCGGCAACGTCCGCAAGTGCACCTTCTGCCTGCACCTGCAGGACTCCGAAGGCCGCTACGACAAGGCCGCCGGCCGCTGGCCGGCGTGCGCGAAGACGTGCACCGGACATGCGATCGCCTTCGGCGACTTCAACGATCCGAATAGCGATGTCTCGCGGCTGCTGCGCGAGCGACAGGGCGTTCGACTCAAGGAAGACCTCGGCACGCAGCCGAACGTCTGGTACCTGCTGTGAGGTGGGACGTGACTGAAAAGCTCCTGAAGCGCATCTTCTGGATCAGCGGCGGCGTGCTCTTCGCCGCCGGCCTTGTCGGCTGGTACGACCGGATCGTCAACGGCCACGCGAACATGGCGTACTCCGACCTCATCCCCTGGGGTCTCGGCGTCGCGAGCTACATCTACTTCATCGGTCTCTCGGCCGGGTCGTTCCTCATCTCATCGCTCGTCTATGTCTTCAACGTGCGGCGCTTCGAGAAGATCGGGCGGCTCGCGCTGTTCACCGCCGTGGTCACGCTCTCGCTCGCGCTCCTCACGATCTGGTCCGACATCGGCCACATGACGCGCGCGTGGGAGGTCCTCGCCTACCCGAACTTCCGCTCGCCGATGGCCTGGATGATCTGGCTCTACAGCGGCTACTTCCTCCTGCTGGTCAGTGAGCTCTGGTTCGTCGTCCGCCGCGACCTCGTCGCAGGCGCGAGCGTCGGTGGCGCGCGCGGGCTCCTCTACCGCACCCTCGCGCTCGGCTCTCGCGACGCGGGCGACGAGTCGGCGCGGCGCGATAAGCGCGTCGTGCGCGTGCTCGCCACGATCGGCGTTCCGCTCGCGGTGATGTTCCACGGCGGCGTTGGCGCGCTCTTCGGCGTGCTCATCGCGCGTCCGCTCTGGAACGGCGGCATGTACCCGATCATCTTCCTGGTCTCGGCCCTTGCGAGCGGCGGTGCTCTGCTGACCCTCGTGTCCGCCATCTTCCAGGACGGCCTCCGCCGCAACCGCGACACGGTCGTGGCGCTCGGCCAGCTCGTGCTCGGCCTGCTGCTCGCGGACCTGCTGCTGCAGATCTCCGATTACGTCGTGACCTTGTACGGGAACGTTCCGGAGGATGCCGCCGCACTGCAGCTCGTCATGGGCGGGCCGTTCTCCTGGGTGTTCTGGGGCTGGCAGATCGGGATCGGCACGCTCGTGCCGCTCGCGCTGCTCGCGTTCCCGACCCGGAAAGACCCGCGCTGGGTCTCGTTCGCAGGTCTGCTCATCGCCGCGGGTTTCCTGGGCGTCCGTCTCAACATCGTCGTGCCCGGGCTCGCCGCGGAAGAGCTCAAGGGCATCGCGCAGGCCGTCTCATCGCCGCGCTTCACGACCTCGTACTTCCCGAGCCTGACGGAGTGGCTCCTCGTCGTCGGGATCGCGGGGTTCGGCCTGCTCCTCTTCGGTGTCGGCGAGCTCCTGCTTCCGGAGGAGCAGCCGCTGAAGGAGGCCGTGCCGGAGCGTCCCGTCGCGATCTACGCGCGCGAAGAGCACACCGGCCGGCGCGTCTTCGTGCGCGCCGCCGTCGCGACGGGTGCGGCGACGCTCTTGGGTACGCAGGTCCCGCGCTTCGCGAGCTTCGGCTCGAAGGAGCACGCGCTCACGTCGTTCGATGAAGGCCGCACCCTGTGGGGCCGTGAGGCGGGGCAGTGGATCGCCTCGTGCTGCAACATGTGCGGCGGCCAGTCCGGCGTGCTCGCGCACGTGGTGAACGGCGTCGTCGACAAGATCGAGCCGAACCACTGGAACCCCAACAACTACACGAACATCTCGGCGGACTTCTTCGACGGCTACACCGAGAGGTACGGCTGCAAGGAAGGCGGCGCGCTCTGCGCGAAGGGCAACGCCGCCGTCGCGCAGCTCTACGACCCCGACCGGGTGAAGACGCCGCTCAAGCGCACCAACCCGGACCGCTCGGTCGGGGCGGATCCGGGCTTCGTGCCCGTCACCTGGGACCAGGCGCTCGACGAGATCGCCGCCAAGATGAAGACGCTGCGCGACGCCGGCGAGGCGCACAAGCTGCTCTGGTTCAGCGAGGACGGCTCGTTCGTCGACCCGCAGCAGGACTTCTGCAAGCTCTACGGCACGCCGAACTACTCGAACCACTCCAACCTGTGCGATGTGGCACGCAAAGCGTCGTTCACGACGGTCATGGGTAATGACCGGCCGCTGCCCGATTTCATGCAGTCGAAGTACATCCTGCTCTTCGGCTGGAACCCGACCTCGGCGATCAAGTGGGTGTACCTGCCACGCATCCTCACCCGTGCCGTCGAGCGCGGCGCGCGGCTCGTGGTCGTCGACCCGTACCTCTCCGACACCGCGGCGAAAGCGCAGGAGTGGGTCTCCATCCGGCCCGCGACGGACGGCGCGCTCGCGCTCGCGATGGCGAACGTGATCATCCGCGACGAGCTCTACGACAAGGAGTTCGTTGCCAAGTGGACGACCGGCTTCGACGAGTACGCCGCGTACGTCAAGGACAAGACGCCGGCCTGGGCCGAGCAGATCACGACCGTCCCCGCGGCCACCATCGAACGCATCGCGCACGAGTTCGCGACCACCAAGCCCGCGCTCGCCGACGTGTGGAGCGGTCCTGGACAGCACAGCAACGGAGTCCAAGGTGGACGCGCGGTCGCCATGCTCAACGCGCTCGTCGGCGCGTACGACCGGCCGGGCACGATGCTCATCGCGGATCGTCGCGGACCGAAGCGGCCCGCGATCGACGCGGACGCCACCGCCGCGGCGACGCTCGCCAAGCCGCGCTTCGACGAGCTCGAGAAGTACCCGCTCGGCCACGCGTCCGGGGTGTACGCCCGCGCGTTCACGAACCTGGCGGAGGGGAAGGGGCCGTACCAGCCGAAGATGCTGGTCTCGGTCTTCCAGAACCTCATGATGTCGGTACCCGGGAGCCAGACCGTCGCGAAGGCGCTCTCGAAGATCGAGACCGTCGTCGTGATCGACACGATGCTGAGCGAGACCGCGATGATGGCCGACTACGTGCTTCCCGGCACGACGTACCTCGAGCGGTACGACCTCAACCTCCACTGGGTGACCTGGCCCGTGATCGGCCTTCGTCAGCCCGTGGTGAAGCCCATCTTCGGCCAGCTCGCCGAGTACGAGACGGTCGCCGCGCTCGGCCGGCGTCTCGGGCTCAAGGACAAGACCGGACGCGAGCACTTCACGGTCGGGTATCTCTCCGGCAAGCCGATCGAGAGCCTCACCGCGTGGTACGAGGACTACCTCTCGGCCGAGCTGAAGAACGGCGCGCCCGGCATCACCCTCGCCGAGCTCAAGGCGCTCCCCGGCGCGGTGTGGATGGACAAGGTCGGCACGCGCTTCCAGAAGTACCAGCTCCCCGTCTCCGCGACCGCGCTGCAGACCGCCGTGTACGAAGGAGATCCCACCAAGGACGGCACGCTCGTCCTCGACAAGCCACGCGCAAGCGGCGGCGCGCCCATCGGCGTCATCGTCGACGGCATGGCCCTGGCCGGCTTCAACACGCGGACGCGTCGCGTAGATTTCAGCGCCGCGTGGCTCGCGGCGAAGACCGACGCGAACGGCAAGGCCATCGCCGCGGTGCCGGCCTACACCCCACGCGACTGGCTCCCGAGCGCCGAGTACCCGCTCTACCTCATCAACTGGAAGGAGGCGAGCCACACGCATACGCGCACGCAGAACAACGCGCTGCTGCTCGAGATCAAGCCGGAGAACCCGCTCGCGATCCATCCGGACACGGCCGCGAAGTACGGCGTGCGTGACGGCGACCTCGTCACCGTCGAATCGCCGCATGGCAAGGTGACCGCGCGCGCCAAGGTCACCAAGCGCATGCACCCCGAGGTCGTGGGCTTACAGCACGGCTTCGGGCACACCGCGCTCGGCAGGAACGCGAGGGGCCGCGGGACGCGAGACGCGCTCCTGCGGCCGACGCTGGCGGACCCGCTGTCGGGGCAGGCCCTGCACAAGGAGAACTGCGTGCGGATCGCTCGTGCCTAGCGGCGACGAACGGACACGGCGAGGCTGAGCCGTGGCGACGACGTATTCGCAGGGGGTGGTCGTCTCGCCACGTCTCGCCGCGTTCCAGGCGCGGCTTGCGACGATGCACGCCCACTTCTGCCCGCGGCAGGTGCTCGGGCTCCGTATGGGCTTGTACGCGGGCGAGCTCCTCGCGCTCGAGGTCCCGCGGGATGACAAGCGCCTGTTCGTCTTCGTCGAACTAGACGGCTGTCTCGCCGATGCGGTCTCCGTGAGTACGGGCGCGTGGCTCGGTCACCGCACGTTGCGCCTGGTCGACCACGGCAAGACCGCGGCGACGTTCGTGGATGTCGCGAGCGGCCGAGCGATCCGGATCCGGCCGCACGCTGAGGCACGCCAGCGCGCGGCGACATACGCCCCCGGCGCACGCGATCGCTGGCACGCGCAGCGCGACGGCTACCAGGTCATGCCGGTCGACGAGCTGCTCGTCGCGGACCGCGTCGTGCTGAAAATCGACCTCGAGAGGCTCATCAGCACCGCGGGTCACCGGGTCTCCTGCACCGCCTGTGGCGAGGAGATCGTGAACGAGCGCGAGATCCTCGCCGACGGCCGGCCGCGCTGCCGAGCATGCACGGGGGAGGCGTACGTCGGCGGCGTGCGCCAGTAGCGGTCTCGCACGCCGCTCTTCTCCGATCGGCGACAGCTCACGCGGCACTGCGCGGAGCCGGGTCGGGGCCGTCGCTCGCGGGTCGTACAGGCATCGCATCGATACGTCCGACCACCGCGTCCAGCGCGCGAGCGCGCGCGGCGGCAGCGACGGAGAGCTCCTGGGAAGTGGGGGCGGTGCTGAGAGCGCGATCGCGCAGGCGCATGAGGCCCTCGCGTGCGCTCGCGATGTCGCTCGCGCCGCTTACGACCTCCTGGGCTTGCGCAAGCGCCGCGAGGCGAGATGCGTGAGCGAGCACGCTACGGTCACGCTCAGCGGGCTCGCGTAAGAGCGCGATCTCCGCGATCAACTGCTCTCGCCACGGCTCGGATCGGTGCCGGTAGCGCGGCGCCTCGTCGGACATCGCTACACCTCGCCCTCGATAGCGAGATGCCGCTGCGCCAAGCGCCGTACCGATGAGCGGCTCACGACGACGTCCCCGCCGGAACCAGCAAGGCGCGCGACCGTCCGTGGATTCTGGGCCGCGTCGGGCGGCGCGGCGCGCATCTGGACGCACAGGTGGCACAGCGGACGGCCCTCCAGATCACGACACGCGAGCGCGACGTAACAGCGCCGGCCGACGAGGCCCCGACCCCAGCCAAGGCGCTCGAGCGCCGGCGCGGCCTGAAAGCCGAGGATGTTGCCATCTCGGTCGATGTCGAAACGAAAACGAAGACTCGGCTGTGTCGTCTCTTCATGCACCGCCGCGACCTGCGTCTCCGAGGGGGCGGTCGCGGCGGCGTCGGCCGCATCGGCTTCGCTCACGCGGTCGAGGCCCTGCGGCGCCGCGGACCGAGCGTCACGCTGAACACCGGATTGACCACGCGCAGGAACCGCTCTTCGCGAAGCAGCCTCGCGAGCTCGGCAGGAGGATCGCTCGGTGCGGCGACGAGGTAGCCGCGCAGCGCCCGCCACTTCAGATCGCTGATCGCTGTCGCGTCGAAGACGAGCCAGTCGCCGCGCGTACGGGTCAGGCCCCATTCGTCGGCGGCCCGGCCGCGCGTGATGGCGGCCGCATCGTGCGAGCTGAAGAACCAGCGCTCATGCACGTCGTGCGCGGGGATCTGGGGCGCACGCGGCTGCTGTCCGTACGTGTCGGTCGCGGCCGCGACGATCGCTCCCTGGACGAGCGCCACGGCGGCGCGACGGTCTACCGCCTCCGTACGCAAGGCCCATCCGTTCGAGAGCACGACCTGCGGGCGCTCGGCGCGGATGAGCGACGCGAGCTGTGCCTGGAGCGCGATGCGGTGTGCCGGAGCGAGCGGCGGCTCGGGCATGTCGAGCAGCTCGACGCGGGACGCCCCGAGCTGCAGGGCGCTCGCCTGCAGCGCGACCGGGACCGGGGATTCCCACGCGCTGGCCCCAAGCGCGAGCGCCGTGGTCAATCGTCGGGAGAGCGCGGCGACGGTCACGCGGGCGCCGTGTGAAGCGAAGCGGCGGAGGATGCCGCCCGCGCAGACGACTTCTTCGCCGCAGCGCGCGCCGACGAACAGCACGCTGGTCGGAGCGCTCGCCCCGAAGAGCCCCGTTAGATCACCGTCGAGCGGTCGCGGATTGGCGAACTCACTAACTCCTGATATAGTAGTTAGACAATATCATAACTTCCTTTTCCCGGGGGTGGAGTGAACCAACCGCTGCACCGCTTCAAAGCCGAGCTTTTCAAGGCGCTCGGGCATCCGCTGCGCATCAAGATCCTCGAGATCCTGGGTGCGGGCGAGCTCAGCGTCGCCGAACTACAGCGGCGACTCGAGGTCGACCCAGCGACGACGTCGCAACAGCTCGCGATTCTCCGCAGTCGCGGCCTCGTCGACAGTCGCCGCGCGGGCAGCGCCGTCCACTACCGGCTGCGCGATCCACTCGTCCTCGACCTGCTCAAGGTCGCCCGCGCGATGTCGGCCAACCACCTCGTCAACATGCAAGAGCTGCTCGCCGCGGAGATGCGCGAGGAGGGTCTCACTGCGCGTGGGACGGGAGGGAACGCGGGCCGCCGACCGGCCGCGGTCGGCTAACGCGGTCACGTAGGAGGACGCCCGGGTGCCAGCACGATCGCTTTCCTTGACCGAATTCCTGCCGACGAGCGCGGCCGAGTACTACCGTCAGTGGCTGCAACGCAAACGGTTGAAGCACGGCGTCGCAGCCGTCTCCGAGTTCGCGCGCGAGCACGCCTTCATGTGCGGACAGCAGATCGGGGTCATCGCCGGCGGATACTTCCGCTGGGCGGAGCGGCCCGGCGGCGAAGACAGCGCGGACGCGTTCGGTGCGTACATCAGCTCGCGCTACGAGCGCTGGCGCGAAGCGCGGGTCGAAGCTCGCCGCGCGCCGATGCGCAGCGTGGCCCAGCCATGGAGGTCGATAAGGGGCTCCCGACCGTAAACGGAGTGGGGGCGCCAGCCGGGCGATCGCGAGGCCTGGCTCCAGCTTCGGCCCGCGCCGGCTTCTACTCGACGACCACGGTCGCGCGCATTCCAGAGTCCGCATGGCCGGGGACGCTGCAGTACGCGTCGTAGCGGCCCGCTGGGAGGCTCCGAAGCCCGACCGTCTTCGTTTCACCCGGATTCGCGACGACGTGGATGCCGAGGGCGGGCACGGTGAGGTCGTGGACGACGCCCGTGCTCGATGGATTCGTGAACGTGAGATTCACGTCGGCGTTCTTCGGCAGATGCACCTCGTTCGGCGTGAAGCTGAAGTTCGCCGCCTGCACGCGGACCTCCGGGGCGTTCGGGATCGCGCTCGAGGCAGGACCTGAGGTGCCGAAGCCCATCATGCCCGGTCCCATCCCGCGTCCACCCATCATTCCCGGACCCATCGGCCAGCCGCCCGTGCCGAATGCGGCCGGCCCGATGACCGCCTGCGCGAGCATGCCGATCGCGACGATCGCGCCAGCGATCAGCGCGGTCATGCCCGCGATGCGCTGCGCGTTCATTTCGAGATCCCGTCGATCAGCGCGCGCCGCGTCTTGAACTCCTCCGCATCGATCTCACCACGCGCCAGACGCTCTTCGAGGATGCGAAGGGCGCCGCTCCTGGCGTCGCCGAGAGGCGCCTGCGACGCCTGCGACCGGGACAGCGTGAGGACGAGCCACACGATCCCGGCGATCACGAACACCCAGAACGCGAGCATCAAGATGCCGCCGAAGCCGACGCCACATCCCATCATCGTCAGTTCCTCCTGCTTGTCCTACCCGATACGGGCGCTCTCTGTGCTGGGCGGTTCATGAACGTCACACCTCACTCCTCACGCCGGTCAGGCGCGCACCGACCCGCAGGGCCGCGGCCGCGAGCGCGCGCTCGAGGCCCGTCCCGAGCCACGAGCGCTCGAAGAGCACTTTGCCGAGGTGCCAGTGCGTGCCGGGCTTGCGTAGCAGCACGGTCGGTGCGGGTGAGGCGTAGAAGTCGCCATCCGCGAACGCCGCCCGACCGCTGCCGAGCTCGACCCAGCAGTAGCCCTTTCCATCGAACGCCGGCGCCGCCGTCCCGCCGAACGAAGCGGCGATCTCTCGCGCGACGACGCGAGCCTCGGCGTGCGCGAACACCCCGGCCTTCGGCAGCGGCTTGCCGTTGCCGAGCGTGATCGACGCGACATCGCCGATGGCGTAGACCTTCTCGTGCTTCGTCCGAAGAGTCGCGGCGTCGACCGGGATCCAGCCGGACGCCGCCGCAAGCGCCGAGCGCCTCACGACCTCGGGCGCGCGGTGCGGCGGGACCGCGGCGAGCAGGTCGAAACGCTCGCGCGCTCCGTCCGTGAAGACGAGCTCGTGCGCACCGGCGTCGATCGACGCGAGCGCGCGGGTGGTGTTGAGCTGTATCCCGCGCTCCGCGAGGAGCTGCGACACGGCCGCGCCCATGGCGGGCCCCGCGACCGGCAT
Source organism: Candidatus Limnocylindria bacterium (assembly GCA_035651155.1). Taxonomy (GTDB): domain Bacteria; phylum Chloroflexota; class Limnocylindria; order P2-11E; family P2-11E; genus CF-39. The sequence goes on along the minus strand of DASRGG010000032.1, from coordinate 11,003 downwards.
GGGCTGCGGCTCCGGCGTGAATATCGCCACCTCGGACCGCGGCCGCAGCCCACGCCGACGGAGCTGGTCCTCGATCAGCAACGCTGCCTCGTACGGCGCCGCCGGGCACTTGTAGGGGAGCGCCGTTACGGCGACGACGATCCGGCCGCCGGCGAACGACTTCAGCGCGGTGGCGAGGCGGGCCGCTCCGGCGGCGTCGAAGAAGTTGAACGCCGCGTCCGCATAGCCGGGGAACGACGCTGGATCGAGCTCCGCGCCGAGCGCGACGACGAGCGCGTCGTAGCGATACTCCTGGCCGCGGGCGAGGACGGCCTCGCGGTCCAGGTCGAGGCCCGTGACCTCCGCCTCGACGAGCTCGACGCCCTTGCGCAGGAGCGTCGACAGCTTCCGACGGACCTGGTCCGCGCGACGGTCGCCCGTCATGAGCCACAGGAACGAGGGCGCGAAGACATGGTCGCGCTGCCGCTCCATCAGGATCACGCGGTGCTCCGATCCCAGCACGGCACGGAGCTCGTTCGCCGCGGTCACGCCGCCGACGCCGCCGCCGAGCACTACGACCCTGCGCCCGTCCATCGTGCGCGCCTCCTCTACTCCTCCATCGATTACTGGAATATACTCGGCTCGTGTCGGCCGGACCACCCGAGCTGCGGAGCGCCCTGCACGAGCAGTTCGCGCGCATCGGCAAGGCCGTCGCCTCGCCCCGCCGCATCGAGCTCCTCGAGCTGCTCTGCCAGGGCGAGCGCTCCGTCGAGGCCCTCGCCCGCGCGACAGGGATGACCGTGACGAACGTGTCGCAGCACCTCCAACAGCTGAGCGCGGCCGGGCTCGCGGATCGTCGCCGCGACGGCACGCGGGTCTATTACCGCGCGGCCGACGAGCGGGTGTGCGGCCTCGTGTCCGAGCTCGGTGCCGTGGCGCGCGCGCGGCTCCCTGAAGTCGAGCGTCTGGCCGCGCGGTACATCGATGGCAGCGACGAGCTGGAGCCGCTGACGCGCGCGGAGCTGCTGCGCCGGCTCCGCCGCGGCGACACCGTCGTCATCGACGTGCGCCCGACGGAGGAGTACGCGAGCGCCCATATCCGGGGTGCGCTCTCGATCCCGCTCGATGAGCTCGCGCGCCGCCTGCGCGAGCTGCCAAAGACGAAGCTGATCGTCGCGTACTGCCGCGGCCCGTACTGCGTGCTCGCGCCGCAGGCCCTGACGCTGCTGACCGCGCGGGGATTCCGTGCGCGCCGGCTCGAGGACGGGCTTCCCGAGTGGCGGGCCGCGGGGTTGCCGATCGCATCTGGATCGTGAGGTAACGATGTGAAGACGCTGCTCATCCTCAATGACGCCCCCTACGGCTCCGAGCGTTCCTACAACGGCCTGCGCCTGGCGATGTCGCTATCCAAGCGTGACGGTGAGGAGGTCCACGTGTTCCTCATGGGCGACGCGGTCGATTGCGCCAGACGCGGGCAGAAGACGCCCGACGGCTACTACAACACCGAGCGCATGATCCGGGCGGTGCTCCGGCGAGGCGGCAAGGTCGGCGCCTGCGGCAGCTGCTCCGATGCGCGCGCGCTCACGGAGGAGACACGGATCGACGGTGCGCATCGCTCGTCGATGGACGAGCTCACGGACTGGACCGTGTGGGCGGACCGCGTGGTGACGTTCTGAAGAACAGCGGCTCATCACGAGCGTGCGGGCTTCATGGGTGAAGCTGGGGAGCGGCGGCGCGTCGGTCCCGCTTCGACGATCTGAGCGTCTCGAGCACGGCGGCGGTATGCGAGCCCGCGCGGCGCGCGGCACGGATGCGCCGCAGGTCTGCCGGACGGTCGACATCCACGGCGAGGCCGCGCGCCGAGATGACGCGCCACGTCCGCCCGTCGCGATCCGCGGCGGCGGCGTGTCGCGCGAAGCTGCGCTTGCCGAACCTCGGCGCGAGCGCATCGGGGGGACGCAGGAGCAGCGCGTTCGTCCCGCGGCGCCGCCGGTCGGGCGCGATCACGACCTCGGCGGCGCGCCCGGCCGCGAACAGGCGGCGCAGATCGGTAGGGCGCACGAGCGGCAGGTCCGCGGGTAGGAGGAGCGCCGAGCGATAGCCGCGCAACGAGGCGGCCGCGAGCGCTACGCGCGCCGCGGCCCTCGTTCCGCGCGCGGCGGCGTGCAGCGTCGCGATGCCGCGAGCGCGAACGAGCCGACGCAGTCGATCGCTCTCCGTCACGACGACGACGTCGGAGTCACGCAGCGCGCGCGCGGCCGCGACCACGTCGAGGAGCATGGCGGTCGCGAGGAGCGCGCGGTCGGCGGGCCGGAGGGCGCCGGCAAGACGCGACTTCGCCCGACGGGGGTCGCGCGCGAGGATCGCGACGAGGCGGCGGTGCCGCGCCGCGGCGGCCCCGCCGGCTATCGCGCGCCGCGCCACGACGCGGCGGCGAGCACGGCGCGCGCGAGGCCTTCCTTGGCATCGGCGTCGCGCATGATCGTCTGCGCGAGCACCGGCCGGATCCCGGTCTTGGCCACGAGCGCCGCGAGATCGGCGTCGCGCTCGTCGAGCACCATGACGTCGAGGAAATCGGCGTAGAGGCGAGCCACGCCGACGGCCGAGACGTCGTGCCCCAGGCCCCGGAGCATCTCCGCGGCCGGGCCCTTGATCGCGGCGCCGCGGACGATCGGCGTGACCGCGACGACCGGCCGCGCTCGGCGGCGCAGCGCCTCGCGAAACCCCTCCACCTCGAGGATCGGCCCGATCGACACGATCGGGTTGCTCGGCGCGACGATCACGACCGCCGCGCTCTCGACCGCCTCGAGGACGCCGACCGCGGCCATACCGCCGCCGTCGATGCGCACCTCCAGGACGATGTCCGCGGCGCGCCGGCGCACGAAGTATTCCTGGAACGCGAGCCAGCCGTCGGGCGTGCGCACGCGCGTCGACTGGCGCGCGTCGGTCGCCGGGACGATGCGCGCGCCGATGCCGAGGGCACGCCGCAGCTCGTCGGTGACGGCGGAGAGCGGCATGCCTGAGCGCAGAAGCTCGGTGCGGCGGATGTGCGTGGCGAGATCCTCATCGCCCAACAGGAACCAGGTATCGCGCCGGTAGCGCTCGAGCGCGGCGAGGCCGCGGAAGGTGTCGCCGCGGATGCCCCAGCCGCGCTCCGCATCGACGAGACCCGCGAGCGTGTAGAGGACCGTGTCGATGTCGGGCGAGACATGGAGGCCGTGGAACTCCGCGTCGTCCGCGACGTTGACGATCGCGGTCACGCTCGCCGGGTCGACCACGCGGACGAGCCCGTCGAGGAAGCGCGCAGCGCCCACGCCGCCGCAGAGCACGACGATCGCGTCGGCGCCGTCAGACATGCGCCGGCTCGGTGAAGCGCAGGTCGACCACGGCGCCGATCGCGACTGCGGCCCCGCGCCGCTTCGCGATGTCCGTCCATGACGACCGCGATCTCGGCGCCGTGGCCGCGCGGCTCGATCGCCGCCGTCGCGCGGCGCGGCTCCAGCCGGACCGCGGGGTGACCGGGACGCGGTGACGCCGCGCCGACGACGATGATGTCGCAAGAGAAGGCATCGTCGGTCGCGTCGACGACGCCCATGACGAGAGCGCGCTCGGCGATCGGCAGATCCGCATACCCCACATATTCGGCCTTGGGCGGATGGGAGCGGCCGGCCCAGGCGGGCGTCGGGCGCAGCCACGAGGTGGGTCCCGGCTACGCGTGTGACTCACGGCAGGCCGGCACCATTGGTGCCGGCCTGTCCTGTCGCGGCGTCGAGGTGCTGTCTAGCGCGTTGGCGTGGGTCGCGGTGACGGTGTCGCAGGAGCCGGTCGCTCGGTCGTGGGCGGGCCGCCCGGAGCCGTGCTCGGCTTGCCGCTCGGAGCGTCGCTCGGCTTTCCGCCGGGTACGTCGCTCGGCTTTCCGCCGGGTACGTCGCTCGGCTTGCCCGGCTCGAAGGTGGGGAGGGCGCCGACCGCTTTCTCGGCGTCGAAGACGATCTTGTCCATGTCGGCGGTCGCCGCCTTTACGATGCCGTCGATCTTGGCCTGTGCGTCGGCGGTGAAGCTCGCCTTCGCGTCGGGCGAGGTGCTCGGCTTCGCGCTGCCGCCCGGCTTGGGCGAGCCGCTCGCCTCGAGCCCTTCACGACCGAGGGTGAGCGCGGCCACGTCGTCGAGCGCCCTGCTGAGCCGGTCGCGCAGCTTGGCGTCGGCGTCCTTGAGGATGTCGTCCAGCTTGCCGCGGTCGTCGCCGTTCACCTTGCTGCCGCGGAGCTGCTCGAGCTTCTGCTGATCCTTCTGGAACACGTCGCGGAGCTTCTGGTCCGCGCCGTTGCGCGCCGCGACGACGGCGGGCTGACCCGAGCTGGAGGCCTTCGCTTCCGCGCTGCCCTTCGGCGATGCCGACGGGCTCGCGGCCGTCTGGGTGACGTTCTGCACGGTGTTCTGCACGGTGGTGGTGATCGCGTTCTGCACGTCCGTGTTGGTCGCGACGACGCCACCGCTCACGCCCGCCGTGGCGATGACCGTCGCGGCCGCCGCGCCCTTGGCGGTGCTGAGGATGCTGAGAAGCCTGCTGATCATCTCGTCCTCGTCCCTCTTTCCCTAATCGCCGTTGCCGGTACCGCTGGGTCGCCTGCCCGTGCCGGCGCCGGCGGCCGCGTGTGCCTTCCCGCTCTTGCTCGCGTCGGCGCCCACGGCCGTGCCGTGTCCCTTTGCCGCCGCACTGATCTGCGCGCCCTTCCCAGGCCCGCCCGGGATGGACCTCGCAAGCTCGGAGATCTTCGGTCCCTGACCCTGTGCGTGCTCGCCCGCTGGCCCGCCTGGGGCCGTCGCCGCGGCGGCTGCCGCGCCGCCCGTCGCGACAAGGCCGGCCAGCACGGCCGCCGCGACCTTCCCGCCCACGATCTGCCCGATCATCCACAGCCTCCGATGCCTTGGTTCTCGCCTATCTCCGGCACGAACCGTCGTGTTGACCGGGTGGCGTAGCACTTCGGTACCACCCCGGCGGCCCGATACTTCGGCAGGCTCGCCGCCGCGCGGACCGCTGCGCCGGCGTGCAGATTCGGGAACCGGTGGCGAATGGGAGCGGACGAACTCAACAGAAACGCGCCGATCGGGGATAGGCCCGTACATGTGGATGCGGCAGCCGAGCCGGACCTCGCCCGACAGGCCGCGGCGGGAGACCGCCGCGCGTTCGCCGCGCTGTACGACCGCCACCTCGACGCGGTGTACCGCTACGCCTTTTACCGGCTACGCACCGACGCGGAGGCGAGCGACGTGACCAGCGAGGTGTTCCACCGGGCGCTCGCGGCGATGCCGAAGTACGAGCCCCGCCGGCCATTCCTCGCGTTCCTGTACGGGATCGCGCGCCACGTCGTCGCGGACCGGCTCCACGACGCCGCACCGCACGCCAGCTTCGAGGACGCCATCGCCCACCCGAGCGATGCCCCTGGTCCAGCTGAGACCGCGGCGCGACTCGACGACGCGCGCCGTCTGCGCGCGGCGATCGCGAAGCTCACCCCACTGCAGCAGGAGATCGTCATCCTGCGCTTCATCGAGGAGCGCTCGTCGAAGGAGGTCGCCGCGCTCACGGGCAAGCCCGAGAGCACGATCCGTGGGATCCAGATGCGCGCGCTCGCCGCGCTGCGCGAGCTGCTCACGGAAGGGGCGCCGCGATGAAGGAGCAGGACACGGCCGCGCTCGACGCCTTCGCGCGTGAGATCGCCGGCTACGGGCGTCTTGCCGCGCCGCCCGCGCTGCGCGCGCGGCTGCGCGGCGCGCTCCTTGCCGCGCCGGCCGTGCTGCCGCATCGACCGTCCGGCTTCGGCGCGCGCCTGCTGTCGCTGCGTCCGGTCCTCGCCGGCATCGTCGTGCTCGCGCTCGTCGCAGGCGCCGGCGGGTCGGCTGCGGCGTCGAGCCTCCCGGGCGATCCGGCGTTCGCGGTGAAACGCGCGGTCGAAGCGGCGCAGGTCGCGCTCGCTTCCGACGACGCGACGCGCCTCGACGTCCTCGTCGCCCAGGCCGATCGGCGGCTCGGCGATCTGCAGACCATCGCGACCACGCGACCTGCCGCGCTCGCGACGGCCACGGATGAATACGAGGGCGCGGTGAGCCGGCTCGATGCGGCCCTCACGAACACGCTCGCGCAGGCGCCCACCGCCGCGCGCGCCGCGGCGGTCGCACGCGCGACGGCGGCGAGCGCCGAGCACATCGCGGAGCTGCAGGCCCTCGCCGCGCGCCTACCGGCGCAGGCGCAGCCGGGCATCCAGCGCGCGATCGAGGCGCAGCAGGCGGTGCACGGAAAGTCGGGCAACGCGCCCGGTCGCAACGGGAACCCGGGCCGGCCGCAGACGCCGGGCGCGAGCGGCGTTCCGGGACGCCCGTCCGATCTGCCCGGCGGTCCACCTCCCGGCCGCGCCGGTCCGCCGACGGGAGTGCCCGGCCGGCCCTGAGACGAAGCCCTGCTCGACGGTCGACCTTCTGATCGATGAGACCTCTGGGAGCTGGCTCGCTGACAGCGTCGCTCCTCGACCACCTCGAGCGGCGTGACCAGGTCGGAATCTCACAGCCCGAGCGCGCGGCGGAGGGCGGACACGTCGAAGCGCTCGGCGGCGGGGAGCGTCGCCTCGCGGTGCTCGATGTCCTTGAGCAATGCGTCGACCTGCTCGCGGCCGCGCGCGGAACGCACCGCCTCGTGCGCCGTCTTGCCTCCAAGCGCCGGGAGCGGCCGATCGGCCCAGTCCGCGTAGTGGCGTTCCTTCATCTCGCGCAGCATCTCCTGGGCCTCGGGCAGGATGCGCTCGTTCGAATGCGGATCACCGCCGTGCTTCTCCGCGTCGCGCATGAGCTTCTCGACGCTGCGCCGCTCTCGCCGGCGGTGCCGCAGGAGGTCGCCGCAGGCGGCCTCGAGGCGCCGGCGCAGCGCGTCCGCGCGTGGGAGCGAGTTCGTTTCGGCGGTGAGGACGCCGTCACCGACCGTGGCGCTGCCGACCACCAGCTCTTCCCAGCCGTGGCGGTGGTCTCCGCCGGTGCGGTGGAACACGTACTCGCTTTCCGGCGCGTCCGCGTCCGGAGGCACCACGTCCTCCATACCCGCGAGCGCCGCCTCGACCTGCGCCCGTACGGCGACGGCGAAGTCGTACCGGTCGGTCACGAAGAGGAGATCGTCGCCGTCGGTGTTCTGGAGCGTCGGCGGGATGCGCGAGCGCTCCACGAGCGCGGCGAACTCCTCCTCCCAGCGGGCGATGAGGTCGCGACCAAGCGAATCGTCACGCAGGCGCTCCACAGCCGGCGTGCGACCCCGTCGCAGGCGGGCGCGGAAGACGCGCACGACCTCGGCCGCCTGGAGCGGCGGGAGCGGGCTCGGGTGGATGCCGCAGATGAGCGAGAGCCCCTCGTGGTCGACGACGCGTGCCAGGACGGCTTCGCGCCGCGTGAGCGTGCGCGAGGCGCCCGCCTCGATCACGCGGCGCCGCTCGCCGGTGAGCAGATCCTCGAGGTCCAGGCTCGCACCCGGCTCGGCCTCCCGGACCTCCCAGATCCCCAGCCACGCGCGCGACTGCGCCTCGAGCCATGCCCGCTCCTCGCGCGTGAGCCGTTCGCCGCGCTCCTCGAGGAACCGGTCGACGACGCGCCGGCCGCGCACGCGAAGGTGGTAGAGCGACCAGTGGAGCGAGAGCGGTGCGGCGGCCTCGGCGTCGGCGAAGTCGCGCTCGAAGCGAAGCCACGCGTCGCCGAAGCGCTCCTGCGCGTAGCCCGCCATGAGCGAGGCGAGGCGGCGGTCCAGCTCGTGCTGCGCCGCGGTCGCCGGCGGGGGATCCGCGCCGGATCGGGCCGCGCCGCCGCTCCCCGCCGCGCGGTCCGCGCCCAGGTGGCAGCGCTTGTACTTCTTCCCGCTGCCGCAGGGGCACGGGTCGTTCCGCCCGATGTGCCGCGCGTCGCCGAACGCGGTCCACGCGTCCGCTGCGCTCGGCGGCTCCTCCTCGAAGAGCGCGAACGTCTCGTACGGCGCGGTGAGGCGCACGGTGAGGTTCGACTCGCCGCTGTACGACTCCGAGGCCGGGTGCGTGCTCGTGCCGGCGAACAGCTCGCGATGCTTCGGGACGAAGGCCGCAAGGGCCTCCGCGCACGCGGTCACGAGGCGGACATCCGCCGCCTGTAGCGGGCGCAGGACCCCGTCCCGCTCGATGCCGAGGACCTGTGGGTAGGCCTCCGGCCCGGCGACGGGCCAGCCGTGCGTCAGCACCTCCTTGCGCATCGACCGGGGAAGGTCGGCGGCGCGGTCGAAGGTGAGCGAGAGCGTGTCGGTCCCAAGATCGAGATGCCGCGGCACGCGGTGCCTGCGGCGGTCGCGCTCCAGGCGCTCCGCCGCGCGCGCGTACGCGTCGAAGGCGTCGAGCGACGGGAACACGACGAAGCCGAGGCTCTCGCCGAGCGCGCCCATGATCGAGATCGCCGCGCCCGTGATGCCCAGCTCCGGCACATCGAGTCGAACGAGCTGGCCGTCGTGCGCGAGCGTCCAGGGCGCGGCGTGGTAGAGAGTCTGCGCGGCGCGGAAGAGCTCGCCCACGGCCGCGGCGGACACGCGGCCGTCCTCGAGGTAGCTGTCGGGCACGTCTCCTTCGGGCAGGAACTCGGCGAGCGAGCGCACGAGATCGTCGACCTCGGGTGTCGGCGCGACGGTGACCTCGATCCGGCCGCCGACCTGGTCGTCGGCCGCGAGCGCCGCGCGCGCCTGGGCCGCGAGCGCTTCGTCGGCGACGCGGACGCGTGCCGGCCGGCGCGGTGGCCCGGCCGCCGGGCTGCGCATCGCCGAACGCAGCGTGTCCGCGAACGATGGCCCCGGCGCGGCGGGATCGAGCAGCGTCCAGCCGACGACCAGCTCGCTGGGCAGCTCGAGCCATACCACCGCTTCCGGCCGGTATGGGTCGGCTTCGGTGATGTACATCGGCAGCGCGACCCGGCCGCCGACCCATTCGTGCAGGCCATGCGATGGGACGTACCGCCGATGTCGCGGTATCCGCGCTCGTCCTGAGGGCATGTCGGCGGACATCGTCGCACGGATTCGCGGTGGGCCGTCATCGTCGTGCGCCGCGACCGGTGATGGCGATCCGGACGCTCTACGACGCGGTCCGGGGCGTCGCGTCGCCGCGCATCTTCAGATCGGGACGTCAGCCCGTGCGGCGATGGTGGTATCCCGTTCTCATCGTCCTAGACAATCAGTCCTGGTACGTACCCGAGGCACAGGCGCGCGAGGCCTATGACTCGACCAGCTGGTGGCAGTACGAGAGGGAGGCTTGCACGCGCAGCCCCGGTTCCACTGCAATGCGCGTGGTGGGTGGTCATCGGGCTCGGCCGGGCCTGGCGCGATGGGTGTTGCGTGCACGGAGATAGCAGGACCGCCGCACGCGCGCGAAAGCCCGTGATCTTGGTCGTGGACGACCACGACCTCGTCCGCGAGCGGATGGTCGAAGCGCTCGCCGCGCTCGACTACGAGGTCCGACAGGTGAGCGACGGTCGCGAGGCGCTGGGGCGTGTCCGCCTCGAGCCGCCCGACCTCGTGCTCACCGACATGCAGATGCCGGACCTCGATGGGATCGCGCTGTGCCGCGAGATAAAGACCGACCCAGTCTTGCGGCTCATCCCGGTCGTGGTCGTGACATCGGAACCGAGCCTCGAGAACGAGCTGGCGGCGATCGCGGCGGGAGCCGACGGCTTCTTCGCAAAGCCGGCGACCCAGAGCGTCTTCGCCGCCCGGATCGGAGTGCTCGTGCGCGAGCGGGCGCTCAACCAGCGGCTGGATCCCGCCGAGAACGTCCTCTTCGCCACCGCTCGCGCTGTGGCGGCACGGAATCCGTATGCCCTTGCCCACTCCGAGCGCGTCGCCCAGTACGCGCGTGCGCTCGGCTTCGCCTGCCGCCTGCCGAGCGAAGAGTGCGAGTTGTTGTACATGGCCGGACTCCTTCACGACATCGGCAAGATCGGCGTGCCGGATGCCATATTGCTCAAGCAGGGACCGCTCGACCCCGAGGAGCTCAAGGTCATGCGCGAGCACCCCGTGCTCGGCGAGTGGATCTGCAGCTCGCTGCAGAGCGTCCGGCCGGCGCTCCCGATCATCCGCCACCACCATGAGCGGTTCGACGGGACCGGCTATCCGGATGGCCTGCGCGAGAACGAGATCCCATACCTCGCGCGCATCAGCGCGGTCGCCGACGCCTGGGACGCCATGCTCACCGCGCGGCCGTACCGCGGGGAGCGGACCGAGGCAGAGGCATGCGGGGAGCTCGTCCGCGGAGCGGGTACGCAGTGGGACCCCGCGCTCGTCGAAACGTTCACGCAGCTTGCGCGGCGGGGCGACATCCGCAGCCTGACCAACCCTCTCGCGTGACCGGGCGTGCGGCAGGGGCTACGCTTGCCCGATACTAGGCATTCAGCATTTGTTACACGGTTCGTTACACGAGCGCGGATGATGGGCGCGCACGACAAGGCGCGCTCGGCGCGAATTCAGATGCGCGGGCCTGACGCTCTTCGGACGAGCCAGGCCGCCCTGGTGGCCACCGGCGTCCTCGCGTATCTGCTCGGGCTGCTTTTCCTCTACGGGCTTCTCGGTCCCGATAGCACGGTCGTCTCGCTCCTGCTCCCGGCGTTGGCGGGAGCGCTCTTCGGGCTGCGCGGCGGGGTGGTCGGAGGTGTCCTTTCCGTCCTGCTGACGGCGACGTTGTGGCAGCTGGTGGGGTTCCCTATCGGCGATGTCGTGCTCCGGAGCGGAACCGGCCTTGGAGCCCTCACGCCGCTCGCCGTTGGTGCCGGCTTCGGCTGGATGCGAGATCTGCGCCGACGCGCCGACCTCGAACGAGCGGCACTCCGCCGCGAGATCGACCGCTGTGAGCGGGCCGAGGCGGGCCTGTGCGCCGGCGAGAACCGCGCCGGCGAGAACGTGCTCCAGATGATTCTCAAGCACGTCCCCGTCGTGCTGTTCGCGGTGGACCGCAAGCTGGACGTCGTGCTCTCCGGCTCTCTGTCGGGGGGGG
>DASRGG010000031.1:0-201364 GCA_035651155.1 Candidatus Limnocylindria bacterium | reverse complement strand
CAACTTCATGCTCGCCGGCAGCGCCAGCACGAACCCGGTGCTCCTCCTGATGGGCTTCCTGCTCGTTCTCGCTTGGAAGACCGCGGGATACATCGGCCTCGACCGCTGGCTGCTGCCGATGCTCGGGACACCGTGGAAGGTGACGCGAGCAGATCGGGCGATGGCCCAGCCGTCGACCACGGGGAGAGCGACCTGACCGCGGCGGAGTGACGCGCGGGCGGCTCTGCCGCGCATGCCGTGTCGCGAAGCTGGCTGACCGGTTCGGGTAGCCGGCGAACGACAGAACCAGGCGCGTGCATGGGAGCACCTCGGGCGACACCGCTGCGTCGATCGCGGCGAAGTCGGCGTCAAACGGAAGAACGTCTCGGGGATGCTCGGCGGTGGTTTCCGGTGGAGCGAGATCGAAGCCGAGATCGCGAACTGCGAGGTGCGATGTGGCAACTGCCATCGGCGGAAGACCGCGAGTCCACCATCGCGCACGTCGCGTGACCGATAATCGACCTCGTAACGGGCCGTTAGCTCAATGGACAGAGCGGAGGATTTCTAATCCTTCAGATGCGCGTTCGAATCGCGCACGGCCTACCGCCGCCGGCCTCGCCGTGGTCAGCTCGGGTAGGGCCGAACGTCCCGCGTCTCGGTGGGGCAACTCCCGACTTCATCGGGACACGATCTCTCTGTACAACGCGCACGTGGCGACCCTCATCGCGAAGACCCACTTCGTCGCGCGGCCGCTTCCGGAGCCGGAGCGGTCCAAGCACGTGTCGGCCATCGCGCAGCCACCGAGCGACGAGCTCGGGAAGCTCCTCGAGCAGTGGCTCAAGGAGCTCCGCGGCGGCTACACGATCGCCGGCGACTAAGCGAAGCGAGACCGGCCGGCGGCCCGCGCGCCGAAAGTCGGTCAGCTTAGGGCCGTTCGGCCTTCGCCCCTGACACAGAGCGGACACAGCATCACCGCAGTGTCTATGTCGACGATGAGGCCCTACGAGATCGTCCGGCGCGAGGATTTCTCCGACGTCACCTATCTCTTAGAGGTCTCTCAGCCCGAGATGGCCCGCGCGGCCCATCCGGGCCAGTTCGTGATCGTCATGTCGCACGCCCAGGGGGAGCGCATCCCGCTGACCATCGCCGACTTCGACCGCGAGCGCGGCACGATCACCCTCGTCGTCCAGGCGATCGGCAAGACGACACGCCAGATGCAGCGCGACCTCAAGGTCGGGGACGCCCTGTACGCCTTCGTCGGTCCGATGGGCCACCCGAGCCAGACCGAGGGCGTCAAGAAGGTCGTCTGCGTCGGCGGCGGGCTGGGCGTCGCGCCGGTCTACCCGCAGGCGCGGGCCTTCCACGAGGCCGGCGCCTACGTCGTCGGCGTCATCGGCTTCCGCAACAGGGACCTCGTCTTCTGGGAGGACAAATTCCGCGCCGTCTGCGACGAATTCATCATCTGCAGCGACGACGGGTCGGTGGGCATGAAGGGCCTGGTCACCGAGGGCATCAAGCTCGCCGCCTCGCGGCACGGCGACATCGATCGGCTCGTGGCCATCGGGCCGCCCATCATGATGCGCGCCGCCTCCGAGCTCACCAAGACGCTCGGCATCAAGACGATCGTCAGCCTGAACCCGGTCATGGTCGACGGCACGGGCATGTGCGGCGGCTGCCGCGTGAAGGTGGGCGGTCGCACGCGGTTCGCGTGCGTGGACGGCCCCGAGTTCGACGCGCACACCGTCGACTTCGACGACCTCATGTTCCGCCTGGCGCGCTTCAAGCCCGACGAGAAGCTCGCGCTCGAGCGCTGGCAGCAGGGCTGCCGCCTCGAGACGCAGGCCGCACCGGCCGCCGGCGCGCCGGGGAAGGCGTCGTAGATGGCCCCGAAGAAGCGCACCATCCGGACGATCCCGCAGGAGCGCACGCCGATGGCGGAGCAGCCGCCGGCCGAGCGCGTGCGGAACTTCAACGAGGTCGCCTGCGGCTACGCGCTCGCGGACGCGCTCCGCGAGTCCGACCGCTGCCTTCTCTGCCCCGACGAGCCGTGCGTGCGCGGCTGCCCGGTCGGCATCGACATCCCCGGATTCATCGCGAAGATCGGCGAGAAGGACATCCGCGGCGCGTTCGACGTCCTCTCCGACACCACGCTCCTCCCGGCGATCTGCGGCCGCGTGTGCCCGCAGGAGACGCAGTGCGAGGCGGTCTGCACGGTCGGACAGACCCTCGAGCCCGTCGCGATCGGCCGCCTCGAGCGCTTCGTCGGAGACATGGCCATCAGCGAGAGCTGGTCGAGCGTGCCCTACATCGAGCCGACGGGCCTCAAGGTCGGCATCGTCGGCTCCGGCCCCGCGGGCATGGCCTGCGCCGCGGACATGGCGAAGGCCGGCTGCCAGGTCACCGTCTTCGAGGCGTTCCAGCAGCCGGGCGGCGTGCTGCGCTACGGCATCCCGGACTTCCGCCTGCCGAACGAGGTCGTCGACGCGGAGATCGCGAAGCTCGTGCGCCTCGGCATCACCTTCCGCACGAACGTGCTCGTCGGCCGCCTCTTCACGATCGAGCAGATGATCGGCGAGATGGGCTTCGACGCCGTGTTCATCGGCGTCGGCGCGGGGACGCCCACCTTCATGGACATCCCCGGCGAGTCGCTGGCCCGTGTCGTGTCGGCGAACGAGCTCCTCACGCGCGTGAACCTCATGCACGCGCGCGACTTCCCGTCGTTCGACACGCCGCTCGGGATCGGGAAGAAGGTCGCGGTCATCGGAGCCGGCAACACCGCGATGGACGCGATGCGCGTCTGCCTCCGCCTCGGCGCGGAGAAGGTCATGTGCGTGTACCGCCGCTCGAAGGTGGAGGCGCCGGCGCGTGCCGAGGAGCTGCACCACGCCGAGCAGGAGGGGATCGAGTTCCACTGGCTCACCAACCCGATCGCGATCCTCGACGACGGCGACCGCGGCGTCGGCGGCATGCGCTGCCAGCGCGTGGAGCTCGGCGAGCCGGACGCGTCGGGGCGGCGCCGGCCGGTCCCGGTCCCGGGCAGCGAGTTCGCTCTCGAGTGCGACACCGTCGTGTGCGCCATCGGGACGGACGCGAACCCGATCCTCGGCGAGACCTCGCACCTGAAGCTGAACGCGCGTGGCTATATCGAGACGGACGATTCGCTCGCGACGTCGCTGGAGGGCGTGTTCGCCGGCGGCGACATCGTCACCGGCGCCGCGACCGTGATCGAGGCGATGGGCGCGGGCCGCAAGGCGGCGGCGTCGATGAAGCGCTACCTCGGGCTCGTCGACAGCGACGTCGCCTACCTCGACGGCAGCGGGCCGGCGCTCTTCGGCATCTCGTCCGAGCAGCGCGAGTACGCCCGGGTGCGCGTGGTATGACCACCGAGCTGGTCCGCGAGGCGGCGGCCCCCGCGAAGCGCGTCACGCGCCTCGAGGAGCACGTCGTCGAGATCGTGAGCGACTCGGGCGAAGGGGCGCAGCGCTGCGGCCAGTCGTTCGCCGCGATCGCCGCGCGCTCCGGCAACGGGATCTGGACCGTCGAGATCATCCCCGCGGAGATCCAGCCGCCGGCCCGCAGCGTGGCCGGCGCGTCCGGGAACCGCATCCGCCTGGGATCCAGGCGCATCACCAACGGCGGCGACGAGGTGGACCTGGTCGTCGCGTTCAACGAGCAGGTGCTGCTCGGCCGCGTGCAGGCGGGTGAGATCAAGCAGGGCGGCACGATCCTCCTCGAGCGGATGTGGCGCGACCACCGCGATCCGGACATCGCCCGGTCCTACGCCGACGTCGCGGCGGACCTGGTGAAGCGTGGCTTCCGCGTCATCGAGATCCCGATGGAGGCGGAGTGCCGGAAGCTCGTCAGCGACCCACGGCGCGGCAAGAACATGTTCGCGCTCGGGATGCTGTGCTCGATCTACACCTTCGATCTCGAGCTCGCGCGCGAGCAGGTGGCGCGCACGTTCGGGAAGAAGGACCCGAAGGTCATCGCGGCGAACGTGAAGCTGCTCGAGGCGGGCTGGGCGTGGGCGGAGGCCAACCTCGACTTCAAGTACGAGATCCCGGCCATGCCGGCGACCGAGCCGCAGGTCGTCATGAACGGCAACGTGGCCCTCGCGCTCGGCGTCCTCGCGTCCGGCATGGAGATCTGCGCGATGTACCCGATCACGCCCGCGACGTCGGCCTCGCACTACCTCTCCGAGGTCTTCGAGCGCGTCGGCGGCGTCGTCCATCAGGCCGAGGACGAGATCGCTGCGGTGAACTTCGCCATCGGCTCGTCCTACGCCGGGAAGTGCGCGGTCACGATCACGTCGGGACCGGGGCTCTCGCTCAAGCAGGAAGGCCTCGGTCTCGCGGTGATGGCGGAGATCCCGCTCGTCCTGGTCGACGTGCAGCGCGGTGGCCCGAGCACCGGCCAGCCGACGAAGCCCGAGCAGGGCGACCTCCTCGCGGCGCTCTTCGGCGGCCACGGCGACGTGCCGAAGGTCGTGATGGCGGTCGACGGCATCGAGGACTGCTTCTACGCGATGATCACCGCGCGGAAGATCGCCGAGACGTTCAACACCGTCGTGGTGGTGCTGTCGGACGCGAGCCTCGCGACCGCGCAGCAGCCCTTCCCGCGTCCGGTGTTCAGCGAGGACTGGCTCGTGCCGCCGGTGGACCAGAGCGAGATCCCCGCCGGCGCCAAGCCGTACGACTGGGACGCCACGACCGGACTCATCCGGCGCTTCATCCCCGGCCAGCCAGGCGGCATGCACACGGCGACCGGCCTCGCGCACGATCGGCTGAGCCACGTCGCGTACGACCACGAGAGCAACGAGGAGGGCATGCGCAACCGCAGCCTGAAGATCGCGGCGCTCCAGCGCACTCTGAAGTGCCCGCCCGTGCACGGCGCTCCCTCCGGCGACCTCCTCGTCATCGGGTGGGGCAGCAGCAGGGGCGCGATCGAGGAGGCCGTCGACCGCGTGCGCGCCGAGGGCGAGAAGGTCTCGTCGCTGCACCTGCGCTTCATCCAGCCGATGCCCTCGGGGATCGGCGAGATCATGAAGCGCTTCCGACGGGTCATGACCGTCGAATCGAGCTGGGGCGATCGCCTCGACAGCCCGCTCATCGACGAGGAGAACCGGCGCTACGCGGCGCTCGCGATGCTGCTCCGCGCGCGCTACCTCGTCGACGTCGATTGCTGGACGGACGTCTCCGGCCGCCCGATCAAGCCGTCCAGCGTCGCGCGGGCGCTGCGGCGCAAGCTCGCGGAGGGCGCGCGATGACGACGAGCGCGGTGCGGTGCCTGCTGCGGTCCGGCGAGCCGCCACGCGAGCTGTCGGACTACCAGAGCGGCGTCCCCCGCTGGTGCAACGGCTGCGGCGACAACGCCATCCTCACCGCGATGCAGCGCCTCTGCCGCGACAACGGCCTGGCGCCGGAGCGCACCGTGTTCGTCTCGGGCATCGGGTGCTCCAGCCGCCTCCCGCACTACATGAAGACCTACGGCTTCCACGGTCTGCACGGCCGCGCGCTCCCGATAGCCGAGGGCGTGAAGATGTCGCGCCCCGACCTCGACGTCTTCGTCACGACCGGTGACGGCGACTGCCTCTCGATCGGCGCGGCGCACTGGATCCACGCGGTCCGCTACAACATGGATCTCACCGTCCTGCTCCACGACAACCGCATCTACGGCCTCACGAAGAAGCAGGTCTCCCCGACGTCGCCGCTGGGGACGAAGAGCAACACCACGCCCGAGGGCAGCTACCTCGAGGCGCTCAACCCGCTCACCGTCACGCTCGGCGTCGCGAACGTCTCGTTCGTCGCGCAGGTCGTGGACTGGATCCCGGACGTCCTGTACCAGGTGATCTCGGCGGCGTATCGCCACAAGGGGCTCTCGTTCATCCGTGTCATCCAGCGCTGCCCCGAGTTCATGCCCGGCCTGTTCGACCCCTACGTGCTCGACCCGCAGCGCACGATGCTGCTCACGCACGAGAACGGCGTCACGCCGACGGCCGAGATCTCGCGGACGTACCGCAATCAGCGCGTGCACGACCCGCGGGACCTCACCGCCGCGCGCGACATCGCGACAGCCGAGGATCCGATCCCGGTCGGCATCCTCTACTGGAACCCGGACGTCCCGCGCTACGAGGAGACGCGCCGCGCCGGCGCGCTGCGCACGCCCGATCAGGTGAGGCGCGGCCTCGACGCGGAGCTCGACAAGTTCACGATCTGGCCGGACGAGACGGGGGCCCGGGCGTGATGGAGGAGCGGATCCTCTTCCACCTGACCGGCGCGCGGTCCGGCGGCCTCGGCCCGGTCGACGGCCTTCGGCCCGCGCTCTTCGCGCGGTTCGGCGACCTCACGAAGCTCCGGTACGACTTCCCGCTCGTCCTGCTCGCGCCCGAAGGCGACGGTCCGTTCGCGGTCCCGCTGTCGGGCGTCGTGGACGAGCTCCTCGGCGAGGTCGCGCCCAAGGGTCTCGCGGGCGAGCGGATGCGCCGCAACGTCCTGCGCCTGGAGCGCGAGATCCGCGCGATGCTCGCGAGCGGGGAGGCCGGCACGCTCGGCGCCCTGTGGGCGCGCGCGACCGATCGCATCGCCCCGCGCCGCGGAGAGCCGTTCCTCGAGGACGCCGGCCGCGCACGGAGCGCGCTGCGTCAGGACGGCCAGCTCGTCGGCTGCGATGGCGACGTCGCGTCGCGCTTCGTCGCGAACGTCTGGCGCGCCGTGCAGGAGCGGAAGTCGCGCTCGATGCGTCGCACCATCGACGCGCTCGCCCTCCGGCTCGCCGACCTCGTCCGCGCCGATCGCCTCCGCTCGCAGGAGGGGCGCCGCGCCGACGCGCTGCGGGCGGGCGTCGGGACGCGCCACCGGGACCTCTTCGACTTCGACCTCATGGCGAAGCTGCTCTCCGCCCCATCGGGCGAGAGCGCGCTCTCCCCGTCGCGGCGCGAGCGGATCGAGCGCACGGTCGCCACGCTCCGCGCGCAGCGATTCTTCGAGGCGGACGTCCCCTACGTCTTCGCGTTCGATCACGTCGAGGACGCCCTCGCGGCCTATCGCGAGCGCAGGGGACCCATGGCCGATCTCGTACGCGCGATGGCCGTCGCGGAGCTCGAGCTGCGGGGCGCGTACGTCGAGGAGAAGCACGACGGCTACTTCGCGCGGTTCGATCACCGCGCGCTCTCGGACGACGATCTGGCGCTCTTCCCGGACTACCTCGTCTCCCTGGACGGCGCCCGGGCCGACATGGCCGGCCGCGCGCGGATCATCGAGGGGCTCACGAGCGGCGCGCCGCTGAAGATCGTCTTCGCGACCGACGACGCCTTCGGCCTGGGCGCGCAGCTCGCGGCGACCGCCATGGGCCTCGGCGACGCGTTCGTGCTGCAGGCATCGGCCGCGCGGCTGTACCGGGTCCGCGATCGCGTCCGCGCGGCGATCGGATTCCGCGGCGCCGCGCTCATCAGCGTGTTCGTCCCGACGCCGGAGAGCGCCGCGTCGCTGCCGCCCTACCTGGTGGCCGCGGCCGCGACGGAGTCGCGTGCCTTCCCGACGTTCTCGTACGACCCGTCCGCCGGCACCGGTTGGAAGGAGCGCTTCGCGCTCCACGACGACCCGCAGCCCGAGCGGACCTGGCCGTCGCACGAGCTCGCCTACGCCGACGGCGGCATGCAGCGCGTCAGCGAGGACGTCGCGTTCACGCTCGCCGACCTCGCGCTGTGCGATCCACGGCGCGCCGACGGCCTCGCCCGCGTCGGGCGCGAGCGGTGGGACGAGAGGCTCGTACCGATCGCGTCATGGCTCGAGACGGCGACGGACGGCGACGTGCCGTTCGTGTACGCGGTCGACGAGCGCGCCGGGCTGCACAAGGTCGTCGTCGACGAGCATCTCGCGGAGCTCACGCGCCGCTCGGCCCAGGCATGGCGGCGGCTCCGCGAGCTCGACGGCCTGAAGCGCGAGCGCGCCGACGCGGCCGTGCCGGCGGCCGTGCCCGCCCCGGAGGCCGTCGCGGTCGCCGCCGTTCCGGTCGCGGCCGGCGCGCCCGCGCCCGCCGAGGTGCCGGCGGCACCGTCGTCCGACGAGGCGTACATCGAGACGCCGCGCTGCACGACGTGCAACGAGTGCACCGGCGTGAACCCGCGGATGTTCGCGTACAACGAGAACAAGCAGGCCTACATCAAGGATCTGAACGCCGGCTCGTACAGGGATCTCGTCGAGGCGGCGGAGAGCTGCCAGGTCGCGATCATCCACCCCGGGAAGCCGCGCGATCCGAACGAGCCCGGTCTCGAGGACCTGCTGAAGCGCGCGGAGCCGTTCCGCTAATCGAGCTTCACGCGCGTGTCCGGAAGATCCGCTATCTGCAGCTGCATCCCGCGACCGAGGCTCGGATCGACATCGAACACGACCCCGAGCGACGCGCTCTTCCCGATCGGGAACGACTGCGGCCACACGAACTGTGACTGCGGATTGCCGGGACCGTAGTAGGCGCCGCTCGCGAGCGCCTCGGCACGGTGCTCCGTCCCGTTCGCGTCGGTGAGCACGAACTCCGATGGCGAGAGCTGCGCGCCTTCGGTGCCGCGGTTGGTGACCCCGATGCGGACGACGTAGAACACGCCGCGGGCCTTCGCCGTACCGGCGCTGTCCGTCCGTTGCACGCCGTTGACGATGTAGTCCCAGCGTGGGCTGCTCACCTTCTGCGCGATGCCCACGATCTTGATCGCCTGCTGGCCCGGCACGCTCGAGATGCCACCGGTCCGGACCATGGTGAAGCCGTACGCGCCGACGCCGAGCAGGAGCAGACCGATGATCGCGAAGCGGAGGCGCCAGAGGAGCACGCCGAGCTCGAAGCCGCCGCCTGCCTCGACCGCGGTCTGCTCGTTCGCCGGCTGCGCGCGATAGCGCATCGCCCAGGTGCTCGCCTCGTCGTCGCTCTCGTCCACGCCGAGGCGGCGGCGCTCCTCGTCCTGGATCCGCGCGCGCAGCGTCTCCTCCGCGCGTTGCTGCTCGACGCGCTGGATGAGCGCGAGATCGCCCGGTGTGAGCGCGGGCGGCTCCTCCGCCGGCGGCGTGGACTGCTCGCGTTCGGGCGGCGTCGCCTGCCGGAAGAGCGGCTCGGGCTCCGCGGGCGATGTCGGCGGCAGGACGATCGGGGCGAGCTTTCTCGCGGGCGGCGGCGCGGGCTCGACGATCCGCCCGGCGCGCGGCGCGGCCGGCGCGATCTGCGGGTGGTAGGCCGTCGCGTTCGTGCGGAGCGCGATGTCGGGCTTGCGCGTGCCCACGACCTCGCCCGCGTGGCCGGTCAGCTCCCAGGCCGCGAGCTCGCTGGAGGTGCGCGTCGCGAGGAGCTGCCCGTCCCCTTCGACGCCGCGGCGTCCCACGACCACGACGGCGAACGGGCCGAACTCCGGGATGGGATCGCGCTCGCGCAGGTCGCCGAACACGGCGAAGCGAAGGTAGACGCCGCCCCGCGCGGCGAAGCGCATCTCGGAGCGCTTCGGGCCGCCCGGCTCCTCGCCGGTCGCCCGCTGGAGCTCGAGCTCGGCCTCGAGCCAGCGCGCGATGTCGGCACCCATGTCCGGCGGTTGCGTGAGCGGGATGCGCTCGGCGACGAGGTCGTGGTGCCGCACCACCACGCGATCGAGCGGTCCGACGGGTGGAAGCGCGCGGTTGGAGGCCTCGCCGGAGTCGAAGAAGGTCACGTAGATGCCGGACTCCATCGCCGCGAAGCCTAACGGCGCGAGCGCGAGCGCGACACCCGCGCGCGAGGGAGGTCGCTAGCGGTGCAGCCACCGCGGCGCGCGCTTCTCGACGAACGCGCGCAGGCCCTCGTCGGCGTCGTGCAGGCGCGGCAGCGTGCGCCGCTGCTCGGCGTCGGCGGCCAGCACGGCTTCGACCGGCGTGTGCGCCAGCTCGGCCACGCGGAAGGTGCGCTTCGCGAGACGCAGGCTCGCCGCGGACAGCGATCGGAACCGCTCGGTGATCCGCGCGACCTCGGCCTCGAGCGTGTCTCCCGCGACGCTCATCCACACCAGACCCCACGCGGCGGCGTCGGTCCCGCGCACGGGCTCGCCGACGAGGACGAGCGCGCGTGCGCGCTGGGCGCCGACGAGCGCGGGGAACAGCGCCGCCCCGACCGGAGGCACCACGCCGAGCGATATCTCCGGCGTCCCGAGCCTGGCGTCGTCCGCCGCGATCGCGAGGTCGCAGAGCGCGACGAGCTCGCAGGCGCCGCCGAGCGCGGCGCCGTGGACGACGGCGAGCGTTGGGACGCTCACGGTCAGCAGGCGGCGCGACACGGCCGTGAACGCGTCGAGCATCGGTCCGAGGGCCTCTCCGATGTGCTCGCCCACGTCGACGCCGGCGGAGAACACGCGACCCTCGCCGCGCAGCACGATGAGCCGCAGCTCGGCGAGCGTGTCCAGATCGCGGAGCGTCGCGTCGAGCTCGCCCAGCATCGCGGTCGTCAGCACGTTGAGCGGCGGGCGATCGAGCGTGACCGTCGCGACGCCCCGGTCCACGCGGACGCGCACGGTCGACGCGGCCGCGACGCTCACCCGATCACCGCGATGTGCCGGACGCCTTCGCCCCTGCGGAGCGCGTCGAATCCTTCGTTGATCCGCTCGAGCGTGTGGCGGTGGGTCACGAGCGGCGCCAGCGCGAGACGTCCGCGCCGCACCAGGTCGAGCACGAGCGGAAAGTCGATGGGACGGCAACCGAGGGTGCCGATGACGGTGAGCTCGCGATAGGTGACGCGGCCCCCGGGGAGCGACATGTTCTCCGCCGCGAATCCCAGCAGCAGCAGGCGGCCGCCGGTGCGCAGCGACGCGAGCGCCTGCTCCTGCGTCTTCGGATTGCCGATGGCCTCGATCGCGACGTCCGCGCCGCCACCGGTCTCGGTGCGCACGCGCTTCGCGGCGTCGCCCTCGCGCGCGTCGATCGTCAGCGCGGCGCCGAGCGCCTTCGCGAGCGCGAGCTTGCGCGGATCGATGTCGACCGCGATGACGCGCGCGCCGACGAGCGACGCGACCTGGACCACGTTCAGGCCGAGGCCGCCGCAGCCGACGACGACGACGGTCTCGCCGCTCTCGACCTTCGCTCGGCGCGTGACGCCGTGGAACGCGGTGGTGAGGGCGTCGGCGATCACGCACGCGTCCTCGGCCGGCACGTCCGGCGGGATCTCGAACGCGTCGCGTGCCGGCGCGACCACGTATTCGGCGAAGCCGCCGTCGATGGTG
The DNA here is from genome assembly GCA_035651155.1 of Candidatus Limnocylindria bacterium. GTDB lineage: Bacteria > Chloroflexota > Limnocylindria > P2-11E > P2-11E > CF-39. Next base: position 190,167 of record DASRGG010000031.1, on the reverse strand, counting down.
TTGCCGAGCATCCGTTGCCGGGCGCACACGTTCTCGCGGCCGGTGCGGCACATCGCGCACTCGCCGCACGACGTGACCGGCGCGAGGAGCACGCTGGCGCCGATGCGCGCCTGGTCCACGCCCGTGCCGACGCGGACGACCGTGCCGGAGATCTCGTGCCCGAGCACGAGCGGCGGCGTCTTGAACGTGGGCACGCCGTGATCCATGTAGTGGAGGTCGCTGTGACACAGGCCGCAGGCCGTCACCTTGACCAGGAGCTCGCCCGCGGCGGGCTCCGGGCGGGCCACGGTCCCGATCCGCAGCGGCGCGTTGGGACCGGTGAAGATCGCGGCGCGCATCGTCGTCGCGAGCTCCTCCGCGGCGGGATCCCAGACCGGCGCGCGCCCGCTCAACTCAGACCGCCATCGCGCGCCGCTCGCGCGCGCTCGCCTCGCCCGCTGAACGGGGGCCGCTCCCCCCGAGCCGCTCGAGGCGGTCGTCGCCGAGGATCTGCGCGGCCGCGGGGAAGAGCACCTGCTCCTCCTTGTCGATGTGCGCGCGCAGCAGCGCCCGGAATCGGGTGAAGACGCGCTCGAAGTCGACGCGCGCGGGCTGGCCGGTGAGCTCCTCGATCTGGCCGTGGAGCGTCGCGTGCTCGTCGGTGAGGATCGCGAGCGGCCCGCCGTCGCCCCCCATGGAGGGCTCGAGGGCGGGGAAGAGCGCGCGCTCTTCGGCCTCCGCGTGGACGAGGAGCGGCTTCGCGAGCGTGCGGATCGCCGACGTGAGCGCCTCGACGCTCGCTCCGGAGCTGGTCAGCGACTCGAGCACCTCGAGCTGCTCGAGGAAGACGTCGTGTTCGCTGGAGAACCGATCGGTGATCCGCATCGGAGGCCACCTCCTGGCCGCGAACGTATCGGCCGAAGATGTCCGTCCTGTGTCAGGGCAGGCCCACCGCCACGATGCCGTGGGCGGCTCGGACGGCGACCGTCTGAAGCACCTTGTGCGTCGTGCGGTCGATGACCCACACGTTCCCGTCCTTGTTGCTGGTGACGAGGATGCGATCGCCGATCGGGTCGTAGGTCGAGTGGTACGGCTCAGGGCCGACCTTCGTCTCGTCGATGACGCGCCGCTCTTTGGGATCCATCCAGAGGAGGCTCGGGCCGAGGTGATCGGCCAGCAGCATCGGCGTCTCCGCGGGTGGATAGAAGGAGCCGTCGCGTCCGTGCTTCATGGTGTGGAACGGATAGCGTCCCGCCAGACGGAATTCGGCCTTGACCGTCCGTGTCTCCGGGTCGGACGCGACGAGACGGTCGGAGGGCACGCCCACGTAGCCGGACGACGTCGTCCACAGCTCGCTCTGATCCGGTGTGAAGAAGACGTCGTGGACGTCCTGGACCTTGAACTTCGTGATCCGGCTCGTCACGAGGTCGATCACGCGGAGGTGGTCGGCTTCCATCGAATTCGTCACCGTGAAGAAGAGCTCGTTCGGCCGCGTGGCGGAGAGGGCGAGATCGTGCTGCGGCACGCCGACGACGAGCGGCGTCAGCGGCTTCCAGGTCACGGCCTCGATGCGCGCGATGATGGTGTCGCGCTCGTGCCCCACGAACAGCAGCGTGGAGTCGAGAGACCAGGTGAGATCGTGCGGCTGGCGTCCGACGGCCACGCGCGCGATCTCCTTCATCGCATACGGGTCGACGATCGAGACCGTGTTCGCCATCCGGTTGCCGGTCGCGATCCAGCGCCCGTCGGGCGACACGGCGAGGTTGTGCGGCATCTTTCCCACGGTGATCTGACCGACGACCGAGAACGACGCTCCGCCCTCGAGGACGTAGATCGCGTCGCCCATGTCCGACGCGACGAAGACGCGAAGGGATCGGTACGGGGTGGCGGCCGGCGTGGGAGGCGCGGCCGCCACCCCGGCTGCCGTGGGTGCGCTCGAGGGCGGCTCGGGGGCGCCGGACGGCGCCGTGGGGACCGCGCTGGGAGCGCCGCCACAGGCGGCGAGCATCACGGAAAGAAGGAGCGCGCCCACCCGCACGAAGCCGACGCTACGGGCGCATCGTGTCCGATCCGTGTCACGGTACGATGCGGGCGTTGCTGTCCGTCCACGTACTCCTGCTCGTCGGCCACATCCTCTTCGCATCCATCTCGATCGGCGCGACGGTGTCCTACGCGTTCTGGATCGCCCTCGCCGAGCTCGATCCCCGGCACCTCGCGTTCGCGATCCGCACGGTGCGCCGCAGCGATCGCCTCGTCGCGATCCCCGCGTACCTGCTGGCGTTCGCCACCGGGATCGGGCTGGTGTACGAGAGCGGGATCCCCTCGACCGCTTCTGGCTCGTGGTCTCGCTCGCCGCGTACCTCGCCGTCCTCGCCGTCGGATTCGCGGTGTTCGGTCCGGTCGTCCGGCGCGAGCTCGCCGCGCTCGAGCGCGGCGGCATCGCCGACCCGGACTACCTCCGGCTCCGGCGTCAGGCGCAGCTCCTGTCGCTCGGCACGATCGCGGCGCTCGCGATGATCCTCGCGCTCATGGTGGCGAAACCGACCTAGCTTCGCGAGGGAGGGCGTGATGCGCTGGTGCCTGGCGGAGCGGAGCCGCTACGCGACCGTCAGAGGTACTGCCCGCCGTCGACCTGCAGGACGACGCCGGTGATGTGCTTCGCCGCGGGACCGGCGAGGAAGGTGACCGCCGCGGCGACGTCCTCGGGAGTGCCGAGCCGGCCCAGCACGATCTCGCCGAGGCTCTTCTGCTTCGCCTCGGCCGGCATCGCCTTCACCATGTCCGTCTCGATGAGGCCCGGCGCGACGACGTTGGCGGTGATGTTGAACGAGCCGAGCTCGCGCGCGATCGATTTGGTGAATCCGATCATCCCGGCCTTCGCCGCGGCGTAGTTCGACTGACCGAACTTGCCGCGCAGGCCGTTGATCGACGCGATGTTCACGATGCGTCCCACTCCGGCCTCCCGGAAGATGGGGACGACCGCGCGCGTGAAGCGGAACGCCGCTCCGAGGTCCGCGTCGATCACCTCGTTCCACGCCTCGTCGGTCATCTTCCAAACGACGCCGTCGCGGTTCAGGCCGGCGTTGTTGACGAGCACGTCGATGCGGCCGAAGCGGCCCACGACGTCCATGACCGCCTTGCCCGCGGCCGCGGGATCGCGCCCATCGGCCTTGAGAGCGAGCGCGCACCTTCCGGCGCCCTCGATCTGCCGCGCCGTCGTCTTCGCGCCTTCGTTGTCGCTGCGATATGTGAACGCGACGTCGCAGCCGTGACACGCGAGATCGACCGAGATCGCACGCCCGATGCCGCGCGATCCGCCCGTGACGAGCGCGACGCAGCCCTCGAGATCGTGATCGGGGCTACCCACGGCGCGTGCCCGCCGGCTCGCGGGTCGCGGCGAGCGCCGCGCCGCAGATGCCGCAGAAGGCGAACGCCTCGGGGATGCCCTTCGTCCCGCAGGCGGGACAGGTCTTCGCGTACGGACCCCAGAGCGTCTCGCTCGGCGCGCCGTCGCGCGCGCGCGCGCGCACGCCGAGGCGATCGGCCTTGCGCTTCTCGGAGAACGCGGTCATGCCTTCGTACGGCTCGAGCGAGTTGAAGTGGAGCGCGAGCCAGTCCCGTGCGTGTCCGATGGTCATGCTCCAGGACAGGTCCTTCCAGAAGTTGGTCTGCTGCTTCGTGTAGCGCATGCACTCCGGGAAGGTGTCGAGCAGCTTGACGGCGAGCCGCTGCACGGCGGCGTCGAGCTCCGCGGCCGGCACGACCTCGTTGACGAGGCCCCAGTCGAGCGCGGTCTTCGCGTCGACCCATTCGCAGGTCATGAGCATCTGCCGCGCGCGGCGGTCGCCGATGATGATCGGAAGCCATTGCGTCGCGCCGCCCGCGGCGACGCTCCCCACCTGGACCCCGACCTGCCGGAACCGCGCGTGGTCCGCGGCGATCGCGAGGTCGCAGGCCGCGTTGAATTCGTTGCCGCCGCCGACCGCCATGCCGTTGATCCGCGCGATCGTCGGCTTGCCGATGTTGCGCAGCGCGTCGATCGCGCCCGAGAAGTACCCCATGTACTTCCAGTAATCGCGCGGCCGCCGCGTGTACTCGCGCGCGTACTCCTTCACGTCGCCGCCGGTGCAGAAGGCCTGGTCGCCCGCGCCGGTGAGCACGAGCACGCCGACGCCGTCGTCGCGCGACGCGTCGGCGAACGCCTCGCCCATCTCGCGCAGCGTGCGCGTGGTGTACGAGTTGTACGCGTCCGGCCGCTGGATCGTGACCGTCGCGATGAAGTCCTTCTTCGTGTAGGTGATGTCCTGGAACGCGAAGTCGGAGCGCGGCGAGACCTCGCTCATGCGGCCAGCCTTCCGTCCTGCTGGCGCGCGAGCCGCTGGCGCGCGAGCAGCGCGGCCCCGATCGCGGCGACGAGATCCGGCCGCTCGTGGACGTTCACCTTCTGTCCGAGCGTCTGCTCGAGCGACCGCACCATCCCCTCCTGGAGCGCCATGCCGCCCACGAAGGTGATCTCGGATTCGATGCCGACGCGCTTCAGCAGCTGCTGGCCGCGCTGGGCGAGCGAGTCGTGGATGCCGCGGACGATGTTCTCCACGCTCTGTCCGACGCTGACGAGGTTGATGATCTCCGACTCCGCGAACACCGCGCAGACGGATGAGATGACCTGCGGCGCGTCGGCCTTCAGCGACAGCGGGCCGAGGTCGTCGAGCTTGATCTCGAGGTAGCGCGCGGCGCGCTCGGCGAAGCCGCCCGCACCGGCGGCGCACTTGTCGTTCGTGCGGAACTCCTTCACGCGCCCGCCCTCGAGCACGTGCAGCGCGCGCGTGCTCTGCGCGCCGATGTCGAGGACGCAGCGCGTGCCGGGGAAGAGGTGCGACGCGCCGCGCGCGACGGCGGTGATGTCGGTGATCTGGAGGTCGCGGAAGGGAATGTTGTACCGGCCGAGCCCGGTCGTCGCGACGTACGCGACGTCCTCGGGGGTGGCGCCGGCCTCGTCGATGGCGCTCGTGAGCACGTCCTTGGCGAGTCCGGTGAAGTCGGGGCGCATGCGCGCCAGACCGCTGCCGAGGACGCGATTCCGCTCGTCGAGGATGACGGCCTTGGCGCTGCGCGCGCCGACGTCGATGCCGGCGACGAGGCGTCCGTCGACGTTCATGCGAGCACCTGCGATCCGGCGGTCATCCGCTCGAGCGCGAAGATCGCGCCGCCGAGCGCGCCGGTGTAGTGGGAATCCGGGCTCACGTTGACGGGTAGGCCGAGCTTCTCCTGGACGGACCGCACCATGCCGATGTTCCGCGCGACGCCGCCGGTGAAGGTGATCTCCGGCTCGGCGCCGACGCGCCGTACGAGGGCGACCGTCCGGGAGCCGATCGCGCCGTGGACGCCGGACAGGATGTCCTCGGTCTTCTTTCCCGACGCGAGGTAGGAGAGGATGTCCGTCTCCACGAAGATCGTGCAGACCGTCGAGAGACGAACGGGGTTCTTCGCCTCGAGCGACTTCGCGCCGATCTCCGCGACGTCCATGCCGAGGGCCTCCGCCGAGTTCGTCAGGAAGCGGCCGCTGCCGGCCGCGCACTTGTCGTTCATCGCGAAGTCGAGGACCTCGCCGCGGTCGCTCACCTTGATCGCCTTCGTGTCCTGGCCGCCGATGTCGATCACGGTCCGCGTCTTCGGGAAGAGGTGCCACGCGCCCTTCGCGTGGCACGAGATCTCCGTGACCTGGTCGTCGCCGAAGGCGACCTTGAATCGGCCGTAGCCGGTGCCGACCGCGTAGCCGACGTCGTTGCGCGACACGCCGGCCTCGGCCAGGCAGGCTTCGAGCGACCGCTCCGCGGCGCGCACGAGGTACGCGCCCGTGTCGATGAGCGAGCGCGCGACGATCTGCCCCTTCTCGTCCACCAGGACGGCCTTCGTCTGCGTGGACCCGACGTCCACGCCCACGGCGTACCTCACGCGACACCTCCGGCGGCGAGATCCGCGGCGGCGGTGATCCGCCGCTGCGTCAGCGCTTCGAAGAACGCGTCGATGCGGTTGCGCAGCTGCGCCTGCGAGAAGTACCGCGGGTCCTCGAGGTCCGACTCGATGAGGAGCGTGGGGACCTCCTTCTCGCGCACGAAGTACTCGCGCATGTCGCCCTGACCGGCGGAGAAGAGACGGCAGCTCTTCACCGAGTGGATGACGACGGCATCGGCGTCCCACTCGTTCACGTAGCGCTCCATCTGGTCGTAGCGCTGCAGGAAGCTGCGGTTGCAGAGGTTCTGCGACAGCATGTGCCGGGCGATGCTCTCGAGCGGGTGCTGCGGGTCGTGCCTGAAGCCGAACTCCCAGATGCCGCCCACCGTCGAGTACGTCGACGCGACGGCCACGGCGCCCCAGCGCGTGAACATGTCGCGGAACACGCGCAGGAAGGGCCACGGCGGCGGCCCTTCGATCACCACGCGGAAGCGCTCCTCGGGGAGCGGGCCCTGCTTCAGCGCGGCGCGCTCCTTCAGGTCCGCGAGCGCGACCTCGAAGAACGTCTCCGCCTCAGGCGTCCCGCGCAGGCAGTAGAGGACCGCCATCATCGTGACCGAGTCGAAGTAGGCGTCGTACGGCGCGGGCCGGAGCTTCGTGAGTGACTTGATCTCCGACCACATCTCGCCCACGTGCGCGGAGAGCTCGACGGTGCGCACGAGCCTCTTCCAGTCGAGGCTCTTCCCGGTGATGCGCTCGAGCTGCGCGATGAGCTCCTCGAGCTGCTTCACGACGTACGCGATGTCCTCGCGCGACGGCTCGCCGTCCGCGGAGCGGATGAACGGGATGTCGATGTTCACCGCGGGTGCCCCGGTGAGCTCGGCGAGGTGCTCGAACCAGTTCAGGTACACGTTGCAGCCCACGTAGTTGCAGAGGAGGAGATCGGCCTTCGGCACGGTGCCGTACGGAGCCTCGTACCCCGACTGCCAGAGGCCGATGTCGGCCTTCACGTAGGCGCAATTGTCGACGGCGTAGCCGAGCTCCTCGGCCTTCTGGATGAGCGGCAGCGATGCCTTGCGCGCCGCGATCTGCAGGACGTTCACCTCGGGGAACACCGGGACCATGTCGAACGCGCGCACGAGCTCCACCGGGTTGCCGGCGATGAGCAGATGCGCGTTCTTCTTCTCCGAGCGTCCCTTCGCGATGTCGGTAAGCTCTGCGTAGTAGCGGCCCATCAGCTCCTTTTGCAGCTCGTGGACCTTGCCCTGATAGCGGATCTCCGGTGCCGCGGCTGGGCTCATGGCGTGCTCCTTCCGGCGATGAGCGCCGTGAGCTCATCGCTCGTGGCGTGACCGATGCGGACGCGCTCGCCCACCTCGACGACGGGCACGGCCCGGATGCCGCGCTTCAGCAGCGTGTCGGGCCGCAGCGTGATGTCGATCTCCTCGAGGCGGAAGCCCAGCCGTGTCTGGAGCGCCTTGAGCCGCCGGCGAACGATCGGGCAGAACGGGCAGCCGACCGCCGTGGAGAGCCGGACGACGGCCGCGGCGCGGAGCGCCGTCACGGACGCGCGGTCGTCTACGGAGCCGTAGCCGAGGAAACGCGAGAGCGATGGGAAGGCGGCGACGTACGCGTACAGCGCGACGCCGCCGACCATCGCGACGAACAGCGCGGCGACCGGTCCCTGTGCCCACCACATGAAGCCGGCGATCGCCCCAAGCGCCGCATACGAGGCGTACACGTTGGACAGGTAACACCGCTGTGCGAACACGGTCTTCATACGAACAACATCGACTCCACGAAGGTCTCGACCTCGGTGCGGATCTTGTCGTACAGCCACATCTTCTCTTCGAACTCGAGGAAGAGATGCGGGATGCCCTCCTGCTCGAGCGCCCGTCGGTAGAGCGCGTAGTCGAACAGCCCCGGCTCGCAGAACTTCGCGCCGAGGAAGATCACGGCGTCCGCGCGATGGAGACGCGCGCTCGCGATGAGGCCGGCGGCGCGCGGGCTGCGGAGATCGTGCTTCGTGCTCGCGTGCAGGCTGTCGTCCAGGTAGGAGCTCGCGAGCGCGAGGTACGGATCGTCCGTGGTGGGGACGTCCTTCTTGAAGAGCCGCCACCCCAGCAGGAAGTCGTCGTCGAGGATGTAGCAGCCCGATTCCTCGATGCCGGCGATGAGCTCGAGCGGCGGCTGCTCGCAGAACGACCCGACGACGACGACCCGAATGCGGTCCTTCGGGCGCGCGTCGCGCGCCGTCGCCGCCTCGAGCGACTCCGCAAGGAGCGCGGTCGATTCGGCGGGATCGGTGAACGTCGCCATCCGCGCGAGCGTGTAGAGCTCGGCGGTGGAGAGCTTCTCGGGGTTCGAGGCGCGTAGCGCGTAGAGCTCGCGGAGGCGCTCGCGCATCGCGTTGAACGCGCCGATGGAGGCTCGCACGTCGTCGTCGGTCGGCGCGTGGCCGGACACCTCGCCCAGCTCGCGCGCGACCCGCCGGTACTCGTACGCGAGGTAGTCCGCGGCGCCCGCGGAGGTCATGTTCTGCGCGAGGTGGACGTAGATCGAGCGCCGGCCGGGGAAGTTGCGCTGCATGACCGACGCGAGGTTGCGCGCCGGGTCGCAGATCGAATGGAAGAGGAGCGCGTCGAACGGGGCGAGCTTGTCGACGAAGCCGAGCTCGAGCGTGCTCTTCACGATGGAGCAGATGAACGACTGGAACCGCGAGTCGGCGTGCGCGATCTCGATCTGATTGCCGCCGCCGAAGAGACCGACCGGGAGCATGCGCGCGGAGTACGCGAGCTCGACGGGGGAGTACACCGGGAAGCTTCCGGCGACCGCGCGACCGGTGCGCCTCCGCCACTCGCGCACCGTCGGGAACCCGCGGTCCTCGACGACATCCTTGTAGTGGTCGACGACGGGAAGCGGGGCGAACGCGGTGAGCGTCACAGATCCCTCCCGATGCACACGAGCGATTCGTCGCGGAAGCCGAGGTCGCGGAAGAACGGTCCGAGCGTCCGGTCGTGGACGGGCACGAGCGTGAAGACGTGGTCGGCGCCGCGCGCCCGCAGCTCGGCGAGGAACGCGGACGCGAGGTCGCGGCCGACGCCCTGACCCCGCCTGGTCATGTCGATGCCGAAGGCGTCGACCCACCCGGCGGCGGCCGTGCGCCCGAAGGAGCGCCGGACCTCCCCCGCGGCGTAGCCGACGAGGGTGCCGTCCACCTCCGCGCCCAGCACGACGAGCTCGTTGCTGTGGAAGCGCTGCTGCCAGTGCTCGGCGGTCTCGGCCCCTAGCCGCGTGGACAGCGCGGCGAGACGCGGGAGGTCGGCCCTGGTCAGGCGGCGGATCTGCGTGCCCTTCGCGGTGCCCTGCATGGCCGCGACGCTACGGGCGCTTCATGTCCGTCTCGTGTCAGCTGAGGGCGGCATCCTCGTCGCGCGGCCTGATCTCGAGCGTCATGAGACCGTCGCTGTGCACGCGCGCGTACGTGAGCTTCACCGGCACGCGCTCGTCGCCGACGGCGATGTCCGCGGGCACGTCGCGCAGAGCCGCGTCACCGCTCGCGACCGCGCGCGCGAAGCAGCGCGAGCCTTCGAGCAGCTGGCCGTGGCAATCGCGGCAGCGCAGGATGTCGCCGCAGCGCTGGCCGAGGATGTCGGCGAGCGGCAGCGCGAGGAAGCGCGTCGCCGCGTCGTTCGCGAAGCGCACGCGCCGTTCGGTATCGATGACGAGCAGTGGATCGGGCAGCGCGGCGAGCACGTGCTCGGCATCGCCCGCGAACTCCGACGACGCGGTCTCGCCGGTCGCGAGGCGGTAGCCCACGCCGTACACGGCCTCGACCCAGCGCGGCTTGCGCGCGTCGTCGCCGAGACGGCGTCGCAGACGCGTCACGTGGAGGTCGATGGCGCGGTCGGAGGGCGGCTCTTCGTCGAGCGATTCGATCCGCGCGAGCAGGCGGTCGCGCGAGAGCGTCGCGCCGTTCGCCTCGAAGAGCGCGCGGAGGATCGCGAACTGCTGCGCGGTGAGCGCGACCGCGCGCGCGTGGACGCGGACGGTGTGCGCGGCGACGTCCATGACCAGGCCGCGGTGACGGTAGACCGGCGTCCCAGCGTCGGAGCGCCGCCCGCGTCCGGCGAGCGCGACCACGCGCGTCGCGAGCTCGGTGTCGTCGGCGGGTATCGCCAGCACGTCGTCGACCCCCGCGGTGAACGCGGTGCGCCGCGTGACACCGGTCTCGTCGCGGTCGAGCGCGACCGTAGGGAGCTGGCCCTGCGCCCGAGCGGCGTACACGATGTCCCAACCCCTGCCGCCTTCCATCTCCGGCGCGACGACGACGACGTTCGGCATGTGGAACTCGAGCGCCTCGAGCGCGACCTTGACGCTCCGGCAGGCCGCGACGTGCGCGCCCGCCAGGCGGAGGGCGCCGCGGACGCGAGCGAGGTAGCTCGGGTCGTCGTCCGCGACGAGGACGAAGGGCGGCTCCTGGAGCGCGGCCATTTGTTTCTCGACGATGTTCGGCGGCGCCCGGCTACGGAAGGGCCGTTGGACCCAGTCCGGATGTGTCGTTCGATACAGGCCGGGAGCCACCTGAGAACGGCTGTGCCACAGTACGGACATGGCCGCCAAGGCGCCCGACGCCTTCGTCGCGGAGCTCTGGGAGAACGCCAGGGGCCTCTTCATGCCGGACCACCCCTGGTTCAAGGGCATCGTGGAGCACCGCTGGACCCGGGAGCAGATCATCCTCGGCGAGATCCAGCACTACCTACGAGTGCGGACGAACCCCATCTTCTTCGGCCACATCGTGACCAATGTCGCGGCCGAGCGGCAATACGCGCTCATGGACGTCGTGATGGAGAACTTCATGGAGGAGCTCGGCGGGGAGAAGACCCACGTCGACATCATGCTGCAGTTCCTCGCGCACGCCGGGATCTCGCGTGAAGAGGCCGACCGCGCCGATCCGGCGCCGGGCACGCTCGCCGCGATCGAGATGATCCGCTCGGGCTGCCAGAACCGCGCCGCGCTCGAGGGCATCGCCCTCCTCGCGTTCGTCGAATCGATGCACGGCGGGCCGGATGGGGCCGCGGCGCGCGTGTACAAGGAGCTCACCGGCCACTACGGCTTCCCGCGCGAGGCCGCGGCGACGTACGAGCTGCACGCCGAGCAGGACACCGGCCACGGCGCGAGCCAGATCGCCATGCTGCGCGAGCACGCGCGCGACGAGGAGGCCCAGGAGAAGGTGCGCCGCGCCGTGCGCCTCGGCTGCGAGGCGTTCAACTTCGAGTGGGACGGCCACGTGCAGGCGATGACCGGCAGGCGCGACGTGTACTGGAGCGGGAAGGCGCCGCTCGTGCTGCGGCATCCCGAGGTGCGGCTACCGTAGGCCCGCGCTCGCGCTCAGAACGGCCAGGTCTTCGGCAGCGCCGCGCGCAGCTCCGCATACTCCGCGTCGCCCGCGTACTTCTTGTTGAACGTCTCGAGCAGCTCGACGAGACCGTCCTGCTCCATGCCCAACACGTTGGAGACCATACCCGTGGTCTCTTCGAAGCCGAGGCTTCAGTTGCCCCGTCAGCCCTTCATCCGGTTCATGACGTTGCGGTCGCGCGCGCTCATCGCCATGACGCGAGCCTAGACCTCCGAGAACCCGACACGGTGCGCGCTGGCAGCCTCGACGACGGGCGCCGGCGTGCCGTCCGCGCCGACGTGCACGCGGACGCGGAAGAGGACGCGCCACGTCTCCCTGCCCTTCACCGCGACGAAGATCACGAACGCGTTCTCGACGTCCTCGCCCGGCGCCGCCTCGACGCGGACCGTCTGCTCGACGGTGGCGCTCTCGGCCACGACGGTGTTCAGGTCGACCGGCTCGGAGCGGAAGCGTCCGTGGGGCGCGCGTACCGCGACGAGACGGACCTGATCCGTCCCGACGTTCGTGACGCGCCAGCGGACGCGCCAGCCGCTCTCGCCCCGCGTCACGTCGCGCGCCTCGAGGCGCAGGACCGGCGCGCTCACGGCGCGAGCTCCTTGGAGAACACCGCGGTCGCGGCGAGCGTGCCGTCCGGCATCGCGGCATGGCGCGGGATCGCCCCGACGGCGCATCCGCGGTCGCGCGAGAGCGCGGCGAGCACGGGTCCGGCCGCCACCTCGGATGCGAGGCCGCGCCACCAGCGCTCCGCGTCGCTCGGCGCGAAGGGCGTGACGAAAGCCACCTGGTACCGTGAATCCATGCCGCTGGCCGTGTTCGCCGTGGTCATCGCGCTGGCCATTCTCGCGCTCGCTGGCCTCGCGTTCGGTCTCGTCGTCATGCGCGCCGCGAACCGCCCCCGGCCGGCCCTTCCCGCGAACTGCGGCGACTGCGCCTTCATGGTGCCGCGTGCCAAGGTCTACAAGCGCGAGACGCTCGAGGACGCCGACGGCATCGTGCACTACCTCTGCGAGAAGCGATGGATCGAGGTCACGCCGTACTCGCCCACGTGCGAGCTCGGACGCAGCAAGACGCGCACGACGACGGTCCCGACCTAGACGTACCCTCTCACGCGGTGAGCGCCTTCGACCGGTTCGACGAGCACGTCCGCGCGCACGCGCGCGAGTACATCGACGAGCTGAAGGCCCTCGTGCGCCTGCCGACCGTCTCCGCGCAGGGGTCGGCGATCCCGGAGACGGCGGACGCGGTCCTCGCGCGCGCCAGGCGCGCCGGTATCGCGGCGGAGGCGCTTCGCGTCGCCGGCGGGCCGCCCACGATCGTCGGCGAGACGGGGACGGGAGCGCGCACGCTGCTCGTGTACGACCACTACGACGTGCAGCCGCCGGATCCGCTCGACGAGTGGATGACGCCGCCGTTCGAGCCGGTCGAGCACGGCGGCATGCTCTACGGCCGCGGCGTGTCGGACAACAAGGGCAACCTCATGGCGCGCCTGCAGGCGATCGAGGCGTATCGCGCGACGCTCGGCGAGCTGCCGCTGCGCGTCCGTGTCCTCTTCGAGGGCGAGGAGGAGATCGGCTCGGAGCATCTCGCCGCCTTCGTCGCCGCGCACGGCGATCGTCTCGCGGCCGACGGCTGCGTCTGGGAGGCGGGCTACAAGGACGCCGCCGGCCGCCCGACGATCAGCCTCGGCCTCAAAGGCATCGCGTACTTCGAGCTGCGCGTGCGCGGTCCGAAGAGGGACGTGCACTCGTCGCAGGCGACGATCATCCCGAACCCGGCCTGGCGGCTGGTGTGGGCGCTCGGCACGCTGAAGGACGCGAACGACACCATCACCATCGACGGGCTCATGGAGCACGTCCGCACGCCGTCCGCCGACGACGTCGCGCTCCTCGAGCGCCTGCCGTACGACGAGGCGGAGGTGAAGCGCATCCACGGGATCGGCTGGTTCGTGCGCGGCCTCACCGGCACGCCGCTGAAGCTCAAGCACTTCTTCGAGCCGACCTGCACGATCTGCGGCCTGGCCTCCGGGTACTCCGGCCCCGGCTCGAAGACCGTGCTGCCGGCCGTCGCGAGCGCGAAGCTCGACTTCCGCCTCGTGCCGGACCTCGAGCCGGACCTCGTCGCGCGCCTGCTGCGCGCGCACCTCGATCGCCGCGGCTTCGGCGACGTCGAGATCATTCCGCTGCACGGGGAAAGGCCGAGCCGTTGGCCCGCCGATTCCGGCGTCGCCCGCGCGGCGATCGCCGCGTGCCGCGACGCCTACGGGACCGAGCCGGTGGTGTACCCGCTCATGGTGGGCTCGGGCCCGATGTCGCAGGTGTGCGATGCGCTCGGGATCCCGGCCGTCGGATTCGGCGGGGGGAACGCCGCGTCGGCGAACCACGCGCCGAACGAGAACATCGCGGTGTCCGATTACGTCGACCATATCCGCGCGTTCGGGCGCTTCCTGCACAGCTTCGCCGGCTGACGCCCGCGTCGTCGCGAGCTCGTTACGTTCTGTCGGCCGCCAAGACACCTGTCCGGCACGCAGCCTGCCCCCTACCTGGCTCGCATTCGAACGGAGTGGGCCATGGCACGCAGACGGGGCCGCGGGATGACCGTGCCGAAGCGGGCCGCATGGGCGGGCGTCTCGTGAGCGAGAAGTACGGTCCCGAGCTCTACGAGAAGATCGGCCGCAAGGGCGGTCAGAAGGTCGCGGACCTCATCGAGCGCGCGAAGTCGCTCGAGGGCGGCGGGCGCACCGAGAAGCCCGAGCGCGCGGAAGACGTAGAGCGCGAGGAGACGGCGGCCGGGTCCTAGACTCGGCCGATGGGGAGGGAGCTCCGGCCCGGCACGCGCGTCGTGCGTTCGGCGCGTTCGCTGCCCGCGGGTGGGGGCACACCGGTCGCGCCGCCGCTCGTCCAGAGCGTCGCGTTCGACTTCGCGTCCGCGTCGGAGCAGGACGAGGTCTTCGCCGGCGATCGGCCCGGCTACGTGTACGGCCGCTACGGATCGCCGACGATCGCCGCGCTCGAAGCGACCCTCGCCGCGCTCGACGGCGCCGAGGCGGCGGTGTGTTTCACCACCGGCATGGCCGCGATCGCCGCGTACGTGGACGCGTGCGCGCTCGCAAGCGGTGGCCGCGTCGTCGCGCAGCAGGACATCTACGGCGGCACGCGCGCGCTCTTCGAGCGCTGGGTGCGCGAGCGCGGCGCGAAGATCGCCTTCGTCGACGTGACGGATCACGACGCGGTCGAGCGCGCGCTCGCGGAGGCGCCGACGGCGCTCCTCTACATCGAGGCGATCGCGAACCCGCTGCTGCGCGTCGCGGACGTCGCGGCGCTCGCGCGTCTGGCGCACGGCGCCGGCGCGACCCTGGCGGTCGACGCGACCTTCGCCACGCCGCTCCTGGTGCGGCCGCTCGAGCTCGGTGCGGACGTCGTGATCCATTCCCTGACGAAATACCTGAACGGACACGGCGACCTCATGGGCGGCAGCGTCGCCGGCCGGGCGGACGTCGCCGCGGCGATGCGCGATCGCACCATCCTAGACGGTGCGTACCTGCCGCCCCATGAGGCCTGGCTGTGCATCCGCGGCATGCGGACGGTCGCGCTGCGGGTGCCCCGTCAGTGCGAGACGGCGCTCCGCGTCGCGCGCCACCTCGCCGACCACCCGAAGATCGCGCGCGTGCACTACCCCGGGCTCGAGTCGCACCCGCAGCACGCGCTCGCCACGCGCCAGTTCGGCGGCCTGTACGGCGGCGTCGTCACGTTCGACCTGAAGGACGCGACCGGGCGCGCGGCGTTCCGATTCCTCGATGCGCTGGAGCTGGCGGCGTCCGCGACGACGCTCGGCGATCTCTTCACCGAGGTGCTCTACCCCGCGATCTCGTCGCACCGGCGCGTCGCGCCCGAGGAGCGCGCGCGCCTGGGGATCGGCGCGGGGACGCTTCGGCTCTCGGTCGGCATCGAGGATCCGGACGATATCGTCGCGGACCTCGATGCCGCTCTCGACCGCGTCTAGCGGATCGTGATCCGGTAGGCGACGCCCTGCGGGACGGTGATCGTGAGGTCCGACGCGAGAGCCGGCCGGCGCCGAAGGTCAGTGCTCGCGGCGCAGGTGATCGAGGATCTCGGCCATGACACGGCAGTCGATCTCGTTGTACCGGGCGACCTCGCGCATGGCCTCCGTATCACCGAGCACGGTCCCCCGCCGCTTCGCCTCGACCGCGGCGCTCCAGGCCCCGGCCATCGCGCCCGCGCCGTCGGCCAGGCCTTCACCCCAGTCGCTCGCGATCGCGCCCTGCGCGCGCATCGCCCGCGCGATCGGCTTGAGCCCGAAGGAGAACGCGCCGCGCACGACGACGGGCGCGGCCCGTACCACGTCGTGCAGCAGGTCGTACCAGGGAAGGCGCGGCCAGTCGCGATCGGGATGCCGCACCCGCGCGTTGTCGTACGCGCGCTCGAAGTTCGTCTGCTCCGCGGGCGACCAATGCACGAGTCTGGCCGCGCCGAGCTCGCAGGCGTCCTCCGCGCACAGCTCGCGGAGGTAGGAAAGCCAGTCGTCGATCATGCGGGCCTCCGCGTCGAGCGTGAGCTCGTCGGCCGTGAACTGGCGGAAGCGCCACTCCGCGGCGCGGTAGGTGCCGCAGCCGATCTGGAAGATGAGCGCCTGCCCGCCCTTTCGCGGGAACGCGCTGAAGTCGTCGGCCAGATCCTGCAGGAATTCGAAGTCGACGTAGGCCTCGAGCGGCGCCGGGATACGCCAGTCGCCGTCGTGCAGGCGCTCGGGACGGACGGGCGGTCCGCCATCACGGTTCACCGCGAGCACCGCATCGACGATCGGCGCCTCACGCGCGCTCACGCCGAGGATCCTCGCGTTGAGTCGTGGATCGTCCCAGCGCGTGATGCCCGCGGCGTGCGCGCGGACGCGCTCGTCCAACCCTACGCGCGGCAGGACGGTGAGCTCGGCGAGCTCGCGCGCGATCCTCGACTTCGCGTCGTGCCAGCCCACGTCCTCGGCCTTCATGTTCGGCCAGAGCTCGGGCACCGAGGGGATCGGGAGGACGCGCCACTCGGCGCCCTCGGTGCGCACGCGCCGCACCCACGCGGCGGACTGCTGCACGAGCTCGCGCAGCTCCATGCCGCGGCCGCGAAGGTACGCGTCGTGTCGGACGCGCGCGAGGCGCTCCCAGCAGCGATCCCCGCGGTCGTCGCCCTGCCGCCACGCGCGGCCCACGATGTATGCCGCCGGCGGCGTGTACCCCTGAAGCCTCCCGAGGGCCTCGTTGTAGACCCAGACCTGCGCGAGCGTGTCGTGCTCGGCGGCGGACATGGTGAGATCGCCGCTCCTCAGGATCTCGAGTGTCTGGAACTTCACGTCGACGACCCGGTAATGGCGCCCGTGTGAGAGCCCGATGACCGGCAGCTCGAGCGGATCGCCGGCGAACGCCTCGACACAGAGCTCGGCCAGCACGTCGCTCCGTACGAGCAGGTCGACGACGCCGTACATGCGCAGCTGCGGGTCGCGCACGACCGCGCCGGCGATGATCGGGATCCCCGCGCGCATCGCCTCCCACGTCGCGGTGGCCGCGGCGAGCGACCGCGCCTCGTCCGGACGCGACGCCACGCGCACGACCTCCCAGCAAGAGACGAGGTCCGCGACGAGCGCGCGCTCGAACGCACGGCCCTGCTGCGTCAGGAAGCGCCCGAGATCGAACCGCTCGTCGTAGCCGGCGAGGTCGCGATCGCGGACGAAGTCGTGGGTGGCCCCGTAGAGATCCAGCCAATCGACGAGCAGGTCGTTCCGGCACCAGTTGCGCGTGTCGCCCGCCGCGACCCACTCCAGCCACTCGAGGTCGGTGTGGGGATCCGCGGGAAGACCGTCGTCGCGTAGGACGATGGCGTCCTGACCGAACGGGATCTCAGGCCCCCGCCGCGTCGAGCAGTCCGCGGAAGTCCGGCTCGACGCGGATCGCGGTCGCGTCCGTCGGGAGCGGCGCGTTGCCCCGGTTCGCCCAGTACACGTCCATGCCCGCGCGCGCGGCGCCGCCCACGTCGTGGGCGGATCCCGCGACGAACAGCACGTCGTGCGGCTCGATCCCGAGACGATCGAGCGCGAGACGGTACGGGCGCGGATCCGGCTTGTACGCGCCGGCCTCTTCGGCGGTCACGACGAGATCGAACGTCCCGGCGCGTCGCGCCGCTCGCTCGCCGAGCTCGCGGGAGCAGTTCGTGACGATGAAGCGCCGCGTGTCGCGGAGGCGAGCCAGCACCGGCGGAACGTCCGGCCACGGCGCGAACTCGCCGAACCGCCGGAGGAGCTCGTCGGCCTTCTCGCGTGGCAGGCCGACCGCGGCGGCGGACTCGCGCGTGATGTCCGCGTAGGGCCGATACGGCTGACCGCGGAGCAGGGACTGCGATGCGCCGTGCCAGCGCATGCCGGTCTGCCGGTCGCCGGCGACGTCCGCCCAGAGCGACCAGGTATCGAGCAGCGCGGTGAGAAGGTCGAAGCCGACGGCGCGGTAGCGCACGGAGAACAGGGTACGGAACGCGCCTGTCGCCGGCTTGTCTATCCTGCGCGGGCATGTCCACGGTGCGCAGCGAATGGCTTCACGCGAAGACCGAGCCGGTCGCGCGGAACGGTATGGTCACCGCCGAGCATCGCCTCGCGGCGGAAGCCGGCGTCCTGGTCATGCGCGACGGTGGCAACGCCGTCGACGCCGCCGTGGCGGCCGCGTTCGTCATGGGCGTCGTCGAGCCCTTCACGAGCGGTATCGGCGGGATCGCCGGGCTCGTGATCCGCCGCTCCGACGGCTCGCTCACGAGCATCGAAGGCGGTACGCGCGCGCCGAAGGCCGCGCGACCCGACATGTTCGACCTGGTGGGCGGCGGCGCGCGCTCCGGCATGTACGCGTGGCCCGCGGTGAAGGACGACGCGAACATCGAGGGTCCGCGGTCGGTCGGCGTGCCCGGACAGCCGGCGGCGCTCTGCCTCGCGCACGAGCGCTACGGACGCCTGCCGCGAGAGCGCGTCATGGAGCCGGCGATCCGCGTCGCGCGCGACGGCTTCGAGGTCGACTGGTACGTGAGCCTGTCGCTCGCCATGTACCACGAGCGGCTGCACCGGGCCGGCGACGGCGGGCGCATCTTCTTCCGCGCGTCCGGCGCGCCGCTCCGTCCGCCCATCGGCACGGAGCCATCCGACAAGCTCGTGCAGCCCGCGCTCGCGCGCTCGCTCGAGGCCATCGCGCGCGATGGCCCGCGCGTCCTGTACGAAGGGGAGCTCGGCGCGGCGATCGTCGACGGCGTCCGCGCCTGCGGCGGGATCCTCTCGCTCGACGATCTGCGCGGATACCGGGCGACGGAGCAGGAGCCGCTCGCGACGGTGTATCGCGGCCACCGCGTCGTGACGCTGCCCGGTCTGTCGGGCGGGCCGACCGTCGCGCGGACGCTCGCGATCCTCGACGCCTTCCCGGTGGGTGCGAGCGAGCAGGGCGGCGCCGGCCATCTCCACCTCGTCGCCGAGGCGCTGCGCGCGGCGTTCCTGCGGCGCTTCTCGTCCCTCGCGGACCACACGACGCACCTGAACGCGATCGACGGCGAGCGCACGATGGTGTCGCTCACCCAGACGCTCGGGCAGGGGTTCGGATCGGGCTTCGTCCCGAAGGACACCGGCGTCGTGCTGCTCGACACGATGACGTGGTTCGATCCGGTCCCGGACCATCCCAATTCCATCGCGCCCGGCAAGCGCGTGCTCCGGGCCGGCGCGCCATCGCTCGTGCTGCACGACGGAGCGCCGCTCCTCGCGGTCGGGGCGCCTGGCGGGCGCAAGATCATGAGCGCGGTCGCGCAGTCCATCGTCAACGTCGTCGACTTCGGCGACGGTCCGCAAGACGCGGTCAACCGCCCGCGCGTGCACGACGAGGGGGAAGGGCTGCTGGTGGACTCGCGCGTGCCCGAGAGCGTGCGCGCGGAGCTGGCCGAGCTCGGGCACGACGTGAAGGTCAAGGAGGAGACGCTCATGTCCGCCTGGTTCGCGCGACCGCAGGCGATCCTCGTGGACGCGGGGAGCGGCAGCCTTCGCGGCGGCGTCGACGCCCTCAAGCCCTCGGTCGCCGTCGGGTACTGAGCCGCTAGGCTTAGGCCGCCGATGGCGAAATTCATCGTCGAGGGCGGCGTCCCGCTGCGCGGCGAGATCACGCCCGCCGGCAACAAGAACGAGGCCCTTCCGCTCATCGCCGCGGCGCTCCTCACCGACGAGCCGGTGACGCTCCGCAACCTGCCGCGCATCCGCGACGTCCGCGGCATGCTCGAGATCGCCGCGGCCCTCGGTGCGAAGGTCGAGGAGCTCGACGCGCGCACCGTGCGCATCAGCGGCGCGATCCGCTCGACCGAGGTCCCGCGCGCGCTCGCCGGTGAGATCCGCGCGTCACTCCTCTTCGCGGGTCCGCTGCTGGCGCGCGCGAAGAAGGTCACGCTCGGACTTCCCGGGGGCGACGTGATCGGACGCCGGCGCAACGACACGCATTTCCTCGCGCTGCAGGGACTCGGCGCGGAGCTCGACGTCGCGCGGGACGGGTACTCGCTCGCGACGTCCGGTCTACGCGGCACGGACGTGACCCTCGACGAGGCGTCCGTGACGGCGACCGAGAACGCGCTGCTCGCCGCGGTCCTCGCGCGGGGGCGGACCACCCTGAACAACGCCGCGAGCGAGCCCCACGTCCAGCAGCTCTGCCGCGCGCTCGTCCGCATGGGAGCGCGGATCCAGGGGATCGGGACGAACATGCTGACCGTCGACGGGGTCGACCGGCTGACGAGCATCGAGCACACCATCCTGAGCGATCACATGGAGGTCGGTTCGCTCATCGGCGCCATCGCCATGACGCGGGGCGAAGCGACGATCAGGAACGCCGTCCCCCAATACCTTCGAATGACGCGCATGGTGTTCAAGCGTCTTGGCGTGGACACCGAGGTCGTCGGCGACGACCTCGTGGTGAAGGCGAAGGATCGCTACCTGATCGAGGAAGACCTCGGCGGCGCCATACCGACGATCAAGGCGCAGCCCTGGCCCGGCTTCCCATCCGATCTGTCCAGCATCGCGATCGCGCTCGCGACCCAGGCCGAGGGGACCGTCCTCGTCCACGAGTGGATGTTCCCCGGACGGATGTACTGGGTCGGGTCGCTCGAGAGCATGGGCGCGCGCCTGGTGCTCTGCGATCCGCATCGCGTCGTCGTCGTCGGCCCGTCGCAGCTCTACGGCAGCGACCTCCGCAGCCCGGACATCCGCGCGGGCATGGCCCTGCTGAACGCGACGCTGTGCGCGAAGGGGAAGAGCGTCATCAACAACATCGATCAGATCGATCGCGGGTACGAGGCGCTCGACGAGCGTCTGCGAAAGCTCGGCGCGAAGATCGAACGCGCCGCGTGACGTCGTTCGCGACCCATCTCGAGTGCGCGCGCTGTCGCGAGTACTTCCAGCTCGACACGATCCAGCAGACCTGCACGCGCGACGGCGGTCCGCTCCTCGTGCGATACGACCTCCGCCGCGTGCACGGCGCCGTCGAGGCCGAGGAGCTGCGCATGCGTCCCGCGACGCTGTGGCGGTACCGCGAGCTGCTGCCGGTGGAGCGCGACGCGAACATCGTCACGCTCGGCGAGAGCAACACGCCGTTGCTGCACGCGCCGGCACTCGGCGCGGCCATCGGCGTCGAGGCGCTCGACGTGAAGGACGAGGGGCTCCTCCCCACCGGGACCTTCAAGGCGCGCGGGGCCGCGGTCGGGGTCACGCGCGCGAAGGAGCTCGGGGTTTCCGTCATCGCGCTGCCCACGGCGGGGAACGCCGGCGCCGCGTGGGCCGCGTACGGCGCGCGCGCCGGGATCCGCGTCGTCGTGGTGATGCCGGAGACGACGCCGCAGGTGATCCAGCGCGAGACCGCCGCGTACGGCGCGGACGTCTGGCTCGTGCCGGGATCGATCGCGGACGCGGGCGCCGTCGTGAAGAGGACGTGCGCCGAGCGCGGCTGGTACGACGCCTCGACGCTGAAGGAGCCGTACCGCATCGAAGGCAAGAAGACGATGGGGTTCGAGCTCGCGGAGCAGCTCGGATGGAAGCTCCCCGACGTGGTCGTGTATCCAACCGGCGGCGGAGTCGGGCTCATCGGCATGTGGAAGGCGTTCGCCGAGCTGCGGGAGATCGGCTTCTTGCACCGGGACGCGGCGACGCGCTTCGTCGCCGCGCAGGCCACCGGCTGCGCGCCGATCGTGCAGGCGTTCGCTGAGGGCGCCGACGAATCGCGGCCGTGGCCGGACCCGAAGACCTTCGCCGCCGGCATCCGCGTGCCGAAGGCGCTCGGCGATTTCCTCGTGCTCCGCGCGCTGCGCGAGAGCGGGGGCACCGCCGTGGCCGTGACCGAGGACGAGATCGCGTCGGGGATGCGCCTCGCGGGCGAGCGCGAAGGGATGCTCGTGTGCCCCGAGGGTGGCGCCGCCCTCGCGGCCGTCGCGCGGCTGCGCCGCGACGGCTGGATCGCCGACGGCGAGCGCGTCGTCGTCTTCAACACCGGGAGCGGCCTCAAGTACGCGGAGGCGCTCCAGGGTCGAGGGCCGGGACGGCTCGCCGGGGGTCAGCTGCCGGCATAGGTGGTCAGGCCCGCTAGACTGCCGTTCGACCATGCACGCCGGAGGGCCGCGCGGACGACGGGGCATCCTCGGAGGCTCCGTGCTCGTCGCCGTCGGAGCGCCCTTCCTCCTCCAGGCGGTCGGCGTCCCCAACGCGAGCGCGTACCTCTTCGTCGCGCTGGGCCTCGCCTTCGGCTCCGCGTGGTTCGTCGGCACGCGCCAGTACGTCTACCTCGTGCCGGCCGCGTCCCTCATCACCTTCGGTCTCGGCCTCGTCATCCCCTCGTGGTTCTCCCTCGATGGCGATCTCGCGGCGCCGATCTTCCTCGGCGCGCTGGCGATCGGGTTCTTCCTCGTGTTCGTCGCCGAGCCGCACCGTCCCGCGCCGCTCGTCCCCGCGGTCCTGCTCGCGCTCGTCGCGCTGCTCACGCTCTACGGGCGCGGCGACGTCCTGCCCCCATGGTTCCAGCCGATGTTCGTGCCCCTGCTCTTCATCGCGCTGGGCCTGTATCTCCTGGTGGAGCGCAGGACGAGCTGACCAGGCGCGCGAGCGCCGAGGGCTAGCATCCGAAGCGATGAAGGCGGCACCGGACGTCCTCGCTCTCGTCGGCAACACACCGCTCGTACGCCTCTCGCGCATCGGTCGCGGGCTGCGCCCGACGATCGTCGCGAAGATGGAGCACCTGAACCCCGGTGGGTCGGTGAAGGACCGCATCGGCCTGCGCATGATCGAGGACGCCGAACGGCGCGGTCTGCTGCGTCCCGGCGCCACGATCGTCGAGCCGACGAGCGGCAACACCGGCGTCGGACTCGCCATCGCCGCCGCGATCAAGGGCTACCGCCTCGTCTGCACGATGGCCGACAAGCAGAGCCAGGAGAAGCGCGACCTGCTGCGCGCGTTCGGCGCCGAGGTCGTCGTGTGCCCGACCGCCGTGCCGCCGGAGTCGCCGGAGTCCTACTACAAGGTCGCCGAGCGCATCGCCAAAGAGACCGACGGATTCATGCCGAACCAGTACTACAACGCGATGAATCCCGAGTCCCACTACCGCACCACCGGACCCGAGATCTGGGACCAGACCGAGGGGGAGATCACGCACCTCGTCGTCGGCGTCGGCACGGGCGGGACGGTGAGCGGAGCGGGGAAGTTCCTGAAGGAGCGGAACGCGAAGGTCCAGATCGTCGGCGCGGACCCCGAGGGCTCCCTGTACACCGGCGACATCCACCCCTACAAGGTCGAGGGCATCGGCGAGGACTTCTATCCGGGCACCTTCGATCCCGCGCTCGTGGACCGCTGGATCCGCGTGTCCGACCGCGACAGCTTCCTCACCGCGCGGCGGCTCACGCGAGAGGAGGGCATCCTCGTCGGCGGCTCGTCGGGCACCGCGATGTTCGCGGCGCTCGAGGTCGCGAAGGAGCTGGACGCGAGCGCGGTCATCGTCGTCCTGTTCGCGGACTCGGGCCGCTCGTACCTCTCGAAGATCTACAACGACGAATGGATGCGCCAGAACGGCTACCTCGCGCGCTATCCCGTGCACGCCACGGTGCTCGACGTGGTGAAGGACCGCGCCGGCACGCCGGGGCTCATCGTCGTCTCGAAGGGCCAGACCGTGCGCTCGGCGATCGACACGATGCAGCGCTACGGGATCTCACAGATCCCGGTCGTCGCGGACGGCGAGGCGCGGACGATCGGCGACATCGTCGGCAGCGTGCAGGAGAAGACGATGCTCGACCGCGTGTTCCGCGAGCCCGGGCTCGTCGAGGAGAAGGTCGAGCGCGTGATGGAGGCGCCGTTCCCGGTCGTTCAGGCGAACGAGGACGTCGAGCGTCTGTACGCCGAGCTCTCCGCGGGCGCGCCCGCCCTCCTCGCGGCCGCCGACGAGCGGCCGGTATCGATCATCACCAAGGCCGATCTCCTCGAGTTCGTCGCGCACCAGCGCCGCGCGCGCTGACGCGCCCCGGCCGGCGGACGATGCCCCCGATGAATAGTGACCGACCTCTCGTCGGCGATACTCGCAGCGTGCCCACAGCGGGACGCGGGAAGCCCGGCTTCGAGACGCTTGCCATCCACGCCGGTCAGGAGCCGGAGGGACTGACGGGCGCGATCACCGTCCCCATCTTTCAGACCTCGACCTTCGCGCAGGAGGGCGTCGGCAAGAACAAGGGCTACGAGTACGCGCGCACGGGGAACCCGACCCGCACCGCCCTCGAGACCTGTCTCGCGGCGCTCGAGGACGGCACGTGGGCGCTCGCCTTCGGCTCGGGCATGGCCGCGACCGACGCGATCGCGCACCTCCTTTCGGCGGGCGACCACGTCGTCATGGGCGACGACGTGTACGGCGGTACGTACCGGCTCTTCGCGCGCGCCTTCGACCGGCTGGGCATCACGCTCACCGCCGTCGACATGCGCGAGCCCGCGAACGCCAAGCGGGCGATGCGGAAGAACACGAAGCTCGTCTGGATCGAGACACCGACGAACCCGCTCCTCAAGATCGTCGACATCGCCGCGATCGCCGAGATCGCGCGCAGGGGGAAGGCGCTCTCCGTCGCCGACAACACCTTCGCCAGCCCCTACCTGCAGAACCCGCTGCTGCACGGCGTCGACCTCGTGCTGCACTCGACCACCAAGTACATCGGCGGTCACTCCGACGTCGTCGGCGGCGCGATCGTGGGCCGCGACGCGGCGCTCCGCGAGAAGCTCGCGTTCCTGCAGAACGCGGTCGGCGGGGTGCCCGGCCCGCTCGACGCCTGGCTCGTGCTGCGCGGCGCGAAGACGCTCGCCGTGCGCATGGAGCGGCATTCCGCGAACGGGCTGGCCATCGCGGAGTGGCTGACGGAGCATCCGAAGGTGAAGCGCGTGAACTATCCCGGGCTGCCGTCGCACCCGCAGCACGCGCTCGCGCGGCGTCAGATGAAGTCGTTCGGCGGCATGCTCTCGTTCGAGCTCTGGGGTGGGGAAGCCGCCGCGAGGCGCGCCGTCGCGCGGACGAAGGTCTTCGCGCTCGCGGAATCGCTCGGCGGCGTCGAGTCCCTCATCGAGGTGCCGCTCGCCATGACGCACGGGTCGGTGCGCGGGACGAAGCTCGCGCCGCCGGCGGGGCTGGTGCGGCTCTCGGTCGGCATCGAGACCGTCTCCGACCTCATCGCCGACCTCGCGCACGCCATCGGCTAGCAGCCCGTTACGCTCGACCGGTGAACGTCGCGATCGCCTTCGGCGCGGGCATCCTGTCGTTCCTCTCGCCCTGCGTGCTCCCGCTCGTGCCGGCGTTCCTCGTGAACATGGCGGGCGAGGCCGCGATCTCCGGGACGCAGCGCGTGCGCACGTTCGCCCACGCGCTCGCGTTCGTGCTCGGCTTCAGCGCCGTGTTCACGCTCCTGTGGGTGATCGTCGCGCTCGTCGGCGCGCTCGCGGGGGACCTCGTGTTCTGGCTGCAGCGCGCCGGGGGGCTGCTCCTCATCGTCCTCGGCACGCACATGCTCGGGCTCGTCACCATCCCGTTCCTCGCGCGCGAGCTCGACCTGCGCCTGGAGGGGGGCACCACCGGGCTGCCGCGCTCGTTCCTCATCGGCGCGGCGTTCGGCATCGGCATGACGCCGTGCGTGGGCCCGTACCTCGCGCTCATCCTCGACCTGCTGCTGAACCAGGACCTCGCGTCGGGCGCGTTCCTGCTCCTCGCGTACGCGCTCGGCCTCGGCGTTCCGTTCCTCGTCATCGCCGCCGGCCTCGGCGGCACCGCGCGCGTCACGAGCACGCTCCGCCGCGGCGTCCGGGTGCTCAATCTGGTCGGCGGTACGCTCGTCATCGTCATGGGACTCCTGCTCGTGTCGGGTCAGTTCGCGCGGCTGCCGCAGCTCTTCAACTTCCTGCCGCTCCTCGGATGACCGCCGCGGTGGATGGCGGCCGTCCGCGCATGCCGCGCGCGATCGCGGCGATCGTGATCGGCGCGATCGCCCTCGCGTCGCTCGCCGCGCTCCTCTGGCCGAGCCTGCCGGTCGCGAATTTCTTCAGCGGACCGACGGAGGTCGGCGTGGTCCGCCGGCTCATCGCCGATCCGAACGCGGCGCCGCGCATCGGCGGGATCGCGCCGGACTTCGAGTGGAACGCGCCGACGGGCAAGACCGAGAAGCTCTCGGATCTCCGCGGCAAGCCCGTCGTGCTCACGTTCTGGGCGACCTGGTGCGAGCCGTGCCGTCGGGAGTTCCCGGCGATGCAGCGCGTCGCCGCGTCGAGCGCCGCGGCTTTCCTGGCGGTCGATCTCCTGGAGGACGGATCCAAGGTCCGGTCGTTCATGGACTCGCTCGCGCTCGACCGCATCGATCCGCTCCTCGACACCGACGGGGCGCTCACGCGCGCGTACGCCGTCATCGAGCTCCCGCAGACCTTCTTCATCGACCCGCGCGGCGTCATCGGGCACATCGAGCGCGGAGAGCTCGACGAGGCGGGCATCCGTCACGGCATCGAGAAGGCGCGCTAGGTCCGCGCGCCGGGCAGGGTGCCCGGTCGAACATCGACGCGCTCGAGCCCGGTCCGTACGCCGACCAGGCGCGGTACGCCGTCCGGACGCCCCTCGCGGAGCTCGGGGGCGGTAGCATCGCCGCGACAAACGAAGGGGAGGCGTGACATGGCGACCGAATTCATCGTCAAGCTCGCGGACCGTCCCGGCCAGCTCGCGTCGCTCGCGTCGTCGCTCGGCGAGTCCGGCGTGAACCTCCGCAGCATCGCCGCGCAGAAGGGCGTCGTCGGGCTGCTCGTCGCGGACAAGGACACGGCGAAGGCGCGCCGCGCGCTCAAGAGCGCCGGCTACCGCGCCGCGGAGCGCGAGGCCGTCGAGATGCGCCTGCAGGACAAGCCCGGCTCGCTCGGGCGCGCCGCGAGCCGCTTCGGCAAGGGGAAGGTGAACATCTCCTCGGTCTACGTCCTCGCCCCGGGCCGCGGCAGCGTCAACGTCGCGTTCGGCGTGAAGGACGCGCGCGGCGCGAAGAGGGCGCTCGGCCGCTAGACCCCAGGCGCCGAATCGGACGAGCGGCCGCGGACCGCCCGGTACCGCGGTACCGGTCGCTCTGTCCATCCATCCCGCCGTCATCCGAGCCCAGTCTCGCGGCCGAAACGCGAGCTGGAGGTGCGCGATGCCCGGCCTACCTCGTTTCCTTCGTGACGCGGACGGTCTCGCGACGATCGAGTACGTCATCGGCGCGGCCGTCATCCTCGGAACGCTCGTCGTCGGCGTCTCCTCGTGGAATCAGGGCCTCGTCTCGCGCCTTCAGGCGCTCGTCACGCAGCTCTCGAGCGTCCATTGAGAGCCCATCGCGACGAGGCGGGACTCGCGACGGTCGAGACGACGCTCATGGTCGTCATCCTCGTGCCGCTCCTCTTCGGTGTGATCGAGTTCGGGTGGCTCTTCCAGCGCTGGCTCGCTGCCGAGACGGTGGCCGCCCACGCCGCACGGCTCGCGGGCGAGCTCGGGGGCGACGACGCATCGCTCCGCCGGTACGTCGCCGCGCAGCTGGCCGACGTCGGCATCGATCCCGGACGCGTCCGCGTCGAGGTCGAGCCGGCGCGCGTCGCGTGGCGCGAGCCGATCCGGGTCAGCGTGCGATCGGACGAGCGCATCGACCTTCCCTTCGCGTTCGGCGCCACGGTCCAATTGTCGGTGACGGCCATCGCGCGCGGTGAGGTGAGCAGGTGACGCGCGACGACGGTGGATCCGCGGCGACGCTCGCCATCGTGATGCTCCCGCTGCTCATCGCCGTCGTCGCCGGGGTGGTGCAGCTCGGCGCGATCCGCGTGCTCGCGGCGCGCGTCGCGAGCGCGGCGGACCTCGCGACGCTGGCGGCCGTCGACGACCAGGACGACGCCGAGCTCCTGCGCTCGGGAACGCTCCGCCTTCCCGCGGACGCGGCCGCGACCGCGCGGCGCTTCTTCGCCCTGAACCTCGAGCAGATCGCGGCCCACCTCGACCTCGCGCCGAGCCTCATCGCGGAGCGGGCCGACGTCGCGTCCTTCCCGACGGCACCCGCCTTCGATCCGGCGACCGCGACGGTGTACGACCGCCCGACCGTACGCCTCGCGGCGGCGGTACCCGTGCGCACGCCGGCGTTCGGCGTCCTCCTGCTGCCGGCCGTCACGACCGTCAGCGTCCGCTCCGTGAGCTCGCCTCGATGAGACGGACGCTCGCGCTCGTCCTCGGCATCGCGCTCCTTCAGGCGTCCCCCGCGCTCGCGTGGGATCCGTTCGGCGACGATCTCGATGCCGGCTTCGGCGACCCCGTTCCCGACCCCGCGCCGTTCGCGGTGCCGGAGGGGCTCTACGTCGTGACCGACGTCTACGCCGGAGACGTCGTGACGACCGCCGGTGACACGACCACGTACGCGACCGAGACCGTGCACGACACGCCCGGCACGTATGCCCGTGTGATCGACGTCGTGAGCTCCGGCTCGAGCAGCGCGTTCGACGGCGCGTCCTTCAACGGCCGTGCGGTCCTCCCGGACGGCCGTCCCGTCGCGGGGACCTACTACGACGACATGGCGCTGCCGATAGAGACGACGACTGTCTCTCCGGGCTTCCGCCCGAACGCATAGGTCACATGAATGCGTGGTCGGTCACCTGTGACGTGGATCGCGATCGACTTGGTCACGGCGCGAACGATCTCTCCGCGCCGTCCCAGATCGGTGCCGGCGACCTTCGCCTCGTATGGGAAGACAGCGGCCAGGGCGGGACGCAACGCTGGTGGGTCGAATGCGCCTATGACGACTGCGACGCATCGGCCCTGGACCTGAGCGCAGAGCCATGGGGTGAGCTCCGCAAGGACGCCTAACTATCCGCGGTCCCGTGGCGATGACACGAGCCGGATCGCGTGTGGATCGGTCTTGATCACTCGATGCTCCAGGTGTGCCTTCGCTCGCTTCATGCGATCGCCCTCTGCGAGGTAGCGCAGCCTTGAGTCGTCCATCGTGGAGCCGAACTCGAATGGCATGATCGCCGCGTTGCAGTCAGAGCACAGCAGTCCGCGAACAATGCCGCTGTCGTGGTCATGGTCAATCCACAGCATGGACATCGTCGCCTCCGCGATCGCGTCGCCACCCGCGAAGATGGCCGACCACTGGCGATCAAAGACCCCGTCCCTTGATTGGCGGCCGACGGCGGCAGATGCAGCACGCCTCGTCCTCCAGTTCCTCCAGTCGGGCGCGCCAGCGTCGCGATGTCTTCTTGCTGTAGCGAAGCGGTGAGTCCGTCATGTTCGACGTGTCTCCGGGCCGGAGCCTAGCGGAACGGACACGCGCTCGCGTACTATCGCCGCCGTCGTAGGGGAGCGCGACGTGTGGAAGGAAGGGTCCTGGTGCAGACGAACGTCCTCTACTACGGCGACAACCTAGAGGTGCTCCGCAAGCGAATCGCGACCGAGTCCGTCGACCTTGTCTATCTCGATCCGCCCTTCAACTCGAAGCGGAGCTACAACGTCCTCTTTGGGCACAAGACCGGCGAGGACGCACAGGCGCAAATCGAGGCATTCGATGATTCGTGGACGTGGTCGCAGGAATCGGATGGCACCTACCGAGAACTGATCGCAGGCGGCGCGCCCGCGAAAGTCGCCGACATGATCGAGGGAATGCGCCGACTTCTGGGCGAGACCGACATGCTGGCGTACCTCGTGATGATGACTCCACGGTTGGTTGAACTTCATCGGGCGCTGAAGACAACCGGCTCGCTCTACCTTCACTGCGATCCCGTCGCGAGTCACTATCTGAAGGTCATCCTCGATGCACTCTTCGGACCCGAACATTTCAAGAACGAGATCATCTGGCGCCGGACCGGCGCGCACGGCAAGGTGCGTCGATGGGCGCCAATCCATCAGGTAATCCTCTTCTATACGAAGTCGGATACCTACAAGTGGAACGACCCGAAGCGGCCCTACATGCGAGGGCATGTGTCTGAGTACTTCGTCAAGGACGACAAGGGCTGGCGCACCAATTACTACGGCAACGTCCTTACGGGCAGCGGTCTCAGAGGCGGCGAGTCCGGCAAACCCTGGCGAGGTTTCGACCCATCGGCGAAGAATCGTCACTGGGCCATCCCTAGCGCGCTCACTGAATTGATAGACGAGGACTTGTCGGGCCTCAGTCAGCACCAGAAGCTGGACCGCTTATACGAGTTGGGCCACATCAAGATCGTCCCGGGTGAAGCGTGGCCTATGTACGAGCGGTATCTGCGACCCGAGGACGGAGCGCCCGTGCCGGACATATGGGCGTACGAACCGTATACGCAGGGAACGGTGTTCGGCACCGAGGAAGGCATCGACGAGGACGTGCGCTGGCTGGCGCCGCGCGATCCAGAGCGCCTGGGCTACGAGACTCAAAAGCCGGTCGCGCTTCTGAAGAGAATCATCGCCGCCTCGTCCGATCCGGGCGATGTCGTGCTGGATCCGTTCTGTGGCTGCGGGACCACGGTAGAAGCAGCGCAGGAACTCGATCGCAAATGGATGGGGATCGACATCACCTATATCGCGATCGACCTCATTGAGAAGAGGCTTCGACACAGGTATGGCGACGACATCCTTGACCGGTTCGAGGTCGATGGAATCCCTCGCGATCTGGCTGGCGCAAGAGCACTCTTCGCCCGGTCACCGTTCGACTTCGAGCGCTGGGCAGTATCACGCGTCGACGGGACACCGAACGAGAAGCAGGTCGGTGACCGCGGAGTCGACGGTGTCGTTCGATTCCCGGTCGACAGCAAGGGTGGTGTCGGCCGCGCCCTCGTTTCAGTGAAGGGCGGCGCCACAAATCCGGGTCATGTGCGGGACCTGCTCGGAACGATCGAGACTCAGCGCGCCGACATCGGGATTCTTGTGACGCTCGAAGCAGCCACGCGAGGGATTCAGGACGCCGCGCGCCACTCCGGTTCGTTCGAATGGCCCGTCAACGGAAAGGCGTACCCGAAGGTGCAGGTGCTGACGGTCGAGCAGTTGCTCGATGGAGCGAAACCCAACATGCCTACTCCGCTACTCCCGTACATCAAGGCGCAGCGCGGCGCGGCAGGGACCCAACTCAGTTTCGGAGACATCCCGCAGTCGGATGGTGAAGGCGACGACGAAGAATCTGCGGCCATTGACCAGACGCCACGGCGTCTGCCCGCTCTTGAGGCAAAGTCGGCTGCCCGATCTAGGCATGCCGTCGGGACCCATGTGTCTGTGAAGGCCGTGCAAAAGCCCCTCCGACGGAGCGGAACTGGCGGTCAGGGTCGCAACGCGCGAAAGGCGAAGTAGGAGTTATCGAAGACTCTTAGTTACCCTCAATCAGGCCCCACGCGTTCTGGTAGCGCGCCCCTTGCTCCCGCAGCAACTTTCGGGAGACGTCGATCCGACCCTTCGGATACCGCACGATGAACCGCTCGATCTCCGCGAAGGGGACGACCCACACACTCGGGGCCGGCATCGCTGGGTCGTCGATCTTCCCGTCGAAGCTCACGAGCACAACAAAGTGCCGATCGGCCTTCGTGGCGCTGAGGTTCTGCGCGGGCCAGTAATCCTTCCCCGCCAGTGCCTTCACCTCGACCGTGACCGCGTCTCCTGCCTTCCGAGCGACGACGATGTCCACGCCCTTCTTGTTGCCGAGCGTGAGGTTCGCCGTGATGCCCAGTCGGTGCAGGCACGCGAGGGCGTAGAACTCACCAGCGAGGTTCGTGTCGTAGCGCGCCATGGCTGTTCAGCATGCCGCGGAATGTGGATGAGTTGGTGGACAACTTTGTGGACGAGACCTCTTGTGGACTCGAACACGGGTTCTAACATCGAGTGAGCATTCGGGCGGGAATGCCGAGTCCAGTGGAAAGGAGGTACTCGGTGATGAGGGTCTATCCGTGGCACTCGGTCAAGCCGTACGCGCCTCACGTCTATCACGACGAGACGCGGTGCAAGACCGGAAACAACATCGAGGCCGAGAACCGGCGTTCGGGCACCGGCAGTCGACCTCGATGCAGCGAATGCGCTAGCTACAGCTAGTCGTCTGTAGCCGTGCGGCCGGAGCATAGGGGAGGCTCCGGTCCACGGCGAATGCTCAGGAGCGGCGACGCGTAGGAACGCCCGGCGTTTCGGCACCGCAGCCCTTGATCACCGCGCCGACCGACGTAATCGTCACGAGCTCCCAGCCCTGGTTCTCCTCATACCCGATCTTCTCCGCGAGGTTCTGTCGGCACTCGGTGGTCGATCGCCTGTACTCGTGCCCACCGGGCGGAAACTCCTCGATGCCTGGCTGACCCTGAGTAAACTACCGCTTGATGTCCAGGTCGGCGCAGATGTGTAAAGGCCCGACCGATCTCTGGATGACTGCGAGGGGGATGAGATGTCGTTCAAGGTCAAGTTCGTCAACGGCGAGGAGAAGGAGTTCGAGGGGGACGTCCACAAGTTGTCCGCGGCCAGCCGTACGGCCGTTGCGGCGATGGTGGAGCTAAAGGTTGCGGGAGAGAAGAACCCGGTCTACGTGAGCCTCGACCACATCCTGTACGCGCAGGCCACGGGCTAGCCAAGAGGCGATGGCCGATCTCTCGTCGTTCACGAACACCGAACTGCGGGCGCTCGCGACGCGGCAGCTCGTGGAGTGCTGCGACGAGTGCCGCGTCATGCTGCGGGAGCAGTTGATCGAGGAAGAGAACAGCGCGGCACGAGTGGCGGAGGATTCCCATGGCGAGTGAGAACGATGCGGTCCGTGACGCGTTGCTTCGTTTTCTACTCGAGGTTCATCGAAAGGCGAAGAGTCCCCGCTCAGCGGGGATCGGAATTCGTGATTTGCAGAGCGCAATGAAGGACAGGTTTGAGGTCAAGCAGCAGGTCGTCGCCAGCAACCTGGATTACCTCGTTCAAAAGGGATGGGTGCGGGAGGTTGTCTCTGCGAGGACCTTTCAGACGGCGCGGGGGACGACGCAGCAGGCCGAGAAGGTCACGTACAAGATCTCCGATACGGGCATCGACCGCCTGGAGGGCGCGTCGACGTACGAAAGGTCCGACCTGCGACCTCACGTCAACATCACGAACGTTCAGGGCGTCACCGTCGTGGGCGAAGGGAATGTCGTGAATACGACTTTCACTGACCTGTCGCGGGTACTCAATGACCTGCGCACAGCCGTCTTGGCGTCCGGAGCGCTCAACGATCAAACGAAACTCAATACGGCGGCAGACATCGACACGCTTCAAACGCAACTTCAGAAACCGTCCCCGGATAAGTCGATCGTGCAACGTGCTTGGGCGGGTGTTCAGGCGGCGACGACGGCGGGTGAGTTCGCACTCTTGGTAGCGAAGGGGGCCGAGCTACTGGGGCCACTGCTGAAATGAGCGGAAGGTGTCGTCTTGCCTGATCCATGGGTCGGCCGGGATGTCTTGATGATCGTGAAGGCGTATCCAAACCCCGAGGACGAGTATGGGGAAGCGTGCTGCACCGCTGGCGTTGATGACGAAGGCAACTGGATTCGCATCTGGCCCGTTCCATTCCGCGACTTGAAGCCGGATCAGAAGTTCACGAAGTGGCAGTGGATCAAGGCGAAGATCAGACACAGTACTGACCCGCGTCCGGAGAGTCACGAGGTTCAGCCGGAGACGATTCGGCTGGGCGACAAGGTCGACACGGGTAAGGCATGGGCAAAGCGCCTTATCTACCTCGCGCCGCACTTTGTGCAGAGCGTCGAGGAACTACAGGCACTACAAGAGGCGGGTGAACAAACGATGGGCAGCATCCGACCGCGAGAAGTCGTCGAGTTCGTGATCGAAGAGCGCGACGATCCGAACTGGAAGCCGGGGCAATTGGGCAAGCTGAGCCAACAGGGTCTCTTCACCGGACCGAAGGCAACATTGGAGCGGATTCCCCTGAAGTTCTCGTATCGCTTCACCTGCGACGATTCACACTGCAAGATCGTCCACAAGTTGCAGGTCCTCGACTGGGAGGTCGCCGAGTCCTATCGGTCTTGGCGAGTCAAGTACGGGGCCGACTGGGAGAAGGCGCTCCGGCAAAAATACGCGGAGGAGCTGCCCAACAAGGCCCTGATCTTCAATCTCGGGAACTACATCAAGTACCCATCGAATTTCGGCATCGTCGGTCTGGTTTATCCGCCGAAGACCTAGATGTGCTCGACGTGAACTGTCGAGCGCAAACGGATCGCCTCGCTGGCGACGATGCTGCGATGGCACTGTTCGTGGTCGGCCTCATAGCACATGATGCAGACCACGCCCTCGCGACTGGCGAGACGACAGAGTTCCTTCAGGTCCGGAACACGCCAACGTCGGACGTAACTGAGGTACAGCCCCGCGAATCGTTCGAAATCGCCCGTCTCGTAGAGGTCGTGACGTGCCGCGGTCTTTGAGCCGAGCGTTGGTATGTGCAGGTAATCGATGCCCTTCGCACGCACGGCTTCCGCTAGTCGTCTCTCGTTGAACTCAGGACGACGACTCCGAGCCTTCTCCCGGATGTCGATCAGGACTCGCACGTCGTGGCGCAGGAGGCGTTGAACGAGGTCCGAGAGCGTTCGCCCTTGATAGCCGATGGTGAGGAGTGACGCGGAGGTGTCGCGTCGGTTGCTGCTTTGCACGATGGCCGAATCGTAAGACGAATCCGCGCATCTTGTGTTGTCGTCGCGTGTCGTTCAGCCCCGATTCGATCCCTACGCATCGACGAGGTCGTGTCGTCGCTCTAGTTGACCGTGTACCGGCAGTACGAATTCCGAGGACTTCGTGCTGACCGGCGCCGGATTCATCTCGGTGAACATCGTCTTCTTCCAGGACGACAGCGCGACGCGCGGCGCTCCGCCGAGCACGCCGGTCACCGTGCCCACCGTGCCACCCGCGACGGCGGCGCCACCCGCGGCGTCGGCGCCGCTCGCGACACCGATTCCGAGCGGCCCGCCGGCGGTCGCGCCTGTCGCGCCGGCCCCGACGCCGCGACCGGTGCCAGAGCCCGAGCCCGCCCGCAGCGTGACCGCGAGCGCGGGTGTCGCGCTCGGCCCGACCGCCGCGACGCTCGCCGCGATCGAGATCCTGCGCGGACGCGCCGTCCACCTCTGGCCGCGCGCGTTCGTCGACGGCGCCGCGGTGCCGGTCCGCTCGTGGCGTCTCCTGTCCGGCGGCGCGGACCTGCTGTCGCGGACCTCGGGTGCGGCGAATGAGTCATGCGACGCGACGTGGCTCACGCCGACGCCGTCGAACGCACCGGCGCTGCTCCGATTCGAGGTGACCTCCGACGCCGCGCCCGGCCGTGTGCTCATCGCGACGGTCCTCGTGACGGTCCGCTCGCCGGCCCTGCTGCAGTGATCGCGCGCCGGTGGCTCGTCCTCGTCGCGGTCGTCGCCGGACTCCTCGCGGGCGGCGTGTACGAGGCGGCCATGCAGCGGGAGGACGTCGTCGTGGCGGCCCGCGACATCGACGCGCCCCGTCCGCTGACCGCGGACGACCTCGAGGTCCGCAGCGTCTCGGCGGGGCTGGCCCCGCAGGACGCCGCGCACCGGCTGGAGGATCTCGTCGGTCTGGTCCCGAGAGCGCCGCTCACGAAAGGACAGCTCATCCTCACGCGCTCGGTGTCCGACGAGCTCGCGGATTTCAGCTCGGGACTCGCCATACCACGCGGCTTTCGCGCCGTCGCGATCCCGATATCGGCGGTGAACGCCGTGGGCGGCGCGATCGTTCCGGGGGCCCGCGTCGACGTGCTCGCGGTCCCGGTCCTCGGCCGCGCGCCCTCGGGACGCACCGCGGAGCTGCTGCTCGCGTCCGCCGTCGTGCTCGACGTCCGCGGCGAGAGCGGATCCGCGTTCACCACCCGCGAGGCACGACCCGTCGGCGTGTCCGATCGCGTCGCGAGCGTGGTGATCGCGATCGCGGCCGGCGACGAGGTCCGCTTCGCGGATCGCATCGCGACGAGCACGTTCGTGCTGGCGCTGGCGAGCGCACGTTGACGGTGGCGGTCCTGAGGGTCGTCACGCGTTCGGCGGGGGACGTCGATCGGCACGTGGCGCTCCTGCCGTACGTGCGCTTCGAGCGCAACGCTTCGGGCGTGTTCGTCGAGTGCGCGGAGGACCTCGTGGATGAGGCGACCGTGCTGCTCGCGCGTGCGGGCCTGCGCCTCGAGCGCGCGGTACCGCTCTCGCGCGGCGCGGATCTTCTCGTGGCGGTGGTGCCGCATCTGCGGCCGCTGCGGTCGGCGCACGTCGTCGACGTCGTGGCGGTGCGCGCGGTCCCGCTCGGCGAGGCCACGCTCGCCGCGCACGGCGTGCGGCGGCTGCTTCGCCGACGCCCGCGCGACGCCAGCGAACGCACGCGGCTGCTGCTCCGGGGCGAGGCGCGCGCCTTCCGCTGGCGCAGGCTCGCGTTCGCGACGGCGCGGATCATGCGGTCCGCGCGATCCGATGGCGCGCGCCCGGTCGTGTTCGATGGCGGAGCGCTGGAGCGCGAGCCGGACCATCTCGCGTTCAGCGATGCCGGCCTGCTGGGCGAGTGGCTGCGGGCGTGAGCCGCATGCGCGCGTGGCTCGACGCCACACCGCTCGCGTCCCTGGGACTCGCGCTGATGCGCGAGGCGACCGGCCGGAGCGAGCCGCTCGAGCCGCTGACGCCGGCCCGGCCGGCGGCTCTCACGCCGCGGGCGCGGATCGGCTTCTGGTCGCTCTGCGGCGGTGTCGGTGCGAGCACGCTCGCGGCGCTCGTGGCGCAGCGCTCGGCGGCGGCGGCCCGCCCGCCGCTGCTCGTCGACCTCGATCGGTGGGCGCCGTCGCTCGCGCTCCGTGCGCGCATCGAGGCCGCGACGATCGTCGACGTCCTCGTCCAGCCCGATCACGAGCGCGATCTCGTTTCGCGTTGGTCGGACGTCGCGTTCCTTCCGGGTTCGCCGAGGTTGCACCGGGATTTCGACGGCGCGCGCATCGCCGCGCTGCTGGAGCGGCTCGCGGCGGATCGGCCGCTCGTGGCCGATCTCGGATCCGGCGCCGACGCCCTGGACGCCGCCGTCCTCGCGCCGCTCACGCGCCTCTGCGTCGTCGCGGGCGGGCGCGCATCGCAGCTGCAGGCGACGTTCTGCTCGCGGCCTCTGGTGCGGCAGGCGGTTCCGGCGGTCGGCCTCGTCACGGTCGGCGTCGCACCGGAGGACGCGTCGCTCATCGCCACCCGCGCGTCCTTGCCGCTGCTCGCCGCGATCCCCGACGACGAGTACCTCGGACGAGATGAGTTCGCGGCCCGCGCGCCGACGATGCGCGCGATCGACGGCCTCATCCGCGCGCTGTGAGGCGCGACGACCTCGTCGGGCGGATCCGCGCGCAGGTCGCCGCCGGGCTCGATCCCGGCCGGATGCTCGAGGTGTACGCCGATCCGGAGCGCCGCCGAGCGCTTCACGAGCGGGTGCGCTCGATCGCGGGCGAGGACCTCGGCGACGATGAGGTGGCGCGGCTCTCGGCCGCGCTCTTCGGATTCGGCGTCCTGCAGCCGCTGCTGGACGATCCGGCGGTGACGGACGTGCTGGTGAACTCCGCCGACGAGATCTACGTCGAACGGGACGGCGCGCTTCAACGCGTCGCGGCGCGCTTCCCGTCCGCCGCGGACGTCAACGAGCTCGCGCACCGGATCGCCGCGGGGGTCGGGCGCGAGCTCACGCTCGAACGGCCTTTCGTCGACGCGCGCATGCGCGATGGGAGCCGCGCGAACGCGGTCATCGCGCCCGTGGGCGGTCCCACGCTCTCGGTGCGGAAGTTCTCGCGCCTCTCGCTGCCTCTTCGCGGCCCGGCGTCGTGGACCGCGGAGGGTGCCCTCGATCCGGCGGCCGCCGACCTTCTCGCGAGCGCCGTGCGGGCGCGTCTCAACATCCTGATCGTGGGCGCGACCGGGGCGGGCAAGAGCACCCTGCTCCGCTCGCTGGCGGCCGAGATCCCGCCGGACGAGCGCCTCGTGGTCATCGAGGACA
Source organism: Candidatus Limnocylindria bacterium (assembly GCA_035651155.1). Classification (GTDB taxonomy): domain Bacteria; phylum Chloroflexota; class Limnocylindria; order P2-11E; family P2-11E; genus CF-39. The sequence continues at coordinate 152,308 of DASRGG010000031.1, read as the reverse complement.
CGAACGAACTCGTCCTGCCGCACCCGCACGTGGTGCACCTCGAGGCGATGAGCGGCCGTGAGTCGCCGGTGGGCATCGCCGAGCTCGTCGCGAACGCACTGCGCATGCGCCCGGACCGCATCATCGTCGGCGAGGTGCGCACGCCGCGTGAGGCGTCCGCGCTCCTCGACGCTCTCACCACCGGTCACGATGGCGCGCTCACGACCGCGCACGCCGGATCCGCACGCGGCGCGATCGATCGGCTCGAGCTGCTGCTCGCGCGTGCGGGAGAGTCGGCGCCGGCGGCGGTCCGCAGGCACGTGCTCTCGGCCTTCGATCTCATCATCCACGTGAAGCGGGCGGGCGCGCGGCGCACGGTCGAGGAGATCGCCGCGCTCGAGGACGGCGAGATCCACGAGCTCTGTTCGCGCTCGCGGCGGGATCTCGGCGTCCTCCCGCCGAAGCTGCGCCGGAGGCTCGCGTGACCTACCTCGGCGGCCTCGCGGCCTTCGTCGCCGTCGCGACCGCGGGGCTCGCCGTCCTCGCGCCGGTCGGCGTGCCGCTGCGTCCGCGCCATCCCGACGCGAGCGCGCTCGCGCTCGTGCTGCCGGGCTGGTCGCTCGCGCGCTGGGAAGGCGCGCGCCTCATCGTCATCGGCTGCGCCGGCCTCGTCGCCGCGGCCTCCGGTCTCTGGCCGCTCGTCCCGGGCGCGGCCATCGCTCCCTCGCTCGTCCTGCGCCACCGCCTGGGGCGCTTGCGGGATGCCGCCGCGAGCCGGTCCGTCGAGATCCTTCACGCGACGCACGCCGCGATGCGTACAGGCCTGCCGCTCGCGCCGGCCCTCCGTCTCGCGCTCGAGCGCGTCGATCCGTCCGGCGCCGAGCCGTTCCAGCGAGCCCTTCGCGCGTTCGAGCTCAACGCCGGCTTCGACGACGCGTTCCGCGTCGCGCGCGCGGAGGCTCGCGACCGGCGTGTCGTGCTCGCGCTCGACGCGCTCGCCCTCGTCGCGAGCGAACAGCTGCCGGCGGCGCGCGGCGCGGAGCAGGTCGCGAGCGTCGCCGATCGCCTCACGTTCGAGCGGCGCCTCGCGGAAGAGGTGCGCGCCAGCACGAACGGTCTGCGCACGCAGATCGTCGTCCTCGCGCTGCTCGTACCGGCGATCGCCGCGTATCTCGCGCTGACGATGCCGGGCCTCGGCGCGACGTTGGCGACGCCGCTCGGCCGTTACGTCCTCGTCCCCGTCGCGATCGTCCTCGAGCTGGCCGGCGTGCTGGCGAGCCGCGCCCTGGTCCGCGGTCTCTTCCGATGACGGTGCTCGGCGCGATCCTCGCCGGCGTGTGCGTCGCCGCGGCGGTGCTCGCGTCGCACCGCGATTCGAGCGTCGCGCGGTGGCTGCGCGTCCTCGACGCGGTCCCGCGGCACACCGCGATCCCCGGCGTCGACGACGACCTCGCCGCGCGCGTCGCGGTCGCCCTGGCCGGCGGGCTGGCGGGTAGCGTCATCGCCCTGATCGGATCGCTCGGTCCGCTGCCCCTGGCCGTCGGCGCCTACGCCGGATGGGTCGCGCCCTCGATCGCGGCCGACCGTCGCGCCGCACGCCGGCGGCGCGCCGCCGAGCGGAGCGTCGTCACGCTCGTCGAATGGCTCCACGCGCTCGTGTCCTGCGGGCGCCCGGCCGATGCCGCGCTCGCGCGGCTCGCGGATCACGACGTCATGGACGGCGCGCTGCGTCGCTCGCTCGCTCGCGTGCGTCGGGACTACGTGCTCGGCGTGCCGATGCGCGACGCGCTGGCCCGCGAGGCCGCCGCGGCGGGCGTCGGCGGCCTCGACGACCTCGCGGCGACGCTCGAGCGCGCCCGCGATCTGGGGCGGGGCGCGCTCCCGCTCCTCCAGGATCTCCGCGACGACCTTCGCGCACGCGAGCGCGCGAGGATCCTCGCGACCGCCGCGGCGGTCGAAGGCAGGCTCACCGCGGTGATGACGCTCTGTTACCTACCGGCGCTCGCGCTCCTCGTACTCGTGCCGCTCTTTCTGACGCTGCTCGCGGGCCTCTTCGGCTCGTGACGGGACGTACACTGTCCGCAACACCGGGCGGATGCCCGAAAGGGAAGTGATCTGATGCCGTTCAACCTTGGCGGACCGGAGCTGATCTTCCTCCTGATCATCGTGCTCATCGTCTTCGGAGCGGGGAAGCTGCCGGAGGTGTTCGGCCAGCTCGGCAAGGGCGTTCGCACGTTCCGTGAGGAAGCCGCGAACGACAAGCCTGCCGCGAGCACCGCGACGACCGAAGAGAAGAAGCCCTCGAGCTAAGCGCTCTTCCAGGCCTGCCGCGCGCATCGCCGCGATGCGGCGACGCCGCGCGATGTCGCAGTGAGCTGACGGCGGCAGCAGGGTGCCTCGCAGCCGGTGCAGTCCGGATGGGGCCGCTCGCGCCACGTCCCGCTCCCCTGTGACAGACTCGCTGCACCCCGATGGTAGAGACCCTCTTCGTCGAGCTCGTACGCTCGTTCGTCTACGACCGCTACGCGCTCGATCCCGTCGCGGCCACGGTGGCCGGCGTGCACACGCACGATCACGAGCTCGGCGACCACACCGCGCGGGGATACGCCGACCGTCGCGCCTTCGCCGAGGAGTGGCTCGCGCGCTTCACGGGCGCGACCGAAGGGCTCACGCCGGCGCAGGCGACGGACCGCGATCTCATCCTCTCCGACCTGCGCGGCGAGATCGCGCTCCACGACTTCGAGCGCTGGCGCCGCGACCCGGGCGTGTACTCGGGCGTGGTCACGCGCGGCGCGTACTACGGCCTGCTGCGCGAGTACTCGCAGATGGAGGAGCGCCTCGCGCTCCTCGCCGAGCGGCTCGAGCAGGCGCCCGCGGTGCTCGACGCCGGACGCGCGAACCTCGATCCGGCGCGCGTCCCGCCCGAGTGGGTCGCCATCGCGGCGCGCACGGCACCCGCGGGGGCGCGCTTCCTGCGCGAGCAGCTGCCGGCGTACGTCCCGAACACCGCGCTCGGGCGCGCGGTGCGCCGCACCATCGTCCCCGCCGCGGAGGCCGCGGCGGACGCGCTCGACCGGTACGCCGCGTGGCTGCGGACCGACCTGGAGCCCGCGGCCAGAGGCACCTTCGCGATCGGGCGCGATGCGTTCGAGCGGCTGCTCGAGGAGAAGGAGCTGCTCGCGTACGACGCCGCGACGCTGCGCGCGTTCGGCGAGGAGCTCGTCGCGCAGACCGAATCCCGCCTCGCGGAGCTCGCGAAGGGCCTCGGCGACGACGACTGGCGCGACACCGTGCTCCGCTTCCGCCGCGACCACCCCTCGGCGGAGGAGCTCGTGCCGACCTACCGCGCCGAGATGGAGCGCTCGCGCGAGGCGGTGAAGCTCGCGCAGCTCGCGACGATGCCGTACGGCGAGGACCTCGTGGTGGAGGAGATGCCCGATTTCCAGCGGACGACGTACCCGTACGCCGCGTACATCGCCGCGCCGCCGTTCGAGGCGTCGCGCAAGGGCCGCTTGTGGGTGAGCCTGCCGAACGCGGAGGACGACGAGCGCACCCGGCGCGAGCGGCTCGAGGGCCATCCGCGCGCGGGCATCGCGGTCATCGCCTGCCACGAGGGCTACCCGGGCCACCACCTGCAGCTCTCGGTCGCCGCGGACCACAGCTCGCTCGCGCGGCGCGCGCTCCGCAGCAACGTCATGGTCGAGGGGTGGGCGCTGTACGTGGAGGAGCTCATGACCGAGCTCGGCTACCTCGACCAGCCCGACACCGCGCTGCTGCGCACGAAGGACCTGCTCTGGCGCGCCGCGCGCGTCGTCGTCGACGTCGGCCTCGCGACCGGCGAGATGAGCTTCGACGCGGCGGTCGCGTACATGGTCGAGCGCGCCAAGCTCGAAGCGCCGAACGCGCTCGCCGAGGTGCGCCGCTACACGCTGAACCCGACGCAGCCATCGTCGTACGCGCTCGGGCGCCAGGCCATCCTCGAGCTCCGCGCGAAGGCGCGCGACAAGGGCTGGGGGATGCGCCTCTTCCACGACAAGATCCTGGGCGCCGGAAGCCTGCCGCCGGCGCTGCTCGCGCGCGACATCGGCCTCGACGCGTGACGCCCGGCGCTGCCCTGCGCTGGCGAGTGGTCGGCCACTCCCTCTCCTCGCGGCTGGCTACGCGGGCCCTCTCATCACGGCGCGCGATGCGCTGGGGCCCGCTGGGCGCAGATGCTCGTCGAGGGAGCGCCCGACCACTCGCCGGGTGCCCTCCGCCTCCGGTCGCGCGCGACATCGGCCTCGACGCGTGACGCCCGGCGCTGCCCTGCGCTGGCGAGTGGTCGGCCACTCCCTCTCCTCGCGGCTGGCTACTGCGGCGTGGCCGAAGGCCACACGCCAAGCGGCCGGCGAAGGCGAAGCCGAGCCGTACGCGGGCCCGCTGGGCGCGGATGACCCTCGAGCGAGCGCCCGACCACTCGGCCCCGTGCCGTCCGCCTCCCGCGCACGGCGTTATCGACGAGGCCGATCCGCTTCGCGACGCGGTCGGGTGGCGCGCCGTCGGCGCGGGAGTGGATCGATCGCGCGGAGGCGCCCAGACGCCGCTCACGGGACCGGGGCAGGCGCGGCCATCTCCACGGCAAGTGGGAGCCGCACGACCGCACGCGTCCCGCGCGGCTCGCGAGGCTCGATCGTGATCGTGCCGCCGTGGCGCTGCACGATCCAGCGCGCGATGGCAAGCCCAAGGCCGCTTCCGGACGGGTGCATCCTCCGCGCCGCGGCGCCGCGATAGAAGCGGTCGAAGAGGCGCGCGCTCTCCGCTGGATCGATACCGATACCGTCGTCCTCCACGCGCAGCTCGGCCGCGTGCCCGCCGACCGACAGGGACACCGTCACGTGACCGTCGGCCGGCGTGTAGCGGAGCGCGTTGTCGATCAGGATGAGGATGAGCTGGACCAGGCGATCGCGCTCGCCCATGACGGGAGCGACGTCGAGCGCGGCGACGGCGAGGCGCGGCGCCTCGCGAGCCCGCAGTCCTTCGAACACCTCCATGAGCACCTCGTCGAGCTGCACGGCCTTCGCGATGACCGGCTCAGCGGCGGCGTCCGCGCGGCTCAGGGTGAGAAGATCGTCGACGAGATCGCAGAGCCGTTCGACCTCGCGCTCGATCCGGTGCAGCAGCTCGGGGCGGTCACCGTCCTCTCCGCCGCGCGCGAGCAGCGCGACGTGCGTCCGCATCGCCGCGAGCGGAGTGCGCAGCTCGTGCGACGCGTCTCCGACGAAGCGTTGCTGCCGTGCGTAGGCGGCCTCGAGGGAGTCGAGCATCGCGTTGAACGTGCGCGCGAGCCGCCCTACCTCGTCGTCGCGGGGCGGAGTCGCGACACGGCGCGAGAACGCCTGTGAGGTGGCGATGGACCGTGCCGTCTCCGTCACGAGGGCGATCGGCCGGAGCGCGCTCCCGGAGAGCGCGAGCCCACCGGACACCGCGACGGCGATGCCGATGACGGCGAGCAGCAACAGGTATCCCCGCAGCCTCGCGAGCGACGCGTCCAGCGCGGCGAGCGAGGTCACGGCGACGAGTCGCGTGCCGGTTGCGCGCTTCAGCGGCCCTGCGAGCAGCCGGAGGTGGCCGTCGACGGCCGCGGCCGTGCTGTACCCGTCGGGCGCGGTCGCCGCGACCTCCGTGAGTCCCTGGAGTCGCGGCCGGTCAGCGCTCGCCAGCACACCGCCGTGGGCGTCGAACAGGAAGAGCGCGATGCCCGAATCCGAGGTGTCCAGCACGTCGTGCAGGAGCGTGTCCTGCGGGCCTGTGGTATCGAGCGTGCGGGTGACGACGTCGGCGGCGCTGCGCCAGGCATCGCGGAGCGCCGCATCGTGGTCCGCCAGGTGCGCGGCGGAGTGTTCGGTGTACGTGGCAAAGAGGGCGGCCGCGAGCACGACGGCGAAGAACGACCCGTACCAGAGCGCGAGCCGGATCTTCAGCGTCACGGCGGCGAGGCGCGCAGGACGTAGCCCGCGCCGCGGAGCGTGTGGATGAGCCGGCACTCGCCACCCTGCTCGAGCTTCTCCCTCAGGTAGCGGATGTAGACCTCGACGACGTTGTAGTTCCCGGTGAAGTCGTACCCCCAGACCCGCTGCGTGAGCCACTCCTTGTCGAGAACGCGCTCCGGATGGCGCAGGAGCTCCGCGAGCAACCGGAACTCGGTGGACGTGAGGTGGATCTCGCGCGCTCCGCGGCGGGCCGCCCGCGAGGCCGTGTCGAGCTCGAGATCGCGGTACCGGAGCACCTCGCCCACCGGCAGCTCGCGACGCAAGAGCGCGCGCAGCCGCGCCGCGAGCACGCCGATGCTGAAGGGCTTCACCAGGTAGTCGTCGGCGCCGGCGTCGAGACCCGCGATCTGGTCTGTCGCGCCGTCCTTCGCCGTGAGCAGGAGGACCGGCAGTCGCGCGTCCGCGTCACGGATGCGCCGGCACACCTCGAGGCCGTCGATGCCCGGGAGGAGGATGTCAAGGACGACGATGTCGGGCGGCGACTCGCGGATCCGCGCGAGCGCCTCGCTCCCGTCGCTCGCCAGCGCGATCGCGTAGCCTTCCGCCGACAGCGCTCGGCGCAGACCGTCGCGCAGGTCGGCATCGTCGTCCACCACGAGGACACGCGCGCCACGGATCGCCGACGTCACGCCCCATTCTCAGCACCGCACCGCGCGCGCGGTTAGGGACGGATGGGCCCCGCAAATGGTGCCGATCGCTTCTTTCTCTAAGGTGCCATCAAGGCCCACCGTCCATCGCGGACCTTGACGCAGCCTTAACGACCGTCGAGGTGGAGGTCCGCGATGACGAGCGAGGCAGCACGACAGCCGCGTGCCCAGGCACGCGGGCGGTTCGGTCGCCGCGCATTGCTCCGGCTCTTCGCAGGCGGTTCCGCCGGCGCGGCGATCGCGCAGCTCTTCGTCGGTCGCGCGCTCGCGGCCGGGGGCGCGTCGCCGGACGCGCGGTCGACCGCCTCCGGCCGTCTCCGGCGCTGGGCGATGGTCATCGACCTTCGTCGCTGCGACGGCTGCCAGTCGGTCGGCAAGCCGCCCCAGTGCACCGAGGCGTGCATCCAGGGCCACTTCGCTCCCGAGCCGATGGAGTGGATCCAGGTCTACGAGGCGCCCCTCGGCACCAAGGGGACGCAGTTCATCCCCACGCCGTGCCAGCAGTGCCAGAACGCGCCGTGCGTGAACGTCTGCCCGGTCGGCGCGACCTTCGCGACGCCCGAGGGAACGGTCCTCATCGACCAGCAGCGCTGCATCGGCTGCCGCATCTGCATGGAGGCGTGTCCCTACGATCGCCGCTTCTTCAACTGGGGCAATCCGCCGCAGCCTCCCGAGACGCTGTTCCTGGAGTACTCGCCCGAGCACCAGGACCCCGCGATCCGCGGGACGGTGATGAAGTGCGACTTCTGCCCGGACATGGCGCGCGCGGGACGTCTCCCGTACTGCGCGCAGGGCTGCCCGAACAACGCGATCTACTACGGCGACCTCGAGGAGGACGTCGCGACCAACGGCCTCGAGGTCGTGAAGCTCTCGCGCTTCCTCGCGGAGAACACCGGCTACCGCTTGAAGGAGGATCTCGGCACCGAGCCGCGCGTCCACTACATCCCGGGCCACGGTGAGGCCGTCGGACGCCTGGCCTCCACCACCGGGCGAAAGCCGACCGAATGGCCGTGGCAGAAGGTCCTCGCCGGAGCGACGTCATGGAAGCGATGACCGGCGAGCGCGCTGTCCCGCCGGAGTGGCGCGCGCGCCTCGAGCGACTGGCCCTCGCGCCCCTGGCCGGGACCGGCCGGCGCTACCGGCTCTGGATCGTCGCGCTCCTGGCGATCATCGCGTGGGGGCTCTACGCGTACTCGACCCAGATCGCCAACGGTCTCCTCGTCACGGGGATGCGCGACCGCATCTCGTGGGGCGTCTACATCGCGAGCTTCGTCTTCTTCATCGGCATCAGCCACGCCGGCACGCTGCTCTCGGCGATCCTCCGTGCCACGAAGGCGCGCTGGCAGCTCTCGATCACGCGCATGGCCGAGCTCATCACCGTCGTCGCGCTCATGGTCGGAGCGCTCTTCCCGTTCATCGACATGGGCCGCCCGGACCGCATCCTCAACCTCGTCTTCTACGGGCGCTGGCAGTCGCCGCTGATGTGGGACATCCTCGCGATCAGCACCTACCTCACCGGATCGACGCTCTACCTGCTGCTGCCGCTCATCCCGGACTTCGCGCTCGCGCGCGATCGTCTCGGCCCGACCGCCTCGCGCTTCCGCCGGACGCTCTTCACGCTCGGCGCCGTCGGGTACCGCGGCACTCCGGCGCAGCGGCGCGCGCTCGAGCGGGCGATGACGGTGATGATGATCGTGATCATCCCGGTCGCGGTCTCCGTGCACACCGTCGTCTCGTGGATCTTCGCGATGACGCTGCGCGTCCCCTTCAACACCACGGTCTTCGGGCCGTTCTTCGTCGCGGGAGCGATCTACTCGGGCATCGCCGCGATCATCCTGCTCATGGCGGTGCTGCGCCGCCTGCTCCACCTCGAGGAGTTCATCACCATCACGCAGTTCAAGGCGCTCGGGTATCTCCTGGGAGCCTTCACGCTGATCATGACGTACTTCAACCTGCAGGAGTACGCGGTCCACGGCTACAAGCTCGAGGCGGGCATGGCCTTCCACTTCGAGCAGCTCATGACCGGGCCGTTCGCCGCGCTCTTCTGGTTCTACCTGCTCGGCAGCATCGCGCTGCCGGGCCTGCTCATCCTGAACCCGCGCACGCGCACGATCCGCGGGATCGTCGCCGCCGCGGTGCTCGCGCTCATCGGCATGTACGTCGAGCGCTACCTCATCGTCGTCGCGGGCCTGCGCGTCCCGCTCATGCCCTACGACGCGGCGAGCTACGCGCCGACCTGGGTCGAGTGGTCGATCCTCGGTGCCGCCTTCGCGCTCTTCGCGCTCATCGTCTCGCTCTTCGCGAAGCTCTTCCCGGTGATCTCCGTGTGGGAGGTCGTCGAGCACCGCGGGCCGGAGCCGGGCGCCCCGGCGCCCGCCCCGCTCGCGCCGCCGCTGCGCGCGCCCCGCGTCGCGCGCGTGCTGTCGCTCCTCGTGCTCGCCGGCAGCGTCAGCGGCCTCGTGCTCGGCGGGCAGGCGGGCGCGGACGACCGCGCGGCGACGTCGCTCACCGCCGCCGTGCCGGCGCGGGTCGCGCTCGGGCAGCCGATCCGGGCGCAGGCGAGGCTCGTGGACGCGACGGGCGGGCCGGTCCCGAAGGCCGTCGTGTCGTTCGGCGCGCAGCTCGCGTTCCTGCAGTCGACCGGCGAGGCCGTCCTCGGGCAGGGCGTCACCGACGCGAACGGCATCGCCGACGTGACCTTCGACCTGCGGACCGCGGGCGGGCTCACGGTGCGCGCCTGGTTCGCGGGCGACCAGCGCTACGCGCCCAGCGAGGCGACCGCGAATGTCGCCGTCGACGGCGACTCGCAGCTGTACGTCCAGGACGCCGGCGTCCGCATCCCGGGCCTGAACGAGCCGCCGCAGACCGCGACGATCGCGCTGGTCGCCCCCGGCGGGATCCTCGGCTTCGTCAGCGGTCTCTGGCCGTCGCTCTCCGGCTGGCCGATCGCGGTCGTGCTCGGGACCATCTGGTCGCTCTACGTCTTCGTCGCGTACCTCGTGACGCGCATCGCGCGCTCCGAGGACGAGCCGGCATGAGAGGCCGGCGGAGGGTGCGCCGATGAGCACGCGGAGCGGCGTCCGCCGTCCGTCGTTCGACGCTGTCACCGCGCCGATCCCGTTCTATCTCCCGGTGAGCTTCCTCGTACTCGGCCTGGTCACCTTCGCCGCCCTCGTCATCCTCATGATCGGCGCGCGCAGCCCGTACACGCACGCGAACCTCAGTGCCGGCTACGACGCACGCTACGACCGCACGCAGCAGATCACGGTCGGGCCGGGCGAGCCGTACGAGGGCGTGTCGCCGGCGGGCCGCCTCACCGGCGACGCGGTGTCGGACGGGGCGCGGCTCTTCGTGACGAAGGGCTGCGTCACCTGCCACGCGCTCGAGGCGCGCGGCGGCGTCGTCGGGCCCGCGATCGCCGGCAGCGACGCCGACACGGTGCTCAAGAAGGTCCGCAAGGGACCGAGCGGCATGCCGCAGTACTCACCCGAGACGCTCACGGATGACGAGGTCGCCGCGATCGCGGCGTACCTGCGGTCGCTCGCGGCGCCCGGAAGCAAGTAGCAACGAGAGAAAAGGCTGGGAGGACGAACATGCACGCGATCGACCAGCGAGCAGCACCCCTGCGAGGGCGGCTGCGCTACCTCGGCGTCGTCGCCGCCGTGAGCCTGCTGCTCACGGCGTGCGGCGGGGCCGCCGCCCCCGCTCCCACCGCGACCGCCGCACCCACCGTGGCGCAGGCCACGCTCGCGCCGGCCACGCCGGCGCCCACCGCGACGACGGCCGCGGCCGTCGTGAACATCGAGGCCGGCGAAGCGCCGGACGGCCACTTCTACATGACCGCCGACCGGCTCGCGGTGCCCGCCGGCAAGGTGACCTTCAACTTCGTGAACAAGGGCAAGCTCACGCACGAGGTCATGGTCTACCCCGTCCAGGACATCACGACGCTCCTCGCGCTCCACCGCCAGGACAGCAAAGCCGACGAGGCGGCACTCCTCAAGGGCATGGCGGGGATGGCGGAGGACATCGACGCCGGCAAGAGCGCCACGTTCAGCGGCACCCTCGCGCCCGGCTTCTACGAGCTCGCCTGCCACGCCCGGAGCAAAGATCCAGCCGGGAAGACCTTCACGCACTTCGACAAGGGGCAGTTCCTCACGCTCGCGGTCATCGGCCCGGGCGGCCCCGCGGCCAGCGTCACGACCCCCGCCTCCACGCTCAGCGTGGAGATGAAGGGCGACGAGGCGGCGTCCTGGCTGTTCGTGCCGGACCGGCTCGTCGTGACCGCCGGCGAGGTGGCCTTCAAGGTCACGAACAACATGAAGGTCGAGCACGACTTCGTCGTCAGCCCGGTGATCGACACGACCGTGCTCGTGACCACGAAGATCGACATGGGGATGGCCCACGGCTTCGACTACGGGAAGATCAAGGGGACCGAGCTCCTCGCGGACCTCGCGCCGGGCAAGAGCGACACGAAGACGCTGAAGCTCGCTCCCGGCCTCTACGTGGCGGCCTGCTACATGGTGGGCAAGGCCGCCGACGGAACGTCCTTCCTCCACCGCGACCGCGGCCAGCGGTTCGTCTTCGAGGTGAAATAAGGATCGCGGAGCGGATGGACCCGACCGCACCGGCGCGGGCGCGGGGCGCCCGCGCCGGGTGGATCCGGGAGGCCTGACCGGTGAGCTTCACGGTCGCGCCTCCGCCCGCGGCATCGCGAATCCTCACCCGGCGCGACCGATCGTTCCTCACCCACGCGATGCGACGATCGGAAAGCGTCCTGCGGACCAAGGCTTACGGCGTCTCCCACGGGACGAGGACGATCTTCTTGGCGATCGCGAGCGCCGGGTCGTTCGGGTCGAGGTATGCGCCGGTGACCGCCCGTCCGTACACGTCGTTGCTGTCCATCTTCGTGATCTTGTAGGCCGCGTAGCCGATGACGTCCACGTACTGGGTCGTGCCGCCCGCCTGCTGGTCTACGTCGAGCCGGACCTGCCAGAGCTTCACCACCGGGTGGCCGCTGTGATCGGTCCCGACCGTGCGCACCCAGCCGTAGTAGCTCTTCTGTGCCGAGACGCCGCCGGTCTGCACGGTCACCGCAACGGTCGTGCCCGCGGTGACGGTCTTCGACGTATTGCCGACCGTGTCGATGTAGCAGGCGAGGACCGTCGGCGTCGGGTCGTCGCTGCGCGGGCAACCCTCCCAACTGACGGTGATGGGACCGTCGGCGCTGCCACCGGTGGTCTGCCATTTCGTGCTGCCGCTGCCGGTCCCGACCACGATGTTCCAGCTCATCGTGGCCGGCAGCCCGACCAGGCTGGTCGTCTGCTGGGACTGCGACGAGCTGATGTCGTACTCGGTCGATTGGCCACCGACCACGACCTTCACCGGCAGTGAGTGGATGCGCGAGGCGTACGGCGCACTCGCCCGGCCGCGGAGGAACACCTGGTAGATGCCCTGCTGGGCGCCGGTCGCCGTCATGCCGCTCCACGTCTGGTTGTAGCTGGTGACGTTCACCGGCGTCGGGTTCGAGCTGAAGTTCCCCACGCCGGTGCCGCCGCAGGTCGCGTTGCTGTTGTTCATCGAGATCGCGCCGTCGGTGAACGGGTTCTTGCCGGTGGTGTCGCCGGGCCCGTACGTCAGCGTGCCGTCATCGACGACGACGTCCGTGCAGATCTGCGACCCGGTCGACGCGAACTGGCTCGACATCGAGAAGGGGACGGTCTTCGCGGCGATCGCGCCGCCCGACGGCACGGTGAGCGCCGGCGGCGCGAACGTGAAGTCCGGAACGGACTTCACGGTGCCGTCGTAGAGCTGGAAGAGTCCGATGTCGCCGACCCGGAAGTACTGGCTGTACCGGTCGACGAAGATGCCGGAGGACGACCCGTTGATCACGGCGATCTGCGCGCACTTGTCGAAGTTCGTGCTGCTCACGACGCAGATGTCGGGGCCGGGGTAACCCTCGCCGATCCACGTCGCCTCGTAGTCCTTCAGCGTGTTCACCGAGGCGTTCGGAGCCACGCCGTTGTAGGAGTCGTGCAGCAGGTTCGACGAGTTCGGCGGGCTGGCGTCCTCGAAGTTGCGGACGTCGAGCGCGATATATCCACGGAAGGACGAGTCGTTGTCGGCCTTCTGGCTCGCGCCGAACAGTACGATCTCGCGGCCGGGGTTCGCCGCCGTCGCCGCGATGCACGCGGGCGCGTAGCCGCTGCCGGCGTGGCACGCGGAGTCGTGACCCTCCTGAGCGGTCGTATCGACGAACTCGTTCGCGCCGTCGTCGGTCGGGTTGTCGTCGCTGTCTCCCGGGTTGAGGTACCGCTTCACCACGCTGGGCAGGAGACCGCCCTTCGCCTTCGCGTAGGCCCGCGTCGTCATCGCGATCGTGTTCAGTGCGGGGCTGACGATCTTGATGAGGTAGGTCGGCACGGCGGTGGTGACGGCGACGCGGCATCCCTCGGTGACCGGCAGGATGCCGCTGTTGAGATTGACCGGCGACGCGATGTTGTTGTCGTAGGTCTCGGCGCCGCGCGAGGCGTAGGTGATCGTGAGCCCGAGGGGGTTGTGCTGCAGGTTCCGCTGCTGGAGCACGTCGTCGCCGGCGCTCCACGCGGCCGCGGCGTCGCCGCCGCGCGTGTAGGCCAGCGCGCACGCCAGCGCGGCCGCGTCCACGGCGCTCTGCGCGAAGCGGCGCTCCGCGTAGAAGCGACCGACGTCGATCCCCATCGCGCCGCCGGCCAAGAGGATGGTGAACATGAGGGCGACGAGCACGACCGACTGTCCGCCGTCACGTGTCATGAATGCAGGCTGAGGGGACCTGAATGGAAGGTGACCCACCGCGTCGCGAGTGTAGGGGGACCGCGCGCGTGGACCACGGCCGCGACGGCCTTAGCGACCTCCCTGATACGGAGCTCGGGAGGACCCATTCGCGGTCCTAGGACGAAGGTACCTGGCCGCGGCGCGGGGGCTTACTTCGCGAGGCGTGGAAGGACCGGCTGGGCGCTGTTCGACGCGGTGAAGTTGATGGTCACCGTGGCCGCGCCCAGGTTCACCGTCTTCGCGACGATCTGGCCGCCGCTGATGTTGGGGTGGCCGCTGCTGATGTTGAACGCCGCGTTGGGCAAGTAGATGGTCCCGGAGACCGTGAAGTCGAAAGCGCTGCTGCCAAGCTGCATCTGCGCGGCGCAGGCGGGGTCCTGGTAGAAGAGCAGGCCCCGGTACGTGCCGGAGCTGGGTGGGAGCAATCCGGTGACGTCGTGGTTGCCGGTCACGTCCATACCGGTGCAGGTCCCGCCCGCGGAAGGATAGGTGCTGTTGGTGTTGAAGATCAGGACGCGTCCATCGCAGACCTGTCCGGTCGCCGGGTCGGTGCTGGTCGTGTCCGTGCCGATGTCGCCACCGAGCCCGCCGCCCTTGAGGATGTACGTTCCGTGGCACAGCTTCTTGCCCGAGATGATGCTGGTGTAGATCCCCTGGCCGAGCGTGTTGTTTCCGGGCCCGAATCCCGCCGGGTTCGTCGAGAGGCCTAGGGTCGATGGCTTCGGGTATCCCGCGAAGGGGTCGGCCACCTGGGGCTGACCGATGCGCACCCCGTTGAAGTAGCGAGGCGGTCCCGGTGCGGCGGGCGGAAACGTACCGCTGGTCGTGCCGGCGACGTCGATGTAGCAGGGATTGGTCGATGGGCAACTCATGTTCCAGGTGCTGCCCGTGCTGTCGGCGGCGGACGTGGCCGTCGAGTTCACGAGGATGCCGCCGCCGGTGATGTTCAGCGTCGCACCCATGGCCTCGAATGCGTCCGCCGTCGCGTTGCGGTCGAGGGCCATGATGGCGTACGCGTTGTTCAGGGACTCCGCGCCCGAGATCGCGTGGACGGTGACCTGCGTGATCCCCGCCTCCGCCGGGACGAGCGAGGTGCGGACGCTCTGGCTGATGATGACCTCGACGAACGACGGGGTGTTGTACGGCGACGCGGTCGGCTGCTGGACGGTGACCGTCGTGCCGTTCACGCCGTTGCTGAACCCGTTCGTGGTGGCGTCCGTGGTCGCCGCGCTGAACGCCTGTGCCTGCGTGCCGCCGAGGTAGAGCGTGACGCTGCCGGCGTACGCGGCGGCATCGGCGGCCTCCTGCATGGCGCGTCGCGCCGAATACAGCTGTCCCGCGTCGATCGCGACGCCGACGATCATCAGCATGCCGAGCATGGTGATCGCGATGAGGACGATGGCTTGACCCCCCTCGCTGCGGGGTCCGAAGAAGAACCGGCGAAGTCCGCGCGTCACCGCTGGATCACCAGCAGCGAGCCGCCGCGCAGGGTGATCTGGAAGACGCCGCCCAAGAGGTATTGGGACGGGATGGGCACGAACGGCGCGGTCGAGTCGACCTGGACGCGGCAGTTGCGGTCGTAGCACCCGCTGTCGATCCACTGGACGACCACGCTCACGTTCGGGACGCCGACCGCGGCGTTGCGCACGGCGTCGACGACCGGCTGATCGTAGCCGGGATGGACGATGGTGCCGTCGAGGGACGCGGAGCCGTGCACGATCGCGTAGCGGGTGCCTTCGCGCGCGGCGTACGCGAGCGTGTTCTCCTGCCAGGTCGCTCGCGCGACGTCGAACAGGCCGGTGATGATCAGCAGCAGCAGCGGCAGCACCAGCGCGAACTCGATCAGCGACTGCCCCGACTCGTCGGAGCGAAGAAGACGCCGCGGCGTCCCCATCAGTAGCTCATCATCCGGACGGTCGTCGACCGGTTGAACGTGAACGTGTTCGGGATCAGCGGCCACGCGGTGATCGTGTGCCAGACCATCGAGACCGTGACCGTCGCGAAGCACGGGTTCGCGAGCGTGGGCGGGCTCACGCACGCCGTCGAGCCGTCCGCCTGCTTGAAGAGGACGGTCACGGTCGGCGCGGTGCTGTCCATGCCCGGCGTGCGGCTCATCTCGTCGCGAGCGCGCGCCTCGGCCGCCGCCGCGGTCGGCGTGTAGTCGATCGCCGCCGCTTCGGCTCCGGCGCGCGCGCCGTTCTGGATCGCGATCTGGATCGCGTAGCCGCGCGCCATGTCGCCGCCGGCGAGGACCAGGAAGATGAGGATGGGCAGCATGAGCGCGGTCTCGACCATGGACTGGCCATGCGCGTCCCGCGCGAGTCGAGCGGAGGTGAACAGCTTCCTCATCCCTTGACCCGGAAGGATGACTGGTCGCCGCTCGCGCGGCCAGCCGCAACAGGACTAGCGAGGTCGTCCTACCCCGTTCGGGGGAGGACCCCTCAGGGCGCGGCCGCGACCGGCGCCGCCGCTCCCGCGAGCACCGTCCGCGCGATCTCGATCGCGGCGTCGACGTCGTCGGCGCTCACGTCCACGTGGGTGACGGCACGCAGCCGCGGCGAGTTGCCGAGATAGCGTGAGATCCTCAGCCCGCGTTCAGCGCAGGTCTTCTGGAACGCCCCGGCGTCCATCGCGGCGGGGTCCACCTCGAAGGACACGATGTTCGTGACGACCTTGCGGGGGTCGAGACGCAGGCCGGGGATCTTCGCGAGGCCCTCGGCCAGGCGCTTCGCGTTGCGGTGATCGTCGACGAGGCGCGCCCGCATCTCCTCGAGCCCCACGAGGGCGGCCGCCGCGATGACGCCGGCCTGGCGCATCGCGCCGCCGAGCAGCTTGCGCACCCGCCGCGCCTTCGCGACGGTCTCCGCGTCGCCGCAGAGGATCGAGCCGACCGGCGCCGCGAGGCCCTTCGAGAAGCAGAACTGGACGGTGTCCACGTCCCGCACGAGCTCCTTCGCGTCGACGCCGAGCGCGGCGGCCGCGTTGAAGATGCGCGCGCCGTCGAGGTGGACGCGCATGCCGCGCGCGTGGGCGAAGTCGGCCACGGCCTTCGTCTGCTCCGGCGTGATCACCGTGCCGCCGCAGTTGTTGTGCGAGTTCTCCAGGCAGACGAGCGAGGTGCGCGGGAACATGCCCGGCGGGCGGACCGCGGCAGCGAGGTCGTCGAGGGAGGGGAGGCCGTCGCGGTTCGGCACGAGTCGCGGCACGATGCCCCCGAGCACGAACGAGGCGCCCATCTCGTTCTGCGCGATGTGCGCGAGGTCGCCGAGGATCACCTCGTCGCCGCGCCGCGTCTGCGACAGCACGCCGCAGAGGTTGCCCATCATCCCGCTCGGCACGTACACGCCGGCCTCTTTGCCGACGACCTCCGCGGCGCGCCGCTCGAGCCGGTTCACCGTGGGGTCCTCGCCGTACTGGTCGTCGCCCACCTCGGCGCCGGCCATGGCGCGCCGCATCGCGGGTGTCGGCTTGGTGAACGTGTCGCTCCGGAGCTCGATGACGCGGCTCATAGTCCGAATGCCTCCCTGATGCGCATGACGGCGGCGACGAGGAGCGGCGCGACGAGGATGGCCGGAAGGAAGTCCGCGACCTTCACGTCGCGTATCGCGAGAAGTTTCAGGCCCACGCCGAGGATGAGCAAGCCGCCGACGGCGTTCATCTCGAGGAGCTGCGCCTCGGAGAGCGCTCCGGCGAGCGTCGCGGCGCCCAGCGCGAGGCCGCCCTGATACAGGAGGATCACGGCGATGGTCAGCAGCACGCCCCAGCCCAGCGTCGCCGCGAGGGCGATCGCGGTGAAGCCGTCGAGCACGCTCTTGATGGTCAGCAGGCCGGCGTCGCCGGTGAGCCCGTTCCGGATCGATCCGAGGAACGTGAGCGGCCCCACGCAGAAGACGATCGATGCGGTCACGAACGCTTCGCTCACGGTGCCCTCGCGGCCATCCCGGTGGAAGCGCCGCTGCAGCGCGTCGCCGAGCGCGGCGAGGCGTCCGTCGATGTTCCAGAGCGACCCGAGGATCCCGCCCGCCAGGATGCTGCCGAGCAGGTAGAGCAGATTGCCGGTCTCGAGCGCGAACTTCGTGCCCATGGCCAGGGTGAACAGGCCCACGCCGCGCACGACGTTCTCGCGGATGCGCTCGGGCAGCCGGTCTCCGAGGAAGGTCCCGAGGATGCCGCCGGCGAGGACGGTCGCGGCGTTCAAGAGGGTCCCGGAGAGCGCGAACACGAGCGGTCCGTAGTATGCGAGGCCCATGCGTCCCTCGGAGCAGCTGCGTTTCTGGGCCCACGAGCTCGCGGCCATGGCGCGCACCGGTCTGGAGTTCGCCGAGAACGACTACGACCGCGACCGCTACGCGCGCTCGATGTCCATCGCCGAGGGCATCGCCGCCGTCACCATCGACGCCGACTTCACGCCGGAGCGTCCGTACCTCCCCGACCTCGGCATCGCGAGTCCGAAGGTCGGATGCAGCGTCGCGGCGTTCGACCGCGACGGACGCGTCGCGCTGATCAAGCGCGCCGACAACGGACGCTGGGCGCTTCCCGGCGGCTACGCCGAGGTGGGATCGTCGCCCTCGGAGAACGCGCTGCGCGAGCTGCGCGAGGAGACCGGGTTCCATGCCGCCCTCGACTCGCTCGTCGGCGTGTACGACAACAAGCGTTTCGGGAGCACGGCGTCGTACCAGTTCTACATCTGCTGCTTTCGCGCGCTGATCACCGGGGGTGAGGCGACGATCTCGAACGAGACCTCCGAGGTCGCGCTCGTCGATCCCGAAGATCTGCCCGAGGACATGTCGCTGCTGCAGCGGACGATGGTCGCCGATTCGTGCCGGGCCGGCGCGCCCGCGGTGTACCAGTGACGAAGATCGCGGTGATCGGCCGCTTCCAGGGTATCGCGGACGAGTTGCCGCGGCTGCTGACCGACGATGAGGTCATCGTGCTGAAGGACGATGCCGACATCGCGCGCGCCACGGGCGCGGAGGTCGGCGTGGGGACGAACCTGGGTTCCCGCGTCCGCACACTGCTGCGCGCCGCGCCGGAGCTCCGCTGGTACCACTCGCTCGGCGCGGGCGTCGAGGATCTCGTGGGCGCGCCCGAGCTGCGCGGGCGGGAGATCGTGCTCACGAACAACAGCGGCCCGTACGACATCCCCATCGCCGAGCACGTGATCGCGATGATCCTCGCGGCGGCGAAGCGGCTGCACGTGTACCGAGACCAGCAGGGACGTGCCGAATGGCGACCGCATCCGCAGGAGGAGGTCCGCGACCAGACGGTCGTCGTATTCGGCATCGGCAGCATCGGCGCAGAGGTCGCACGGCTCGCCGCCGGCGTCGGGATGCGCGTGGTCGGCGTCCGCCGCCGCGAGGGCGCCGTGCCGGGCGTCTCGCGCATGGTGTCGCCGGATCGCCTCGCCGAGGCCGTCACCGAGGCCGACTACCTGGTGCTCGCCGCGCCGCTCACCGCGCGCACGCGCGGCGCGATCTCGCGCGAGGTCATCGCCCGCATGAAGCCGACGGCCTGGATCGTGAATATCGCGCGCGGCGCGCTGGTGGACGAGGCCGCGCTGGTGGACGCGCTCCGCGGAGGGCGTCTCGGCGGCGCGGCGCTCGACGCGCTCACGGTCGAGCCGCTGCCGAAGGAACATGCGCTCTGGTCGCTGCCGAACGTGATCATCACGCCGCACTCGTCGAACTCGTCGCCGCGCATCCGCGAGCGGAGCCTCGCGCTCTTCCGCGAGAACCTGCGGAGGTACAAGGCGAGGGAACCCCTCCTCAACGTCGTCGACCTGGACGCCGGCTACTGATGGCGCGGACAGGGCGATGACGCGCGACGCGACGGCGCGGCGTACGGCTCGGCGATGAAGGCGACGAAGCGCGCGCTCGCCGCGCGCACCGAGGGCTTCACCGAGTCCGTCATCCGCGAGATGACGCGCCTCGCCTCGGTGCATGGCGCGATCAACCTCGCGCAGGGCTTCCCGAACTTCCCGGCGCCCGCGGCGCTCAAGGAGGCGGCCAAGCGCGCGATCGACGCCGACGTCAATCAGTACGCGATCACCTGGGGGGCGAAGTCGCTGCGCGACGCCCTCGCCCGCACGTACCTCGATCTCTACGGGATGCGGGTCGATCCGGAGTCGATGCTCACGGTCACCTGCGGCGCGACGGAGGCGATGATCAGCACGCTCCTCGCGATCGTGGACCCCGGCGACGAGGTCGTCGTGCTCGAGCCCTTCTACGAGAACTACGGACCGGACGCGGACATCTGTGGCGCGAAGCCGGTGTACGTGCCGCTGCGTCCGCCGCGGAACGTGTTCGATCCCGATGAGCTGCGCGCCGCGTTCGGGCCGCGCACGAAGGCGGTCATCGTCAACACGCCGAACAACCCCACCGGCCGCGTGTTCACGCGCGCCGAGCTCGAGCTAGTCGCATCGCTCTGCATCGAGCACGACGCGATCGCGGTCACCGACGAGATCTACGAGCACATCCGGTACGCGGGCGAGCACATCCCGATCGCGACGCTGCCCGGTATGGCCGAGCGGACCGTGACCATCTCTGGTGCGAGCAAGACCTTCTCGGTCACCGGATGGCGCGTGGGCTGGATCGTCGCCGCGCCCGCGCTCACGGCGGGCATCCGCAAGGTGCACGACTTCGTGACCGTCGGCGCGCCGGCGCCGCTGCAGGAGGCCGTCGCCGCGGGCCTCGCGCTCGGCCGTCCCTACTTCGCTTCGCTGGGAGAGGAGTACCGCGCGCGCCGCGATCTGCTGGTCGCCTCGCTCGAGACGGCGGGCTTCTCGCCGCGTCCGCCCGAGGGCGCGTACTACGTGCTCTGCGACATCACGCCGTTCGGGTTCGAGGACGACACCGCGTTCGCGCGCTGGCTCGCCGCGACCGTCGGCGTCGCCGGGGTCCCGGGCTCGTCCTTCTATTCGCGCCCGGAGCTCGGCCGGCACCTCATCCGCTTCACCTTCTGCAAGACCCACGACGTGCTCGCGGCCGCCGCCGAGCGGCTCGCCCGGGCGAAGGAGCTCGCGGACCGCCGCTAGCCCGCCGCGTGCGGGAAGGCGCCCGCGCTAGTCGGTCGGGAGCTTCTCGAACGGCGTCGCGCGCCGCAGCGCGAGGAAGAGCGCGTACGAGTCGGGAGCGGGCGCGACGGTCGACGGCACCGGCGTGATCCCGTTGATCGTCTGCGCGATCTTGTCCGCCTCGGCCTTCCGCCCGAGCGCGCGCAGCGCCTGCGGGTACGAGCTGCGCACGCCGAACACGCCCGCGGCCGATCCGGAGGAGAAGCCCTTCTCGAACGCGGCCACGGCCTCGTCGAACACGCCGTTCGCGTAGGCGGCCTCGCCGTACGCCAGCCAGGCGAAGGTGGTGCCCTGCGCGATCGCCTCGGCGCGCGCGCGCTCGTAGAGCGACTGGCGGACGACCATCTCGGACCACTCCTTGCCGACGATGGCCCGCAGGAGCGGCTCGTCCTCGGCGCGGTAGATGACCATGTAGCGGTACTGGAACGACTGCCAGTTACGAGCGAACCAGTCGTACGTCAGCGGGACCATGTTCCCGAGCATCGAGTCGTTCACGTAGAAGACGCCCCGCGCGTCGTCGTAGCCGCGGACGGTGCGCCAGTGCGCGATGCGCGAGACGGTCGGGTCCTGCATCCACTGCGTGACCATCGGCGCGAAGCCGTTCGCGACGAGGCGCCGCATGAGGTCGTTGGTGCCGTCGTTGCGCCACATCGAGCGCAGGCCGAAATTGTCCTTGACCCACGGATCGACGCCCTGCGGTCCCATCCCGCGACGGACATCGGGACCGCGCAGCGCGAGGCGCGCGACCTCCTGATCCGTGTCCACGCCGAAGGTCGAGAGCGCCATGACCACCGCGGCCGGACCGCAATTGTTCAACGACTGCCAGACGTGCTTCATCTCCGGGAGCACCGCGCTCGCGGGCGCTTCCTTGGGCGCGGGCAGCGCGGGCGCGGGCGCCGCGACCGCGACCTCGACGGCGGATGCGGGGACCGCGGCCGCGTGGGCGTCCACCAGGGCGGCCTGGTGTGCGACCGGGCCGATCGCCGCGGGGGACCGCGCGCGCAGGCCGAAGCCGGTCCCCGCGAGCAGGATGCCCGCGGCCAGGCTGAAGGTCAGAAGTGGCGCCCGGACCCCCATCCACCCAAGAGAGTACCGACCCCCGGCACCCGTTGGGAGCCCCGATGCGTACCATCGCCGTAGCCATGCGCCAGGCCACGCTGGTCCGCGGTCGACTCACCGACCATCCCCTGTGGTCGCGCGCCCTGGACGCGCCCGGCCCGGCCGGCCGGATGGTCCAGCCGGTGATCGTGTCCGCCAGGGTCGAGGACCGGGAGCGAGTGCCGGATGCGCCGTGGCTGGAGCGGCTCTCCATCACCGAGCTCGTGCGCGACGCCCGGCGCGCGTCGTCGGCCGGAATCGCGGGGCTGCTGATCTTCGGCGCATCGGACCGCAAGGACGAGCACGCGATGATCGCGAGCGAGCGCGATCACGTCGTGACGCGGGCGATCCACGCCGTGAAGGACGCCGCGCCCGATCTCGCCGTCGCGACCGACGTCTGCGTCTGCGCGTACACGCCGCACGGTCAATGCGTGCTGTTCGACGAGGGAGCCGCCGATGTCGACGGTACGCTCGCGCGCCTCGCGGAGATCGCTCTCGTCCACGCCGACGCGGGCGCGGACCTCTTGATCCCGTCGGGGATGCTCGAGGGAAGCATCCGCGCGATACGGTCGGCGCTCGACGGCACGCGCCACGTCGACGTCCCGATCGGCGCGATGCTCAAGCTCGAGAGCCGCATGTACGGCTCGCAGCGGCGCGCGGTCGAGGCGATGCCCGTGTCCGAGCGCGCCGTCCCGCTCATCGCTCCGGACGACGCCGATGGCGCGCGCGCGCGGGCCACGCGTGACGTCGCGGCCGGCGCGGACGCGGTCATCGTGAAGCCCGGTCTCGCCACGCTCGACCTCGTCTCGCTCGTCGCCGCGAGCGCGGACCGCCCCGCGCTCTCGTTCTTCACGGCGGACGAGCACGCGCTCTTCTTCGATCTCGACGCGACGCCCGACGGCGCGGCGATGGAGCGGGAGGGCCTCGTCGCGGCGCGCCGTGCCGGCGCCGCCCTTCTCATCACGTACGCCGCACTTGCCGCGGCGGAGGCGTGACGGTCGCGCGGAAGATCGCGGAGCGCCTCGCGTCGGCGCTCGCGGGGCCGGCGCTCGTCGCGATGCTCGCGTCCCTCGTCGGCGCCTCCATCGTGGTGACGCCGCGCCCGGTCGTGCGAGACGGGGCCGAGACCGCGGTCGCGTCCGAGCGCGTGTCGCCCGCCGCGCGCGGCGGCGCACGTGTGCGCGACGGCGCGCCGCCCGAGCTCGCCGCGGCACCGGTCGTGACGGCGTCGCCCGCCGTCGCGGACGTCGCGGACATGCCGGCGGCGGACGTCGCCGAGGTGGCGCCCGACCCGACACCCGCGCCCACGCCCGCGCCGGCGCCGCGTCCCACGGCGCGACCGACCGCGCCGCCGGCGAGCGCCGCGCCTCCCGTCACGACGTCCGTGCGCGACGCGGAGCTGCGCATGCTCGCGCTGATGAACGCGTCGCGCGCCCAGGGCGGACTCGTCGCGCTCACGCTGGACGCCGGCGTGTCCACGGCCGCGCGCGCGCACAGCCGGGTCGAATCGCGGGTCGGGTATGTGTATCACGACGGCCCCGATGGCACGGCGGCGTCGCGCGATGGGGCCGCGTGCGGTTCGGGGTGGTACGGCGAGAACACCGGCAAGGTGTGGGAGGGCAACGTCGATCGCCTGCACGGCGAGTTCATGTCGGAGCCGTGGGCCCCGATCAATCACCGCACGAACATCATGGATCCCGCGTTCCGGCGTGTCGGGATCGGCGCGGTCGAAGGACCGGATGCGCTCTACATGACGATGGTGTTCTGCCGCTGACCGCGGTCCGCGCGGCGCGTCCGGCGCCGCCTCTGCTAGCCTCCGTCGCCTTGGATCATACGAAGCGCCTTCTTGCGAACGGCGTGCGCGTGCTCGTCGCCGAGATGCCCGAGGCCCGATCGGCGTCGATCTCGGTCTTCGTCGGCGCGGGCTCGCGCATGGAGGACCGGACGAACGCGGGGACCGGTCATTTCCTCGAGCACATCGTGTTCAAAGGAACGGCCAAGCGCCCGACCGCCGCCGAGATCAGCCAGGACATCGAGAGCCGCGGCGGCGCGGTGAACGCGGCCACCGACAAGGAGGTCACGGTCTTCTGGTCGCGGCTCCCCGCGCGGCACTGGCGCGTCGCGCTCGACGTCATCGCGGACCTCATCCGCGCGCCGATGCTGCGCCCGGCCGACATCGACAGCGAGAAGCGCGTGGTGATCGAGGAGCTGCGGATGTATCGCGACCAGCCGCAGGACCGCGTGCACACGCTCATCGACGAGCTGCTGTACCCGCGGCATCCCCTCGGATGGGAGATCGCCGGCCGCGAACCCGTGATCAACGCTCTCGACGCCGACCGCCTCCGCGACTTCATGGCCCGCGGCTACGTCCCGTCGCGCATCGTGGTCGCGGTCGCCGGGAACGTGGACGCGAACGAGGTCTTCGACGCGGTGGCGGGCCTCTTCGCCGACATCGCGCCCCGCACGCCCCCAACGCTGAGCCCCGCGCCGAAGCCGGGACAGGTGCGCGTGAAGCTGCTCGGCCGGCGGACGGAGCAGGCCCACGTGTGCATCGGCTGGCGCGGCGTCCCGCAGGAGCATCCCGACAAATACTCCCTCGACATGCTGAACGCGATCCTCGGAGAGGGGATGTCGAGCCGGCTCTTCCTCGAGCTGCGCGAGAAGCGTGCACTGGCGTACGACGTCCATTCGTACAGCGCGAACTTCGTCGATGCCGGGCAGCTCGTCGTGTACGCCGGCGTGACGCCGGACCGCATCGGCGAGGTCATCGACGCGGCCCTCGCCGAGGTCGCGCGCCTTCGCGAGGAGGTCGTCCCCGAGGCCGAGATCGAGCGCGTGCGCGACTTCAACAAGGGACGGCTCGAGCTGCGGCTCGAGGACAGCCGCGGCGTGTCGAACTGGCTGGCCGGCCAGGAGCTGTTCCTCGACCGCGTCCGCGGTGTCGACGAGGTCTGCGCCATCATCGACTCGATCAGCACGCAGGACGTCCAGCGCGCCGCGAGGACGTACCTGCGACCGGAGCTCGCGTATATCGCGGCGGTCGGGCCCCGCGCCTCGATCGCCAAGGTGAACGTCCCCGGCGCGGAGGTGGTGGATATGGAGATCGCATCGTGAGTCCAGAGTCGAACGTCCAGCGCACGCTCGTCATCCTCAAGCCCGACGCGGTGCAGCGTGGCATCGCCGGAGAGATCCTCGCGCGCTTCGAGCGGCGTGGCCTGCGCATCGCGGCGCTGCGCCTCGTGACGGTGGAGCGAGCGCTCGCCGAGAAGCACTACGAGATCCACAAGGGCAAGTTCTTCTACGAGGACCTCGTGAAGATGATCAGCGCGTCGCCGGTCATCGCGTTCGTGCTCGAGGGGCCGAACGCGATCGCGGTCGTCCGCGCGATGGTCGGCGCCACCCGTCCGCACGAGGCGGCGCCGGGCACGATCCGCGGCGATTACGCGCTCGTCGGACTGCGGAACCTCGTCCACGCGAGCGACGCGCCGGAGACCGCCGAGGGCGAGATCAAGCTGTGGTTCCCCGACGGCGTCGTCGGCTACACGCGCGATGTCGAGAAGTGGATGACCGAGGACAAGGCCCCGTCGTGATCTCGCGCGCCGTGCTCCGCGCGCATCAGCTGCGGGGCGTCGGTCCCGGCCAGCGCTACCTCATGGAGCGCGAGTGGCTGCCCGACGGCCGCGTGGTGCAGCGCGTCAACGAAGGAACGCCGGAGCCGTCGAGCGAGTGGAAGCTGATCTGCCGCTGGCGCGATCTCGAAAGAGAGCGCACCGCGCTCGCCGAGCAGGGCTGGGAGATCGACGGCTAGAACGGTCGCAGCGCGCGGATGAACTCGTCGGCGAAGGCCGCGATCGGGCGAAGGAACCCATCGGGCTGCACCCCGCCGATGAGAAGGGCGAGGAACACGAGCACTCCGGAGATACCCGCGATCGGGCGCCGCTCGACGCGCCAGCGCTCGGGCGCGACGCGGAAGATCGAGATCGCGGCGCGGAGCTGGGCGATGAGCACGAAGAGCGTCGACGCGACGAGGGCCGTGCCGAGCGATCCCGAATACGAGAACGCGATCAGCTCGACGAAGAAGTGTCCTGGGAACGCCACGAGGGGCGGCGCGCCGATCATCGCCAATCCGCCGATGACGAACGCGAGCGAGGCGAGCGGCGCGACCGCGGCGCTCGGACGGTCCGCGCCCGCGCGGCGCTCGATCGCGCCGGCCGCGAGGAGCTGCTGCGTGGCGCCCGCGCCGGTGACGAGCGCGATCGCGACGGCGCCGACGATCCCCGGGCCGGAGAGCGTCGCGATGCCCACGAGCGCCTGACCGAGGTTCGCGATCACGGAATAGGCGGCCACGCGCCGGAGCTCGGTCGATCCCGTCGCGAGGAACGCGCCGCCCAGCGCGGACACGGTCCCCAGGCCGAGAAGGAGGTCCTGCACCTTCGAGATCTGCACGATCGCCGGTAGCAGGCCCGAGAGCGTGAGGATCTCGGCGAACGCGATGAAGGTCGTCGGCACGAGGACGCCGAAGTAGAGCGCGAGCGCCGGCGCGGGCACTTCCGTCGCGAGCAGCGCGGCGTGCGTGTGGAACGGGATCGCCGCGAGCTTCAGTGCGAAGGCCACGACGACGATGACGATGAGCACGACGAACGTCCCGGCGGGTTGGTCGCGCGGAAGGCTGCCCGCGAGCGCGAGCGCGGCGATGCCCAGCGATCCACCCAGTGCGACGAAGGAGAAGTGCCGGTACGCCGCCTCGACGCTGCGGTTGCGCGTGACCTGGAAGGTGAAGGAGCCGACCGGCACGAGGAGCGCGAGCAGCAGGACCGCGTAGATCGCGATCGGTGATGTCAGCGTCAGGACGGCGGTGACCGCCGCGCCCGCGGCGAGAGCGGTGGGAAAGAAGTTGTACGCCGGTTCGTCGAGCCAGACCGCGAGCACCAGGATGAAGAGCGAGGAGAGCAGCATCGCCCCGCCGAGCTGCGCGAGCGGCGAGAGGCGGAGCTGCAGACCGAGGACCTCGCTCTTCTCCTGCGGTGACGAGATCGTCCACCAGATCGCCGCGGCGAGCGCCGCTGCGCTGAGCGGGCCGGCGAGGTGGACCTGCTTGCGGACCGCGAACGCGACGAGGGCGCCGCCACCGAGGAGCGCGATGGGGACGATCACGCCTCGCGCACCGCGCGCTCGTTCAGGATGAGGAAGGCCCCGCAGAGCGCCACGACGACCTGGAGCCACGACAGCAGCAGCGTGAAGGCGAGCTGTGGCCCGGGCACGAGCTGCACGAGCAGCTGCGTCCCGGTGAGCATGAGGAGCGCGCCGAGCGATCCGCGGACGGCACCGCGCGCGGTCAGCAGGATCGCCACGCCCGACGCCAGCAGCCAGAATGCCCCGGCCTCCTGCGTCACGCCGCTCGGATCCTCTCCGATGATCGTGATGCGCACCTCTTCGTTCGCGGTCGTGCGCAGGAACGCGAACGCCGCCGCGGCGACGGACGCGGCGACGACGGTTGCGAGCCAGAGCCGCCAGCCGGGATCTTCGCCGTAGCGGCGGTCGCGCGCGGCGACATAGAGGACGGCGGCCGACACGAGGGCGGCCGCGGCGCTCACGGAGATCTGCGAGAGCGACACCGACGGGCCCGTGAGGAGGTGCGCGGCGAGCGCGACGCCGAGGAACGCGAGCGCCATGTAGCGGAGCTGCCGCGCGCCGTTCGCGGCGAGCGTGGCGACCGCGACGAGCAGCAGCATCAGCACTAGCGCACCGCCCACACGAGCACGCCGCCGATGAGCACGATCGCGAGCCACACGCCGGCGCGCTGCTCGAACAGCGAGAACGCGGTGGACACGAAGGTCGCGGAGCGCTCCAGCGCGCGGAAGCCCCCGGCGGCGATGGGCACCGGATCGGCGAACGAAACGACGCGGCCGAGCCGCGTCCCCACCGGCGCGAGGTCCGGCAGCAGCGGGCGCATCGCGCCCGCGATGATCGCGAGGAGGGCCGACGTCGCGGCGAGCACCGCGGTGGCGAACGCCGTCGTGGCGAGATCGCTCTCGAGCGGACGTCCGAACGCCCGCGCGAGCGCGTCGAGCATCGGGCTCGCGGCGAGGCTCGTGACGAGCACGGTGGCGAGGAACGCGAAGACGGTCGCGGTGATCTCGAGGTCCCTCGGCGCCGCGGCGACGTCCAGGCGCCGACCCACGTGCACGAGCTCCAGCGCGATCACGGCGAGGATCGCGACCGCGCCCAGCGCGAGCGCGACGGGATCGGGCGTGCCGAGCGTGCCCAGGAACACGGCGAGCGCGCCCGACACGATCGTCGTCGTGCTCGCGAGCATCGCGATGTACGCGCGATGCGGCGGCATCCAGAAGGCCTCGGCGAGCGCGGCGAGCGCGCCCCCCATCAGCACGACGAGCGCTCCCGCGGCCGCGACCGGCGTGCCGCCCGCGATGCCGATCCACGCGGCGGCGAGCGTCACGTCGTACCGCGTGACGAGCCACTGCTCCGGCAGCGCGAGCGACACCGCGGCGGCGTACGCGACGGTGAGGAGGCACGCCAGCAGCACGACGTGGCTCCAATGGAGGAGCGGATAGAGAAGGAGCACGGCGAGCGTGAGCACGGCGACCCCGGCGCCGCGGCGCCCGCGCGCGTCGCGGCGCGCGCGCCGCAGGGCGACGAGCGTCGCGATCGCGACGAGCGCGATCGCCCAGCCGGGGACCGAGCCGGGCAGGGTGAGCTCGGAGAGGTCGATGCGCGTGACCCCGGCGAGGCGCATGAGCACGATCGTCGCGCCGACGCCCGCCGGCATGGTCAGCAGTCCGCGCAGGCTCTCGCGCTCGCCGCTCTCGTCCTGCCGATAGCCCCACGGGACGAAGGGATAGAGGCCGGCGAAGAGCGCGCCGCCGACGGCGGCGGCCAACAGGACGCCTGGGCTGATGGACGTGGGCCCGATCGCGTCGAAGCGGAAGGACGCCGCGCCGAAGCGTGTCACGAGCAGCCCGGAGACGATGAACGCTTGGACGCCCGCGGCGAGGTAGGCGGTGATGCGCGCCACGGCCGACGGCGGTGAGACCAGCAGCGCGATGAACGTCGTGGCCGCCGCGAGAGCGCCGAGGACGACGACGCCGGCGATCAGGTCGTCCGTGACGACGAGCGTCACCAGGATGAAGGCGTTGAAGAGGAGCGCGGGGCGCAACAACGCGGAGCGCGAGGGCACGCGCGTCGTGGCGACGAGTGCCGCGCCACCGTACAGGACACCGATGGCGAGGCCGATCGCCGCAAGTCCATCCAAGCGATACGAAGCTTGGATGGTCGGTCCGCCGACCGCCGACCACTCCCAGAGGGCCACTCCGCGCGCTCGCGCGGAGTCGACGAACGGATACAAGAGGAGTGGTGTGACTCCTGCCATGAGGCATCCCGCCGCCGCGAGTGGCGTACGCCATCGCGCGAGACGACCCGAGAGGACCGATGCGATGGCGATGAGCGCGAGCACGATGCCGACGAGCACGAAGATCAGCTCGCCGCGTATGCGCATTGGGGTAAGGTAGCCGATCGTGGACCTGCGACTTCTTCCCCAGCAGCAGTTAAAGGTCACGCCGAAGCAGATCGCCGCGAACTACATCCTCCAGCTCTCTTCGATGGAGCTGCAGGACGTCATCAGCCAGGAGCTCTCAGAGAATCCGGCGCTCGACCTCGAAGAGACGACGGTCTGCCCGCTCTGCGGCGAGCCGCTCCAGGGTCGCATCTGCCTCAACTGCTTCGGTCTCGCGAGCAAGGCGCCGCGCGACGAGGACGTGGAGGCCGAGCCGCTCGAAGGCACGAGCCTGATGCGGCGCGACGACGACGAGGAGCTCGATCCGATCGTCCGCGCCGAGGCCGAGCAGACGCTCGCCGAATACCTCTCGTGGAACGTGCGGGTCATGCTGCCCGCCCGCCTGCACCATGTCGCCGAATACCTGATCGGCAACATCGACGATAACGGCCGGCTCGACGGCATCACGCTCGAAGACGCGGCGAAGTCGACGAAGTCCTCGCTGGAGGACGTCGAGCGCGTCCATCGCGCCATCCTTTCGATCGAGCCCTGGGGCATCGGCGCGCGCGACACACGTGAATGCCTGCTCGCGCAGATCGAGCACCTCGAAGAGATCGGCGAGAGGGTCCCCCCGCACACGAAACAGCTCGTCGCCCAGCAGCTGCGCGCGCTCGGCGAACACAAGTACGGCGACATCGCGCAGGCCCTGCGCATCACGCGCGAAGAGGTCCAGACGGCGTCGGACTACATCAAGGAGGTGCTCAATCCGTTCCCGGCGCACGCCTTCACCGCCGGACCCGGCGGCACGTCGGTCGGTGGTCGTGAGGTCGGGCTTCGCCCGGACGTGATGATCCTGAAGGACGAGAACGGCGAGTTCCACGTCGAGGTGATCGAGTCACGCCGCTTCTCGCTGCGAGTGAACCCCGTCTACCGGCAGCTCGTCGCGCAGGCGCAGGCGGCTCGTCGGGATGGCGGCGAGTCCGTGCCGATGAGCGACCACGACCGCCGGCACATCCGCGACTACGTGACCCGCGCGAAGTTCTTCATCGACAACATCAATCAGCGCCGCCAGACCATCGCGCGGATCACCGAGGTGATCGTCGAGTGTCAGCGCGAGTTCCTCGAGAACGGCATCCAGTCGCTGCGCCCGCTCACGCGCGCGGAGGTGGGTGAGCGCATCGGGATGCATGAGTCGACGGTGAGCCGCGCGACCGCCGGAAAGTTCGTGCTCATCCCGAGCGGCCAGGTCGTCCCGTTCGCGGTCTTCTTCACCGCGTCGCTCGGGGTGAAGGACGTGATCAAGCGGATCATCGAGAACGAGGACCGGTCGCGGCCCTACTCCGATCAGGAGATCGCCGAGAAGCTGCGGTCCGACAACGGCATCATCCTCGCGCGGCGTACGGTCGCGAAGTATCGCGAGGAGCTACAGATCCTGCCCGCGCGGCTGCGCAAGCACCCCTGACTCTTCGCGTTCGCTTCGGCCCGCCCTACGGGCGGACTCGCCTCGTCTTAGCGACGCGATGCGTTGGGCTTGGCCGGCGGCGCGCCGAGGGTCGACGTGATCTCGTCGACCGCGCTCGATTCGATGTGGTAGCCGAACGCGGTGCGGCGGACGCCCGGAAGCTCCTTGCCGCGCAGCGCGTCGCGCAGCGCGTGCTCGCGCCATCCGATGCGCGCGGCGAGCTCCGCGGTCGTCAGCCAATCGCGGTCCTTGCTCTTGGCCTTCTCGGACGCGTCGGCCTTCGGCTGGCTCTTCGATGCCTTCTGTGGCGGCACGTATCGAACGATACCCGGTTTGCCGCATCGCGGACGGTCGCCTAGACTCGCACGAGAGCGCTGCGGCCCCCTCCGTCGGGGCGGGCGCTTGCTTCTTGTCCATTTCGTCATCCGATCGTGGTGGAGGGCCCCTTGGACGCGTCACCCCTGCTTTGGGTCGTACCCATCTCCGGCCTCATCGCTGTCCTCGTCGCCGCCTACTTCGCCTGGGACGTGCTCCGCTCCGACACGGGCACGCCCGAGATGCAGAAGGTCGCCGGGGCGATCTACACGGCTGCCGTCGCGTTCATCAAGCGGCAGTACCGCACGATCGCGCTCCTGGCGCTCGGCGGCATGGTCGTCATCGGCCTCGTCATCTACTTCTTCGAGTCCGCCCCCGGCGTCTCGGCGTCGGAGCTCGCCGTGAAGACGTCGATCGCGTTCATCGTCGGCGCCGCGTGCTCGATGGCGTCGGGCATCGTGGGCATGTTCGTCGCGGTGAAGTCCAACCTGCGGACCGCGGCCGCGGCGCAGCACAGCGTCGCGGACGCCCTCCGGATCTCGCTCCGCGGTGGCGCGGTCTCCGGCATCCTCGTCGTCGGCCTGTCGCTCATCGGGGTCTTCGGGATGTTCATCGCGTACGGGGGCTTCGCGCATCCCGAGCAGGCGCCGTTCACCATCGTCGGCTTCGGCTTCGGCGCGTCGTTCGTCGCCCTCTTCGCGCAGCTCGGCGGCGGTATCTACACCAAGGCCGCCGACCTCGGCGCCGACCTCGTCGGCAAGGTCGAGGCCGGCATCCCCGAGGATGACCCGCGCAACGCGGCGGTCATCGCCGACCTGGTCGGTGACAACGTCGGTGACTGCGCCGGTCGTGGCGCGGACCTGTTCGAGTCCACCGCGGCCGAGAACATCGGCGCGATGATCCTCGGCGTCGCGATCTACGCGGTCACGCAGAACGTCGCGTGGATCCTCTTCCCGCTCGTCGTCCGCGGCTTCGGACTCATCGCGAGCGTCATCGGCATCTTCACCGTCCGCGGAAGCGACACGAAGAGCCCGATGTCCTCGCTGAACCTGGGCTACTACATCACCGTCGCCCTCTCGATCGCCGGCATGTTCCTCGTCACCAACCAGATGCTCAACGAGAAGGGCGCCGGCATCTGGTTCTTCTACGCCGGCGTCGTCGGCATCCTCACGAGCCTCGCGTTCGTGTACATCACGCAGTACTACACGGCCGGCAACTGGCGCCCGGTGAAGGAGATCGCTGAGGCCGCCAAGACCGGCCCCGCGACGACGATCATCTCGGGCATCGCGGTCGGCTTCGAGACCACCGCCGCGTCCGCGATCACCATCGCGATCGCTCTCTTCCTCTCGCACTTCTTCGGCGAGCGGTGGGGTGAGGCGACCGGCCTGCCGCACGGCGGCATCTACGGCACCGCCGTCGCGACGATGGGCATGCTCATGAGCGCGGCCTTCATCCTCGCGGAGGACACCTTCGGGCCGATCACGGACAACGCGGGCGGCGTCGCCTCGATGGCGCGCGCGTCGGCGGAGACCCGCGAGCGCACCGACCGCCTCGACGCCGTCGGCAACACGACGAAGGCGCTCACCAAGGGCTACGCCGTCGGATCGGCGGCGCTCGCCGCGTTCCTGCTCTTCTCCGCGTACCTCGACAAGGTCGCACAGCTGACCGGTAAGCCCTTCGACACGGTCGACCTGGCGAAGGTCAACGTGTTCCTCGGCGGCTTCCTCGGCGCCATGCTCGTGTACCTCTTCTCGTCGCTCGCGATCCGCGCGGTGGGGCGTGCCGGCGCGGCGATCATCGAAGAGGTCCGCACGCAGTTCCGCGAGCACCCCGGCATCATGGCCGGCACCGAAGATCCCGATTACGGCCGCGTCGTCGACATCACGACGGCGTCCGCCCTACGGAACATGATCGCGCCCGGTCTGCTCGCCGTCGGCGCTCCGATCGTCGTCGGCATCCTGCTGAAGGCGGAAGCGGAGGCCGCGCTGCTCATGGTCGGCACCATGGCCGGCGTGATCCTGGCGACCGTCCTCAACAACGGCGGCGGCGCGTGGGACAACGCCAAGAAGTACATCGAATCGGGCGAGCTCAAGGACGAGAACGGCAAGGTCATCGGCAAGGGAACCCCGGCGCACGCCGCGGCGGTGGTCGGCGACACCGTCGGCGATCCCTTCAAGGACACGGCCGGCCCGAGCCTGCACGTCCTCATCAAGCTGCTCGCGACGATCACGCTGGTGCTCGCGCCGCTGTTCGTCTGATCGCGGATTCCCACGAGAGTCGAAGGGGCCCGGGAGTCGATCTCGCGGGCCCCTTCTGCGCGCTTGCCGATTCCGGCTCGCGCCGTGCGCGCGCGGTGGGCGCCCGGGAGCGCCGGGCTCGCCTCTCGCTCGCGGCTGGCTAACTGCGGCGTGGCCGAAGGCCACACGCCAGCAGCCGGCGAAGGCGCAGCCGAGCCGCACGCCGGCCCGCCGATCACGACGCGCGACGCGCACGGGCCGGCTGGGCGCAGATGCTCGCTCGAGGCGAGCCCGTCGCTCACCGTCGCTCACCGCGCGCTACTCGTCCCTCTGTCCGGATAGAGTGCGCCCGTGACACGGTCGATCGACCTCAACTCGGATCTCGGCGAGGGCGCGGGTCATGACGCGGAGATCATGCCGCTCGTCACGTCGGCGAACATCGCCTGCGGCGGACACGCGGGTGACGAGCGCTCCATGCGCGAGACGGTGGAGCTCGCGCTCCGGCACGGTGTCGCCATCGGCGCGCATCCGGGCTACCCGGACCGCGCGAACTTCGGCCGGCTCGCGTTGGAAATGGACGCGCTCGCGCTCATCGAGTCCGTGTCCGAACAGGTCCGCGCGCTCGCGGACGTCGCCGCGCAGGCGCACGCCAGGATCGCGCACGTCAAGGCGCACGGTGCGATGTACAACCAGGCCGAGCGCGATCCCGCGATCGCCGCGACGATCGCGCGCGGCATCTACGACGACGGACGCGGCGCGTCGCTGATCGTGTTCGCGCCGCCCGGCTCCGCCATGCTCGAGCGCGCGCTCGCGATGGATCTGCGCGTGGCGCGCGAGGGCTTCGTGGACCGCGCGTACGAGGCGGACGGTACGCTGCGGTCGCGCCGTCTTCCCGGCGCGCTGCATACCGATCCGCGCGTGGCCGCGGCGCAGGCGGTGTCGCTCGCGCGGGACGGCGGCGTCCGCGCGTTCGACGGCAGCTTCCTGCGTCTCGAGGTGGACACCCTGTGCCTGCACGGCGATACGCCCGGCGCGCCCGCGATCGCGGCCGAGGTACGCGAGGCGCTCGCGCGTGAAGGCATCGAGGTGCGCGCGCCCTCGTGACGTTCGCGCCGCGCGTCCTCCCTTTCGGCGAGCGCGCGCTGCTCGTGGAGCTCACGGACGTGTTCGACGAGACGGCCATCGGATGGGCGCGCGCGATCGCCGACGCGTGGGAGGCCGCGCACCTGGGTCGCGCGATCCCGGCCTACGCCTCGGTCGTGCTGACGTTCGACGCCGAGACGGTCGCGCCCGAGCAGGCCGAGCGCGATGCGGCGAAGCTGCTGGCGGCCGGTCCGGACATCGCGTGGGCGATCCCGGGCCGCGCGCGGTCCCCGGACATCGTCGAGATCCCGACGCGATACGACGGTCCCGATCTCGCGGAGGTGGCCGAGCGCTCGCGGCTCTCTATCGACGAGCTCATCGCGCTGCACAGCGGTCGCACCTACACCGCGTACTTCGTCGGCTTCCTTCCCGGATTCGCGTACTGCGGACGCCTCGACCCGCGCATCGTCGCCCCGCGTCTCGACCGCCCGCGCGAGCGCGTCCCGGCCGGAGCCGTCGCGGTGGCCGACGGCCAGACCGCGGTGTACCCCTCGCCGTCGCCGGGCGGCTGGCGGCTCGTCGGGTCGACCGATGTCGCGATGTTCGATCCGAGCGCCGCGCGTCCCACGCGCATCCGCGCCGGCGACCACGTGCGGTTCGTGCCGGCATGATCCATATCGTCGTCGCTGGATTCAGCGCGACCGTTCAGGACGTCGGCCGTGAAGGGCACCTGCGCGAAGGCGTGCCGCGATCGGGACCGGCGGATCCGGTCGCGTTCCGCGCCGCGTGCTCGCTGGTGGGGAACACCGATCGCGACGCGGCGATCGAGATCGCCGGCCTGCCGTTCGCGTTCCGGTGCGACGACGCGCGGATCGTGGCCGTGACCGGCCGCGAGGTCAGCGTCGTCGCGCGCGACCGCTTGCCCGCATGGACCGCCGTGTTCGTCCGCGCCGGCGACGTCGTCCGCGTGGGCGGCACGCCGCGCACCCGCTACGCGTACGTCGCGGTGAGCGGGGGCATCGCGAGCGAGGAGATCCTCGGCTCGCGGTCGGCGTATCCGCGGGCCGGTCTCGGCCGGACGCTCCGCGCGGGCGACGCCATCGCGCTCGGGACCGCGCGCCGCGGCGCCGAGGATGCCGGAGGACACGTCCCGTTCGAGTACGGCGGCGACATCGCCGCGGTCGCGGGCCCGCATCACGATCGCTTCGATGCCGCGGCGCAGGACGCGTTCTTCGCGAGCCCGTTCACCGTGGCGCCGGAGAGCGATCGCCAGGGCGTACGCCTCGAGGGACCCGCGATCGCGCCCCGGCCGGGCGAGATCCTCACCTGCGGCGTGGTCTCCGGCGCGGTGCAGGTCCCGCGTGGAGGTCAGCCGATCGTGCTGCTCGCGGATCACCAGACCACCGGGGGCTATCCGATCGTCGCGACGGTGATCGCAGCCGATCTCGGTCGGGTCGCGCAGCGCGCCCCGGGCGAGACGCTCCGCTTCTATCGCGTCGAGCGGGACGAGGCCTTGGAGCGCGGCCGCGCGCTCGCGCGCTCGCTCTCGAGCGCCTGACGCAGCGCGACCATCTCGAGCGCGGCGTCCATGAACTGAGCGCCCTTGTTGCCCTCGGACCCGCCGGCGCGCGCGAGCGCCTGCTCCATCGTGTCGCACGTGAGCACGCCGAACGGGATCGCGACGCGGTACGTGGTGCTCAGATCCACCAGTCGCCTCGCGACGGCGTGCGCGAGCACGTCGAAGTGCGGCGTGTCGCCGCGCACGAGGCAGCCGATCGGGACGATCGCGTCGTAGCGGCCGGTGTCGGCGAGGAGCGCGACCGCCGCCGGGAGCTCGAACGACCCGGCCACCTCGAAGAGATCCAGACGCGCGTCGGCCTCCGTCGCGCGTTCGATGGCGGCGCGCTCGAGCGCGAGGGTCACATCTTCGTTCCAACGCGCGCGAACGATCGCGACGCGCGCCCCGCGGCCCACGTTCGTGGATGCGGCACGTGTCTTGAGTCGCTTCATGACCACGCACGATAGCCGCGGCGTCACACCCTCGCCCGTCCGGCGTTCAGACGAGAGGCTCAGTCCTTCGGGAAGCTGAGCAGGTGTCCCATCTTCGCGGCCTTCGTGCGCAGGTAGTCGCGGTTCGTGTCGCGCGCCGGCACCTCGATGGGAACGCGCTCGACGACCTCGAGGCCGTAGAGCGAGACCGCGGCCTTCTGCGGGTTGTTGGTGAGGATGCGCGCTCGCCGGACGCCGAGATCGGTGAGGATCTGGACGCCGATCCCGTACTCGCGATGGTCCGCCTTGAAGCCGAGCTTCTCGTTCGCCTCGACGGTGTCGAGGCCCTGGTCCTGCAGCGCGTACGCGCGCAGCTTGTTCATGAGCCCGATGCCGCGCCCCTCCTGGCGCAGATAGAGGAACACGCCCCGGCCCTCCTTCGCGATCCGCTCGAGCGCGGCGTCCATCTGCTCCCCGCAGTCGCAGCGGTACGAGCCGAACACGTCGCCGGTGAGGCATTCCGAGTGGACGCGCACCAGGACGGGATCGCCGCCGCGCACGTCGCCCATGACGAGCGCGACGTGCTCGGCCTCGGTGTTCCCGAAGCGCGCGCGATATCCGTAGACCTCGAACTCGCCGTGGCGGGTGGGCAGCTTCGCCGCCGCGACGCGCTCGACGAGCCTCTCGCGCGCCATGCGGTACGCGATGAGGTCCTTCACGGTGATCATCCGCAACCCGTGACGCTTGGCGAATCGCTTGAGCTCCGGGACCCTGGCCATCGATCCGTCGGGATTGGTGATCTCGCAGATGACGGCGACCGGCTGTAGCGCCGCGAGCCGGCACAGGTCGACGCCCGCCTCGGTCTGCCCCGCGCGCACGAGGACGCCGCCCTCGCGTGCCTGCAAGGGGAAGACATGGCCGGGCTTCACGAGGTCGGCGGGCGCGCTCTTCGGATCGGCGAGGATCCGGATGGTGCGTGCGCGGTCCGCCGCGCTGATGCCCGTGGTGATGCCCTCGCGCGCGTCGACCGAGACGGTGAAGGCCGTGCCGAGGCGCGCCTCGTTCCGAGCGACCATCTGGGGAAGGTCGAGCTGCGCGAGACGTTCGACCGTCATGGGCACGCACACGACACCGCTCGCGTATTTGCGGATGAACGCGACATCCTGGGGCGTGCAGAGCTCCGCCGCCATCGTGAGGTCGCCCTCGTTCTCGCGGTCCTCGTCGTCGACGACGATGACCATGCGACCCTTGGCGATCTCGGCGATCGCCTCGTCCACCGTCGCGAACGGTGGCTCGGGCGACACGATGCGCGGGTGCGGCGTGACCTTGCGCCGCGTCTTCGCCGGCGGCGTCCTCACGACCTCATTCTAGGTCTCGCGTTACCGCGCTCGAACGATCCGTTCGACGTATTTCGCGAGGACATCGACCTCGACGTTCACGCGTTCGCCGTCCCGCAGCGTTCCCAGCGTGGTCTGCTGGGCGGTATGGGGGATGAGGGCGATCTCGAAGAACGTCTTGCCGAGCCTCGCCACGGTCAGGCTGACCCCATCCAGCGTGATGAACCCCTTCATCACGACGTACCGCGCGAGCTCCTTCGGCAGAGCGAAGCGGAGGCGGGCCCCCTCGCCCTCCGGCGTCCGCCTCTGGAGGCGCGTCGTCGCGTCGACGTGGCCCTGCACGAAGTGCCCGCCGAGCGCGGTCGTGGGCGTCGCCGCGCGCTCGAGGTTGACCCGCGAACCGCGCGCGAGCGCCCCGAGGTTCGTCCGCGCGAGCGTCTCGGGCACGACATCGGCGGCGAACGAACGATCGTCCCGGTCGACGACCGTGAGACAGGTCCCGGCGACCGAGATGCTGTCGTCGACCTCGAGTCGCTCCATGACGCGCGCGCACGCGATCTCGAGCCGCGTGCCCGACGCCGTCGGCGCGAGGTGCTTCACGGTCCCGATCTCCTCGACGATGCCGGTGAACATCAGCCCACCTCGCCTTCGAGCGCGACGTCCTCGCCGAGACGGCGCACGCGCAGACCGCGGAGCTCGACCGGCGTGCCGATGCCGTCGAGCGCGCTCGGCCCGTCGCCGCCCGCGATCGACGCGGCGATGAGCATCAGCCGGTCGGCGAGGCCGGCGGCGACGAGCGCGCCGGCGATCCGCGGTCCCGCCTCGGAGAGCACGGTGTTCACGCCCTGGTCGGCGAGCCATCGCAGGACCGCGCGGAGATCGAGGCCGCCCTCCGCGCGCGGGAGCGTCGTCACGAGCGCGCCGGTATCCCGCAACCGGTTGAGCCGCCGGCCGTCGGCGTCGCGGGCCACGCAGATGACGGTGCGCCGCGGATCCTTCGCCCGTACGACCTTGGCCTGCGGCGGCGTGCGCGCCTCGGTGTCGACGATCACGCGGAGCGGATCGCGTCCGCGCACCTCGCGGACCGTGAGCGCGGGATCGTCGGCGAGCACGGTGCCGATGCCCACGAGCACCGCGTCGTAGCGATCGCGCAGGCGATGCACCTCCTTGAGGGCCGGCTTCCCGAGGAGATAGCGCCGTCCCTTCACCGTCACGCGGCCGTCGACCGTCGTCGCGAGCTTCACGAGCACGAACGGCCGGCCGCGCGTGAGCCGGCTCACGAAGCCTTCGTTGAGACGGCGCGCCTCCGTCTCGAGGACGCCGTGCGTCACCTCGATGTTCGCCGCGCGCAGCAAACGGAAGCCCTTGCCGTCGGTCCGCGGATCGGGATCGCGCATCGCGGCGACGACTCGGGTGATGCCCGCGTCGCGCACGGCCTCGACGCAGGGAGGTGTCCGGCCCTGATGCGCGCACGGCTCGAGCGTCGAGTACAGCGTCGCGCCGCGGGCGCGATCGCGCGCCGCGCGCAGGGCGACCACCTCCGCGTGTGCCTCGCCCGCCGCCTTGTGGTAGCCCTCGCCGACGATCGCGCCGTCGCGCACGACGACGGCGCCGACCAGCGGATTCGGGCTCGTCCGACCCGCGGCTTTCGCCGCGAGCCGCAGCGCGCGCCGCATGAACCGGGCGTCTTCCTCGCCGCTCACAGTCGCTAGTCTGGCCCAATCTCCGCGCTTTGCCGCGAGACACGCGCGGGTCTCCTCCCTGGACCGCTTCTCGCTCGGGTAGTCTCACGCCCGGTGGCCACCGATCTTTCCGGCATCGCGCGGCGCCTCCCCTCGGGCCTGACCGTGCGCGTCGCGGAGGACGCGGACCTCGAGCGCATCGTCGAATTCGTCAACCGCGGGGCCACACCCGCGCAGTGGCAGGCTCCCGCCGCGGTGCGCGCGATGCAGCAGGCCGCGCCGGAGCCGCTTCGTCTCGCGCTCATCGTGGAGGATGCCGCGCGCTCCATGGCCGCCCTCGCCGTCACCACCGACGGCGGGCTGTGGCGGGCGGGCGATGGGACCTGGCGTGTGCAGCTGCTCGTGTCGCCCGAACACCGGCGGCGCGGCGTCGGGGGCGCCTTGCTCGAGCAGGTGGAAGCGCACGCGCGCGCGCATGCGGCGCCGCGCGCCGTCGCCGCGGTCCGCGGGACCGATCCCGAGGGAGCGCGCTTCGCCGAGCGGCATGGCTACCGTGCGTTCCACGAGCGCATCGACGCGTACATCGACGTGCCCGCGTTTGACAGATCCGCGTTCGACGATCCCGACGAGAGCGCGCGTCGGGTCGGCATCCGTCTCGCGACGTGGGAGGAGCTGCTCGCCGAGCACGCGAGCGATAGCGAGGGCTTCCAGCGCGCACTGCTCCCGATCCTGTGGCAGCTCGCGCGAGACGTGCCGTCGCCGACGCCGATGCCGGAGGAGCCGCCGCCCTTCTAGCAGGCGAGGCGGATGTTCTTCGAAGGCCCCGGCATCGATCCGCCGACGACGATCGTCGCGCTCCGCGACGGTACGCCGGTCGGCATGACCGTGACGATGGTGAAGGAGAACGGCGCCGCGTACACGAACTTCACGGGCGTCGCGCGCTCCGAGCGAGGGAAGGGGATCGCCCTGGCGCTGAAGCTGCGCGCGCTCGGCGCGCTCGCGCGGCGCGGCGTGAAGCTCTTCGGGACGACGAACGACGAACAGAACGCGGCGATGCGCGGCATCAACCGCAAGCTGGGATACCGGCCCGATCCGCCGACGACGATGTACGAGAAGAGGTTCACATGACGCTCGGAATGCCAGCGGCCACCCACCCCGGCGAGGAGCTCCGCGAGTCGGCGCTGCGGCAGCTCGACAGCGCGGCCAAGGCGCTCAACCTCGATCCGGGGATGCACAAGTTCCTGCGCACGCCGGAGCGCACGCTCATCGTCTCCGTCCCGGTCATGCTCGACGAGGGCCAGCTCGAGATCTTCACCGGCTACCGCGTGCAGCATTCCACCGCTCGCGGCCCGGGCAAGGGCGGCATCCGCTTCCATCCGGCGGTGACGCTGCCGGAGGTCGAGGGCCTCGCGATGCTCATGACCTGGAAGTGCGCGGTCACCGATCTCCCGCTGGGCGGCGCGAAGGGCGGCGTCGCCGTCGATCCGCGCAAGCTCACGCGCCGCCAGGTGGAGCGCCTCGCGAAGCGCTATACCGCCGCGATCCTCCCGATCATCGGTCCGGAGCGCGACATCCCCGCACCCGATGTGAACACCGACGAGTCGACGATGGCATGGATCGTCGACACGGTGACGATGATGACCGGACAGCACTCGCCCGAGGTGGTCACCGGGAAGCCCATCGACCTCGGTGGGTCGCGCGGTCGCACCGAGGCGACCGGCCGGGGCGTCGCGTTCGTCACGCTCGAGCTGCTGAAGCGGAACGGGAGGCGTCCCGAGGACGCGCGCGTCGCGGTCCAGGGCTTCGGGAACGTCGGCAGCGTGACCGCGAAGTCGCTCGCCGAGGCCGGCTGCAGGATCGTCGGGATCTCCGATATCAGCGGCGGCTACGCCTCGACGAAGAGCATCGACGTTCCCAAGGCGATCGAGCACGTTCGCAAGAGCCCGCAGCGCACGCTCGAGGGCTTTCCCGGATTGTCCAAGGTCTCGAACGCGGAGCTCCTCGCGATGGACGTCGACGTGCTCGTGCCCGCCGCGCTCGAGGGGCAGATCACGCCAGCGAACGCGCACGAGGTGCGCGCGCCGATCATCGTCGAGGGCGCGAACGGCCCGGTCACGGCGGACGCCGATCGCATGCTCGCCCAGCGCGGCGTCACCATCGTCCCGGACATCCTCGCGAACGCGGGCGGCGTGGTCGTCTCGTACTTCGAGTGGGTCCAGAGCCGCGCGCAGTTCTACTGGGAGCTCGACGAGGTGGAGCGGCGTCTCGAGATCTACATGCGGCGCGCGATGGAGCTCGTGCTCTCGACCGCGAAGACGTACGACTGCTCGCTGCGCGAGGCCGCGTTCATCGTCGCCGTGGAGCG
Organism: Candidatus Limnocylindria bacterium; assembly: GCA_035651155.1. GTDB lineage: Bacteria > Chloroflexota > Limnocylindria > P2-11E > P2-11E > CF-39. The sequence continues at coordinate 110,693 of DASRGG010000031.1, read as the reverse complement.
CGTCGCCCGCGCCATCGACAAGCGGGGGATATTCCCGTAGCAGGCGCTTGCATAAATATGCGTTCCGCCGCATAATCGGTCGCCTATGCCGGTCAAGGCGGCGATCGTCGGCGTCACGGGCTACGCGGGCGGCGAGCTCGCGCGCATCCTCCTGCGCCATCCGGAGGTCCGCCTCGTCGCGGCGGTGGCGCGCTCGCACCACGGCGAGCCGCTCCGCGACGTCCAGCAGCACCTCCACGGCGCGCCCGCCTCGCTCCTGATCGGGGGCGACGTCGGGGACGCCGAGGTCGTGTTCACGGCCCTTCCCGCGGGCGAGGCCGCGAAGCAGGCCGGCGCCTGGCTCGCGGAAGGGCGGAGGCTCATCGACCTGGGCTCCGACTTCCGCCTCCGCGACCCGAAGGCGTACGAGCGGTGGTACCGCTACACGCATCCCGCGCCGGAGCTGCTCGGCGAAGCGGTCTACGGGCTCACCGAGCTCGCGCGTCCGCGCCTGCGCGGCGCGCGCGTCGTCGCGAACCCGGGGTGCTACCCGACGGCGACGCTGCTCGCGCTCGCGCCGGCGCTGCGCGCGAGGCTCGTCGAGGACGACGTGATCGTGGACGCGAAGTCCGGCGTCTCCGGCGCCGGGCACACCGTGGACGAGGCCTACCTCTTCGGCACGATCGACGAGAGCGTGCGGCCGTACGGCCTGCCGAAGCACCGGCACGCCCCGGAGATCGCGCAGGAGGCGGCCGCGCTGGGCGGCCGCCCGCCGCGGCTCACCTTCACGCCCCATCTCGTCCCGATGACCCGCGGCCTCCTCGCGAGCTGCTACGTGACCCTTCGCGCCGGCGTCACGGCCGCGGAGGTCGCGGACGCGTATGCGTCCGCGTACGCCGACGAGCCGTTCGTCCGCGTCACGGCATCCTTCCCCTCGACGAAGGCGACGCTCGGAAGCAACTGGTGCCTCGTGCATCCCGTCGTCGACGAGCCGAGCCGGCGGCTCGTGGCGTTCGGCGCGATCGACAACCTCGTGAAGGGCGCGGCCGGATCCGCGGTGCAGAACCTGAACGCGATGCTCGGGCTCCCCGAGGCCTGCGGCCTCGAGTCGCTGCCGCTGTGGCCGTGACGCGCACGGTGCCGATCGGCTTCAGCGCGGGCGCCGCGAAGGCCGGTGTGAAGACCGGCGTCGCCGATCGGCTGGACGTCGGCCTGATCGTGTCCGATCGGCCGTGCGCGGCGGCCGGCGTGTTCACGACGAACCAGGTGATCGCGGCGCCGTGCGTCATCACTCGGAAGCACCTCGAGCGGGGGAGCCTGCGGGCGATCGTCGCGAACTCCGGTATCGCGAACGCCTGCACGGGCGAGGAGGGCGATCGCGCGGCGCTCGCCATGGCCGGCGCCGCCGCCGGCGCCGTCGGGTGCGAGCCGTACGAGATCGGCGTCGCGAGCACGGGCGTCATCGGCTGGCAGCTTCCGGTCGATCGCATCGCGAAGGCGATCGACGAGATCCGCGCGAGCGAGGCCGGCTTCGGCGACTTCGCGCGCGCCATCATGACGACCGACACGAAGCCCAAGCTCGTGACGGACAGCGTGACGATCGACGGGAAGACCGTCAGGGCGCTCGGCGTCGCGAAGGGCGCGGGAATGATCCACCCGAACATGGCGACGCTGCTCTCGTTCGTGGTCACGGACGCGGCCCTTCCGCGCTCGGACCTCCAGGCGATCGTGCGCGCCGCGGCCGACCGGTCGTTCAACGCGATCAGCGTGGATGGCGACACGAGCACCAACGACACGCTGCTCGTGCTCGCGAACGGCGCGTCGGGAGTCCCGCCGTCCGGGAACGCCGTCGTCCAGGTCGCGCGGCTGATCACGACGGTGTGCGAGCGGCTCGCGCACGAGATCGTGGCCGACGGCGAGGGCGTCACGAAGGTGTTCGCCGTGCACGTGAGCGGCGCCGCGACCGACGAGGACGCGAAGCGCGCCGCCCGCACCATCACGACCTCGAATCTCGTGAAGACCGCGATCCACGGCGCCGACCCGAACTGGGGACGCATCATCGCGGCCGCCGGTCGATCCGGCGCGAGGGTCGACGACCGTCGCGCGAGCATCCGGATCGGCGGCATCGATGTCTTCCGCGACGGCGCGCCGGTGCGGTTCGAGCCCGCCGATCTCCGTCGCGCGTTCGAGCAGAAGGACATCGACATCGAGCTGCGTCTCGGTCTTGGATCCGGCGCCGCGCTCGCGTGGGGCACCGACCTTTCCGCGGAGTACGTGCGCATCAACGCGGACTACACGACGTGAGCGACGTGGTCGTGCTGAAGGTCGGCGGGTCCGTCGCGGGCGAGGATGCGGCCGCGCTCGACGCCGTCGCCGCGCTCCACGACGCCGGACACAGCCTCGCGGTCGTTCACGGCGGCGGACCGCTCGTGGGCGAATGGGCGACGCGGCTCGGTCTCGAGACCCGCTTCGTTCGCGGCCTCCGGGTGACGGACGAGGCGACGCGTGACGTCGCGCTCGCGGTGCTGGGCGGACTCGCGAACGCGCGCATCGTGAGCGCGCTCATCGCGCGCGGCGTCCCGGCGGTCGGCCTCACCGGCATCGATGGCGGGATGCTGCGCGCGCAGCGCGAGGACTCGTCCCTCGGGCTCGTCGGGAACATCCGCCGCGTGGACAGCGCGCTCCTCGAGGAGCTCATCGAGGCCGGACGCGTGCCCGTGGTCGCCCCCGCCGCGTTCGAGGAGCCCGCGGGCGCGGACGGCGCGTCGGAGATCCTCAACGTGAACGGCGACAGCGCGGCCGGCGCCATCGCCGCGAGCCTCGGGGCGCGCCTGCTCGTCTTCGTCACCGACGTGCCCGGCGTGCGCGCGAAGGACGGCACGGTGCTTCCGAAGCTCGATCGCGAGAAGGCGAAGGCGCTCGTGGACGACGGCACGATCGAGGGCGGGATGCTGCCCAAGGTCGAGGCGTGCCTCGTCGCGTCGAACGCCGGATGCCGCGCCGCGATCGTCGCGGCGCGTTCGGGCGACGCGGTCGAGCGGCTCCTCGCGGGCGACAGCGCGGGGACGGTGTTCGAGGCCGCATGAAGGAGATCGCGCGCAAGCACAAGCGGCAGCAGGCGCTCCTCCGGCTCGTCCAGCAGCAGAAGCTCTCGACGCAGCAGGACCTCGTGAGCGCGCTCCAGGCGGCGGGCTTCGCGGCGACGCAGGCCACCGTATCGCGGGACATCGTCGAGCTCGGCCTGGTGAAGGTCGCGCGCGATGGCCGTCATGTCTACGCCGCGCCCGCCGCGGTCGGGAGCGGCGGCGGCACCGACCGGCTGCGCCGCTTCTGCGAGGACTATCCGGTGGAGGGGCGGCTCGCGGGCAACCTCGTGGTGCTGCGATCGCCGCCGGGGACCGCGAACGCGATGGCGATCGCGCTCGACACCTCGGAGCTCGGCGAGATCATCGGTACGGTCGCGGGCGACGACACGGTCTTCGTCGCGACGTCGACCGATCGCCACGCGCGATCCCTGCTCACGCGGCTCACCGCGTACGGGATCGCCAGGAAGGAACGGGGATGACGAAGAGGGATAGCGCACCGGGCACCGGTCCCGCGAAGGGGGAGACCTGCGTGCTCGCGTACAGCGGCGGGCTCGACACGTCGGTCGCCGTGGCGTGGCTGCGCGAGACGTACGGTCTCGAGGTCGTCACGTGCACCGGCGACCTCGGCTCGGTGCGCGATCTCGATGCCGTCCAGGAGAAGGCGATCGCGAGCGGCGCGCGCAAGGCCATCGTGCAGGACGCGCGCGACATCTTCGTCGACTACTTCGTCTGGCCGGGCCTGCAGGCGGACGCGCTCTATCAGGACCGCTATCCGCTGGCGACCGCCCTCGGACGGCCGCTCCTCGCGAAGCTGCTCGTGGACGCCGCGCGGGCGGAGGGCGCGCGCTACGTCGCGCACGGCTGCACCGGCAAGGGCAACGATCAGGTGCGCTTCGACCTCGCCGTCGGCGCGCTGGCGCCCGACCTCAAGGTCATCGCGCCCATGCGCGGCGGCATGAACATGACGCGCGAGGAGGAGATCGATTACGCGCGCAAGCGCGGCATCCCCGTCGACGCGACGAAGAAGAGCCCCTACAGCGTCGACGAGAACCTGTGGGGCCGGTCGATCGAGGCCGGCGTCCTCGAGGACCCCTGGGGCGCGCCGCCGCGGGACATCTTCCAGTGGACCGTCGATCCGGACGAGGCCCCGGCGAAGGTCCGCGAGATCGTCATCGCGTTCCGCGAGGGCGTCCCGGTGGCGCTCGACGGCGAGGCGCGCGGCGGGGTCGCGCTCATCGAGCGGCTCAACAAGCTCGGCGGAAGGTACGGCGTCGGTCGGATCGACCAGATCGAGGACCGCCTGGTGGGCATCAAATCGCGCGAGATCTACGAGGCGCCCGCCGCGGTCATCCTTCACGCCGCGCACAAGGCTCTCGAGGAGATGGTCCTCACGAAGGAGGCGCTCCGCTTCAAGTCCGCGGTCGCGCGCGAGTACGCGGAGCTCATCTACAACGGTCTTTGGTTCACCGCGCACCACCAGGATCTCGCGGCCTACGTGCGCAGCACGCAGCGCTTCGTGAGCGGCGAGATCCGAGTCCGGCTCGACCACGGCGTCCTCACCGTCGTCGGCCGCCGCTCGCCGCACTCGCTGTACTCCACCGCGCTCGCGACGTACGGGAAGGGCGATCTCTTCGATCACCGCGCGTCGGAGGGCTTCATCACCGTGTTCGGGATGTCGCTGCGGACGCAGGCCCGCACGCAGGCGCTCTGGGGCGAGGGCACCGCGGCCATGCTCGACGTGCCGAAGAAGGAGCTCACCGCCGGGAGCGCGGCGCGCTCGAAGAAGGCGAAGTGACCGCGTCCAAGCCGCTCTGGTCCGGCCGCTTCGCGGGATCGCTCGATCCGCGCATCCGGTCGTTCACGGCCTCCCTCGACCTCGACCGGCGCATCGCGTCGCACGACGTGCGCGGCAGCATCGCGCACGCGCGCATGCTCGGGCGGCAGGGGATCGTGACCGCCGACGAATCCGCGACGCTGGTGCGCGAGCTCGAGCGGATCGCGTCGGAGATCCACGACGGGACGTTCCCGTGGCCCGCCGACGCGGAGGACGTGCACTCGGCGGTCGAGCGCGTGCTCACCGAGCGCGCGGGCGCGGTCGGCGGCAAGCTCCACACCGCGCGAAGCCGCAACGACCAGGTCGCGCTCGACCTTCGCCTGCTCGTCGTGGAGCTGCTGGACGAGCTCGACCGCGCGGTGAAGACGCTGGCGCTCGCGCTGGTGACGCGCGCGGAGCGGGAGATCGACACGATCCTCCCGGGCTACACGCACCTGCAGCGCGCGCAGCCGGTGTCGCTCGCGCACCACCTGCTCGCGCACGTCGAGGCGCTCCGGCGCGACCGCGCGCGCATCGAGGAAGCGCGCGCGCGCGCGGCGGTGTCGCCGCTCGGGGCCGGCGCGCTTGCGGGCGTGCCGTATCCCATCGACCCCGCGAGCGTCGCGAAGGACCTCGGGCTCGAGCGGACGTTCCGCAACAGCATCGACGCCGTGTCCGATCGCGACTTCGTCGCGGACTTCGTCTACGCGTCGGCGCTCGCCGCGGTGCACGCGTCCCGTCTCGCGGAGGAGCTCGTGCTGTGGACGTCGGCGGAGTTCGGCTACGCCGAGATGTCCGACGAGCACGCCACGGGGTCGAGCATCATGCCGCAGAAGAAGAATCCCGACGTCGCCGAGCTCGTGCGCGGTCGCGCCTCGCGCATCATCGGCGACCTCGTCGCCGTGCTCGCGTCCCTCAAGGGGCTGCCGCTCGCCTACGGCGGCGATCTGCAGGAGCAGCGCGTGCCGCTCTACGACGCCGCCGCCACCGCGCCGGCGCTCGAGGCGCTCGCGCTGGTCGTCGGATCGCTCCGCTTCGATCGGGACGCGATGCGCCGCGCGACGGAGCGCGGCATGCTCGCGGCGACCGACCTCGCCGACCATCTCGCGCGCAAGGGCGTTCCGTTCCGCGAGGCGCACGAGATCGTGGGCCGCATCGTGCGCGACCGTCTGGCGAAGGGCGCCGATCTGGCGGGCCTCAGGCTGGACGAGCTGCGCGCCGCCGACCCGCGGTTCGACGAAGCGGCGCTCGACGAGATCCGCATGGAGCGATCGCTCGCGTCCCGATCCTCTCCCGGCGGGACCGCGCCCGAGCGGGTGCGGGCCGCTCTCGACGACGCGCGCAAGACGCTTCGGGGATGACCGTCGGCATCCGGGAGGCGCGCGCGCAGGACGTCGAGGCCATGCGCGAGCTGATCGATCGCTACGCGACCGAGGACCGCATGCTGTCGCGCTCGCGCGACTTCCTCCTCGAGCATCTGCGCGACTACTACGTGGCGGAGGACGACGGCATCTTCCTCGGCTGCTGCGCGATCGCCGTGCTCACGCCGGAGCTCGCGGAGATCCGCTCGCTCGCGGTCCGGCCCGAGGCCGGCGGCCGGGGCGTGGGGAAGGCCCTCGTGGAGGCCTGCGTGGAGGAGGCGAGGCGGCTCGGCCTGCGGCGCGTCTTCGCGCTCACGCTCGTGCCCGCGTTCTTCGAGCGCTGTGGCTTCACGCTGACGAGCCTCGGCCGGCTCCCCGAAAAGAGCGCCGCCGAGTGCCCGATCTGCCCGAAGCGCTTCGCCTGTGACGAGCACGCCATGCTGCTGCACCTCGACGGGACCGCGCCGACGCCGCTCGCCGCGGGTGAGCCCTGGGGGTACACGCGCATCTTCCTCGGGCACGAACCGCGGACGTAGCGCGCACCCTACCCTTACGCGATGGGACGGACGGGACGCACGCTTGTCGCGGGATTCGACGCCGTCGTGATGGGGGTCGCGGCGTACGCGGAGACCGCGGGTCGCTTCGAGCTCACGCCCGCCGATCTCATCCTCTGGGGATCGGCGCTCGCCGCCGTCGTGTGCGCGATCGTGGTGTTCGCCCAGGGCTCATCGTTCCTGGCCTGGGCGGCGATCGGCTACGTGCTCTTCGGCGGGCTGCTGACGAACGGCGGTCCGCACTGGCCGCTGCTCGCGCTCGCGGTCGCGCTCACGCCGCTCGTGCCGAAGCCGCGCGGGTCGGTGTGGCTTGGGATCGGCGTCGCGTCCGTCGCCGCGCTCGTCGCGCGCCTGCTCATCGCTCTCGTCGTGTAAGGGGTGCGCCGCGGGCCCGCGCCACCTGGGCCCGCGGCGCTGGGAGGAGTACCCGGACGCGCGACGCGAAAATACTTCGTAACACGAACTGAAGTCAAGGTCCGGCGCGCTGTCGTAGCGTAGTGCCCTCATGCGAAGCCCGACCCCTCTGCTGGCACGTGTCCGCCACTCGTTCCGGCTGCTGAACCGCGCCATCGCCGAGGGCTCCCGGCGCGCCGGTCTCACCGCCCAGCAGCAGGGCTTCCTGCTCGCGGTCGCGGCGCGTGGGGGTCGCGAGGTTCCGCTCTCCGACGTGCGCGCCGAGCTGCTCATGGATCAGGCCACCGCGAGCGAGCTGTTGCGGAAGCTGGCGCACCGAGGGCTCGTGCGCACGGCCCCGGGCGAGGACCGGCGCGCGATCCGTGTGACGCTCACGCCGGGCGGCCGTGCGACGTTCCGCACGTCGGTCGCGGAGATCGGGGCGGCGCTCCGGCGCGCGGACGAGCGCGGCGATCTGCGCTACCTGCGACCGAGCCTCCGCGAATACCTCGGCTTCTACGACATCGGCACGACACGAAGCACCACGCGGCGCCGGTCCGACGAGAAGGCGGACTAGCATCAGGCTCCGATGACCACGCGACCCACGGTGCGCTCGGTCAACGGGCTCGTCGCGACCGATCACCACCTCGCGACCGAGGCGGGTCTCGCCGTCCTGCGCGACGGAGGCAGTGCCGTCGACGCGGCCGTCGCCGCGGCGGCCGTCTGCACCGTGACCCAGCCGCACCGCACCGCGATCGGCGGCGACCTCTTCGCGCTCGTCTACGACGCCTCGTCGCGCGAGGTCACCGCGTACAACGGATCGGGCGCGGCGCCGGCCGCGATCGTGCCGGACCGATTCGCCGGCGGTTTTCCGAGCGAGGGCGCCCTCATCGCGACCGTCCCCGGCGTCGTCGCCGCGTGGGGCGATCTCCTGCGCGATCAGGGTCGTCTCGGTCTCGACCGCGTGCTCTCGGCGGCGATCCAGTATGCCGACGAGGGGTTCCCGGTCAGCGACGGCCTGGCGGAGGCGTTCGTCGACAGCGGTGCGCGGCTCGACGCCGAGGCCGCGCGCGTCTTCGGCCCGCGCGGGCGGTTCCCGCGCGCGGGGGAGATCCTGCAGCAGCCCGACCTCGCCGCGACGCTGCGCGAGATCGCCCGTGATGGAGCGTCCACCTTCTATACCGGCACGGTCGCCCAGCGCCTCGCGGAGGGGATCGCGCGCGCCGGTGGCGTGCTCACGCCGGACGACCTCGCCGAGCACGCGACGGACCGGCCGCCGGCGGCCCGCGTGTCGTATCGCGGCCTCACGGTGTACGGCCAGCCGCCGGTGTCGCAGGGCCACATCCTCCTCGAGGAGCTCGCGATCGCGGACGGCCTCGACATGACGCAGCTCCCGTGGGGGAGCGCCGAGTGCGTGCACCAGATGGTCGAGATCAAGAAGATGGCGTTCGCCGACCGCGACGCGTTCAGCGGCGATCCGCGCGTCGTCCCGTTCGCGGTCGACCGCCTGCTCGCACCGTCGTTCGCGGCCGCGCGTCGCCGCGCGATCCCGGGCCGCGCGAGCGACCGCACCGACCCGGGCGTCATGGCGGCCGACACCACCTATCTCGCGGTCGTGGATCGCGACGGGAACGCCGTATCGCTCATCGAGAGCGTGTTCAGCGAATTCGGATCCGCGTGCGTCGTCCCGGGGACGGGGGTGCTGCTGAACAACCGGCTCGTGGGGTTCTCGCTCGATGCGGCGTCGCCCAACGCGCTCGCGCCCCGCAAGCGTCCGATCCACACCCTGAACACCGTGATCGCGCTCGACGGCACGACGCCGCGGTTCGTGTTCGGCACGCCCGGCCGCCACGCGCAGGTCCAGACGAACTTCCAGCTCGCGGTCGGCCTCATCGACCACGGCTTCGACGTGCAGCGCGCGATCGAGGAACCGCGCTGGTATCACGAGTCCGGCCGCGCCCTGAAGATCGAAGCGCGCTTTCCCGAGGCCACCCGCAAGGGCCTTCAGTCGAAGGGCCACGACATCGTGCTGCTCGGCGACTGGGCCGAGGTCACCGGCGGGGCCCAGGCGATCGCGATCGACGAGAACGGGGTGTTCTCCGGTGGCGCGGACCCGCGCCGCGAGGGCCACGCGGCGGGGTACTAGCGGAACGCCGCTCTGCGTGGGACGTTCACACCTTGTGCTGAAGGCCTGTCCCGCGCTGCTCTTCGCCGTCACCTCGATCCTCGCCGCCTGCGAGCCCGCGCAGCCGCGGCCGGATGCCGTCGCGAAGACGTACGCCGAGTCCTGGCAGAAGGCCGACTACCAGAACATGTGGGATCTGCTGACCGACGACGCGAAGGCGCGCGTCGGCACGGAGGGATTCGTCGATCGGCTCCCGCGCATCGCCGAGGAGATGACCCTGCGCTCCCTCGACGTGAAGGTGGGTCCCTCGTCGCGGCCGCTCCGGAGCGGCTCGCCCGATCCGGCCCGTGCGACGGTCCCGCTCGACATCACCTTCCACACGACGCGGGTGGGGGACATCCGCCGCACCACGACCCTGTCGCTCGTGTACGCCGGCGCCAAGGACAAGGGCGTCTGGAAGATCGACTGGTCGCCCGAGGCGATACTCCCAAGCCTCACGCCGGGCCGGCTGGTGCGCATGACGCGGCTCAACACGACGCGCGGGCGGATCCTCGCGCGCGACGGGACCGAGCTCGCGACGTTCGCCGATGCCGGCGTCGTCGGCGTCGTGCCGGGACAGGTCCGCTCGCAGGCCGGTCTGGTCTCGAGCCTGGCTCCGGCGCTCGGGATGACCGAGGACGCGATCAAGGCGAAGCTCGCGCAGCCGTGGGTCACGAACGACACCTTCGTTCCGATCCGCACGCTGTCCGGCGGCGCCCTCGACCGCGCGCGGGCGAAGCTTGCGGTCATCGAAGGCGTGCAGGTGCAGGCGACGCGCGTGCGCAGCTACCCGACGGGGCTCGCGTCGCAGACGCTCGGTTATCTCACCGAGGCGAGCGAGGCCGACGCGCAAAAGCGGACCGCGCGCGGCGTGCGGGCCGGCGACCTCATCGGGAAGACGGACAGCGGCCTCGAGGCGACCCTCGACGACATCCTCGGCGGCAGCTACGGCTGGCGGCTCACGATCGTCGAGCCGAACGGCAGCGTGGTCGAGACGCTCGGGGAGACGGCGGCGGTGCCGGGGCAGGACGTGGTCCTGTCGCTCGACGTCGCGATGCAGCGTGCCGCGGAGGCCGCGCTCGGTGACCGGAAGGGCGCGATCGTGGCGGAGGATCCGTGGAGCGGCGAGATCCTCGCGATCGCGAGCCGGCCGACGTTCGATCTGAACGCGTTCGTCAGCGGCGACACGACCGCGATCGCGAAGTACACGGCCGACGCGAACAAGCCGCTCTTCAATCGCGCCACGTTCGGCCAGTACGCGACCGGCTCGGCCTTCAAGCCGATCACCGCGGCGGCCGCGCTTCGCGAGGGCCTGTACAAGTTCGGCGACAAGATCGATTGCCCGGCGCGTTGGACGGGATACGGCCCGAGCTGGGTCCAGCTGAACCACGAGACGAGCGACCTCGGCCTCATCGACATGCGCACCGCGATCGCGCGCTCGTGCAACTCGTTCTTCTACGAGCTCGGGAAGCGCCTCAACGACAAGGATCCGAACATCCTCCCGAACGAGGCCAAGAGCTTCGGTCTGGGCAAGGCCACCGACATCGACTACGTCCTCGAGGCGGCGGGCATCGTGCCGAGCCCCGACTGGAAGAAGCAGTACTTCAAGAACCCCGCCGACCAGTCGTGGAATCCGGGCGACGCCACCAACCTCGCCATCGGCCAGGGCTTCCTGCTCGCGACGCCGCTGCAGGTCGCGAACTACGCGGCCGCGCTCGCGAACGACGGCATCGTGTGGAAGCCGCGCCTCGTGACCGAGATCCGCGACCGCAACGGCACGACCGTCAAGAAGCTCGAGAAGACGCAGGCCGGGCACGCGAACGCGACGAACACCGAGCTCTCGCTGATCCGCGACTGCATGCGCGCCGTCGTAGCGGACCGCGACGGCACCGTGTACTTCCCGTTCCTCGGCTTCGGCGTTCCGGTGGCCGGGAAGTCGGGCACGGCGGAGACGCCGTCGGGCGATCCGAACGGCTGGTTCATCGGATTCGCGTCGTTCGACGCGCCCTCGGTCGCGTTCGCCGCGGTGTTCGAGCAGTTCCACGAGACGCCCGGGAGCTACGCGTCGCAGGTCGCGGGCGTGGCGATCCGCTCGACCCTCGCGGCGAAGTTCGGGGTGAAGTAGGGGAGCGGGAGGCCGGCGGGCCCCGTCGTTGGCCGGCGCCGGTCATGCGGGCGGCGACCCGGCTGGCGAGCCCTTGACGGCTAGACTTTTCACATCCCCTACGTAGACGTCCCTCTCACCCGTCGCCTCGAGAACGGGCTCGTGATCCACGCGCTCGAAGCGCGTCACGCGCCCGTCGTATCGCTCTGGGTCTGGTACCACGTGGGCGGGCGCAACGAGGTGCCGGGCACGACGGGCATGAGCCACTTCCTCGAGCACATGCTCTTCAAGGGGACGACGTCGCATCCCAAGGGGGACCTCGACCGGCTGCTCGCGCGATACGGCGCCCAGTGGAACGCCTTCACCAGCGAGGACGTCACCTGCTACTTCGAGACGCTGCCGCGCGCGCGATACGAGGCCGCGCTCGAGCTCGAGGCCGATCGCATGCGGAACGCGCTCATCTCGGTCGAGGAGACGGAGGCCGAGCGCAGCGTGATCGTGAGCGAGCGTGAGGGCCTCGAGAACGACCCGTCCTTCCTTCTGGGTGAGGAGCTGCAGGCGGTCGCCTTCAGCCGCCATCCCTACGGGCAGGGCGTCATCGGCAGCAAGGACGAGATCAAGCTCATGCCGCGCGACGGCCTGTACGGGCACTACCGCCGCTTCTACGCGCCGAACAACGCGTACGTCGTTGTGGCGGGCGACGACGATGCCGGCCGCCTCGCGGACATGGCCGCGCGTGCGTTCGCGGAGGTCGAGCCCTCGAAGGACATCGGCGAGCCCCCGAAGGCGCCCGAGCCGTCGCAGCACGGGGAGCGGCGCATCGTCGTGCGTCGCGCGGGCGGATCGCTCCCGATCGTGATGCTCGCGTTCCGGGCGCCGCGCGCGAGCGACCCGCGCGCTCCGGCCCTCGCCGCGCTGTCGGTGGCGCTCGCCGGCACCACCGGTGGCGGCGACGGCGCGTCCGGCCGGTCGTCGCGGCTGCATCGCGCGCTCGTCGAGAAGGGCCTCGCCGCCGACGTCGACGCGACCTTCCAGCTCATGAAGGATCCGTTCCTCTTCTGGCTCGACGCGACGCTGCGCCCCGAGGTCGCGCACGCCGAGGTCGAGCGGGTGCTCCTCGAGGAGCTCGACCGCATCTCGCGCGATCTCCTGAGCGAGGAGGAGTTCGCGCGCGTGAGCCGTCAGCTCCTCGCGTCGCACGCCTTCGCGACGGACACGGTGACCTGGCGCGCGTTCCACTGCGGCCGGCTGCTCTCGACCGGCGCCGCGTCGTCGATCGCGGAGTGGTACGAGAAGCTCGCCGCGGTCACGCGCGAGCAGGTGCGCGACGCGGCCGCGGCCGTGTTCGTGGAGCGCTTCCGCAACGTCGGCTGGTTCGTGCCGGAGGCCGCCGATTGATCCGCGTCGAGCGCCGTCGGCTCGACAACGGACTGCGCATCGCCGTCGCGGCGATCCCGGAGCTGCGATCGACGTCGGTGCTCCTGGCCGTCGAGGCGGGACAGTGGTTCGAGCCCGCGGGCCATGCCGGTGTCGCGCGGCTCACGGCGCAGACGATGCTTCGCGGCACCGCCACACGGGACGCCGCGGCCTGGGCGGACGCGATCGACGCCCTCGGCGCGGTCGCGCGTCTCGACATCGGGGCGCACGCCGCGGTGTTCAGCGCGCAGTGCCTCGGCACCGACCTCGCCGCGCTCCTCGAGCTCATGGCCGAGACGCTGCGCACCCCCGCGCTCGAGGCCGCCGACCTCGAGTTCGTCCGCGGCCAGACCCTGGCGCAGCTCGAGCGCGACGAGCGGGACACCCGCGCCGTGGTCGACCGGGTCTGGCGGGAGCTCGTGTACCCGCGGGACCACCCGTTCCACTCGCCGGGCATCGGCGACGCCGCCGTGGTGCGCGAGGCCACCGTCGACGAGATCCGCGACTACCACGCGACCGCCATCCGCCCGGACGGAGCCCTGCTCGTCGTGGCGGGCGGGACCACCGCCGACGCGGTCGCCGAGGCGGCGTCGCGGACGCTGCGCGACTGGCGCGTGAGCGCGCCGCGCACGGATCGCGCGACAAGCGCGGTCTCCCTCCCGCGGGCGGTGCGGCGTGCGGAGATCGTTCCGGACAAGACGCAGTGCGACGTCCTCATCGGCTGGCCGGGCATCCCGCGCGACGACCCGCGCTTCGTCGCGGCGCGCGTGACGAACATGGTGTACGCGGCCGACACGTTCGCGAGCCGCGCGGGCAACGTCATCCGCGATCAGCTCGGGCTCGCGTATTACGTCTTCAGCGGCATCGGCTCGAGCCGTGGCCAGTCGCCCTGGATCGTCCGCATGGGCGTGAACCCGGAGAACGTGCGGCGCGCCATCGACGTCGCCCTCGACGAGCTGCGGAAGATCACCGTGGGCGAGGTCGCCGACGACGATCTCGCGCTCGCGAAGGACAAGCTCGTCGGCGAGCTCGACGTCGCGCTCGAGAGCCCCGGAGGCGTCGCATCGATGGTCCTCGAGGCCGAGCTCTTCGGCCTCGGCGACGATCATTTCGAGCGCTACCCGAAGGCGCTCCGTTCCGTCACGAAGGACGAGGTCGTCGCGATCGCGCGCTCGTGCATACCGCCCGACCGCTACGCGCTGGTCGTCGCCGGCCCGCCGCTGCCGGAGCCGCTCGCGTGAGCGGCGTGCGTCCGGTCGCCGCGCCTGAGACCGCGCTCGTCGACGAGGTCAGCGCGGCGCTGTGGCGCACGTACGCGAAGAATTCCTCGCTCTTCTCGATGCCGCGGCTCGCGACGCTCGACACGACGCCGCGGCTGGATCCCGCCTGAGCCCGGAAGCGCCCTGGCGGCCGACGCGCGAGCGCCTTGCGGCCGCGCACGGCAAGGGCGTGCGCGACGTCATCGCGCCGGATCTGGACGTGCTGTTCTGCGGCATCAATCCCGGCCTGTACACCGCGGCCATCGGGCATCACTTCGGCCGGCCGGGGAATCGCTTCTGGAAGGTCCTCCACCTTTCGGGATTCACGCCGCGCGAGCTCTCGCCCTTCGAGGAGCGCGAGCTCCTCCGCTACGGCTGCGGCATCACGAACCTGGTGAACTTCGCGACCGCCCGCGCCGACGAGCTGGACGACGACGATCTCGCGCGTGGCGCGCGCCGCCTCGTGCGCACCGTGCGGCGCTGGCGGCCGCGGGCCGTCGCGGTGCTCGGCATGGACGCGTACCGTACGGCGTTCGCGAAGCGGCGCGTCGCGGTCGGGCCGCAGGACGAGCGCATCGGCGACGCGATGGTGTGGGCGCTGCCGAACCCGAGCGGGCTCCAGGCGAGCTATCAGCTGCCGGATCTGGTGCGGCTCTTCCGCGCGCTCCGCGAGGCGACGCGCCGCTGACTACGCCGGGAGGCGCACCCTTCCGGAGGCGATCTGGATGAGGCCGTCGCGGGCGAGCGCGTCGATCACGCTCGCGGCACGCGCGTCGGCGAGCGCGCGCTCGAGACGCGCTCGGGAAAGGCCGCCCGGCGCGGCGACGAGCCGCCGCATCGCGAGGCCGCGCAGCCGTCGCGTGCTCGTGGCGAATGCCGCCTGGCGGCGCGGCTCCGGAGCGCCGGCGCGTCCCCGGGAACGGCACAGCGCCGCGACCGGACAGGCATCGCAGCGCGGGGCTCTCGCGACGCAGACCGTCGCGCCGAGATCCATCAGCGCGTGATGCCACGACCGCGGATCGCGGGGAAGGAGCTCGCGGTCGATGGCCACGGCCTCGCGCTCGGTCGCGGTCCGTCCGAGGACGATGCGGCCGAGTACGCGCCGGATGTTCGTGTCGGCGAAGGGCGTGCGCTCGCCGGCGGCGAAGCACGCGACCGCGCCGGCGGTGTACGCGCCGATACCGGGGAGCGCGACGAGCGCGGCGCTGTCGACGGGCAGCCCGTCCCCACAGGCCCGGGCGACCCGCTGGAGATCGCGAGCGCGGCGGTTGTAGCCGAGGCCGCTCCAGAGCCGCAGCACGTCGGCGAGCGGTGCGCGCGCGAGCGAACGCAGCGTCGGGAACCGCCGGAGGAACGCCTCGTACGCCGGGAGCACCCGCGCGACCGGGGTCTGCTGGAGCATGACCTCCGCGACGAGGATGGCGTAGGGGTCCCTCGTCCGGCGCCACGGCAGGTCCCTGCCCGAGCGCGCGTACCACGCGGAGAGGCTGCGCCGAAGGGTGCGGGCGGACCGCTGCTCCGTGTACAATCGCCCTCAACGCTATAGGAAGCCCGAAGTGCTGAGGGCCGTCAGGCCTTCAGTGCTTTTCTTTTGGAGGACACGGCGCGCTGACGCGCGACGGTCCATGACGGAGGCCATATGAACAGTCTCGAGAAGCCTCAGTACGTGTCCGCGGAGGGCTTGAAGAAGCTTCAGGCCGAGCTCGAGGAGCTGCGCACGACCAAGCGGCAGGAGGTCGCCGACCGCATCCACGCCGCGATGGAGTTCGGCGACTACAGCGAGAACTCGGAGCTCGAGCAGGCGAAGAACGATCAGGCCTTCCTCGAAGGCCGGATCATGACGCTCGAGCAGACGATCAAGAACGCGGTCCTCATCGACGAGAAGTCCACGCACGATCAGGTGGAGATCGGCAGCCACGTCACCGTGGAGGCCGACGGGCGACGCGAGAAGTACGTGATCGTCGGCTCCGCGGAGGCCGCGCCCGCCGAGGGCAAGATCAGCAACGAGTCGCCGGTCGGGCGCGCGCTCATGGGCCACCGCACCGGTGAGACCGTGAAGATGGCGGTGCCGGCGGGCACGATCGAGATGAAGATCGTCGCGATCAGTTGAGCCAGGCCCACGAAGCCCGGTTCTGGGCGGATGCGGAGGCGGACCTCCTCCCCGTCGACCGTCCGCACGTGATCCGCGACTCGAAGACCCCGTCCGGCGAGATCCCGATCTCGTCGCTGCGCGGCCCGATCATCACCGACGCGCTGTACCGGACGTTCAAGCAGCGCGGACTCACGGTCCGCTACGTCTTCACCATCGACGACTACGACCCGATGGATTCGCAGTCGATGCGGCAGCAGGCGGGCATGGCCGAGCACATGGGCAAGCCGTTCTGCGGCATCCCCTCGCCGGATCCATCGGTCGCGCCCGACTTCGCGCGCTACCACGCGTCGCGCTTCCTCGCGACGTTCGAGCAGCTCGGCATCCATCCAGAGGAGATCGTCTGGGTCCGCGACCTCTATCGCTCGGGCGCGCTCGACGCGCAGATCGACCTGGTGCTGCGCAGCGCGTCGAAGATCCGCGAGATCTACGCGAAGGTGTCGAACGTCATCAAGGACGAGAGCTGGCTTCCCATCGGCGTGATCTGCGAGAGCTGCGGCCGCCTCGGCACGACCTTCGCCTCCGACTACGACGGCAAGACGGTCGCGTACGAATGCCGCGCCGATCTCGTCGACTGGGCGCAGGGCTGCGGCCACCGCGGCCGGCGCTCTCCGTTCAAGGGCGGCGCCAAGCTCTACTGGAACCTCCAGTGGTGCGCGATGTGGGATCACTTCGGCGTGACGTACGAGGAGGGCGGCAAGGACCTGCTCACCGCCGGTGGCTCGCGCGACCGCGCGAACGAGGTCTACCGCGAGGTGTGGGGGAAGGAGCCGCCGCTCGGGCTCGCGCACGAGTTCGTCAACGTCGGCGGCAGGAAGATGTCGACCTCACGGCCCGAGGACTGGAAGGCGCTCGGCGCGGCCGCGCACGAGCTCGCGATCATCTTCCCGCCCGAGCTGGTGCGCTTCCTCATGCTGCGCACGAATCCGAAGCGGCACATCGACTTCGACCCGACGGGCGGCAACATCCCCAAGCTCTACGACGAGTACGACCGCTGCGCGGACGCGCACCTCACCGCGCCCGACAGCGATCTCGCCAAGACGTGGGTGCTCTCGCAGACCAGCGAGGACCCGGAGGCGCCGGCCTTCCGCGTGCGCTTCTCGATCGTCGCCGACTGGCTGCAGATCCCGAGCGTCGAGCCGTTCGGGCACGCCGAGGAGCGGAAGGGCGCTCCGCTGACGCCGGCCGAGCGCGCCGATCTCGAGCGCCGCGTGGCGCTCGCGCGCGAGTGGCTCGCGCGCTGGGCCCCGGCGGAGTCCAGGTTCGCCGTGCTGCCCGAGCTGCCCGGCGATCTCGCGCTCTCCGAAACGCAGCGTCGTTTCCTCGCGGAGACGCGATCGCTCATCGGGAAGATCACCGATCCCGAGGCGATGCAGAACGAGCTGTACGAGACCGCCAAGCGCGTCGGGCTGACGCAGGACCGCAAGGTCTCGCGCGACGCGTTCGCGTCGATCTACCTCGCGTTCCTCGGAAAGCCCAACGGTCCGAAGGCGGGTTGGCTCCTCGCGACGCTCGATCCCGAGCTCGTCCGCCGCCGTCTCGACGAGGCGTCGCGACAGTGAGTCGAGCGACGAGCGGGTCCCCCGCGAGGAGCGAGTCCGCAAGAGCGGAGCGACGCGGCGAGCCGCGGGCCGCCGCAAGCGGGCCGAAGCGAGCGCGAAGAACATGAACGGCAAGCTGCCCGTGGCGATCATGTGGCACATGCATCAGCCGTACTACCGGCACCCGCAGACCAGCGAGTTCGTCCTGCCGTGGGTCCGCCTGCACGCGTCCAAGGACTACCTCCACATGGCGCGGCTGCTCCAGGAGTTCCCCGGCGTGAAGGCGAACTTCACGATGGTGCCGAGCCTGCGGGACCAGCTCGAGGACTACGCGCGCGGCGCCGACGACGAGGACACGCGCGTCACGATGCGCACCGTCGATGGCGCTCTCACCGACGAGGAGAAGCAGCACATGCTGCGGCGCTTCTTCTCGATCCATCACGGGAACGTCATCCACCGCCACGAGGAGTACCGGCGCCTGCTGCAGATCGCGCTGGCGGCCGGAGATCGCGCGGAGCTCCTGTCGGACGACTACTTCGTCGACCTCGCGCTCTGGTTCAACCTCGCGTGGATCGATCCGGACGACGTCGCGAGCGACGGTCGCATGAAGGCGCTCCGCGAGTCCGGCCGTCGCTACACGCGCGAGGACGTGCGCTACGTCATCGGCCGGCAGCGGCTCATGGCGTCGGGAGTGCCGCACCTCTATCACCGCCTCGAGCACGACGGGCAGCTCGAGCTCCTCACGGTGCCCTACTACCACCCGATCCTGCCGCTGCTCATCGACTGCCGCAGCGCGCTGCGCGCGGACCCGAGCGCGGTCATGCCCGAACCGCCCTTCACCTATCCGGACGACGCCGCGCTCCACCTCGAGGAGGCGATCGCGTCGCACGAGCGCGCCTTCGGCAAGAGGCCGCGCGGCACTTGGCCGTCCGAGGGCGCGGTCTCGCCGGAGGCCGCGGAGGCGATCTTCACAAGCGGCCTCGAGTGGTTCGCGTCCGACGAGGGCGTGCTCGCGGCGTCCATCGGCACGCACTTCCAGCGCGACGACATCGGCGCGCTCGTCGAGCCGGCGCTCCTGTACCGGCCGTACCGCGTCGGGGCGGGCACGGCCATCTTCCGCGATCGCGAGATGTCCGACCGGATCGGCTTCCTCTACGGCGACATGAGCCCGACGGACGCCGTCGGCGACATGATCTGGAAGCTCGAGCGCGCGCGCGACCGGCTCCCCGACGACGGCGGGCCGTACCTCGCGGCCATCATCCTCGACGGCGAGAACGCGTGGGAGCGGTACCCGAACAACGGGAACGACTTCCTGCGCTGCCTGTACGGCACGCTGCGGGCGGACGAGCGCTTCGAGACGGTGCGCATCAGCGAGTACCTCGACAAGAACCCGGCGAAGATCGAGCTGCCGAGGCTGCACACCGGCTCGTGGATCGACGCGAATCTGCGCGTCTGGATGGGCGAGCCCGCGCACGCGCGCGCGTGGAGCGCGCTCGAGCGGACGCGGCGGTTCGCGCAGGAGCAATGGGGCGCGCTCCGCTACATGCCGAAGAGCGTGCGGCGGCCGCTCATGGTGGCGGAGGGGAGCGACTGGTTCTGGTGGTACTCGTCGCGCAACTCGAGCCCCGAGGACGCCGTCTTCGACGCGCTCTTCCGCGCGAATCTCGAGGTCGTCTGGTGGTACGCCGGCGCGGAGCCTCCCGAGGACATCCGCCAGCCGCTCATGGATCCGCAGCGCATCGGGGGCGCCGCGCGCGGCGGGGCGATGCTGCCGGGCGCGCGTGAGCGGTACGGCTAGCCGCGTCGGCCGCTATTTCCCGGCCGGGTCGGCCGGGACGCGTCCGCGTCCCGAGCGCGAGCTCGCCGCGTACGGCGGCCGGCGTCTTTTCCGCGGCAAGCGGGTCCTCGACGTGGGGACGGGCGATGGACGCCTCGCGCTCGGCGCGGCGCGCTGGGCGCGCGGGGTGACGGGGCTCGACCCCGATCCCGTCGCGATCCGCGACGCGAGGGCCAACGCGCGCCGCATGGGCATCCGCAACGCGCGCTTCGTCGTCGGCCCGGCGCAGAAGCTCCCGTTCCGCGACGCCTCCTTCGACGTCGTGATCCTCTCGTGGGTGCTCTGATGCATCGTGCGTACGGGCATGGTCGATGCCCTCCACGAGATCCACCGGGTGCTCCGTCCGGGCGGCCTGCTCATCGACGCGCGCCCGGACTCCCGCCGCCTCGCGGCCGTCGATCATCTCGGCGGAGCGCGGCCGCGCACCGTCGGCACGGTCAACACCTCGCGCGAGACGCTGGTGGACGACCACACCTCCGACCGCGCGATCGCCCGGGTGAAGCGCGAGGGGCTCTTCCGCTCGCTGCGTCGCGGCGGCTTCACGCATCACGTCGCCTTCGCCGGTCTGCCGGAGCTGCTCGCGTACCTCGGCGACCATCGCCGTCTCGTCAAGCGCGCCCGCTGGTCCGTGCCCGCGGGCACGCGCCGGCGCTGGCGGCGCGATCGCTTCCGCATCGAGCGGCCGGTCCGCTACGAGCTGCTCGAGAGCGTCCCCGCGAAGAGGCAGCGCCCGGCGCTCATGGTGTGAGCGCGAGCACCGTGTCCCAGAGGACCTCGTAGCCGTCGAGCACGCGCGGCCAGGCGAAGCGCTTCGCGGTGGCGCGCCCGTCGGCGCGCATCGCCGCGGCGAGATCCGGACGCGCGCGCAGCGTTTCGTGCGTCATGAGCAGCTCGCGCGGATCGTCGCTCTGCACGACGACCGCGTTGCCGAACGGGATCGCGTAATCCTCGCCGGTGCGTCCGAGGTAGGCGATGCCGCCGCACGACATCACCTCGAGGCCGACCAGTCCGAACGGCTCCTTCTCCGAATTCGCGAGGACGCCGTCGGCCGCGCCGTAGAGCGCGCGCAGCGTCCGCTCGGCGATGAAGAAGTCGAGGAAGATCACGTTGCCGGTCGTGGCCGCGATCGCGCCCGCGAGGTCCTCCGGCGTCGCCGTCGGCGGGAGCACGACGCGATCGATGTCGAGGCCCTGGTCGCGGAGGCGAGCCCGCACCACGTCGGCGTAGTCGCTGCGGCTCCCGCGCATGATGAAGCGCGGCTCCGCGCCCGCGTCCCGCATCGCGGCGATCGCGTCGACGGCCCAGAGCCAGCGCTTGTCGCGATCGAAGCGCGCCACCTTCGCGAAGGTGGGCCGATCGCCGAAGGAGCGGCGCAGCGTGCTGACGTCGCCGGGCGGCACCGGCTCGAGCCAGCGGTCGGCGATGCCGTTCGGCAGGATGGCCGCCTCGACGTCGACCTTCAAGAGCTCCATCCGCATGTAGCGCGAGATCGTCGTGATCGACGCGACGCGCCGGAGCAGCGGAAAGTCGACCCTGCCGAAGCCGTAGGTGTTGTTGGCGTTCCAGAACAGCGGGGCGCGGATGCCGCGAGAGGCGAGGAGCGTGCCGGTGCCGATCGCCGCCGCGGCGGTCTGCCAGTCCTCGAACAGGAGCACGGTCCGCTCGCGGCGGCCGGCGTTGGCCTCCACGAGGTCCGCCAGGCGCGGCGGGACCGTTCGCGAGAAGTCGAGGTACTTGCCCTCTTCGCCGTCGTAGACGTCCCTCGGGTGGTACGAGCTGATCCACTGCGACCAGCGCTCGAGCACGAGCGCGCCGTCCTCGCGCGGCTCGAGGTGGGGGAGCGCCGGGTCGCCGACGAAGAGGTGGCGGACGCGATGGCCGCGCGCGACGAGCGCCGCGGCGAGGTCGTTCATGCGCGTCGCGAGACCGCCGACGAACGAGTACCGGTCGGGTCCCTCGAACGCGACGAGGACGACGTTCCACACGAGTGCCGATAATGGCACGACCGTGTCCGTGCTCCAGCGCGTCCGCGAGGACCCCGCGCGCGTCCGCGCCATGCTCGCGGCGCGCCACCTCGACGCGCCGCTCGACCGGCTGCTCGAGCTGGATGCGAAGGTGCGCAGGCTGCAGAGCGAGAAGGAGCAGCTTCAGGCGGAGCGGAACAAGGCCAGCAGGGGCGGTCCGCCCAGCGACGCGGTCAAGCTGCGCATGCGCGAGGTTGGCGAGCGCATCAAGCAGATCGACGCCGAGCTCGGGCCGCTCACGGCCGAGCGGGACGACCTCGCGCTCTGGATCCCGAGCGATCTCGCGCCCGATGTCCCGCCGGGAAAGGACGAGCACGACAACCCGGTCCTGCGCGAGGACGCGAAGCGCGAACTCGGATTCCCGGCGAAGCCGCACTGGGAGGTCGGCGAGGCGCTGGGCATCCTCGACATCCCGCGCGGGACCAAGCTCTCCGGATCGCGCTTCTACGTCCTGCGCGGGGCGGGCGCGGCGCTCCAGCGCGCGCTCATCGCCTGGATGATCGACCTGAAGCTCGACGCGGGCCTCGGCTTCACGGAGATCTATCCGCCCTTCGTCGCACGCAGGGAGACGCTCGTCGCGTCGGCGCATCTGCCGCACTTCGACGAGAACCTCTACCGCGACGACGACGACGACGTCTGGCTCATCCCGACGGCGGAGACGCAGCTCGTCTCGCTCCATCGCGACGAGACCATCCCGTTCGAGCGCCTACCCATCCGCTACGTCGCGTACACGGCGTGCTTCCGGCGCGAGAAGATGAGCGCGGGTCGCGACGTCCGCGGGATCAAGCGCGGGCACCAGTTCGACAAGGTCGAGATGGTCGTGCTCGCCAAGCCCGAGGATTCACGGGCGGAGCTCGACCTGCTCACCGGGCTCGCGGTGCAGGTGCTCGAGAAGCTGGAGCTGCCGGCGCGGGTGGTGGAGCGGTGCGCCGGCGACCTCGGCTTCGTCGCGATGAAGGGTTTCGACATCGAGACCTGGGCGCCGGGCGTGCAGGAGTGGCTCGAGGTCTCGTCCACGAGCGACGGCGGCTCCCTGCAGGCCGAGCGCGCCGCGATCCGCTTCAAGCGCGAGCCCGGCGGCAGGACCGAGCACCCGCACATCCTCAACGCCTCGGGTCTCGCGCTCCCGCGGCTCATGATCTCGATCCTCGAGAACTACCAGCAGCAGGATGGATCCCTCGTCATCCCGAAGCCGCTGCGGCACTACCTGCGCGGCCGCGAACGGATCGAACCGGGCGAGTTCTCGCTCTGAGACCGCCCGCCGGCCGCACCGTCGTCCTGGCCGTCGTCCTCGTGGCCGCGTCATGCTCCGAGACGGTCCGCGATCTGCCGGCGTCCTCGTCGGCGCGGTCGACGGCACCGGCCACGGCTCCCGCGGCGACCACGGCGCCCGCGACAGCGCGGCCGTCGGTCCCTCCGACGACAGGCCCGGCGGCGCGTACCGCGGCGCCGACGCCGACGGTCGCGACGAGGCCACCCTCGTCGGCCTCGCTCCCGCCGCTGCCGTCGGCCGCGCCCTTGCCCTCGGGCGCCACGGTGGTCCGGACGGGAAGCGTGGCGTTCGGCGTCGGTCCCGGCGACTCACGCCTCTTCGACCCCGTCGCGCTCGTGCAGGGCACGGGGCCGTGCGGCTCGCTCGCGTGGGTCGCCACGTGGCGCGCGACCGAGCCGCTCACCTCCGCGTTCGTCCAGCAGGGGACGCGGACGGAGATCGGCCGGGGTCGCTGGGGAAGCGCGTCGCTGGGGTGCAGCTCGCTCGAGCTGCGGAGCGACGGCGCCGCCGCCGCGGACGTCGAGCTCGTCTACACGATCGCTTCCACCCGTTAGGCCTTCCCCCTCAGGTCCTTCGCCATCGCCACGGCGGGCTCGCCTTTGAGCACACGCCGGACCGCTGCCAGCTCGGGAGCCCTGACGTCGGGTACGCCACGCGCGGCGCCCGCATCACAATAGGTATGCAGGCGATTCCTTCCAGGCTCGAAACGCGCCCTACCTATTCACACCTCCGGAGGGGTGGCAGAGCGGTCGAATGCGGCGGTCTTGAAAACCGCTGACGGCGCAAGCCGTCCGTGGGTTCGAATCCCACCCCCTCCGCATTTTTGTTCGGGAATTCGCGCGTTTCACTCTCGCGTGAGCTGACGAGAGCTGCGCTCGTACAGCCAACGTACAGCCAACGGGTCGGGACAAGGCGAGACGAACCGGGACGAGAAGGCTGGTCGATCTGAGAATCTGTCGCAACACGTGGACCTCTCGAACCCGCAGACCGTGGCCGTGGTGGGCGTTCTCATCGCCTTCGGTGCCTTCGCGCTCAGCGTGTTCTCGGCACTCGCGCGGTTCATCGCGCGTCAGCTCTTCCTGCGCCGGAGACGATTTGCTTTGTTGAAAGTCGCCACGATACGGACCGAAGGTGTAAGGCTGCGAAACGAGGGCATGGCCATCACAACTGACGCGCGGCTGCAGGTGTGGATCCATGAGGTCGAGCACTGGGAGACGCGCGCGATCGCTGGCGTGTCTGAGTTCGAGCGCCACGAGGGAGAAGTCTTCCGGACCGTCGACCGCTGGGCGTTTGAGGGAGTGGACGATCTCCTCCGGCCGGTGCGCGACGAGGCCTCGGGGCAGATGATCGACCGTGCCGTGAGTGCGGAGCATCGGATGCAGGTCGGTCTCTTGTCGGCTCGTTTGCGAGAGCTCAAGGATTTACTGCACCGCTACTCGCCTTCATGAGTGGGCACGGGCCGCCTCGCTTCGAGGAGCTGGTCACCCGACTGCCCCATCTTCTCGATGAGCTGCTCGCGTGTCAGCCCTACATCGCTGGCGAGCGCCCGACTGTGCCTCGCGTCAGCGGCGTCTACCTGTTCTCCGAGGGCGGCCGTCCTGTGTACGTCGGCCGCACACGCGACTGCCGTCGAAGGCTCGCCGACCACACGCGTCCGAGCTCGCGCGAGAACTCGGCACCCTTCGCATTCAACCTCACGCGGCGCGACCTGGGCGAAGGAGGTCAGCGAGCGATGGGCACGCGGGCGGAGGTCGCGGCGCAACCCGCGTTCAGCGAGAAGTTCGCGATTGCGAAGCAGCGCGTGCGACGAATGGAGTTCCGGTTCGTCGCGATCAGCGATGCCGCGCTCTCAACGATCTTCGAGGTTTATGCATCTATCGCGCTAGGGACGGAGGGCGACTACAACCTCTTCGAAACGCACTGAGGGATTCTTCGAGTCATCTACGAATCGAGGCAGGTCCGGGTCAGCGGCCCATCACGCGGTCCATGCGCTCGGCCGCGGCGACCGTGAGGCCGGGCAGGACATGCTGGTAGCGCTTCACCATCGCGAGCGTCGAGTGGCCGAGGATCTCCATGACCACGCGCTCGGGCACGCCGGCGGCGAGGAGGATCGTCGCCGCGGAGTGGCGCAGGTCGTGGAACCGCAGGCCCCTGTGCTCTCGCGTGCTGTACGCGATCCCCGCCTTGCGGCAGACCTCGCGGAAGGGGCCCTCGTCGATGTAGCTGCCGGAGAGCGGCCGGCCGGTCGTCGTGGTGAAGACGAGGTCGTTGTCGACGAGCTGGATGCCTCGCTCGGTCTTGAGCGGCACCGTCGCTGACCAGCCCGCGCCGGCGGCGACGCGCTCGAGGCGCTGACGCTGGCGGTGCGCGCGGAGTACCTCGAGGACGAAGCTCGTCTCGCGCGGCAGGCCGATGGTCCGGTCGGAGCCCCACTTGGGCCGGTCGTTCACCACGAGGCCTTCGCCGCGCGGCCGCCCGGGCTCGGCCTGGAGCTGGCCGAAGACGCGGATCGTCCCGCGCTCGAAGTCGACGTCCTTCCACCGCAGTCCGAGTAGCTCGCCTTGGCGCATCCCGAGGTACACGGCGAGCGTGAAGAGCGCCTCGAGGCGGTGGCCCTTCGCTGCGTCGAGGAACGCATTCGCCTGCGCGACGTCGAGGTACATGCCCTTGTAGCTCGGCATCGCGATCGGCTCGGCGAGCCGCGCGACGTTCCGCGCCACGAGGCCCTTGCGCTCGGCGTACGCGAGTGCGACCGAGAGGACTGCGCGGATGTGGTGCCGCGTCGTGTCCGAGAGCCGGCCGCGCAGCACGTTGAGCATCGCGTCGATGTGCGTCGCCGCGAGCTTGTCGAGGGGGATGCGTCCGAGCGCCGGAGCGATGTGGTTGTCGATAATCTGCCGGTAGCCGCGCGTGGTGCGGTTCGGCGGCCGCTGCGCGATCCACCACGCGAGGTACGGCCCCAGTTTCTGGCTCCTGCCCCTCGGGAGCGTCCCGCCCTGTCGTGCGACCTGGAGGTGGGGAAGCTTCTCAGCGACCTCACGGACCGTCTTCCCGAAGACGATCTTGCGGCTTCGCCTGCCGTTCACGTAGCCCTGGTCGACCGCCGCGGCGTAGAGACCGCGCGAGCGCTGGAAGTAGATCGAACCCTCGCCGCGTCGGCGCCTCACCGGCGTCGCTCGGCGCCGGCCGCCTGTCGGCGGATCCACTCGCGCAGCCCCTCCGCCGGGATGCGGAGCTGCCGGCCGATGTGCAGGCTCGGGATCTCGCCCGCGGCCGCGAGCTCGTAGACCTTGTTCCGCCCGATCTGCAGGAGCTTCGCGGCTTCGTCGGCGCGGAGCAGCAGCGGCTCGCTCATGGCCCGCTCGGGCGCGAGGTCGGTTCATCGCTTCCTCCCGGCCAACACATTCGCCCGAAGGGACGGAAAGTCGAGCGTCCGGGCGTCGGGTGGGTATCCGGGGCCAAAGAGGGCGTTCGGCGGGCCGTTCCTGGGTGGGTATCCCGCGAAACCGGGCGCGATGTAGGCGCGAGGGACTCCGACGGGCCGGGACCGGCTCGCCAGCTTTCGAGGCCGGGGTGGGCTCGCGAGGTCGTTGGGTGGCGCAGCAGGATCCTGGGTGGCGCAGCAGGAGCACTTTCCGAAACTCCCTCTATAGCGCTGCTATGGAGAAGTTCCGGAAACACCGTCTGCTGCGCCACCTGAAGATCGCTGCGCCACCCGGTCGTCACAGCGGCAGCTCCGAGTCGGGCTCGTCCTCGAGGATCGCGTCGTCCTGGCGATCGCCGGCAGTGACGAGCCGCTGCTGCTCGCGAAGGCCGATGCCCTGACGGATCCGGACACCCTTCGCGCCCTTCGCCGCGGGGAAGCCGTGGCGGTCGAGGCGATTCGAGAAGCCGCGCTTCGCGAGCGGGCGCCGCTCGCCCGCGGCTTTCGCCCACGCCGCGTACGCGGCGTACAGCTCTTCCACCGTCGCCCACGCGCCTGCCTCGACGACGCAGCACTCGGCGACGAAGTCGGCGACGGGGTCCTGCGCCTCGCGGTAGCCGCGCGTCGCGACGTCGATCACCGGCGGCATGCCCAGGCCCTCGCGCTGCCAGAGCAGACACCCCGCGACGGCCCACGCGAGCACCGCCGGACCGCCGACCTTCGGGTCGCGCAGCGTGAGCTTGAGCTGCGGGTCGCGCTGCTCGCGCGGGACCGGGTGGGTGAACGGCACGAGCCGCAGCCTTCGCCACACCGCGTCGTCGTCGTCGCGCACCCGCGGCGCGTCGTTGGCGAAGATCCAGAGCTTGAACTGCGGGCGGAACTCGAAGTGGTCGCGGTAGAGGTGCCGCGCGACGACCGTGTCGCCGCCGGTGAGCTGCTTCACCAGGCCCTCGGCCATGTGGCGTCCCTGGTCGACCTCGACCCCGACGACGAGACGCCGTCCGTGGAGGCGGGCGATGTCCGCGCGCGGAGCGCCGCCGTCGCGATGCGAGACCAGGAACGTCTCGGGGTCCGCGGTCGCCGCGTAGTCGCCGAGCGCCGCGCGCAGCGCCTCGGCGAGCGTCGTCTTGCCGCCGCCGGTCGGCCCGTGCGCGATGAAGATGACCTCCTCGCGCGTGTCGCCGCAGAGGCCGTAGCCCGCGGCCTTCTGCACGTAGCGGATGAGCTCGGCGTCGCCGCCGAACGTTTGGAAGAGGAAGGCGTCGAAGAGCTCGAGCCGCGCCTCCGCGTCGTACGCGACCGGCGCGAGCTTGGTGACGAGGTCCTCGCGGCGGTGCGGCCGCAGCGCGCCGGAGCGGAGATCGATCGTCCCATTGCTGACATTGAGCAGCCAGGGCTCGGCGTCGAGATCGTCGGCGCGCAGCGCGACGCGCGCGTCGGACTGCGCGAGCGTGATCATCGC
Source organism: Candidatus Limnocylindria bacterium (assembly GCA_035651155.1). Lineage (GTDB taxonomy): Bacteria > Chloroflexota > Limnocylindria > P2-11E > P2-11E > CF-39. The sequence goes on along the minus strand of DASRGG010000031.1, from coordinate 82,854 downwards.
CGCGATCTTCGAAGCGGCTTCGCTCCGCACGGCGTGAGAGGCGAGCTCCTTGCGCCGCGCCGCGCTCGTCGCGGCCTCGGCCTCGCGGTAGATGGCGCGCGCGGTGTCCTTCGCCCGCCGCTCGATCTCGCCGGTGTCGTCGGTCCGCCAGCGGCGCCCGTCCCAGACGTGCCACTGACGCGTCGCGTCGACGTAGCGCAGGTCGGCGGCGTGGCGCTCCACGAGCCGTTCGCTGTTCGCAAGATCGGTGCAGCCATGCTCGGTCCGCGTCACCGCGGGCCGGCGGTACTCGGGTGCCTGGGCGGCGAGCGCGAGCAGCTCCGCGACCGCGTGACCCGCGTCGAGCCAGTCGACGACATCGCCGTGCTCGAGCAGTTCCGGGAGCTCGACGATCCGCACGCTCGCCGCGTGGCCGCTGACGGAGTCTGCGACCGCACGTGCGTGCTTCGCGCCGACCTCGTCCGCGTCCGGGAGCACGACGACGCGCCGGTCACGCAGATAGCGCTCGCCCCACGCGGCGGGCCACTTACCCGCGCCGAACGGCGAGGTCGTCGCGATGAGGCCCGCCGAGGCGAGCCGGTCGGCGACCTTCTCGCCCTCACCGATGAAGACGGTCGCGCCGGCGTCCGCGGCGGTGAGCTGCGGCAGCCGGTACGGCACGAGCTCCGCGCCGCCCAGGCCGCGCAGCCAGCCCGAGCCGTTCGGATGCCAGACCTCGAACGCCTTCGGGCGGTAGCGCACGACGCGGTAGCGCGGCGCGCCGTCGGCCGCGGCGTAGACGTAGATCGCCTCGACCGACCGCAGCTCGCGCGACCTCGTCGGTGCCGACGCATGGCGGCCGTCGCCGTTCGGCCATAGGCCGCGCTCGCGCAGGGCGGCGATGACGGTCTCCTGGTCGCACTGCCCGTGACAGTGGATGAGGATCCGGCCGTCCTTCTCGCTGACGTTCAGGGACGGCTTGTCGTCGGCGTGGGTCGGGCAGTGCGTGAGCCCCGAGCCGCGCCGCGCGGCCGCGGAGCACGAGCACGCGCCCGACGAGCACGTAAGCGCGGCGAGGATGTCCCGAGCGACTATCGCCCCGCCTCCCGCTCGAGCAGGAGGCAGAGGGCGCGCACCGCCTTTCCGTCCAGCCGGATGGCCGCCTCGACGAGATGCGCGCCCTCGTCGTCGCGCTCGTGGATCTGCAGCAGGACGTCATCGGTGGAGGGCTCGGTGAGGACGTCGAGCGTCCCCAGCGTGCCGGAGGCGCGGATGCTCGCGGCGAGCGACCACCTCAACAGCGATGCTTCGCCGCCGACGCCGGGGATGTCGGAGCGGTCAGCGCTCACGCCCGGCCTGACGCGCGGCGGGCTGCGAGGACATGCGCGAGCTCCTCGGCGCTCAGCAGGTACGAGGTGAACCAGCTCGCGCCGCACCGCGCGCACACGTAGCCGCCGACCGTCGCGTCCCGTTCGAGATCGCGCGCAATCACCGTCGGAACGGTCAGTTCGCCGCAGCGGAAGCAGGCGTCCAGCACCACGTCCGAAGCCGGGGCACTCGCCTTCCGAGCGCCGGCGAGGACCGTCACGGCGCCTCGACCTCCTCGAGGATCGTGTCGGGATCACCGGCGGCTGCGCGGTCCGCGAGCTCACCGATGAGGTCCGCGACCTGGACGTCGCTCGCGCGCAGCGCGAAGTCCTTGAAGAGCGCGGCGACCGTCTCGCCGACGAAGCCCGCCGCGCGCAACCAGCTCGTTGTTGCCGTCCGGCGATCCTCGGAAGCACGAGACCACGCGTCCTTGACCGCGGCGCGCTCCTCGAGCGAGATGCCCGTGAACTCGCCGGTGGCGCGGACCTCCTCGGCCGAGATCTCGCCGGCGCCGATCATGTCGCTGATCGCGCGGTTCGCCGCGCGCGTGTACGCCGTCGTCGCGATGTCGTGGTCCTGGCGGACGAAGCGGCGGTTCTTCTCGCCCGTCGAGCACAGGCCGATGGCGGTGACCGCGCGGCCGTTCGGCGCGACGGCCTTGACGACGTAGCGCGCGAACACGACCGGGCACCCGCAGTCGCGCTCGTCGCGCATCTGCTCGGGGAAGCGGATCCGCGCGCAGACCTTCGCGTCGTGCTCGTGGCCGAGGCGCTCATCGACCATCTCGATCGAGATGCCGTAGTGCGTCGCGAGCCGGCGCCAGCCGCTCTTCTTGACGAAGCGCCCCTCGCGGCCACCCTCGCGGAAGGTCTGGAAGTCGCTCGCCCGCAGGATGGCGCGCGTGAGATCCTGGTACTCCTGCCAGGCCGCGAGCGCGGCCTCCTTCGAGACCAGCGGGCGGACGATGCGGTACTCGCCCTCGATCGGACGCGGCGCAAGCTCGCTGCTCATCGCGTTGGATCGCCCGCTGTGGGCCCGAGCCTGCGGGCTCGTCCGATGCGGTCGAGGATCAGGCGGCGCGCGGCGAGGAAGCGATCGAGGTCGACGAGGATGCCGCCGCGGGCGTAGCGGTCGGCGAGCGCCTGCGCGTCATGACCCTCGATGACGAAGGCGCTGAAGCCGTTCGCACCGCGCACGACCGCGACGAGCCGTGCTCCTTCCGAGAGCAGGTAGGCCGCGCCGTCGATGTCCTCGGTGCGGAGGGTCGAGGTTGCCTCGTCGCGCGTCGTCGCGTTTTGCATCGCGAGGCGAGGAGAACACTCGCCCCGCCCGCTTGTCGCGCTTTGGCGGTTTTTTCCGGTTTACTCCGGTTTTCTCGGCCTCCGTCGAGCCCACTCGGCCTCGGCGTCCTCGATCGTCCAACCGACGGCGGCGAGCCAGCCGCTGATCGAATCTTGGCTGACCCTGGCAGCCTTCGCGACATGGACCTGGGTGACAAGATCGACCTCGCTGTGGATTTTCTTGTACCGCCCGATCGCGCGAAGCAGCTTCCCACGCGCCTGCTGCGGCGTGAGGCGTGGTCGGCCGCCCTTCTGCCGTGTGCCGGGAACGGACCTGCGGGAGTTGAGCGCAGCCAGGAGGTCCTTGTCGGTCCAGTCGATCGCGAAGCTTCCGGTGGCGGCAGCCGCGGCCATAGGAATGACGGTCACACCGCAGGCATCGACTTCTGAGCGGCCTTCTGGCGCGAGCGGCACGTCTCGCGGCGTGAGAACGATCGTCCGTCGCCCGCTTGCCGTTCGCTGGAGCCGTCGGCACCGGGAGAGCAGCGTGGCCTCATCCTCGTTAGGGAAGGCCAGGTAGGTCTCGACCTGGCCAACACCTTCGACTGCCTTCTGACCGAGGGGCACGAGACCATCTCGGCGGTCGAAGCCGGTGCCGCTAATCGAATTCTCGCGGCGGATGCGCGCGACGAGCTGCGCGAGCGACACCTCGTACTGGCGAACGTCGTCGTCGGTCAACGCGATCGGGATGAAGTAGTCGTCTTCGTCCGCGACGCCGAAGAGGCCCTTGGATGTCGGACGGATGATCAGGTCGCCGCCCGCCGGAAGATGCGCGGGACGGGGGATCTCGGTCGCCCTCGACGTTTCCCGGAGAAGACCTTCAGATAGCAAGGCCGCGAGGTCGCGGGCGGGAAACCGCTCCAGCTCCCGATGGAGGAACACGGGCGACTCGATCTGGTCCAGGCGCGCGAGGATGAAGCCGAGGAGCGACTCAGCCAATGAGGACGCCCCAGTTCGTCAGATAGCGGAAGACCTCGTCGGCGTGCGTGGCTCGCCTGAACTTCACCGTGTTGGTCCCCGCCAGCTCAACGCGCTTGCCGCGGCGGTCGTCGGGGAAGGTGATCTTGAACACGGCCCGGCGGATGGTCGCCCCCGCGATCCGTTTGCGCAGGTAGTTGCGGTCCAAGGTCTCCAGGACGTTCTTGGAGCGGACGAGGAACGATGGCGCGTGCTGCTGCTTGAGGTTGAATTGCAGTTCGACAAGCGCGGCTGCGTGCTCGTCGTCCACATCCATGCTGAAGTCAGGCTCAGCAATCTTCGCCAAATCGATCCGGTTCGCCGCGTCAGTTCCTTCGAAGAAGTCCCCATCCCCGAGGCAGCACTCGCCGAAGCTTTTACGCAGCGCGGCCTGTTCACTTTCGAACCGCGCTTCGATCTCAACCTGCCCGGTCTCGCGGTTGTAGCTGATGAAGTCCTGCTGGGCGGGCCGCAGCACCGTCGGCGACACCTTTGGTCGGGTCTTCGTCCCCTTGAAGATGAGCTCAACCGTGGTGCGCTTCTCGTGGTAGACGATGAAGTTGGTGTACGGGCCCTCCTGGTACTGACGCACCAGGACGCGGTCGCTTTTCTTGGCCTCCTGGAACAGCTCTGCGAGCTTAAGCTGGAACCGGTCGGCTGCCGCCGGAACATCGGCGATAGCCTTCGCCTTGCTCCCTCGGAAGATCGAGAACCGCTCGGCGATCCAGAGCGTGTTCCGGTCGTAGGCGAGGTTGAACGCGTCCTCATTCTCAGAGCGCACCTTCAGGCTGAGGCACTCGACGGGAAGCTCTCCCTGGGGGTCGGGGTCGTAGTCCGGATAAGCGCGACAGGCGGCGACGAGATCCTCATGGCCGCGCTCTGTCGAAAGGTCGTACGCCCGATAGAGCCCCTCGAGCAGCTCGTCCTTGCCGTCACCATCCCCGTTGACGAGAAACTCCTTGAACCGGGGAACGTCCAGCTTCGTTGCATCCACCTGCAGGTGACCGTCCCAGATTCCCACGTACCCGCGAAGCAGAGGTTCCCTGCCTTCGAATTTGTCCAGGAAGCGGTCTGCGTTGAATGTGCGATGCCTCGCCACGGTGGTGGTACCCCTTTCGTCGGACTGCTCACCGGTCCTGAGGCGGCACCACCCGCGCAGGACTCCGGATGAGGGACTGCTACGGAACTGCGCGCGGACGCGGCGTGAAGTGCACGACCTTCCTCGTGTCCGGCTTGGGGCCGCCAATCGCGGGCATCTCCGACTTCGCCGCGTGGGCATCGAGGATGTCCCGTGCAAGCGGTACCGGAATGCTCATTGCCTCTGCGAGGCGCTCCGCGGTGGCGGTCTCACCGAACGCGATCTCGGCCATTCTGCGAAGGGTCCGCGGCTTCTCCGGAGTGATGGCGATCGGTTCACTTGTCCGCCAGCCCATCGCCCCGAGCTGCTCGAAGAGATATCGCTTCTGACGGTCGGTCACCAAGTCGTAGTCGCGTGCCGCCATGATCAACGCCTGGATCGAGACGCCCCACCTGGGCTTGAGTTCGGCGAGGCTGGTGAGCGTCACGGGCTGGGTAATCTCAACGACCATTGCCTCTCGCGGCATCAGGAGTTCGACCGCGAAGTGTCGCGCCTGCTCTTCGATCTCATCGAGCGTGCCGGCCATTTCCTGATGAAGGACGAGGTGCCCCAACTCGTGCGCGAGACTCAACCGGAGCCGGTCACCCGGGACGCGGGTCGAGAGCGCGATTAGCGGACGCAGCAGACCCTCAGTGGTCTGGACCCAGGTCGAGAACGCGTCACGCTTCTCGAGGCTCGTCGGAAGCGCCAGAACGAACACGCCCGCCTTCTCCACGGCAGTGACGAGGTTCCCGATCGGGGCGACCGGCGAGAATCCGAGCGCCCCGCGCGTCACCTGGGCCGATGACGCAGGGGTGAGCCGGCCCGTGGGGTCATGCGCAAATCGCGGGAGCCGGATTGCGGGACTGTGCGAGAGGCGCCGGGCAAGAGTCTCGGCGCACTCGTACACGAGCTCGCCGTATCGCTGCGCCTGCGCGAATTCCCACTTGGTCGTTGCACGTCTCGCTCGGAAGAGCAGCGACCCCAGCGGTAGCTGTGGCACCGGTCCCTGTCGGAAGAACGCCGGCGGGAACCCCGTCCGCAGCGCCAACGTCTCAACGACCGCGTCCGATGGCTGCGCGCGACCGGTCTCGATATGTGCGACGGTCACGCGGCTTATGCCGATCTGCTCGGCTAGGTCACTCTGCGTGAGTCCGCGAAGTTCGCGGACCAGCCGAACCCGATCCCCCCAAATCATTTGCCTTCGTCCGCCCGCTCGTCCCGCTCGGACGCGGCAGGCCCAATGTCGATGTCTTCGCGTTCGACCTCGGTCTTTCCTTCAGCCGGTGGAGTCGGAGGCTGCTGAGCAGCGGCTGGATGTGGGATTGTCTCGATCCAGTAGTTCTCCACGCTCGTCTTCGTCGCCGATGCGGTCAGGGCGAGCTTTATGGAGCTGAGGAGGCCGAGGGTCGTGGTGTCCCAAAGGGCCATGAGGTTCCACTTGCGCTCGCCATCGAGTGAAAGCCACGCCTGCTGATTCAAATGGCCCATGTACGGCTGGGAATTCCCCGGCAGCGGGACCGTTCCGTTGTCCGCCTTGCGGATCCGCGTCGGGTACCCAAAGAACACCGCCATCAGCCCGTTCCGCGAGAGCTCCTCCATCTCGTATTGGGCGTCATGGCCCGCCCGGACGAGCAGGACCTTAGCCTCGTACCGAACGAGATCCGGGTAGAGCTGCCAGTCGATCGGACGGCCCTGATTGACGAAGTAGTCTTTCGCTTTGGCCGTCGCCTCCTCGAACGCGCGATAGAGGACCGGGAAGATGGCCCGGATTTCCTCCGAGACCGCTTTGTAGGTCGGTGGCTTGTCCATGCGACTTTGTTAGCACGTTCTGCCGTCGGGCACAAGCCGACGCCTTCGGGACCCATTGCCCGACCAACTCTCCCAGCCTGGACTTGCGATATGCTAGGCTATCGCTAGTGATTGCTGACAGCCCGACGGCCGTCGTCTACGCCCGCATCGCCAGCGGCCTGAAGATACAGGTCGAGGCCTACGCGAGTGAGCGCGGCATGACGCTCACTGCGGCCGTCGTCGACCTCCTCGAGCGCGGCCTGGAAGCCGTGTCCAACGCCGCGTCGCTGGACCAGCTGCGCGAGCGGATCGCCGAACAGGACCGCGAGTTCTCGACTGCGCGCGTTGAACTCGCCGAGGCGAACGCAGCGCTCTCGTCACTCCAAGAGCGCGAGCGCAGCCTGCAGACGCTCGCGCAACGGGCCGGGCAGATCCTTGGTCCCTGTCCGCATTGCAGCAAGCCGGTGAGCGGTGTCGACGTTCTGGTGACCGGGCACTGTCCGAGCTGTGGGCGCGGCCTCACATCGGTGCTCGTCGGCCCACAGATGAAGGGCCTCGATCAGACCGAGCTTCTCCTATTGCTTGGCGCTCTCGGCATCGTGCTCGGCGCTGCATATCTCGGGTCCAAGAGCGGACGCTGAGGAGGGAGGTGGTGAGATGGGCAGGAAGGAATGGAGCTACGTGCAGCTCGCCGGCATGACGGCCCTTGCCCTCGTCGCGATACATGGGGCGACCAGCCGCAACTGGAGAGACCTGCACACGGCAGGCGTCATCCTGTGCGCGATCGCTGCCGTGGGTCCCGAACTCGGGCGCTCGTAACACATGCGGTGGTCTCCGGCCCGCCCGTCCCAATATCCTCTTGGCGGCGGGGCGCGGACTGCCGTTCGGGAGGGATAGCTCCGGTTGGCGCGACTCGACGACCTGATTGAGCGCATCGACGACGCCGCGCTGCGCAAGGAACTGCAAGCGGCCGTCCTCCAATTGAAGCGCCAGCAGCGGTTCGGCCTGGTCTTCGAGGAGCACATTCCCGAGACCACGGCGTTGGCCGGCGTGCCGGTGCGCGTGGGATCGCTCGTTCAGCGCCGCAGAGACCTCGAGGGCGGCGCGCTCTTTCGCGTCGCCAGCCTGAACGGGCAGGGCGCCGAGCTCGAACCGACGGACGAGCGTGAACAGCCGCGCGCGGGCGAGCGGGAGCGTCTGCCGGCGAGCGAGCTCCTTGTCGTGAAGCGATTCGGCGAACCGATTTACCCGATGCTTCGTTCCGTAGGGCACGTCTCCAAGGGCGGTGCTGACCGGCCGTACCACACCGTCATCAATGGCGAGAACTTCCACGCGCTACAGCTGCTCGTGCACCTGCTCGAAGGGCGCGTCGACTGCATCTACATCGACCCGCCGTTCAACACCGGCGCGCGCGACTGGCGATACAACAACAGTTACGTCGACTCGAACGACGTCTGGCGTCACAGCAAGTGGCTGAGCATGATGCAGAAGCGCCTGGAGCTCGCGAAGCGCCTGCTGAGACCTGACGGGGTTCTCATCGTGATGATTGACGAGCACGAGCTCCACCACCTCGGGATGCTCCTCGAGGACGTGTTCAAGGACGCGTACCGACAGATGGTCTCAATCGTCGTGAATCCGAAGGGCGTGACTCAGGAGCGGTTCTCGCGCGTCGAGGAATACGCGCTCTTCACCTTCATGGGCGACGGCGCGGTCGGCAGCATCGGCGACGACCTCCTGACGCCGCTCAGCGACGAGGAGGACGATGACGAGGGTGGGCGGCGCCCGCGCTGGAAGGGTCTGCTGCGGTCGGGTACGAACTCGCGGCGCGAGGACCGGAAGAAGATGTTCTACCCCGTGCTCGTCGACCCGAAACGCGGCGCGGTCGTCGATGTCGGCGAGCCGCTGTTGCCGGTTACGGAGAAGCCGGTGTTCGACCGCAAGAACCGTGGTCTCGCTCCGGCGTGGCCAGTGCGCCGAGATGGGTCGCTGGGGAACTGGGGCGTGGGACCAACCACGCTGAAGAAGCTCATCGACCTCGGTTACGTGGCGCTCGGCGAGTACGACGCGAAGCGGCGCACCTGGGGCATCTCGTACCTCGCGCGCACCGCGCAAGAGCAAATCGCCTCGGGCGTGCTGGAGATCGTCGGGCGCGATGAGACGCGGAACGTCGTGGACGTGCGATACACCGCACCGAAGTCCAGGCACATCAAAACGATCTGGCACCGCACCACGCATGATGCCGGCGCCTACGGCGCAGATGTGCTCCGCACATTGATCGGAGGTAGGAAGTTCCCGTTCCCGAAGTCGGTCCACGCCGTGCGGGACTGCATCGCGGCGATCGTGGGCAATCGGCCCAATGCCATCGTGCTCGACTTCTTCGCGGGCTCAGGCACGACCCTGCACTCAGTCTCCCTTCTCAATGCCCAGGATGGTGGCGCGCGGCAGTGCATTCTGGTGACGAACAACGAGGTCGACGCAGAGAGCGCGCGGAAGCTGTACGCGGCAGGTCACTACCGCGGCGACCCGCAGTTCGAGGCGCAGGGCATCTTCGAGCAGGTGACCAGGCCACGCTGTGAGGCTGTGATCAAGGGCGTGAGTGCGGACGGAAAGACGCTGCCCAAGGAGATCGCCGGATTCAAAGAGAACGTCGAGTTCTTCGATCTGAACTACGTGGACCCGGATGATGTCGATCTCGGCCGCTGTGACGATGGGCTGCTGCCGTTGGTGTGGCTCGCCGCGGGCGCGACCGGTCCACGAGACAAGAAGCGGAAGCTGGCCTTCAGCTTGCCTGACGGCGCCCGCTACGGCGTCCTCTTCGACGAGAAGCACTTCCGCTCCTTCGCCGAGGAGCTCAAGAAGCATCCGGAGGTCACTCGCGTCTGGCTCATCACTGACTCCGAGGCGACGTATGCAGAGATGAGCGCGCGCCTACCCCGGCACATCAAGCCGTCGATGCTCTATCGAGACTACCTGCGCAGCTTCCGCGTGAACGTGGATCAGTTCGCATGAAGATTCTCCTTAAGGACTTCCAGGAGCGCGCGGTCGAGCAGTTCACAGCGGCCCTGCGGCGCGCGTCGCAGGAGGTGAAGGAGTCACCGCGGAGCGCGCAGGCCGCATGGCTCACCGCGCCGACCGGCTCCGGGAAGACGCTCATCGCGACCGCCGTGATCGAGCGAATCCTCGAGGGTGACAACACGCAACCGGCATGGCGCGATGCGACCTTCCTGTGGCTAAGCGATCAGCCGGAGCTCAACGAGCAAACGCGGAAGAAGATGCTCGCTTCCAGCTCGCTGCTGGGGCCGGCGGACCTCGTCGTTATCGGTTCAGCTTTCGACGAGGAGGCGCTCGCGCCCGGCCGCGTTTACTTCCTGAACATCCAGAAACTGGGGAAAGACGCGACGCTCGTGAAGGCCGGAGACGAGCGGAACTTCACTATCTGGCAGGCACTCGCCAACACCGTCGCGCGACACGGCCACGAGCTGTTCCTCTTCATTGACGAGGCGCACCGGGGTACGGTCGAGCGGCCCGCCGCGCGCGACGAAGCCGCGACCATCGTGCAGAAGTTCATCAAGGGAAGCCCCCCAGACGGGCTGCCACCGATTCCGCTCATCGCTGGGATCTCGGCGACGCCTGAGCGCTTCCAGCGTGTCATCGGTACCACAGGCCGCGTGCAGCGCCCAATCGAGGTGCCGTCAGAGGACGTGCGCGCCTCGGGTCTCCTGAAGGAGTTCATCGACATCCGCCACCCCAAGCGCGCGCAGACCAGCGACTACACGCTCCTGGGGCAGGCGGCGGAAGCGTGGCACGCGAGCTGGAACCGTTGGGAGAAGTTCTGCGCACGCAGCGGCGACCCAGTTGTGCGACCAATCTTCGTCGTGCAGGTCGAGGATGGCACCGCGAAGCAGCTCACCAAGACGAAACTCGAGCAGTGCGTCGAAACCATCCGGAGGTCGGTCGGCAATAATGCATCGAAGCTCTTGCCTCCGCGCGCGTTCGCCCACGCCTTCCAAGAGGGCAGATCCGCCACGATTGGCGACGCCGAACTGCGGCACTTGAATCCCTCCGAGGTTGTCGACGACCCTGACGTCCGCGTCGTGTTCTTCAAGACGAGCCTCAACACCGGTTGGGACTGTCCTGCCGCGGAGACGATGATGTCGTTCCGGTCCGCGCTCGACGCCACATCGATCGCGCAGCTCGTTGGCCGTATGGTCCGCACGCCGCTAGCGCGGCGAATCGAGGCAGACGAGGCACTGAACAGTGTGTCGCTGTTCCTGCCGCACTACGATCCCGAGAACCTCGACAAGGTGGTCGCGAAGCTCACCGGCGGCGACCCTGACACGAGCCTGCCGGTCGAGGTGCGCCGCGGCGAGGACGTCATCGACCTGACCAGAGCACCGAAGAGCGACCCCTGGTTCGCGGCCCTCTCCGGTTTGCCGTCGTACTTCGTTCCCAAGTCCCGCCGTACAAGTGAAGTGAAGCGTCTCGTGAAGCTCGCCTTCCTACTGACCAATGATGGCCTGGACGCGGACGCAACCGATGAGGCGTGGGAGATCCTACTGCGCGTCCTCGACGCGGAATATTCCAGACGCGAGGAAGCCCAGGACTTCCAGAGGTTCATCGCGGAGGCAGCATCGGTGGAGACGGGAGGCCGACGCGTTCGGCTCGGCGTCGCCGAGGAGGGCGACCTTGAAGAGCGGACCCTCAGGCGCGCAGCTGAGGACATCGATGAACAGTTCGAGGAGGCGGGAAAGCGCTTTGGCGAAGGGCTCCACAAACGCTGGTGGCGTCGGCGCGTCGACGCAGATCCATCGGCCGTGGAGCTAGCGAAGCTCGAGGCCATCGCCCTAGCGAGCGATCTCGCGGTACCGGTAGCGCTCGAGGAATCCGCGCGGGCAACGACCCAGGCGTGGCTACGGAAGTGGCGCGCCGAGATCAGCGCGTTGCCCGAGGGCGAGCGCGCTGGCTACGCCGAGATACGGGGAATGGCAACACGGTCAGAGCTGGTCGACCGCGAGCCCTACCCCGACGTCATCCAGGTCACAAGCGCCGAGAAGCGCTGGAAGGCGCACGTGTATATCGATCGTTCGGGGATGTACCCGAGCAAGTTCAACAAGTGGGAGACACGAGTCATCGGCGACGAGATCGCTCGGAAGGAGACGGTAGCCTGGCTACGCAATCCACCGCGGAAGCCGTGGTCACTCACCATTCCGTACTGGCGCGAAGGCGAGGAGCATCCGCAGTATCCGGACTTCCTCGTGCTCCGGCGTGACCGCAAGGGCAACGTCGTTGTGGACCTACTGGAGCCGCATATGACCGACTTGGCCGATGCCGCCGCAAAGGCGTTTGGCCTCGCCAGGTACGCGGACGCGCACGCCGACGCCTTCGGCAAGATCGAGTTCATCGTCGTCGACGGCGATGACGTGATGCGCCTCGATCTCGCTGATGAGCGCTGGAGGCAGAAGGTGTTGATCGTCGGAGAAGGCGGCGACGCCGCGAAACTGCGTCTAGTGTTGAAGGAGGCAGCCGCCTCAACGGCAATCGCGACCTAGCTCAGTCTTGCCCGCGGATGTCCGCGTCCCCTAAGCCAAGCATCTCCCCGAGCCGTTCGACGATTGCCTCACGCCGCATCGCGATGAACCGCTTGTACAGCCGGTAATCGAGCAAATCCGGATCGATGAGAGCGTCCTTGAGTTGACGTTTGCTAACGTCCGCGAAGTATTCGCTCGGCTTGCGGTTGCTCTTGTTCCTGTTCTTTCCTTGGATGAGGATCCAGAAGTTGGCCAGGTCGTTGATGAGATCCTCATCCACTTCTCTCGCTCGCAGCTCCGACCGCGGGAAGATGTGGTCCACCTCGGGCGCGTTGCCCTTGTACTGAACAGCCGCTCCGCTCAATCCCTGGATGAGATGGAGCGTTAGGGCCACGTTGGCCTGCGCGAGCTCACCGATTGATTGCACCTTCTCCCAGCGCCGGACGCGGTCGATCGTGTCTTCCAGTGGGAAGTTCCGGTCGCGCTTCTTCACGAGCGGCTGGAGGTTCTGGCGAATGAAGTTGCCTGGCCGACTCTCCGAGTAGCGGGAGAACGGTCGCGCCAGCGCGACCAGGTAGATGGACGTCCGGACGCGATCAACCTGGTCGTTGGGGACGTCGTGCTTGGGAATGTGGAAGAAGTAGTAGACGAAGGGGATGAGGGTGTGAGCACTACCGAGCAGGCTGCTGCTCTCGACCTTGCACTCACGCCGGACGAAGTCCACCGCCGACCGGATCGCGTCGCAGCACCGGCCGAAGTTCGCCTTCAGCGCCTCGACATTGCTCTTCTTCCGCAGGAGATCCAGGTCAAGGCGGCTCCCCAGGTCGCTGACGGAGAACAAGCAGCGCACCACGAAGTCGGTGTCGAGGCTGAACGAATTGCCCTCGTTGATGGCGTCGACGAACTCCGGCAACCCTTCAGCTGATTCCTTCCAGCTCAACTTGAGCATGCTGAAGATCAAGTCCGACCGGCTCAGGGGCGTGCCCTCGCGGTTGACCCGCACGAAGATCTCGAGCACGTCGGCCTCGGACTTCCGGTAAGGGCTGTCCGCAGGAAGGTTCTCGTCGATCGTGGACAGCTTGAGGATGTTCTCATCGCGGGTCAGGACCTCATCGAACGTCGCAAGATTCGAGTCCAGCAGAAGCTCCTGGTCGTCGGTGAGTCGCAGGCGCCGCGTCGTCTCCTTCACGAAGTCCTTACGCTCGCGCGCCGTCATTCCGAACAGTTCGCGCGCCGACTTCCACCAGTACGGAGTGTCGTTGTCGTCGTTCGCGGCCTTCCGCTCCTTCACCGTCGCAGCGTTCCGGCGCTCCGCCTGCTCATGCGACATGAACTCGAAGAGATAGCGATCGTCTGCAACGTTGTCAGAGTCCTCTCCGCTGAGAACGTCGAGGTACAGTTCGCGGCCGTCACGCTTCCCTCGCAAGGCGATGTACAGCGACTGGAGCCGCTGTTGGCCATCCAGCACCACTCTGATGCGCCGTCTTGCCGTGTTGTCGTCGTAGGAGTGAACGGTGCCGCTGCGGAAGTCGGCTACGAAGGGCCGGTACTGGATGTCGGTGTACGTCTCCCACAGCAAGACGATCCCGACTGGGTAGCCGCGCATGATCGAATCAAGCAGCTTCGCAGTCTGCGGCTCGCTCCACACGAAGTCGCGCTGAATCGCAGGCAGCACGACTTCCTTCTCACCGATCTGGTTGAGCAGGCCCATGATGGTCGTCACGGCATCACCCTTCCCGGGGGATAGGCTACCGACCTACCTCATCAGCCGCGATGTCGCCGGGGTCGGCTCTACTGCGCGGAGGATGTGCCTCCGATCTTGGCGACCGCAGGCTGAGCCGAGTGGAAGACGATCTGCGCGAGCGCGAAGATGCCGGCAGCCTTGCCCAGCATCGCCCCGACGAAGGCCATCGGGTCGCTCGGGTCGTAGGAGCCGAGACCGCCCGATAGCACGGTCGCGGTGACCGCGATGGCGACCGCGGCGGCGAAGTTCAGCCAGATCGCGGGCGCGCCTTCGATCTTCGCGCCGGCGAGCTTCTCCTGGACGACCGGCAGCACGATGCCGGCGATGGTGAGCGCGAGAGCTTGTGTCGCTTCCACGTGAGTCCTCCTTCTATGTGCGTACGCGCAGGTCGACGGGTGGATGGCTCGGATCGAACGGCTTGCCCGTCTCGACGTCGAGGCCGCGCTGCGCGCGGGCGACGTAGACGGCGGCCGAGGCCGCGACCTGCTTGCCGGTCTCGACGATCGCGTCGATGACCTTCTTCTCCTGCTCGGCGTCCATATCCACCTCCCTCCGCGGCCAGATGCCGCCGTATTCCGCGATTGAGAGCGCGATGGCGCGCGCGATGTCATCGATGCGCGCGCGGAGCCAGTCGTGGTCATGCGCGCCAGGTGCGCCGATGCCGAGCTCGGTGAGGATCCCGGGCACCGCGCGGTCGAGGCGGAAGCCGTAGTAGTCGGTGACGTTCACGGTCATCCAGTCCTGCCGCTGCGGCGGCCCGCCGGTCGCGGACGTCAGCTCGCGGTAGCGGCGCTCGAAGATCGCACCGAGGCGGTCGTCCTCGGGTCCGGTCAGGGAACGCGCGGCGCGGCCCCAGAACCAGCCCGACCCACGCGGGCCGTGGGTGTCGCTCTCGTAGTGCGGCGCCCAGAAGAGCTCGTAGCTCGGGTCGTGGAACTCGGGGTGGTCCTCGAGGTCGCCGTCGACGGTGACGATCGCGACGCCGAGCGGCGCGGCGACCGCGATGAGCCGGTCGATGAGCTCGCTGATGTAGCGGGCCTCATCCGGCGCGCCGCTCCAGCCGTCTGGCCGCGAACTCGAGTGGTGGCTGCGGTGCACGAGCGCCTTCATCGCTTGGTCCTTCCGGCGCGGCCGCGGCCGTACATGACCGCGGCGCTGTAGACGGGGACGGCCTCGAGGAGGAGCAGCGCGAGCGCGGTGGGGACGAACGTCCAGCGCGGCACGTCGGCGCCGGCGAGACGCACCGCGGCGAGCGCTGCGAAGTACAGGCCGGCGGCGTTCACCGCGGTCGCGCCGCGCGCGAGCATGAGGAGGAGCCATGAGCGCGGCCGCCTGGGGTCGGAGCGGTACAGGAGCCACAAGTACGCGCTCGCGGCGATCCCTGCCGCGGGCGCGAGGACGAAGGCGAGCACGACAAGATCGATCAGGCTCATCCGCGGTGCCCCTCGATGAGCTGCTGCGCGCGTCGCACCTCGGCGATGACCTCCTCGGCGTGCTCGAGCGCGCGGCGGTGTCGCACCTCCTGCCGCTCGAGCCGCTCGCGCCGCGCGCGGTCGTCGGGACGCTCGCCCTCGACACGGTCCAGGTGGAGGAGTCGGCGCAGCTCAGACGGAAGGCGCACGTCGGCCCTCCACCGCGGCGCGGTACGCGTCGATCGCGACCGCGAGCTTGTCCGTCGCCTGCGTCTGGCGCTCCCAGCCGGCGATGGCGCGGCTCTCGCGCTCCTCGGCCTGCGCCGTGCGTGCCTTCTCGTCCTCGAGGCGGCCCTTGGGCACGATGCGCTCGGTCACGAGCATCCAGAGAAAGAAGAGCGAGAGCGTCAGCGCCGTCGCGCCCGAGGCGATGAACTGCTCGAGGCTCATGGCCGTCTCATCCCGCGATGAACGCCCAGGCGCGCGGGTTCGGCCCCGCGGCGCCGGGGCCGATGAGCAGTTCGACCGCGGCCTGGCTCACGCGGATGCGCGCGTCGCTCGGCCGCTCGAGGACCTCGACCGCCGCCTGGGTCACGCGGATCCGCGCGTCGGTCGGATTCGCGAGCACTTCGACCGGCGCCTGGGTGACGCGGATCTTCGCATCCGTCGGGTTCTCGGCGACCTCGAGCGGCGCGCTGGTGACGCGGACCTTCGCGTCGTCCGGGCCCTCGAGGATCTCGACCGCGGCCTGCGTCACCCGGCCGGCGGTCACGAGTTCACCTTGAAGCCGAACTCGCTGGAGTTGACGTCGGCGATGGTGAAGGGAAGGCCGGTCGCGGGGTTGAGCTCGAGGATGTCGCGGTTGTCCTCGACGGTGTACGTCGTCGAGGGCGTCTTGGCGCCTCCGAAGTAGTTCACGCCTCCGATGCGCACGGCTCCGGCGATCGTCTTCGGGCCCGCGTCGCTGCGCTTGGCGACGGTCGAGAACTGCACCCCGCGCACGACGCCGCTCGTCGCCGCCAGCGCCGCGCGCAGGTACGTGTCGACGTTGCCCACCGTCGCGTCCTCGACGTAGCTGGTGTCGCCGTCGTGCGGGATCTCGGCGACCTTCGCGTAGTGGCCGGCGGTCGCGGGCACGACGGTCGCGAACTGCTGCATCGCGCCGTCCGCGTTCGGCACGCGCAGCTCGACCCGGCAGTCGCCGAGGAAGTCGTTGTTCTGAGCCCCGGTGTTGTCGAGGACGTAGAGGTCCTGGTAGCGCTGCGAGTTGCCGCCGCCGAAGTTGCGCGAGCCCGCAAGGTTGAGCTTGTTGGCCCAGGCGTTCCCGCTCGTCGTGGTCTGGACGTTGTTCACCGCGATGTCGGTGACGCCGTTTACCCGAACCTCGACCGAGCCGGTCGCGCCGGTCGCGAAGGCGACCTTCCATTCGACGTAGACCCACGAGCCGACGGGGAGCGAGAAGGTGCCGGTGCCGAGGAGCGCCCCGCCGCCGTCCTGGCGGTACACGCGGAAGCGCCCGCTGGCGTCGTTGTAGAGCGACAGCTGGCGCGTGCCTCCGTCGAACCATTCGAGGAGCGGGTTGCCCGGATCGCCCGGGCGGCTGGTGACCATGAAGGCGACGCCGACGATCGCGGTCGCGAGGTTGACGCCGAGCGACTTGTACCCGCCGCGGTCGCCGTAGTCGCTGCCGAGACAGTACGTGCCGGCGTAGCGGCCGGGGTTCACGTTGTAGCCGAAGGCGTTGTCCCACTTCGGCGTGGTCGGATTGCCCGCGCCGTTCTGCTGCATCGACTCAATGAAGCGCAGCACCGCTACGTCCGCCTCAACGTCAGGCCCAGCGTCACGCGGGTGAAGGTCGCGACGGTGTCGACGTTCACGCGCACGATCTCGCCTGCGGCGATCGCGCTTGCGCTCCAGCCGCTCACGCCGCCCTGGGCCTTCGCCGCGCCGGTGGCCTGCGGCTTGTTCGCGTTCGCGCCGGGCATGGTCCCCGCGACGACCGGCGGGAAGGTCGCATACGTGGACTTCCACAGGTCGATGCGGATCGAGCCCGCCTGGTCGCCGAGGAGCGTCCAGCCGGTGACCGTGCAGTCGAAGTCGACCACGACGTCGCACTTGATCCCCGCGGCCAGCGGCATGCCGCCGCCGTCGAGCACGACCTCGAGCGTCGCGGCCTCGCCGGTCTGGGTGCCCGCTCCGGGTGTGATCTGCGGCGCGCCGCCGGCGAGGATCTCGTCGACCTTCACCGTCGCGCCGCTGCGGCGGATGAGCTCGGCCAGATGCGCGGGGTGGCGGCTGATCATGACGCCGGCTCCAGCACGCAGACCATGAGGTACGTGCCGGCCTCGGCGGTCTGGTCCGCGCGGATCGCGCGCACGATCCAGTCGCTCGCGATGCCGTCGGCGGGCGAGGAGAGCGTCACGCGGTCGTGCAGCTGCAGCCCGGGATGGCCGACCGCGCCTTTCGTGACGCGGTAGCGGTACTGCCGCGCGGCGCTGAGGAGACGGTTCGCGGTGTACTGCGCCATCGCGAGGTCGGTGATGCCGAGGTCGACGACCTGGAGGTAGCGCCGCTCGCCGGAGAGCTCGTCCTCGAGGTCGCTATCGACCGCCTCGGCGAGCGTCGCGGTCGGCGCGCTCGAAGGCGTTCCCGCGACGGCGTACTTCACGATCGTGTTCTGGTCGCGGAAGACCTGGTAGAGGTCGCCGAAGTCGAAGACGGACGCGTCGCCTACCAGGCCGACCTCGTTGGCGTTCTTCTGCGGCTGCGCTATGCGGTTGGTGATCGAGCCGTCGAAGGCGACCTGGAAGAGGTCGGACTGGTCCCAGGCCGAGAGGTAATAGCCGCCGGCGCCGTCCGAGGTGATCGCCGTCGGCAGCGCGACAGGCGAGTTCACGCGCGAGTTCTCGGTGCCGTCGGTGTTCATGCGCACGAGCTTCCCGGTCGTGTATGTCGTCATGTAGAGGCGGACGGTCCCGCCGCCGGCGTCGTAGGCGTGGATGCCGCAGTGGTCGCCGTCGGGGTTGGTGAACGGGCCGAGCAGCGTCGCCTTGGTGGTGCGGTCGATCTTGCGGTACGTGCGGCTTGCGTTGTTGCCGAGCGAGGCATCGAAGCCGTCGCTGATCCAAAGGTGGTCGTCGAGCGGGTCGACCGCCATGCCGTCGGGCCAGACGAGCCACGCCGAGAGGTCGGTGTCCTCGAGCACCGCCATGTTCGCCGCGGGGTCGAGGCGGTAGAGGTGCCGGTCGTAGTCGAGGTACCAGACCGTCTTGGTCGTCTTGTCGTACTCGATGCCGGCGGGCGCGCCGAGCCCGGGCCAGACGAACTGCTCGCTGAGGTACTTCGCGCCGAGGTTGGCCTTGCCGATGACGCGCACGCGCGTGTACGTCGCGTCGTCGTCGACCTCGGTCGCGAGGTCGGTGACGTCCTCGCGCGCGCGGAAGGTCCAGACGGACGCGCCGGGGGATGTGACCAGGGGCGCGGTACGGAAGATGCCGTCCTCGTCGGCCCAGAGGACCAGACCCGCGGCCTTCGCGGCGTCCTTCGCCGCGGCCATGAGCGAGCCTGACTGGAACTTCAGCTCCTTGAAGACGTAGGTCGAGGGGTACCACGCGCGGTCGAGCGCCGGCGAGAGCCCGGCCTTGTTGAGGAGGTCGTCGAGGACCTCGTTCACCGTCTTGTTCAGGTAGACGTAGTTGCCCATGTCGCGCGCGTAGCCCGGCTGACTGAGGTCCTGCGGCGCGCTCAGCACGACCGTCTGCTTGATGAGCTTCTTGCCCCGATCGAGCGCGACGAGCGTCACGCGCTGCTGGGCGTGGCTCTGCTGCGGCTGCGAGAGGATCCCGGTGAAGGTCTTGACCTTGTTCGCGGCGTCGCCGTGCCACTGCCAGATCTCGATGCGCGCGTTCGGGCGCAGGTACGAGTACAGCGCCGCGGCCGGGTCGTGGAGGTTGCACGCGCCGTCGACGTTGGCGAGCTCGACGTTGCAGCTGCCGGCGTCGAGGTCGGCGTCCTTCTGCGTGCTGATGGCGATGACGCGGTCGGACACGTCGGTGGTCGTCGTGTCGTACGTCTTGAAGGTGCTGCTCGCGCCGACTCCGAAGATGCGCAGGAGGTTCGCGGTCGACGCGCTTCCGGTGGCCTTCAGCGCGCTCACCTGGAGGCAGACACCGCCGCCGGCCAGATGCGACCAGGCGTACTCTTGAAAGTCGTACTGCGGGACCGTGGCGCCGCTGCCGCCGCCGATCCCGACGACAGTGCCCGCGGGCATCTGCTCGCCGAGGCTCGTCCACGTCGCGCCGCTGTCGGTCGAGCGGTACGCCGTCGCGCTGTCGCCGTTGTCGCTGATGACATAGAAGAGCAGGTCACCGAGCCGATCCAGGAACAGCATCCCGTTCGCGCCCTGGCCGCCCGAGAGCCCGCCGCCGTAGCCGGCGTTGAGCCGCCGCGTCCAGGCGCCGCCGAGCGTGCCGACCGTGCACATGTGGTTGGCGTGCCAGTCGCCGTCGTCGGACTCGCAGGCGCAGCCCCAGGTACCCGGCGTCTTGCTCTCGCAGACGACGAACGCGCGCTGGAAGCCCTGATTGCGCGCGCTCGGGCCGCCGTAGTTGCGCCCGAGACTCGGGATGGTGAGCCCGCTGTACGTGAGCGCGCTCCATCCCTGTGCCGGGTCGCTGCTCGAGGTCGTGCGGTACATGAGCTGGTTGTTCGCGCTGTTCTTCGAGAAGAGGTAGAGCGCGGCGCCGACCTTGTCCGTCGTGACCTGGAAGGAGGGCGAGGCGCCGCCGCCCCACTGGACCTCGCCGATCGCGTACGTGAGCGATCCGAGCGCGGCCTCGGCGGTCCAGGTGACGCCGCTGTCGGGCGAGGTGCGGTAGCGGAGCGCGCCGGTCGATGGATCGCGGCAGACCGCGAGGAGCTGCGCGTTCCACACGACCAGGCCGTACGCGAGCGTGCTGTACGGGAAGAGCTGCACCGGACGCGAGAGCGCGTGCTCGGTCTGGTAGGCGATGAAGAAGACGCGCAGGTCCGCTGCGCCCGAAGCGTTGTTGTCCGCGCGGAAGATCAGCCCGGCCTGGCCGTTGGGCATCTTCACCGCCCACGGCATGTCCGGGTTGCGCGGCGTCGGCGGCATCGCGACCTGAACGCGCGCGGTGAGCTTCATCTGCTGGCGGTGGCCGTCGGCCCCGGCCTGGAAACGCGACTTGAGGATCGCCGTCTCGGCAGCTGTGAGCGCGCGCATCAGCGCGTCCGCGTCGTGACGGTCACGACGTACACCGGTGTCGCGGGATCGGCCCACGAGGCGAGCGCGGTCTCGACCTTCACGACCGCGACGCTCCGCGCGCCTGCGCCGTCGCCGAGGTCGTGCGTCGTCTGCGTTCCCCAGAGCGCGACGAGCGCGTCCTTCGCGGCGTTGCCTTCGGCCAGCGCGGCGAAGGTGCAGACCTCGGCGCCGCGGGCGCTCGACTGGAGGACCTCGTTGCGGTCGGGCTGAGCCGGGTCGCGCCCGAGGAGCGGAGTGACGCGCAGCTCGTCCTCGTAGTGGTAGGGGACGAAGTTGTCGGCGAGCGGGAAGTACGCGATCCCGCCGATCTGCGGCGCCGGGTACGCCATTACGCGATCCGCCGCAGCTGCTGGCGCATCGCCTCGGTCACCGCGTCGACGACCTCGCCCGCGGCGCCGGCGGCCATCGCCCGCGTGTCGCCCGAGTACGCGAGGCTCTGGTTCACGACGACCGAGAGCGAGCGCGCCGGCAGCTCGCCGCCGGACTGCAGCTCGCGGTTCAGCGGGCTCATCGGGGTCGCGCGCGGCGGGCCGCCGCGCAGCACGTCGCGGTAGTAGGTGATGGCGGCCTCATCGGCATCGGCCCACGCGGCGCGCAGGTCGTGGAGCGCGGTGATGTGGTCGGCGACGCGCTGCGAGGCGGCCTTCGATTCCTCGAGCTCGGTCTGGCCGCGCTCGCGGGCCTTGCCGATCGCGGCTTCGAGCTGCGCCTGGTAGTGCTCGAGAAGCCGGTCGGCGTCCGCGGAGTTGCGCTTGAGCTCGGCCATGTACTGCGCCGGCGTCTTGCCGAGCGACGCCGAGAGCTTGGCGAAGTCGCTCTCGCTCATCGCGAGCGCGCTCCGAAGGTTCTCTTTCGCTTCCTTGTACGCGTCGGACTGCTCGAACTGCTCCGAGAGGTCCTTGAACGCGCGGTCCGTCACCTTCCGAAAGCGCGTCGCCTGGTCCGCCCCGACGGTGTTGTACAGAGCGTCGAGCGCGGAGTTGATCAGCGCCGGGTCGGCGCCGATGGCCTGGAGGAACTTCTCGGTCTGGTCGGCGCCCGCGGGCTTGAACATCTCATTGAGGTCACTGAGCTCGTCGCCGATCCCGCGGATCGCGCTCTTCGCTCTCGCGGCTGAGTCCTCGAAGTCCTCGCCGAGGTTCCGCTCGGCGTCGTCGCCCACGAGGCCGAGCGCCTTGCCAAGATCGCCGAGCCGGTCGCCCAGCCACGAGAGGATCGGGCCGAACACGCGACGCAGCGCGTCGCCGACCGCGTTCACGATCCGGCGGAAGCCTTCACTGCGGTCGTACAGGAGCTTGAGGCCGACAGCGAGCGCGGCGACCGCGAGGATCGCGATGCCGATCGGGTTGAGGAAGAGCGCCTTGAGCGCGCCGCCGAGGAGCGTGACGGCGGTGCGCAGGCCGGTGAGCACCGGGACGGTGCCCTTGCCCGCCCTCGCGAAGGTGGCGACCGCTCCCGCGGCGACGATGCCCTCGCGTCCGAACCCGGACCAGGCCGTCGCGGCGTTCGCGACGATCGGAAGGACACCCCCGACGGCGCCGCCGACCGACTCCACCGCGTTCTCCCAGGCGGTCGCGAGGCGGTCCGCCGAGCCCTGCGCGGTCGCGGCGTAGGCCTCGGCCTGGCCGCCGAAGCGCGCCTGCAGCGCGGCGAGCGCCTCCTGGGCGGTGGCGTTCTTGTCGAGGACGATGCCGTAGCGGGTGAGGACGGCGGTGTTGCCCTGCGCGACCTTGCCGACGAGCTCGCTCGCGGTCGCGAGGTCGATGTTCTTGCCGCGCGCGACGTCGGCCGCGAGGAGCTGCAGCCGCAGCGCGTCGGTGACGCTGCCGGTCTGGGCGACGAGGATCGAGAGCGAGTCGCGCAGCGCGCCGTCGGAGTACGCGAGGCGCTGGCGCGCCTGGATGATCCGCTCGATCGCCGCGCCGTGCTCGCGCCAGGAGAGCCCGGCGTTGTCGACCGCGGTCGCCAGGCGCGTGATCCCGACCTCCTCCTCGCGCGACGCGCGCACCGCATCGCCAAGGAGCGCGATCGACTTCGCGACCGCCGCGCCGCTCAGGAACCGCCCGAACGCCGGGCCGAGGTCGGCCTTCTGCTGGATCTCGTTCGCGGCGTTGGTGACCTTCTGCTTCGCCGCGGCGAGCCCGGCGTCGAGCTTGGCGTCGGCGGTCGAGAGCTCGATGACCGCCGAGCCGAGCTGGAGGCTCACGCCGTCGTGATCCCGATCGCCGCGAGCTCGGCGCGGGTCGGCCGGCGCAGGACGCGACGGCGCGGCCCGAGGCCCGCCTGATCCCCGAGCTCGCGCCAGACGGATGCCGCGGCGCCGCGCCGGAGCGTGCCGCTGCCGAGCGCGACGGCGGTCGCGGCCCGCAGGGACTCACGCGCGGCGAGCATCGGGATGCGCTCGTAGAGCGCGCGCAGCAGCGGCAACGGCACGTCGAGCCAGCGCATCACGTCGCCGCCGTAGAAGCGGAGGAGCTCGGCGACGACGTCGTCCCAGTCCGCGCGCTCGCGCCCGCCGTCATCAGCAGCCCCAGTCGCGGGCTCGTCGCCGCGACCAGCGCGAAAAAAGAGACGACGAGGTCGGCGAGCTGCCCGGTCGCGAGCTTCGCCGCGACCTGCGTCTCGAGGTCAGGCACCGCGACGCGCGCGATGCGCTCGAGCCGCTCGCGGTACTCGCGCTCGTCGGCGTCGCTCGGTTCGGCGATGGCCTCGAGCGCGGCGATGCGCTCGACCGACCTCCAGATCTCGCCGCCCGCGCGCAGGCCGAAGTGCGATGGGTCGGCCATGTCGTAGGTGCGCCCGTCGATGCGCACGTAGCCGGGCGTCGTGCCGGCGCGCGTGGTCAGCTCGAGCACGCGGCCCGGCCGATCAGTAGGCGCGCCGCCGTTCGGGCGCGCCCGGCGTGCCCGCGCCATCAGGAGGCGAGCGCGTTCTGCGCCCGGTAGTTGCCCTTCACGCCGGCGTTGTCGTCCATGACCATGAAGTCGAAGGCAAGCCCGACCGGGACGCCCTTCTGGTACTTGGTCTCGACGTTGCCGGAGTTGTACGCGCGCGGGAACTCCCACTGCGCCTGCATCGCGTCGCCGTACGGCGACTCCTTCACGCGCACCAGGAGCGCCTTCGTCGCGATCGCGCCGCCCGGCATCGCGAGCGCGATCGTCTTGTACCCGGGGGTGCCCATTCCGGGCGGCGTGGTGGTCACGGTCTGGCCCGCGAGCGCGTTGGCGTAAGCCTCCGCCGTCGCGTCCATGAGGGTGAAGCGCACGTGCAGCTCCTGGCGCGTGCGAAAGCCCTTGCGCGACCCGGTGCCGCCGAGCGAATAGACGTGCTCGACGGTCTGGTCGCCGGAGATGGTCACGCCCTCCTCGGTCATCTGCGTGTCGCGCGCAAGCAGCGTCCAGTCGACGGCGGGGTTTGCGTCGACCGCGGGGAAGGCCGTGCCGATCGGTGCGACGTAGATGTCGGCGGGGCCGGCGAGGATCTCGAAGGGGTCAGAGTTCGGCATGTCGCTCCCTCCTTGTGGTCAGCCGCGCGCGGATGCGCTCGCCGAGATGCGGGAACTCCTCGTCGGCGGCGCGCACCAGGGTCCGGTCGCGCCGCTCGAGGAAGACGCCGTATCCGACGCCGAAGCCGAAGCGTCCGCGCGCGCCCTCGGCGGTGCCCTCGGCACGTTGCGCGGCGATGGAGCGCTCGGCCGCGCCGGTCCGCGACATCCAGCCCGCGTGGTGCATGCGCGCCCGCTCCGCGGCGGCGTCGAGCGTGGCCTGGACCGCGGCGAGCTCGGCCGCGCGCACGTCGCGCGCGACCTCCGCTCCGTACCAGCGAAGCCTCACGGAAGGTCCTCCGCCCGCCATCCGCCGAGCTCGAGGCGCGCGGTGCGGATGAACTGGTGGCCGCCGAGGTCGATGGGGTCGTAGCTCCAGCGCTTGCGGTCGAAGGTGAGGCGGAAGCGGCCGAAGGCGCCCGCATCGCGCCGCTCCGCGATCACCTCGCTCGTCGCGCGGACGTAGCGCAGGAGCAGGCGGGTGAGGTCCTCCTCGAGCGCGGCGGTGACGTGGAGCACCAGCATCGCCCGGTGGCCCTGCACCAGGCGCGTCTGGCCGAGGTCCTCCTGGACGTCGGTCCACATCGGCCCGAGCGCGATCGCCGGGTAGTCGGTGAAGTTGGCCCGCTCGCCGATGGCGATCTCGCTCACCGCGCGCAGCTCCATCGCCGGGACGAGCGACGCCTCGAGCGCGGCGAGCTTCGCAGGGAGGTGCGCGGCGAGCTCGGCGCGCAGCGTGTCGAGGATCGGCTCGAGGCCGAGGAAGCCCATACGCTCACCACCGCGTGCGCCGGCCGAAGACCGGCTCCCACGCTTCGCCGGTCTCGGGGTCGATGCGGTTGCTCGTCCAGAAGCTGCGCGGTCCGCCGCGCGTCGTCGTGCCGACGTCGGCGGGGATCTCGCCCGCGCGCAGGCCGTCGAGGCCCGCGCGGTACTGGCGCATCAGGAACTCGTGGTAGGTGGTCGAGGCGGGGCCCGCGGCCTGCGGGAAGAGCCCCGCCGCGACGCGCGCCGCCGCGTAGAGCGAGGCGAGGTCGCGTAGCCGCGCGACGAAGGACGCGGGCGTCGCGACCGGCGTGGTGATCCCGCGCGCGGCGAGGATCGCGTCGATCTCGCCCGAGGCCTCTTCGGCGCGCGCCAGGCCGTCGGCGACGCTCGGCGTCGACGTCGCGGTCCACCCGGGCGCGTACTTGCCGAGCGCCGCGCGGACGGCGGTCTCGTCGGCGTAGCTCACGGCGCGTTCACGCGAGCACGTCCGAGTACAGGAACCCGCACTCGATGGCGGTGATGCGCTCGTCGGTGATCTCGCTGACCTCCTTGTAGTCGGTGCGCGCGGGGTCGTCGCGGAACTCGCGCACCAAGCGCGGCTGACCCTCCTGGCTGACGCGGAAGCTCTTGCCGAAGGTGATGCCCTCGAGCGCCGAGGCCGCCCCGGGGTCGACGAAGCCGAACCACACGGAGTCGCTCCAGATCGGCGCGATCTGCGCCGCCGCGCCGAGCGCGGCGGTGTTCTTCACCGCGCCCGGGACGAGCAGCCGCTCGGGATCGATGTCGAAATACGACGCGAGCATCTCGTGGGTGACGACGCCGCCGCGCACGTACTTGAAGGCGTCGAGGATCTTGGAGTGCCGGCGCAGCTTGTTGAAAACCGCGAAGGGGATGACCGCGGTGTTGGTGATGACGCCGGCGTCCTTCTGGAGCGCCTCGTCCGCGGTGAGCTTGTCCCCGATCGGGTCAGAGGCCGCGAGGTCGCTCCACTGGTCGCTCCCGGCGAGCGTCGCCTTGTGCGAGGCCGCGTAGGTCGCGGCGGTCGTCACGAGCTTGGCGATGCGGACCTCCGCCGCGAGCTCGACGGCGATGAGCGCCGCGGCCGTCGCGCGCTGATCGGGGTCGATGGGCGCGTCGGCGTTGTCGCGCTCGCGGTCGTCGACGCCGGCGGCGAAGGCGTACTCCTCGCAGCCGTAGGTCTTGAAGCTGTGGCTCCAGTCGACGACCTCGGCGCGCGACTTGGGCGCGCGCAGCCCGGTGCGTGGCCGCTCGGCCCGGCGGTCGGCGTTGAACACCGCGTACTTGCCGGTCTCCTTGCCCACCGGCGCGAAGGGGAAGAGCTGCCGCCCGACGAAGGGCAGGTTTTGGTAGTTGATCGCGAAGTCGGTCATGAGCTGATCGACGTGGACCGAGCCCGGGGTCGCGAACTTCAGCGCGGCGCGGCCCGGGATGACGCGGCGGCCGTTGATCATCTGTGGCTTCATCGATGTCCCTCTTTCCCCCCGCTCACGTGGCTGCGTTGTTGACGACGGCGCGCGCGAGCAGGACCTCGACCTGGTCCCCATCCGCCGCGGCGGCCTCGAGCGCGACGGCGAAGACCTCGACGAGCGTCCCCGCGGCCTCGCCCGTCTGCTTCACCGCCTTGCCCGCGGCGTCGGACTTGAGGTAGTCGCCGGCGGCGAAGGCGCCGCCCGCGACGACGCGCGTGACGCCCGCGACCTGGACCGCGGCCGCGCCCGCGGCCTTGGGGTCGTTGGTGAGCACGCCCAGCACGCGCTCGTTGGCGCCGGCGAGGTCGCACCCGCCGTCGGCGGTCGCCTTCACCGCGAAGAACTGCTTGGCGGACAGGTCAGCGTCCGCGCTGCGCGTGATGGTGAGGATGTTCTGCATCCCTTCGCTCCTTTCAGCGCCGCGAGCGGATCGCGGCGAAGAGCTCGGGCTCCTCGGCTGCGACCTGCCGCTGGGCCTCGTCGATGGACATGCCGCCCTTGGCGCGCTCGGCGACGAGCTTTCGGAACTGCACGACCTCGCTCTCAGGCTCGGGCGCGTCGCCGTCGCTGCCGCGCTCGCCGGCGGCGAAGACCTCGGGCGCCGCCTTCACGTACGCCTTGAACCCCGCGGGGTCCTTGAGGGCGTACGTTTCGGCCCACTCGCGCTGCGCCGGCGCGAGCTTGCGCGCCTTCACCGCGGCGTCGACCGCCTCGGCGGCGTCGCGCTGCGCGAGCCTGGTCTCGAGCTCTCGCACGCGCGCGGCGAGCGCGGCGCGGTCGGGCATCGTGCACGTCCCGGCCTCGCTGTCCCACGTCCCGCCCTCGGCCTCGCACGCTTCGCGCGTGGTGGCCTGCGCGGTGGTGGGACGCCGCAGCGCCTCGATGGACGCGAGGACCTGGTCCGCGGTCGCGCCGTCGGCGAGACCGAGCGCCTTCGTGATGCGAGTGATATCCGCCATGACTTCCTCCTTCGTGGTCTCGCCGGATGCACCGGCGTGCGTGGTAGGGAGCTGCGTGGATGCGGCGCTCTCCTGCGCCTCCCAGGGCGCGGTGCGGCCGAACTGCGCGTAGTGGCGCGCGAGGTGCGCCTTGACGCCGTCTTCGACGCTCGCGGGGACCTGGGCGCCGCGCGCGCCCTGCACGACGTTGCCCGCGGCCTGGACGCCCGCCAGGACGACGGCGCCGTCCGAGTTGTGGTGCGGCAGGTGCCAGGCGGACTTCGCGTCGGGGAGACCGTCGCCGTCCTCGTCCGCGGCGTCCGCGTCGTAGTACGTGAAGAACTTCGACCAGGCCCGCTGATCGCCCTCCGGCAGGTCGCGCAGGACCGCGCTGGCATCCCAGCTCGCACCCTCGTCGGCCTTCGCGGTCGTGTGCGGGGGGATCGCCGTCGGCCCGGCGCTCGCGAAGCGCACCGTGAAGGTCGCCGCGGGTGCGAGCGGACGCAGCCGGTGCGGACGCACGCCGTAGCGGTCGAGGATGTCGCCGAGCGTCGTCACCGCCGGGAGCTCGGCGCCGAGGAAAGCGACCGCGGCGAGGACGTTCTCGTAGGTGCGCTCGCCGTAGCGGACCTTCTCCCAGACCTCGGCGCTCACGTTGCGGTAGGCCCTGGTCTGGAGGAGCCGGTAGACCTCGTCCGGCACGTCCTCGATGTCCGCGGCGAGCTTGCTGCCCACCCGGTACAGGCGCGTGATCCAGCCCGCGGCGGGAAGGCCTTCGGCCTCGAGCAGCTCCTGGTCGTCCGCGTGGCCGATCTTGATCGGCACCTCCAGGCCGAGCGCGGCGAAGTTCGCGACCATCTGGTCGAGGTCCTGGTCGGTCCAGCGCTTGCCGTTCCAGGTCCCGACGTCGAAGATCTCTACGCCGCGGAGGATGTGCGTGACGCGCGTCGCCTCAGGCATCGGCGCCTCCGCTGCCGTCGCCCCGGCCGGCGTCGAGCGCGACCCGTCTCCGCGTGCGCTCCATCGCGCTTGATGGTCTCGGCATCAGGACGACCGCGCCTCATTCGCGCGCGTTCGCGCGTAGTCCTTTTCTCTATGCGCCGCTACCGCGCGACCACGAGCTCCTCGTCATCGATCCCGAGCAGGACGGCCTCGTCCTCGCGCGCGATGCGCACCGGCCCGAGGTCCAGCGCACCCAGACCGCTCGCGGTCGCGGCGAAGTGGGAAGCGCCATGCGAGACGAGCGAGGGGGCGCGGGCAATGGGCGGGGTCGCATGCAGCGCGCGGGCCCGCATGCGCATCGCGAACGCGCTCGCGCCGCGCGCGGTGACGGGGACGAGCTGCCGCCGCCGCGGGGCGAGGCGCGGGCCGGCGAGCGGCGGCGCGGACGGCAGCGGACCGATCGCCACCGCGGACCCGGAGGGAGCGAAAGTGAAGGCGCTCGCGCCATCGGCGATGAGACGCTCATCGCTGGCGACCACGTCGGTCCACAAGATCGAGGTGGCCTCGGCGGCGAACGTCCCGCTCGCAGCCGCGACGTGCGCGAAGCCGAATGCGCCCGCGCCGGTGCCGCTGAACCGCTCGTAAGCAGCTGCGCCAACGGTCCATACGAACGTCGATGCGGCTGCGCCAGTGAACGTCTCGCGCGCGCTCGCAGCGTCGGCGAACGTGAATGTGCTCGCGCCATCAGCCCCGAAGCGTTCAGCGCCTGCGCCCGAGCCGGCGAAACCGAACCCGCTTGCACCCGCTGCGGCGAACACTTCTCGCGCCGCCGCAGTGATCGTCGCGCTGAAGGTCGACGCGCCGGAGCCCGTGATCGTCGGCGCGCCGCGGAAGAGGATCGGCAGGCCCACGGGTCAGCTCGCGGCGATGGGGATGAGGCGGCCGCTGATCGTGACCTGGCGCAGACCGGCGGCCGCGGTCGCGGTGTTGCCGACCTCGGCGTAGAGCTCGGCGTTGGGCCCGACGAGGAGCGGGCGCTTGAGGCCGGGGAAGCCGTACACCGAGGCGATGCCCGCGGAAGTGAGCTCGCTTGTCGCCCAGAGGTGCGCGCCCCACACCACGAAGGCGCCGCCCGTTCCGTTCCCGTCGAATCCGGCGACCGCGGCGCAGTTGAAGTCGTAGGTGCGGTCGCCCTGCGCGAACTGCGACCCGCGCTGGAACATGGTGTTCACTCCCGCGGCCGCGAAGCTGTCGCCCGCGCCGTAGAGCTGCGAGCGCGTGCGGCCGACGGCGGTGCCCGGCGCGAGCGGCGCGTTGCGCCAGCGCCCGCGCGCTTCCTTGTAGATGACGTTCGCGGGAGCCGCGGTCATTGCGACGAGCGTCTCGAGCTGCAGTTCGCCCACACCTCCCGAGCAGGCGTCGATCGCGCCCGCGGGCGCGTCGCCGACCGCCCAGGTGTTTGAAGGTGCGAGCGTCGTGTCGAGCGCGCTGTCGGGGTTGGCGTCGGGGAACGCGGTCCCGTACCGCGTATGGCTGAGCCAGTACCAGGGCCCGCCGGTCTGGCCCGCGAGGCTGCGGTAGATGGCCCAGCCGACCGCGCCGTTGGGCAGCGCCCGCGGCGTGACGTTCACGCGGCGGTTGCCCGCGGTCGTGGTCACGACGGCGCTCGCGGCGCTCGTCGGACCCTCCTGGCCGATGGCGTTCACCGGCGCGACCTTGTACGTGTAGCTGCCTGCGTCCAGCCCGAAGTTCGATGCCGCGACGGCGACCGTCGGCGCCGCGGGCGCGGCGGGCGCGACGACGTTGTTGCGCCCGTAGAAGAAGTGGCGCTTGCCGATGCGGCAGAAGGTCTCGTCGGCGACCTGGGAGAGGAACTGCGCGTCGTCGACGATGAGCAGCTTGTCCGGCGGCGGGCGCCAGGAGAGCACGACCATCCCCGCCGCGGTCGCGCCGACGACCGGCGGCGTCAAGCTCGAGCCGCCGTGGAGCGTGACCGCGTCGCCGAGCGCGACGTCGCTGACCGCCTGGACGATCGCGCTCGAGGCGTACCGCGGGTCGGCGAGGCCGAGGAACTCCTGGATCCCTGCGCCGGCGGGCTGGTCGACAACGCCGGTCGCGCGGACCAGGGCCGTCACCGCATCAGCCCTTCAGCTCAGTGAGCGTGAGGCTGGTCACGTCGATACGCGCGCCCTGCTGGAAGTTCACGGAGTTGACGACGAGGTCCGCGTCCGCCGTCCCGACCGAGCCGTCCCACACCGCGCTTGTCCCGTCGGCCCCGAAGACGCGGAACCACGAGGCGACGCCGGTCGCGTCGGCGGAAAGGTCGCTCGCGATCGGGTTCGCCGCCGCCACCCCGGCGGCCGCGGCCGCGAACGCGGGGTCGGCGAAGCGCAGCTCGGCGAGCGACGTCTGCGACGAGACCGGCGTATCGGCGCTTGCCGGCTGCGCGCCGTCGTAGATGCGGAGGTACCCGCCGTTCGCGAGCGCCGCCATCGCATCGCAGGCCGCGTTCGCCGCGGCATTGCTGCGCTTGGGATTCAGCGCCACATCCTCACCTCTCTTCCACGAGCTCGCGCTCGACGACCTGCTGGATGTGGCCGTTCGCATCGCGCGCGGTCACGTCCTTCGTCACCGTGCGCACGGGCGCCGGGCGAGTGGCGAGCGACAGTGCGAGGTCCCGCACCAGCCGCTCGGTGCGCTCGGACGCGCGCTCGCCGGCGCGCGCGAGCTCGCGCAGGCTCTCGGCGAGCGCAGCGCGATCTGCCTGGGCCTCGCGCCGCCGCTCCTCGCGCCCCGCCTCCGTCTCGGCCTCGCGCTCCTTCGCTGCATCGCCAATCGTCGGCGCCGGCGCGGCCTCGCGCGCCGACGGAGCGTCTTCGACGGCGCCGTCGGGCCGGGTCACCTGGACCGCGGGCGGGCGTACGGACATGGTGGTCGTCGTGGGCGTCGGTGCGCGCCGCGGCAGATCGAGCCGCGCGCGCAGCGCGTCCTCGAGCGGACGGTCGGGCGAGACCAGGCCCACGTTCGTCGCGACCGCGAGCGCGTTGAGCAACTTCTCGGCGTCGCGGGTCTGGATGTTCGTCACCACCAGGCGCGGGTAGCGCCGGACGCCGGCGAAGTTGAGGTCGACGAGCTTGGGGACCAGATACCGGTCGTGGACGCCAGCGATGTACGCGGCGAGCGCGCGCTCGTTGCGCATGAACATCGAGGTCTGGTCTTCGGACAGCGCGAAGCTGCCGGCGGGACCCCCGCCGAGCGCGATGAACTGCGCGAGCCCGCCGACGAGGATCTCGCGCGAGAGCCGTCCGATGGCCGGCTCGACGTCGAGCGCGCGGCCCTGGCCCATGCCCTCGATGCGGAACTTCACGCCGGGGATCTCGACGATGTAGCCCTTCTCGTGGGCCCGGACCGAGCTCAGGATCTCCTCGGCGTCGCGGACGTTGTCGTCGTTGTAGCTCTGGGCGTCGACCTCCATGACCGGGATGCCGACACCGTGGCGCTCGGCGGCGATGGCGAAGATCCGCTCGAGCTGGTCCTTGATGAACCAGGGCTTGTATGCCGGGCGCAGCACGCTGCGCCCTTGGAAGTCCGCGCCTTCCTTCTCGTTGCTGAACACGAGGAGCCGCTCGACCGGGATGTCGACGGCCGTGTTCTGAGCGGCGCCGTATACGCGCTGCGTGACGCGCTCGAGCCCGCCGTCGCGCGCGAGCCACCAGCGCTCGATCGTCCGCTGCAGGCGCGGCGCGAGCTTGCGCACCACGGCCATCGGCCGCTCGAAGAGCGGCGTCGGGGCGGAGCTGCCATCGCGAGGCGAGAGCGAGATCGCCTGCGCCAGGTCCTCGCGGACGTCCCAGACGATCTCGCTGACGTAGAAGCCGAAGTCGAGGTGCGTGAGGAGATGCCGCAGGTGCTCTTCCCAGGTCATGGACATCCCCGCGAAGAGGTTCCAGCGCACGAAGGCGGCGACCGCGGCGTCCGATGGGTCGGCGCTCGCGGGCTCGACGTCCCAGGTCGCGCCGAGCAGGGGCAGTTTGATCGCCTGGAGCAGCGCCTTCACCGTGGGGTCCGAGCGGCGCATGCGGTCGTAGGTGTCGAGGGCGCGGCGGCCGCGCAGCTCGGGGACGTACTCGTCGCTCCCGAGGTACCCGGCGAAGAAGCGCGTGCCGGGCGAGCCCAGCTCGCCCGCGGGCACGCGCGGCTGGGCATAGCGGAGCGCAGCGGCGCCTGGCATCAGAAGCGCCTCGTCCAGATCCCGGCCGCGATCGGCTCGGGCGCGCCCGCTCTCTCGCGCGGTAGCGCGCGGCGGGGGTGCGCCTTCACGCCCATGCAGAGGTAGCGCGTGCAGTCCATGAGGTCGTCGGCGTACTCGACCGGACGGTCGGTGGCGTTGCCCGCGGCGTCGCGCGCCCACTCGTAGCGCTCGACCTCGTCGAGCCAGCCCGGGAGGAGACTGCGGAAGACGCGCAGGCGCGGGAGGCCGTCGGAGGCGTTCTCGGCGAGGCGCGTGTAGACCTCCTGGATCCCGGCCTTCACCTCGCCCGGTCCGGCCGCGCCCTTCTCGATCGGCAACCCCGCGGCGCGGTAGTCGGCGATGAGCTGCACCGAGCGCGGGTCGGCCCACATGCGCCGCAGCGGCGCGCCCGCGAGGCGCTTGATGTCGGCGAGGTGGTCGCTCGTGGCGCGCTCCGAGCGGCGGTACTCGGCGTAGAGGTACAGCACGTCGTCGGGATAGGGGCGCGGTTCGAGCGCGCCGAAGACCGTGCCCGTCGGGTGCTTGAGCCCGAAGTCCTGTCCCGCGTAGCGCGGCCACTCCGGCGGGACCGGGAACGGCGCGACGACGTGGCGCGCCTCGTCGAACACGTCGTAGATGAGTCCCTCGGGTCGCTCGAACTCGCCGAGGTGGAACATGCGGAAGCGCCAGCGCGGCAGGGTCGTGCGCGCGAGCTCAAAGGCCTCGCGCGGGTACATCGGGTTCGCCGTCGAAGGGAAGCCGATGACGCGGATCCCTTTGGCCTCGCCGCGGCGCACCGGGTCGACGACATGCTGCTTGAGCCAGCCGAGGTTGTACGGGGTCGTCGTGCCGAGGAAGCGGCCGCCGAAGAACGCGAGGCGGCGGCGGACGGTCTCCCAGACCTCGAGCGAGACCGAGTTCTGGCCGATCTCATCGCCGTGCGCCGCGCGCACGTGGAGGCCCTCGAGCGACTCGGGGTTGTCGCAGGAGCCGAACCACACTTTCGCGCCGCTGCGCAGCTCGTACACCAGGTCGCCGCGCTTGAAGGTCCCGAGGCGCAGCGCGTGGAAGAGCCGGATGTACGCCGGGAGCGTGGCGCGCTTGAGCACCTTGTACGAAGGGGCGAAGACGAGGTAGTTCTGCGACTCGACGGGTTCGGCCTGGTGGCGCTCGATCTCGCGGTACAGCCAGCGCGGCGCGAAGATCGTCTTGCCCGCGCCGGTGCCGGCGACGACGAAGACGTGCGGCTCGCGAGCGTGGAGCGCGACGATCTGCCCGACGTGGAGCGCGAGCCGGATGACCGTCTCGGGCTCGCGTTCCGCCGCGCGCTCGGCTTCGCGCAGGACCGTTTCGTCGCGCTCGCTCCACTCGGGACCGACGCGCTCGTCCTCGGCGAGCTGCGAGAGGTACTCGGTCCAGGCGGGCGCGAGCGTCTCGACCGTCACGCGGCGACCTGGGCCTCGCGCCGGATGAGCTCGAGGTCGCGCTCGAAGTCGGCGGGCGTGCGGCCCTCGAAGACCTCGACGAGCTTCGGCAGCCCCTTCTCGGGCGGCGGGACCTCTCGCAGCGCGACGAGCGCGCGCGCCGTCGCGGCGATCATCGTCCCGAGGCGCGTGTACAGCTCGACCGCGCTCGCGCGCATCGCGCGGCGCTGCATGAGCGCGCCCTCGGCGAGCTGGAGGCGCAGCGCCTCTTCGGGCTCGCGCCGCCAGCGGTCGATGAGCCGGCGCTCCTCGTCGGCGAAGGGCGCCGCCAGGATGTCGGATGCGCCGCCGCGCGCGTAGAGGCCGTGCGTGGTGCGGGGGTGCGCGGCGCCGATGGGCGACGCGCCGCCGTGGACGCGGCAGCGCCGCCGTCCCGGCGCGGGCGGCTCGTCGCAGAAGAGCCCGGCCTGCTTGCCGCGGCCGCGGGCGCCGCAGCGGCCCTCGTGCGCGGCCGCCGCGTAGCGCGCGGGACCGCCGCGCTCGCCCTCGGGCCCGGCGATGCGCAGCAGGCGCTCCTCGTTGCGCGCGATCGCCTGGAGGTAGCCGGCCTTCGCCGCGGGCGCGACGCCCGGGCTCGCGGCCGCGGCCCACAGCTCGCGGTTGGCCTCGGTGATCGCCGAGACGGTCTTGGCACGCTGCGGGTCCTGGCCCTCGAGGCGTTCGGCGACCCAGCGCTCGACCTCGGCGGTCTCGACCTTGTAGCCGTGCTCGCGCGCGAGGGCCTGGGCGATCTTCGCGGTCTCGACGTTGCGCAGGTAGAGGCGGAAGGCGAGCTCGCAGGCGTCGGTGTCGTTCACGCGGCGGCCTCGGCCTTCGCGGTCGTCGCCTGGTAGCGGCGGACGATGACGTCGCAGAAGCGCGGCTCGAGCTCGATGAGCGCGGCGCGCCGCCCGAGCCGGTCGGCGCCGATGAGCGTCGAGCCCGATCCACCGAAGGGGTCGACGACGAGGTCGCCGCGCCAGGTGCTGTTCGCGAGCATCCGCGCGACGAGCGGGACCGGCTTCATCGTCGGGTGCAGGTCATTGACGCGCGGCTTCGCCTCGCGCAGCACGTCGGTGCGGAGCTTCGCGCGCAGCTCCTTCGCGTACACGAGGAGCGCCGCGCGGTCGAGCTTCTGGATGTTCGGCTCGTCGTCGATGACCGTGGACTCGTCGTTGGCCATCAGCCAGGTGTGCGCGGCGCCCGGCTTCCAGCCGTACAGGACGGCCTCGTGCTGGTAGTGGTAGTCCTGCAGCGCCGGGACGAAGGTGTTCTTGACCCACACCAGCGTCTGCGAGAGGTGCCACCCCGCGGCCTGCGCGGCGGCGATGAACACCGCGAACTGGTCCGGCGAGTGCGGCGCGGCGATGTACACGGGTGCGCCCGGGCGCAGGTAGCGGTCGGCCTGCGGGAAGGCCGCGGCGAGGAGCGGGGCGAGCTCGCTCTCGCGGTCGCCGCGGAAGGCGGGCGGTCCCTTGCGCCGCTCGCGCAGCCGCTCGGCGAAGTCGCCGCTGTGCCCGCCGACGTGCAGGTCGACGCCGTACGGCGGATCCGTCCAGAGGCAGGCGGCCTGCTCTTCACCGAGGAGGCACGACCAGACCTCGGGGTCGCGCGCGTCGCCGCAGATCAGGCGGTGCGGTCCGAGCTCGTACAGCTGGCCCGGCTGCGTCGTCGCCGTCTCGGGCGGTGTGAGGTCGAGGTCCTCGGGCTCTCCGGCCTCATCGCGCAGCGCCGCGGCGAGGAGCCGCTCGACGTGATCGTCCTCGAGGCCAAGCAGGCTGAGGTCGGAG
Source organism: Candidatus Limnocylindria bacterium (assembly GCA_035651155.1). Classification (GTDB taxonomy): domain Bacteria; phylum Chloroflexota; class Limnocylindria; order P2-11E; family P2-11E; genus CF-39. The sequence continues at coordinate 47,168 of DASRGG010000031.1, read as the reverse complement.
CCCGCGCCTTCGAGCGAGCGGAGCACGAGCGCCAATCCGTCGGACCACTCGCCCCACTGCTCGTTGTCGCGGATGGCGCGCTCGCGCATCGTCCGCTCGTCGACGTCCTCGAGGACCGCGGGGATGGCGGCCGCGCCGTTGGCGACGGCCGCGAGGTAGCGCTGGTTGCCGCAGTAGATCGTGCCGTCAGTGCGCGCGAGGACGGGGCGCAGGCGCAGGAACTCGGGGTCGGCGGCGATCGCGCGACGGAGGTTCTCGAATCGCTCGGGGCTGATGGTGCGCGGGTTCTCATCCCACGGGTGGAGATCGCTCACGGGCACGAGCCGTGGCGATGCGAGCTGCGCCGGAGGCGTCACACCCACCCGGTCGAGGATGGAGGGCCAAGTGTCAGTCCGGAGGGCGGATCCGATGCTCGGGGGTAGTGGGTTTCTCTATCGCTTGCGAGTGCGACCGCTGATGGGTGGCGTCGGGAGTCTCGTTCCTCCGGTGGCGAAACGAGCCGGTCCTTCGTCAGCCTGAGGCGCTCGGTCGAAGGCGCGATGATGGGCGAGTGGCGGGATCGGGAGAGCTGATCGCGCTCGCGCTCCGCTGGCTCGTCGCCGGTGTCGCTCTCGTCGTTCTCGCGGCTCTCGTCTACGGAGTCATCCGCGCGCACGTCGGGCCCCCCGGTCGCACCACACGCGCCGCATCCCTTGTGCTGCGTGGCCGGGTGCAGGTCGTGATCAGCCTGCTGCTGCTGGCGGTGAGCGTCGTACTCTGGCGGCCGCTGCCGGTCGAGCCTTCCGATCCGCTGCGGCCGTGGATAGACGCTACGGGTGCCCTACTCGCGTTGATGGGGCTGGCCCTGGTCCTTTGGGGCCGTCTCACGCTCGGCCACCTGTACGACGTGTCGAGCGTCGGCGGCGTGCGGCTACGGCCCTCGCATCGGCTCGTCACCGAAGGTCCCTTCCGCTACGTGCGTCACCCGATGTATGTCGGGGTCGAGCTCGCCGCGATCGGCGGTCTGCTCCTGTATCGCACCTGGACGCTCGCGTTCCTGACGGTCGCGTTCCTCGGCCTCGTGTTCAGGGCGGCACGCGAGGACGAGGCGCTGCAGCTCGAGTTCGGAGAGGAATGGACAGCCTACAGGCTGCACGTTCCAGCCTGGCTGCCGCACTTCAGGCGTTCGCGTCCCGGCTAGGTCGTCGGCACGGTCGCGGTCGACGTGGTCGGCATCACCCTCGCCGCGGTCGGCCTGCTCGACCCGCTGCTCGCGACGGTCGTTCACGTCGTTTCCGAGCTGACGTTCCTCATGAACTCGACGCGGCTCCTGGCGCCGCCGCCGAGGCCGCTGCGGATGGAGCGCGCGGCCCCAGACCTTGAGGCAGGCTGTGGATGTAGTGAAGGTGTTCATTCCGCGCGACCCTCGCGCCTGCGCTGCTCGCGCTCCTCGGCCTCGAGCCAGCGGAAGAAGGCGAGCGAGGCCGCGATGAAGAAGATGAGGCTGCCCATTGACCACATGATCGCGCCGCCGGCCTGCTGATCGGTCAACGCTGCGATGCCGTAGCGCGCGGTGGTGGCCTCGTACGAGCGGTAGAGCGGGCGCGCGGAGAAGACGAGGAGGCCGCCCAGGATGGTGTTCTGCGCGGCCCCGACGATGGCCAGGTAGACGATGCGGGCCCCATGAGCGAGCGTCGCGGCGAAGGGCGAGGGGTCGACGACCACGCTCCAGAGCGCCAGCCCGCTCGCGACGTACCAGGCGTGCTGCACCTGGTGCACGGCGCGGTCGCCCACGGCGAGGTCGTAGAGCGCCGGCACGTGCCAGGCGTAGAGGCCGGCGACGTAGAGGAGCGCGGCGACCAGCGGGTTTCGCAGGAAGCCCACTGCGCGCCGCAGCGAGCCGCTGGCGACGATCGGGTGCAGCGCGCGGCGCAGCTCGCGCGGCGTCCCGCGCACTAGCGGCACCACCGGCGCGCCGAGCAGGATGAGCGGGGCGCCGATGGTGACGATGAGCATGTGCTGGACCATGTGGACGCTGAACAGCTCCTCCGCCAGCGCGTCGACCGGCGAGAACGCGGCGATCCCGAGCGACGCGATGCCGGCGAGGAAGGATGCGGTGCGCCAGCGCGGCCATCCCGGCCGCTGGCCCTCGCCCACCGACGCGGCGCCCAGCAGGTAGAGCCCGGTGCCCAGGACGAGGCTCCAGGCCAGGAGCAGCGTTACCGTGGCGGCGCCCTTCGGCCGGCTGCCGCAGCGACCGCTCCAAGCGCCCTCATCCGCGGCCTTCCCGGTCCCGGGCTTCGGCGTGGTCCTCAGCTCGCCGGTCAGGCTCCGCGTTCCGGCGGCGCTCCGCGCGCGCCGACCACCACCAGAGCGCGACGAACACGACCAGCGGGATCCCGAGCTCGAGGATCGCGTCGATGGGACCGTCGAAGCCGAGATGCGCGAGCGGGCGCAAGCTCACAACCGCGTCTCGCTCACGACCGGCTGCGCGAGGATCCACAGGCTCAGGACCGTGTAGAGCACCATCAGGCCGAGCATCGGCCGCTGGCTGTGCAGGGCGGCCCGCGCCGACGGCGCGACCTGCAGCGCGATGCGGTGCCCGAGGTAGACGGCCCCGGCGTGCCCCGCCACGATGAGCGCGACCTGCGAGTACCAGACGAAGGCGGCGTTCAGGACGACCTCCGGCGTGACGGTGCGCCGCACACCGAGGAGGTCCCAGCCCCAGCCGAACGGATCCGAGAGCAGCGGCACGATCGTCGGGGCGTACCCCAGGAAGAGCGTGTAGTAGTGCGCGGCGTGATAGGCGAGCGCGATGGGGACGAGCGAGAGGACGAACGCTTCGGCCACGCGCGCGCCGGGCCGCTCGAGGTGTGCGGCGACTGTGCGGGTGATCAGGTAGTACGCGAGGAAGAAGACCAAGCCGACCGCGGGGAGCCCGACCGTGCCGACGAGCTCCTGGCGCGGTACCCGCAGCGCGATCACGAAAGGCATCAGCGCATCGCCGAGCCGACCCCACGCGCCGGTCACGGCCAAGCCGTCGAAGCTGACGGTCGCGAGCATCAGCACCACAAACGCGACGCCGCCGGGGCCGAGCGCCACGGGGCGGAGCAGGCCCGCGCCCCATGGCCGCAGCGCGAGCTCGCGCTTGGCGACGGGGGCCGCGGCCCAGCACTCGTAGCAGCCGACGCACTCGCTCGTGTCGATGCAGGCCTCGCACTCGGCGCAGACGGCGCGGTCACGGACGCGGATCTCGGTCGGCGCGAAGCGCGCGACCACGCCGAAGAGGACCGTGAACGGATCGGCCCGCCGCAGCCACTCTTCGGCCCCGAAGGCGGCCACTCCGCCCCAGGTGAGCGCAGAGTAGAGGAGCACCAGCACGCCGATGGCGCGCGGCTCCGGCGCGCCGGCGTAGACCACCTCGATCCACACGAAGCCCGCGTACAGGAGGACGGCCGGCCACGAGCCCCACTCGAGCGGGTACAGGTGGCCGAGGTCGAGGCCCGCGCGGCGGCCGAGCGCACGCGCGAGGCGGTCGCCGAGAACGAACAGCGTGCGCCACGGGTTGAGCAGGCGCCACAGATCCCCGACGAGCGCGGTGAAGAAGAAGAGGCCGACCCACCAGATGACCCACACGAAGGTCGGCGTAAAGTTCGCGATGGGGTTCTCCGTCCCGAAGAGGCTCGTCGCCAGGACGAGCGCGAACAGTGCCACGCCGAGCGCCTGCACGAGCGCCGCCGCAGCTTGACTGCGGAGCACGGAACCGATCACCGGCGTGCGGAGCAGGTCGTACCGCGGGTACCGCGCCGGTCCGGTACGCGCGCCGACGAAGATACCGACTAGGATGAACGACACGACGACCGCCGCCGCGGCGCCGTACAGATACAGCCAGAGCGGGACCGGCAGGTCATAGCGCTGGCCGATGCCGTGGGCCTCCGCGGTGCCACTGCCGAGCGCGGCGAAGGCGATGACGAGTAGGACCAGCCGGCGCATCAGCGCCCCCTCGGCTCGACGACGAGCTCACCCAGGACGGTCTTGGTCGCCTCATCCTCGATCTCGAACCTCCCCGTGAGGGTCGCGGTCAGCTCGACCGTCTCCGTCGTGCCCGCGGAGAGGTCCCGTTCGATGTCGTACCCGTGCAGGTGGAACCTCACGGTCGAGCGCACGGTCAGGCGGAGCGTCACACGGTCGCCCTCGCCCACGGCGATCTGCTTCGGCTCCATGCCATCGGCGGAGACGGTGACGGCGATCGATCGCTCCGCCGGGCCCTGCGGGGCGACGACCGGACGAAGCAGGATGAAGAGCGCCACCAGCAAGATGGCTCCGGCGGCGACGATGAACAGACGGAACGTCACGAGCACCTCCTCTGTGTTGGACGGCGATGGGGCGGCGCGAGGAGGGCTAGCGGGGCGGGCGCAGGGCAGGGACGACGAGCGCCTGAGGGCCCAGCGGCGGGAACTGCAGGCAAGCGCGGGCCGCCACGAGCGGAGGCAGCAGCACAGCGGCTGAGGCGGTCAGGACGAGAGCGAGCAGTGCGGCTCCGCTGCAACCATCGGCGCAGGGATCGTGATAGCCGGAGTCGCTCGCGGGGACGTCCGCCGACGGGTCGAGCGCCAACAGCAGCGCTGAGCGATACGCGGTCGACATGCCCACGCCGCGGTCTGGCTCGTTGTCATGCGCCGTGACCTCGTAGCCGGCTGAGCCCAGGGTGATCACCGCCAGGAGGACCGCGAGCAAGAGTCCACGCATCGGAAAGTCGATCGTAGCCCGGAGTTCAGCGCGGGGCCTCAGACCTCGCAGGGGACACGGACCGCGCTGCCACCGTCAGAATGATCCGGCGGGATGAGGGTGCACCTGGCGCTGGGTCTTCTGTCGCTCGCGCTTGCGGCGGTCTTCGTCGCCGCCGGGGTGCTCCCGGTGGGCCAGGCTGAACGATCCGGGCAAGACCCGCGCACTCCCGCCCCGACCCAGGCGGCGACCCCGATCGTCCTCGCCCCGAGCGTCGTCGTGCTGCCCGCTCCGACAGGGCGGCCGCTACCGGGAGATCCCTCCGCGGGGGGCATCTATGCCGCGACGCTCAAGGGCATTCGGCCGGACCTCGCCGACATCCCGCCGCGGGTGTACGTGCCGAACGAGAAGAACGCGAGCGTCAGCGTGATCGACCCCGTGGCGATGAAGGTGATCGGCGAGATCAAGGTCGGTCCGTACCCGCAGCATGTCGGCGCCTCGCCCGACATGACCAAGCTCTACGTCAACGACAAGGGTCTCACCGAGATCGACGCGCGGACCGGGAAGGTGCTGCGCGTCGTCGAGGTGGCGATGCCGTACAACCTGTACTTCACCCCGGACGGCGGACGCGCCATCGTCGTCGCCGAGGACCTGGACCGCCTGGACTTCTACGCGCTCCCAGAGTGGAAGTTCGTGCAGAGCGTGCGGATCCCGTGGAAGGGCATCGACCACCTCGACTTCTCGGCCGACGGGTCATACCTCGTAGCGACGACCGAATTCGACGGCGTCATCGTCAAGGTGGACGTGCGCGAGATGGTCATCACCGGAAGCGCGAAGGTCGCCAAGCTCCCGGTGGACGTGCGTCTGTCCCCCGACGGCACGCTCTTCTACATCACGGACCAGGGCCGTCACGGGGTGATCCTCTTCGACCCGGTGGCCATGCGCGAGGTCGGCTTCATCCCGACCGGCCGGGGCGCGCACGGGCTGACCCTCAGCCGCGACGCCGGCTCGCTGTACGTGAGCGACCGTCAGGCCGGCCGGATCACCGTGATCGACGTCGCGACCCATCGGGTGACCGCGCAGTGGTTCGTCGGTGGCAGCCCGGACATGCTGCAGGTCTCCCCCGACGGTCGACAGCTCTGGACCGGTGACCGTTTCCTCGACACGGTGCGCGTCATCGATACGACCAGCGGGAAGGTCATCGCGCAGATCAAGGTCGGCAGGGCGCCGCACGGCCTCACCTACTTCCCCCAGCCCGGGCGGATCAGCCTCGGCCACAACGGCGTGTATCGCTGACGGAGGACGTCAGCACTCCGGGAACCGCGCGCGGCCTCACGCCTCGCCACACTCCTCGCCTGCCCAGGCCTCGCGGCCTTCGCGGACGAGGAAGAAGGTCATGCCGACCGCGGCGACCGGGTCGGCCCACCACCAGCCGAAGAGGGCGTTCATCCCGATGCCGCCGAGCACGATGAGCGAGAGCCACCAGCAGGCAGTCGTCTGGAACGAGTCAGCCTCGAGCGAGCGGCTGCCGAGGCTTCGGGCGGTGCGGAGTTTCGTGCGCGCGAGCCACCACATCACCCCGATCGAGAGCGACGTCACCGCGATGCCAACAGGGCTGGCCTCCGGCCGCTCTTGCCCGGCCAGACTGAGGATCGCCTTGATCGCGACGAACGCGGCGAGCAGGAAGAGCGAGAGCCCGACGAGCCGCAGGGCCCGCCGCTCGAGCCACTCGATCCGATCGTGGTCGGCGCCGTCGCGCTCGGCCCAGAGACGCCAGATGAGCACCGCGCCCGACGCGCTCTCGACAAAGCTGTCGAGGCCGAAGCCGAGGAGCGCGACGCTGCCGGCGGCGAGCGCCGCGGCGATCGCGACCACGCCTTCGACGATGTTCCAGCCCACTGTTAGGTACTCCAGGCGCAGCGCGTAGCGCAGAAGCGCAGGCCGGGCGACCCCGACATCGCTCATGACCGTGTCGCTCATCGGTGGGCCGCCGTTTCGAGCGGCCGCCGGTCGGCGGTCTCGAGCTGGAAGGTCGAGTGGTCGATGTCGAACTGCGTGCCCAGGCAGCGGCACAGGTGGTCGAGGATCGCGGCTGCGTCCGAGTTCGGCTGCACGATGACGTGCGCGGACACGACGTTCATGCCGCTGGTGATGGCCCAGACGTGCAGGTCGTGAACGTCGCGCACGCCAGGCGCCTCGAGGATGTGACGGCGTACTTCCGCCATGTCGACGCCCTTCGGGGTCGCCTCGAGGAGCACGTCGAGCGCCTCGCGCAGCAGCGACCACGTTCGAGGAACGATGAGCAGTCCGATGAGCACCGAGGCGATGGCGTCCGCCGCGGTGAAACCGGTGAAGGTGATGACGAGGGCTGCCGCGATGACCGCGGCGCTGCCGAGCGCGTCGCTGAGGACCTCCAGGTACGCGCCGCGCATGTTCAGGCTCTCCTTCGCCGCGCCGCGCAGGAGCCAGACCGCGAAGAGGTTCACGCCGAGGCCCACCGTCGCGACGGCGAGCATCGGGAGACCGAGGATCTCGGGCTCGCTCCGCAGCCGCCTTGCGGCCTCGAGCAGGACGTACACGGCGACGGCCAGGAGCACGAGCGCGTTCACGACGGCGGCGAGGATCTCGAGGCGCTGGTAGCCGAACGTGCGCCTCGGGCTGGGCGCGCGGGCGGCCACGGTGATGGCGACGAGCGCGAGGCCCACGCCGAGCGCGTCGGTGAGGACGTGCCCCGCGTCGGCGATGAGCGCGAGGCTGTTCGTCAGGATGCCGGCGGCGAGCTCGAGAGCGAAGAGCGCGCTCGCCGTCCCGAGGACGACCAGGAGCCGCGCCCGGTCCGCGTGCGCCGGCGAGCGGCGAGTGTGCGACATCTCAGCCCGTCGCGCGGCGTCGCGCCCCGTCGCGCGCCGCTCGCTGATCCGGCTCGCGCGCGTGACGCAGGGCGTCGCGGATGAGGCGGCGGATGTGCCGGTCGCGCAGCCGGTAGTACACGATCCGACCGGCCCGCCGCCGCTCGACCGCGCGGCGCTCGCGCAGCAGACGCAGCTGGTGGCTCACGCCGGACTGGCTGAGTCCGAGCAGCCACGCGAGGTCGCACACGCACAGCTCGTCCGCGAGGCTGAGCGCGTGGAGGATGCGGGCCCGGGTCGGATCGGCGAGCAGGTCGAAGGTCGCGACGACCCCTTCCGCCTCGCGGCCGCCGAGGACACGTCCGATGAGCGGTCCGACGTGCTGCGGGTGGAGGCACTCGACCGCGCAGCGCTCGAGGGTCAGTTCCACGTGTGAGCCATCGCTCATATATCCTATGGCATGGACATGGATGCGCTGACGCTATTCGGGGTGGCGAGCGTCGGCGCGATGCTCCTCTTCTACTGGCTCGAAGAGCGAGACGTACGGTCTGTGGCCGCCTTCGCCCTCGCGTGTTGGAGCTCCGCCCTCTACGCTTGGCTCGCGGGCGCCTGGCCGTTCACCGCGGTCGAGGTGGTGTGGGGGGTCGTCGCGCTGCGGCGTTTCCGCGCGCGGACGGCTTCCTTCCGGTGACCACGCGGCCGTTCTGCGGGATGAACGCGCGGGCCGAGCGCGCGGGTTCGCAGTGAAGTGCATCGGCGATCGCCGATGAAGGAGGCCCGCATATGAACCGCCGAAACGGGCTGCGCGTCCTGGTCGCTCTGGCGACCTTGATCCTCCTGCTGGGAACGGCCGGCCGTGCGCTCGCGCACGAGCGGCGTGAGGTCGGCAAGTACGTCATCGAGATGGGCTGGAACGACGAGCCCGCGGTCGCGGGGCTGCTCAACGCCGTCTACCTCGAAGTGCGCGACAAGGCGACGGACAAGGGCGTGGAGAACCTTCAGAGCGCGCTGACCGTCACGGTCACGAGCGGTGGGCTCACCGGCGGCATCTCGCTTCCGTTCGAGCGCGGCGCTGAGGCCGGCGTCTACGTCGCGCGGTTCCTCCCGACGCGCGCGGGTGATTACGTCTTCCGACTGACGGGCAAGGTCGGCGATCAGAAGATCGACGAGCGCTTCGAGTCCGGGCCCAACCGATTCGACAGCGTCAAGGCGGCAACGAGCATCGCCTACCCCGACGGCGTCGACACCTACGCCTCCCTGCGTGAGATCGGAGAACGGCTCGGCACCCTCCAGCTCACCGCTGTGGCGGCCTTGGTGCTCGCTCTGGTGTCGACCGCGCTGAGCGCGCTCGCGCTGACGAGAGGTCGTTCCCCCAAGAGCCGCACGCCAGCTTGACGGCCGGAGCCATTCGGCTTCGGGTAGGTGTCGTGCTTCGCGGATCCATGTCGCGCGAGGCGCGCTCGGACGTCGCCCGGTCTACCTGACCTTCGGCTCGGCGTACACGTAAGCGTTCACGCCGATGTACAGGTCCTTGCCATCGATCTGGACAGCGGTCTTCTGATTGCCGCGGGTCGACGCGACGACGAGCGTCTTCCCGCTCGAGCTCGGTGTCGGAGCCGTGATCGGGATGCGTATCACGAGCGTGTCGCCGTCGCGGGTCACGGTCAGGTCGTCAGCCACGGCACGAGCCTCCACTTTCGACTCAGGTCCGATCAAGTTCCCGCACTTTCTCGCGTAGTCCGCCCCGGAGCCCGCGGAACATCGTGAAGCGTTCGTCGGACGGGCCGACCGCGACCGGGTGATGCCAGGTGTGGCCGTTGGCGTTGTGTCGCGGCGGGTACTCCATCATGGAGCCCCCGGTACGCCCGCCGTGGCAGGTCTGGCAGTTCGCGACGTAGATCGCCTCACCCCGCCGCTCCCCTGCGGAGAGGCTGGGCTGCGGCTGGAATGGGTGCGTCGCGTTGGGCGCAACTGAGGCAAGCGCGAACCAGAGCAGCGCCGTGAGCGCCACGACCGAGGCTGCGCCGAGGACGAAACCGAGCACGAGCGCGCGGCGTGTCGTCCGCACCCGGGACTCCGGCCGCTACTCGGGGGGTAGGGGCGTTGGCGTCCCCGGACCCCGAGCGCTCCACTTCTCGTCGATGGCGCGGCGGATCGCGCGCAGTCCAAGTCCTTGGTCCTTCATCGTGATCACGTCACGCGTGATCCCGGTGCAGATGTCTCAACCGAAGCTCATCGTGTCGAGGCGGACGCGTCCGTCGGGCAGCACCTCGCGCACGTAGCAGTCGAAGTTCGAGCGGTGCCCCGCGGCGACGCAGCCGCAGTAGCAGGGGAACCACTTGAGGGTCGCCTCGTTCACGACCGCATACCGGTACATCGCCTGGACCTCGGCCGGGAGCTGCGCGAACTCGCTCGGCCACTCATTCCTCGCCGGGTTCGCGTAGAGCGGCACGAGGGCGTCGGCCGGACGCGCCGCTTGTGGCGCACAGGCGGCGACGAAGGTCGCCGTCGAGAGCATCAGCAGGCGGCGGCGAGACAGCGGCCTCATTCGATTATTGTCACAGCTGTGGCCGTTCGAATCAGCAACCAACCGCTAACGGCGGCGCGTCTGCAGGACGACCGTTCCGAGAGCGTGCCCGCGGCCGAGGCCAGGAGCCTTACGTCGAGCGGCTCGCCTGAAGTCGCTCGCGGATCGGACCGAAGTCGATGCGAGATCCGCACCAAGAGTGAACGTCGCGGTGCGTGTGCACGGCGGCTGCGGCGCTGTGGACGCCGAGCTTCCGATAGGCGTTCGCCGCGATGTTGCCCACCGTGTTGATCGAGATTCCGAGCTCGAACGCGATCATCTTCTGCGTCATGCCGCGCGCCATGCGCTCGAGGGTCGCGCACTCGCGGGCCGTGAGCGGGCGCGGGTAGGACTTGGGCGCCCGTCTCACGGGGACCACACTCCCCGCCGCCCTCGCGGCCCACGAGGCGACACGGCGGCCAACAGGCGTCGCGGAGCGGTCCGGCGCGCGCGGCGTCGACCAGGGCCGACTTCCGCCACACGCGGCCACAGGCGCAGCCGAGCGGCTAGCTTGGCGGTCATCGCATCTGAGCGATCGCGGACCTCTCGCGTCGACTGCGTACGGGATCAGCGGCCACCCGCGGTCTCAGCACCTCAGCATCATCCCAAGGCTCAGACCCGCAATCCAGGCTCCGTGCGTATCGGGATGAGCCGGGACGAAGCGGGACGGGCCGGAACGATGACGTGCCATGATCAGTCGATGCCTCGGCAGTCCTCGCTGACGAAGTATCCACAGCGCTGCGACGTCCTTGTGTTCGCGCGCGAGCCGACCGAACGCGAGCGGTGGATCGACCTTCGGCCGGCTGCCGTGAACCCGACCACGCCGACAAGGCCTTGCGGGGCTGCGATCGCCAACGATGCGGACGAGTTGCGGCACATGGCCTCGGCGCACCCGGACCTGTTGAGGTTCCTCGAACTTCTCGCGGAGATCGGTATCGATCGGGCGCGCGCTGGGACGAGCGCGCCGGCGCGCGATCCTGGAGCTCACGCGAGAGCCGGCGGTCGTCGCAGGCGCGCGGGCTGATGTCAGGCAGCGCGGATCTAACCCCCCACCACGAATATCGCGGGCGTGTGCGCGGGCCGAGAGGATGCTCCCGCGGGTTGAATGCGAGAACGATCGACCTAGCCCCCTCGTTGTCGTGCGGCGGTTCGTCAGATCAGCGGAAGCTCAGGAGCAGCTGGAGCCCGCTCACGATCAGCACGCCCTCGATAAGCAATGGGAAGAGTCGTGAGGGAACCTGGTCGAGGAGACGCGTGCCGACGTATGTCCCGAGCAGCATCAGGATGCCGATCGGCAGGCCGACCAGCAGCGCGGGGAGGCTCAGCACCCCGGCGCCGCCGTAGACCACGAGCTTGACGACGTGCATCACGACCGCGGTGAGCGCTTCGGTCCCGATGTATGCGCCTTTCACCAGCCCGTAGCTGAGGAAGAACGGCGCGACGAACGGGCCGACCGTGCCGACCAGTGCCGAGATGAGACCGGCGGTCGCGCCCAGCGGTGCGAACCCGCGCAGACCCAAGCGCGCGCGCCTGCCGAACGAGGTGTGACGGTAGGCGACGATCGCGAGGAAGAACACTCCGAGTAGCCGGCTCAGGAATGGCGCGGGTGCGCTGGCAAAGAGCAGCCCACCCACGACGGCGAGCGGGACGGCGCCGAGCGAGAACCAGCCGACGACCGGGAGGACGAGCTGGTGGCGGTTGAACACGACGCGCGAAAGGTTGCCGACCAGCTGCACCACGGTGAGGATGGGCACCGCGTCGCGCACACCGAAGGCCCACACCAGCACCGGGAGGAGGATCGCCGCGCCGCCGAAGCCGGCCACGGCCGCGAGGGCGCTCGCGATCATCGCGGCCGCGGCAACCGCGACCAGCGGAAGGAGCGACGCTAGGTCCACCGTCGATCAACCCTAGGACCGAGCCACCGGAACGTGGCGACGACGATCGTGCCGAGGAGCCAGCCGGCGACGACGTCGCTGGGGTAGTGAACGCCGAGATAGACCCGCGATGCGCCGACGAGCAAGACGAGGATCGTCATCGCGCCGACGACGCCGATGCGGAGCGGACGCGGCAAGCCAGTGCACGCGATGAGGACCGCGACGACGCCGTACAGGGTCGCACTGAGCGCAGCGTGACCCGATGGATAGCCCGCTCCGTCCTCGCCGATGAGCGCGAGCAACGGATCGGGCCTCGCCCGGGCGACGAGTACCTTGAGGACGGAATTCGCAAGGGCCGCGCTGCTGACGCCAGAGATCACTAGGAGGCTCGTTCGCGCGCGACTCTTCGCGGCCAGCACGATGGCCAGCGCCGCCGTAAGCGCGGCGATGATCGCCGTATCGCCCGCGTGCGTCAGCCCGCTGAACAGCTCGACGAACGGTCCTCCTGTCCCTCGAGCCGACTGCAGCAGCGCGCTATCCAGGGCAGTGGTCTGGCGCCCGATCACGAGATAGCTGAGCGTGATCAGCCCGAGGAGCGGGAGCCCCATCGCGATGACCGCGAATGCGCGACGACGCGGAGCGCTTGGGGCAACGATCTCGGATCCTCCTGCGTGCCCCGTGCGCTTACGGCGCCGGCGGGCGACGGTGCCGGCTATCCGCCTGCGGCGACGAGTGCGAAGTCGGTCAGCAGCGCGGCGAAGAAGCCTGCGGTAAGGCCCCAGCCGTTCCAGGTCGGCGCGCTCAGCCTGCGGCCGGCCGCGAAGAGCTCGCCGATCACGAAGACGAGCGCGCCGCCGGCGAGGGCGTTGAACAGGACCGCCAGCGGTTCGGATGTGAAGCTGTAGCCGACGATGGTGCCGAAGAATGTGGGACCCCCGGCGATGAGACCGGCGAGGCCGAGCACACGCCAGCCAACGGGTCGGCCGGCGAGGGGTGCCGCGATGCCGAAGGCCTCGGTGATGTTGTGCAGCCCGAACCCAACGACGAGCGTGAGTGCGAGGGTCAGGTCGCCGCGCTGCGAGGAGCTCCCGATCGCGAGGCCCTCGGAGAAGTTGTGCAGCCCGATGCCGGCGGCGATGAGCAGCGCCAGGCGCGCCGCGGATGCGGTCGGGTCGACGACGACCCGGCGGGTGTAATAGACGAGGCTGAGCAGGCCGAGGCCGAAGCCGAGGACGAGCAAGACGCCCAGCTGGCTGAGCGCGGCGCTGCCCTCTTTCAGCGCCTCTTCGACCGGCTCCGCTGCGGCGTGCATGATCTCGACGAAGAGGAAGAGCAGGATCCCGATGGCGATCGCGTTGAGGAAGGCAAGGTAGCGCGGCGCGGTCGTGCGCAGGCCGGCGACTGGCAGTCCGAGGAAGATCGTGAAACCCGCGATCGCGCCCAGGACCAAGGTGTCAGTGAATGCCACAGCTGCTGCTCCCCGTCGTGGCCTCCGGTGGACCGAGGCCATGCTTACTTCGAGAATTAGGCTCGCCTAACGAATCCCGATCTGTCAAGTCGGAAATTGGGAATCCCACCAGGGATCGCCAATTGCTCAGGCCGGTCGACGCGGTGGCCGCGCGGCGCGCTCGACGAGACGCCACCCGAACAGCGCCCCGACCTCGCCACGGCGCGGCCAGAGGAGCGCGCCGACCACCAGGGCACCGGCGAGCGCGCCGATAGTCGAGGCCAGGATGTCGAGCATCGTGTTCTCGTAGGTCAGCGCAAGACCATCCTCGCCGCTCTTGAGCGCGCCGTACTCCGCCAGCTCCCAGAGCGCCTCGCCGGAGATGCCGAGGCTCGTCGCGAGCGCGGCCGCTGACCAGCGGTTTGGCATGAGTGGCGACAGCCCCGCGCCGAGCGCCGACACACCCAAGGCGGCATTGACGCCGTGGACCGCGAGGTCGAACGCGCGTACGCGTCGGTAGAGATCGAAGGCGTTCGCGCCGGCGTCGAGCACGACCGGCAGACTGAGCAGGAGATCGACCGCGTGCGGGTAGGGCGTCGGCCGACCACGCCGCAGCCACGTGAGCGGGATGGCGAGCGGCAGGAGCGAATAGGCGAATGCGCGCGCTCGCATCGCCTTGCCTCGAAACTGTGGCAGGTCCGGCACCCAAAGTGGGTACAGGGCCAGGGTGACGGCGATCAGCTTGGCCGCGATGTTCGCGCTCGGCAGCACTCGGGTCGCCGCGCTATCGCGGCGGCGTATCGCCGGGTTTAAGCCCGAGGTCCGCTCGGAGCGCGGCGAGCTTCCGCTCGACATCGGCGCTCAGCGACGTCGTGCCGAGCGCACGGTCGAGGTCGGCGTCGGGCGCGCCGCCTGGCGCGGCGAGCACGCCGCGATCGAGCAGCTCGTCCGTCGCGGTCGCGCGCGCGTTCAGCTGGTCGATGCGGTCACGGGTGCGCGCGAGCGTCTCGCCGACCTCGCTCATCTCGCTGCCGATCCCCGCGAGCGCCTCATTGACCCGGACGCGCGCTGACGAGGCGCTGTAGGTGGCCTTCATCGTCTCCTTTTCGACGCGGAACGCCTCGATGCGCGCGGCCAGCGACTGTTGGCTCGTGACCAACTTCTGTTCCTGCGCCTCGAGGCTGGTGTGCTGGTCGCGCAGGCCCTGGGCCTGGGCCTCGAGGGCGGCGCGCCGGGTGAGCGCCTCGCGCGCGAGATCCTCGCGTCCCTGGGTGAGCGCCTCGCGGGCCTTCTGCTCGAGGCCCTGGTAGCGCGCGGCGATCTCTTGCACCTGCATCTCGATGCGCTTCTTGGCAGCGGCGACGTCGACGATGCCGCGGCGCACGCCGCGCATGAGCTCGAGCTGACGGTCGTAACTGGCGTCGAGCATCTCCGCAGGGTCTTCGAGGCGGTCGAGCGTGCGCGCGGTCTTGATCCGGAGCAGCGCGAGGATGCGCGTCCACAGGCTCATCGGAATCTCCCTATTCGATCGGCCGGCGCTCGGCGCGGCCGCTCGTTGGTCGAAGGTCGCCCGTCGCGGTGAGCTCCTCGAGCGCCTCGACGCCGGCCTGCAGCGCCGCGAGCTCGCGCTCGGCTGCCGCGCCGAGTGCCGGCAGCTCGCCGGTCATCTCGGCCTCGAGCTGCACGGATGCCGTCTCGCGCAGACTGCGCGCGACCCGCTCGAACTCGCGCACGCGCGACCGCGCCGGAGCGAGCGTCCGCCGCAGCGCCACCTCGTCCGGCTCGCCCTGCAGCAGCTGCAGCTGCCCATCGAGCGGGACGGCGAGGCGCTGGAGGCGCCGCTGCAAGGTGGCGAGCTCGCCGCTGCGCGAGGCGGCGGCACTGAGCTCCACCGCGCGCCGCGCGCCCGCGAGCGCGTCCATGAGCCGGAGGCGCAGGTCGGACAGCTCCGCCCGCGGACCCTCGTCGTAGCGCGAGCGCAGCAAGAGGATCGCGCGGTCCCAGCGCCCGCTGCGGCGGAGCGAGCGATAGAGCACGAACGCGACGATCGCCGCGACGACGATGATGATCCCGAAGGCGATCAGCAGCGCGGTGATCACCTCGGGCGTGAGGAAGAGGTACCACGGGATCTCGACATCGGCCTGCGGCGCCGCTCCGGAGGCCGCGGCGGCGAGCGAGCCCTGCGCGACGAGCGCCGCGAGGCCGAACGAGACGGCGAGCGCGGCCCGCGTGCTCAGCGGCTCCGACATATCACGTCAGCGGCGCAGGCGGATCCGCTCTTTGGTCGACACCGCTCCCTCGTGTGCCAAGACGCGCTCGGTGAAGGCGTCGAGCTGCACGACGCACTTGCGGATAGCCGCTTCCGCTTCCGCGCCGCGGGCGCAGCCGAAGAAATCCCGGGTGCGGATCTTGCGCAGCCAGGCGCGCAGCTTGACGAGGTCGTCCTCGTTCTCCTCGACCTCGGCGAAGGTGAACTTCCCGACCCCCGACTCGCGCCGCAGCTCCTCGAGGAACCCGTCGCAGCGCTCCAGGAGCTCCGCGTACTCCGCCTCGCGCAGCGCGTTGAAGCGCTCGCGCACGTCCGACTCGCTGGCGGCGCTCATGCCGCTCACGTCGAGGAGGAAGGCCTCACCCTCGGCCTGCTCGACGAAGGCCTGGACCCGGGTGACGACCTCGCGCGTGCGCACGAGGTCCGGCAGGAGGCAGACCGACTGCTGCACGTAAAGCGCGCCCGCGCCCTTGAGCAGCCGCCAGGCGGCGGCGCGCGCGGTCGAGGGCTGTTGCGGCGCCTTGTAGGCGAGGAGGATCCAGCGCACCGATCCTAGGTTACAACACTTGTTGCGTATGCTTGAGTTTGAATCGTTGTCCAAGAGGAGCAACTGTGATGGCGCAGACGAGCGAGCTCCAGTGTCCTAAGTGCCGTGCGCCGATGCGCAGCTACGAGCGCAGCGGCGTGACCATCGAGCGCTGCAGCGAGTGCGGCGGGATCTTCCTCGACCGCGGCGAGCTGGAGCGTCTCACCGAAGCGGAGGGTGAGTACGCCCGCCGCGCGGCGGACGACGAGCGCGAGGACTACGGCCGGCGCCGGCGTCGCCGCGGCTTCCTGGACGATCTCTTTGACATCGGCTAAGGCCGAAGCGCGAAACGCCTGGCACGCCCTCGCGCCGGATGACGCACTGCGCCGCCTCGAGACCGGCCGCCGTGGACTGAGCACGGCCGAGGCGACGCGGCGCCTACGTCAGTACGGACCGAACCGTCCCGCCGCAGCGCGGGCCGAGCCGTGGTGGGAAGAGGTCCTCGAAGAGCTCCGCGAGCCGATGATCCTGCTGCTGCTCGCCGTCGGCGCCACGTACTTCGTGATCGGCGAGCACCGCGACGCCATCGCCGTGATCGGGATCACGGTGGCGATCCTCACCATCGAGATCGCGACCGAGTACCGCGCCAAGCGCGCGATCCGCGCGCTGCGCGCGCTCGGCAGCACAGTCGCGCCGGTGCTGCGCGACGGCGAAGCGCGCGACGTGCCGCCCGACACGGTCGTCCCCGGCGACCTGGTGCTGCTTCGCCCGGGTGAGCGCGTCCCGGCCGACCTTCGCCTGCTCGAAGCGAGCGGGCTGCGCGTCGACGAGTCGCCCCTCACCGGCGAATCCACAGCCGTGTTAAAGCACGCGGCCGCGGCGCTCGCGCCAGACACCGAGCTCGCCGACCGCCTCACGATGGCCTACGCCGGGACGCTCGTCATCGGCGGCAAGGGTCAGGGCCTGGTCGTCGCGACCGGTCCCGCGAGCGAGCTCGGGCGGATCGGCCGTCTTGTCGCCGAGGTCCGGGAGCCGCGCACGCCGCTGCAGCTCGAGATGGGTCAGCTCGCCCGCTCGCTCGTGTGGGTCGCCCTCGGCTTCAGCGCGGTCCTGCCGCTCCTGGGCGTCGTGCTCGCGGGCATGTCGCTGACCGACGCCGTCTTGTCGGGGCTGACGCTCGCCTTCGCGACGATCCCTGAGGAGCTGCCGATTCTCATCACCGTCGTGCTCGCGCTCGGCGCGCTGCAGCTCGCGCGGCGCCAAGCGATCGTCAAGCGACTCGTCGCCGCGGAAACGCTCGGCTCGGTCACGGTGATCTGCACCGATAAGACCGGCACGCTCACGCAGAACCAGATGACGGTGCGCAGCGCCTGGATCGACGGCCATCAGGTGATGCGCCACGACCTCGCGGGCGACCCCATCGGCTCGCGCCTGCTGAACGCGGGCGTCTTGGCGAACGACGCGCAGGCGGTCCGTCGGAACGGCTCGCTGGCATTCCAAGGCGACCCCACCGAGACGGCGCTGCTGGCAGTGGCCGAGGAGCGGGGCCTGGCGGTCGATCACCTGCGGAGCCAGGCTGAGGTCATCGAGGAGTGGCCGTTCGACGAGACGCGCAAGCGGATGTCGCTCGCCTACCGAGCGGGCGGAAGTGTTCGCCTCGCGATGAAAGGCTCGGTCGAGACCGTGCTCGCGGTGGCGACGCAGCGGGCGACCGATGGCGGAGAGGCGCCGCTGGACGACGCCGCCCGGGAGGCCATCCGCGCCGAGGTCGAGCGACTTGCCGGCGAGGGCCTGCGGGTCCTCGCCTTCGCCGATCGGGCCGAAGCGAATGGCGCACCGCTCGACGAGGAGCGGGTCACGTTCTTGGGGCTGATCGCGCTCGAAGATCCGCCCCGCCCTGAGGCGAAGGGCGCGATCGCCGACGTCCGTGCCGCGGGTATCCGGGTGCTAATGCTGACCGGAGACCATCCCGCGACGGCGCGCGCGATCGCCGCGCAGGTCGGCCTCGATGGCACCGACGTGCTCGCTGGCCGCGACGTCGAGCGCGCCAGCGAGACGGAGCTTGCGAGCGCGCTCAAGACCAAGAGCGTGTTCGCCCGGATCGCACCGGAGCACAAGCTGCGGATAGTGCGCGCGCTCCAAGAGGCCGGCGAGGTCGTCGCGGTGACCGGCGACGGCGTGAACGACGCGCCGGCGCTCAAACAGGCCGCCATCGGCGTGGCGATGGGCAGAAGCGGCAGCGACGTCGCCAAGGAGACGGCCGACCTCATCCTGGCCGACGACAACTTCGCCACCATCGCCGCGGCGGTCCGCGAAGGCCGGAAGCTCCACGCGAACCTGCGCAAGGCGGTCGCGTTCTACCTCGCGGCGAAGCTCGCTCTCGTGCTTTCGTCGCTGGTCGCCGTCCTGGTCCGGGCGCCGCTGCCGTTCGCACCGATCCAGCTGATCTTGATGGAGCTTTTCATGGACGTGTTCGCCTCGATCACCTTCACCGCCGAGCCGGCCGAGGTGGACCTGATGCGATCGCCGCCCCGCGGGCTGCGCCGTCGCTTTCTCGACGCCGCGCTGGCCAGCCGGATCGGTGCCGGCGGCGTGGCTCTCGGTGCCGCGGTCACCGTCTCCTACCTGTCCGCCTGGACGAGCAGCGGCGATCAGCAGATCGCGCAGACCAGCGCCTTCTTCACCTGGATGATCGGCCACACCGCGCTCGCGCTGGTGATGCGGACGGAAAGACAGTTCCCGGTCAGCAACCCCGTCGCCAACAGGCCTTTCGTGGTCTGGGCGCTGACGTCTCTCGGCATCATCGTCGCCAGCCAGGCGCTGCCCGCGGTCACCGAGCTCCTACATGCGGCGGTGCTGGACCAGCGGGCGCTCCTCATCGCGCTCGTCCCAGGCCTGGTCTTCCCGCTGGCCCTCACCCTGCTACGGATCAGACGCCGAAACGCAGGTCGCTCAAATGCGGAGAGTTCGGCGGGGTCGTCGGAGGCCTCGCGATAGTCGATGCGCTCACGTTCGATCTCACTCTTCTCCTCCGAGTAGCCGCCGGGGTCGTCCTCGAGCAGCGAGTAGTGGTCGTACAGGCGATCCGGGGCTACGCGCTCAGCTTCGCCGCGATCAGGCGGCGACTCTGACGGACGCCTTCCCGCGCTCGAGGTGATTCCCACACCCAGCGTCGCCGCCGCGTGGATGCGTCGGCGTCCTGTACAGCCACGTGTACAGCCAACGAATCGGTATGAGCCGGGATGAGGCGGGACAAGCCGGGACGACGAACGCCGCGAACGTTCGAGAACACTCGAAATTGCTAAGGTTCGCGAAGCCGCCACGCCATCTTGAAAACCGCTGTGGCCTCCGGGCCACCGTGAGTTCGAATCTCACCCCCTCCGCACTTTGCTGGCGGTTTCGCTGGTTTCGTGATCGGCGCGCGCTCGTCGCCGTTCTTGAAGCGCTTTGTCAATAGCGTCCCGCTCTACCCGCTCGCCCTTGCGGCTGGGGCGTTCGCGGCCGGAGAAGCCCCTGAGCCCGAGGCCTGGGTCGAGCCGCTCGGGCGAACGAAGCCGACCGCCGGGCGGTTCGTGGCACGCGTGGTGGGCCGCTCGATGGAGAGGCGGATCTCCGATGGCGCGTACTGCGTCTTCGGCCACCCGGTCGAGGGTTCACGGCAGGGCCGGATCGTCGTGGTCGAGCACCGCTCGATCAGCGATCCCGACACGGGCGGGAGCTACACGGTCAAGCGGTACGAGAGCGAGAAGGTCGCCGATCCCGACGGGGGTTGGCGGCACGATCAGATCCGTCTCCTCCCGGATGCAGACGCGCCCGGTTACGAGCCGATCGTGCTCTCGCCCGACGCCGAAGTGCGCGTCATTGCCGAGCTGATCGAGGTCCTTCCGGGGATGGCCGCGTCCACCGAGTAGGCCCGGCACGGTCCTCGCCATCGACCACAGTCGCGGCGATCAGGCATGTGGAGGGCGCGCGCTTGTGCCCGCTCCATTGGTCAGGACCCTTGACGCGCCAGCTCGTAGGCCGTCTTCCCGCCCCGGTCCGGCTGCGGGGTCGCGTTCCGGATGTTCATGGCTAACTGCAGCCAGGGATCCAGATCTTCGACGCTGTCGGACGGTCCGGCGAGCTCCGCGACCTTCTCGTTGAAGCCGATCGCGTCGAGTCCCTCGAGGTGCGCGAGCACCAGCGCCTGCCAATCGGACGCCGCCATGACCAGACGCGAGCGGCCCGCAGCTTCGGCGGCCGCGGTCATCCGTGCCACCGCATCCTCCAGGGACGTGTCTTGAGGCGGCCGCGAACGGCGCTCGTCCTCGGCCGCCGCTCGCGACTGCAGCAGCCGCTCGACGTCGAGCGGGTCGGGCTGCAGGCGGCGTAGGTTCTGACGCATGTTCGGGCCGATGCGGATCGGCCACTCGAGCCACCCTGGGCCGACCAGCCATTGCCCACGCCGTCCGGTCGGCACGAGATAGGCGCAGAGTGAGGCGTTCGCGTTGAGCGCGCGCGACAGGCGCCGGTCACGGACCTCGAAGCGCTCCTCCTCGAGCTCGAGGACGACCGCCCGACTCGGCAGCACCGACGTGACGACGCAGAGCGCGTAGCGAGCGGCCCGCACCGCTCGCATCACGTCGTCGCGGGCGTCCGAACCGTAGAGCGCGCGGACGGCTCTTGCGGCGGGCCGGTCGCCCTGCGGCAGCTCGTAGGAGAACATGAACCAGCCGAGGAAGCGGCAGAGCCGGGAGGTGCGGTCGCCAGCGCCCGGCCAGTAGCGCACCGGTCGCGGATCGTCCTCCGCGAAGAAGCGGCGCCAGGCTACCTGCCTGTCTTCTTCGAGATCGGGTGTCGTCTCGCACCACGCCGCGAGGTCCTCGAGGCGGGCGGCGGTCACGGCCATCGACCACCCAAGGTATCAGTCGTCGCATCCAGCGGTGACCGTCAGGTCGCGCCGGATGGATCCGCCTCGGGAAGAGCGCGCGGACGCGGCCCACCAGCTTCGCCCCCGGGCCTCAGTTTTCAGCGCCACGTGTCCGGACGTCGGATCTCGCCGTGATCGTCGGTGAGCACGTCCGGAAACTGACTGGCGGCAAGCGGTCCCGCTCTGACTTGCTTGATGAATGAGGCCTCCGGGACGAGGCTCCGACTCGGATGGTCGTGCGGATTCGCGAGGCCGATGGCGATCTGGAAGCGGTGGCGCAACGCCTTCAGCGGCGTCACGAGATCCGAGTCATTGGAGACGATCACAGCGAGCTCCATCCGCGCGTCAAACGCATCAAGGAGCAGGTAAGTCGCGAGGTTCACGTCGGATCCCTTCTCTTCCGTCTTCCAGACCTCGATCGTTGGCGGGGGCGGCGTGACCACGGCGGCCCGCGTGGTCGAGGTCAGGAACTGACCGTAGTGGATGGAAACGAGGGGCTCGAGTGTTCGCAGCGCGCGGAGGTAGACCTGCTGGCGTCGCGGCCCATCAGGATCGTTCGCGCGCGCGCTGATCCGCGCGGTGAAGTAGCGGATGCCGACGATCTCGTCCCCGGGCAGGAGCAACCGGGCGAGCTTCGACAGATCGAGCCACTTGAGATGTGGGCGCCTACGCAGCGCACCGTAATAGAGGTTGAAGCCGTCGATATAGACGATGGTGCGCACGGTTCAGCGGTCCCCCGTAAACGCTGAGAGCCGCCTTTCGGCGGCCCTCGCACCCTGCCGACGAAGCGGCAGGGGGTGTAGGTCCAGTGTGGGACTTCGACGGCCGCGCTGCAACCTCACCGCCGCCTCAGCGAGCCGCGCGAGGGCACGTTGTTCAGCCTCGCGCGAGGCCTCGACCGTCCGCATGCGACCCCGAATGTCGAGTGCCGCGACAAGGATCGCACCGCTCACCGCGATCGCGGCGCCGATCGGCACGCTCAGAACACCGAGGACAGTTTCGATTACGCCGATGGCGGCGGTTGCGAGAGGAAGTCCGTAGAGCTCGAGGCGTTGTCGCAACGCGATCACTGACCCCCAGGCTGACCCCCACGACCATGCACGACGTGGCGCCTGCTTGTCAGCGTGAAGCGGGGGACCGCACGAGCAACGTCGCTCAGATGACGCGAACCCGCCGGCCGTAGCGGCTCCAACGGCGGTCGGTCGTCAGGACGGCCGTGGCCTCGAGGACGTCGCCGGTCGCGAGCACGAGCGCATCGGGGAGCCGGAGCGACGGGCGCGCTGCGCGAAGCCGGGCCGCCCGGCGTGCGACCTCGCGTGAGATCGGGGCCACCTCAGCGGCGAGGTCGCTCAGAAGGTCATCGACCGCCTTGATCGCGGCCGGACCGCGCCGGCTCGGCCCGATAAGCGTCTCGGCGTAGGCGCTCGCCGGCAAGACGATGTCCTCGAGACGAGGGTCGGCGAGCGTAGCGGTCGCGCGCTGGTGGTGCGCGTCGTCGGCATCCAGCAGCGCGATGATCAGGCTCGCGTCGACGACCGTTACCGCCACTCGTTCCGCGACTTCGCGAGGTAGCCCTTCGGATACACCCCAGTGAGCGCTCCGGCGTGGCGAACGATCGCGTCGGCTGTTCGGGCGAGCACCACCCGGCCCCGCCCCGCCTCTACGATGCGCAGCTCGTCACCGGTGCGGAGCCCGGCGCGGCGCATCGCCGCCGCGGGGATCGTCACCTGATGCTTCGAGCTGATCCGTGCTGTCCCCCGCGTTCGCTTCTTTACTTCTGTTGCCACGGTGTAAAGAATGCCGGCGCCACGCGGTCGCGTCAAGCCGGTAGCTCCGGCGTTACGCCACGCAGGGGGGTCCTGCCCGAGTTGCTGGACTACTTCGGGAGCATCTTCAACCTCTTCGTCGGGCCTGGGTCTTCTGTCATACCCTTGAGCGCCCCTTCCTCCGCCGCTATGGCGACCGGGTGATCGAGCCCGGAGATCAAGGGCGCGTTCTTCGCGCTCTTCCTGGCTCGCGCCGTTCTTCGTGAGCACAGGCCTCGCGTACCTGGTGATGGCGGTGATCGTGTCCGCGATCGTCCCGACCGCGATCGCGCAGCGCTTCCTCTCGCCACCCGTCCACGCGCTCTCGCGAGGAGCTCGTCGCGGTCGAGGACGAGGATCTCGAGCCGGCGCGGTCCAACGGGTAGCCCTCGCGCACGGTACGATGGCGCCTGGATCTAGGGGAGCCGGGAAGACGGGTCGGCGGAGGTGTCCGCATGCCCGACAACGCTCAGCAGCTCGTGGCCGTCGGCCTCTTCCTCGCCGCGTACGTCCTCATCGTCACCGACAAGGTCCACCGGACGATCGTCGCCCTCTTCGCGGGGTTCTTGATCGTCGCGCTCGGGATCGTCCCTCAGCATGCCGCCTTGGCCCACATCGACCTGAACGTGATCTTCCTGCTGGCGGGGATGATGGTCATCGCCAACGTCATCGCCCGGAGCGGGTTCTTCCGCTGGCTGGCGGTGCGGATCGTTCGCCTCACGAAGGCCGATCCGTACCGGCTCCTCGTGGCGCTGGCCCTGGTCAGTACGCTCGTCAGCGCGCTGCTCGACAACGTCACCGCGGTCGTCCTGCTCGCGCCGATCGCGTTCTCGGTCGCCGAGCGCCGGGGCATGTCGGCGCTGCCGCTCCTCATCTCCATAGTCCTCGCGTCGAACATCGGCGGGACGGCGACGCTGATCGGCGATCCGCCCAACATCATCATCGGTAGCGCGTTCGGCAAGGACTTCGTCGCCTTCCTCCTGCACACGGCGCCCGCTGCGCTGGCGTCGCTCCTGGCGTACCTGCTGATGGCTCGTCGGCTGTTCCGCGCTGACCTTCGGGCCGCCGCTCTCTCCGCGGAGGAGCTCCGCCAGATGACCCGGCTCGATGAGAGCGTCGTCGACCGCACCCTCGCGAGCCGCTCGCTGGTCGTGCTCGCGGCGACCATCGTGCTGTTCCTCTTCGCACGCCCTCTCGGGCTCGAGGGTGCGACGATCGCGCTCCTCGGCGCATCGGCAGTGCTGCTCGTCTCGCGGATCGAAGTGCACGACGTGCTGGCGCAGGTCGAGTGGCCGACCCTGTTCTTCTTTGTTGGCCTGTTCGTCCTGGTGGGCGCGCTCGTGGACACCGGCGTGGTCGGCGCGCTCGCCGGGGCCGTGCTGGCCATCACGGCGGGACGGCCCGAGATCACCGCGCTCGCGGTGCTGTGGCTCAGTGCGCTCCTGTCGGCGATCGTCGACAACATCCCGTACACCGCCACGATGGTCCCGCTGCTGCAGGAGCTCGCGCGGCAGGGTCTGCCGATCGAGCCCTCGGTGTGGGCGCTCGCCCTCGGGGCCGGTCTGGGCGGCAACGCGACGCTCATCGGCGCGTCGGCGAACGTCGTCGTGGCGAGCATGAGCGAGGCGCGCGGAGAGCCGATCGCCTTCCTGGGATTCCTGCGGTATGGCCTTCCGGTCACCGGACTGACGATCGCCATCGCGACCGTCGACCTGGCCTTGCGCTACTTCCTCTTCCGGTAAACGGGCGCGCTCACGGCGGCGGGATCCGGGAACGACCAGTGCAGCGAACGGCTGGCCGGCGAAGATGTCGACGGTCGTGCTCTTCTGGGGCGCGATGTCGATGCCGATCTCGCGCATGACCTCGATCGCCTCGGGTCGGAGAGAGCCCGCTTCGAGGCCCGCGCCGAACGCGTCGTAACGGCCGCCGGTCTCGTGGCGCAGCAGTCCCTCGGCCATCTGCGAGCGAGGCGGAGTTGTGCCTGCACAGGAAGAGCACGCGCTGGCTCGTGCGCGAGCCGCGAGCCTGCTCCCACCGGGCGCCTCTCACGCGCGAGCACGCGCATAACGGGAAGCGACGAGCTCCGCCGCGTACCACCACGCGATCCCGACGACGACGCCCCACCCGAGGTTGGCGCTGAGCGTCGCGACGGCCGCGACGATCAGGCAGGTCGCCCAGGCGAACGCGCCGCGCAGCGCGCGGGTGAGCTGGATGTGCTCCCAGCCCACGTAGGCGAGCAGCGCGCCGAGGATCGCCGGCGGAACGCCTCGCGTGACGAGCTGAAGCGCGGACTGGCCGAAGACGAGACCGAGGAGCAGGCAGGTCACGCCGATCACGATCGTGGCCGCGGCGGTCCGCGCACCAAAGCGATGATGCGCCGTCATGCCGCCCGCGCCGTGGCACATCGGCATTCCGGCGAATACGCCCACGGCCAGGTTCGCCAGGCCCATCGACTTGGCGATGCCCGTGAGCGTCGCGCGCCGGGCCTCGGGGCCGAAGTACGAAGCCGCGACATCGTGCATCGAGATCATCGCGTTGCCGACGGAGAGCGGGAGCTGAGGGATCGCGAGCAGCGTGAGCGCGATCCACCAGTCGCCGGCCGCGGGGACGACGAGGGACACCGGAACCGGTCCGAGGTGCAGGATCCCGAGGTCGCTCCCGCCGAACACGCCGAGGAGTGCGCCGAGCGAGAGGACCACGATGGACGCCGGCGCGAGGCGCCAGCGGAGAAGAACGAGCGCGAGCAGTAGCGCGCCCGCGCCGATGAGCAGCCCGAGGCTCACGGTGGTCCCGGGGAGTGCCACCGCCGCTGGAAGCGCTGTGAGACCCTGAGGGCGCCGCGCGAGGTTCCACGCCGACAGCAGCAGCGTGACACCGAGCGAGAGCTGGATGCCCTTCACGACGGCGGTCGGGACATATCGGCCGACGACATTGATGAGCCCGGTCGCGCCGAGAAGGAAGTACGCAGCTCCCAGGATCAGGGCGCCGGCGGCGATCACCGAGGGCGCCAGCGCTCCGGCGATGGCGATCGCGGAGAACGCCTTGAGCGGCTGTACCGGCATGGGGAGACGAAAATAGAGACCCGCGGCGATGTAGTAGAGGCCGGCGCCGAGGAAGACGACCGTCGGGTTCAGTCCGTTGACCGCGATGAGCGACGCCGCCAGTGGGAACAGGATGCCGCTATCGCCGAACGCGCCGGAGAGCTCATGTCGATCGACACGCAGGCCCGCGGCCAGGCCCTCAAGATGCCGGGCGCTCGCGCTCACGCTCACCGGCGCAATTGTCGCTTGTCGCTCGCGCGACGATCCAAACCCGGCCGCTTGGCACGGCTCGGCAGGTGCGGTGCGGGAGGTGGCCCAAACGTGGACCGCTCTACGTGTCGCGCGGATGAGCGCGGCTCGAGTAGCGTCTGCTAATCGCTTGAAGCGCGCTCGCCCGCCCGGGTTCGTGCTCGCCTCCGCGCTCGCGTGCTGGAGCCCCGCGCCCGCTCCGTAGCCGCGACGACCCGCGATCCGGGCCGGCCTCCCGCGCCCTACAGCGGCAGGGTGATCACCGGGATGCCGAACGGGTAGCCGATCAGGAACCCGAGCTGGAGGTAGAGCAGATACAGGCCCGCCGCGGAAAGCAGCGCCCCGCCGCCATAGCGCGCGAGCGCGGGGCTGCGCAGGAAGCGGCCGGCGAAGCCGGTCGCCGCGCCGAGCGCGACGAGGGCGACGAGCGATGCCGCGGTCCCGAGCGCGAAGGCGACGAGCGTGCCGAGGAGGCCTGCGGCGTCGCGATCGGTGAGCGCGACGCCGGTGAAGGCGAGGAAGATGGGCAGCGCGCAGCCGAGCGACGCCAGCGCGTAGGTCGCACCGAACGCGAGCCGCGCACCGAAGCGCGGACCTCCACCTGCGACACGAGCGCCCGGCAGCGCGAGGTGCACGGTCCGTCCGAGGAGCGTGACGAACCCCAGGGCGAGCAGGACCAGGCCGATCCCGCCCGCGACGAAGGGTGCCGCGCGCAGCAGCGCGTGGCCGAACAGCGCGAGTGCGAGCGCGACGGCGGCGAAGACGCTGACGAACCCGAGCACCAGGGCGAGCAGGCCGGTGGTCGCGGCCGCCAGCCCAGTGCGCCCGCCGTGGAGCGCGAGGTAGGCCGGGATCATCCCGAGGGCGCAGGGGTTGGCGATCGCGAGCACGCCGGCACCGAACGCGAGGCCGAGAGCCGGATCCACCTCCGGCGCTAGCCCGGCTCCGCGGGGGCGATGACCCGGCAGGCCATGATCCGCTCGGCGTTCTCGCGGAGCATCCGTTCGCCCATCTCCAGCAGGTTGCGCACGCGGCGATCGAGCAGCTCGTACACGACGGTGCGCCCCTCGCGGCGGGCCTCGACGTAGCCGCAGAAGCGCAGGCAGGTGAGGTGCGCGGAGACGCTCGGTTGGTAGCGCCCGAGGTGGCGCACGATCTCGCCGGCGGTCTTGGGCCCCTCGAGCAGGAACAGCAGGATGTCCACGCGCGTCGGATCGGCCAGGCCGTGGAAGAAGCGGGCGATGACCTCGGGGTCCTCGGGGTCGAGCTCGCGCGCGCGTGTGGCCTTCGCGCTCCTCGCGGCCACCGCTACTGCCCCAGCGCCTTCTGCACCGCGCGGCGCAGGGTGTTCGGGTCGGGCAGCGACTCGGAGCGGAACAGGATCTCGCCCGAGCCGCTGACGAGGATCGTAGCGTCGAGCGAGCGCACCGCGTACGCGCGCGCCGCGCGTTGCCCGGCGTCCATCGCCCAGAAGTATCGGGGATTGCCGGCGAGCGAGCGGAAGCGATCGAGGTCGGCAGGAGTCTCGCCGGTATCGACGTCGATCGCGATCACCTGCAGGCCGCGGCTGCCGTAGTCCTGATAGATCTGCGCGAGGTTCACCGCGCCCTGGACGCAAGACACGCACCACGCGGCCATGAAGTAGACGATCGTCGGGTGCCCGGTGGTCGGGATCGCGATGTCCTTGCCGTCGGTCGTCCTCATCGTGAGCGCGGCGACGCGAGCGGCGGCGGGGGCGGCGGTCGCCGCGGCCTCGTGACGATCGGGCGCTTCGTTCCGCGCGACGGGACCGCCAGCGTTCGTGGTCCCGCAGGAGACCAGGACCAGGCCGGCGATGAGCGACGCTCTTCCCAGGATCCTCACTCGCTCGAGCCTACCACTCCCATCGATGAAATTCGATGCTATGGTGTCTATTGAAATATCAGGGATCGCGCGAGGGGAGGGTGCAGGCATGCGACAAGACGCCGGTGGCTTCGGCGGCGCCGCGCTCGTGGTGGGGCTGGTCGCCCTCTGCTGTGGCGGCCCGCTGCTCCTCGGCGCCCTCCTAGCGACCGGTGCCGGCGCGTGGCTGCTCGCCTCGGGCGGGCCGGCGCTCGCCGGGGGCGCGCTGCTTGTGGGCACGATCCTCGGGGCGCTCTGGCTGCGGCGGCGCGGCTGGCGCCTCGACCGCGCGGCGAATACGGACTGCTGCGCTCCGGCTGAGCCGGCGCAAAGGGAGGTGACGCGATGAACGACACCTACGACCTGGTGATCCTCGGGTCCGGCTCCACGGCCTTCGCCGCGGCGCTGAAGGCCGCGGAGCTGGGCAAGACCGCGGTGATGACCGAGTCGCGCACCGTCGGCGGCACCTGCGTGAACCGGGGCTGCCTGCCCTCGAAGAATCTCATCGAGGCGGCGCGCATCTACTGGGAGGCGGAGCACCCGCGCTTCCCGGGCCTCGGCGGGAAGAAGCTCGACCTCGACTTCCGCTCTCTCGTCGCCGGCAAGGACGAGGTCATCCACGACTACCGCGGACGGAAGTACGAGTCGATCGTCGGCGAGAGCGACAGAATCTCGATCGCCCAGGGCCGCGCCGCGCTCACGGATCCGCACACCGTCCAGCTCGACGGGCGCAGCCTGCGGGGCGAGCAGGTCCTCGTCGCGACCGGCTCGCGCCCGGCGATCCCGCGGATCCCCGGCCTCGACGGGGTGCCATACCTCACCAGCGACCTGCTCACCTCCGAAGAGCCGATGGAGCTGACCGAGCAGCCGCGCTCGCTCGTCATCGTCGGCGGCGGGTACATCGGCCTCGAGCTGGCGCAGCTCTTCGGGCGGCTCGGCACACGGGTGACGCTGCTCCAGCGCTCCGCACGGATCCTCTCGGGATACGAGCCGGAGGTCGGCATCGCCGTCCACGAGGTGCTCAGCGCCGAGGGCATCGACATCCGGACCGGCACGCGCATCCTCGGCGTCCGCCGCGAGGAGGGTGGCGTGACGGTCATCGTCGAGACCGACAACCGCCAGGGGGAGGTGCGCGCCGAGCGGCTGCTCGTCGCGACGAGCCGGGTGCCGAACACCGACGGCATCGGCCTCGCCGAGGCGGGCGTCGCGCTCGACGAGCGCGGCTTCGTGAAGGTCGACGAGCGACTGCGCACGAGCGTGCCGCACATCTGGGCCGCGGGCGACGTCATCGGCGGGCAACAGGGTGCCCAGATGGCGACGCCGGTCGGGGCCCACGACGGCAACATCGCCGCCGGGAACGCGCTCGGCGGCGAGGCTCGGACGGTGGACCACGCCGTGCTCCCGCGGACGATCTTCACCGACCCGCAGGTCGCCGTCGTCGGCCTCACCGACGAGGAGGCCAACGCGCGCGGGTTCGTCTGCCGCTGCAACACCGTGCCGATCCACCTCGTGCCGCGCGCGGGCGCCGTCCGCGACACGCGCGGGATCATCAAGATGGTCCTGGAGGCCGCGAGCGGCAAGGTCCTCGGGGTCTCGATGGTCGGCCGCGACGCCGGCGAGGTGATCCACGAGGCGGCGATGGGGATGCGCTTCGGCGCGACGGTCCACGACTTCATCGACCTGGTCCACGTCTACCCGACGATGGCCGAGGCGCTCAAGATCGTCGCGCTCTCGTTCTTCAAGGACGTCTCGAAGCTGAGCTGCTGCGCCGAGTGACGGCCGAGGTCACGCTCCGGCTCCGCGGCCTCGGCTGAAGCGCCGCCGCGGGCCTCGGCTGAGGCTCGCGCATCGCGCCCGTGCTGGCGCGTCTTCAGTCCCTCGATGGGGTCGTGGCGGCGGAGGTGGACCACCGCGGAGAGCTGCTGCGGCTCGGGTTCTCCGATCCGTCCGCGCTCGATCGCACGCACGCCGCGCTGCGCGAGCTCGGCTACCGCGCGGACGAGGTGAGCGAACCGTCCGCAGCCGGCGCTCGGTGGTACGGCCCGGCGCGGGTCGGCGAGCTGTCGCGCGAGGAGGCCGGCGTGATCGCGCGGCGCGTCGTGCCGCCGTTCGCGCGGACGCAGGCGCTCTCGGCCGAGATGACGGACCGGGTGCGTGACGCGGTCGCGAGGGCGCTGCATGCCGGCTTCACCGCGCACACCCTCGCCGCCGGGGCGCCGCCGGGCGAGCTGCGAGCCTCCTGCGCGAGCGCGGTGCGGGACGCGATCACCGGGCTCGTCGGGCCGGATGCGGCGGACCGGCTGGTCGCCGAGCTGTGGCTCGACCCCGACGAAACGCGACCCAGGTAAGAAGGTAGTAAGAAACGCGGTCGCGGGCCTCGCTCGTGTGAATCCGCGCGCTACCGTCCCGCGTACCCGGCATGACCGGATCGCGCAGACGGAGGCCGCATGCGCTTCACGACGCCCGCGCTCGCTCTCGCTCTCGCGTGGGTCGTGGCGTCCCCGGAGCCGGCCCGCGCCGCGGAGCGGTACAGCGCGAGCTACGTCGGGGAGTCCGCGTTCGTCACCGTCGTCCCCGGCGCGACCGCGCGCTTCACCGCGATCTTCCTGAACGACGGCGCCGAGCCGTGGGAGCCGAACGTCGTCGGATTGCTGGCCTGCGGCACGGACGGCGTCGATTGCGGCGCGCCCCACGCGACGGCCGAGTTCGCGCGAGATTGGTACTCGACGGGCGTGTACGCGACGGTCGCGCACGCCGTCGCGCCCGGGCAGCTCGCCTTCTTCAGCTACGACATCGCGGTCCCCGGCGGCACCGCGCCCGGCACGACCGTCCGCTTCGATGGCGCCGTCGGACTCATCCCCGACGCCCTCGTGTTCGGCGGCGATGGCTACTACCAGGAAGCCACGATCCCCGAGCCCGGCATCGCCGAGCGTCTCACCATCAGCGGCAGCGACTCACCGAAGGTCGTCGGAGAGCGCCTCACGATCGCCGTCGACATCGACGACGTGAACGTCGAGCTCGTCGGCGGCGACGACACCACCGCGGTGACGGCCGCGCTCGACCCCGCGACGTGCGCCGGCGCCGGAGGTGGGAACGCGTACCTCGAGTCCGCCACGAGCGTGGCCGTCGATGGTCGCGCCTGGTTCCACGTGCAGTCCGCCGGCGCGTATCCGGCGTGCCGCTTCAGCGTGAGCGCGCCGGGACTGCTCGGCTCGACCCGGACGATCGTGTTCGCCCCGAGCGCGCCGGCACAGCTGAGCTGCTCCTTCGCCCCGGCCCTCGTCGCGAATGACCCCAGCGCGATCGCCGTCGCCGCCGTCGAGCTGCGGGACGCCTACGGCAACGCCGTGCCGGGGATCGCGCCGTACACCGTTCGACTCGCCAAGGCGAGCGGCGAGGCGACGACGCCCCTCGGCGCGACCGACCGGGAGATGCGCCTCGGCGCCGCGTTCTTTTTCGTGCGCCCGGTCGGCGCGGGCGTCGACGTCTACGACGTGGTGCTCACGAGCGGGTCGCTGCCGGCCCCGACCGCGCGCTGCGCGGTGAGCGCGGGCGAGCGCTGACCTCCGCGATAGAATCCGCAGCGCTTCCTTTCGCGCTTTCCCGCGTGCCGGTGTGAGCCTCGAGCCCGGAGGTGTCATGCCCAGCACGGCCTGCAGAGGTACCGAGAGGCAAGGGAGGGAAAGATGGCAGCAGGGAGCAGCGCGATGAGCGCTGACGTGAGCTGGCTCGAGCGCCAGTTCAAGGTCCGTGCGTCGGGATCCACCGTCGGCACGGAGATCCGCGGCGGTCTCACGAACTATCTCGTCATGTCCTACATCCTCGTCGTCAACGCGGTCGTGCTCGGCAACGCGGGGATCCCATTCCCGGCGGTGGTCGCGGCGACCGCGGTCATGGCCGCGCTCTTCACCGGCGGCATGGCGCTGTGGGCGAACTACCCGTACGCGGGCGCGGCGGGCCTCGGCATCAATGCCGTCGTCGCGTTCGGACTCGTGAAGGGCGCCGGCCTCTCGTGGCAGGGCGCCATGGGCGTGGTCGCGCTCGAAGGCCTCGCGATCTGCGTCGCGATGGCGCTCGGCATCCGCCGCGCGCTCCTCGACGCCGTCCCCGTGCCGCTCAAGCTCGGCATCGGCGCCGGCATCGGCGCGTTCATCTTCACCATCGGCGCGTTCAACGGCGGGCTCGCGGTCGCTACGGGCAACCCGTCCGACCCGGTCGCGCTCGGCAATCTCAACAGCGCCACCGCGATCGTCACGATCGGTGGACTGCTGCTCACCGCGTTCCTCTACGCGCGCAACGTCAAGGGAGCGCTCATCCTGGGCATCATCGGCGCGACGATCATCGGGATCGCCGTGAACGCGGGGACCGGCGGAGCCACGTACAAGGATCTTCCCGGCGTCGCGGTCATGCCGAAGTCGTTCTTCGACGCACCCGACTTCTCGACGGTCGGTGCGGTATTCAGCACGGTCAACGGCAACGTCGCCCTGCTCGAGGTGTTCCGCCTCGGGTTCTTCGTCGCGATCCTCACGGTCTTCTCGCTCATGCTCTCCGACTTCTTCGACACCGCGGGCACCGTCGTGTCGGTCGCGTCCGAAGGTGGCTGGCTCAAGCCGGACGGAACGATCGATCGTGTGGACCGCGTCTTCTGGGTCGACTCACTGGGCGCGCTCTTCGGGGGCATCTTCGGCACGTCGAGCAACACCACGTACATCGAGTCCGGCGCGGGCGTCGCGGAAGGGGCGAAGACGGGGCTCGCGAGCCTCGTCACCGCGATCCTCTTCCTGCTGTCGGTCCTGCTCGCGCCGATCGCGGGCATCGTGCCGCCGCAGGCGACGGCGCCCGCCCTCATGCTGGTCGGGTGGTTCATGTTCCGGCCGATCTTGGACCTGAACAAGATCGGGAACATCGACTTCGCCACCGGATTCGCGGTGCTCCTCACGATCTTCGTGATGCCGCTCACGTACTCGATCACGAACGGCATCGGCGTCGGCTTCATCGCGTACGCGCTGCTCAAGCTCGCGAGCGGGAAGTCGGGCGACGTCAGCCGCTGGATGTGGATCGCGTCGATCGCGTTCGCGGTCTACTTCGCGGACCCGTGGCTCCGGCAGTTCATCAAGTAACGCTCCGGTCCGGCAACCTTTCGAAAGACCCCGCTTCGGCGGGGTCTTTCATTTGCCCCAGCCTCGCCCGCACACCGCGCACGAGCCCGAAGCAGCCGCTCAGCATCATCGCGCCGTGCGGCGCGGCGAAATACCAGCCGAGAGGCTTGGCCATCGCGCGATTCGGTCCGGTCACCGCCACGAACGCGAACGTGCCGTTCTCGCGATAGGCGTCGAGCACGAGCGCCCCGTGGCCGCCGTCGTCGAACACCTCGTCGTGGGTGATGGTGCCCGCGACGAGGCGCGAGATGAGGCGCTCGAGCTTCTCGGTGGTCATGGATTCGGTGTGGTGCTCCACGACGCCGAAGAGCTCCTGGCCGCGGACGAGGAGCCCGAGCGTGTGCTGATTCCCGACGTTCACGATGCAGACCCCGCGCGTCGCTTCGGCCGCGACGCGCTCGTCCTCGAGCGCGCCGAGCACGGCGACCGGGCCGGTGTCGGCGACGATCGCGCCGGGCGCGTCGTCCTGGATCGCGCGCAGGCGCGTCATGTACTCCGGCGGCCGTGTCCAGATGTGATCGGCGAGCGTGCCGCCCGGAACGAGGAAGCGACGCCAGTGCTCGAAGCGGAAGAGCCGGTTGGACGCCTTGGGCGAGAAGCCGTGGTCCTGCGCCGCGACCGCGATCGTCGCGGGGAGCGTGACGTCGTACGGCCCGAGGGCCTTGGCGAGGCGCGCCAGGTCGAGGTCGTGGAGCTCGACCGGTACGGCGCCGGCCGGCGGTTCGTCGACGATCTGGACGCCGCGCATCCGAAGGAGATCGAGATCGTCGTGCACCGTGCGCGCGGAGCGCTCCGTCGCGTATACGGCGAGCCCGGCCTCGAGATGGCGCCACACGGCGTTGGTGGTGTGGTAGCCGCCCATGAGATTCCCGTGGAGGAACACCGGCCTGCCCGCGCGGCGCGCGCTCTCGATGCGGCGGCCGACGATGGCGGTCGCCGATGGGAGCACGAGCTGGATCGCGTTCTCCATCGGCTGCGTCGGGTCGTGGAGGAGCACGTCCATGGTGCCGGCGCCGATGTCGATCGCGAGGATCCGCTCGTCCACACCATGGATGCTAGAAGCACGAACCACTACTATCGTCATCGAGACGTGACCTCCGGGGAGGTCGCATAGTGGTCGAGTGCGGAAGTTTGCTAAACTTCTGAGTCGGGTTTTCTGGCTCCGCGGGTTCGAATCCCGCCCTCCCCGCCGGCGTGGTCAACACCCGTCCGCCCTCACGTTTATCGGCTGATCGTGACCGTGCGATCGCCTGGGCGGCTGGTCTGTACGACGGCGAGGGCTCTTCCTCGGCGTATCCATCGATGAGATCGCGCGCACGCTGTGGCCGTATCTCGGCTAACCGAGGTCGAGCGAGCGGATCACCAGTCCCGTCGGGACCTTCGGGTAGAAGTACGTCGTCTTCTGGGGAAGCCGCTCGCCCGCGTCCGCGACGGACCGCAGCGTTGCGGGATCGACGGCGCGGATGAGGACGGCCGCGCGCCCGCCGCGCGCCGCGTCGATGGCGCGATCGGTGTCGTGCTCGTACGCGATCTCCGCGCCCGCCTCGCGCGCCTGCCGGAGGAGCAGCTCCTCGGCGATCGCGACCGGCAGCGCGCGCCACGCCGGGGGAAGGGCGGAGAGGTCGGCGTCGGGGCGCGGCTCGAGCCTCGTGAAGACGCCGTCCCGCACGAGGACGATCCCGGGCTGCCTTTCTCCGAGCGCGGCGCGGTCGATGGGCGAGGCGTCGAACGCGCGAAGCGCGGCGTCCATACCGGCCGCGCCGCCCGATACGATGCGATGCGTACCGAGGATCCGAAGCCCCGGATCGTCGAGCGCGCAGAGGTACGTGAGGACGAACGACTCCGGCGCGCCCGGCGCCGCCTCGCGCTCCTTCGCGTACGCGAGCGCGGTCTCGTAGCGGTGGTGGCCGTCCGCGATGTACACGCGCTCGTCGCGCATCGCCTCCGCGAACCGCTCGATCGCCGCCGTCGCGGTGATGCGCCGGAGCCGATGCGCGTCCCCGCCGAGCGTCGCGCTCCCCGCGTCCTCGCCCGGGGTGCCGCCGAGCGTCGAGAACGCGCGGCCGTCGATCATCCCGAAGATCGGGCTCGTGTTCGCGCGCGTGGCGCGTAACAGCTCGAGGCGGTCGGCCTTCGCCTTGGGGAAGGTGCGCTCGTGGGGGAGCACGATGCCGTCCGAGGCCTCGTACAGGCGCAGCGCGACGAAGACGCCGCGTCGCGTCGCGCGCGCGCCGTCGAGCGTGAAGTCGTGCTCGTGAAGGTACAGAGACGCGCCGTCCGCGCGGAGCGCGCCCTCGTGGCGCCAGCGCTCGAGCAGCCGCGCGGCCTCCGCGTATCCCGCCGCCGTCGCGTCCGGAAGCTCGACCCGCACGAAGCTGCGCTCGTTCCGTGCCGCGAGCCGCCTTCGCTCGTCGGCCGAGATCACGTCGTACGGCGGGCAGATCAGGTCGGAGAGCGGTCCCGCGATGCGCTCGTCGTACCGCAGGCCCGCGAAGGGCCGCACCTCTGCCACGTCGCTGATTCTGCGTTATGTTCGCGTCGTGCCGCTGCCGATCGAGACGCAGCGCCTCGTGATCCGATCGTTCACGCCGCAGGACGCACCGGCGCTGCACCAGCGTGTGTTCGGCGACGACGAAGCGATGCGTTTCATTCCGCGCGGCGCGTCGCCGAGCGTCGAGCGGACGCGTGGCTCGATCGAGCGATTCATCCGGCACGAGCGCGACCACGGATTCGCGCTCTGGGCCGTCGAGCTCAAGGAGAGCGGCGAGCTCATCGGCGATAGCGGACTGTTCCTCGTCGAAGGCGTGGGCCCGGAGGTCGAGGTCGCGTACCACTTCGGGAAGGCGTGGTGGGGCCAGGGGTACGCGACCGAGGCCGCGCGTGCGTGCCTCGACTTCGGCTTCCGCGAATGCGGCCTCACCGAGATCATCGCCATCTGCTACCCGGAGCACGTGGCCTCGCGGCGCGTGATGGAGAAGGCCGGGATGCGCTTCGCCGGTCCGGCGCGGTACTACGACATCGACGTCGTGAAGTACGTGAAGCGCCGGTGAGGGCGCGCGACCGCGGCGGCCGCTTCCGGCGTCAGGCGGGCGGCGCGCCGATGGACGGCAGCCGCGCCTCCGCCCACAGCGCCGCCGTCAGGAGCCGATCGTCCTCGCCGGGCGCGGCGACGAGCTGGAGCCCCAGCGGAAGGCCGTTCGGCCCGAGGCCCGTCGGGATGGTGATCGCGGGCGCGCCCGTGAGCGACCAGCGCGAGCAGAAGCGCGGATCGCCGGTGGACTCCGGGCTCGGCGCTTCGCCGGTCGTGGGCGGCGTGAGGATCGCGTCGTACGGCGCGGCCCACGCGGCGAGCTCGCGGATGAGCTGCTCGCGGGCGGCGATCGCCTCGCGGTAGTCGCCGTCGTCGATGCGCGCGCCTTCGGCGAGCTGCTGGCGCGCGAAGGCGCTCACGGCCTCCTCGCGGCCTTCGATGAGCGGAAGCACCGCGCGTGCGCCCTCGTACAGCATCACGACGCGGATGATCCGCTGCGTCTCCTCGAGGAGCGCCGGTGGCTTCGGCCACTCGATCGGGCCGCCCGCGGCGGCGAGGGCGTCCACGTCCTCCTGGAACCGCGCGCGCATCGCATCGCCGGCGTGCTCCCACTCGTTCGTGAGCAACGCCGCGAGCCGCGGCAGGTGCCCGCCGAGCCGCGGCACGCGCTCGCTGTCGCCCGCGAGGATCGCCGCGAATAGTCCCGCGGAGCGGACGCTCGTGGCGAAGACGCCGGCGTGATCGAGCGTCCGCGAGAACTCGAGGGCGCCCCCGAGCGAGACCCTCGCGCGCGAGGGCTTGAATCCGACGACGCCGCAGAATGCCGCCGGCCGGATCGTCGAGCCGTTCGTCTGCGAGCCGATCGCCGCCGGGATCACGCGCGCGGCGACCGCGGCCGCCGATCCCATCGACGAGCCGCCGGGCGTCCGCGAGGCGTCCCACGGGTTGCGCGTGGGGCCGGGTCTCAGATATGCGAGCTCCGCGGTGATCGTCTTGCCGAGCACGATCGCGCCCGCGGCCTCGGCCGCGCGCACCGCCGCGGCGTCGCGGTCGGGGACCCGTCCCGCGAACGCGCGGCAGCCGTGCTCCGTGGGGATGCCCCGCGTGTCGAAGATGTCCTTCACGCCGATCGGCACGCCCTCGAGCCGGCCGAGCGGAGCGCCGGAGCGCCGGCGCGCGTCCGACGCGCGCGCGAGGCGCCGCGCGCGCTCCGGGTCGATCCACGC
The DNA here is from genome assembly GCA_035651155.1 of Candidatus Limnocylindria bacterium. GTDB lineage: Bacteria > Chloroflexota > Limnocylindria > P2-11E > P2-11E > CF-39. Next base: position 9,629 of record DASRGG010000031.1, on the reverse strand, counting down.
GAACGCGTGGATCGTGGGCTCGAGCATCTCGTATCGCGAGAGCGCGCGGTCCACGAGCTCGAGGCTGGTGAGCTCGCGCCGCGCCAGCGCGTCCGCTAGGTCGACGAGGTCGGCCTCCGCATCCGCCATGGGCGGAAGTGTGCGCCGCGATCGGCCGCCGCGGTCCTGTCACGTCGTCCCGCGTCGCATTCGACGCGGACGCGCGGCCGTCGCGCGCATGGTCACGCGGGGCGTCCAGCCCCTGGGCAGGCGCGGAAGCACCCCGCGGACCCGGCGGAAGCCGGCCTTGCGGAACATCGCCTCGGTGCCGAAGAACGCGAAGTCGTCGTGCACGCGCTTCGCGCCGGCGCGCGGATAGGCCTCGACGGCCGGCGCGCCGCGCTTCGCGGCGTACTCGACCGCGGCACGGATCATCGCGACGGCCACGCCGGAGCCGCGATGACCGCGGCGGACGGTGATGCACGGGACGACCCAGACCGCGACGTCGTCGACCGGCGGCGTCGCGCGCGAAGCGTCGATCCGCGCGAAATCGAAGCGCGGGCCGAGGGAGATCCAGCCGATCGGCTCGCCATCCTTGTAGGCGACCAGCCCGGCGCTGCTCCTCCGTCGCCTCGCGAGCTTCGCGAGGATCGCCTTCCGGCGGGCCTCGACCTCCCTGGTCTGCTTGCCGGCGATGCCGAGCGCGCGCTGCTGGGCGACGGTGAAGCGGGGGAACAGGTCCCAGCACTGCGCGCCCCACGTTCCGCGGGTGACCGTCTTCACGTCCTCGACGCGCGAGGCGGAGAGCGGCCGGATCGTCAGCTTGCGGTCGCGAGCGGGCTCGGCCATGTCTTCCTCGCGAGTCTGCGCAACCTGCTCTCGGCCTGCTCGCGCCAGCGCGGCGAACCGAGGCCGAGCGCGAGGAGCGTCTCGAGCATGCGCACGACGCGATCGCGTTCGCCGCGCCGCTCGAGCGCGCGCGCGTAGGGGAGCGCCAGGCGGACGCGCAGCGTGTTGTCGCCGTCGTAGTAGGCGCTCTCGTAGCAGGTGTAGGCGGCGTCGAGCTCGCCGGTTCGCTCGAAGACGCGCGCGAGCGCGAACGCCGCGGGTGCGTGCGAGGGTGCGCGACCGGTCCGCGCCGCGAGCACCGCGCGCGCCACGTGGTCGGCGATGCGGACGAGCGACACGACGTCGCGCGCGTTGTGCTCGAGGACGGGCGCGATGATCGCCTCGCCTCCGCGCCGCAGGTAGTGGAAGTACGCGTCGGGGATGAGCGAGCCGGGGATATCGGTGACGCGCCCGTCGTCGAGCACGCTCTCCTCGAGCTGGCGCAGGGTCGTCGAGCCGAAGCGGTCCTTCCAGAGGCGCCGCGCCGGGTGGAGCAGGTCGAGGTGCGACTCGTCGACGGCGAGCTCGCTGCGGATGGTCATGACGAACCGCGTGCGCAGCAGCGGGAGGTCGAAGGTCTTGCCGTTGTACGACGCGCAGGCGCGGAAGGGCTCGAGCTCGGCTTTCAGATGCTCGACGAAGGCGTGCTCCGCGCCGAGGTCGCGCAGCAGGTGCTGCCGCAGGACGAGCTCGCCGTCGGCGATCCACGCGACGCCGATGAGGAAGACGTACGTCCCGGTCCCGCCCGCGAGGCCGGTGGTCTCGGTATCGAGGAAGAGGACGTCCTGCCAGCGGCCCGGCGCATCGCCCTTGAGCCCGAGGTGCGCCAAGAGGAGCGGATCGCAGGCTCCCCTTCCGACGATCTCCAAGCCCAGATCGTCGACTGCGATCCGCCGCTCTCGCACCTCGAACGCTGTGCCCGGGACGCGCGCCCCGGCGGCAGCGAAACCCTCACCACCGCCGGGCAGCGTGCCGCCCGGGAGCCGCTCCGCCGCAACGCGCGCGTCCCGAGCCCGATCGCGAGCGACGATCAGCGCGATGCGCTCGCGCAGATCGGTCGTCATGTCGCGGCCAGCAGGTGCGCGACAGATTCGCGAACGTCCGCTCCGAGGGCGTAGGCCGGGCCGACGCAGGAGGGGCATCCCGTGCCACAGCCGCAGGCCGCGAGGTGCTCGCGCGCGCGGTCGAAGAGCGCGGACGCGCTCCTGAACAGGCGCTCGGAGAAGCCGATCCCTCCGGGCGTCATGTCGAACAGGTAGATCGTCGGACGCTCCGTGTGCGGCGAGCGCACCTCGACCGCGAGGCCGAGGTCGTGCGGGTCGCTCATGAGGAGCAGCGGCGCGAGGCCGTGCAGCAGATTTCCGAGCCCCGCGAGCGCGACCTCGACGCGCTCCTTCGGCCATCCCGCCACGGCGCGCTCGGGGAGCGAGCACCAGAACGACGTCGTCTGGAGCTCCTGCTCGGGGAGGTGGATCTTCCCCCAGCCGACGTTCTCGTGCGTGTACAGCGTGAGCTTCTTGTAGAGGGAGGTGAGCGTCGACACGAGGACCTCGCCGTGCGCGAGATCGAACCCCCGTGACGCGGGGCGCCGATCGAACTCGTCGATGACGCGGATGCGCGCGGCGAGCTCCGCCTGGGTGTAGTAGTCGACCTTCACCTCGCGCACGTAGGCCTTCGCGTTCTCCCAGTCGAGCCGCTCGACCTGGAACTGCTTCGACTCGTGGAGGTAGATGGCCTGCTCGTGCAGCAGCACCTGCGCGGCGAATCGGTCGATCTCCCCGATCACCCGGGCTTTGCCGTCGTGATACTCCGATCCGATCGTGCGCGGCGCCGGTCCGGTCGTGTCGACGATGACGACGTTGTCGTTCGTCGCGGTCCGCAGCGACATCGCCTCGGCCGGGAAGGCCTGATCCGACCAGTGGTATTTGCCACCCGCCTCGTGCAGCACGCCCTGCTCGTCGAGGTAGGCGAGCACTCCGGGCGTGTCCTCGGTCCCGAAGCGCTCCCGCGCCTCGAACGGGATCTCGAAGGCCGCGCACTTCAGGTGCTGCACGAGGACGTGGAGGTTGTCGGGGTTCACGAGGCCCGCTTCGGGCGAGCGGTCGAGCACGTACTCGGGGTGCCGCACCACGTACTGATCCGTCGGCGACGAGGTCGCGACGAGGAACGCGGCGGACAGGTCCTCGCGCCGTCCGGCGCGCCCCATCTGCTGCCAGGTCGACGCCACCGTCCCCGGGTAGCCGAGGAGGACCGCCGCCTGCAGCGCGCCGATGTCGATGCCGAGCTCGAGCGCGTTGGTCGAGACGACGCCCCGTACCGTGCCGTCACGCAGGCCGCGCTCGATCGCGCGCCGCTCGGACGGCAGGTAGCCGCCGCGGTATCCGCGGATGAGGTCGGAGGGCCACTGCGGCTGCGGGAAGCGGGCACGCAAGTACGTGAGCAGCAGCTCGGTCTGCACGCGGGACTTCGCGAACGCGATCGTCTGCACGCCCGACGCGAGGAGGGTGGCCGCGATGTCGCGGCCCGTGAGGAGCGCGCTCTTGCGGACGCCGAGGTTGCGGTTCACGACGGGCGGGTTGACGAAGACCAGGACTTTCTCGCCGCGCGGCGCGCCGGACTCGTCGATGACGACGACGTCGTCTTCCACGTGGCGGCGCGCGAGCTCGTCGGGATTCGCGATCGTGGCCGAGGTGCAGATGAAGACCGGATGCGATCCGTAGAACTCGCAGACGCGCCGCAGCCGCCGGAGCACGTTGGCGACGTGGCTGCCGAACACCCCGCGGTAGATGTGAAGCTCGTCGAGGACGACGTAGCGGAGGTTCTCGAAGAGCTTCACCCACTTGGTGTGATGGGGGAGGATCCCGGTGTGGAGCATGTCGGGGTTCGTGATGACCACATGCCCGGCGCTGCGGATCGCCGCGCGCACCGCGGGCGACGTATCGCCGTCGTACGTGTAGGTCGCAAGGTCGATGTCCATGTCGGTGGACTCGCGCTCGATCTCGGCGAGCTGGTCCTGTGAGAGCGCTTTCGTCGGGAAGATGTAGAGCGCGCGGGCCGAGCGGTCCTTGGCGATCGCGTCGAGGACCGGCAAGTTGTAGCAGAGCGTCTTGCCCGAGGCCGTGGGCGTGACGACGACCGTGTGCCGGCCCGCCCGCGTCGACTCGAGCGCGGCGACCTGGTGCGAGTACAGCTCGCCGATGCCGCGCCGCCGCAGCGCCGCCGCGATGCGCCCGTCGAGCCATTCCGGGAACGGCGCGGAGCGCGCCGGCTTCGCGGGGATGCGCTCCCAGCGCGTGACCATCTCCTGGAACGCCGTGTCGCGTGCGAGGCCGTCGAGGATCTGCTCGAGGCTGGTGCGGGCGGGGAACCGAACGGACGTTCTCAAGGGAAGGCGACGATATGGAACGCACGTTCGACCGTCAAGGGACCGTATTTGGTCGCAGCGCGAGAGGCGCCCGCCGAGCCGTGCGCGATACCCTCGGCTCGATGGACGGGAAGGCGCTCCAGGACCGCTACGCGCCCAACGGCACGTGCTTCGGCTGCGGGCCGCGCAACGAGCGCGGCCTCCGCGTGAAGAGCCACGCGCGCGACGACGGGTCGGTCGTCGCGACCTGGCACGCCGCGAAGTACCACGAGGCGTACGACGGCGCGCTCTCGGGCGGCGTCATCGGCACGCTCATGGACTGCCACTCCAACTGGACCGCGACGTACCACCTCATGCGGAGGTCCGGAGCGGACACGCCGCCGTGCACCGTGACCGCGGAATACGCGATCGCGCTCCGCCGGCCGACGCCGACCGACGGCGACATCGAGATCGTCGCGCGCCCGGTCGAGGTGGGAGACGATCGCGCGGTCGTGGAGGCCGAGCTGATCGCCGGCGGGAAGGTGTGCGCCACCTCGCGCGGGACCTTCGTCGCGGTGAAGCCGGGCCACCCCGCCTACCACCGCTGGTGATCAGCGGGTGAACACGAGCAGCTGCCAGAGGATGCCGACGCGCCGTTCGCGAAGGCGCAGGCCCGCGGCCTCCGCCGCGCCGACGACCGTGCGCGCCGGGTGGACGTAGAAGCGGAAGCGCGAGCCGCGCAGGCGCGGCCAGACGTTGATGAGCCCGCGCCCGAGGCGCGTCCACCAGCGGTCGACCGGGAACGTGAGCACGAGGATCTCGCGCGCGTGGCCGGCGGCGGCCGACACGAGCGCCGCGGAGTCCGGATAGCAGCACACGACGCGGTCGAGGATGACGGCGTCGGCGCTCGCGATGCGTCCCGCCTCGCGCACGAAGTCGCCGATCTCACGCTCCACGCGCGCGGCTGATCCGCTCCGCTCGATCAGCTGACGCGCGGCGTCCTCGTAGCCGCGGGACAGCTCCACGTTGACGGCGCGCGATGCTCCGGCCTCGAGCAGCGCGAGGCCGACGTCGCCGATGCCTCCGCCGATCTCGAGCACGGTGCGACCGGCGATCCCGTGGGCGCGAACGACGTCGACGATCGTGCGGCCGTGTCCGCTGAGGCCCTTCCGTAGGTAGCGGCGGGCGTCGGATCGCGCACGCCCAGGGCCGAAGATGTCGTCGAGATCTCCCGGTCCGCAGCAGCTCGACACGCCCGCGAGTCTATGCGCGCCGCCGCCTCCGTCTGGCCCACAGCAGGCGTCCGGCGAACAGGAGCGCTACCACGATCGGGATCGCGACGGCGATGACGCGGACGTACGCCGGGCTCACGACGTCCTCGACGCGCGGTCCGACGATCGCGCCGAGCAGAGCCCAGCCCGTCCAGTACAGTGCCGCCGCGACGAACACGCCCGACGAGAACGCGGCGACCGGCACGCGCGCCGTGCCGGCAACGAGCGAGACCGCGACGCGAAGACCGGGGACGAGCCGCGCGAGCAGCACGCCTCGGAAGCCGAGCCGATCGACGCGTCGCGTGAGCGACTCGACGTGCTTCGGATCGATGTCGAGCCAGCCCGCGGCGCGCTCCGCGGCCCGCCTGCCGAACCGCCGCGCGAGCGCGTATGGCGCGAGCGTGCCGGCGGTCGACCCGAGCGCGCACGCGAGGACCACCTGCGCGAGCTCGAACGGATCGCCCGAGGCGCGCCATCCGTAGTACGCGATGACGAGATCGCCGGGGACCGGGAGCGGCACGCCGGCTTCTTCGATCGCGATGACGCCGAACAGCGTGACGTACTGATGCGCCGCGATCGCGGCGAGGATCGCGCGGAGGAGTGGAGCGAACAGCAGAGGCAGCCGGACGCAGTCTAGTCAGAACGACTAGGCTCACGGGGCAGTCCAGGCCAGGGGAGGACTTCGTCATGCCCGCGCGCCGTTCTCGCACGACACGCACGTCTCGCACGCACCGCGCCACGCGCGGCGGCTCGCCCGCCGGCATCCTCGACAAGCTCGAATGGCGGCAGGCCGGCCCGTTCCGCGGCGGGCGCGTGGGAGCCGTGGCCGGCGACCCGCGCGACCGCAACACCTTCTATTTCGGCTCGACCGGCGGTGGCGTGTGGAAGACCGGCGACGGCGGCCACTACTGGGAGAACGTCTCGGACCGGTTCTTCAAGCGCGCGTCGGTCGGCGCGATCGCGGTCGCCGAGAGCGACCCGAACGTGATCTACGTCGGGATGGGCGAGAGCTGCATCCGCGGCAACGTGTCGCACGGCGACGGGGTGTACCGCTCGACCGACGCGGGCGCGACCTGGACGCACCTGGGGCTCGAGCGCACGCGCAACATCGGCAAGGTCCGCGTGCATCCCGGCGACCCGGACACCGTCTACGTCGCGGCGCTCGGGCACGCGCACGGCGCCAACCCGGAGCGCGGCGTCTACCGCTCGCGCGACGGCGGCACGACCTGGAAGCGCGTGCTCTACCGGAACGATCGGGCGGGCGCGGTCGACCTCTCCCTGGATCCGAACAACCCGCGGATCATCTACGCGACCTTCTGGGAGGCGATCCGCAGGCCCTGGGAGCTCGTGTCCGGTGGTCCGGGCAGCGGCATCTTCCGCTCGAACGACGGCGGCGACACGTGGACCGAGATCACCCGGGCCAAAGGCCTGCCAAAGGGCGTGGTGGGCAGGATCGGCGTCAGCGCGTCCGCGGCGCGCGGCGGACGCGTGTACGCGATCGTCGAGGCCGAGGACGGCGCGGTCTATCGCAGCGACGACTACGGCGAGACGTGGACGAAGGGCTCCGAGGACCGCAACCTCCGTCAGCGCGCCTGGTATTACCACCACATCTACGCCGATCCGAAGGATCCGGAGACGGTATGGGTCCTGAACGTCGACGCCTGGCGGTCCAGCGACGGCGGCAAGACGTTCGAGGTGATGAGCGTCCCGCACGGCGACAACCACGACCTGTGGATCGATCCGAAGGACCCGCTGCGGATGATCAACGGCAACGACGGCGGCGCGGTGGTGACCTTCAACGGCGGCGAGACGTGGTCGAGCGTGTACAACCAGCCGACCGCGGAGTTCTACCACGTGACCACCGACACGCAGACGCCGTATCGCATCTACGGCGCGCAGCAGGACAACACCACCATCTCGATCCCGAGCCGCTCGGTCACGTCGGGCATCACCACCGGGGACGCGTTCGCGGCGGGCGGCGGCGAGTCGGGCTACATCGCCGTGCGACCCGACGACCCGAACATCGTGTTCGCCGGCAACTACCAGGGCCTCATCACGCGCTACGACCGCCGCACCGGCCAGTCGCGCAACGTCATGGTCTGGCCCGAGTCGAGCGCGGGCGAGGGCGCCGGCGAGGTGAAGTACCGCTTCCAGTGGACCTGCCCGATCGTGCTGTCGCCGCACGACCCGAGCGTCCTCTATCACACCGCCAACCGCGTGTTCCGCTCGCGCGACGAGGGCGCGTCGTGGGATCTGATCAGCCCGGATCTCACGCGCAACGATCCGTCGAAGCTCGGACCGTCCGGCGGCCCGATCACCAAGGACAACACCGGCGCCGAGTACTACTGCACGATCTTCGCGTTCGCGGAGTCGCCCGCGCAGCGCGGCGTGCTCTGGGCCGGCAGCGACGACGGGCTCATCCACGTATCGCGCGACGACGGGAAGACCTGGACGAACGTGACGCCGAGAGGCGTCAGGGCGTGGAGCCTCGTCTCGATCATCGAGCCGTCGCCTCACGACGCGGGCACGGCGTACGTCGCGACGACCCGCTACAAGCTCGACGACTTCGCGCCGTACCTCTGGCGGACGAAGGATTACGGCCGCACCTGGACGAAGATCACGAACGGGATCGCGGCCGACGACTTCACGCGCGTCATCCGCGAGGATCCCGAGCGGCGGGGCCTGCTGTACGCGGGCACCGAGACCGGCTTGTACGTCTCGTTCGACGACGGCGCGCGATGGCAGCGGCTCGGCGGCAACCTGCCGGCCGTGCCGATCCACGACCTCGTGATCAAGGACCGCGAGCTCGTGCTCGCCACGCACGGCCGCTCCTTCTGGATCCTCGACGACCTCTCACCGATCCACGAGCTCGCCGCGGCGAGGGCGAAGGGGCCCGTGCATCTCTTCACGCCGAAGCCCGTCGTCCGCTACCGCGTGGACATGGGCTTCCCGCAGCCGCCGAAGATCGGCAAGAACTACCACATGACCGGCGCCACGATGGTCACGTACCGGCAGGTCGAGCTCCCGACCGGCGAGAAGGTGCGCGTCAACATCGACGCCGGCGCGAATCCTCCGCCGGGCGTCGTGCTCCAGTACTGGCTCCGCGACGAGGGGACCGCAGGGCGCCTCACGCTGCACGACGCGCGCGGGAAGCTCATCCGCGAGTTCACGAGCGCTCCGCCCGAACGGACCGAGGCCGCGCCGGCAGCGAAGAAGCCCGAGCCCGCGAAGACGGCGCCCACGGGGACCGCCTCCGCGCCGCCCACGAAGGAACCGAAGGTCGCGATCGAAGCCGGCCTCAACCGGTTCATCTGGAACATGCGGTACCCGGACGCGACGAAGATCGAGGGCGAGGGTGGCACGTGGGAGGCCTTCGAGAACCAGCTCGTCGGCCCGCAGGTGCCGCCCGGCACCTACACCGCGCGGCTCGAGGTCGACGGCACTACCGTCGAGACGTCGTTCGAGATCCGAAAGGATCCGCGCGTCCCTTGCACACAGGCCGACCTCGACGCGCAGTTCGCGCTCGCGATGCGGGCGCACCAGAAGCTCTCCGAGACCCACGCCACGGTCAACGCCATCCGCAAGCTGAAGAAGCAGCTCGAGCTCTGGGGCTCGCGCGCGAGCGATCAGGGCGGGCAGTCGCGCCTGGTGAACGCCGTCGAAGCTCTCGCGCGCAAGGCGAGCGCCATCGAGGAGGAGCTCGTCCAGGTCAAGGCGAAGAGCCGGCAGGACACGCTGAACTACCCCGCGAAGCTCAACGCGAAGCTCGTCTCGCTCGTCGGGTCGATCGGCGGATCCGACTTCGCCCCGACGAAGGGCATGCGCGACGTCTTCGAGGACCTCTCGCGGCGCGTCGACGCCCAGCTGGCGAAGTGGGACGCGCTCGTGCAGCGCGACGTGGCCGCCCTCGACGCGCTCATCCGGTCCTCGCGCCTCCCCGCCCTCGGCGCCGGCGGGCCACCGCGGAAGACCGCGCGCCGCGCCGCGCGGCGTCCGGTGCGGAGGCGCTAGTGTTCCGTTCCGTAAGTCATGATAAGCTTCTCTCGATCGTCAGGCTGGAGGGAAGACCATGGCCACTGCCCCGCTCGCGGTCGAGCTGCGCGACACAGAACGTTCCGAGCTGGAGCGACTGCGGCGCTCCAGCGCAG
>DASRGG010000030.1:0-92088 GCA_035651155.1 Candidatus Limnocylindria bacterium | reverse complement strand
CTGCGCTGGAGCGCCGCAGTCGCTCCAGCTCGGAACGTTCTGTGTCGCGCAGCTCGACCGCGAGCGGGGCAGTGGCCATGGTCTTCCCTCCAGCCTGACGATCGAGAGAAGCTTATCATGACTTACGGAACGGAACACTAGGCGCGCGGCATCGCTGTCGCGGCCGGCGGGGACCGCGCGCAAGCCGATCGCCGCGAGCTACGACACGATCCACGGCGATCGAGTCGCATCGTACAGTCAGCACGTGGAGTTCCAGGACGTCGTGCGCAGGCGCAAGATGGTCCGGAGCTTCGAGGATCGCCCCGTCGACCACGCGATCGTCGAGCGGATGCTCGCGAACGCGCAGCGCGCGCCCTCCGCCGGATTCAGCCAGGGCTGGGCGTTCCTCGTGCTCGAGGGAAAGGACGAAGCGCGCCGGTACTGGGACGCGCTCTGGCCGGAGCCGCGGCGCGGCGAGTTCGGCTGGCCGGACATGTTCAACGCGCCGGTCCTCATCGTGTGCCTTTCGAACAAGGGCCGGTACCTCGCGAGATACGCCCTTCCCGACAAAGGCTGGACGGACCGCGACGAGAAGCGCTGGCCGGTGCCGTACTGGTACATCGACACGGGCATGGCCGCGATGAACATCCTGCTCACCGCGGTCGACGCGGGCCTCGGCGCCGTCTTCTTCGGCGTCAGCGATCAGGCGAAGCTTCGCGCGGCGTTCGGCGTCCCCGACGAGTACACCGCGATCGGAACGATCGCCGTCGGCCATCCGAAGCCGAAGGACCGGCCGTCACCCTCGCTGAAGCTCGGCCACCGTCCGGCGGGCGACGTGGTCCACCGCGGCGGGTGGTGAGCTGAGCTAACCGGGCTCCGGCTCGAAGTCCGCGAGACGCTGCCCGCGCTCAACCGTCTGTCCGACGGACGCGAGCACGCGCGTCACGCGCCCGTCGCTCGGCGCTTCCACCCGCAGCTCCATCTTCATCGCCTCGACCGTGAAGAGCAGATCGCCGCGGCGGACACGCTCGTCGGGCCTCGCGTGCACGGCGATGACGACGCCGGGCATCGGAGCGTCCACCTCGCCCGCGCGCGCGACGTCGATCGCCCGCTCGGGCGGCGCGGTGTCGAGCTCGAACGCGCGTCCGGCGATGGCGACCCACGCGCGCGTCCCGTCGATCGCCGCTGCCGCCGGCGCGCCGTCGAGCGTCCACGCGTGCGCCTCGCGCGCGTCGCGGGCCGCGACGTGGCCGTCGACCTCGTACGGTCCCGCGCCGCTCACCGACATCGCGTGCTCGTGGACCCCATCGCGCAGCACGACCGTCGTGCGAGGAGTGCCGCCGACGCGGAACGCGCCCACCTCGCTCCACGGGTCGCCGTCCACGCGCGCCGCCGACGCGAGTGCCGCCGCGCCGAGCGCGAGCGCGGCGGGCGTCGCGTCGCGGCCGTCGGGGAGAAGGCGCTCGAACTCGTGGGCCACGAGCTCCGTGTCGATCTTGCCGCGCTGCACGTCGGGATGCGCGACGAGCCCGCGGAGGAACGCGAGATTCGTGCGCACGCCGAGGACCTCGGTGCCCGCGAGCGCCTCGTCGAGCTTCGCGAGCGCGAGCTTGCGGTGCGGTCCGTGCGCGATGAGCTTCGCGACGAGCGGGTCGTAGTGGCGCGTGACCGCGTTGCCCTCGTCGTAGCCCGCGTCGACGCGGATGCCTTCCGGCCAGCGCACGTGGACCAGCGGTCCGCTCGAGGGCAGGAAGCCCGCGTCGACATCCTCGGCGTAAAGCCGTACCTCGATGGCGTGCCCGCGCGGCGCCGGCTCCTTCAGCGCGAGCCGCTCGCCGAGCGCGACCCGCAGCTGCTGCTCGACCAGATCCACGTCCCACACGAGCTCGGTCACCGGATGCTCGACCTGGAGCCGCGCGTTCACCTCGAGGAAGTAGAAGGAGCCGCGGTCGTCGACCGCGAACTCGACCGTTCCGGCGTTGGTGTATCCGGCCTCGCGCGCGACGGCGATCGCGGCGTCCGCGAGCGCCCGGCGCTGCGCGTCGTCGAGGGACGGCGCGGGAGATTCCTCGAGGATCTTCTGATGGCGCCGCTGCGTCGAGCAGTCGCGCTCGCCGAGCGCGGCGATGCCGCCGTGCGTGTCGGCGACGATCTGGACCTCGACGTGGCGCGGTCGCTCGACGAGGCGTTCGAGCATGAGGCGCTCGTCGCCGAACGACGTGCTCGCGATCCGGCGCGCCTTCGCGAGCGACTCTCGCAGCGCGGATTCCTCGCGGACGCGCTGCATGCCGATGCCGCCACCGCCGGCGACGGGTTTCACCATCACCGGGTAGCCGATGCGGCGCGCGGCGTCGAGGAACGCTTCGTCGCGCTGGTCGTCGCTCGCGTGGCCGGGGAGCACGGGGACGTGCGCGCGCCGCGCGATCTCCTTCGCCTGCACCTTGTCCCCGAGCGCGGCCAGGACGGCGGGCGTCGGACCCACGAAGCGCATGCCCGCATCCGCGACGGCGGTCGCGAGCTGCGGCGCCTCCGCGAGGAAGCCGTAGCCCGGATGGACGAAATCGGCGCCCGCGTCGCGCGCGGCCCGCACGATCCGCTCGACGTCGAGATACGACTCGCGCGCGGGGGCGGGACCGAGCCGCACCGCGACGTCGGCCTCACGAACGAACGGCAGCGCGGCGTCGGCGTCCGAATAGGCCGCGATCGTGCGGAATCCCATGCGCCGAGCCGTGCGGAAGATGCGCCGCGCGATCTCGCCACGGTTCGCGACGAGAACGGCGGTCACGTCTCCCAGCGCGCAGGGCGCCGCTCGAGGAACGCGCGCATGCCCTCCTGCCCTTCGGCCGAGACCCGGAGCGCGGCGATGCGCTCCACGGTCAGCTCGCGGACCTCGGCGATGGGGCGTCCCGCGACCTCGCGCACGATCCGCTTCGCCGCGTTCACCGCATGGGGTCCGCCCGCGACGACCGCGTCGAGGTACAGCTCGAGCTTGGCGTCGAGCTCGCCCGGATCCTCCACCGCCTCCACGAGGCCGATCTCGTGGGCGCGCCCGGCGTCGAAGCGCAGGCCCGTGACGAACAGCGCGGTCGCGTGACCCGCGCCGATCTTGCGCACGACGTACGGCGAGACCACCGCCGGGATGATCCCGAGGCGCGCCTCGCTGAAGCCGAAGACCGCGTCGGTCGACGCCACCGCGATGTCCGCCGTCGCCACGAGGCCGGCGCCGCCGCCGATCGCCGCGCCCTGCACGCGCGCGAGCAGCGGCATCGGCAGCTCGTCGAGCGCGCGGAACATCGCGGCGAGCGCCCGCGAGTCGGCGAGGTTCTGCTCCAGGCCGTAGTCGACCATGCTCCTCATCCAGTTGAGGTCCGCCCCCGCGCAGAAGGCCTCGCCTTCGCCGCGGAGCACGACCGCGCGCGCCGACAGATCGATGCGGCCGAGCGTCGCGATGAGCGCCGCGATCAGCTCCGCGTCGAACGCGTTCCGGCGCTCCGGCCGCGCGAGCGTGATCCACACCACACCGCGCCCGTCACGCTCGGACTTGACGACTTCGCCGGCCATCTGTGCGGTGAGTGTGCCGCGAACGGGCCGTGCGCGCCCGGCAGCGTCGTCGCGCCGGCGGCGGCGAGACGCTAGTGGAAGGCCTTCTCTCCGGCGCGTATCGCGACAGCGAGCCAGTTCGAGCGAGGCGGGAGCGGGCAGCTCCAGTTCTCGTTGTACGCGCAGTACGGGTTGTATGCGGTGTTGAAGTCGAGCTCGTAGCGATCGCCGCCGAGCGGATGCGCCTCGACGTAGCGGCCTGCGCCGTACGTGTCGCCGTCGCTCGTAGCGTCGCGGAAGGGGATGAAGAGCTCGCCGCCCCGCTCGTACGCGACGAGCGACGCCGGCCTGCCGTCGACCTCGAACCTGAGCGTCCCGGCGCGCCCGAGCCGCTGCACGCGCCCGTCGTTCGTCTGGATCTCCTCGGGCGGGCCGGGCTCGGCGCGGTCGAGCGTCACTTCGAATCGGTACCGCGGGTCCGGGTCGAAGTAGCGGAGTCCGCCGAACGTGGCGCGCTGCTCGAGCGTGAGCGGAGAGTCGTTGGAGCTCGCGAAGAGCTCGTCCTTCATGCGGCGCAGCTCGCGGACGTCCACGGGCGAGAGCCTAGCGGCCTGGGGCGAGAGGCCGGATGGGTCGTCGCGCGGCTTGTCGAACGGCGGACCGGCCGCGGCCGATGACGTGCGCCGGGCAGGCGGCGAGCGCGTGTCGGAAAGCGTCTGGATGCGCCGCTCGTCGGCTGGCGGGAGCGTGTTCGCCGCCGCGGCCGCGGCCGCGACCGCGATGGGTCGATGAGGCGCTCGGGTGGCCCTCACTCTGCGGCTTGTGCAACGCGTCCTCGTCCTCGATGACGACAGCGACATCGCCGAGCTGATGCGCGTCATCATGAAGTCGTTCGACATCGATCAGCTTCCCGTCGCGGTCCGGGCGGTCACCGCCCCCTCGCGCCGTCCGTCGTCGTCGGCGCGCAGGTGTCCGCGGCAGGCGGCGTGTCGAACGCCGCCGGCCGCGCGGTCGCGATGGGTGCCGCGGCCGTGCAGGTATTCGTCGACCGGAACCGCCGCTATCCGAGGTCCGAGCTTCCGTTCGACGAGCTCGATCGCCTCGGGGTGCTGCTCGCGCGGCACGGGCTCCCGGGATACGTGCACGTCCCGTATCTCGCGAACGTCGCGACCGCCGACGCGCTGCTGCGCTCCCGATCGATCGAGATGGTCGCGCGCGCGCTGCGCGCCTCGGCCCGCGCCGGGCTGCGCGCGGTCGTCGTGCATCCGGGGTCGCATCAGGGCCGTGGGTTCGCCGCCGTCCGCGAGCAGGTGGTGCTCGCGCTCGGCGAGTCGTGGCGCCTCGCCGCCGCGCGCGTCCCGCTCCTCATCGAGAACATGGCCGGCGGCGGCGGCATCCTCGGCGCGTCGGCGAGCGAGCTCCGCTCACTCGTCACCGCCCTGCGCGAGGCCGGCGTCGACGCCGGTCTCTGCCTCGACACGGCGCACGCGCATGGCGCGGGTTGGGACCTGTCGCGCGCGTCCGGCGTGCGCCGGTTCGCGGACGAATGGCGCGACGCCGGGCTCCTGGCGGATGTCCGTCTCGTCCACGCGAACGATTCGCGCGCGCCCGCCGGTTCGCGACGCGACCTTCACGCGAACCCGGGCGAGGGGGCGATCGGCGCGCGCGGGCTGCGTCTCCTCGCGGAGATCGACGAGCTGCGACGCGTCCCATGGATCCTCGAGGTCCCCGGCGAGCGGCGGAGCGGCCCTCGCGACGTCGATGTGCGGAGGCTGCGTCAGATCGTCGCGCGCGCCCGGGTCGGCGCGGCGAGTCCTACATCCTGAAGACGCCGTAGCGCGGCTCGTCGATCGGCGCGTGCCGCGCCGCGGCGATGCCGAGCGCCAGCACCGTGCGCGTGTCGAGCGGATCGATGACGCCGTCGTCCCAGATGCGCGCGGTCGAGTAGTAGGGCGACCCCTGCGCCTCGTACTGCTCGCGGATGCGGGCCTTGAAGCGCTCGCGCTCGTCCTCGCTCTCGAACGTGCCGACCATCGAGAGGACCGTCGCGGCCTGCTCGCCGCCCATCACGCTGATGCGCGCGTTCGGCCACATCCAGAGCTGCCGCGGCTGGTACGCGCGGCCGGCCATGCCGTAGTTCCCCGCGCCGAAGGAGCCGCCGATGATCACGGTGAACTTCGGCACCACGCTGCACGCGACCGCCATGACCATCTTCGCGCCGTCCTTCGCGATGCCGCCGCTCTCGTACTCCTTGCCGACCATGAATCCGGAGATGTTCTGGAGGAACACGAGTGGCACGCGGCGCTGATCGCAGAGCTCGATGAAATGCGCGGCCTTGAGCGCGGATTCGCTGAAGAGCACGCCGTTGTTCGCGACGATGCCGACGCGGAAGCCTTCGATGCGCGCGAAGCCGCAGACCAGGGTCGTTCCGTAGCGCGCTTTGAACTCGTGGAAGCGCGACCCGTCGACGAGCCGTGCGATGACCTCGTGCACGTCGTACTGCGTGCGCAGATCGCGCGGCACGATCGCGTAGAGCTCGGACGGATCGAGCGCCGGTGGCTCGGGCGCCGCGCGATCGCCGCCCCAGTGGATCGGGCGGTCGAGCTGGGCGACGATCTCGCGCACGAGCTCGATCGCGTGCTGGTCGTTCAGCGCGAGGTGGTCGGCCACGCCGGAGACGCGCGTGTGCACGTCCGCGCCCCCCAGCTCCTCGGCGGTCACGTCCACGCCGGTGGCGGCCTTCACGAGCGGCGGCCCGCCGATGAAGATCGTGCCCTGGCCCTTCACGATGATCGTCTCGTCGCTCATGGCCGGCACGTACGCGCCGCCGGCGGTGCAGGAGCCCATCACCGCCGCGAGCTGCGGCACGGATGCCGCCGACAGCCGCGCCTGGTTGTAGAAGATGCGCCCGAAGTGATCGCGGTCGGGGAAGACCTCGTCCTGGCGCGGCAGGAACGCGCCACCCGAGTCGACCAGGTAGATGCACGGCAGGCGGTTCTCGAGCGCGATCTCCTGCGCGCGTAGATGCTTCTTCACGGTGAGCGGGTAGTACGAGCCGCCCTTCACCGTCGCGTCGTTCGCGACGATCACGCAGGTGGTCCCCCTGACGCGGCCGATGCCGGTGATGATCCCCGCGCCGGGCGCCTCGTCGTCGTACATCCCGAACGCGGCGAGCGGCGAGAGCTCGAGGAACGCGGTGCCCGGGTCGAGGAGCCGCTCGACGCGATCGCGCGGCAGCAGCTTGCCCGCGGCGAGGTGTCGCTGGCGCGCGCGCTCCGGTCCGCCGAGCCGCGCCTTCGCGAGGCGCTCGCGGAGCTCCGCGACGAGCGCGCGCATCGCTTCGCGGTTCGTCTGCGCCGCCTCGCTCGCGAGGTCGAACGAGGTCGCCATGACCGTCACGGTGGGGATGCTAGGTCGGGACGGACGAGGCTGCGCGCCGCCTACCATCGGTGCCGGATGGAGGACAGCAGGATGGACGACAGCGTCCGCGCCGCCATCGCCCGCAGCTTCCTCGCCGATCTTCCCAGGCCCGCCCTCGAGCGACTCCTGTCGGGTGCCGCGCTCGAGACGGTCGAGGCGGGAGCGACGACCTATCGCGCGGGCGGCGAGCCGCGGCTGTGGCTCGTCGTGAGCGGTCTCTTCCGCTCGTACTTCGCCGGCCCCGATGGACGGCAGGTGACGGTGCGCTACGCACGGGAGGGCGACGTGCTCGGCGTGGCCGGCGCGCAGGGCGGCCCGGCGCCCCTGCACGTGCAGGCGATCACCGACGCGCGCCGTGTGCAGTTCGACGTGGACACGCTGCGGGAGCTCGCGCGCAACGACGCCGCTGTCGCGTGGGTGCTCATGGGCGAGCTCACGCGCACGGTGCATGCGCTCTGGCACGAGATCGCGGCGACGGCGTTCGCGACCGTGCCGCAGCGCGTCGCGCGCCACCTGCTCGAGATCGCCGCGCGCGAACAGGAGGCCGAGGGCGGCGCGCTCGTCGCGAACGTCAGCCAGCAGGAGCTCGCCGATCTCGCGGGCACGGTGCGCGAGGTGGTCGCGCGTGCGCTGCGCGAGCTCCGCGACGAGCGGATCGTGCGCGTGCGCCGCTCGGGCATCACCGTGCTCGACCCGGCCGCGCTCGCGTCACGCGCGTGGCCGGGGGACGCCGATCGGTGATCGCCCGCCGGGACACGTTTCCGTTAGAATCGGGATTCGCCCGACCCGGTAGCTCAGCGGATAGAGCATCACACTACGAATGTGAGGGCCGAGGGTTCGATTCCCTCCCGGGTCGCCGCTTGAGTCGATAGCCACCGGTCTCGAGCACGGTGCGCCGCCTGTGGCAGTTGGCGCATCGGACTTCACACTTCGCGATCTTGGCAAGGATTGCGTTCCAGTCTGCCCCGCGCCGCACGAGTGTGCTCACCTCGGTCGTCTCGTCCGCGCGATGATCGAATTCGAGCACCAAGGGATCACCCTCGCCGCGGTACCACGCCCGCGCGAGAGCGCGTTGGCATTGGTCGCCACGGCGAGCGACACGTGAACGGGCCGCCGCCGGCGTGACGAGCGCGAACGTTCGCGTCCACGCGCTCGCTCGGCGGTCTTGCGCCTGTGGCAATTCGCGCGGCGCACCTCGCATTTCGCGATCTCCACAAGGATCCGTCCCCGCGTCCGGCCGCCGTTCGCGTACTTCGAGACGTCGGCGACCTCGCCGTCCAGGTGGTCGGACTCGAGCGCGACGATGTCCTCCTCGCCGCAGTCGACGCACGGATGACGGGAGAGGTACTCGATCAAAACGCTCTTGGTTCTCGCTACGGCGCGCCGCGACCTATCCGAACCAGCCTCGCCTTCTCTCGCTGACGGTTGCGCGCGTCGTTGGCGTTGTTCACCTCCGCGAAGCAGGCGCGGCACCAGCTCCGGAGCTTCGGTCCGCCGCGTCGGATCGGAGGGAACGCCTCGAGCGGCTTGTCCTTCCCGCAGCGCGTACAGCGCTTCGCACGGACATGTCGCGAGGGTCGACCTCCGGCACTCCCGACCGCGGCGCTCCTCGGGTCAGCCCAGCCAGTAGCCGAGCGCGAACACCGCGGTCAGCAGCAGCGCGAGCAGGGAGCTCACCGCGAGCCAGATCGCGCCTACCGCGCGGGCCCGCGTGACCCACGCGAGCGCGACGAACGCCGGATAGATCGAGAGCTCGTAGCGCGGCGACGACGTGAGCGATCCGGCGGCGGCGATGATCAGCAGCATCGCGGTCGCGTAGAGCGCGTGCTCGATCGCCACCACGCGATACGAGACGACGACGAGCGCGAGGAACAGCGCGAACGACCCGGCGACCAGCCAGGGGAACCCGTACACCGCCGGATCGAAGAGGTCGGCGACGGCCTGCCCGGGAGCGCGCGGCGCGAACCCCAACGTGTAGCCGTGCACGAGCGCCACTGGATCGCCGGTCAGCGCGTAGAGATACGTGAGCCACGCCGCGAGCGCGAGCGGCGCCGGCAGCAGCGCGACGAGTGCGCGAGACGTGCGCGGCCGCGCGCGCCACGCCGCGATCGCGAGCGGGATCCCGGCGACGATGCCGAAGGGACGCGCAAGCGCGGCCGCGGCGGCGAGCAGTCCGGACGTCCACCACCGCGACCGCTGCGCCGCGAGCGCGCTCGTCACCGCGAGCGCCAGGAACAGCGCGTCCGCGTACACGCTCGACAGGAAGACCGCGGTGGGGAAGACGAGCAGGGAGACGGCGGCGCGCGCGGCAAGTCGCGGCCCGAGGCGGGACGATGCGAGGCGGTACAGCGCGATGGCCGCGACGCCCAGCGCCGCGTTGCTCACGACGAGGCCCGCCGCGAGGTACGCGTCGCCGCCGCCGCCGAGGAGCGTTCCGCCGAGCCGCATGAGCAGCGGGTAGAGCGGGAAGTACGCCGCGAGGCCGTTCTGCCCGGCGCCATAGCCGTCGCGCGCGATGTCGAAGTACGCGGCGCCATCCCATCGCGAGAGTCCGTCCAGCAGCGGCACCTGCGAGAGGTCGCGGCAGATCGCGCACGAGCCCGGCGTGAAGGCCGCGAGGGCCTGGGTCACCGCGAGCGCCAGCGCGATCCGCGTCACGACGAAGCCGGCGATCACCGTCCGCACGCCGGGATTGTGGCGGGACGAGCGCGCGGGCGGCGGCCGCGGGCGCCTCGGGATCGTCGTAGCCTTGGTGGGACCCCGTGGCGCGCCGCGCCTCGGCCTCCTAGACCCCGTAGCTCAGCGGATAGAGCGACAGACTTCGAATCTGCAGGTCGAGGGTTCGAGTCCCTCCGGGGTCGCGGTGCCGGAAGGCCCGGCCATGCCGCGGGCCGTAGGCTTCCGGCACCGTGCCGGAGCACGGCCGCGAGGCGGATGTCGAGCGGCCGCTCCGCCTCGTCCCGTACTTCCGGGGCATCGGTGGTGTCCCTCGCCGGGAACGTCGAGGTAGGCTCGGTCACCGCGCCCGGGTCGCTCGGCGAGGTGGGCCTCCGCTTGTCGTGGCGCATCGCGACGGTGCGCGTCGCCAAGGGCGCAACAGTGTGGCGGCCGCACCGCGAGCGATTCGAGCTGCTCGTGCGCGAGCGGCCCGCGATCGCGCTTTCGGTCGCGACGGCGTCTCGCTGGATTGGGGCTTCCTCGCCTTCCTCGGCGTGCTGCTCGGGTCGAGCGCGGTCCTCCGGCTCCGCGGCGTCGACACATGGGTCGCGTCGCTCCTGCTCGACGCGACGTCCGCGGTCCGCTCGCCGGTCCTGCTGGTCGTGGCATTCGCGGTCCTCGTGATGCTGTCGCGCGCGCTCCTTCCGTCATCGCGCGCGACGCCACCAACGGCGAGGCCTTCGACGACCGCCAGGGGACCATCGTCGGCGCGTCGCTCGCGCTCGTCCGGCCGCTCGCCATCGCGGCGAGCGTGCCCGCGTGGGAGGCCAGGGGGCTCGTCGCCCGGTAGGGAACCACCCGCCCCCAGCCGCTGTATGGGGGGCGTGCTGAGGCGCTCGCTCCTCGCGCTTCTCGTGGTCGCGGCGACCGCGTGCACCGCGCCGCGCACCGAGACGCCGCTCGCCACCGCGACGGCCGCCCCTGTCCAGCGGCAGCTCCTCCTCGTCGAGGGCGACGCGGCGACGCAGCTCGTCGATCTCGCGACCGGCAAGCCGGCCGCGACGCTGCCGGGCGGGCTGCTCTCGCCGACGAAGGACCTCGTCGTCCGGCTCGAAGCGGCCGGCGGCACAACCGTCGTGCACGGCGTCGATGTCGACGGGCTGCCGATGCTCAAGGTCGAGGTCCCGGGCGAGTACCACCTCTCGAGCGCCTACGGTGCCGCGCCGAGCGGCTTCTCGCCGAACGGCACATGGCTCGTGCTCGTGTCGCGCGACCCGAGCGAGAGCCGGTTCGCGGTGATCGACGTCGCGAGGAACAAGCTCGTCCAGACCGTCGCGCTCGGCACGCGCTTCACCTTCGATGCGATCCACAACGACGGCAGCGCGATGTACCTGATCGAGCACCCCGTCCCCGGCGCGACCGCGTACAACGTGCGGCTCTACGACCTCGCGGCGAAGGTCCTGCGTCCCGACATCATCTTCGACAAGACCCAGATCGCGCAGTTCGACCCGACCGTCGGCCTCATGGACGGCACCTTCCACGTGTCCGTCGCGCCCAAAGCCGGCGACTGGAGCTACGGCCTCTACATGCGACCGAACGGCAAGCCGTTCGTGCACGCGCTCAACGTGCCGGGCCGCTACGCGCAGTGCATCGTCGACCTCGCCGGATCGTGGACCGCCGCGTCGCTCTTCTCGATGGCGCTCTCGGACTACGGCCGCAGGCTCTACGTGGTCGACACCGCGGGCGGCAGCGTCTCGGCGATCGACGCGCTCACGCAGAAGGTCGTGCGCACCGCGTCGTTCGGCACCCGCCCCGGGACCGCCGATCCGCGCGCGACGAGCGCGGTGATCTCGCCGGACGGCACGCGCCTGTACGCCACCGCCGCCCGCGGCATCGCGATGCTCCAGACGGCCGATCTCTCCCTGCGCGGCTGGGCGGCGCCCGACCTCGCGGCGCGGTCGCTCGCGCTCTCCGCGGACGGCGCGCGCATCTACGCCCTCGCGGGTGACGCCGTCATGGTCGTCGACGCGTCCAGCGGACGCGTCCTCTCGCAGCTGGTGTCCGCCACGGGCGCGCGCGCGATCCACGTCATCCGCGCTCCCTGACGCCGGCCACGGCGCGAGACGCCGGCACTGGGCCCGCGCGACGCGAGCGGCTGACGCTCCGCAGCGCGCGGTCGGCGAGCTCGTCGGCGAGCTGCTGGGGCCGGAGCCGTCCCCGGGGGCGATACCACTCGTAGATCCAGTTGCACATCCCGAGGATCGCGAGCGCCGACACCTTCACGTCGCTCGCGGTGAATTCCCCGGCGCGCACGCCGTCCTCGATGACGTCCTCGAAGAGGGCGCGCATCGCGCGGCGCCGAGCGCGCAGGCGCGCGAGCTGGGGCGGGGGGAGCGAGCGCCATTCCCGTAGGTACAGCGCGACGGCGTCGAGATTCGCGGTGACTGCGTCGACGTAGGCGCGCACCATCTCGCGCAGCCGCTCCGACGGACGCGCGTCGCGCGCCGCGATCGTCTCGAGCTCGCGCGCGGTGCTCTGGAGCGCGCCGTCGAAGAGCCGCGCGAGCAGCTCGTCCTTCGACCGGATGTAGTGGTAGAGGCTGCCCTTCAGCAGGCCGACCGATTCCGCGATGTCGCGCACGCTCGTCCCGTGATAGCCCTTCTCGCGGAAGATGCGTGCCGCCGCCGCGAGGATCTCCTCCTCGCGCGTGCTCGCCGTCCTCACCGCGCGGGCGTTCCTCGCTCGTTTCGCCACGATTCGATGCGCTCGAAGACGCCTCCGTCGCCCGCGCCCATCGCGGCGGCGTTGCGCGTCGCGACGAGCCGCGCGCGCCGCGCGGCGCGGCGCGCGAGGCCGGCGCGCTCCGGGAGGCGCCGCGCCTGCTCGCCGAGCACGCGCGCGACGTGCAGATGCGCGAGCGTCTCGGTGATGCGCTCGGCGTTCAGGAGGAAGGGGCCCATCTCGGTCTCCGACGGCTGTCGCTTGCCACGCACGAGCGCGAGACCGCCGCGGCGCGCGAGCCCGGCGACGAGCGCGCGCAGCGCGCCGACCAGGGTCGCGCGAGCGACGGCGTAGTCGCCTCCGACCTGGACTCGCGCGAGCGTCGGCGTCGGGCCGCCGCGCACGAGCGACGCGGGATCCCGCAGGATGCCGCGCACCAGGTCCCGCACGGCCATGAGCGACTGGATCTGCGACGTCCCCTCGTAGATCGGGAGGATGAGCGCGTTGCGCATGTGCCGCTCGACCTCGTACTCCGTCACGACGCCGTAGCCGCCGTAGATCTGCAGCGTGTTCCGGCACACGCGGATGACCTCTTCCGAGCCGTACCACTTCACGAGCGGCGTGAGCTCGCGCAGCTTTCGACCGGCGCGCTCGTCCTTCCCGAACGCGACCTCGTCCTGGAGCACCGACGCCTCGGTCGCGAGCGCGCGCAGGCCGGCGATCGTGGTCTCCATGTCGAGGAGCATCTCGGCGATCATCGGATGCTCGCGGATCGGCTTGCCCATCTGCACGCGCTCGGACGCGTAGCGCGACGCCGCGGCGAACGCGGCCTCGGCGATCCCGAGGCCCTGGATGCCGATCGCGATGCGCGACTCGTTCATGAACGTGGTGATCTCGCGCCATCCGCCGCCCGGCTCGCCGAGCAGCTCTGCCTTCGATCCTTCGAATACCAGCGAGCACGTGGTCGATCCGCGGATCGGGAACTTGTGCTCGGCGCGCTCGACGATGTAGTTATCGCCCTCGCGGTCCGCGATGAACAGGCCGAGCCCGTCGAGCCCCTTCGATCCCGCGACCATCCGCGCGAGGACGATGACGAAGTCGCCGTTCCCGGCGCTGATGAATTGCTTCCGTCCGGTCAGACGCCACGACCCGCCTTCCTCACGCGCGGCCGTCTGCACGTTGCCGACGTCGGACCCAGCTTGGGGCTCGGTCATCGCGACGGCGCCCTTGATCTTGCCGGAGACCAGGCGCGGGATGTAGCACCGCTTCTGCTCCTCGGTGCCGAACCGAAGGATCATCGCGGCCGGCTCGGTGTAGCCGATGCCGAAGTCGACCATCGTCGCGGGGCACGCGCGGGCGATCATCTCGACGCCGAACGACGACACCGTGAACGGCACGCCGCTCCCGCCGTAGGCCTCCGGCAGCGACAGCCCGACGAATCCGAGGTCCGCGAGGCCCTTGAGGTTCGCCTCCATCGGCGCGCTCGTCCGCACCGTTCCGCCGTCGCGGATCACGCCGATCTCGTCGACCTCCTTCGCGCGTCCGGCGATCTCGGTCCCGATGTACTCGCCGGCCGCGGCGAGCATCTCGCGCCAGGTGGCCACCGCCTCCGCGACGTTCGCGTCCTTTCCCTGCGTGAGCGGGACGATGCGGTCCCACGGCACCGCGCGGTCGAAGGTCGCGACGAGGTCGGGGTTGTCGAGGAAGTAGTTCATGGGTAGAAGCGCCTCCCAGCAGTGAGACTCGCCGCGGGCGCGTAGCGTTCGCCGTGGCGCGACGCGAGATCCGCGAGGCGCTCGCGCAGGGCGCCGCCTCGCGCGTCGGCGTAGCGGAACGGGCCGCCGAGGAACGGCGGGAAGCCCAGGCCGAGCACGGCGCCGAGATCGCCCTCCGCCGGCGAGCGCAGGACCTCCTCGTCGAGGCAGCGCGCCGCCTGGTTGACGAAGAGCGCGGTGAGCCGCTCGGCGACGTCCTCCCGCACCGCCGTGGGGTGCGCGCCGAGCAGCTCGTAGACGCGCTCGTTCGGCACGCGCTTCTTCCCCGCGTAGCGGTAGAACCCCGCGCCGCCGCGCTTCCCCTGGAGCCCCGCGTCGACCAGGACCTGGACCGCGTTGCGCTCGCCCGCCGCGCCGAGCGACGACCCGACGGCCTCGCCGGCGTGCCGCGCGACCGCGAGGCCGACCTCGTCCATCAGCGCGAAGGGCCCGATGGGCCAGCCGAACGCGGTCATCGCGCGATCGACGTCCTCGATGCGCGCGCCTTCGCCGAGCAGCCGGGTGGCCTCGCCGAGCATCGCGCCGATGGCGCGCGTCGTGTAGAAGCCGGGGCCGTCCCGCACGACGATGACGGTCTTCCCGAGCGCCTGCCCGGCGGCGACCACGCGCGCCACGGCCGCCGGATCGGCGCCCGCGTGGCGTACGACCTCCACGAGGTTCATGCGGTGGACCGGAGAGAAGAAGTGCATGCCGACGACGCGCTCGGGATGCTTCGCGCCGGTCGCGATCTGCGCGATCGGGAGCGCCGAAGTGTTGGAGGCGATGACCGCGTCCGGGCGCACCACGGCCTCGATCTCGGCGAGCACGCGCTGCTTCAGCGCGAGCTCCTCGAAGACGGCTTCGACGACGAGACCCGCGCGCGCGAACCCGCTCCAGTCGGTGGTGCCGGTGACTCGCGCCGCCACGCGCCTCGCCTCGCGGCGGTCGACCACACCCTTGCGCCCGGCCTCCTCGGTGAGCGAGCGCACCGCGTCCAGCCCGCGCGCGAGCGCCGCCTCGTCGACGTCGCGCAGTCGCACGCTCATCCCCGCCATCGCCGCGCTCTGCGCGATGCCCGATCCCATGAGGCCCGCGCCGACGACCGCGACGTCGGTCGGCGCGCTCGCCGCGGGCAGACCGGCGGACGCGGCCTGGCGCTGGCGTATCCCGAGGAAGAAGAGCGCGATGAGATTGCGCGCCACCGAGGTCGTCGCCAGCTCGCCGAACGCCCGCGCCTCCGCCTCGAAGCCGGCGGTGATCCCTTTCGCGAGGCCGGTCGCCATCGCGTCGATCGTCTTCAGTGGGGCGGGGTAGTGACCGCGGGTCTCCTTCAGCACGCGTTCGCGCGCCTGGCGGAAGGCGAGCGATCGCGCCGGCCCGACCTTCGTCACCGCCCGTTCCACCGCGGTCGCACCGCCCGCGAAGCGCCGCTTGCCGCTCGTGCGCGCGCGCTCGCGCGCCGCGCGATCGAGGACCGCGGGAAGGACGACCTCGTCGACCACGCCCATCCGGAGCGCGCGCCGTGGGCTCAGCCTGCGCGACGACAGGATCATGTCCAGCGCGCGCGGGAGACCGATCAGCCGTGGCAGCCGCTGCGTGCCGCCGGCCGCGGGGATGAGGCCGAGCTGGATCTCCGGCAGTCCGACGCGCAGGTCCGGACGATCGGCGGCGACGCGCCAGTCGCACGCGAGCGCGAGCTCGAAGCCGCCGGCGAGCGCGTTGCCGTTCAGGGCCGCGACCGTGGTGCAGGGCAGCGTCGCCAGCTCGTTGCAGAGGCGCTGCATGACGCGGCTCGCCTCGGACAGCTCGGCGGGGGACGGCCAGATCGCGAGCAGCTTGAGGTCGGCGCCCCCGCTGAATTGGTCCGGCTTCGCGCTGGCCAGCACGAGGCCGCGCGGCGCGGCGGCGCGCGCCTGTTCGACGGCCCGCAGGAGGGCGGCGATGAGCGGCGGGTCGATGGCGTTGACGCTGTCGTTCGGACGGTCGATGACGATGCGCGCGATGCCGTCGTCGCCGGCCGGCTCGAAGCGCGCGCCCGCCGCCTCGATCGAGGCGATGTCCACGACGGTCACGCGAGCAGCTCGAGCACGATCGCCGCACCGTTCCCGCCGGCCGCGCAGACGGAGGCGAGGCCGAACTGGGTCTTGCGCCTGCGCATCTCGTTCGCGAGCGTCGCGACGACGCGCGCGCCCGTCGCGCCGAAGGGATGGCCGAGGGCGATGGATCCACCCATCACGTTCACCTTGTCTTCGTCGATCGTCCCCACGCCGTTCTGCTCGAGGACGCGGAACGTCGACAGCACCTGCGCCGCGAAGGCCTCGTGCATCTCGATCACACCGACGTCCGAGAGCGCGATGCCGGCACGCTTCAGCGCGATCGGGATCGCGTACGCGGGCGCGATGAGCAGCTGGTCCGCGGGATCGACGGCGGCGTACGCGTACGAGCGGATCGCCACGAGATCGCGCCGGCCCTCCGCGCGCGCTCGCTCTTCGGACAGCAGGAGGACGGTCGCCGCGCCGTCGGTGAGCGGGCTCGAGTTGCCCGCGGTGATCGTGCCGTGCGCCCTGTCGAAGACGGGCCGGAGGGTCGCGAGCCGCTCGAGCGTGCTGTCGCGCCGGATGTGCGTGTCCTTCGCGACGACGGACCCGCGGCGGCGCAGCGGCACGACCTCGGCCGCGAGACGTCCGTCGTCCCACCCGAGCGCGGCGCGCTGGTGGCTGCGCAGGGCCCAGCGGTCCTGCTCGTCGCGCGAGATGCCGTTGATGGCGGCCATCTTTTCGGCGGACTGGCCCATCGTGAGGCCGGTCGAGGTCTCCTTGATGCCGGGGGCCACCGGCGCGAGATCCGCGAACGACACGCCCGCGAAGCTCGTGACGCGCCGCGGGAGGGTCTTCGCCTGCGACGCGCGGACCAGGGCGCGCGCGAGCTTCGGGGTGTACGTGATGGGCACGTTCGAGAGGCTCTCGGCGCCGCCGGCCAGCACGGCGTTCGCGTTACCGAGCGCGATGTGGTCCGCGGCGTCGGTGATGGCGACGCAGGCGGACGCGCAGGCCATGCCCACAGTCGAGGCGTAGATGCTCGCCGGAAGGTCGAGCGCGAGGACGACCTCACGCGCGAGGTTGTGGTACGCGACCGGACGCGAGACGTTCCCGTACACGATCTCGTCGACGCCGGAGGGGCTCGTCTCCGTGCGCGCGAGCGTCTCGGCGGTGGCCGCCGCCGCGAGCTCCAAGACGTCGGCGTCGGCGAGCTCGGTCGCCGCCTTCACGAATGGGGTCCGCCAGCCGCCCGCGATCACCGCCCGTCGCATGCCCATAGCCTACCAAACGAACGTTTGGTAGACGCCGCTCAGACGATCAGCGCCTCGCTCGCGATCTTGAAGGCGAGGCCCGCGATGATCGCCGCGCTCGCGACGTTCGTCGCCACGCCGAGGCGCCCGGGCATACGCCCGTGGAGCGCGGCGCCGGCGGCCGCGAGCGTCCACTGCCAGGACAGCGACGCGAGCGCGGCGGCCACGGCGAAGAGCGCCCGCGCGGCGGGCTCGGTCGATACCGCGGGCAGCCCGATCGCGAGCGAGGCGAAGTAGATCACCGTGGCGGGGTTCAGCAGCGTCAGCACGAGCACGGTCGCGTACGTCCTGCCGACGGGCCCGGGCTCGCGCGCCTCGGTCGAGAGGCCCGCGCCTCGGAGACCGCGGACCGCGAGGCCGAGCAGCACCGCGGCCGCGACGAGCCGCGCCGGCGCGAGCACGGGAGCGATGGCCGCCACGAGCGTGGGACCGGCGAGCATGGCGAGCGTCGCGTAGAGGAGGTCGGCGGTCGCCGTGCCCGCGCCGGCGGCCATCGCCGCCCGCAGGCCGGAGCGGAGCCCGGTCCGCAGGATGAGGACGGCGATAGGTCCGACGGGGATCGCGATCGCGTATCCGGCGAGCGCACCGAGGAGCACCGCTTCCACCACGGCTGGAACGATAGGGATTCGCCCGTCTGCGCCGAACACCGGCGCTCCTATATATAGGGGGAGTGCTCGCCCCCGCCTGGCTCCTGATCATCGGTTTCGGCGTGGGCACGTTCGGCACGCTCGTCGGGGCCGGAGGCGGATTCCTGCTCGTTCCGCTCCTGGCGCTGCTCGAGCCGGCGCTACCGGCGGAGTCGATCACCGCGATCTCGCTGGCGGTCGTGGCGATGAACGCGACCTCGGGCGCGATCGCGTACGCGAGACAGCGCCGCATCGACTACCGGTCGGGCGTCGCGTTCGCCATCGCCACGCTGCCGGGCAGCATCGCCGGCGCGCTGCTCACGCGGACAGTCTCGCGCTCGGCGTTCGACGCGATCTTCGCGGTCCTGCTCATCGCGCTCGCGCTCTTCATCGTCGTGTCGCACGAGGACGAGCCGGAGGACGCGCCGGAGGGAGGCGGCTGGGGCCACGTCCTGCGCCAGCTCACCGACCGGAGCGGTACTGACTACCGGTACCGCGTGAACCTCCCGCTCGGCATCGCGCTGTCGCTCGGCGTCGGCTTCGTGTCGAGCTTCCTCGGCATCGGTGGGGGCGTGATCCACGTGCCGGCACTGGTAGGACTCCTGCGCTTCCCGCCGCACATCGCGACCGCGACCTCGCACTTCGTCCTCGCGATCATGGCGACGGTCGGGACCGGCACACACGTTGTGGCCGGCGACTTCGGCGCTCTCGGATGGCAGACACTCGAGCTGGGCGTCGGTGCGGTCGCCGGCGCGCAGCTCGGCGCGCGGCTCTCCGGGCGCGTCCATGGCGTCGTGATCGTGCGCGTGCTCGCCCTGTCGCTCGTGTTCGTCGGGCTGCGCCTCGCGGCCCAGTCCCTGTTCGGCGCGTGAGCCGCCGCTAGATCCGGGCGAGCACCTCTTCACGCCGCCACACGCGCCGCGCGACGTCGAGAGCGATGACGTCGGATGCGACGAGCGCGACGCCGAGGATCACGAGCCCCCAGCCATCCGCGGCCTGGCTCGCGACGAGGCCGAGACCCGCGAAGACCGCGACGGACACGCCGATGAGCAGACCCGCGATCTGCTGGCCCGCGCGCGTGGTGCGGACGAGCGCCGCGACGATGAGCACCCAGCTGCCCGCGCTCAGCAGATACAGGAGCGAGGTGACGACCAGCGCGTACACGATCTCGGGCGGCAGCGCGAGTCGCACGCGCGCGGCGCCGAACTGCGCGCTCGCGAGCGCGTAGAAGAGCGCCACGCTGCCGACGCAGAGCGTGAACACCGGACCGATCATGCCCAGGAGCTTGCCCACCACGATGTCCATGTCGCGCACGGGCGACGCGAGGAGTGGGATGATCGTCCCGTTCTCCTTCTCCTGGGTGAAGGTGGACGCGATGAGCGCGACGCCCGAGAGGGCGGGGAAGAGAGCGCTCTGCAGCCCGAGCGAGAAGATCGCGAGCTCGTTCACCCGGGGGCCGCGGTTCGACAGCACGAAGACGATCGGCAGGATCGCGAAGATGCCCATGCGGCCGACCGCGCCGCGGTCGCCGAAGATCTCCCAGCGGATCTCGCGCCAGGCGATGCGGAGGGCGTTCTTCACGATCGCTTCGCCTCCGACACGATCGCGAAGTACGCGTCCTCGAGGGTGCGCTCCTCGCGCGTGAGCGTCAGCACGCGCACGCCGGCGTCGAGCAGCGCGCGCAGCGCGGCCGGATTCGTCGTCGTGTCGTCGTCGCTCGAGAAGCGCAGCGCGGAGACGCCGTCCGTCCGCACGACCTCGGCCGCGATGCCGGCGCGCCGCAGCGCCGCGCGGGCGCCGTCGACGCCGCCGACGACCGTGACGACGTAGCTCGGCCGCTCCGCGGCGCGGACCTCGCGGGTGGTGCCCACGCGCGCCACGCGGCCGCGATACACCACGACGACCCGGTCCGCGATGCGCTGCGCCTCGTCGAGGTCGTGCGTGCACAGCAGGATCGCGCGGTGACGCGCGCGGAGCGACACGATGAACTCGCGCAGCATGCGGCCGGTCTCCGGATCGAGCGCCGTCGCCGGCTCGTCGAGCAGCAGGACCGGCGGGTCGTGGACGAGCCCGCGCGCGATCGCGACCTTCTGCTTCATGCCGCGGGAGAACGAGCCGAGCCGCGTGTCGAGCCGGTCGGCGAGGCCGAGGAGGACGGCGAGGTCGTTCGCGCGCCGCGCTGGATCGGCGACCTCGTACAGGCGGCCGAAGAACTCGAGGTACGCGCGCAGGGGCATGCGCTCGTAGAGCGAGGGCTGGTCGGTGACGAATCCGCAGCGGCGCCGTACGGCGTTCGGTTCGGCGCGGACGGAGATGCCGTCGACGATCACGTCACCCTCGGTGGGTGCCAGGATCCCGCCGATGATGCGGCTCGCGGTCGTCTTGCCGGCGCCGTTCGGGCCCAGCAGCGCGACGATCTCGCCCGGTTCGACGCGGAACGAGACGTGGTCGAGCGCGACGAGGTCGTCGAAGCGGCGCGTGATCTCGCGGACGTCGATCACCCTGACGAGCATACGGTCGCGAAGGGGTTTAGCCTTCGCGCGATGGAGGCCGTCCTCGCGCTGCACCGTCAGCTTGCGACCGTTCTGGTCCTCTATTACTCCGCCGTCGGCCTCTGGGGCCTGTTCCTCGGTGTGCGCGACCGCGCGCCGACGCCGGGGTTCCGCGGCGGCCTCGTGATCGCCGAGATCGCCGCCGTCGCGCAGGGGCTCTTCGGCGTGCTCGTGTTCCTCTTCGTCCGTCCGCCATCGGACAGCCTCCACATCCTGTACGGATTCGCGCTCGCGCTCGCGATGCCGCTCGCCGCCTCGCTGACGCGCGATCGGACGGCGCGCGGGCGATCGGTCGCGCTCGGCCTCGCCGCGCTCTTCGCCGCGGGTCTCGCCATCCGCGGGATCACGACGGCGGGATGAAGCCGGCACCGGAGATCGATGGCACGCCGGACACGGCGCCGGCCGCGCTGCAGGCTCTCGGCGGCGACTTCCTGTACTTCAACGTGGCGGGGTCCGGTCCGACGTTCCCGGTCTCGGCCCGCATCGCCGAGCGCTATCGCACCTG
Organism: Candidatus Limnocylindria bacterium; assembly: GCA_035651155.1. Taxonomy (GTDB): domain Bacteria; phylum Chloroflexota; class Limnocylindria; order P2-11E; family P2-11E; genus CF-39. The sequence continues at coordinate 70,984 of DASRGG010000030.1, read as the reverse complement.
GCTCTCGAGCGTGGGCATGTTCTCGCATGTGGGCTACGACGCATACAACGCCGCGCTGGACGCGACGCGCGCGGACATCGCCGACTTCGTCGGCGATCCGGGTGGGGCGGCGCACGTCGCGCTGACGCAGTCCGCGACGGACTCGCTCAACACGCTCATCGGCGGGCTGCGCCTCCCGCGGGGATCGCTCGTCGTGACGACCGCGGAGGAGCACGGCAGCGCGCTCATGCCGACGTTCGCCCGTCGCCGGCGAGGCGATCGCGTGCTCGTCCTCCCGCACCGCGACGACGCGTCCTTCCTCGCGGAGCTCCGCCGCGCGTTCGCGGAGGGCGCGGCCGCGCTCGTCATGTCGCTGGTCTCGTGCAAGAGCGGAAAGGTGCTGCCGGTCGCGGAGGCCGCGGCGCTCGCGCACGAACGAGACGCCGTGGTGATCGTCGACTGTGCGCAGGCCGCGGGACAGATCGGCGTCGACGTGCGCGCGCTCGGCGCCGATGCGTACGCGTTCCTCGGGTACAAGTGGCTCCACGGGCCGCTCGGTGTCGGCGCGCTGTGGGTCCGCGATCTCGAGCGCTTCGATGTGCTTCGGCTCGGCTGGCGCTCGCAGACGGCCATCGATCTCGAGGGGAACGTCACGCTCCGTCCGGACGCCGCGCGCTTCGAGACGGGCACCGTCGATGCGGCGGCGTACGTCGGGCTGCGGCAGGCGCTCGCCGTGCACCGCGCGCTCGGGGCGACGGCGGGCGAGCGCATCCGCGCGCTGCGCGCCCGCCTGCTCGAGCGTCTCGCCGAGCTGCCGTTCGACGTGCTCTCGCGCGCGGGCGATCCCACGGGCATCGTCGTTGCCAGACCGCGTGCCGCGGCGGCGGCGGACGTGGTCGACGCGATGTGGCGCGATCACCGGATCGTGGTGAAGCTGCTCGCCGAGCCGGGCCTCGACGCGATCCGCATCTCCTTCTGGGCGCTGCACGCCGACGACGACATCGACCGCCTCGCGGCCGGATTCGCCAGGACGCTCGCCACGCGCGTGTAAGGCTCGTATCCTCGTCCGCCCATGACCACGCTCCGCGGCCAGGTGGCGATCGTGACCGGTGGCGGCCGCGGGTTGGGCCGCGCGGTCGCCGAAACGCTCGCCGCGCTCGGCGCGGACGTCGTCGTCGCTTCGCGGAACGCTCCCGAGCTCGACGAGGTCGTGCGCGCGATCCGGCGCGCGGGCGGTCACGCGCTCGCGCAGACCGCGGACGTCTCGGACGCCCGGCAGGTGCAGGAGCTCGTCCTCGCGGCGGAGCGTTGGGTGGGTCCCGCCTCGATCCTCGTGAACAACGCCGGCACGGCGGAGCCGATGGCCGCGCTCGTCCGCTCGGATCCGGCCTTGTGGCTGCGCGGCATCTCGATCAACATCGGCGGCACGTACCTGCCGACGCGCGCCGTGCTCCCGGGCATGCTCGAGCGCGGGTCGGGCCGCATCGTGAACATCTCGTCGGGCGCGGCGACGCGGCCGACCGCGGGATGGACCGCGTACTCCGCGGCGAAGGCGGGCGTCGTGCAGCTCACGCGGAGCCTCGCGCTCGAGCTGGAGGGGACCGGCGTCACCGTCTGCTCGTACAACCCGGGCCCGCTCGACACCGAGATGCAGGAGCGCATCCGGCGGACGTCGGCGGATGACTTCCCGCGGGCCGACGAGTTCCGGCAGATGCATCGCGAGGGACGGCTGCGCGACCCGAAGGACGCCGCGCGCGCCATCGCGTACCTCGCGTCGCCGTCGACGGAGCGCAACGGCGAGGCCCTCGAGCACGGCGATCCCGACCTCGCGCGTGCCGTGGAGGCCGCGCTCCCGGGTTAGCGGCTCTCCGTTCCTATCGCTCCGCCGACTTCTCCCGGCCCGCCGGGCGGTAGGCCTTGCGGCGCGCGATCGCCGTCTGCAGCAGCTTGGACGTCCCGGCCGGATCCACCTGCGCGCGCTTCGCGATCTCGCCCTCCGCGCGGCCGATGAGGCCGCAGGTCGGACAATCGCCTCGGCCGTCGAGCCGTCCCGCGCAGTTCGCGCAGTGCACCTCGAACGGCGCGTGCTGCTTGAAGAGACCCATGGTGCGCGCCTCGACGACGAGACCCTGTGTGTCGACCATGACCTTCTCCTTTAGGCGGAGCCGAGGACCACCGACTTCTTCTCGGTGTAGCTCTCGACCGCCTCGATGCCGTGCTCCTTGCCGAATCCGGATTGCTTCGCGCCGCCGAAGGGCAGCTGGTCGTAGGCGACCTGGATGTCGTTCACCCAGGTGTAGCCGGCGTCGAGCTGCTCCGCGGCCCTGCGCGCCTTCGCCATGTCGCGCGTGAAGATCGACGAGCCGAGCCCGTAGATCGAGTCGTTCGCCTTCGCGATGGCCTCGTCGAGGTCCTTCACGACGAAGAGGGGCACGGCCGGTCCGAAGACCTCTTCGGTCGCCATGCGGGAGTCGTACGGAACGTCCGCGAGCACGGTGGCCGGGTAGTACCAGCCCTTCGCGTACTCCGGCGCGTCCGGGCGCTTGCCGCCGGCGAGGACCTTGGCGCCGCGCTTCACGGCGTCGGCGACCTGCGCCTCGACCTCGGCGCGCTGCTGCTCGGTGTGCAGCGGACCCATCTTCGTGTCGGCCGCGAACTGATCGCCGAGCTTCCATTCCTTCTGCGCGCGCTCGGTGAACTTCGTCATGAACTCCTCGGCGATCTTCTCGAACAGGAAGATGCGCTTCACCGCGAGGCAGGCCTGTCCCGCATTGAAGAAGCGCCCGATCGCCGCGGCCGCCGTGGCGCGGCGGATGTCGGCGTCGTCGGCGACGATCATCGCGTCGCTCCCGCCGAGCTCGAGCGTCACGCGGGTCACGTTCTTCGCGGCGAGCTGCATGATCCGCTTGCCGGTCTCGGTCTGGCCGGTGAACGCGATCTTGTTGACGCGCGGATGCGAGACGAGCGCGTCGCCCACCTCGGCGCCGGAGCCGTGGAGCGTGTTGATGACGCCCGGCGGGAAGCCCGCGGAGCTGATCGCCTCGATCGCGCGCTGCGTCGCGAGGGGCGTCGTCGACGCGGGCTTGAGCACGATGGTGCACCCCGTCGCGAGCGCGGGGCAGAGCTTGTTCGCGAACAGCGTGAGCGGGAAGTTCCACGGCGTGATCGCCGCGACGACGCCGACCGGCCGGCGGATGGTGATGCCGAACTTCGACGGATCGTCGAGGGGGATGTAATCGCCGCGGAGCTTGTCCGCGAGCCCCGCGAAGTACTCGAGGTTCTCGGCCACGCGGGTCGCCTCGATCTTCGCGTGCGCGAACGGCTTGCCCTGCTCCAGCGACAGGAGCTTGGCGACCTCGTCGACGACCTCGCGCATCTTGCGCGCGGCCTCGTGCATCATCGCCGCGCGCTTGCTCGGCGGCGTCGACGCCCAGACGGGGAACGCCCTCGCGGCCGCGGAAACCGCGGCGTCGACATCGGCGGTCGTGCCGCGCGGGATGTCCCCGACGACGTCGCCGTTCGCCGGGTTCCTGACCTGTAGCGTCTTGCCGCCCTGCGAGCCGACAAGCGCACCGTCGATGAGCATCTGAGCCATCTGGAGACCTCCCCGGTGGATACGGTGGATCGCGCCAAGTCTAGGAAGTCGGACCTCTGTTCGCTTGGGCGAACGCGCGAGTGGGCGATTACCGTATCCGGAGCTTCGGTGGGAGGTCGCGACATGTCCGTCGTGCGCTACGAAAGACAGGACCGGGTCGGGCACATCGTCCTCGATCGTCCGCCGGCCAACTCCTACGACAAGTCGTTCCTGGACGACCTCTCGCTCGCGATCGACGAGGCGCGCTTCGACGCCGAGTGCCGGTCGATCCTCGTCCGCAGCGCGTCGGAGCGCTTCTTCTCGGCCGGAGCCGACGTGAAGATGTTCGCGGCGACCGACGCGCAGCACCAGTTCGCCTTCGTCATCCACGCCAACGAGGTCATGTCCAAGTTCGAGCGCACGCCCAAGGTCGTGGTGGCCGCGATCAACGGGCACTGCCTCGGCGGCGGTCTCGAGATCGCGCTCTGCTGCGATTTCCGGATCGCGGCGGACGGCACCTACAACATCGGACTGCCCGAGGTGACGCTCGGCGTGCTCCCCGGTACCGGTGGCACGCAGCGCCTCCCGCGCCTCATCGGACGCCAGAAGGCCATGGACATCATGCTGCTCGGGGCGCCGGTCCAGCCGGCGAAGGCGAAGGAGCTCGGCATCGTCGACGAGGTCGTGCCCGCGGCCGAGCTGCTCACGAAGGCGATGGAGTGGTGCACGGCGTACGCGAGCGGACCGACACTCGCGATCGGTCAGATCAAGCTCGCCGCGGTCCTCGGCTCGGGCATGCCGTTCGCCAACGCGATGCTCTTCGAGCACGAGGCGGTCGGGCGGCTCTTCGCGTCGGAGGACTTCAAGGAAGGCGTGAAGGCCTTCAGCGAGAAGCGCAAGCCCGACTACAAGGGGCGGTAGCCCACGGACAGGCGGGCCACGCTGCGCGAGGCGGTCGCGCGGCACGTTCGCGACGGTATGTCCATCGCGATCGGCTGCGCGCTCGAACCCGCGATCCCGTTCGCGTTCGCGCACGAGCTGATCCGCCAGCGCAAGCGCGACCTCGTGCTGATCGGTCCGATCAGCGACATCCTCTTCGACCAGCTCATCGGCGCCGGATGCGTCGCGCGGGTCGAGGCCGCATGGGTGGGGAACGTCTCCGCGGGTCTCGGCCACTGCTACCGCCGCGCGCTCGAGCAGGGGATCCCGCGGCGCATCGAGGTGCGCGACCACTCGAACTTCACCATCGCGCAGGCGCTCCTCGCCGGTGCGATCGGCGCGCCCTACATCCCGACGAAGACCCTCCTCGGCTCAGACATCCCGCGCGCGAACGGGACGTTCAAGGAGTCGGTCTCGCCGTTCGACGGGTCGAAGGAGCTGCTCATCCCCGCGATCGCGCCCGATCTCGCGGTGATCGCATGCCAGCAGGCGGACGAGGATGGGAACGCGCAGCTCGTCGGTCCGTGGGGCGTGTCGCGCGAGGCGGCGCTCGCGGCAAAGGCGGTCATCGTTCTGGCCGAGCGCATCGTGGCGCGGCAGGTGATCACAGGGTCTCCGAATCTGACGATGGTGCCCGCGACGAAGGTCGTTGCCGTCATCGAGGAACGCTTCGCGTGCCATCCTTCGCCGCTCAACCACTGCTACCCACGCGATCACGAGTTCTTCCACGAGTACCACCGCGCGACGCGGACGCAGGAGGGCTTCGATGACTGGATCCGCGAATGGGTGCTCGACGTCCCCGACCGCGCCGCGTACGTGAAGAAGCTCGCGCCGCGGTGGGCGCCCCTCACGCCCCCGACGAACCAGCCGTTTCGACCGGCGACGCCAACGACCCCTCGGGGCGATCGCTGATGGACGTCTCCGCGGGCGAGCTCATGGTCGCCCAGGCGGCGCGCGAGATCCGCGACGGCGAGAAGGTCTTCGTCGGCATGCGGCTGCCGCTCATCGCGTTCGTCGTCGCGAAGCGGACGCACGCACCGAACGCGATCGGCCTCTTCGAGCTCGGGCTCATGCGCGATCGCCCCGCGAGCGAGCTCCTCTACACGATGGGCGACCCTCCGAACGTCGACGGTGCGATCTGGTGCGGCCCGATGATCGAGCTCATGGGCATGCTGCAGCGCGGAGACGTCGAGGCCGGATTCATCGGGGGCGCGGAGATCGACAAGCACGGCAACCTGAACACGACCGCCATCGGCGCGGATCGCCGGCATCCGGCGGTCGCGCTGCCCGGGTCCGGCGGCGGCGCGGACATCGCGAGCCTCGCGCATCGCCTCATCGTGATCATGCCGCACGACAGGCGGCGCCTTCGCGAGAAGGTCGACTTCATCACCTCGCCCGGCTACGGCACCGGCGGCGATTGGCGGAGCCGCGTCGGGCTGCCACGTGGCGGCCCGTCCGTGCTGATCACGACGCTCGGCGTGTTCCGCTTCCAGGACGGCGAGGCCGTCCTCGAGACGTACCACCCAACGACGTCGGCCGACGAGGTGCGCGCGAACACCGGATGGGATCTGAAGGTCGCGGCCGAGGTGCGTCCCACCGAGACGCCGTCGGCCGAGGTCCTCGCCATCATCCGCGGCTACGACCCGCAGGGCTTCTGGACGCGCCGGGGCGAATGACGTGGACCGCGCGCTCGTCGCCATCCGCCTTGCGCTGGGTGCCATCATCGCGTCGGAGGAGTACCGATGACGCAGATCGCCGTCCGTCCCGATCCCGAGATCCGCCTCCCGGAGCTGCCCGACCGCTACAACGCCGCGATGACGTACGTCGACGCGCATCGCGATACGCGCGCCGACAAGGTCGCGATCCGCTGCCGGGGAAAGAGCGTCACCTACGGCGAGTACGCGGCGAACGTCGACCGCGCGGGCAACGCGCTCCGCTCGCTCGGGCTCGACATCGAGGACCGCGTCGTGATCCTGTGTCTCGATTCGCCCGCGTTCGTGTACGCGTTCTTCGGCGCGATCAAGATCGGCGCGATCCCGGTGCCCACGAACACGCTCCTCATCGCGCGCGACCTCACCTACATCCTCCGCGACAGCCGCGCGAAGGCGATCGTGGTGTCCGCGCCGCTGCTGCCGAAGGTGCTCGAGGTCCGCAAGGACTGCCCGCGCCTGCGCCACGTGCTCGTCACGACGTCCGGCACCGGTCCGCTCGAGGGCGCGCTGCCGAAGGAGGTCCTGTCGTTCGAGGACGCGCTCGCCGCCGCGGACGACCAGCTCTCGCCGGCGGACACGACGCCCGACGACATGTGCTTCTGGCTCTACTCGTCGGGCACCACGGGCTTCCCGAAGGGCGCGGTGCACCTGCAGCACGACATGATCTATTCGGCGGAGACGTTCGGCCGCTACGTCCTGGGCTGCACGGAGGACGACCGCTACTTCACCGTTTCGCCGCTCTTCCATGCGTACGGCCTCGGCAACGGCGTCTTCGTCCCGATGCGCTACGGCGCATCGGTCGTGTACAAGCCGGAGCGCGCGACGCCGGACCTCGTGTACGGGCTCGTGACCAGCGAACGGCCGACGGTCATGTACACGGCACCCACGTTCTACGCGGCGCTCCTCGCGTACCCCGAGGAGAGCTTCCCATACGACCTGTCCTCGCTGAAGTTCTGCGTCTCGGCGGGAGAGGCGCTGCCGAAGCCGCTCTTCGACAGGTGGAAGCAGCGTTTCGGCATCGAGATCCTCGACGGCATCGGGTCGACCGAGATGCTGCACATCTTCATCTGCAACCGCCTCGGGAAGGCGCGCGGCGGGACGAGCGGTACGCCGATCCCCGGGTACAAGGCGAAGATCGTCGACGACGACGGCAACGAGCTCGGCCCCGGCAACACCGGCAACCTCTGGGTCTCCGGAGACTCGTGCTGCGCCTTCTACTGGAACAAGCACGAGAAGTCGAAGGCCACCTTCAAAGGCGAGTGGACCGTCACCGGCGACCGCTACCACCTCGCCGAGGACGGCACGTACTCGTACGAAGGCCGTTCGGACGACATGCTGAAGGTCTCGGGCCAGTGGGTGTCGCCCGCCGAGGTGGAGGCCGCGGTCATGGAGCATCCCGCCGTGCTCGAATGCGCGGTCGTCGGCGCGAAGGACAAGGACGAGCTCACCAAGCCGCGCGCGTTCGTCCTCCTCAAGGACAAGGCCAAGGCGAGCGATGCCCTCGCCGACGAGCTCAAGCAGTACGTGAAGAGCCGCATCGCGCCGTACAAGTACCCGCGGTGGATCGAATTCGTGGACGAGCTGCCGAAGACCGCGACCGGGAAGATCCAGCGCTACAAGCTGCGGGAGCGCGAGTAGGCCGCTTCCGCTACGGCGAGCAGCTCCCCGGCGCCGGCGTGATCCAGGGGCTCCGGTACGGGATGCAGCCGCCCGGGCCGAGGCGGTCGTAATCGTGCATGGCCCCGGTCCAGCGCCAGGCGCCGTCGGTCTCGTTCAGCCACAGGTCGAGCGGCGTCGTGCGATCGCTCTCGATCCACTCGGATCGTACGAAGAAGCCCCCGCCACGCGCGTCGACCTGTAGCGTCGGATCGACGTTCACGGCGAGGTCGTTGCTCGCGAAGCGCTCGCGGAGCGCCGGGATGAAGCTCGCGACCGCGCGGTTCACCGCGCCGCCGGTGTTCACCCCGCCGACCGTCGCGCCGAACCCGAGCCAGCAGCCTGGCGTGATGAGTCGCGCGACCGCGTCCGCGTCCTTGGCGGCGAGCGACCGCGCCGTCTCCGCCGCGGCCTCGCGCGGTGGCCGCGACGGCACAGGGGTGGCCTCCGTCTCTCCAGGCCGGACCAGCTTCGCCGCGGGATTGCCGTCGATCATCGCCGGCTCCGCGGCGCGGTGGATGTTCCACGGGCGCGAGCGTGCCCGCTCCACCGGCGGGACGCCGCCGACATTGCGGTACGCCGTGACGAGCAGGGAGGCGGCGTCCGACGGCGAGGGGATATCGCCGCGGTCCTCGAGGCATTCGGCACGTTCCTCCGCTTCGGTGGCGAACGTATATGCGTCGCTGCCGAGCAGCCCTCCCGATCCGGGGACGATCGTTGACCGCGAAAGCCGGTAGGTGCCCGGCAGCGTGATGCGGTACCCGAGGATCGGGTTCTCGCCCGGCGCTCGCGCGGGGCTGGGCGACGGGCTGATGCGCGGGGTTGCCGTCGGCGCCGCGGTCGCGGCGGGCGAAGCACGCACGGCGAGGCATCACCGCTATGGCGGCCGCAGCAAGCCGGCTGGACGCGCGCGGTCGGTCACGCGGCGATGTTCCCGCGCGGCGGCGCCGACGGCGAGGGCGGAAGGGCATGCGCGAGGTCGCGAAGCCGTACGTTAGCGCCATGCCGCGCCTCCGCGAGCGCAAACCGGCGTGGTCGCGAGTGCCGCTCGAGGTCCGTCGCGAGGCCGAGCGCCGCCTCCGCTCGCGCGTCGCGCGCGCGACGATCGCGTACGGCGGCTATGCGCCATCGGCGACGTTCCGGCTCGTGCTCGCGAACGGGCGGAGAGCGTTCTTCAAGGCGTCGTACCCGCTGCCCCAGGGGAGCGTCGTCCAGCTTCCGGTGGACGAGGAGGAGAAGCGCTACCTCGCGCTCGCGCCGTTCACCGGCCGCTTCACGCCGCGGATCTACGCCACCTTCCGGCTCGCCGGTTGGCACGTGCTGCTGATGGAAGACCTCGGCCCGCCGACGATGCCGCCGTGGACCGCGGCGAACACGCGCCTTGCCGCGCGCTCGTACGCGCGCTTCCATCGCCGCACGCTCGGCGCCGCGTTGCCGCGATGGCTGTCGCGCTCGCAGCATCGGCATTTCGGGGCCTACTGGGCGCGCCTCGCGAAGAGCGACGGCCTCGCGCGGACCGCGGCGCTCGCCGGCCGGCGCTCCGACGAGGCGCGCGAATGGCTCGACGTCACGCTGCCCGTCTTCGTCGAGCGCGAGCGCTGGCTCGTGACGGCGCCGCGCCCGTTCGTCCTTCTCCATTTCGACACGCGGTCCGACAACGTCCGACTGGTCGGCGATCGCATGGTGATGTTCGACTGGCCCTTCGCGTCGGTCGGCCCGGCGGAGTTCGACGCCGCGGCCTTCGCGCAGGCCGTCGCGGCCGAGCGCGGACCGCTTCCCGAGCGCGTGATCGCGCACTACGAGGAGCTGCTCCCGCTGCGCGAGCGCCAGCTCGACGGCTCGATCGCGGGCATCGCCGGCTACTTCGCGGCTCGTGCCGGGCTGCCCGAGGTTCCCGAGCTGCCGCGGCTGCGCTCCGTCCAGCGGCGCCAGCTGAAGGCGACCGTCGCATGGGCCGCGCGCCGCTTCGACCTGCCCGACCCGCGCTGGCTCGGCGCCGTCAAGGACTAGCCGTGCCCGAGTGGCCCGACCTCCACGTGCTGCGCGGCCGCATCGCGAAGGCGGTCGCGGGCAGGAAGGTCGCGGCCGTCCGCGTGCACGATCCGCTCGTCCTGCGCGCGACGCGTCCCTTCGATTCCGCGCTCCGCGGCCGCACGCTCGCCGACGTCGCGCACCGCGGGCGCTTCCTCGTGTTCGCGTTCGACGACGGCACGCGGGTCGTCGTGAACCCGATGCTGTCGGGGCTGTTCGACCTCGTCCCGCCCGAGACCAAGATCCGCGCGACGACGGCCTTCGCGCTCACCTTCGAGGACGCGGGTGCAGGCGCGGCTGGGCGCGAGGCGACCGATCTGCGCTACCGCGACGACACGCGGATGGGCAAGGTCTACCTGCTCGCACCCGGCGAGAGCGAGGCGGCCGTGCCGGAGCTCGCGGAGCAGGGCGAGGAGGCCGGCGCGCTCGGCTGGACCGCCGACGAATTCGGGAAGCGCGCGAAGGCGACGCGCCGCGAGCTGCGGAACCTGCTCATGGACGACGCGTTCATCGCGGGGATCGGCAACGCCTACGCGGACGAGATCCTGTGGGCCGCGAAGCTCCATCCCAAACGGAAGGTCGCGTCACTCGACGAGGGCGAGATGGATCGCCTGCGCGGCGCGCTGCGCGCGACGCTCGAGCGCGCGGCGGAGATCGTCGAGAGCCGGCTGCCACCGGAGCTCGGCACCAAGGTGCGGACGCACCTGAACGTGCGCGGTCGTGCCGGGGAACCGTGTCCGCGCTGCGGCGCGACGATCGTGCGCACCCGGCACGGTCTCGACGAGATGTACGTGTGCCCGCGCTGCCAGCCGCCCCCCAAGGGGCAGCTCCGTTAGGCGATCGCGCGACGCCTCGAGCTTCATGCGGCGCGCGAGCCGCTCGGCGAGGCCGGCGAAGCGCTGCGCGTGGGCGTGCGTAGCTGAGCGGCCGGCAGCGCCGCGCACGCGAACGGGATCGGGAGCCGTGACATCGCGTACCTCCACCCACGTCGGCGCGCATACCGCGCCGAAGTGGAGGACTATTTGCGAAGACCGTCGCGCCGGTGGAGGTGTCCGATGCCGAACACGATCGTGGTGACGCGCGAAGGTGCGATCGCCATCGTCCAGCTTAACCGTCCAGCGGTACTGAACGCGCTGAACGAAGAGGTGCTCACGGAGCTCGGCGCCGCGCTCCGCGAGCTCGATGATGACGCGTCGTGCCGATGCATCGTCCTCACCGGCAACGAGAAGGCCTTCGCCGCGGGCGCCGACATCAAGGAGGCGTTCGTCGGCGCGACCCCGGTCACGATGCTCGCGCAGGACCTCACCGCCAAATGGGAGGTCATCCGCCGCGTGAAGACACCGATCGTCGCCGCCGTCTCGGGATACGCCCTCGGTGGCGGCTGCGAGCTCGCGATGATCTGCGACATCATCGTGGCGTCGGAGACCGCGAAGTTCGGACAGCCCGAGATCAACCTCGGGATCATCCCCGGCGCGGGCGGCACGCAGCGGCTCACGCGCGCGGTCGGGAAGTGGGTCGCGAACGAGCTCATCCTCACCGGCCGCCACATCACGGCGCAGGAGGCGAAGGCCATCGGTCTCGTCGTGCACGTGTATCCCGCGGCGACCTGGCTGGACGACGCGAAGAAGCTCGCCCAGAGCATCGCCGAGAAGCCCCCGGTGGCGGCGCGCGTGGCCACCGAGGCCGTCGACATGGCGTGGAACTCCACGCTCGACGCCGGTCTCGAGTTCGAGCGCCGCTCCTTCTATCTGCTGTTCGCGACGGAGGACGAGAAGGAGGGCGTCGACGCGTTCGTGAACAAGCGCAAGGCGCAGTTCGAAGGACGCTGATGCCGTCCCTCACCCACGAGCGCGTCGGTCCGCTCGCCATCTTCACGCTCGATCGCCCCGATGTGCTCAACGCCATCGACGAGCCGCTCACGAGCGCGCTCGCCGAGCAGCTCCAGGGTTGCGCGGTCGACGCGGCGGTACGCGCCGTCGTCATCACCGGCGCCGGCCGCGCCTTCTCCGCCGGACAGGACCTGCGCGATCGTGCCGCCATGGTCGAGGAGGGGAAGGAGCTCCATCTCGGCGCGGAGCTGCGGCGCCGGTACCACCCCGTCGTCACGGCGATCCGCGAGATGCGGAAGCCGGTCATCGCCGCGGTCAACGGCATCGCCCTCGGCGCGGGCCTCGGCATCGCGCTCTGCTGCGACGTGCGCGTCGCCTCGTCGTCCGCGAGCTTCCGTGCGGCGTGGTGCCGTGTCGGCCTCGCCCCGGACGCCGGCGCGGCGTACTTCCTGCCCCGGATCGTCGGCCTCGGAAGGGCCGTGGACATGATCCTCACCGGCGACGCCGTCGACGCCGAGGAGGCGCTGCGGATCGGCCTCGTCACCCGTGTCTGGTCCGACACGGAGTTCGCGCGAGAATGGAAGGCGTACGCGATGGCCATCGCGCAGGGAGCGACGGAGGCATACGCGCTGAGCAAGGAAAGCCTGAACGCCGCGTGGGACCGGGATCTCCGCTCCTTCCTCGACCTCGAGGTGGAGCTGCAGGATCGCGCGGGCCGCACGCGCGACTACGCGGAGGCGATACGGGCATTCGCCGAGAAGAGACGGGCGAGATTCGTAGGGAGATGAGAGTGGTGAGCGGGGTGGCGGAGGCGCGCACGCGGGGTGGGGCGGCGAAGCCGGCATGAGCCAGCATCCGCGCGATGCCGTGATCCTCGGATACGTGCGGACGCCCATCGGACGGTACGGCGGCGCGCTCGCGGCCATCCGCCCGGACGACCTCGCGTCGCACGTCGTGCGCGCGGTGCTCGAGCGCACCGACATCCGCGACTCGGACGTCGACGAGGTCATCTTCGGCGCGACGAACCAGGCCGGCGAGGACAACCGCAACATCGGACGCATGGCCGCGCTGCTGGCGGGTCTCCCCGACACCGTGCCCGGCGTCACCGTGAACCGGCTCTGCGGCAGCGGGCTCGAGGCGGTGAACGACGCGGCCCGGCGCATCCGCGCCGGCGAGGCCGACATCGTCATCGCGGGCGGCGTCGAGAGCATGACGCGCGCGCCGCTCGTGATGCTGAAGCCGTCGGAGGCGTTCCCGCGCGGCGAGCGCACCGTCTACGACACGACCATCGGCTGGCGCATGACGAACCCCCGCATGATCGACCTCGGCTATCACCCCATCGGACTCGGCGAGACGGCCGAGAACGTGAGCGTGCAGGAGCGCGTCTCGCGCGAGGAGCAGGACGCCTACGCCCTGCGCAGCCAGCAGCGCTACGCGAAGGCGAAGGCGGCGGGGTTCTTCAAAGGCGAGATCCAGCCCGTGAACAACGGCAAGGAGCTCGTCTCCGACGACGAGCATCCGCGTCCCGACGTCACGGCGGAGAAGCTCGCGAAGCTCCGCCCCGCGTTCAAGAGCGACGGCACCGTGACGGCCGGCAACTCCTCCGGCATCAACGACGGAGCCGCCGCGCTCATCGTCGGCTCGCGCGAGAAGGCCGCGGCGCTCGGCCTGCACGCGCTCGGTCGCGTCGTCGCGAGCGCCTCGGCAGGCGTGCACCCCGACTACATGGGCCTCGGCCCGATCCCCGCGGTGCGCAAGCTCGTGGAGCGCACGCGGGTGACCGTGGACGAGTGCGACGTCATCGAGCTCAACGAGGCCTTCGCGGCGCAGGTCCTCCCGTGCATGCGCCAGCTCGGGCTGCCCGATGACCGGACGAATCCCAACGGCGGCGCGATCGCGATCGGCCACCCCATCGGCATGTCGGGCGCGCGCCTGGCGGGCACCGCGCTCCGCGAGCTCGAGCGCCGCGGCGGGCGCTACGCGATCGCGACCATGTGCATCGGGGTCGGTCAGGGCCTGGCGACGCTCTTCGAGCGCGAGTCCTGAGTCCGTTTCCGCGGCGGCCGCGCCCGGCGCGGGTGCGGCGCGCGCCCGCTTGTCAGGCTCTCGACCCCGGCCTAGGCTCGCCCCGCGGCCGACGGCCGCGAGGAGGGTGCAGGCGATGACAGACTCCGACCGGGAACCAGCTCGGCTCACGCGCCGCAAGCTGCTCGTGGCCAGCTCCGCGGCTGCCCTTGCCGCCGCGTGCGCACCGGCGGCGGCGCCGACCGCAAGCGGAGCGGCCACCTCCGCGGCGGCCACCACGTCCGCGACGGTCGCGGCGAAGCCGCTGAAGATCGGACAGCTCCTGCCGTTCACGAAGGTGTACGCGGAGCTCGGGAACTCGATGAAGCGCGCGACGGATCTCTATCTGAAGCAGAAGGGGAACAAGCTCGCCGGCCGCACGGTCGCCCCGCCGATCTACGAGGACGAGGCGAACGACCCGGCCGTCGGCGCGCAGAAGACGCAGAAGTTCATCGAGCAGGACCAGGTCGACGTCATGATGGGCATCGTCGCGACGCCGATCGCGTACGCGATCCGCAACGCCGTCGACTCGGCGAAGATGGTCTTCATCGAGACGAACGCCGGCGGGAACGCCCTGACGCGCACGACGACGGACTGCAAGCCCGCGTGCAAGAGCAAATACATCTTCCGCGCGTCGTTCTCGTCGTGGCAGATCTCGAATCCGATCGGCACCTACTTCGCGACGAAGAAGGGCGTGAAGGAGGCGTTCACGTTCGTCTCCGACTACGGCTTCGGCACGGAGTCGGCGAACGACTTCACCAACGCGTTCCAGGCGGCCGGCGGCAAGGTCACCGGGACGCTGAAGGCGCCGCTCCCGACCGCCGACTTCGCGCCGTTCGTGACGCAGCTGAAGGGGCAGCCGACGAAGGACATCTACTCCTTCTTCTCGGGCACCGACGCGATCAACTACATCAAGGCCTGGAACCAGCTGGGCATGCCCGCCGCCGGCTACCGCATGAACGGCGCGGGCTTCCTCACCGAGCAGGACGTGCTCAAGGAGGTGAAGGACCTCGCCGTCGGCGCGGTCACCTCGCTGTTCTGGGCGGTGACGCTCGACAACCCCGAGAACAAGGCCTTCGTCGACGCCTATCAGAAGGAGTACAACCTCCTGCCCGACGTCTTCGCCGTGCAGGCGTGGGACGGCATGCAGGCGCTCGACCTCGCGCTGCAGGCCACGAAAGGCGACACCTCGAACAAGGACGCGTTCATCGCGGCGCTCGAAGGCGTGAAGTTCAAGAGCCCGCGCGGGGACTTCTCGTTCGACAAGGACACCCACAACGTGATCCACGACATCTACATCCGCGAGGTGAAGTCACAGGGCGGCAACGTCGTCAACACGATCGTCGACAAGGTCCCCGCGGTGACCGACCCGGGCAAATAGTCTTCTGGGCACATGAGCCCTGACGTCGCGGTACAGCAGGCGCTGAACGGCATCTCGTTCGGCGCCTTGCTTTTCATCCTCGCCGCCGGCCTGTCGCTCATCTTCGGGATGATGGACGTGGTCAACCTCGCGCACGGCGCCTTCTATATGCTCGGCGCCTACGTGACGCTCACGCTCGTGCAGCGCACCGGGCAGTTCTGGCCTGCGCTGGTCCTGGCGCCTCTCGTCGTCGGCCTGCTCGGTCTCGTCATCGAGCCCCTGCTCCTGCGGCGCCTCCGCGGCCGGCACCTCGATCAGGTGCTGCTGACCATCGGCGTGTCGCTCGTCATCACCGACGTCATCGGCCTCACCTTCGGTCGAGAGATCCACGCCATCCCCTTGCCGCCGGGACTCGATCGCTCGGTGCCGATCCTTGGCAGCGACTACCCGGTGTATCGCCTCTTCGTCGTAGCGTTCGGGACCGCGCTCGCGGTCGCGCTCGCGGTGCTCCACCGGCGGACGCAGATCGGCGCGCTCATACGCGCGGGCGTCGACGATGCCCAGATGCTCGACGCGCTCGGCGTCGACATCGACCGGCTCTTCGCGATCACCTTCGCGGTCGGCGCGGCGCTCGCGGGCCTCGCCGGCGTCATCGCCGCGCCGGTCTTCGGGATCTTTCCCGGCATGGACGTGGACGCGCTCATCTACTCCCTCATCGTCGTCGTCGTGGGCGGCCTCGGCACGCTCTCCGGCGCGCTCGCCGGCGCGGGCCTCGTCGGACCGGCGGATACCTTCGGGAAGGTGCTGTTCCCGCAGTTCGCGCTCGCGCTCATCTTCGCGATCATGGCCTTCATCCTGTTGCTGCGGCCCACCGGGCTCCTCGGTCGCGTGCGCATCGCGCGATGAGGAGCGCCCTCGCCCTCCTCGTCGCGGTCGTGCCGGCGGCCGCGCTCGTCACGTTCCCGATGTGGAGCGCCGACTGGGAGTCGTCCCGGTACGCCACGACGATCCTGCGCGACATGCTCATCCTCGCCATCTTCGCGCTCTCGCTCGATCTGCTGGTCGGCTCCGCCGGCCTGCCCTCCCTCGGTCACGCGGCGTTCTTCGGAGGTGGCGCGTACGCCGCCGCCGTCGTCGGACAGCGGCTGCAGAACGCCGATCTCGCCCTCGGCCTGGCGGCGGCCGTCGCGGTCTCCGCCCTGCTGGCCCTCGTCGTCGGCCTCTTCGCGGTTCGCGCGGCCGGCATCTTCTTCCTCATGCTGACGCTCGCGTTCGCGCAGATGGTCTTCGCGGTCGCGTTCCAGGCCACCGATCTCACCGGTGGATCGAACGGATTCTCCGGGGTGCGGCGCCCCACGTTCCTCGGTCTCGACTTCAACGGCCCGGAGCCGCTCTTCCAGCTCGTCGCCTGCGTCTTCCTCCTCGTCCTCGCGCTGCTCTGGCGCGTCCGTGGCTCCACGTATGGGCGCGCCCTCGTGGGGCTGCGCGAGAACGAGCGCCGCATGCGCGCCCTCGGGTACGACACCACGCGCCTCAAGCTCTCGGCGTTCGTGCTCGCCGGAGCGATCGCCGGCGTGGGCGGCGCGCTCTCGGCGTACGCGCTGCGCTTCGTCTCCACGAACGACGTCGGCGTCGGCCGCTCCATCGAGGCGTTCGTGTCGGTGCTCATCGGCGGCACCGGGACGCTCGCCGGACCGGTGATCGGCGCGGCGATGGTCCTGTACATCGAGCGCGTGCTGCCGTCGTCCATCCCGTTCGCGGAGACCGTGCTCGGGGTCGTCTTCATCGTGTTCGTCCTCGCGGCGCGGCAGGGCGTCGTCGGACTGGTGCGGACCGTGTACGCCCGGGCGAGGCGATGATCGAGACGCGCGACCTGCGGCGGGACTTCGGCGGGATCCGCGCGCTCGCCGGCGTCACGCTCACGGTCGCCGAGGGCGAGCGCCGCGCGATCATCGGTCCGAACGGCGCCGGCAAGACCACGCTCTTCAACATCCTCACCGGCGAGCTCGAGCCGACCGGCGGCGCGGTGCGCCTCGCGGGCGAGGACGTCACGGGCCGCAGGCCGCACGAGCTCGCGCGACGGGGGCTCGCGCGCATGTATCAGCGCAACGAGCTGTTCGAGCCGCTCACCGCTCGCGAGAACGTCGCGCTCGCCGTCGGCGCCGCGGCCGGCCCGTACCGACCGTTCACCGCGCCCCGATCGAGCGAGCGCGCGAGCGCCGACGAGCTCCTCGAGCGCGTGGGGCTCGCCGGCCGGCGGAGCGCACCGGCGCGCGCGCTCTCGCACGGCGAGCGCCGCCAGCTCGAGCTCGCCCTGGCCCTCGCGCAGCGCCCGCGGCTGCTGCTCCTCGACGAGCCGACGGCGGGCATGTCGCCCGGAGAGACGACTCGCATCGCCGAGCTCATCGGGTCGCTCGACCGCGCGCTCACGCTCGTCATCGTCGAGCACGACATGGACGTGGTCTTCCGGCTCGCGGAGAAGATCACGGTCCTTCACGAGGGGCGCGTCATCGCCGAGGGCACGCCGGACGAGGTGCGCGGCGATACGCAGGTGAACGAGGTCTATCTCGGCAAGGTGGTCGCGTGACCGCGCTCGAGGTGCGCGACCTCCACGCGTACTACGGCGAAAGTCATGTCCTGCAGGGCGTCTCGCTCGATGTCCCGGACGGCGGATCGGTATCGCTCCTCGGCCGGAACGGGGCGGGCAAATCGACGACGATCTCGGCGATCGTCGGCTTCCTGCGCCCACGCGGCGGGACGGTGCGCGTGCGCGGCCGCGACATCACCGGGCGCTCACCGCACGAGATCGCGGCGGCGGGCATCGGCCTCGTGCCGCAGGGGCGCCGCGTGTTCGCCGACCTCTCGGTCCGCGAGAACCTCACACTCGCCGCGCGGCCCGCGTCCGGCGGCTGGGACCTTGCGCGCGTCCTCGGGCTCTTCCCATCGCTCGAGCGGAGGCTGCAGAACTTCGGCGATCAATTGTCGGGCGGCGAGCAGCAGATGGTCGCGATCGGGCGCGCGCTCATGCGCAACCCGACCGTGCTGCTCCTCGACGAGCCGTCCGAGGGTCTCGCGCCGAGGCTCGTCGACGAGGTGGGGCAGGCGCTCGAGCGCCTCCGCGAGAGCGGCCTCGCGATCCTGCTCGTCGAGCAGAACCTCGCGCTCGCGACGCGCCTCGCGCAGCGCCTGTTCGTGATGAACAAGGGGACGATCGTGTTCAGCGGCACGCCCGACGAGCTCGGATCGTCGGGCGAGGTCGAGGCGCGCTACCTGGGCGTCTAGCGGTGGCCGAGAACGTCCTGCCGCCCACGACGTTGCCGCGTCCCGCGGACGACGCCGCTCACATGGCGGTCGCGCTCGAGGAAGCGCGCGCCGCCGCCGGACACGACGACGTGCCGATCGGCGCGGCCGTCGTGCGCGACGGCGTGGTCCTCGCGCGCGCGCGCAACCAGCGCGAAGCCGCCGGCGACCCGACCGCTCACGCCGAGGTGCTCGCGCTGCGCGAGGCGGGGAAGCGGCTCGGACGCTGGCGGCTCACCGACTGCGCGCTGTACGTCACCCTCGAGCCCTGCGTCATGTGCGCTGGCGCCATCGTGCTCGCGCGCGTGCCGCTCGTCGTCTTCGGCGCGCCGGACCCGAAGTCCGGGGCGGTCGTGTCGATGGCGCAGATCTTCGAGGAGCGCAGGCTCAACCATCATCCGAAGTGGCGCATGGGGGTCGCGCGGGCCGACTGCGAGCGGGTGCTGACCGAGTTCTTCGCGGCGCACCGCGACAGCCTCGCCGAGTAGAACCCTCGGCCAGCGTCACGTCGCGGGTCCGCGGCCGCCAGAGGATCGCGATCGCCGTGTCACTTCGATGTCCGAGCGCGGAATTTGGGTATCCTGTTTCCGTGACTCTGTCGGATGTCGCGCGCGCGCTCGTGGCCCCGGGCAAGGGCATCCTCGCCGCCGACGAGAGCACCGGCACCATCAAGCGGCGCTTCGAGTCGATCGGCGTGGAGAACACCGAGGAAAATCGCCGCGCGTATCGCGAGCTGCTGTTCCGGACGCCCGGAGCGGCCCAGTACATCAGCGGCGTGATCCTCTACGACGAGACGATCCGCCAGAAGGCCGCGGACGGCACGCCGCTGGTGACGATCCTGAAGGACCAAGGCGTGATGCCGGGCATCAAGGTCGACATCGGGGCCAAGCCGCTGGCCGGCTCGCCCCGCGAGACCGTGACCGAGGGCCTCGACGGACTGCGCGAGCGGCTCGTCGAGTATCGCGGCATGGGTGCCACGTTCAGCAAGTGGCGCGCGGTCATCACGATCGGCGACGGCATCCCGACCGACAACTGCATCCGGGTCAACGCGCACGCGCTCGCGCGCTACGCGGCGCTGAGCCAGGAGGCGGGCCTCGTCCCGATCGTCGAGCCCGAGGTGCTCATGGACGGCGATCACACGATCGATCGCTGCTTCGAGGTCACCCGCCGCACGCAGCTCGAGGTCTTCGACGAGCTCGCGAGGCAGGGCGTGGAGTACTCCGGCATGCTGCTGAAGCCGAACATGGTCCTCTCCGGCAAGGACGCGAAGCAGCGCGCGCCCGCCGAGCAGGTCGCGCGCTACACCCTGCGCTGCTTCCAGGACACGGTGCCCGCGTCGGTGCCGGGTGTGGTCTTCCTCTCCGGCGGGCAGTCGGACGACGAGGCGACCGTCAACCTCGACGCGATCAACCGTCACGCGGCGGAGATCGGCGTCCCGTGGCAGCTCAGCTACTCGTACGGGCGCGGCCTGCAGGCGGCGCCGCAGAAGGCCTGGTCGGGAAAGGCGAGCAACGTCGCCGCCGCCCAGAAGGCGTTCCTGCACCGCGCGAAGGTCACGGCCGCGGCGCGGATGGGGAAGTACTCGCCCGACATGGAGCGCGAGGCCGTCGCCGCCTCCTAGCGCCCTCGCGCCGCGTCAGCCCGCCGCCGCCACCGCTTCGCTCAGCTGAGGTCGCGCGCGCGACGTCGGACTGATGCGCAGGGCGAGGGACACGGCGATGAAGCCCATGAAGGCGGCCGAGATGAACATGAGGTGGTAGTCGCCGAGCACGGTGTGGAAGTACCCGCCGGCGTACGCGGCGAGCGCGGCGCCGCACATGTGCGCGAAGAAGACCCAGCCGTAGATCACGCCGAGCGACGCACGGCCGAAGATCGACGCGACGAGGTTCGCGGTCGGCGGCACGGTCGCGATCCAGTCGAGGCCGTACGCGATCGCGAAGACGTACAGCCACTGGGCTTCGAAGATGAAAGGCAGCGCGAAGAGGGACATCGCGCGGAAGCCGTAGTACGCCGCGAGCAGCTTGCGATTGTCGTAGCGGTCGCTGAGCCAGCCTGAGGCGAGCGTGCCGACGATGTTCATCGATCCCATGACGCCGACCGCGGCCGCCGACGTCACCGCCGTGAAGCCGTGCTCGAGTGCGTGGGGGATGAGGTGCGTGCCCACGAGTCCGTTCGAGGTGTAGCCGCAGATGAAAAAGCTCCCCGCGAGCAGCCAGAAATCCCGATCGCGGACCGCGACGGAGAGCGGCGTGGTGCGCACGTCGGCGGCCTTCTCGGACGCCGAGAGCACCTCGCCCTCGCCGAACGGGCGCGCGCCGATATCCGTGGGACGGTCGCGCATGAGGACGAGCACCGGGACGCTCACGAGGATCGCCGCGCCGAGCAGAAGGAAGATGCCCGACCGCCAGCCATCGCGCTCGGTGAGCGCCATCATCGAGGGTACGAAGATGAGCTGACCCGCCGACGTCGCCGCGCCGAAGAGGCCGATGACGAGACCCCGATGCGTGCGGAACCAGCGGTGCGCGACCGTCGCGCCGGTCACCTGGCTCGCGATGCCCGTGCCGACGCCGACGAGGAGGCCCCACACCAGGTAGAGCTGCCAGAGGGCGACGAGCGAAACGAGCAAGAAGAGACCGAGGGCGATCGAGGCGAGGCCCGCGAGGAGCGCGCGCCGCGGGCCGAAGCGCTCGACGAGCGTGCCTCCGACGGGCCCGCCGAGTCCGAAGGTGATGAGGCTGATCGAGACCGCGAGCGAGATCGAGGCGCGGTCCCAGCCGAACTCCTTTTCGAGCGGGATGATGATGACGCCCGGCGCGGCGCGGACGGAGGCCGCGGCGAGCAGCGCGAGGAACGTGACCGCGATCACGACCCATGCGTAATGGAGCCGGCGAAGCGCCACTGGGTGTCCGAGTCTAGACAACCGCCTTGCCGGTAAACTTCCTCCTGGAGAGGTGTCCGAGTGGTTGATGGTGCCGCTCTCGAAAAGCGGTAGGCGAAAGCCTCGCGGGTTCGAATCCCGCCCTCTCCGCGGCCGGGACCCAACGCGCGTAGGATTCCCGGCTTCGCCGGGAGAGGTCGCATAGTTGGTCTAGTGCGCCCGCTTGGAAAGCGGGTAGCCGAAAGGCTCGCGGGTTCGAATCCCGCCCTCTCCGCCAGATCATCGAGCGCGACTGACCGCTACCATCAAAGAGCCGTGCTAGGCGGGGAGCTAGCGGTGCCCTGTACCCGCAATCCGCTCCAGCGGGGCTGAATCCCCTCCCGAGGTCCGGCGTCGCGGTCGCAGCGTGCGTGGCGTGGCGTTGACGATCGGGTCCTGTGCAACGCCGGCCCGTGAACCCCGTCAGATCCGGAAGGAAGCAGCGGTAAGCGGCAGCCGTCGTGTGCCGCAGGCGCGCCTGATCCGAGCCGCGCGCGTCACGCGTGCCCGAGATGCCGCGATCGACGGAGGGTGCACGGCACCCTGCGCTTTGCAAAGCATGCCCACGTCCGTCTTCGCGTACGTCGATCGGGACCGCGCCGCGCCAGGAGGTCGTCGGCGTCGAGGAGCACGAGACGCGGGCGCAGATCCACGGTCGCGCGGCGCCGAAGGGCCGACGCGGTGCGTCGCGTTGGTCCGATACACCGCGCATGGCGGGGCGCTCCGTTCCGCACGTATCCTGACGAGGTGCCGGAGCGCTCCGCCCTCTATCGCCGATACCGCCCGCAGACCTTTTCGGCGATCGTCGGACAGGAGCACGTCACGCGCACCCTGCGCAACGCCATCGGCTCTGGCCAGGTCGCGCACGCGTACCTCCTCGCCGGATCGCGCGGCATCGGCAAGACGACCATCGCTCGATTGATCGCGAAGGCCGTCAACTGCACGAAGGCGAAGGACGGCGAGCCCTGCGACCGGTGCGAGAGCTGCGTCGCGGTCCGCGAGGGGCGCTTCCTCGACCTCATCGAGATCGACGCGGCGTCCAACCGCGGCATCGACGAGATGCGCGATCTGCGCGAAAAGGTCCGCTTCGCGCCTTCCCAGGGACAATTCAAGGTGTACGTCATCGACGAGGCGCACCAGCTCACGAGCGAGGCCTTCAACGCGCTGCTCAAGACGCTCGAGGAGCCGCCGCCGCACGCGATCTTCGTGCTGGCCACCACCGAGGCCGGCAAGATCCCCGGGACGATCGTGTCCCGCACCCAGCGCTTCGACCTGCGCCGCATCCCGTACAAAGGAGTGGTCCAGCAGCTCGCCGCCATCTGCGAGCAGGAGAAGCTCAAGGCCGAGCCCGCCGCGCTCGACGCGATCGCGCGCCACGCCCAGGGCTCGCTGCGCGACGCCGAGAGCATCCTCGACATGGTCGCCGCGTTCTCCGACGGCACGGTCGGCATCAAGGACGTCGACGAGCTGCTCGGCATCTCCGAATGGGAGGAGACCGGTGCGCTGTTCGACGCGCTCGCCGCGAACGACGGCGCCGCGGGCGTGCGTCTCGTCGGCAAGCTCGTCGACGACGGACGCGATCTGCGGCTCTTCGTGCGGCGCTCGCTCGATCACATGCGCGCGCTCGTCCTCGCCCTCTCGACGAACACGATCCCCGAGACCGCGAGCGAAGGTGTGGCCGCGAAGCTCAAGGAGCAGGCGCCTCGATTCACCCTCGAGCGTCTCGCGCGCATCGCGAAGCGGCTCATCGAAGCCGAGCAGCAGCTGCGCACGAGCGAGGGCACGCCGCTACCGCTCGAGCTCGCGATCCTGGACCTCGTGACCTCCGCCGGCGCGCCCGTGCCGACGACGGCGCCCACGCAGCCCGGTCCCGCCTCCGCGGCCCCGCCATCCCGTCGCGCCGCGCCCGCGGCGCCGACGCCGATGCGCGGCGCGCCGCGCGCCGACGCGCGACCGGCCCCGGCGGCGACGACGCCGAAGAAGCCCAACGAGGTGATCGACCTCGCGGCGCGGCGCGCGCAGACCGCGGCCCTGACGATCGCCGACGTGCAGAAGGCGTGGGCCGAGCTCGTCGCGCAGGCGAAGGCGCAGAGCCTCGGCAAGGCTGCGCATCTCAACGACGCCGAGCCGCTCAGCGTCGACGGCTCGACGGTGGTCATCGGCTTCGCGACGGATTTCGCGCGCGCCTTCTGGCAGGATCGGCTTCGCGCCGAGCTCGAGCAGGGGCTCTCGGAGCGCCTCGCGGTGACCGTGCGCGTGCGCTGCGTCGTGCAGCCGGCGCCCGCGGGCGCCGACGCGGACGATCCGATGCACCGCGCGGCGATGGAGATCTTCCGGCGCCCAGACCGCATCATGGAGATCGAATAGATGAAGAACATGGGCGACCTCGCGAAGCTGGCGCAGCGGATGCAGGCCGACATGGCCAAGGCGCAGGCCGAGCTCGCCGAGGCGACGGTGGAGGGCAGCGCCGGCGGCGGCGCGGTCGTCATCGTGCTCACGGGTACGCAGGAGATCCGCGACGTCCGCATCCAGAAGGACGCCGTCGATCCCGATGACGTCGACACGCTCCAGGATCTCGTGCGCGCGGCGTGCTCCGACGCGCTCGCGAAGTCACGCGAGCTCGCCGCGCAGCGCCTCGGGGCGGTCACGGGCGGGCTCAAGCTCCCGGGCATGTAGGCGGTAGTGCCGAGCGCCCTCGCGCGACCGCTCGCGCGCCTCATCGACGAGCTCTCGAAGCTCCCCGGCGTCGGACCGAAGACCGCGCAGCGGCTCGCCTATCACATCCTGCGCACGCCGGCGTCCGACGCGGAGGCGCTCGCCGCCGCGATCCGATCGGTCAAGACGGACCTTCGCTACTGCGGTGTCTGCTTCAACATCGCCGAGACCGATCCGTGCGCGATCTGCTCGAGCGACGAGCGCGACGCGGCGGTCGTGTGCGTCGTGGAGGAGCCCCTCGACGTCCTCGCGATCGAGCGCACCGGCCAGTTCCGCGGTCGCTACCACGTGCTGCACGGCGCGATCTCGCCGGTGAACGGCGTGCGACCCGATGACCTGAAGATCCCGCAGCTCGTCGCGCGCGTGCGCGGCGGCGGCATCGAGGAGCTCATCCTCGCGACGAACCCGAATTTGGAAGGGGAAGCCACGTCGATGTACGTGGCGCAGCTGCTCGGCGGGTCGGGGGTCCGGCTGACACGCCTGGCGCGGGGCCTACCGATGGGCGGCGACCTCGAATATGCCGACGAGGTGACGGTCAGCCGGGCGCTGGAGGGCCGGCGGGCGATCTCCTGAGGGCCCGCCGATGTGCGAAATGGGCATATCGCGGGGCTGTCCGGCGTTGACGGATGCGAAGCCCGCTGGGTATGATGAACGTCCGCAACCACGCCCGTAGGCCATTTCCTTTTGGGAGGTCGGGGCACGATCTTTAACAGCTGAAGAGTGGCAGGAACGCACAGCGCGGTCTCATCGATTTCTTGATCGAACTCGAAGATATGTACAGACCGGCCGAAAGGTTGGTCTGATTTTTTGTCGGAGAGTTTGATCCTGGCTCAGGACAAACGCTGGCGGCGTGCATAAAACATGCAAGTCGAACGGGCCAAAGCCGCAAGGCCGAGGCTAGTGGCGAACGGCTGAGTAACACGTAGGTGACCTGCCCCGAAGTGGGGGATAACGACTCGAAAGAGTCGCTAATACCGCATGTGACCACCGATCCATTTCGGTGCTCAAAGTCGCAAGACGCTTTGGGAGGGGCCTGCGGCGGATTAGCTTGTTGGTGGGGTAACGGCCTACCAAGGCAGCGATCCGTAGCTGGTCTGAGAGGATGACCAGCCAGACTGGGACTGAGACACGGCCCAGACTCCTACGGGAGGCAGCAGTTAGGAATTTTGCGCAATGGGGGAAACCCTGACGCAGCCACGCCGCGTGCGGGATGAAGGCCTTCGGGTCGTAAACCGCTTTTCTCGAGGACGACACCCGACGGTACTCGAGGAATAAGCAACGGCTAACTACGTGCCAGCAGCCGCGGTAATACGTAGGTTGCAAGCGTTGTCCGGATTTACTGGGCGTAAAGCGCGCGCAGGCGGTCCTGAAAGTCGAATGTGAAAGCTCCCGGCCCAACTGGGAGAGGCCGTTCGAAACTTCAGGACTTGAAGGCGGGAGAGGCAGATGGAATTTCCGGTGTAGCGGTAAAATGCGTAGATACCGGAAGGAACACCAGTGGCGAAAGCGATCTGCTGGCCCGCCCTTGACGCTCAGGCGCGAAAGCTAGGGGAGCGACCGGGATGAATGCTCGTCCCCTTCGGTGGCAACACCGTTGATTACAACCCTGCTATATCGGTGAAAGTCCCGTCCGATCGACTAACAGAGGACGGGATGACGCCGAGGGAAGTCCAGCGACCATGCGCTGGACCCCGTAGAGACTGTATGCAGGCCCCGACGGAGCGATCCGATCGTGGTGAAGACACAGTCCGATCTCGTCAGCAATGACGAGAGATCGACAGAGATGTTCGGTCCGCCGAGGCGACTCGGTCAGTACTCGACGCGAGAGCGGCGAGGAAGCAACAGAATGTAGATACCCCGTTAGTCCTAGCTGTAAACAATGGGCACTAGGTGTTGTCGGTATCGACCCCGGCAGTGCCGAAGCTAACGCATTAAGTGCCCCGCCTGGGGAGTACGACCGCAAGGTTAAAACTCAAAGGAATTGACGGGGGCCCGCACAAGCAGCGGAGCGTGCGGTTCAATTCGATGGTACGCGAAGAACCTTACCCAGACTTGACATGCAAGTGGTAGGAACCTGAAAGGGGACCGACCCGCAAGGGAGCTTGCACAGGTGTTGCACGGCCGTCGTCAGCTCGTGTCGTGAGATGTTGGGTTAAGTCCCGCAACGAGCGCAACCCTCGGGATCTGTTGTATCACTCAGGTCCGACTGCCGAGAGAAACTCGGAGGAAGGTGGGGATGATGTCAGGTCAGCGTGGCCTTTATGTCTGGGGCTACACGCACGCTACAATCGCCGGTCACAGCGGGTCGCGACACTGCAAAGTGGAGCTAATCCCATAAAACCGGCGTCAGTTCAGATCGGAGGCTGAAACTCGCCTCCGTGAAGTCGGAGTTGCTAGTAACCGCGGGTCAGCACACCGCGGTGAATATGTTCCCGGGCCTTGTACACACCGCCCGTCACGTCATGGGAGTTAGTAACACCCGAAGCCGGTGGGCCAACCGCAAGGAGGCAGCCGTCGAAGGTGGGACTAGCGACTGGGACGAAGTCGTAAACCGAAATTGCGACCTCTCACTGGTAACAGCGAGCGACAAGAAATTTGGCTGTTTGCTGGGAAACCCGAGAATCCGGCGGTACTTCCGCTGAGCTCGATACTCCGCAAGGACGCTCTACCGGAAGTGACAAACCGGCCGGTGCGGATGATCAGCAGGGAAGTCGGAGACAGCAGTCTCCTGACCCCTCAGAGACTACACGCCGAACTCCTCGTGACCGGCGCAGCGCGACTGGAAGCCTAGAAGTGCAAGGGATCACCTGGTCGGCTCGTGGCATCCAGTCAAGCGAGCGCAAGTCCAAGCGAGGATGAAGATATAGTCCACGCCCTACGGCGACGTAGGGGCCAACGTGAACAAGGTAGCCGTACCGGAAGGTGCGGCTGGATCACCTCCTTTCTAGGGATACGCGATCGGATGCTTCGGCATCTCGATCCACTCCCAGGTCGATCTTCGAGCCTGAAAACTCGGAGAGACACTTCCAACGGAAGTGGTTCGCATTTAGAAAATCCGCCGAGGGGTCCGACTAACCCCGGATACCCGAAGCGGCGATGACTCGCGCACCGTTCCTGCCACTCTTCATCGGTTAACGATCAGCCCCGCCTGCCACGCCGGGCGTTTAGCTCAGCTGGTTAGAGCACTGCCCTGATAAGGCAGAGGTCTCTGGTTCGAGTCCAGAAACGCCCACCGCGGATCTCGTTCGCGGTGAGCGTCGCTCTGGTCCGCGACGGGTTACGCTCAGGCGGGCTCCGCCGCGCAGGCCGTACCTCCGCGAGGGCTGGCGCCATCGCTCCGTAGGCCCTCTCGTCGCAAGGAGCAAAATGCTCCTAGCTCCTCAGGGGCCGTAGCTCAGCTGGTAGAGCGCCTCCTTTGCAAGGAGGAAGTCAGGAGTTCGAGTCTCCTCGGCTCCACAAGACCGAGGAGTGCCGGCCGCGGGAGCGTGCTCACGCGAGCGGCCGACGACGGTCTTGGAAGGCGCGACGTGCCGTACGGGAAGTAGCGGTCGATCGCGTTTCGCCGTATGATTCGAGGTCCGCGCCGGTATTTCGCCGGCAGGAGGGCGAAGGCGTTACACCACAACGGTTCCACAGGTTTGTTCGAGCGCGCGCATGTCCACATGTGTCCGTGCGCGGGCTCGAACGAGCGAGTGGTGCACCTTAACAAGTGAAGAGGATGACGAATGCGAGTTTCGCCAAAAGCGAATTCGTACCGATCGTCGTAATTGGTGAATCAGCAGCATCGGTACGACCCGTTCGAGGGCCGGGCTGGATGCTGGAAATAGACGCGTACGCCGCGCAAGCGGTGCGACGCGGTTTGTAGGTCAAGCTACAAAGGGCGCACGGCGGATGCCTTGGCGCTTGAGGCCGATGAAGGACGCGGTTACCTGCGAAAAGATCCGGGGAGTTGGTAGCAAACGGTGATCCGGATATCTCCGAATGGGGGAACCCCATCAGGCTTACCCCTGATGACCCGCACCTGAATACATAGGGTGCGTGGAGGGCACCGAGGGAACTGAAACATCTCAGTACCTCGAGGAACAGAGATTATTCCCTTAGTAGTGGCGAGCGAAACGGGAAGAGCCCAAACCTGGTCCACGTGATAGCCGGCAGGCGTTGTGGGCTGGGTGTCGTGAGGCTCGACTGCGGATCTGCCGATCCGCGACGGAGTGCAGAAACGTGATCGTTAGCGGAAGGTGCCTGGAACGGCCCACCGAAGAGGGTGAGAGTCCCGTATGCGAAAGCGGTCACGCTCCGGTCGATGTCCTCGAGTACCACCCGGAAGGTCTCCAGGGTGGGAAACCGGGCAGACCATTGTCCAAGGCTAAATACCTCAAGCGACCGATAGTGAACGAGTACCGTGAGGGAAAGGTGAAAAGCACCCCTGGCGGGGAGTGAAATAGAAACTGAAACCGTGTGCCTACAAGCAGTCGAAGCGTGTTGCTGCGCAAGCAGTAGCGTGACGGCGTGCCTATTGAAGAATGATCCGGCGAGTTAGCTGTATGCGGCGAGGTTAAGGTCTGACGACCGGAGCCGAAGCGAAAGCGAGTCTGAATAGGGCGTGGACCCAAAAGGTCCGTAGTCGCATGCACTAGACCCGAAACCGAGTGAGCTACCCATGGCCAGGCTGAAGCGGAGGTAATACTCCGTGGAGGGCCGAACTCTTCAACGTTGAAAAGTTGAGGGATGAGCTGTGGGTAGAGGCGAAATGCCAACCGAACTCGGAGATAGCTGGTTCTCCTCGAAATAGCTTTAGGGCTAGCGTTGCGCGTTCCCTCTTTGAGGTAGAGCACTGGATGGGCTAGGGGGCTTATCGCTTACCAAACCCAACCAAACTCCGAATGCGAAGAGGCGAAGCGTGGCAGTCAGTCTTCGGGGGCTAAGCTCCGGAGACAAAAGGGAAACAGCCCAGACCAACAGCTAAGGTCCCTGAATCCAGGCTAAGTGGGAAAGGATGTTGGATCGCTCAGACAACCAGGATGTTGGC
Source organism: Candidatus Limnocylindria bacterium (assembly GCA_035651155.1). Taxonomy (GTDB): domain Bacteria; phylum Chloroflexota; class Limnocylindria; order P2-11E; family P2-11E; genus CF-39. The sequence goes on along the minus strand of DASRGG010000030.1, from coordinate 41,879 downwards.
TTAGAAGCAGCCATCATTGAAAGAGTGCGTAACAGCTCACTGGTCGAGTGATCCAGCGCCGAAAATCCAACGGGGCTCAAGCCTGGTACCGAAGCTTTGGATGTGCGGGTCCTTCGGGATCCGTACGTGGTAGAGGAGCGTTCTCAGCGCAGTGAAGGTGGACCGTGAGGACCGCTGGAGTGCCGAGAAGTGCGAATGCCGGAACGAGTAGCGAAACGTGTGTGAGAAACATACGCGCCGTATGCCTAAGGTTTCCTGAGGAAGGTTAATCCGCTCAGGGTCAGTCGGGCCTAAGTCGAGGCCGAAAGGCGTAGACGATGGACATCCGGTTTATATTCCGGAACCGCTCGAGATCGTTATCAGCGAAGGGGTGACTCAGTCTGGTAGTCCCAGCGCACTTTGGCTATGTGCGTCTAAGCAGGTAGCCGTCCTTGGATAGGTAAATCCGTCCGAGGGTCAAGGTGAGATGCGAATGCGAGCTGCAGCAATGCAGCGAGTGGGGCGAGCCAAGCTGACGAGAAAAGCCTCTAGCGAGATCGAGAGTGCCCGTACCGCAATCCGACACAGGTAGGCGGGTGGAGTACACCAAGGCGATCGGGAGAACCCTCCTAAAGGAACTCTGCAAAATGACCCCGTAACTTCGGGAGAAGGGGTGCCTCGCACGCTTCGCAGCAATGTGGAGCAAGTGATCGAGGCCTCAGATAAACGGGCTAAGCGACTGTTTAACAAAAACACAGGTCTCTGCGAAGGGGAAACCCTACGTATAGGGGCTGACACCTGCCCAGTGCCGGAAGGTTAATGGGAGAGCTGCAAGGCTTGAACTGAAGCCCCGGTGAACGGCGGCCGTAACTATGACCAGACCGTTGTAGTTCCGAGAACAAAATCTGGCTATTTGCTGGAACACCCGTGGATCCTGCGCTACCGCAATGCGGTGACAAAGCGACAGGTGCGGACAATCAGCAGGAAAGACCTCGAGGAATCGAGGAATCCTCAGAGACTGTATGCCGGACGCCAGCGCTTACTGGTGATGAGACAGTCCGAACTGCATGGCGACATGCAGAGTGGGTACCCAATCCCGCCCCTCAGTGATGAGGCGCAACACATGAACGGTCCTAAGGTGAATTGCTGCCTTAGAGAAATCCGACCAAATGCTGGAACCCCTGGTGAATCCTCCGGTTCTCGCAAGGACACGCCGATATTCCTTGTGTGCAAGCGAGAGACAATCCGCGAGGTGGGCTTCGAGCAGACGAAGCGCCAGACAATCAGCAGGAAAGACTGATCGCGATCGGCTGGGTCATCGGCTTTGTAGACGGAGAAGGCTGCTTCTCCATAGGCTTGGTCCGTCAACCGGACCGCCGAAACCGCAAAGGCTACAGAACCGGATTTCAGGTCTCGCACGAGTTTGTCGTGACGCAAGGCGCGAAGAGCGTCGCATCGTTGGTCGCATTGCGCGAGTTCTTCGGTGTCGGCGATCTCTTGCCGAACCGTCGATACGACAATCACCGCGAAGACCTGTACCGCTACGGCGTTCGCAGACGACAGGACTTACTTGAAGTCGTCATACCATTCTTCAGGAAGTACCCGCTGCGGACCGCAAAGCGAACTGATTTCGAGAAGTTCGCGCAGTGCGTGGAGTTGATCGTCGAAGGACGACATCTCACCTCGGCCGGACTCATCGACGTCGTCTCGATCATGCAGACGATGAATCGTCAGAAGCCTAGAGGCGACGTGATCAGAATCCTCAGAGACCATACGTCGGACGTCCGCGATCGCGGATGAAGATATGGTCCGAGCTGCACAGCGATGTGCAGGGAGGTTCGCCTCCGCTCAGCTCTTACTGAGCAACAGATCTCAGCGAAATTCCTTGTCGGGTAAGTTCCGACCCGCACGAAAGGTGTAACGACTTAGCCGCTGTCTCTAGGAGGGACCCGGCGAAACTGAGATACCCGTGAAGACGCGGGTTACGCACACTTGGACAAAAAGACCCCGTGGAGCTTTACTGCATCTTGGCATTGGACTGGGGTTTCGCATGTGTAGCATAGGTGGGAGACTTTGAAGCCGGGGCGCTAGCCTCGGTGGAGTCACCAGTGAAATACCACCCTTGCGGAACTTCGGCTCTAACGGCTGTCCGTGATCCGGCAGCCGGACATTGCCAGGTGGGCAGTTTGACTGGGGCGGTCGCCTCCTAAAAAGTAACGGAGGCGCCCAAAGGTACCCTCAGGCTGGTTGGAAATCAGCCACAGAGTGCAAAGGCATAAGGGTGCTTGACTGTGAGGCATACAAGCCGAGCAGGGACGAAAGTCGGGCTTAGTGACCTTCGGGTCCCGAGTGGAAGGGCCCGGAATCATCGGATAAAAGCTACCCCGGGGATAACAGGCTTATGACGCCCAAGCGTTCACAGCGACGGCGTCGTTTGGCACCTCGATGTCGGCTCGTCGCATCCTGGGGGGGCAGTACCTCCCAAGGGTTGGGCTGTTCGCCCATTAAAGCGGTACGCGAGCTGGGTTCAGAACGTTGTGAAACAGTTCGAGATTGAGCTGTTGACTCTCACACGACGTTCGCGGTTCGCCTGTTAGCAATGAGAGCTCGGCAACCTCACGCCGAGAACAAATCTGGCTAAATGCTGGGAACTCCGTGGATCCTGCGCTACCGTTCCGCGCCATGCGGACGGTGACAACGCGCCAGGTGCGGACAATCAGCAGGAAAGGCCCCGTCCAAGCTGCTGCTGTGAGTGATGACTACCTCTTCGGTCTTATCGATGGCGAGGGCATGTTCCACGTTGGGATCGTGCCGAGCCGGTTCGCGAGACTCGGATGGCAGGTCATCTATCTATTCAAGGTCGCGCAAAACCCGATCGGAGAGTCTGTCCTGGTCGCTCTTCAAGAGCGGCTCGGCTGCTCGATCGAGTAGTTGCCGGCGAGCACCTCACAGCTAGTGGTCTGCTCGAGATCGTGGACATCGCCTATGCGATGAACACGAAGTCACGATGCGTGACACGAGCGACCATCGAAGCAGCGATCCAAGGACGAGGAATCCTCACAGGCCATACGCCAGACTCGCTCTAGTGAGCGGGAAGATATGGTCGGACCCCCACGGCGACGTGGGGAGCCAGCGGGAACAGAAACCAGCTGGCCTTGTAACAGGGATGTCGGTCTCTATCCAGTGTGCGCGCAGGTGAGTTGAGAGGAGTTGCCCCCAGTACGAGAGGACCGGGGTGAGCGGACCTATGGTGTACGAGTTGTCCTGCCAAGGGCACCGCTCGGTAGCTATGTCCGTTCCGGATAACCGCTGAAAGCATCTAAGTGGGAAGCCGACCTCGAGATGAGCTCACCCTCTGGGTAACCAGGTAAGACCGCACGTAGACCACGTGTTTGATAGGCGGAAGGTGGAAGAGTCGCAAGACTTGGAGCTGATCCGTACTAACGGTCGAGGGCTTGACCTAATTTCCAGCACCCAGCCGGGCCTTCGGGCCTGGCCTCGTCGAGAGATCGATGAGAGAAGATCGGTGCGATTCGCGATCAACGATCTTGCATTCGTCTCCTCATCCACCACCGTGCTCGTTGCCCGAAAGCCCTCCCTCCGTCGGAGGGCTTTTGTGTGTCCCGCCGGCCCTTGACCGTGTCCACGGCGCCTCGGTAGACTCATCTCCTCGGTCCTTGGAGCGGTGGGGTCACACCCGTTCCCATCCCGAACACGGCAGTTAAGCCCACCAGCGCCGAAGATACTCGGGACGTCGGTCCCCGGGAAAATAGGTCAGGGCCGGGATAAAAACGATCTCGAGCGCGCGAGCGCAAGGGGTCGTTTTTCATTTTTCGGGGCATGCTCTTGCCCATGGAGCTCGCGCTGCTCGCGCCGTGGCCGATCGCGCCGACGGCGGTGACGCGCACGCCGCACGGCCTCAACAACGACACGTACTTCGTGAGCGCGCGCGAAGGCGAGTTCGTGCTCCGCGTCTACCGCAACACCGCCGATCCCAGCCGCGTGCGCGACGAGCACGAGCTGCTCGCGCGGCTCGCGATGCAGGAGCTGCCGTACGCCGTGCCGACACCGCTGCGCACGCATGGCGGCGACACGCTCGCGGTGATGGAGTCATCCGACGGTCCTCGCCTCGCGGCGCTCTTCCACCGGATCCCCGGAGAGCCGGCGACCGCCACCGTCCGCGAGGCGCGTCTCGCCGGTCGAGCCCTCGCGCAGCTCGACGTCGCGCTCGCACGCCTCGATCTGCCGGTGCGCGCGCCGAAAACGCTGCGCGACGTGCATCCGCTCGTCCCCGACCCGTTGACGGCGCTCGAGGACCTCGAGCTCGGCCCGCGTCGCGCTCGCGTGATGGCGCTCTTCGAGCACGTCCTGTCGACGCATGGCGCGCTCGCCGAGTCGCTCCCACGGCAGATCGTCCACGGAGACTTCGGCTTCATCAACGTGCTCGTGCGGGACGGCGCCGTGACCGGGCTGCTCGATTTCGAGTTCGCCGAGCCGGACATGCGCGCCGCGGATCTCGCGTGCGCCATGTACATCACCGTCGTTCGTTCGGAGGACCCAGAGCGCTGGCCGCTCATCGAAGCGCTCGTCGGCGGCTACCGTCGCGCACTCGCGCTCGATCCGAGCGAAGCCGCCGCGATCCCGGAGCTGCTCCTGCGCCGTTCGGCGTTCGGGATCGTCCACTGGATCGGCCGCTGGCGTTCGGGGCTGTGCGGTCCCGAGGAGCCCATCGCGCGGGCGGGACGCAACGGGCTCTTGACCGAGTGGCTCGATGGGAGCGCCGGGCGGCTCGCGCTGACGGTCGCAGGCACCAAGCTGCCGCCGTCGCGCTGAGACCAGCGCACGAAGGTAGCTCCGTCGCGCTGAGACCGCGGCGCGATCGCGGCCTCGCCGGTGAGGTCGCGCTCCGCCGCTCGCGTCGACGCAAGGGGGGGTCGAACGATGTACGTGGCGGAGCACCCGGAGCGCGTGCGGCGGCGGCTCGTGCCCGATGCGGTCCAGGTCCAGATCGTGCTCGGCTCGCTCCTCGGCCGGGCGCGCATCGAAGGCGCCGCGGGCGAACGGCGCATGCGCGTCGCGCACGGTGTCGCGGACGCCGAGTACGCGTGGTGGAAGTACGACCGGCTCGGCGCGCTCACAGCGGATCCACCGGTCGTGCGGGGTGATGAGATCGCGTTCGCGACCATCGCGCATCCGCTCTTCGACGAGCTCGCGCCCTTCTTCGTCACGCGAAGGGGCGCGCGCACGGTCCATGCGCTCCTGGCACCGCTCGGCCTCGCGGTATGGATGAGCGATCGCGGACGGCTGCGTCTTCGCGCGGAGCTCTTCGTGCCGACGCGTCGGGGCTTCGCGATCACGGCGGACGCGCTCGCGCTGACCGCGGACGCGCTCGCGCTGACGGCGTGATGCGGCAGGCTGCCGCCCGGCGGGCCCTACGCGGCGGCGTTCGCCGCGAGAGCGGGACGCGGGAGACGCACGGCAAGCGCCCGACGCAGGTTCGTGATGGCGCGCCCGTGCAGCTGGCAGGCGCGGGCCTCGCTGATCCCCATGCGCGCGCCGGCCTCGCGGAGCGTGAGCGACTGCGCGTAGTACCGCGCGATCACCTCGCGCTGGCGCGGCGGGAGCGTGTCGAGCGCGAGCTGGACGCGCGCGCGGAGATCTTCGCGCTCGAAGGCCTCGTCGACGGTGTCGTCGGCCACGGCCAGGAACGCCTGCCAGTCGTCCTCGACGAGCCCGTCCAGCGATACCGGCCTCGGCCGCTCGTGCGGGTCCGCGCCGCGGCCGCGCTCGTCGACGCGCCGCAGCTCGTCCACGATGGCGCCACGGATCCGAAGACTCGCGTACGCCTCGAACGGGACGCCGCGGCCCGGCTCGAAGCGGTCGACGGCGTCGATCAGTCCGATGAGCGCGGCGGACTGCAGGTCGTCGGCGTCCGCCAGCGGCGACGCTACCCGGATGCGCCGGGCGTGGGCTCTCGCGAGCGGCATGTACCGCTCGATGAGTGCCGCGCGCGACGACGCGTCACCCGCCCGGTAACGCACCCAGAGCTGAGCAGTGTCCACGCCGGTCCCCCTCCCCTACCGCAACGCCCCGCCACCACCTCAGCCATTCCTGGCCGGCCCCTCCGAGGCGTCCCGGTTGACCAAATGTGCCGTCGCTTGAGCGTGGGGTTAATCCCCGTTCAGGCACATTTCGCGTACCCACTCGGGCTCCCGCCGTTTAGCGGCCAGCGTGCGGTCTAGCGGGGGAGCACGGGGGGGGATACCCGCCCGTGCTGCGGCCGGCGCGTCTGGCCGGCGGAGGTCGGATCAGTCGATGAGGTGGCTGCGGAGCGCGACCACGACGGCGTGGGTCCGATCGGCGGCCCCCAGCTTCGCGATGAGCGTCTGGACGGCCTTCTTCACCGTGTCCTCGGCGAGCACCATGGCCCGGGCGACCTCTTTGTTCGTGTACCCCTCGGCCATGTAGCGGAGGAGCTCGAGCTCACGCGGCGTGAGCGGATCGTGCGGCGCTTCGGTCCCGCCGCTCGCGGGCTCGTGCACGGGCGTGGCGTGCTCATCCCCATTCGTGGGTGCGGGCGTGACGTTGCCGGCGGCGGCGATCGCCTCATCCGGACCCATCACGACGAGGCCCGCGGCGGCGGCGCGGAGCGCGGCCACGAGCCGGCTGATCGGCGCGTCCTTCGTGACGTAGCCGCTGGCGCCCGCGCGGACCGAGGCGCGGATGAGCGCGGGCGTCCGGTCGACGCTGAAGACGACGATCGGCAGGGCCGGCGCCGCCTCGCGCAGGCGCGTCACGGCCTCCGTCCCCGTCGCGTCGGGGAGCCGGAGGTCGAGCAGGACGACGTCGGCGGACGCGTCGGCAAGGAGGCCGACGGCCTCGGCGCACGTCGCCGTGGCGCCGGCGACGACGAATCCTTCGCGCTCGAGCATCGCCCGCAGCCCCAGCCGCATGACCGGGTGGTCTTCGACCGCGAGCACGCGCAGCGCGGCGGCAGGGCTCTCCGCGGCCGCGGTCCGTCCCAGCAGCGCCAGGGTGTCGGCGGTTCGCTGTGCGAGCTCGCCCTCGTCCTCGCGGTATCCAGTGCCGTGGCGCGCGAACCCGACCCCGGTGCCGGACGGCGAGCCGGAGCGGGCGGTCGCGCTCGCGCGGATCGCGGATTCCCGGCACGCCTCGTCGCCTTCGACCGCGCGCACGCCGAGCACGCGTCCCGTGGCGTCCCGTACGGCGACGGCGTGATGCCCGAGGGCGATGGTGGCGTCGAGCGCGGCCGACACGTCCCCCGTGGCGACGGCGCGCGCGACCTCCGCGTAGCCGCGCACATCGTCGCGCGCGTGAGCCAGATGGGCGATCACGTTCAACGCGCGGAGCGCGCGGGCGAGATCCGCGGCCATCGCATCGAGGAGCTCGTGCCGATCGGCGAAGCCATCGGCCGTGCCGGGTCGCTTCACGTTCAGGACGCCGAGCACGTCGCCGCCGGCGCGCAGCGGAACGCTCACCGCCTCGCCGGCGTCAGGATCCACTCCTTGGAATCGCGTGTCGTCCACAGGCCCGTGCAGCACGATCCGCTCGCCGTTCGCCGCCACCCATCCGGCGATGCCCTCTCCGACGCGCTGGCCGCCAGCCATCGCCGCATCGCTCGACAGGCCGACCGATGCGCGCAGTCGCAGCCGGTCGCCCTCCACGAGCATGATCGACGCGGCGCCCGCGCCCATCCGCCGTGCGATCTCCTGCACCGCGCGGGCGAGCAGAGCGCTCGTGTCCCCTGCCTCGCCCAGGGCGTCGCCGATGCCGGAGAGCATCTCCAGCCGCTCCTCCAGCGACGCGCTCTGCCGCAGCGTCTCCGCGAGCGCGCGGCCTTCGAGCGCGCTCATCTCCAGCATGCGCGCCGCGGCCATCGCCGCGCTCGCCTCCACCGCGTCGAACGGCACCTCATGGCGCAGGCCGCAGAGCACGGCCTGCCCGTTCCACCCGTCGAGCGGGGCGATGACGGCGTACGCGGCGCTGTTCGTCCAGCGACCAGCCGGGATGGCCGTCACGAACGCGCCCCGGTCAGAGCGCGCGAAGAGGTCGGCACCGAGCACGGCGAACCAGTCGACGTCGCCGTCGAGCCGGTACGAGAAGACCGTCGAGGGTCCTGCGGGGGTCGCTGAGACGACCGCGAGCGCGTCCGCTCGAAGCAGCGTCGCAAGGTGCTCCAGGCGTTCCGGCCAGCGCGCCGTCGGGTTGACGGTGCTCCTCCTCAGTACCGGTTTGCCGGATTGTATCGGTGGCACCGGTTATGCCCGCCGTTCCAGCATGTCCGTCGACCCGGAGACGATGGAAGAGCTCCTCGCGTCCGAGACACACGGAGGCTCGCTCCGTCCGCTGCGCGTCGGCGAAAGGGTGGAAGGAACCGTCGCCGCGATCAGCGGCGAGGAGGCGACGATCGATCTCGGTGACCGTCCCGCCGGCGTGCTCTCCGTTCGCGATGCCGGCGCGGAGCAGCTGCGCGTCGGTGAGCACATCGCCGCGACCGTCGTTCAGCCCGAGGGCCCCGACGGCCGCGTCGTCCTCTCACTGAGACGCCCGCGACACCGCCGCCGGTGGACGCACCTGGAGGAGCTGCGGCGCTCCGGCGAGCTCATCGACGCCGCCGTCATCGATGCGAACCGCGGTGGCGTCGTCGTCGACGTGGGTATGCGCGGATTCGTGCCGTTGTCGCAGCTTGGTTCCATCGGAGCGATCGACACGACCGAGCCGGGCGTGCCCGGACCGGTCCGCGCGCTCGTGGGGAAGCGGCTGCGCCTGCGCGTGCTGGAGGTCGACCCGAAGCGCGACCGACTCATCCTGTCCGAAAAGGCCGCGACGCAGCAGCTGCGGCGCGAACGGAAGGCCCGGGGCGCCGCGGAGCTCGTCGAGGGGGACGTTCGCGAGGGCACGGTCGTGAGCGTGACGTCCTACGGTGTGTTCGTGGACGTCGGCGTGGCAGATGGCCTCGTGCACCGTTCGGAGATCACTTGGGAAAGGGGTATCGAGCCGACCTCGCTCTTTACGGTCGGGAAGAAGGTCCGCGTGATGGTGATCGGGATCGATCGGGAACGCCAGCGCATCAGCCTCTCGATCAAACGCCTCGGCGGCGACCCCTGGGATCGCTTCGTCAAGGCGGTGCAGGTGGGCCAATCGGTCGAGGCGACCGTCACGCGGGTGATGCCGTACGGCGCCTTCGCCAGGGTCGCGGAGGGCGTCGAGGGCCTCGTGCATGTCAGCGAGCTCGCCGATCACCGCGTGGCCGATCCGCACGAGGTCGTGCGTGTGGGTGACGTCCTTGTGGTCAAGATCGTGGGTGTCGATGCCGTACGCCGGCACCTTTCGCTCTCCGCCCGGCTTGCAGGTCGCACCTGAGCCTTGTCGGGAGTCCTTCCGCATGTCTTCCCGAACGTATAATCGGAACCAGATGACACCTCAGCCGATATATAGGTACAAGGCAGCCTGATGGGACCCTTCGACCGCTTCAACGACCGGGCGAAGAGGGTCCTTGCGCTAGCCCAGGATGAGGCCATCCGGTTCAACCACAACTACATCGGTACCGAGCACCTCCTGCTCGGTCTCGTCCGCGAAGGCGAGGGTGTCGCCGCCCGCGTCCTGGACTCCCTCGGCGTCGAGCTCTCCAAGGTCCGCACGGCCGTCGAATTCATCATCGGCCGCGGCGATTCCACGACCTCGCCCAGCGAGATCACCCTCTCGCCGCGCACCAAGAAGGTCATCGAGCTCGCCATCGATGAGGCCCGCAAGCTCGGCCACAGCCACGTCGGCACGGAGCATCTGCTCCTCGGGCTGGTCCGTGAGGGCGAGGGCATCGCCTCGGGCGTGCTCGAGTCGCTCGGCGTGTCGCTCGAGAAGGTCCGGCACCAGGTCATCGCGACGCTCGGCCAGCAGCACCCGGCGACGGCGGAGACGGCGACCGCGGGCGGCAAGGCCTCCCAGTCAAAGACACCGACGCTCGATCAGCTCGGCGTGAACCTCACCGCGATGTCCAAGGCGCAGCAGCTCGATCCGGTCATCGGCCGCGAGAAGGAGATCGAGCGCGTCATCCAAATCCTGAGCCGCCGCACCAAGAACAACCCGGCGCTCATCGGAGAGCCGGGCGTCGGCAAGACCGCCATCGCCGAGGGCCTCGCGCACCGCATCGTGAAGGGTGACGTGCCCGAGACGCTGCAGGGCAAGCGCGTGCTCACGCTCGACATCGGGTCGCTCGTCGCGGGCACGAAGTACCGCGGCGAGTTCGAGGAGCGCCTCAAGAAGATCATCGAGGAGCTCCGTCACGCGCACGACGTCATCCTGTTCATCGACGAGCTGCACACGCTCGTGGGGGCGGGTGCGGCGGAGGGTGCGGTCGACGCGGCGAACATCCTGAAGCCGTCGCTCGCGCGCGGCGAGCTTCAGTGCATCGGCGCGACGACGCTGGACGAGTTCCGCAAGTACATCGAGCGCGACGCGGCGCTCGAGCGCCGCTTCCAGCCCGTGATGGTCGAGGAGCCCTCGATCGAGGAGACGCAGGCGATCCTCATGGGCATCCGCTCGCGCTACGAAGACCACCACAAGGTCGCCATCAGCGACGACGCGGTGAAGGCGGCGGCCGAGCTCTCGGCACGCTACATCACCGATCGCTTCCTGCCGGACAAGGCCATCGACCTCATGGACGAGGCCGCGAGCCGCGTCCGCCTGCGCTACTCGACGCTGCCGACCGACGTGAAGGAAGCCCAGAAGGAGCTCGACAAGGTCGTCGCCGAGAAGGAAGCGGCCATGGAGGCGCAGCAGTACGAGCTCGCCTCGACGCTCCGCCAGAAGGAGCGCGCGCAGCAGGACAAGCTCAACCAGGCGAAGGCCGATTGGATCCTCGCGCAGTCGCAGAAGCGTCCCGAGGTGACCGACGAGGACATCGCCGAGGTCGTCTCGATGTGGACCGGAATCCCGGTCCGCCGCCTCGCCGAGGAAGAGACGCAGAAGCTCCTCCGCATGGAGGAGGCGCTGCACGCGAAGGTCATCGGGCAGGACGCCGCCGTGACCACGATCTCGCGCGCCGTCCGCCGCGCGCGCGCCGGCCTGAAGGATCCGCGGCGCCCGATCGGCGTGTTCTTCTTCGTCGGCCCCACCGGTACCGGCAAGACGCACCTCGCTCGCCAGCTCGCCGAGTTCATGTTCGGCAGCCAGGAGAACGTGGTGAAGATCGACATGTCCGACTACATGGAGCGGCACAACGTGTCGCGCCTGGTCGGCTCGCCGCCCGGCTACGTCGGGTACGAAGAGGGCGGCCAGCTCACCGAGATCGTGCGCCGCAAGTCGTACTGCGTGATCCTCCTCGACGAGATCGAGAAGGCGCACCCCGAGGTCTTCAACATCCTGCTGCAGATCTTCGACGAGGGCCGCCTCGCGGACGCGAAGGGCCGCACCGTCGACTTCCGCAACACGATCATCATCATGACCAGCAACCTCGCGCAGAAGCTCCTGAAGAGCGAATCCGCGCTTGGGTTCCGCACCAAGGGTGAGGGCGACGACGCGGACACGCAGGCGCAGTACGAGCGCATGAAGGAGCGCGTCACCGAGGAGATGAAGCGCTTCTTCCGTCCCGAGTTCCTCAACCGCATCGACGCGACCGTGGTCTTCCAGCCGCTGAACAAGGAAGAGGTCCGGAAGATCGTCGAGCTCGAGCTCGCCGGCGTGCGCAAGCAGCTCGCCTCGCAGGAGATCGCCCTGGTTGTCACGGACGAGGCGAAGGACCACATCGCCTCGGTCGGCTACGACTCGAACTTCGGCGCTCGCCCGCTCGCGCGGTCGATCCAGAACGAGATCGCCGACCCGCTGGCCGAGATGCTCCTGCAGGGTCAGTTCCACGCGGGCGACAGCGTTCGCGTGCACCCGGTCGACGGCAAGCTCACCATCGAACGCGTGGACGTCGAGGCGCCCAAGCCCGTTCCCGTCGCCCCGTAATCGCGCGGCTTCGCCGTGCTCATCTCCTTGGCGTGTCGCCTGCGGCCGCGGCGCGGCGGCCGCTCCGGCGCAACGCCTGGTCGATACTTGGTCGGATGCCCGCCGCACCGAAGACCGCCTTCGTCTGCCAGAACTGCGGAAACCAGTTCCCCAAGTGGATCGGGCGCTGCCCGAATTGCCAGGGATGGAACACGCTCGTGGAGGAGCGCGTCGTCGCGCCGCCGAAGGGTCGTGGCGCTCCGCGCGAGCCGCGCGAGCCGATCCCGCTGGACGCGGTCCCGAACGATGCCGAGGAGCGCATCTCCACGGGCATCGGCGAGTTCGATCGCGTGCTCGGCGGCGGCGTCGTGCGCGGCTCGCTCGTGCTGCTCGGCGGCGATCCGGGCATCGGCAAGTCCAGCCTGCTCATGCAGGCCTCCGCGTCGCTGTCGAAGCGCGGGACCGTGCTCTACGTCTCCGGCGAGGAGTCCGCCGCGCAGATCAAGCTCCGCGCGCGGCGCTTCGGCATCGATGGGCCGAACATCCTCGTCCTCGCGGAGACCGACCTCGGCTCGATCATCGAACAGATCCGCCGCATCCATCCGATCTTCACGGTCATCGATTCCATCCAGACGATGTCCTCGGACGTGATCGCGTCGGCGGCGGGCGGCGTGTCGCAGCTCCGCGAGTGCGCGGCGCGGCTGCTCGAGGTCGCGAAGGGCGACGACGTCCCGGTCTTCCTCGTCGGGCACGTGACGAAGGAGGGCGCCGTCGCGGGTCCGCGCGTGCTCGAGCACATCGTCGACGCCGTCCTCTATCTCGAGGGCGAGCGCTTCCACGCGTTCCGCATCCTGCGCGGGACGAAGAACCGCTTCGGCTCGACCGACGAGGTCGGCGTGTTCGAGATGGGGGAGTCGGGGCTGCGCGAGGTCGCGAATCCGTCGGAGGTGTTCCTCGAGGAGCGCACCATGGGCATCGCGGGGAGCGTCATCGTGCCGACGGTCGAGGGCACGCGCCCGCTCCTGGTGGAGGTGCAGGCGCTCGTCACGCCGACGTCGTTCGGGCTGCCGCGGCGCACGGTGAACGGCGCCGATCCGCAGCGGCTCGCGGTGCTGCTCGCCGTGCTCGCCAAGCGCGCGGGCATCGGGCTCGGGCAGCACGACGTCTACGTGAATCTCGTCGGCGGCCTTCGTGTCCGCGAGCCCGCGGCCGACCTCGCCGTCGCGGTCGCGCTCGCGTCCGCGCTCCGCGAGAGGGCCGCCGATCCGCGCACGGTGTTCGTCGGCGAGCTCGGCCTGGGCGGCGAGCTGCGGCGGGTGCAGCGGGTCGCGGCGCGTCTGAAGGAGGCGCAGCGGCTCGGGTTCACCCGCGCCGTGGTGCCGCAGGCGAGCCTCGGGGACCTCAATGGGACGGGCGTGGAAGTCGTGGGCGCGGCCACACTGCGCGAGGCGCTCACCCGCTCGGGTATCGCCGAGGCCTGATCGGCCGAGCCGACAGCTCGGCCAACAGGGCCGTCGCCGGCCGCCGCGGCGGTAGACTCGCCTCATCGTGTTCTGTCCGGCCTATCCATCCCGCGCGGCGCGCACCGTCGGCGACCACATCGTCATCGGTCGGACGGCGCGGCTGACGCCCATCGACATCGGTAGAAAGGAGTGGACAGCGTGGCATTCCTCAGGCTCGGCGCAGCACTCATCGGCTGGTTCTTCGGCTTCTATCTCGGCGCGTCGCTGCTCGAGGTCTCGCAGGTCACACCCGTCTCGAATCAGGTCCTCGTCGTCTTCCTTCTCGCCACGGCCTGCGCGATCCTCGGCTGGCTCGGCGCTCCATACGTCACCGTGCGTCCGGCGCGCTTGGTCGCGACGCGCATCCGCGAGTCGTCGGCGGGCGATCTGGTGGGCGGCGCGTTCGGCACCGGTGTCGGACTCATCCTCGCGCTCTTCCTCGCGTTCCCGCTCTCGTTCCTCCCGGACAACCTAGGGAGGTTCGCGCCGATCGTCGGCGCGGTCGTCCTCGGTCTCGGTGGAGGCGCGGCGGGCACGATCAAACGCGCGGAGCTCGGCGCGCTCGTCCGCGATATCCGTCATGGACGGCAGGAGCGCGTCGGCGCCGAGCGGGCGCTCCTCGACACGTCGGTGATCATCGACGGCCGCGTGGCCGACATCGTGAAGACGGGCTTCATCCGCGGCACGCTCGTCGTGCCGCGCTTCATCCTCGGCGAGCTGCAGCACTTCGCGGATTCGTCCGACGGGCTGAAGCGCGAGCGGGGCCGGCGCGGTCTCGAGATGCTCCAGAAGATGCAGAAGGAGGCGACCGTCCACATCGAGCTGCTCGACGCGGACCCGCCGGGCGCGGGCGCGGACGGCAAGCTCGTGTCCCTCGCGAGGTCGATGGGCGTTCCGATCATGACGAACGACTACGGTCTCAACCGCGTCGCGGAGCTGCAGGGCGTGATCGTGCTCAACGTGAACGATCTCGCGAAGGCCGTGCGCCCGGTCGTGCTGCCCAGCGACGAGCTCACCGTGCGCGTCGTCCAGGAGGGCAAGGAGCCCGGCCAGGGCGTCGCGTATCTCGAGGACGGCACGATGGTCGTCGTCGAGAACGGCGTCCGCTTCCAGGGCGGCAGCGAGATCACGGTCACCGTGATGCGTGTGCTCCAGACGGTCGGTGGCCGCATGATCTTCGCGCAGCCCAAGGGCGAGATCATCGATCTCCGCAGGCCGAGGGCCCCGAGCCACTAGTGCGCCGCGTCCTCGCCATCCTCGCCGCCGGCGACGCGACGCGGGCCGGCATCGACAAGGTGCTCGCCGATCTCGGCGGCGAGCCCGTGCTGGCGTGGTCGCTCGCCGCGGGCGTCGCCGCGGCCTGCTTCGACGAGATCGTCGTGGTCGCGCCGTCCGAGAAGCTCGCGTCGGTGGAGAAGATCGTGCGCGCGCGCGCGCCGCGCGCGAGCGTGGTCGCCGGCGGCGCGACGCGCACCGCCTCCTCGTGGGCCGCGCTCGACGCGGCGCGCGACGCCGACGTGATCGCGATCCACGACGCGGCGCGTCCCTTCGTACCGCCGAGCCTCTTCGCGCGCTGTGTGGACATCGCCGCCGCCGATGGCTCGGCCGTTGCGGGGCTGCCGCTCGCCGACACGGTGCGCCGCGCGAACGAGGCCGGGGCGGCGACGGAAGAGGTGTCGCGCGAAGGCCTCTGGTCCGCGCAGACCCCGCAGGTCTTCCGCCGCGAGCTGCTCGCTCGCGCGCGCGCGGCCGCGGGAGAGCGCTCCTACAGCGACGACGCCGCGGCGCTCGTCGCGGCCGGGATCCCGCCGAAGATGGTGCTCGGGGAGCGGCGCAACCTGAAGATCACGACGTTCGAGGACCTGTCCTACGCGCGCGAGCTCGTGGCCAAGGGCCTTGCCGGCTTCCCCGTGACGGCCGTCCGGTGAGGGTCGGCATCGGGTACGATATCCATCGTCTCGCGGCCGATCGCCGGCTCGTGCTCGGCGGTGTCGCGATCGAGCACCCGAAGGGGCTCGTGGGCCACTCCGACGGCGACGTCCTGCTGCACGCCCTCATGGACGCGCTCCTCGGCGCCGCGAATCTCGGTGATCTCGGTCGGCACTTCCCGAGCGACGACCCCGCGTATGCGGGAGCGCGCAGCCTGGAGCTGCTGCGCCGGGTTGGTGTCCTCGTCCGCGAGCGCGGACTGGGGGTCGGATCGCTGGACGCGACGGTCGTCGCGCAAGCGCCGCGGCTCGCACCGCAGGTGCAGGCCATGCGCGAGGCGATCGCCGGCGCGCTCGGCGTCGCCGTCGACCGGGTGTCCGTCAAGGCGACCACGAACGATGGCCTGGGTGTGATCGGGGCCGAGGAGGCCATCGCCGCGCTCGCCATCGCGCACCTCGAATAGGGAAGCCGGCTCGTTCACCCGCCAGCACCAATACGCGGACCTCCCGACGGAGGTCCTGTAAGGAGAGGCTCATCACCGTCAGCGCACCGCCAAGGGTCCGGATGTACGACAGCGCCACGCGCTCGGTTCGCGACTTCGAGCCGCTCGTCACGGGCCAGCTCGGCGTCTACAACTGCGGCCCGACCGTCTACGACTACCAGCACATCGGCAATCTCTACAGCTATCTGACGGCGGATGTCGTGCGCCGGACGTTCGAATACTTCGGCTACCGCGTGCGGCAGGTGATGAACATCACCGACGCCGGCCATCTCGTCGGCGACGCCGACGTCGGAGGCGAGGACAAGATGGCGGTCGGCGCGAGGCGCGAGCACGTCGATCCGCTCGTGATCGCGGAGCGCTACACGAAACAGTTCTTCATCGATCGCCGCAAGCTCAACATCCTCGAGCCGCACGTCGTGCCGAAGGCCACCGAGCACATCCCCGAGATGATCGAGCTCATCGAGCGCCTGATCGCGACGGGACATGCGTACGTCGCCGTCGATGGGGTGTATTTCGACACCACGACGTTCCCGGGCTACGGCACGCGCCTCAACCCCGAGCCGCCGGACACGCGCCAGGCGGGCGCGCGCGTCGACGTGAACCCGAACAAGCGCAACGCGTTCGACTTCGCGCTCTGGCGCAAGGCGAAGCCCGACGACCTGCAGCAGTGGGATTCGCCATGGGGCCGCGGCAATCCCGGGTGGCACATCGAGTGCTCGGCGATGTCGATGAAGTACCTCGGCGAGACGTTCGACATGCACTCCGGCGGCGAGGATCACCTCTTCCCGCACCACGAGTGCGAGATCGCCCAATCGGAGGCCGCGACGGGCAAGCCCTTCGTTCGGTATTGGATGCACACCCGCTTCCTGCGGCTCGACAGCGCGAAGATGGCGAAGTCGGCCGGCGGATTCCTGCGGCTCTCCGATCTCGAGGACCGCGGGTTCGATTCGCTCGCGTTCCGCCTCCTCGCGCTCGGGACGAGCTACCGCAAGGGCCTCGATTTCACGTGGGACTCGCTCGCGAGCGCGCAGACGCGGCTGGACAAGTGGCGCGGCGTGGTCGGCGAAGCCTGGCAATCGACCGGCGGCGCCGCCGACGCGCCGCCCGAGGACGATCCGATCCGCACGGCGTTCGCGCGCGCGATCGCCGATGACTTCAACACCGCGGCGGCGCTCGCGCAGGCGGAGGCCGCGATCGGTCACGCGACCACCGGCGACGCGGCGACGCGGCGCCGGGCGCTCGGTCTCGTCTTCGACATGGACCGCGTGCTGGGGCTCTCGCTGCGCGAGCGCGCGACGGCGACCGCGGAGCTGCCCGCCGAAGCGCGCGCGCTCCTGGCGGAGCGCGAAGCCGCGCGCGCGAAGAAGGAGTTCGAGCGATCCGACGAGCTCCGTGAGGAGCTCGAGAAGCGATTTGGCGTACGCGTGAAGGACACGAAGGACGGTCAGCGCTGGGAGCGCGGCACCGGCAAAGGAGCGTGACGATGAACGAATTCGACGAGCGCCGGGAGGACGACGCCGCCCCACGAGAGGAGTCCCCGCGAGACGAGGCCCCGCGGGAAGAGGCGGCGCAGGCCGCCCAACCCGGCGCGCCGCGGGAGCCGCGACCGTTCAGCGCGCAGGGTGGGGATTTCCGCGATCGACCGCGCCGTCGGGGACGGCGCGGTCGCGGCGGCGCGGGCGGCCAGCGCTTCGGCGCGCCGCCGCGTGGCCCCATGCCCCCGCGCGGCCCGCTGCCGCCGCGTGACGACGAGGAGTCGTCGCAGGCACGAGAGCTCGCCGCGTACGAGCGCCGTCAGCAGGCACAGCGCAGTCGCGGCTGGCGCGGTCCGGGCTGGGTCCCGGGTGCCGGCCCGGCGACCGGCGCCCCCGGTGGCGGCACGTTCCGTCCGCAGACGGCCGGCGGCTTCCGCGGCCCGCGTCCGATGGGTGGACGCGGCGGGCGCCGGCCCACCGGTGCCGCCTACGCCGAGCAGATCCGGCGCGTGACCGCGGGTCCGCGCTCCGGCGCGGCGCCGTCGCACGAGGCGGGAGAGCCGATCGCCGGCCCCCACGCCATCCTCGAGGCCATCCGCGCGGGGCGTCAGGTGAAGCGCCTGTTCGTGTCGAACGAGCGCGGCACGCGCACCGGTCCGGTGAACGAGCTGCTGACCGAAGCGCAGGAGCGTCGCATCTTCGTGCGCTTCGTCGATCCCTTGGAGATCCAGCGCCTCTCGCCGATCGAGAGCCACCAGGGCGTCGTGGCGATCGCCGAGGGCAAGGCGGGCGTCGAGCTCGAGGAGCTCCTGCTCCATCTCGACACGCTCAACGAGCCCGCGCTCGTGCTCGCCATCGACTCGCTCCAGGATCCCCAGAACTTCGGCGTGCTCCTTCGCTCCGGCGAAGGCGCCGGCGTCGACGGCGTCATCATCCCGAAGCACCGCGCGGTCGGACTCACGCCCGCGGTCGCGAAGACGAGCGCCGGCGCGAGCGAGCACCTGATGATCGCCGAGGTCGCGAACCTCAGGCAGGCGATCGACACGCTCAAGGAGAAGGGCATCTGGGTCGTCGGCACCGACGAGACCGGCGAGCTCCTCTACGACGAGGTCGACTATCGCGGCGCGACCGCGATCGTCATCGGCGGCGAGGGCGAGGGCATCCGCCGCCTCGTGCTCGAGGGCTGCGATCAAGTGGTGCGGATCCCGATGGAAGGGCAGGTCGCGTCGCTGAACGCGTCCGCCGCGGGCACCGTCATCCTGTACGAGGCGCTGCGCCAGCGGCGCCGCAACGTCGCGCCCGCCGATACGCGCACGCCGCCGCCCGTACGCGCGGAAGCGCTCACGCCGCAGGAAGAGACGATGGCCGGCGAGGACGTCGAGACCGACGAAGACGCGGCTATCGGGGCGGACGCCGACGTGATCGAAGCGGACGGCGGCAAGGTCCTGCCGGTCGAGGCCGTGGACGAAGCCGCTCATGAGCCCGAGGCGCCCGACGAGGCGGCGGAGGAGGGCGCGGAGCCCGAGCCCATCGCGGAGGCGCCGAAGAAGCGCGCGCCGCGCGCGAAGAAGGCGACCACGCCGCGCAAGTCGACCACGCGGACGAAGCCGGCGGGATAGCCGCGGAGCCGCACCGGACCATAGCGAGTCGTGCGGTACCGACCCGCACACCTCCCGTGGCTCGTGTCGATCGGTCGGCGCATCGCCGGAATGGTCACAGACGGGCGAGGTCGTCGCGTGTGTCGATGTCATCCAGCCTCGCGAACGCGCGCTCGACGGTGAGCGTCGCCACATCGGACCGGCGTGCGAGGATCTCCCGCGCGCCGACGTCGCCGCGCAGCGCGGCGATCGCCGGCCACAGCTCGGCGTGCAGCAGCGTGGGTGGGGAGCGGTGCCCGTCCTGCACGCAGACGACCGCCGCGGCGCCGGTATCGCGTTGACGCGCGACGAGAGCGTCGAGCAGCGCGGCCGTGACGCCGGGCTGATCACCCAGGAGCACGACCGCGGCATCGGCTTCGGCGGTGACCGCGTCGATGCCGGCGCGCAGCGAGCTCGCCTGGCCGGATGCGTAGTCGGGATTGCGCACGATGCGCGCGCGACCGGGCTCGAGCCGCGCTGCGATCGCGCCGGCGTCCGCGCCAAGGACGATCACGACCGGGGAGAGTGACGACGCGCAGGCCGCACCGACGGCGTGCTGGAGCAACGGGCGCCCCGCGACCGAGGCGAGGAGCTTCTGACTGCCGTACCGGTGCGCCTCTCCTGCGGCGAGAACGATGGCCGCGACGCGCGTGGCGGGTGCGCTCACGGTCTGGTCGGTGCGCTCACCGGATCGCGGCAGCGTGCGTCTGTGCCGAGAGCATCCCGCCGCGCCGCGCGCGACGCACCGCCACGATCTCAGCGAGGATCGCCAGCGCCATCTCCTCGGCGCCGGTCGCGCCGATGTCGAGTCCGATCGGGGCGTGGAGGCGCTCGATGTCGACGTCGCCGAAGCCCTGCGTTCGGAGCCAGGCGAAGCGTTGCTCGTTCGTGCGGCGACTGCCGATCGCGCCGACGTAGCCGGCGCCGGAGCGCAGGGCCGCGACGAGCGCTGGGTGGTCGAACTTCTCGTCGTGGGTGAGGATGACAACCGCCGCCGCGGCGTCGAGCGCGAGCCTGCCGAGCGCCTCCTTGGGCCAGGCGCTGACCAGCTCGTCGGCGGCGGGGAAGCGGTCGCGGCTCGCGAGCGCCTCCCGCGGGTCGGCGACGACGATCCGATAGCCAAGCCCGTGCCCGATCCGGGCGAGGGCCATGGCCACGTCGGAGGCGCCGACGATCGCAAGAAGCGGCGGCGTGCCGGCGACGTTGAGGAGGACCTCTTCTTCGCCGCGCACGATGCGCGAGACACCCTCGCGCAGCGCGTCGCGCGCCTGCGCCATGAGCGGCAGGAGCGCCGGATCCGATCCCTCGACGCGCTCGCCGTCGATCCACGCCGCGCGCGTCCCGGCACGACCCTCGGGCGCGATGACGCTCGCGAGGACCGCGGAGCGGCCGGCGTGGATCGCCTCGGCCGCGCGGCCGTGCAGCTCGTTGACGGCTTCCACCAGCACATCGATCTGCCCGCCGCAGGAGAGGCCCACGGTGAAGGCGAATTCGTCGCTGATGCCGTAACGGATGACGCGCGCGGCGCCGGATTCGGACGCGCTCATCGCGGCCTCGTACACGTCCGCCTCGACGCAGCCGTTGCTCACCGAGCCGGCGATGCGCGTGCCCGGTGCGGCGAGCAGCGTCGCGCCAAGCGGGCGAGGCGCCGATCCGGAGACCCGCACGACCGTCGCGATGGCGAGGCGGTCACCGCGCGCGCGCCAGGCGAGGAGCTCCTCCGCGATCTGTTTCACGGCGCGTGCGTGGTCGCGTGCTCCTTCAGGAAGCGGCGGCGGCAGCTCTCGGCGCAGAAGTAGGTAGTCGCGCCTTCGTGGATCGCGCTCAGCGCATGGGGCGTGATCGCGACGGTCATGCCGCAGACCGGGTCGATCGCCTCGGCCACCTCGGGCGCGGCCGCAGCGGCGGGCCGGTCGCGGACGATCTCCGCGAGGATGGAGAGCGCGATCTCCTCCTCGGTCCGCGCGCCGATGTCCAGGCCGGCGGGGAAGTGGAGGCCCATCGCGCGCGGCTTCGGGATCCCCGCGGCCATCGCCGCGGCCACGACGGCGTCGCCGCGCCTGCGGCTGGCGACGAGCGCGACGTACGGAGCAGGCGTGCGCAGGGCCTCGATGACCGCCTCCTCGTCGCTTTCGCCGCGCGTCGCGACGACGATGTGCGTGCCCTCGTCTGCGGTGACGCCCTCGAGCGAGGTCGCGACCTGGAAGTTGAGTCCGGCGCCGAGGCTCGCCAGCGCGCGGGCCACCGGTGTGGCGCCGAACACGACGAGCTGCTCGCGCGGGAGCACGGGCTCGATGTAGATCTCGAGCGCGCCGCCGGAGACGCAGGTCATCGGGATCTGGCGCAGACCCTTGCGCGGCGGCATCGGCTCGTTCGAGATGAGGATCAGGCGCGGCTGTCCGTCGGCGAGCGCCTCGAGCGACTCGCGCACCACGGTCGGCGCGGCGCAGCTTCCGCCGATCCAGCCGTGGAGCGCGCCATCCGCGCTGACGATCGCCTTCGCGCCCGGTTTGGCCGATGTCGGCTTCTCCGCGCGCACGACGGTCGCGGTCGCGAACGGCTCGCGTCGCGCCGCTCGGGCGGTGGCGTCGGCGAAGAACAAGTCGCTCATCGGATCATTGTCCGCCCTGTCGTGCGTGCGCCTGCCCCGCGGCTCGCGTCGGCGGCTGTCGGCGTACCGGACGGCCGCGGCCGGCCTTCGCGAGGAGCGCGGCGATCGCGGCGAGCCCGTCGAGCGTGCTCGCGGGCAGGTGATCGTCGACCGCCGCGGCGAGCGCCTTCGCGCCGGCGGCCTCGGGGGCGTAGCCGCGCGTCCCGGCGAGCGGGTTGAGCCACACCAGTCGGTACGAAGCGCGCTGGAGAGCGCGCGCCTCCGCAGCGAGCTGCGCCACATCACCGCGCTCCCAGCCGTCGGTGCAGAGGAGCACGACCGCGCCACGCCCGAGCACGCGGCGCGACCAGCGGCGATTGAACTCGTGTAGCCCCTCGCCGATGCGTGTGCCGCCTGACCAGTCCGCGACCGCGTGCGCGGCGCCCGCGAGCGCGTGGTCCGCACGGCGATGACGCATGTGCCGAGTCACGCGCGTGAGCCGCGTGCCGAAAGTGAACGCCTCCACGCGGCCCCAGCCGCGCGCCAGCGCGTGGGCCAGCTGCAGGAGGAGCCGCGTGTACACGTCCATGGATCCGGAGATGTCGAGGAGCAGAACGAGCGGACGGCGCTTGTGTCGCGGCGTTCGCTTCACGAGCTCGAGCGGCTCGCCCATCCAGCGGCGGCTGCGCGCCAGCGTGGCGCGCGCGTCGAGCGCGCCGTGGGTCGAGCGCTCGAAGCG
Source organism: Candidatus Limnocylindria bacterium (assembly GCA_035651155.1). Classification (GTDB taxonomy): domain Bacteria; phylum Chloroflexota; class Limnocylindria; order P2-11E; family P2-11E; genus CF-39. The sequence continues at coordinate 19,577 of DASRGG010000030.1, read as the reverse complement.
GCGGCTGCGACGCAGGCCCGGCGCCCACTCGAGCGTCCCGAGGAACCGAGCGGCGGCGGCGCGCTCCTCCGCGGTCATCGCCGCGAAGTCGACGCGCCGCAGGAGCTCGAGCGGCGAGGCTACGACACGCACGTTTCGCGACGCGCGCAGCGCGCCGCCGCCCTGCTCGGGCGCGAGCGCGGGCAGCTCGCTCTCGCGCATGCGGGTCGCGTGCCGGCTCGCGGCGTTGACGGATGACGGACGCGCGCCGCGCAGGAGCGCGACGAACGTGTCGAAGGCGTCCTCGAAGCGTGGCACGTCCGCGGGATGACGCACGAGCACCGCGCGCGCCGCGGCGCGCATGTCGTCCGCGCGATCGAGGTCGATCTCCGCGAGCGCGCGCAGCAGGAGGCGCGACTGCTCGGCGTCGACCGCGACGCCGTGAAGGCGGACGAGGCGGGGGAGCGCGAGCAGGTTCGCGGCGGCGTAGCGCCCGCCCGATGCCGCAGGAGCGGCGCTCGCGCTATCGGGCACTCACGGTCCCCTCAGCGCGCACCGGCGGCGGCCTCCACCAGGGCCGGTAGGCTGGCCTCGCGAACGTGGCGCACGTCGTCCTCGTACTTGAGCAGCACGCCGAGCGTGCTGTCGATCGCGCCCACGTCCAGCTCGGTCGCGCCGAGCGCGCCGAGGGCCATCGCCCAGTCGAGCGTCTCGGCGACGCCGGGCCGCTTGAAGAGGTCGTCGCCGCGGAGCGCCTGCACCACGGCGACGACGCTCCGCGCGAGACGCGCGGAGATGTCGGGCATCCGTGCATGCACGATCCCGAGCTCGCGCTCGGCCGTCGGGTAGTCGATCCAGTGGTAGAGGCAGCGGCGCTTGAGCGCATCGTGCACTTCGCGCGTGCGGTTCGAGGTGATGATCACTGGTGGCGGGGTCTTGGCCTTGAACGTGCCGAGCTCGGGGACGGACACCTGGAAGTCCGACAACAGCTCGAGCAGATACGCCTCGAACTCCTCGTCGGCGCGGTCGACCTCGTCGATGAGGAGCACCGGCGTGTCGGACGACGCGATGGCGTCGAGGAGCGGCCGCTTGATGAGGAACTCTTCGCTGTAGATGCGCGTGCGCGCGGCGGCCGCGCGACCCTCGGCCTCCGCAAGCCGGATCTCGAGGATCTGTCGCGCGTGGTCCCACTCGTACACCGCGGCGGCAAGGTCGAGGCCCTCGTAGCACTGCAGGCGGATGAGGCGCTTGCCGAGCGAGGCCGAGAGGACCTTCGCAACCTCGGTCTTCCCGACGCCGGCTTCGCCCTCGAGGAAGAGCGGCTTTCCGAGACGCAGCGCGAGGAAGAGAGTGACCGCGAGCGAACGATCGGCGACGTAGCGCTCGCGCTCGAGCGCGGCGAGGACGTCGTCAGGAGATCCCCAGACCGCCTGTTCCACGTTCGAATCGTACGACGCGGCTATGCGCTGACCTTCGCGCGCTCGCGTTCGGCGAGCTCGCGGTGGAGGATCTTGCCCGCGGCCTCGTCGGGCTTGCCGATGACGCCCGCGTCGGCGACGGCAGGGCGATGAACTCCTTGCTTGCGGTCGACGATGAAGACGTAGCCGTTCGCATCCCTGCGGCCGACTGACCTGCCGGTCCACTTCGTCGTCACCGGCGCCGCCGCAGCGTCGGGCGTGGAACGATCCGACGATCTCGCCGCGCTCCCACCCGCCAGCGGCACCACCGGCTTTCCCAAGGGCGTCATGCTCACCCACCGCGAGCCGGATCCACGACCACTCCGGCCTTCCAGCACGCCGTAGAACGCGACGACGAGCTGGACCGTGTTGGGCATGAAGAGCATGGCGCGGTCACCGCATGCGACGCCCCGCCGCGCGAGGGCGCCGGCGAGCCGATCGCTGGCCGCGTCGAGCTCCGCGAAGGGCGTGGAGGGTGATCTCGGGGTAGGTGAACGTCGCCATCGTCAGCCCCCCGTCGCCGCGGGTGCCTCCAGCTTCGACTTGATGCAGGTGAAGACCTGCTGGGTGATCTTGTCGGCGGTGCCCTGCATGAGCCGCGCGCCGACCTGCGCGATCGTCCCGGTGACGGTCACGTCGCTCGCCCACCGCAGGGTGGTGCGCTCCGGTCCGTGTTCGACGAGGTCCATCGTGCTCAGCATCTCCACCGCGCTGCCGGGTGCCTGCCCGCGGGCGCGGACGCTCGCGCGCTCAGGTGCTGTGAGCTCGCTGAAGACCACGTCGAGGTTGAAGGTCGCGCGAATCGGGCCGACGCCCGCGCGGACGACGATCTTGAATTGCTTCGGATCGATGACGTCGACCGACTGCACGTCCGGCGCGCAGACGCTGACCGCGAGCGGGTCTGTCACGAACTGCCAGACCCGCTCGCGTGGCGCCGCGATGTCGAGCGCGCCCTGAAAGCGCATCCTACTCGGCGACGCCCTTCGCCTTGAGGATCGCCTGGACCTTCCAGGGTGTGATCGGGATGTCGATGTGGGTCACGCCGAGGTGCGCGAGCGCGTCCACGACGGCGTTCGCGATGGCCGCGGGCGCGCCCACGGTCGCGGATTCGCCGATGCCCTTCGCGCCGATGGGGTGGTGCGGTGACGGCGTGACGGTCCGCGCGGTCTCCCAGCTCGGGACCTCCATCGCGGTCGGCAGGAGGTAGTCCATGAAGTTGCCGCCCTGGATGTTGCCGTCGTCGTCGTAGTTGATCTGTTCGTATAGCGCGGGCGCGAGGCCCATGGTGAGACCACCGTGGACCTGACCCTCGACGATCATCGGGTTGATGACCACGCCGCAGTCGTCCACCGCGACGAAGCGGCGCACGTGCACCTCGCCGGTGCCCCTGTCGAGGTCGACCACGCAGATGTAGGAGCCGAAGGGGTAAGTGAGGTTCGGCGGGTCGTAGTAGTCGACCGCCTCGAGCCCGGCCTCCATGCCCTGCGGATGATTGGTGTACGCGGCGAAGGCGACCTCCTGCATCGTCTTCGACTTCGCGGGGACGCCCTTCACCTGGTACTTGTGGTCCTTCCACTCGACGTCGTCGGGCGATGCCTCGAGCAGGTGCGCGGCGATGAGCCGGCCCTTCTCACGGATCTTGCGCGCCGCGACGGCCGTCGCGGCTCCGGCGACCGGCGTGCTCCGGCTGGCGTACGTGCCGAGGCCGTAGGGCGCGGTGTCGGTGTCGCCCTCCTCGACCGTGATGTCGGCGACCGGGATGCCGAGCTCCTCGGCCACGATCTGCCCGAACGTGGTCTCGTGTCCCTGGCCCTGCGACTTCACGCCGAGACGCACGATCGCCTTGCCCGTGGGGTGCACGCGGATCTCGCAGGAGTCGAACATCTTGATGCCCAGGATGTCGAAGTGCTTGCTCGGACCGGCCCCGACGATCTCCGTGAACGAGGAGATGCCGATGCCCATGAGCTCGCCTCTTTTGCGCTTCTCGAGCTGCTCCTTCCGCAGGCCGGCGTAGTCGATCTTCTCCATTGCGAGCTTCAGGGCCTTGCCGTAGTCGCCGCTGTCGTACTCCCAGCCGAGCGCGGACCGGTACGGGAACGCCGCCGGCTGGATGAAGTTCTGCAGGCGCAGCTCCGCCGGGTCCCTCTTGAGCTTGATCGCGAGCACGTCCATGAGCCGCTCGATGGTGAACGCGGCCTCGGTGACGCGGAACGAGCAGCGGTAGGCGATGCCTCCCGGAGGCTTGTTGGTGTACGCGCCGTCGACCTCGACGAACGCCTTCTTGAACGGATACGAGCCGGTGATGATGTGGAAGAGCCCGGCCGGGAACTTCGACGGGTTCGCCGCGGCGTCGAACGCGCCGTGGTCGGCGATCGTCTTCACCCGCAGGGCCTCGACCGTGCCGTCCTTCTTCGCCGCGACCTCCGCCGTGATGTGGTAGTCGCGCGCGAACGAGTCGGCCTGGATGTTCTCGGAGCGGTCCTCGACCCATTTCACCGGGAGGCCGGTGAGGACCGACGCGCCGATCGCGAGGACGTACCCCGGGTACACCGGTACCTTGCCGCCGAAGCCACCGCCGATGTCCGGTGAGATGACGCGGATCTTGTGCTCCGCCAGGCCGAGGTGGCCCGCGACGAGCGCGATGACCGTACGGATGGCGTGCGGCGCCTGCGTGGTCATCCACACCGTGAGCTGGCCCTCGACCTTGTCGAAGGACGCCACGATGCCGCAGGTCTCGATCGAGGAGACGTGGATGCGCGGGATATAGATGTCTTCCTTGACGGTGACGTCGGCCTTGCGGAAGACCTCGTCCGTACCGGCCTTGTCGCCGGTCTCCCAATGCCAGATGCGGTTCGACTTCTCCTTGCGGTCCGGCCGCAACACGAACGCGTCCGGCAGCAGCGCCTTCTTCGGATCGACGATGACCGGCAGCGGCTCGTACTCGACCTCGATGGCCGCCGCGCCATCCGCGGCGATGTAACGCTCGGTCGCGACGACGGCCGCGACCTCCTGTGACTGGTACATGACCGTATCCGTCGGCAGGACCATCTGCTGGTCGCCCATGAGCGTGGGCATCCAGGCGAGCTTGAGCGGCACGAGGTCGTTGCCGGTGATGACCGCGAGAACGCCGGGGATGGCGAGCGCCTTGCTCGTGTCGATCTTCAGGATCTTCGCGTGGGCGTAGGGGCTGCGCGCGATGTCCAGGTAGACCATCCCCGGGAGCTTCACGTCGTCGACGTACTTGCCGCGGCCGCGGATGAACCGCGCGTCCTCCTTGCGCTTGACCGACCGGCCGATGCCGCCGAGCTCTGCGCCCATCTATGCCCTCCCTGCCGCGACCGGCTGCTTCGCCTCGCGCAGCGCCGCGCTCGCGTGCTGGACCGCCTTCACGATGTTCACGTAGCCGGTGCACCGGCAGAGGTTGCCGGAGATCGCCTGGCGGATCTCCAGCTCGGTCGGCGCGGCGTTGCGCTCGAGGAGCGCGACCGCCGTCATCATCATCCCGGGCGTGCAGAACCCGCACTGCAGGCCGTGCTCCTGGTGGAAGCCGTCCTGGATCGCGTGCAGCTTGCTGTCCTTCTCGAGTCCCTCCACGGTCCGCAGGCTGCGGCCGTTCGCCTGCACCGCGAACACGGTGCACGACTTCACCGGACGGCCGTCGAGGATGATCGTGCACGCGCCGCAGCTGGTGGTGTCGCAGCCGATGTGCGTGCCGGTCATGCTGAGGTTCTCGCGCAGGAAGTGGACAAGGAGCGTGCGCGCCTCGACCTCCGCTTCCTTCTTCTCGCCATTCACGGTGAGGGTGATCGGATACATCGTCTCTGCCATTAGCTGCCTCCCTTCGCGCGCGCGAGGGCGCGGCGGATCGCGCGAGCCGTGAGCACGCGGACGACGTCGCGCTTGTAGTCGGCCGGCCCGCGCAGATCGGCGGTCGGCTGCGACTCGGCCGCCGCGGCCGCCGCAGCCGCGGTGATGGCCTTCTCGTCGGCCGTGGTCCCCACGAGCGCTGCCTCGGCCCTCTTCGCGCGTAGCGCCGTGCTGCCGACGTTGGTGAGCCCGATGCCCGCACTCTTCACGGCGCCGCGGTCGTCGAGCGTGAGATATGCGGCGACGCCGGCGATGGCGAAGTCACCGACCTTGCGCTCCAGCTTGAGGTATGTGCCGCCGCTCTGCGAAGCGGGTTTGGGGATCCGGATCTCGGTGAGGATCTCGTCTGGCCGGAGCGAGGTCTGGAAGGTGTCGACGAAGAGCTCGTCGATGGGGATGACTCGCTCGCCCTTCGCCGACTTCGCGACGACGCTGGCGCGGAGCGCGAGCATGGTCGCCGGATGGTCGTTCGCGGGATCGGCGTGCGCGAGGTTGCCGCCCACGGTGGCGAGGTTCCGCACCAGCGGATCGGCGATGACCGCCGCGGTCTCTGTGAGGATGGCGTAGCGTGCCTTGACGGTGCCGTTCGTTTCGAGCTCGTACTCGCGCGTCATGGCACCGATGCGCAGGTCGCCGTTCTCCTTGATGTAGGCGAGCCCCTCGATGCGGTTCAGGTCGATGAGCGCGGCCGGTGACGCCAGCCGGAACCGCATCAGCGGGATGAGGCTCTGGCCGCCCGCCAGGATCTTCGCCTCCCCCCGGCCTTGCGCGAGAAGCTGGAAGGCATGGGCGAGGTCGCGCGCGGGTTGATAGTCGAACCGGGGTGGGATCACGTTGCACGCTCCAATGCCGTGGTGACGGCTCGCTTCGTGAAGACGCCGACCAAGTGCGTGCGGAATGTCGCCGAGGCGCCCAGGTCGTCCAGTGCGGTGAGCCCTGCGGCGGCCGCGCCGGCCGCCTTCGCGATCGCCGCGGCGTCGCCGCGGCTTCCGACAATGGCCTTCTCGGCGGCGCCGGCGCGGAAGGGCCGTTCGGCCGCGCCGGTCACGGCGACCTGCGCCTTCGCGATCGTGCCGTCGGCGCCCTTCGTCACGACCGCGGCTACGCCGACGACGGCGAAGCGCGAGGCGGGGTGCGGGAAGGACAGGTAGGCGCTGCCCGTCCGCGCCGCGGGTGCCGCGATGCGGATCTCGGTGAGGATCTCGTCCTTCGCGAGCGCGGTCTCGAACGTCCCCTTGAAGAACTCGGTCGCCTTGATGGTCCGCTCGCCCTTCGGCCCGATGGCCACGAGGGTCGCGTCGAACGCGAGGATGGCCGCGGGCTCGTCGGCCGCGGGGTCGGCGTGCGCCAGGCTCCCGCCGATCGTTCCGCGTGCCCGGACCTGGACATCGCCCACCGACGCCGCGGCCTCGGCCAGCGCGGCGAGGCTCTTCGTGATGCCGGCGTCTGCGGCGACCTGCTCGTGCGTCGCGAGGGCGCCGATCGTGATCTCGCCGCCGCTCCCTGACCGGATCTCGCGCAGGGCGCCGATGCCCCCGATGTCGATGAGCGTGCCCGGCTGCGCGAGGCCGAGCTTCATGAGCGGGAGGAGGCTGTGCCCGCCCGCGAGGACCTTCGCCTCGCGCGCCGCGCCGAGCGCCTTCACCGCCTCGGCGATCGTGGTCGGCCGCTGGTAATCGAACTCCTGGGAGATCATCTCTTCACCTTCTGGATCGCATTCCAGACGCGTTCGGCGGTGAACGGCATGTCCAGCTGCTTCACGCCCACGGCGCCGAGCGCGTCCAGCGCGGCGTTCGCCACCGCGGGGGTCGAGGCGATCGTGCCGGCCTCGCCGATGCCCTTCACGCCAAGGGGGTTCACCGGGGACGGCGTGATGGTGTGGTCGAGCTCGAACCGCTCGGGTACGTCCGCGGCTCGTGGGACGTGGTACTCCATCATGCTGCCCGAGAGCAGCTGACCGTCCGCGTTGTAGACGGCGCCCTCGAAGAGCGCCTGGCCGATGCCCTGCACGATGCCGCCCTGCAGCTGCCCCTCGACGATCATCGGGTTGATCTGCACGCCGCAGTCGTCGCACGCGACGTAGCGCACGACCTGGGTGGTCCCGATCTCGGGATCGATCTCGACCTCGGCGACGTGCGTGCCGAACGGGAACGTGAAGTTCGTCGGGTCGTAGTAGTAGGTCGCCTCCATACCTGGCTCCATGCCGTCGGGCATGTTGAACGCCATGTAGGACTGGAAGACGATCTCGCCGAAGGTCTTCGCCTTCTCGGGCACGCCCTTCACGTGGACCTTGCCGCCCTCGAACACCACGTCGTCGGGCGAGGCCTCGAGCATGTGCGCGCCGATGAGCTTGATCTTCTCACGGAGCTTCTCCGCGGCCTTGTGCACCGCGACTCCGCCGACCGCGAGGCTGCGGCTGCCGAAGGTGCCGACGCCCATGCCCGGAGACTCGAACGTGTCGCCGTGGCGCACCTCGATGTCGCTTGGGGAGATGCCGAACGAATCGGCGACGATCTGCGACCACGACGTCTCGTGGCCCTGTCCATGCGGCGACGTCCCGGTGAACACCTGCACCGCGCCGGTCGGATGGACGCGGATGCGGGCGGATTCATAGCCGCCCCAGCCGACGCCGAGCGCGTGGTTGGCCTTCGACGGCGCGAGCCCGCAGATCTCGACGTAGCTGCAGAGCCCGATGCCGCGCAGCTTGCCGCGCGCCTTGGCCTCGTCGCGCCGCTTCGGGAAGCCGGCGTAGTCGGCCGCCTGCAGGGCACGGTCGAGCGTCTGCGCGTAGTTGCCGCTGTCGTACGCGAGCGTGGTGATCGTGGTGTAGGGGAACGCTTCTTTCGGGACGAAGTTGCGGCGACGGATCTCCGCCTGATCCATGCCGAGCTCCCGCGCGAGCAGGTTCGCGGTCGTCTCGATGAGGAACGTAGCCTCGGGCCGGCCGGCGCCGCGGTACGCGTCGGTGGGCGTGGTGTTCGTGTAGACGCCGGTGATCTCGCAGTCGAACGCCGGGATGCGGTACGCGCCGGGAATGATGAACACGTGCAGCACGGTCTCGATCACCGGCGTGAACGCCTGGAGGTACGCGCCGAGGTTGGCCATGCCGCGGATGCGCAGGCCGGTGATGGTGCCGTCCTTCTTCGCCGCGAGCTCGACGTCCTCGACGATGTCGCGTCCGTGGATCGTCGCGAGGTAGCCCTCGCTGCGCTCCTCGGTCCACTTCACGGGACGGACGAGCGTCTTCGCGAGCCACGCCGCGAGCAGCTCCTCGGCGTACACGTTCAGCTTGCTGCCGAACCCGCCGCCGACCTCGGGCGCGATGACGCGGACCTTGTTCTGCGAGAGGCCGAGGTTGAGCGAGGTGATGAGCTGCACGAAGTGCGGGATCTGGGTGGTGGTCCAGATCGTGAGCCCGCCGCCCTCATCGGACCGCGCGACGACCGAGCGCGGCTCGATCGCGTTCGGGATGAGGCGCTGGTTCGTGATGCGGTGCTTCACGACGACCTCTGCCTCGCGGAAGGCCTTGTCGATGTCGCCTCCCTTCACCGGGTAGACGTACGCGACGTTCGTCCCGAGCTCGTCGTGGAGGATCGGCGCGCCCCCCGCGGTGGCCTGGCGCGCGTCGACGACGACCGGGAGCGGCTCGTAGTCCACTTCGACGAGCGCGGCCGCGGCCTTCGCGGCGCGCCGGCTGTTCGCCACGACCACGGCGACGGCGTCACCGGAGTAGCGCGCCTTGTCCGCGGCGAGCGGGAAGTGCTTGGCCGGCTTCAGGTTCGGGAGCGTGATGAAGCACGGGAGCGGTCCGGTGGCAGCGGTGTCCGCGCCGGTGAGCACGGTGACCACGCCGGGCGCGCTCTTCGCGCTCGCGGTGTCCACCCTCTTGATGCGCGCGTGCGCGTGCGGCGACCGGACCATAGCCATGTGGAGGGTCCCCGGCGGGGTGACGTCGTCGGTGTAGATGCCCTCGCCGCGGATGAGCTTGGGGTCTTCCTTGCGCTGGACGCGCTGTCCGATGTACGGCGCTGTCGTAGCGGCGCTCACGGCCGTGCCTCCTCGGTCGCCCGTCGCTCCGCGCCCTGGGGCGGCTGTCCCCGCATCCTCCGCCTGTCCCCGGCGGCGCGCTGCACGGCACTGACGATGTTCTGATAGCCGGTGCACCGGCAGAGGTTGCCTTCGAGCGCGTGACGGATCTCGGCGCCGGACGGATGGGGTCGCCGCGCGAGGAGATCGACTGCGGTCATGATCATGCCCGGCGTGCAGAAGCCGCACTGGAGCGCGTGCTCTTCGGAGAACGCAGCCTGCAATGGATGGAGCTCGCCGTTCTTCGCGAGCCCTTCGATCGTCGTGACGGTGGAGCCGTCAGCCTGGACCGCGAGCATCGTGCAGGACTTGGTCGCCCGGCCGTCGACGATCACCGTGCACGCACCGCACTGGCTCGTGTCGCAGCCGACGTGCGTGCCGGTCAGATTCAGCGTCTCACGCAGGAATTCGACAAGGAGCTGTGAGCTCTCGACTTCGCGCGAATGCCTCGCGCCGTTGACCGTGAGCGTGATGGCCCGTCGCATGCGACACCTCCCCCAACGCGATACGTGCCGGGCGTCCTCGCGGACTAGGGCGGTGCGTGCGGCGGATGACGGGTGACGAGTCGGGCCTCGACCAGCTTCTCCCCCTCGTGTCGACGGCCGGCAGACGCTAGTCCCGGCTGGCAGGCGGGTCAAGTCGAGTAGGCTCGGAGAGGTGCGCGCGCGTGTATTCGACCCGACTTCCGACCCGCCCGAAAGCGCATCCGGGGCCGTCCTCGCGGCGGACGTGCCGGGAACAGATGGTCACGACGCCTTCCAGAAAGGCCTGCGGCTCGACGCCACGCACGCCGCGGCTCTTGTCGCACTGGGCCGCCCGATCCACGTGATCGATCTCGACCCCGGTGAGCTCGAGCAGGGCACCGTCGCCCTGCGTCTTGCCGCAGCGGTCGGCGGTCCGGGGACGCGCGCCGAGCCGCCGTCGCAGGGACAGTCACGCGTCCGTGCCGCGGTGCGCGGTCGGCTGCGGTTGCGCGCCGACGCCGTCGCGGCCGTGAACGGCCTGCATCCACTCCTCCTCTTCACCGCCGCGGATGGCCGTGTCGTGGCCGAGGGCGACGATGTCGCGGGCGCCAAGAGCGCCGCGCTCGCGACCGCCGAGGCCCTCCTGGTTGAGGCCGAGCGCATCGCGCGGTCCGCGCCCGTCCTGTCCGTCATGCCGTTCATACACCGGCGAATCGGCGTGGTGGTCACCGATCGGCTCGAGCCGCGCGGACGCGCGCTCATCCATGGCGCGATCCGGCGGAAGATCGAATGGTTCGGCTCGGAGATGACCTCCTTCGCGGAGGTCGCGCACGAGACCGCCGCCGTCTCCGAGGTGCTCCGGCAAGCGCTCTCGAGCGGTGCGGACCTCATCCTGCTCTCGGGCGGGAGCCCGCTCGATCCGATCGACCCGGTCCTGCGCGCGCTCGAGACCTCCGGTGGGCGAGTGGAGCGCACCGGCGTGCCCGCGCATCCGGGCAGCATGGTGTGGGTCGGATCGCTCCCGACGGCGCCGGTGCTCGGTATCGCCACCTGCGCGGGCTTCGGGAAGGACACCGCGCTCGACCTCATCCTCGCGCGCGTCCTCACCGGCGACGCGCCGGCCGACGCGGCCGACGCGCTCGGCGCGGGCGGTCTTGCGGAGGGCGCCTCGCCAGGCTCGCCGTTCCCGCCGTATCCCCGCGCGACCCCCGCGCGCTAGGAGGCTCCGGGTTCGAGACCCCGGGACGGCTGAGCGCGAACCTCTGGCGGCTCTCGGTGCCTCATGTACCGTTGACGCCCTTGGCCATCCAGAGCGTCGACCTGCGTGCGTCCGGCCGAGGCGGTCCGGCGGCGCGGTGGCTACTCACCGCCTGGGGGCACGCACCTGGGCCCTTCGTTCTCATGGGTGGGCTGGTGGGCGGCCTCGCGTGGGGCATGAATGCCCGACTCTGGATGCGATTCATCTCCACGGACCCGGAGTTCACCTGGAGCGGGACGCTCTTCATCGTCATCGGGTTCGGCATCGCCGGGCTGGCTCAGTCCGGCGCCTATCTGGGGCGGCGGGCCAACCTGCGAAGGCCGGCGCTGACCGTGCTGAGAGTCGTTGCGGTCATCGGCCTGCTGCCGCTCGGCGGTGCGGCGGGGGCCAGCATGTTCCCCACGATCATCCTCGCGACACTGGCGTTGACGCAGCACACCTGGCCGCGCTGGCTGCGGGGCATCGTTGCGGCGGTCGCGCTGCTCCCGGCGCTCGCGACCGTCCTGTCATTCTTCGACGACCTGACCGCGGTACGGGCGGTCGCGGGAGCGGTCTGGTTCCTGGCCATCTACGCGGGGATCGTCTGGGCCGCCCGGTCCTCCCTCGGTCCGCAAGAGGATGGCTGGCGAGTACCCACGGCGCTCCGCATGCTGGGCGTCGCCATGCTGGTGCCGATGATCCTGCTCGCGTCCGTGATCGCCGTCGACTTGCGGAGCAACGGCTAACCGATCCGCTGGTCCCCGGGGAGGGATCGGACCTTGCCACGGGACCGGCGCGTATGTCCTGCCCGCGCGCTGTATTTCGGCGAGGCAAGAGGATTGCGGCGGAGCAGCGTGCCGCGCTGGACACGGCGATCGACGAGGACGTCGGACCATCTCCTCGGCCTCGCATTCACGGCGTGCCATCCGCTCCTCTCGAAGGACGCACGCGCCGCGCTCGCCCCTCGCGTGCTCGGCGGTCTCGCGACCGAGCGCGCTTCGCTTCGGGTCCTCGAGAGAACACCGCGTTTCCGCCCACGCGATGGGCGAGTCGCCGGGCAAGCGCGCACGACGCGAGCCTGGGCTTTCCGGAACGGCTGTGCCGGGCGTCGGCGGGCGGCAAACATATTCGGGAACGACGCCGTCCCAGCTCATCGGCAGCCAGTGGTTTTGTAGCTTGCCGTGCATGATCGGAGCGACGGCGCAGATTCGCGGGCGATTTCACGCAGGAACGACAGGCACGCCCGCGTCAGCAAGAACTATTGGGTCTCGTCGCTCCGGCCTGCCGTTGAAGGACCGCAAGCCGTGCGGGACTCACAGCCCTGGGATGCGCTTCACTCCGAGCGAGGGGTGCGAGGGATTTTCCTCGTAAAGGAAGAGCGCTTTCGCGAGCCGTTCGTGATCTTGGGTGGTGAGTCTCGTCGCGGCTCGCTTGAAGCGAGTGGTGCGCTCGAAATCACCGCTTGAGGTCGGCACAGCAGAAATTGCGAAGCACCGAAATTCTGAGTCGGCCAGGAGCGCGCGCCGTTCAGCCCCTCGTGCGACCGAGATCGCGGAAGGCTCGAACTATTGCGCTTGCTGTCGCCACGCGCGGTTCGGTCTGTTCCTGCTTGTTCGTGATATGCTGGCATACCAAAAAGCGTCCGTCCTGAGAGAACGAGGAAGATGAAACGGACAACGGTGAAAGTGCCGGACGACCTGGATGCACGGATGCGCCACGAAGCAGAACGGCGCGGCACGACCGTGTCAGACATAACGCGCGAGGCCCTCGAGGCCTATCTCGGGCGTCGCCGCCACCGGCTGGGTTTCGTCGCGGCGGGACGCAGCGGACGGCGCGACGTGTCCAAACGCGTGGAGCAGATCCTCCGCCGGGAGTGGGGCGGTCGCCGTCCTCGTTGACGCCGGTCCGCTCTACGCGGTGGCGGACGCGGACGACGCGCACCACGACCGCTGCCGCGACGCTCTCGACGTGGCTACCGGGCCGCTCGTCGTCCCTGACCTCGTGGTCGCCGAGGTCGCCTATCTCATCGGTACGCGGCTGGGCGCCAAGGCGGAGGTGAAGTTCATCGCATCGTTGGCGGCCGGAGAGCTCATCGTCGAGCACGTCTCAGCGGGGGATTGGCTTCGCATCGCGGACCTCGTCGCGACCTACCGCGACCTCCCGCTCGGCACGGTGGATGCGGCGATCGTCGCGCTGGGGGAGCGCCTGGATGTGAAGACGCTTATCACGCTCGACGCTCGCCACTTCCGCGTCGTCCGGCCAGCGCACACGGAAGCGTTCAATTTGCTCCCATAGCGAAAGGCGACCCGGGGTCCACGGTCGCGACGCTGTGAAACCACAAGGGGGATCGAGCTCCTGGTCGCGGAACGCGGCCATTGCTTACCTCTTCAGTAGGACAGGCCAGCTTCTCCGGGAACGCGTGCCGCCCGAGGTTGATCGGCACGGCAACAGTTTCGAAGCCATTGGTTTCAGCTTCACGACGCGTCAGAATCATTAGGGAATCGACGCCGTCCTAGCTCAATTGGCAGAGCAGTGGTTTTGTAAACCACCGGTTCCGGGTTCGAGACCCGGGGACGGCTCAGTCGCCGTGGCGCCGCGTCCGCTGGTCATTGCGCCGGCGGGCGCGTGCGCCTAACCCCCCCACGTCATGCCGAAGGATCCGCGCAGCGAGCTGCTCTGATCGGTCCCGCTCTTCAGCGGCTGCGACGACACACAGCTCGGCTTCATCGCTACGCGGGTCGAGGACACGAGCGTCTCCACGGGCAAGGTCCTCTGCACCGAGGGCAGCTCGGGCGGCGATTTCTTCGTCATCGTGAGCGGCACCGCCCGTGTGGAGCGAAACGGCAAGACGCTGCGAACGCTCGGCCCGGGCCGCCTTCTTCGGCGAGATCGCGCTCATCGACCAGGGACCGCGCACCGCGACCGTCACCGCGGAGACGCCGATGCGCGTCATCCTGCTCGGCCCGGCGCAGTTCCGCGACGTCCTCTACGCGGACCCCGACATGGCGAGGCAGCTGCTCTACGCGGCCACGAAGCGGCTGCGCGAGACGGGAACGCCGCCCGCCGATGGAGCGGCGCCGCCCACGCTCGGGCGCGGTATCAGCCCGGTGACTCCGGGCGCCGCGACGCCTCGGGGCAGCATCTCGCCGGACCGGGGTTCCCCCGTTGTCGGGATGCCCGACGGCGGTCCGCTGACGAGACTTTCGGGCGTGGGACTCCTGTCGAACGAATCCGTCGCGATGTCCGCATCGAGCTTCGCGGACGGCCTCGAGTTCGAGGAGACCTTCCCCGAGCCCGACGCGCCCGAGGCGCAGGCCCCGAGCGCGGCCGCGCCCGCGGCGCCGAGCGCGCCGCCGCGGCTCACCGTCATCCGCACCGAGCCCGCGCCGGCACCGGCGCACGAGTCTGCGCGGGAGGCCGTGCGCACGCCTGCGCACGCGGACGACCCCGCGCGCGACGCCGCGTACGAGGATCAGCTCGAGCGCCGCTTGCGCGAGGCCGAGGCCATGGTCACGCAGACGGTCGAACGCATCCGGCTCGACGAGGAGAAGCGTCTGGCCGACTGGGTCCGCGAGCGCCGCGAGGAAGAGGAGCGCCGGCTCGCGAAGTGGATCGAGGATCGGCGCGCGAGCGTCGAGCGCACGCTCGAGCAGCGCTCGTCGCGCGACGACGATCTCGCCCGGCGCATCGAGGACATGCTCGTCGAGTGGCAGGCCCGCTTCGAGCAGCGTCTCGAGCAGCGCCGCGCCGACGACGACCGCATGGCCGAGCGGCGCCGCCTCACCGACGAGGAGCGTCTGCGCACGTGGCGCAGCGAGCTGGAGCAGGCGCTCGCCGCGCGATTCGCGGAGCGGCGTCCGGCGGAGCGCGCGCCGCTCCCGGACCGCAACGGCGAGCTTCGCGGCTCCATCCGCGACGCGCTCTCCCTCGCCGATTCCGCACGCGACGTCGGACGGGTGCTGCGAGACGTGCTCTCCGAGCTCGCGCGCACCTCGGCCCTCGCGCTCAGCGTGCACCACCGCGACCGCGACGACGTCGCGTACCGCTATCGCGTCGCGTCGGAGGACGAGCTCGGGACGCTCCTGCGCTGGGAGGCG
The DNA here is from genome assembly GCA_035651155.1 of Candidatus Limnocylindria bacterium. Taxonomy (GTDB): domain Bacteria; phylum Chloroflexota; class Limnocylindria; order P2-11E; family P2-11E; genus CF-39. Next base: position 4,390 of record DASRGG010000030.1, on the reverse strand, counting down.
CTCGACGACGGCCCCGACAGTTCCGCGGCGCACATGGATGGCTGGGTCCGCGCGCATCGCGCCGTGCGCATCGGCGCGCGCGACGCCACGGTGTACACGGCGCAGTGCGCGGTCCGCGCCGGCGACGCGACGGTCGGCGTGATCACGCTGCAGTCGGAAGGCGAGCAGATTTCGGACGCCGTGCTGGCACGCGTCACCGACCTCGTGCAGCTCGCGGCTCCGCGCCTCGCGGAGCTCCGCGACGCCGGCCGCTACCGCGGGGTCTAGCCGCTACAGGCCCGCCGCGCGGAGCAGCGCGGCCACGAGGACCCCCGCGAGCACCGCGACGAGCAGATTGCGCCGCCATGCCGCGAGCGCGAACGCCGCGGCCGCCGCCACGACCTCCGCGCCGTGCGTCACCTCGCCGTCCGGGACGGCGACGCCCGCTCCCGCGAGCGCCGCGATCACCGCGACGGGCAGCGCGTCGAGGTAGCGGCGGAGCGCGGGCGGAGCGGCGGCGCGAGGCTCGATGACGAGGAGCACGAGGCGCGTGAGATACGTCGCGACGCCGCCGAGGACGATCGCGAGCCAGAAGGTCATCGCGCCTCCTCATCCTTCCCGAACGCGACCGCCGCGAGCGGGGAGAGGGCACCGGCCACCACCACCGCGAGCGTCGAGGCACCGCCGATGCGCAGCGCGGACGCGACGAGCGCCGCCGCGAGCGCGACGGCGAGGTCGATGCGGTGCCGCGCGCTCACCGCGACGATCGCGACGAAGACCGCGGTGATCGCGAAGTCGACGCCGAAGCGCTCGGGATGCTCGATCCCGCCGCCGAAGATCGCGCCGACGAGCGTCGCCGCGTTCCAGCAGAGCCAGAGGCCGGCGCCGAATACGGCGTAGTAGGAGACCGCGCGATGGCCGCGCCGGAACCAGCCGATGCCCATGGCGAAGGCCTCGTCGGTGAGCACGTACGCGAGCCCGAGGCGCCGCGGGCCGCGCACGTGCGACAGGAACGGACGGAGGGCCGCGGCCATGAGGAGGTGGCGCGCGTTGATGAGGAACACCGCGAGCGCGATTGCGGGCGCGCTCGCTCCGCCCTTCAGGAGCTCGAGCGTCGCGAACTGCGCGGCACCGGCGAACACGACGGCGCTCATCGCGCTCGTCTCGACGATGGAGAGGCCGGACTGCCGCGCCACCACGCCGTAGGTGAGGCCGACGACGACGCTCGTGAGCAACACCGGCCAGCCCTCGACGAGCGCGGCACGTGCCGGCGAACGATCGGTCACCCGGGGTAGGGGAGGAGCACGGGCACGTCGCGTTGATACGCGGCGTACCGCTCGCCGAAGGCCTCCGCCGGCACGCGCTCCTCGCGCGCGATGCGGATCGCGGTCAGCGGCACGACGTACACGAGGGTCGCGATGAGCACGAAGATGTCCATGCGGATGCCGTAGCTCTTGCCGAGCGACCACATCGCCCAGGCCGCGAACGCGCCCGAGGCGACGCAGAGGCTGAGGCCGGCGTACCGGACGCTCCGATCGAGGTCGGTCGGCAACGGCTGGAGGTACGCCAGGAGGAACGGCAGCCAGACGAGCGGCGGGTAGTACTGGATCCACCAGGCCGACCCGGTGACGAGCTGGTAGCCGCGCCGCCCGTGGAGGACGCGCAGGGCGGCCGCGGAGAGGAAGAGGTGCGCGGAAAGCAGCACGGCGATACGGAGCGTGCGGTCGTCCATCCTGAGGAATTCTCGGGGGGCTGGCCGGAACCGGGCGCAAGCCCTAAAATCCTCGTGTCGCAGTCGCGACACTCCGGGCAGATTGAGCAGTGTGGTGTGCTCCGCTGACTGTAGATCAGCCGCCTTTGGCTGTGGGGGTTCGATTCCCTCTCTGCCCACCGAATCTAACGACCGAGCAAGCACGTAGAAGTAGTAGTAGGACGGGCCGCGGAATCCAAACCGCCCCGCCCGCGTTGTGAGGAATATGAACAGATCCGGACTTCCCTGCCGCGCCGACCCCGACTGCGAGGCGATCTTCGTCCCGACGCACCAGGACTCGATGGACGCCCTCCGGGCCGCCGCCGATCGTCGGAACGCGCACGAGCTCGAGGCGCACGGGTACACGCACGTCCCTACCGAGCTCCCGGGGGCGACCCCGTTCTCGCAGCCGGCCGTCTCGCCGCGCAAGCGCGGCCGCCGCAAGGATGAGGAGCTGAACGTCGTCTAGGGCCCGGACGGCGCTACTCCTTATCTATCTTCAAGCGCCTCCCATCCTTCGCGGTGCCCGGACCGGCACTCTTTCGGGCATGAGAAAGATCCCCATCGCACTCTTTCTCGCGTTCGCCACGGCGTGCGCTCCGTCCGCGGCCGCGCCCGCCGCGACGGCGACGCCGACCGCGACGGTCCCCTCCACGGCCGCGCCACCGAGCATCCCAAGCGCGAGCGCGGGCGCGACCTGGACCGTGACGAGCGCATCGAAGGCGACGGTGAGCGTGCGCGAGCAGCTCGTCGGCGTGAGCCTTCCCTCCGACGCGGTGCTCACGGCCACCGGGGCCGCCGGCTCGTTCGCGGTCAACGCGGACGGCACCTTCACGCCGGAGTCGAAGATCACCTTCGACGTGAGCACGCTCGCGAGCGATCGGCGCGATCGCGACAACTTCATCAAGCAGTCCACGCTACAGGTGCGCCAGTTCCCGGCCGCCACGTTCGTGCCGACGAAGGCCACCGGGCTGACGCTGCCCCTCGCCGCGGACGCCGACGTGACGTTCGCGCTCGCCGGCAAGCTGACGATCCACGGCGTGACGAAGGACGTCACCTTCGACGTCGTCGCGAAGCGCTCCGGGGCGCAGCTCACCGCTACGGCGACGGCCGCCCCGGCCCTGAGATTCGAGGACTTCGGGATGACGGCACCCTCCGTGCCCTTTCGCGTCGTCAGCGTCACCGACGAGATCCATCTCGTCGTCGAGGTGGTCGCGACGGGTGCGGCGAGCTAGGATCGGCCCTCGTGAACGTCGCGATGTGGGTGCAGGCCCTGCGCGTGATACCGCGCATCAGCCGCGAGGAGTGGGATCGCCTGGACGTGGTCTCGCGCTGGCTGATCGCCGCGCGCGGTGCCGTGCTCGTCATCACCTTCATCTCGGCGGGCCTGGCGGGCCTTCTCGCGATCCGCGACGGCGGCTTCGATGCGACGCTCTGGGCGCTCACCACGATCGCGCTGCTCCTGGCGCACGCGACCAACAACCTCGTCAACGACTGGACCGACTACCGCAAGGGCGTCGACCGGAACAACTACTTCCGCGCGCAGTACGGACCGCATCCACTCGAGCACGGGCTCATGAGCGAGAAGACCCTGCTCCGGTACGCCGCCGCCAGCGGCGGTCTCGCGCTCGCCATCGGCGCATATCTCGTCGCCGCGCGCGGGCCGCTCGCCCTCGCCCTCCTCGCGGCCGGCGCCTTCTTCGTCCTCTTCTATACGTACCCGCTGAAGTACATCGGGCTCGGGGAGCTCGCGGTGCTGGTGGTCTGGGGACCGCTGATGATCGGCGGCACGTACTTCATCAGCACCGGCCGCTGGGACTGGACGGTCGCCCTCGCAGGCCTGCCCTACGCGCTCGGTGCGACCGGCGTCATCTTCGGGAAGCACGTCGACAAATACGCCGAGGACCGTGCGAAGGGCATCGCGACGCTTCCGGTGCTCATCGGCGAGCGTGCGGCGCGCGTGGCGATCGCGGCGATGCTGCTCGGGCAGTACGCGCTCGTCGCGTACCTCGTGGCCACCGGCTTCTTCACGCCGCTCCTGCTCGTGGTGTTCCTCGCCGCGCCGCAGCTGCGGTCGGTCCTCGCCGCGCTTCGTCACCCGAAGCCGTCCGAGCGGCCGGCCGACTACCCCGCGAACGCGTGGCCGATCTGGTTCGTCGGTCACACGTTCCTGCACAACCGCCGCTGGGGGTCGTTGTTCCTCCTCGGTCTCATCGGCGAGGTCGTCGCGCGCCAGCTTCTCCGCTGATCCTTGGCGCGGTCCGGGGAAGCGGCCTTTTCCAGCCCTTTCCTTGCCCTTTCTCGCGCGCAGGCGGATAATCTTCACGACCCAAGCGGCTCGAGGGAGTTGCGCCACGCAACTCTCTTTTCGTGTCCGGAAAAGGCGACTCTGCCCACCTAGCTCAGTTGGTAGAGCACGTCCTTGGTAAGGACGAGGTCTCGGGTTCGATCCCCGAGGTGGGCTCACTGACAAAGGAACCGAAGAAAGCGGGGTGGAAGGGGCGGAGCCCCTGCGAAGACGATGGCGAAGAAGAAGTTCGAGCGCACCAAGCCGCACGTGAACGTCGGCACGATCGGTCACATCGACCACGGCAAGACGACGCTCACCGCGGCGATCACCAAGACGCTCGCCCTGAAGGGCGAGGCGGAGTTCCGCCCGTT
>DASRGG010000029.1:0-12327 GCA_035651155.1 Candidatus Limnocylindria bacterium | reverse complement strand
GCGCTCATGCGGCACATTCGGGCGTACATCCGACGCTGGAACGCGCACCCCACGCCCTTCATCTGGACCAAGGACCCGTCCGAGATCATCCGCAAAGCGGTGCGCCGCAGCGTTAACAAGACTTCGCGGACGGAACACTAGGCACAGGCGGTCCTCGGCACTGATCGGAGAAGCTCGGAAAAACTAGGGGTCGGATTTCGTGCGAACACGGCTCCGACCCTACGGTGCCGCGAGTGGCACGAGAGGTCGTCGCGTTCGCCTGGCATCAGCGGACGTCGTCGATCGACGCGCGCGAGCGCCTGCTCTCCGCTCTGCCGGCCGGTCCCGATCGGGTCGTCCTCGCGACCTGTCACCGCGTCGAGCTGTACACCGTCGCGCCCGCGGGAAGCGACCCCTCCGAGCTGGCCGTCGCGCTCGGGATCGGCACCGCCGACCTCGCGAACGCGACCATCCATGTGGGAGCGTTCGCGCTGGCCCATCTCTTCACCGTCGCGGCGGGCCTCGACTCCGCCATCGCCGGCGAGCCGCAGATCCTGTCGCAGGTACGCCGGGCCTACAGCGAGGCCGCCGGCCTCGACGCGCTCCTCGTCGCGGCGTTCGCGCGCGCGCTGTACGTCGGACGCGAGGTGCGCGCGTCCAGCGGCCTCGGGTCGGCCCGTTCGGTGGGATCGCTCGCCGTCGACTGCGCAGTCGCGCAGCTCGCCGATCCCGCCCGAGCGACGGCTCTCGTCGTCGGCGCCGGCGAGATGGGCAAGCTCGCGGTACGCGCCCTCGTCCATCGCGTCGGACAGGTGATCGTCGCGAACCGCGACCGCGAGCGGGCCTCGGCCGTCGCCGCGGCGCACGACGCGTCGTCGATCCCGCTCGACGAAGTGCCCCGCGTGCTCCAGCGTGTCGACGCGGTCATCTCGGCCGCCGACACGCGCGGCGCGCTGCTCACCGACGACGTGCTCGCCCAGCGGATGCGCTCGCATCGTCCTCTCTTCGTCGTCGACGTCGCCGTGCCGCGAAGCCTCGACGCATCCGCGCGAGCGCTGCTGGGCACCGCGTACCGCAGCGTGGACGACCTGCCTGGCGCCGCCGCGCGGGTGCCGTCCGAGGCGCTCGTGGCGGCGCGAGCGCGCTGCGAGACGGAGGCGCTGCGATTCGTGAACGAGCGGTCGCCTGAGCGCGTGGAGGCGATCCGCACGCTGCGAGCCTTCGCCGAGCGCGTGCGCGCCGCGAAGGTCGATCGCGCCCTCGGCCGCCTCCGTCATCTGAGCGAGCGCGATCGTCGTGTCGTCGAGGCCCTCTCCACCACGATCACGAACGCGCTCCTGCACGAGCCGACCGTCGCGCTCCGGGAGCAGCGGGCGGACCCGCAGGCCGCGCGCGCCCTCTTCGAGCGCGGCCAGTGATCCGCATCGGGACGCGGGGGAGCGTCCTGGCGCGAGCGCAGGCGGCGATCGTCGCGCGCGCCCTCGGCGCCGACGCGGAGCTCGTCGTCATCCGAACGGTCGGCGATGACGGCACGCGTCCCATCCGCGAGCTCGGCGATGGCGTATTCGTGACCGCGATCGAGGACGCGCTGCGACGCGGCCAGATCGACGTCGCGGTCCACTCGCTGAAGGATCTTCCGACCGCCGAGCCGTCCGACCTCGTCATCGCGGCCGTGCCCGAGCGCGAGGATCCGCGGGACGTCCTCGTGGCGCGCGGTCGCCGCGGCACGGAGGAGCTCGTGGCGGGCGCCCGCGTCGGGACCTCCAGCCCGCGACGCGCCGCCTTCGTCGCGGCGCTCGTACCCGGGATCGACTGCGTCGAGATACGCGGGAACGTCGACACGCGGCTCGCGAAGGTGCGGAGCGGCCAGTACGACGCGGTGGTGCTCGCGGCAGCGGGCCTGCGCCGTCTCGGGATAGCGTTCGCCGAGCACGAGGCGCTCGCGCTCGACATCGTCCCGCCCGCGCCGGGCCAGGGCGCGCTCGCCGTGCAGGCGCGCGCGGACGATGAGCGCGTGCGCGAGCGCCTCCGCGCCGCGCTCGACGACCGCGCGACCCACGAGGCGGTCACCGCCGAGCGCGAGCTGCTGCGCCTCCTCGGCGCGAGCTGCGAGATCGCGCTGGGCTGCTGGGCGCGGTACGAGGGCAGGACCGTCGTGCTCGACGCCAGCCTCGGGTCGGGCGGCGAGATCGCTCGCGCGCACGCCGAGGGCGACGACCCGCTCGCGGTCGCGCGATCGGCGGCGGACACGCTGCTCGAGCTCGCCGATGCGTGAACGCTACGCCGGGGCCACGGTCGTGCTCACGCACGCACGCCGCGATGACGACGACCTCGCGTCCCGTCTGCGGGCCGCGGGAGCGCGCGTCATCGAGCTTCCCTGCGTCCGGATCGAGCGCCTCGCCGACGTCTCGGCGCTGGCGCGCGCCATCGCACCGCTCGGCCCGCGCGACTGGCTCGCCGTCACGAGCCCCGCGGGGGCCGACGCCGTCGCACGCGTCGGCGCGCCGCGCTCGCCCGTCGCGGCCGTCGGTCCGTCGACCGCGGCACGTCTCGCGGAGCACGGCATCGCCGTGGCGTTCGTGCCGAGCGTCGCGACCGGCGCCTGTCTCGCGCGGGAGCTGCCGCGCGGAGAGGTCGCGGTCCTCGCGCGATCCGATCGCGCGCTCGCCGATGCCCCGCGGATCCTTCGCGAGCGGGGATTCGACGTGCGCGAGGTCGTTGCGTATCGTGCGGCGCCGGTCGCCGACGGTGACGTCGCCGCGGTGCGCGCCGCGCTCGCCGCGGACGGGACCGTGGTGATCTTCGTCTCGTCGCCGAGCGCCCTCGAGGGGCTGCTCGGCGCGGTCGAGCCGCGTCTGGTCGCGCGGGCGCAGCTCGTCGTCTCCGGCCCGACGACCCTCGCCGCGGTACGCGCGCGGCTCGGCACGCGCGTCACGACGACGCCGCGCGACGAGGAGGTGTCCCATGCCGCTCACGACTGAGCGCACGTCGCTCCCGTTCGCCCGCCACCGCCGGCTGCGGCGCACGCCCGCCCTGCGCCGGCTGGTGAGCGAGACGCGGCTCGACCCCGCGTCCTTCGTGCTCCCGGTGTTCGTCGACGCGCGCCTGGTGGCGCCGGAGCCGATCGCCTCGTTGCCGGGACACATGCGCTGGCCCGCATCGCGCGTCAGCGAGATCGCCGCGCGCGCCGCGGCGTCGGGCGTCGGCGGCCTCCTCCTCTTCGGGCTGCCGGCGGACAAGGACGAGCGGGGCAGCGGCGCGTGGGATCCCGCCGGCCCTGTCCCCGCGGCGCTCCGGGCGCTCCGCGAGCGCGAGACGCCGCTCGTCCTCATCGCCGACGTGTGCCTCTGCGAATACACGTCGCACGGGCACTGCGGCGTGCTCGACGGCGAGCGGGTCGACAACGACGAGACGCTGCCGCTCCTCGCGGACGCGGCGGCCGCCTACGCCCGGGCGGGCGCGGACGCCGTCGCGCCGTCGGACATGATGGACGGCCGCGTCGCCGCGATCCGCGCGGCGCTCGATGCCCAGGGCGGCACGGACATCGCGATCCTCTCGTACGCGGCCAAGTTCGCGAGCGCGTACTACGGCCCGTTCCGAGAGGCTGCCGAGTGCGCCCCGTCGTTCGGCGATCGCGCCGGCTACCAGATGGATCCGCCGAACGGACGTGAGGCGCTCCGCGAGATGCGAAGCGACCTCGACGAGGGTGCCGACGCGCTGATGGTGAAGCCGGCGGGCCCGTACCTCGACGTCATCGCCGCCGCACGCGCGCGCTTCGACGTGCCGCTCGCGGCGTACCAGGTGAGCGGCGAGTACGCCTCGCTCCACGCCGCCGCGGAGCGCGGATGGATCGACCTGCGCCGCGCGGCGCTGGAGTCGCTCACCGCGATCGCGCGCGCGGGCGCCGACGTGATCATCACGTACTTCGCGCTCGACGCCGCGGACTGGCTGGCCCGATGAGCGAGGGCGTCCTGCTCATGGCGTACGGAGCGCCGGCGCGGCTCGACCAGGTCGAGGCGTACTACACGGACATCCGCGGCGGCACCGCGCCGCCGCCGGCGCTCCTCAGGGAGCTCACCTCCCGCTACCGGGCGATCGGCGGCGGCTCGCCGCTCTCGCGCGTCGTCGAGCGGCAGCGCGCGGCGCTCGAGGCCGAGCTCGCGCGCCGCGGACGCCCGGCCCGCGTGTACGCGGGGATGAAGCACATCGCCCCGTTCATCCGCGACGCCGTCGCGCGCATGGCCGAGGACGGTGTCGGCCGAGCGGCGGCCATCGCGCTCGCGCCGCAGCACTCGACATTCAACGTGTGGACGTACGGCGCGATGATCGAAAAGGCCGCCGCGGCGCTCGGAGCGCGCGCGCCGCGGTTCGAGGTCGTCGGCTCGTGGCATGCCCAGCCGCGCCTCATCGACGCGCTCGCCGCGGCGACGGCCGAGGCGCTCGCGCGATGCGCGGACCCCTCGACGGCGCACGTGTTCTTCACCGCGCACAGCCTTCCGGTGCGGCTCGCGAGCGGCACGGATCCCTATGTTCGTGAGGTGCTCGCGACCGCGTCGCTCGTCGCGGAACGGCTCGGTCTGGCGCGCTGCGACGTGGCGTTCCAGAGCGCGGGCCGCACCGGGGACGAATGGGTGGGGCCGGATCTCCGCGACGAGATCCGGCGCGTGACGGCCGCGGGCGTCCGCGAGATCGTCGTGTGCCCGGTCGGCTTCGTCGCCGACCACCTCGAGGTGCTGTACGACGTCGACATCGAGGCGCGCGCCGTCGCGGCCGAGCATGGCGCGCGGCTGGAGCGCGCTCGCGCCATGAACGACGACCCGCGGTTCATCGCCGCGCTCGCCGACGTGGCGCTCGCCGGACTCGGGCCCGTCGACGCTTCCGCGAGCGCGCCCGTTCCGATCGGGTCGGTCCGCCCAGCACGCTTCGTGTACGGGCGCGCGCCGATGCTCCTGTACTGGGAGCTCACGCGCGCCTGCGGCCTCGCGTGCCGCCACTGCCGCGCCGAGGCCATCCCGGCCCGCGATCCGCTCGAGCTCGGTACGGCGGAGTGCCTCGCGGTCCTTGACCGGATCCGCGAGTTCGGCCAGCCGCTGCCGCACGTCGTGTTCACGGGAGGCGACCCGCTCCGCCGGCCGGACCTGATCACGCTCATCGCCGCGGCGACGGCGCGCGGCATCGGCGCCTCCCTCGCACCGAGCGCGACGGTGGATCTCACGCCGGAGGTGCTTCGTGCCGTCCGCGCGGCGGGCGCGCGGGCGATCTCGCTGAGCCTGGACGGCTCGAGCGCCGAGCGGCACGACACGTTCCGCGGCGTCCCGGGGACCTTCGACGCGACCCTACGGGCGACGCGCGACGCGCGGGCCGCCGGTCTCGCGGTGCAGATCAACACGCTCGTGACCGCCGACACGGTCGACGATCTCGAAGCGATCGCGCGACTCCTTACGCCGCTCGACGTGATGCGCTGGAGCCTCTTCTTCCTGATCCGCGTCGGGCGGGGAAGTGGATTGCGCGAGGTCTCGCCCGCCCGCACCGAACGGCTCTTCCGCTGGCTTCTCGACCTCGCCGAGCGGGTCCCCTTCCAGGTGAAGACGACCGAGGCGATGCACTATCGCAGGGTCGCCGTGCGGCGCATGGAGGCGGCCGGACTCGACCCTGCCGCGATCGGCCGCACCCCCGTCGGCCGCGGCTTCGGCGTGCGCGACGGGAACGGCATCGCGTTCATCGCACACGATGGCGCGGTCTACCCATCGGGCTTCCTTCCGCTCGACGCCGGGAACGTCCGCGCGTCGTCGATCGTCGACATCTATCGGTCGAGCCAGGTCTTCGCGAGCCTGCGTGACGCGGATGCGCTCACCGGGAAGTGCGGACGCTGCGCGTATCGGCTGATCTGCGGCGGCTCGCGCGCGCGAGCGTATGCGTCGGCGGGCGATCCGCTCGCGAGCGATCCGCTGTGCCCGTACGAGCCGCCTCCGGCGAGCGCCGTGTGGGGTGTCGCCGGATGAACGTGGTCGTCGTCGGTGGCGGCATCGCCGGACTCTCGGCGGCCTACGCGCTCGCGTCCCGTGGCGCGGCGGTCACGCTCGTCGAGCGGGACACGCGCCTGGGCGGCAAGATCGGGACGGACCGCGTCGACGGATTCCTCGTCGAGCGCGGTCCCGACGCGATGCTCTCGGCGAGCCCGGCCGTGACCTCGCTCCTGGCGGACCTCGGTCTCACGCCGGAGCTGCGTGCGCCTCGGGAGCCGCACGCCGTGTACGTATGGCACGCCGGCCGCCTGGTCCCGCTTCCCGAAGGTGTCGGCTTCGGGATCCCCACGCGCGTGCTGCCCTTCGCGCGGAGCGCGCTGTTCTCGCCGCGCGAGAAGCTGCGGGCCGCGCTCGACGTCGTCCTGCCGGCCGGATCGGCCGACGCCGACGAGGCGATCGGCGCGTTTCTGCGGCGGCGCTTCGGCGACGCGGTGGTCGAGCGCCTGGCCGGGCCGCTCATCGGTGGCGTGTACGGAGCGCGTGTCGACGAGCTCAGCCTCCTCGCGCTCCTGCCGCGCCTGCGCGAGGCCGAGCGGACGCAGCGCAGCCTCATCCTCGCGGGCCTGCGCGCGCGCCGCCGCGCGGGACCGCGCGCCGATGCGGTGCTCGTCGCGCCCGATCGCGGGATGAGCTCGCTCGTCGACGCGCTCGCGTCGCGCCTGCGCGGCGTCGATGTCCGGACGGGCGTCGGCGCGCGGCGTGTCGCGCGCACGATGGCGTGCTACGCGGTGGCGCTCTCGGACGGCTCCCAGGTCTCGGCCGACGCGCTCGTCATCGCGACGCCCGCGCCGGTGACCGCGGCGCTCCTCGAGGATCTCGCGCCAAGCACGAGCGCTTCGCTCCGCTCGTTCCCGTACCGGGGCACCGCGGCCGTGTCGCTCGGCTACGCCACGCGGCAGCTCGACGCGCCGCCGGCGGGTCATGGCTTCGTCGTGCCGGACGGCGCGCTCGCGATCGCCGCGTGCACGTGGAGCTCCGCGAAGTGGCGGGGACGCGCGCCCGCGGGGAGCGTCCTGGTGCGGGCGACCATCCGCGACGAGCGCGTCCTCGCGGGCGACGACCGGTCGCTCATCGCGGCGGCGCACCGCGACGTGGCCCGGGCGATGGCCGTCTCGGGATCGCCGGCGATGGCGCACGTCGCTCGCTGGCCCGCGGCGATGCCGCGCTACACGGTCGGCCATCTCGACCGGCTGGCCGTGGTCGACGCGGGCCTCGCCGCGCACCCGCGGATCGTCCTCGCCGGCGCGGCGTACCGCGGCTCGGGCGTGCCGGACTGCATCGCGCAGGGACTCGCCGCCGCCACCCGCCTGCTGGAGACGGAGCGGGTCGCCGCATGAGGGTGCGCCAATGAGCACGCCGCGGACGTCGCGGAACGCCGAGCTGCTCGAGCGCGCCCGCGCGCTCATGCCCGGCGGCGTGTCGAGCCCGGTGCGCGCGTTCCGCGCCGTCGGCGGCGAGCCGCCGTTCATCGTCGAGGGCAGGGGAGCGCGCGTGCGCGACGCCGACGGGAACGAGTACGTCGACCTCATCTGCTCGTGGGGTCCGCTCGTCGCGGGCCACGCGCATCCGGCCGTGGTCGCGGCGATCGTCGCGCAGGCCGAGCGCGGGACGTCGTTCGGCATGCCCACGCCGGGCGAGGTCGCGCTCGCCGAGCGCGTCAGCGCCGCGATGCCGCCCGTCGAGATGGTGCGCTTCGTGTCGAGCGGCACCGAGGCGACGATGAGCGCGCTGCGCATCGCGCGCGCGGCGACGAAGCGGGACCGCGTGCTGAAGTTCGCGGGCTGCTACCACGGCCACTCCGACGCGCTGCTCGCGAAGGCCGGCTCCGGCCTCGCGACGCTCGGCCTTCCGGATTCCGCCGGCGTGTCGGCGGCGGCCGCGCGCGACACCATCACCGTCGCGTACAACGATCTCGACGCGGTGCGCCGCGTGGCGCGCGAGACGCCGCTCGCGGCGATCATCGTCGAGCCGTACGCGGGGAACATGGGCTGCGTCCCGCCCGACGACGGCTTCCTCGCGGGTCTGCGCGCGGTCTGCGACGAGACAGGCGCGCTCCTCGTCTTCGACGAGGTCATCACCGCCTTCCGCGTCGCGCGCGGCGGCGCGGCGGAGCGCACCGGCGTCCGGCCCGACCTCGTCTGCCTCGGGAAGATCGTCGGCGGCGGACTGCCGGTGGGCGCGTACGGCGGCTCCCGCGAGCGCATGTCGCTCGTCGCGCCGCTCGGCCCCGCGTACCAGGCCGGAACGCTCTCCGGCAACCCGCTCGCGATGGCCGCCGGCGCCGCCACGCTCGATCTGCTCGACGCGCGGGCCTACGCGCGGCTCGAGGCGGCCGGAGCGGTGCTGGAAGACGGTCTCGCGCGGGCGGCGCGCGCCGCGGGCGTCCCCGCGCGGGTCCAGCGCGTCGGCTCGCTGCTCACGCTCTTCTTCACCGAGCGCGCCGTGCGGAACGAGGACGACGCGCGCGCCTCGGACCTCGCGCGGTTCGCCGCGTTCCATCGCGGGATGCTCCGTCGCGGCGTGCTGCTCCCGCCGTCGCAGTTCGAATGCCTCTTCCTCTCGCTCGCGCACACCGACGCCGACCTCGACGCGATCGTGTCCGCGGCGGCGTCGACCCTGAAGGAGATCGCATAGGTGGATCAGCTCTATCGCTACCTCACGCTGGCGGTCACACCCGAGTGGCGGCGGCTCGACGAGGCCGAGCGGGCGGACCAGAAGCGCGAGCTCGCGCGCGCGGCCGAGCATCGCGACGTGCGCGTCCACGCGTATTCGCTGGTCGGAACGCGCGCCGACGCGGACCTCCTGCTCTGGTGCGTCGCGGACGAGCTCGAGCAGCTGCGCGAGCTCGAGACGCGTCTTGCGTCCACGCGCCTGTGGTCGTACGCGACGCGTCCGTACGCGTACCTCGCGGCGCGCCGGCGCTCGCCGTACCTCGGCGGGCACGCGCATGCCGGCAGCGAGCACGCGCGCGCCGAGGCCGGGCCGGTGGGCGACACGCCGTACGTCGTCGTCTATCCGATGACGAAGAAACGCTCCTGGTACGCGCTCCCGCACGAGGAGCGGACGCGGATCATGGGCGGACACTTCGCGGTCGGCCATCGCTACCCGGACATCCGCATCCACACCGCGTACTGCTTCGGCATCGACGACCAGGAGTTCGTCGTCGCGTTCGAAGTCCCCGACGTGCGACGGTTCCTCGCGCTCGTGGCGGACCTGCGCGAGACCGAGTCGTCCGCGTACACCGAGAAGGAGACGCCGATCTTCGTCGGCGCGAGGATGCCCCTCGCGCGCGCGCTGGACGAGATCGACGGCGCGGCCGCGCGTGTCGGGGCGGGCTCGTGACCGATCCGATCATCGTGCGCGCCCTGCGACGCGAGCCGGTCGAGCGCACGCCGGTCTGGTACATGCGGCAGGCCGGCCGCTGCCTCGCCGAATACCGCGCCTTGCGCGAGCGGTACGGCATCCTCGAGATGGCGAAGACGCCGGAGCTGTGCGCGCGCGTGACGCGCATGCCTGTGGACCGCCTCGGCGTCGACGCGGCGGTGCTGTACGCGGACATCATGCTGCCGCTCGACGGCATGGGGGTGCCGTTCCACATCAAGCCGGACGTCGGTCCGATCGTGGAGCGCCCCGTGCGGACCGCCGCGGACGTCGCGGCGCTGCGCGTCATCGACGCGCACGAGGCCACGCCGTATCTCTTCGAGACGATCCGTGCGCTGCGTGCGGATCTTCCGGCCGAGATCGCGCTCGTCGGCTTCTGCGGCGGCCCGTTCACGCTCGCGTCCTACCTCATCGAGGGCGGCCCGTCGCGCGACCACGCGCGCGCGAAGCAGGTGCTGCTCGCCGAGCCGGTGCCGTGGGCGCGCCTCATGGACACGCTGGTGGAGGTCCTCTCGCGCTACCTGCGCGCGCAGGTCGCCGCGGGCGTCGACGTGGTGCAGGTCTTCGACTCGTGGGCCGGCGCGCTGTCGACGGCCGACTACGAGCGCTCGGTGCTGCCGTGGTCGCGGCGCCTGTTCGCCGCGCTCGCGGACGCCGGCGTGCCGCGCATCCACTTCGCGACGGGCAATCCGGCGCAGCTCCCGCTCCTCGCGTCCGTGGACTGCGAGGCGGTGAGCGTGGACTGGCGCGCCCCGCTCGACGACGCGTGGCACGCGATCGGCGACAAGGCGATCCAGGGCAACCTCGAGCCCGCGGTCTGCCTCGCGCCGTGGGAGGTCGTGGAGCAGCGCGCGCTCGACGTGCTGCGGCGTGCCGGCGGCAGGCCGGGGCACGTCTTCAACCTGGGACACGGCGTGCTCGCGGAGACCGATGCCGACGTGCTCGCGCGTCTCGCCGCGCTCGTGCACGAGCGCGGCGCGGCGGTCGCGGCGTGATGACGGGCGTCCTCCTCATGACCTACGGCGCGCCGGACGGCGATGCCGACCTCCCGCGCTACCTCGCGGCCGTCCGCGGCGGCCGCGCCGCCGATCCCGCGCTCGTGACGGAGATGGCGCGGCGCTACGCGGCCATCGGCGGCTCTCCGCTCGTCGCGCGGACGATCGCGCAGGCCGGCGCGCTCGAACGCGAGCTCGGCGCCGGCTACGCGTGCGCGGCGGGCATGCGGTTTTCGCCTCCGTCGATATCCGATGGCGCGACGTCGCTCGCCGAACGCGGCGCGACGCGGATCGCCGGCATCTGCATGTCGCCGCAGTGGTCCCCGCTGCTGATGGCCGGGTACGAGCGCGAGCTCCGCGAAGCGGGCGAGCGCCTTGGGCTTCCCGTCGCGATCGCCGGCGCCTGGCACCGGGAGCGGCTCTTCATCGACGCGCTCGCCGAGCGGATGCGTGAGGCCCTCGACGGCCTCGACGATCCGTTCGTCCTCCTCACCGCGCACAGCCTGCCGAAGCGCGTGTTCGAGGCGGAGCCCGGATACATCGCGCAGCTGCGCGAGACGGGCGACCTCGCCGCCGCCGCCGCGGGGCTCGCGCCCGAACGCTGCCGCTGGGCCTATCAGAGCGCGGGCCACACGCGGGAGGAGTGGCTGCGTCCGGACCTCGTGGAGCTCTTTCCGGAGATCGCGGCGTCCGGCGCGCGCGACATCCTCGTCGTACCGGTGCAGTTCCTCTCCGATCACCTCGAGGTGCTGTACGACCTCGACGTCGCCGCCGCGGCGCAGGCCGGCGAGGCGGGTCTCGCGTATCACCGCATCGCGATGCCCAACACGCACCCAACGTTCATCCGCGCGCTCGCGTCGATCGCGCGCGCCACGGAGGCGGGGCTAGCCGACGCGGTGCGCACGCGCGCGTGACGCGTGCGCGGGGAGCTCGTGACCGAGCTCGCCCGCGAGCCACGCGCTCGTCGCCACGATCGCGTCGAGGTCCACGCCGGTCGCGATCCCGCTCCCCCGGCAGAGCCACAGGAGATCCTCGGTCGCGAGATTCCCGCCGGCCATCTTCGCGAAGGGCGAGCCGCCGATGCCGCCGGTCGACGTGTCGAAGGTGGTGATCCCGCGGCGCATGGCCACGACGGCGTTCGCGAGGGCCTGGCCATAGGTGTCGTGGAAATGCAGGGCGACGCGCTCGAACGGGATCCGCGCCGCCGCGAGCGCGGTGAGGAGCGCGTCGACGTCGCCGGCCGCGCCCACGCCGCTCGTGTCGCCGAGCGAGAGATCGTCGCAGCCCATGTCCATGAACCGGCGGCAGCAGTCGACCACCGTCGCGTGCGGTGTGGGCCCGTCCCAGGGATCGGCGATGACCATCGAGAGGTACGCGCGCACGCCGAGGCCGGCGTCCCTCGCACGGCGGACGACCGCGGCGTAGCCGGCGATCGCCTCGTCGCGCGAGCGGCCCAGGTTCTTGCGCGAGTACGAGTCGGACGCGGACGCGAAGACCGCGATGTCACGCGCGCCCGCGCTCATCGCGCGCTCGAGCCCGCGCTCGTTCGGCACGAGCACCGGATACCGCACGCCTGGACGCCTCGTGAGCGCGCGCAGCAGCTCCTCCGCATCGGCGAGCTGGGGCACGGCCTTCGGGCTGACGAACGACGTGGCCTCGATGACGGTGTGACCGCTGCCGGCGAGCTTCTCGATGAGCGCGAGCTTCGCCTCGGTGGGCAGCGTCCGCGCTTCGGCCTGCAGGCCGTCGCGCGGCGCGACCTCGACGAGCTGGATGCGCGGCGGAAGGCCGACCACGCGATCATGCTAGTGTTCCGTCCGCGAAGTCTTGTTAACGCTGCGGCGCACCGCTTTGCGGATGATCTCGGACGGGTCCTTGGTCCAGATGAAGGGCGTGGGGTGCGCGTTCCAGCGTCGGATGTACGCCCGAATGTGCCGCATGAGCGC
>DASRGG010000028.1:0-189414 GCA_035651155.1 Candidatus Limnocylindria bacterium | reverse complement strand
CCCCCCCCCGGACCTCAGTGGTACCGGGTGTCCTTCGGGTCGCACCGGGCCTCTGACCTGCCAGTGCTGACCAAGGAGCATGTCCTCGCGACGTTCCCGGCCATCGGCACGATCGCGGACGCTCGTCTCCGCTCGCTCTCGGTCGACGTGTGGCGCTACGTCTCCGATCGCAACCCCGCCTGGAGCGACATCGAACGCGTGCCGCTCCACCCGACGATGCCCATCGCGACGCACGGCAACCTCGTGAAGCACATCGTCGGCATGGTCCGTCTCTTCGAGACGCTCGTCCCGCTCTACGCCGAGCTTTGGCAGCAGCGCATGGACATCGACGCGTACCGCGCCGCCGCGTACGTCCACGACGCCGCGAAGGTCATCGAGTTCCGCGAGCGCGGCGGCGCGCTCGAGGCGACGCCCGGATACAACCACGCGATCGAGGCCGGCCGCATCGTGCGCGAGCTCGGCGGTCCCGAGCACGTCGCGCACATGGTCGAGGCGCACTCCTTCGCGGGACCGCTCGTGGTGCCGCGGACGAAAGAGGCGCAGCTGTTCCTCCTCGGCGATCCCATGTGCCTCAACGTCTTTCCGGAGCATGGCGCGAGCGCGATCGAGCGGCACCTCAAGGCGAACGGCTGGGAAGACCCGAAGACCCTGGAGCGGTACCGCCCGCCGACCTAGCGCGTCAGGCGGTCGCCCTGCGTCGCCGCGTCGCTCACGCGGCCACCTTCCACGTCGCGCGCTCGCCATCGATCATCACCGTGCGCCCGCCGCGCTCGAGATGGCGCAGGTGCGCGAGCGTCTCGGCGAGCGCGAAGCGTTCCTCGTGCGCCGAGCGCAGCACCGGGAAGAGATCGCGCGCCACCGCGTACGCATCGCGCTCGCGCGTGCCGAGCGCGGCCAGCACCGCATCGAGGCGCGCGTCGTGGTGCGCGAGGATCTCGTCGACGCGCCCGGCGAGATCGTCGAACGGGTCGCCGTGCGCCGGCAGCACGCGCTTCACGGGCAGGTCGCGGATCCGCTTGAGCGCGGAGAGGAAGTCGCCGAGCGGGTCGTCGCGGGTGTACGGGTACAGCCCCACGTTCGAGGTGATGCGCGGCAGCACGTGATCGCCAGAGAACAGCACGCCCTCGCGCTCGTCGACGAGCACCGCGTGATGGTCGGTGTGCCCCGGCGTCCAGCGCACGCGCATCGCGCGACCGGCGAGGTCCGCTTCGGACCCGTCGTCCACCGGGACGAGCGTGAAGGGATCGACGCGCTCGCCCATCGCGATCCAGGCGTCGCGCATGCTCTTGTCGACATCGGGCGGCATGCCGTGGTGCTCGAAGAACGCGTAGACCGTGTCGAGCGCGGCGTAGTCCTTGCTCCAGAGGTAGCGCGCGCTCGCGATCTCCGGGCGGTGCATGAGCACCTCGACGCCCTCGGCCTCGAGCGTGCCGGCCATGCCGAGGTGATCGGGGTGCAAATGCGTGATGAAGGCACGCCGCAGGTCCTTCACTTCGAGTCCCGCCGCCGCGAGCGCGTCGCGCAGCGCCTTCTCCGCCTCCACGGTGTGGATGCCGGAGTCGACGAGCGACCAGCCGCGCTCTCCCTCGACCAGGTACGCGTTGATGATCTTGAGTGCAGGGATCGGGAGGGGGATGGGGATGCGCCGCACGCCGGGCGCGACGAGGCCGCTCAGTGGACGAGACCGTTCGGGGTCATCACCGCTAGAATGGTGTTCTCCCGGCCCGTTCGTCTAGAGGCCCAGGACGCAGCCCTCTCAAGGCTGAGATCAGCGGTTCGAATCCGCTACGGGCTACACGACCTTGCTTCAGCCGACACAAGGAATAGGAAACCGGCGATTCGTTTGGCGTGCCAAGGGGAGACTGGGCGAAACCACCTTGAATATTGACGCAATCGTTCAAGGGCAAGAAGGGCGCGACCCGCATCGGTCGCCACGTGAAGCTCGTGACGAACGAGCAGGTTTGTCGAAGTGGCCGAGTTCGAGACAACAGATCCCGGGCTGCGCCGAGAGATGACGATCACTACACGCTCGCCGATGCAGACGGCGGCACCGATGCCTCGCCGTGCAGGACGGCTACCGCGCGGTCTGTCGACCGCCGACAACGAGGTCGGCTGGCGGATGTCGCTCGCGAAACGTGCGGCGGTCGTCGAAGCAGGCTAGAGAGTCCGCACGACTGTACCTTACTACCGCTTCGGTCTTGATCTGCGCCGCAACGCTTGCACCGCAGCCGCGAGCGGCGCGAGATTGCGCTCGACGACCTTGTCGATCTCATCCATGTCGATCCGGACGTATTCGTGTGTCAGCAGGTCTCGCAGTCCGGCGACTTGTTTCCACGGGATCTCCGGATGCCGCGCTCTCGTTTCGTCCGAAAGGCCCTTCACCGCCTCTCCCACGATCACGAGGTTGTAGAGGACCGCGTCCCGCTTGAGTTCGCTCGGGGCACGGCTACCCAAGTGTGCGTGGATGGCCGCGATCGCCACGGCAAGGTCCTCGAGGCGCTCCCGATCGCCGCGCTTCACAGCGGGCGAGCGTCTCGGATGGCTCCGGCCCGCACACGTCGCTTCAGGAATCGCTCCGTCACGGCGTCCACTTTGACCCCGAGGATCGTCTCGGCCTCCTGCTGGAATCCGATGAGATCGATGAGCGTTCGCCCGGGCTCAATGTCCACCAGCAGGTCGATGCCAGTCTCTTCGGTCGCCTCACCTCGCGCCACGGAGCCGAACACGCGCACATCGCGTAGCCCGTGTCGGAGGGCCGCCCGAAGGAGGCGCTCCCGCTCGTTGCGCACCGCGCCGAGGCGCTGTATGCGTCGACGTTCGCGGGAGCGCGGGTCCGACGAGCTGTTCCCCAGCACGACCCTACCGCCGCACGCGGCGAGAAGACGCTCGAGCGTGGGGAGGGAGGGGATCGTCGCGCCCGCCTCGTAGCGCGCCACCGCCGACTGCGAGGTCTTCGCCCGCGCGGCAAGGCCTGCCTGCGAGAGCCCCGCCCGTTTCCTGGCATCACGGATGAGACGACTCACGCGCATCCCGACGATGATACTCGAATAGGTATAGCGCACGGCGAGGGCATCGCTTTGCATCACTGTCGGACGGAGAACGTCTCCTGTGGGAGGCGACGAAGGAGCAACCGCAGCCCCCGGGATGGAGGAACGCGTGCGAGTCCGATGACGCGCGGGCGCCTACGCGGGATTGCCATCGCCCGGATCCTGAGGGGCCGCTGCGCGAGATCGCTATCGCACGCGTGTGACATGCGGTCTCGGCCGGTCCATGATGATCCGGGCCACTTCGACGTGGGGAGGACGAACCGTGGACCTGCGGCTGCCCGAGCCCGAGACGTCCGGCTTTGCCGACGTGGCGGGCGTCCAGATCGCCTGGGAATCGTTCGGTCAAGGCGAGTCGGCCGTGCTCGTCGTCCCCACCTGGAACTTCGTTGACTCACGCGTGTCGGCTTTCCTCGTCCCCGCTCTGTCACGCTCGTTCCGTGTCGTCACCTTCGACCCGCGTGGCGCTGGGCGCAGTGACCGTCCGCCAACGGGTTACCGGTTTGACGACCACTTGGCAGATGCTGTTGCCGTGTTGCAGGCGGCGGGCGTGGCCCGCGCCTCCCTGGTTACCGGCTCCATGGGAGCGAACACGGCCGCGCTCCTCGCCGCGCGTCTGCCGGACCAGGTGGAGCGACTGGTCCTCATCGCTCCGGCGATCAACGTTGGGCCGGCCGCGCCGCCGGAGGACGACAACGACGACAAATTCTGGATCGAGAGGGTCTCCTATGAGGGGTGGCAACGGTGGAGCGCGCCCTACTGGCGGCAGAACTGGCCCGGTTTCGCCCGATGGTTCCTCGAAACGGCGTTCAACGAGCCCGGCTCGGAGGCGCTCATCGATGCCATCCTCCGGATCGCGCTTGAGGCAGATCCGGAGATCCTCATCCAGCAGCATCGCGAAATGCATCGCGGACGCGACTTCTTGGCCGCGCCCGCGCTCCTCGGCACGATCTCGTCGCCGACCCTGGTTCTTCACGGTGCGCTCGATCACTCGGTGTCTCTGGACGTGGCCAACGCGGTTGCGACCGCGATCCCGGGTGCGGCTCTCGCCGTCGCGGCCGCTGGAGGTCACCGGCCGGACATCCGCTCACCGGAGCTCATCAATCCGCTGCTTGTCGACTTTCTGCGTGGACAGCAGCTGACCGCCCGGCCGGGTATCGAAATCCGGCAGCCGCAGCGCCTCGGTCGTGCACGCGTTCATTGACGCGTAGTCGACCGGGTCAGCGTCACGGCCCAGGGTTCGACCGAGGTAGAGGCGAAGGCGACGTGCTCGATCTTGGTCCGACTACGCATTGATGGGCGGGCCCACCTGCGGATTTCGGAGCAATCCGATCACCCGTTTCGCTGGAATCCGATCCACCGCGGCCGTAACGCCGCGATCACCAACTGGCGCCGAGCCGGCAACGACCTGCACACGACGACGAAGCTCGCCGGTTCACAAGAGTCCCAAGGTCACCGAGCGCTACGCCGGTGAGCTCACCCGACGAGATCCCCCGACTCGAATCCCTGGCCTGGGCCGTCAATCCCTTGGCCCTTCTGCGAGAATGTATCGTGGGCCAGTAGCTCAGCGGTAGAGCAGGGGACTCTTAATCCCTTGGTCGTGGGTTCGAATCCCTCCTGGCTCACCAGTAAGGACACTATTCAAACTCAGGGGCTCAAAGAGCGCCTGAAGGGGCTGCCGAAGCTCGACGGCCCTCACCATCCCATCCCCGACGTAGATCGCTCTGAAGAGCGCCCGGTTCATCGCGTGCCGCAGCTCGGCTTCTGCCCTGCCGTACCAACCTGCGCACTCCGCGAGGACGCGAAGAGCGCGATCGGCTAAGTCTCGCGCTTTCGTCATGACAGTGCGGTCAATAGCGAGATGCTGGCGCAGCTCTTCCTCCTCCGCATCAATCCGTGCCTGCTCACTCTTAAGAAGATCCATCGAAATCGCCTTGTCATAAAGCGCCTGCATCAAGGTTTCGCGCTCCGACTGGAGTCTGGCTAACCGCAAGGTGTCACGCGCGGCCGTCGCGAGACCCGCAGTCTCTTGGTCAGCAATCTCGGCATCGAGCCTGGCGAGGAGGCGCTGCCGCCCAGCGTCGGTGAGCTTTAGCCCTCGGTAGATCGCGGCAACCTGCGCGTCGATCTCCGAGACTCGGATCGCCCTCTCCTTGCACTCGGTCCTCTTCTGCGAACGGCCGACGCAGAAGAAGTACGCGAACAGACCGCCGCTCTTGCCCCTGGCTAGGGTGAAACAGAGCTTTGAGCCGCAAGAGCTGCACAGAAGCGTCCCGCGTAGCTGATGCGGATGCTTTCTAGTTCTCGGGCCTGCCTTGTCGTGGTCCTTGATCGTGGCCTGGACGCGATCGAATAGCTCTTGCGAGACGAGCGGTTCGTGAATGCCGGGCCGCTCGACCTCACCCCAACTGATGATTCCAACGTAGATCTTGTTCTTGAGAGCTTTGGCAAGCTTCGACCGACTCCACGGTTTCCCTGTGCGCGTGCGGAGTCCCCGGCGCGTCATTTCGGAGTGCAGGTTCGTCAGCGTCCATCGACCGGTCGCATACAAGTCGAATGCTTCCCGAATAAATGGCGCTATCGCCGGATCCGGTTCAAGAACGGACTCCGCTCGTCGACCGGTGCCCTTGCGAACATTCCGATAGCCGAGCGGTGCAAACGACGGCCAGATGCCCTCGCGCGCCTTCTGCTCCATGCCCTTCTTGGCTTCTTGACCGAGGTTCTCCGAATACCAGGCGGCAACCGAGGCGATGATCGTTGAGACCATTCGACCAGCGGGCGTGTCTTCAATGCGCTCGGTCGCGGAAACAGAGCCAATCCCCTGACGCTTGAGGCGCTCAATGATCTCGAGGTGATCGCTGACGTTTCGCGCTAGGCGGTCGTACTTATGAAAGACGAGATGAGATGCGGCGACGTCGCCGCTGGTGAGATCGGCGAGCATCTGCCGAAGTTGCGGACGAGCCGCGGTGGTGGCCGATTCGCCGGCGTCGCTGTACTCGCGGACGACCATCCAGCCCTGTTCGCGCGCGTACTTCCGGCAAGCTTCGAGTTGCGCTTCGATCGAGTAGCCACCCTCCGCCTGCTCTTTCGAAGAGACCCGGACGTAGATGACCGCTCGATTCATTTCCTCGGTTCCTTCTCCGCTTGTGGCGTTCGGCGTCGCCGGTTTGGTTGGGACAGGAACTGAAGGAATTGAACCGCCAGCTCCAGCTTGGCTGGTGAGAGCTTGTATTGGGCTCGCAGATAGGTCGTTAGATCCGGGAGCTTCTTCTGCGTCACGGCGGGCAGATAGCCCGCCTCCGCGAGGACCTGATCGGCCGAGAGTTGCATCGCTCGGACGAGTCTTGCGAACTTCTCGATCCCAACGTCCCCGAAACGTCCCCGTTCCAGGTAGTTGAGGTAGGAGGGCGACAGACCCGTCTCCCGTGAGAGGCGACTGGCCGGGATGCTCCGCTCCGTTCGTAGGCGGTGGAGAACCGGTCCGAGTCGGTCGGTGCCCCCTTGGTGCTTTGTCATCTTGCTGCGCCGGGGCATTTACCAAGAGTTTATCGATCGCATTCTTCTCAGTCAATGGATCATTCATTCCAGACGATCCTATAGAAGCGCGCATTCGGTCTTCTTCCCCGCGACGCTCCAGATCGAGGCGAGCGGTGACTCCGCCACGACTCTTGGCAGCGCGGCGAATGCGAACTCCATCTGCTTCCAAAGCTTCGATGCGTCTGGCTCACGCTCGATCGCGTTTTCGGTGGCGCGTTTGATGGCCGCGATCCGTTGTTCAGTCGGCGTCACGACCAGGACCACTGGCCAGATCGGGAAGCGCTTCTGCCAGGAGCCACTTCTAAACAGGTCGATGTAGCGGGCGATCTTTCTGGCAAAGAACCGCGTGCCTTCGGTGCCGAGATCCACTTCGAGGAAAGCCTCAAGCTCACGATCTGGAGTGGCGTAGACGAAGTGCGCGTCGGGAACGACTGCGGAGGATCCAAGTCGTACGGCAGCCTTCCAGTCGCACTCCCATTCGAGAAGCTCGTGACCCTGCGCGTTCGCTGCTCGGCGGAGGGCCAGCGCGAAATCAGCCGTGACCAAGGCGTGCTGCAGGAGGAACGTGCCCTTTGCAGCCGGTCGTCGCGCTGGAAGGCCCGGCTCAAGGGAGGCCGCGAACTGAGCGCCATCGGCCGTCAGGGAATAGGCCAGGCCGACCGAGCCGCCGCCCCGACCGCCGACGAGCCGATCTGTGGCCCTGATCAGCCCACGGACCGTCAGGCGGCGCAGGATCCGCCTGGTCACGACCTCCCGCGACAGCGGAGTCATCCCGACGTCGGCCAGCAGGAACTCTTCGACTTGTTTCCGGGTCAGATAGCGGTAGCAGCCGATCAGTAGCAGCGCCTCCGTTTCCCGAGCCGAGAGCATTGATGTGCTCACGCGGCGCTCCTCGATGCGGAGAAACTCAGCGCGGAAGATCGCTGTTTCTCGGCCTCTCTTTCCGGCCTCGCTGTTCTGCGAACAGAACAGGTGGCGATCAGGCGATCAGAACAGTTGGCGTCGCGTCGGAGCCTGGCGCGAGCGAGCTTGACGAAGCTCGGGACGAGTTCGATGCCGACGTAGCGGCGGCCGTGTCGTCTCGCGACGAGCGCCGTCGTGCCGGAGCCGACGAACGGATCGAGAACGACTCCCCGCGCGGGCGAGGCGGCGAGGATCGGTCGCTCCGCGATCGTTTCGGGGAACGGGGCGAAGTGGGTCGTTTCGCCCGGGACGATGTAGCGCTTGGCGCGGGTCTCGGGACCGATCGTCCAGACGTCGCCCGGATTCTTGCCGCGCCGATCCGGGACGAAGTTGCCGGCCACGGGGACGCCCGAGCGATGTTCGAGGCCCTGCGCGCCACGGCGTACTGGGCCCGTGAGGTGCCGCGTCCGCGAGTCGACGTTCGGGATTCGGAGCGGATCTAGATCGAAGTAATACCGGCGCGAGCGGGTCAGGTGGAAGACGAACTCGTAGTGGTTCGTCATCCGGTCCTTGATGGCACTCGGCACCCCGTTTGGCTTGTGCCAGACGATGGCGTTGCGGAGGTACCAGCCGCGCCGCTGCAGCTCCCTGACGACACGCCAGGGAATGCCAAGGAGGGTCTTATTGCGGTAGGTGTCGCCGAGGTTGAGGTAGAGCGAGCCTTGTGGCTTTAGGACCCGCCGCACTTGACCTAGGACCCGTGTCAGTCGGCGGATGTAGTCCTCGGGTGCCTTCTCGAGGCCCAGCTGATCGACGTGGCCGTAGTCGCGGAGCTGGTAGTACGGCGGTGAGGTTACGCAAAGGTCGACCAAGCCGGCTGGCCAGTGGCGCAAGACCTGTTCGGCGTCGCCTTGGTAGATGCGGTTAAGGCTCGGCCGCTTCATCGTCTCGGCCTCCGACCGACTCCGAAACCAGGGAGCTTCGGTTCCTCCATCGGCGCGAGCGTGGCCTGCAGCTCGCGGTCGACCACAGCGACGTGGCGACCGTACTTGGCGAGAGAGATGTCGCGAACTTCGGCCGCGTAAGCGCGGTCCGGCAATTCGGTTGATGGGAGCGTGCGCAGGGTGAAAGGTCGCGACGTCTCGCCTCGGATCGACAAGCGGGCCGCCATCTCAAAGCGCGGCAGAGACATAAGAGCCGTCGCGTCGAGTGGCGCGAACTCTCGGGCCAAGTAACTCGCGTCATCCTGCCCGCACTGAAAGACGGCGCGACTGCGGGCGTTAGAGCTAATCGCCTCGCGCAGATCCCGCGGGAGTTGGCCTAGGTGTTGATTGGCGATCGTGAGGGAGAGCCGCAGGCTCCTCGCCTGGGCAAGGGCATCAGCGAATGGTCCGGCGATGCCAAGGAAGTGCTGGAACTCATCGATGAAGAGGAAGAAGTCGGCTCGCGTCTCCTCGGGTATCGCTGCCCGCGCCAGGGCCGCCTGCCATAGCTTGGCGACGAGAAATGACCCGATCAGTCCGGCTGTCGTCTCACCCCACCGACCTACAGATAGATCGGCGAGGAGGATCTGACCGGAATCGATCACCCGGCGGAGATCAACCGTTGAACGCGGCTGACAAAGCAGTCGACGCAGTCGCGGGCGGACCAGGAAATCCCGCAGCTTATTGAGGACCGGTCCGATTGCCTCGCCCCGCTGCGCGTCGGAGAGCTTCTCGTACCAGGCCCAGAAGTGATCGAGACCAATCGGGTCATTCAGACCCGTCACAACCCGACGGCGGAAGTCGGCATCGGTCAGTAGGAGGGGGATATGGGCGAGCGTGGCGTTTGGCTTTCGCAGGAGAGTGAGAAGGGCCGACTTGAGAATGTCGTCAGTCCGCATCCCCCAGTAGCGCTCATAGATCCGTTTGAAGATCGTGAGCGTGTTTTCGGCGACGAGGTCACGGTCCTCGCCTGCTGCCGCCTCGAGCGGATTGATGCCCACCGTGAGGTCGCTCTCCTGCGGGCTGATGAGGACGACGTCCTTGAGACGGTCGCGCGGGATGCGCGGGATCAGTCGCTCGATGAGATCCCCTTTCGGATCGAGTACCCCGACACCGCGACCCGCGGCGATGTCTTGCGCGGCGAGGTTGATCATCGCGGTGGTCTTGCCGGTACCGGTCGCACCCAACAGGTGGAAGTGATGGCGCGAGTCCTCAACCGAGAGGCGCACCGGTTGTGATCCCGGCCACGTAGAGAAGCCGACGAGCCGGTCGCCCTCACTCACTCCGGGTGGCGGCGGCAGCTTCGGCGAGCGGACGACCGAGACTTGTGGCAGGGCTTCAGCAGGTAGGTGCCATAAGCCAGCGAGCTCCTCGGCGGTCAAGAGGATCGAGGGAGCGAGACCGAAATGCCGAGCCGCGAAGTCCTCGCGGAACTGTCGCTCGAAGAACACTTTGCCGAAGTCGAATGAATTGGTAGCGCTGAAGGGACGGAGGCTCGCCGCACCCGAGCGCAGAAACTCGCGGGCCTTGTCCTTGTCGTCCGCGGCAGCAACGACCCGAAAGACGCAGTCGAAGCCGAGCTCGCGTGCCTTCTCTTCGATCGCCTGCGCTTGGTCGCGTTCGAACTGCGAGGCGGCGGCATCGGGCCTTACGCCGAGCAAGAGTTGACCGAGACCGCGCCGACCATCGCGCAGCGATTGGGCGACGATCCGCGCAGGCACCTGCCAGCCGGACGCTTTCGGTTTGACGAGGAGCTGCAACGCGATCGACTCCGCTCCTTGCGGACGGGCCAGCGTCCAGAACAAGCTCGATAGCGGTTCTTGGTCGAACTCACGGCGGATGGGGCGGAAGTTTCCCCGTGCGAGACGAACGCTCGCGACTGCGACCTCGGAGGGGAGCGGCGTCTCAGTACTCGGAGTTAGCTCAACGCCGGGGTAGGAGGCGCGAAGGATCGACTCGATGAAGGGCCGCTCGCCTCTTGGGATCCAGATCCGAAACTGCACCCCGGCGTTCCGACCAAGAAGTTCGATCGAAACCCACGGCTGACCGTGTAGCAAGCGCCGCCAGCGCGGCCGGAGAAGCCCGTGGAGGCTCTGGAAGAACTGGACGGGAAGTTGAGTCGAAGGGGAGGCGGAGACGGTGTAGAGCTCGCCCGGGAAACGCTGCAATCGCGCGCGGACGGCCAACGCCAAGAAGCCGGCAGCGGCGAGAGCGGGTAGGAAAGCAGCTTGGACCAGGTCAAGGCCGGGCATCGTGATCTTTCTCGGGCAGGCTGGCACCGACGGGTGCCTCTTCTCTCTCCTCCCTCAACTGCCGGCGGGCGATCTCTAGTAGCAGCACGACCAGTGGTCGCAATGGATCACTCTCGCGCTGTCGTTCGAGTTCTAACTCGTCGACCGCGCCGGCAGCTTGATAATGGTCCTCCTTTCTATTGACCATCCTAGTCAATTGATGATCCATCACAGTCAACTAGTCAACAGACAAGCGTCGGTCTGATGTACTTGGAGACGTTGCGGTAGAAGTGGAGGTGCGACTCCACTCCGCCGTCCATTTGGCGAGCTGTTCCTCAAGCGCGACACACTCTTCCCAGTCGCTGAGCAAGGGATGCCCGGCTGCCGCGGCAATGCGACCACAGCGCGGACACTGGTTACTCACGCCTGGATCTCCTGCGAGGTCGCCACAGCCAGACAGCTAATAGACCGGCGGCCGCAAGTCCCTCTGGGGTTAGGACCAGCCGACCCAGCTCGCTAAGAGCCGGTAGAACGACGTAAGCGACGATGGCGACGACGAGGAAGGGCAGCCAGAGGATGCGGATGAGCCACCAGGTGACTCGCCAAGCCAAGACGCCGAGGAGTTCTTCCATTACCGCCCGCCCCACCAGTTGCGGACCGCTCGGATCGCTTCGGAGTAACTGGGGAGCCTGTCCCGCCACCACAGACCCACGAGTCCGATGAAGGCCAGCGTCGTGGCGAAGTCCAGACCCGGCACGAGCTGATGCCAGAGGGCCGTGCTGGCGAGACCCGCTCCAATAAGCCAGTCACGAATTGGGCCGGTGTCCCAGGTCGGCACTCGCCGCTCAATGGTCGGCGCTGTCGAGCACGCCGCACAGTCCCGTCGCGCTCTTGCTATGACGGCCCGCGTCGTCGGCGGCCAACGCGGCACGACGTAGTAGCAGGCTGCTCGATCAAGGTTTCGCATGATCGCGCGGAATTGCGGCGAGTCCGAGAGAAGTAGCGCAAGAACGATCTCGGCTGTGAGGCTCGCCACGCGAATGACTTCTGCCGCCGCTCCGGGTTGCGCTTCGGCTGGAGCCGGTGCTTCAGAGGTTGGTCGACGCAGGCACTCAAAGCACGCGCCGCGTCGACGCTCGCGCTGGTGCCACGGGATGACGTGAACGTCGCCGAGAACCTGGACATCGTTCTCGCCCCAAAGAGAAGGCACCACGAGTGGCAGGTGAAGATCTCTCGCGATCCGATTGACCCGATGATCGACCGCGTCTCGGCCCGATGAGCCAACGACAAGACTCGCCTGGCCGACAAGAGCCGCAAGCTCGGGATCCGTCATCTGCTCGACGTCGCCCTTGATGCCGCGAATCAGCTGGAGAGTCGGGACTTCCTGACGCAGCTTCTCCGCAAGCGCGTGCGCCTTTGGTCTACCGATCAAGCCTCTGTCAGTGACGTAGTGCCGCGTCAGGTTTGCGTAGTCGAGAGTGTCGCGATCGATGAGCAGTAGCCGGCAACCAGCCTGGGCGAGCAGAGCGGCAACGTGCGATCCCATGGCGCCGACTCCGATGCACAACACGATGAACCGCCATAGCTGCGTGGCTTGCTCGCGGTTTCTGGCGTGGTAGGCGTTGAACTCAGCCCACTGCGCAACGGTCATGAGATCGGAGCGCCGGGGGCGACGAGACGCCCCCGGCTCATCTCCTAGTCCCAGCGGCTAATGCTGGAGACGACCGCGCCGAGAGCGACCGGAGCTGCTGCGCTCATAGCGGAGCGGCGTTCCTCGCTCTCGGACCGGACCTGCTGGATCCGTCCGCTCTGATCGAGCTCGAGGTCAGGCTCGCTGCTACGACTCCAGAGCTCGTCGAGGTCGGAAGGTCGTGCGACGTGGATGACAGCGGAGCTCATCGCGTTCCTCCTTGCTCGCGCTTTCTGCGCGGCAAGGGCATCTTCGATCCTCATTCCTACGTAATCGATCGTCCACAGAGCGTGTCGTCTAAGCCTGTGACCCACGGGCGATTAGGTGTCCGCGGACGTCTTGGAATGGCACGGGAGGCGTCCTACGATCGCCCTGCCATTAGGGACAGCGAAGCCCGAGGGCGAAAGAAAGAGGACCCCATATGTCGATGCAAGCTTGCTCGGGTACACGAATCAGGTCGCGTTAGCGGCCAACCTCGCTAACGCGACCTGAAATTAGATACCCGGGCAGGGGTGATCCTCTTGTCCGGACGCAAGCTCATCGAGCACCTCGATTTCGCGTACGGAATCTCGACCTACCGGCTGGGACAAGAAGCGGGCGTGAGCACTGGACATCTGTACCGAGTACGGAGGGGCAAGAAGAATCTCGGGCTGAAGGCAGCGATCAAGATCCAGGAGGCCCTGCTGAGGCTCAACGCCGAGGCGGCGACGTGGTTCGCGCAGCAGGTGTTTCCCGGGAAGATGTGATGCGGCGTCGACGCGAGGGCGACATGAGGTTGATGTCTCCCTCGCGTTGTCTTTTCAAAGCTTGCCTCTCGAACGCTTGTTCAATATGATTGACTAGCTGCCCCACGAGCGAGGAACCAGGGATGAGGACCAAATCGACATGACGCGCCGAGAGGGCGAAGCAGCAACACGGGCCGTCCGGCTGGATCCAAAGCTTGAAGCCGCAGGGTGGAAGCTCAGCCGCGCCGTGCCTATCGGGGATGCCCAACGCCTCAGCGCGACGGCGGTCTGCGAGCTGCCGACACTAGCCGGTCCCGCCGATTACGCCCTTTGCGACAACGGATCAATTGAAGGCGTTGTCGAGGCGAAGAAGGTCGGCCTCGGCCCACAGGAAGTCTTGTCGCAAGCCGAGCGCTATTCGAAGGGGATCCCCCAGGAGCCGCGCTATCAGAACGAATTCGGTGTGCCGTTTCTCTACTCGTCAAACGGCGAGGTCATTTGGTTTCGGGACGTTCGCCATGCTCTGAACCGCTCGCGGGTCGTCTCCGGACTCCATACGCCCACAGCTCTTCGCGAGATGCTGACCCGCGACTTCGACGCTGAGATCGCCAAGCTGAAAACGATCCCGTTCAACGACTTCCTTCGGCCGTATCAGCGCGAGGCGAACCTGGCGATCGAAGATCTGATCCGACAGCGCAAACGCAAGCTCTTGGTCCCAATGGCGACTGGTACCGGCAAGACCGTGATGACCGTCTCCGAGATCTACCGGCTGATGAAGTCAGGAGTTGCCAGGCGGATTCTCTTCCTCGTCGATCGCAGGGCGCTTGCAGCACAGGCGGTGCGGACCTTTGCCTCCTTCGAACCGGAGCCCGGCTTCAAGTTCGACAAGCTCTATCCCGTCTTCAGCCAGCGGTTTCACCGCGAGGATTTTGGCGACGACCGCGACTTCGATCCGACGACTCTGCCGACATCCTCACTGACGAACCCGAAGCTTGGTGACGCCTTCGTCTACGTCTGCACCATTCAGCGAATGGCGATCAACCTCTTCGGCCGCGAAGCGGTTCTTGGTTCAGGCGACGTCGACATTGAAGAAGATGCCGAGAAACTCAACATCCCGATTCATGCCTTCGATCTCATCGTTGCCGATGAGTGCCACCGCGGGTACTCCTCGAAGGAGCTCTCGGTCTGGCGCAACACCTTGGAGCACTTTGACGCGATCAAAATCGGCCTGACGGCGACGCCGGCATCACACACGACGGCTTACTTCGAGAACATCGCCTATCGCTACGAGTATGAACGGGCGGTGCGCGAAGGCTTCCTGGTCGACTACGACGTCGTGACGGTCAAGTCGGACGTCCGCATGAACGGCATCTTCCTCAAGGAAGGGGAAGAAGTCGAAGAAGTTGACACGATGACGGGAGTCCAGCAGTTAGATCTGTTGGAAGATGAGCGCGTCTTCGATACGGCCAAGATCGAACGGCTGATCACTGCGCCAGATGCGAATCGAAAAGCGCTTCAGGAGCTCAAGAAGTACGCCGACGAACACGAGAAGAAGTTCGGCCGCTTCCCTAAGACCTTGATCTTCGCCGATAACGATCAGCCGCATACGTCTCACGCCGAACAGCTCGTCGATCTGGCCCGTGAAGTGTTCGGCCGTGGGGACGCGTTCGTGACCAAGATCACCGGTAAAGTCGATCGGCCACTGGAAAAGATCCGTTTCTTTCGGAATCGACCCAATCCCGGAATCGTCGTCACGGTCGATCTCCTGACGACCGGTGTTGATATTCCCGATCTCGAGTACCTGGTTTTCTTGCGGCCGGTTAAGTCTCGAATCCTCTTTGAGCAGATGCTCGGGCGCGGAACCAGGAAGGGCGAGAAGTACCCGGACAAGTCGCACTTCGTCGTCTTCGACTGCTTTAACGGAAGTCTCCTTGAGTACTTCCGTAACGCGACGGCGATCACAGCCGAGCCGCCGGAGTCAGACGGCAAGACGATCGTTCAGGTCATTGACGACATCTGGCAAAACCGCGACCGCGATTACTCGACCAGGCGTCTTGTTCGGAGGCTCCGTCGGATCGAGAAGGAAATGTCTGGAAACGCGCGGGACCTCTTCGTCAGGTTCGTCCCGGATGGCGACCTCGGCCGATTCGCGGAGGATCTTCCCGCGCAGCTTCGTGAGTCATTCACTGACACGATGAAGCTTCTACGTGATCCGTCGTTCCAGAACCTTCTTCAGAACTACCCGCGGCCGGACCGGATCTTCATTAAGGCCCCGGGCGTCGTGGACGTCGTTTCGTCGGAGTGGCTCATCAAGGGCGCGACCGGCAAGGAATACAAGCCGGCGGACTACCTGACCCTGTTCTCCGAGTTCGTCAAGACAAACTCGGAGCACATCGCCGCTCTCTCGATTCTGCTTTCGCGACCGCAGGCGTGGGGAAGTGAACCCTTGAAGGAACTGAAGACCGCTCTCTTGAAGACTCCAGAGCACTTCACCGAGGAGAACCTGCAGCGGGCGTACGCGGCCACGTCTCATAAGGCCATGGCCGACATCATCTCGATGGTCAAGAAGGCCGCTAAGGAGAGCTCCCCGCTCTTCACGGCCGAGGAGCGGGTGGCGCTAGCGATCGATCGGGTGATGTTCAGCCGCAAGCTTTCAGAAGAGCAGTCAGCCTGGATGGACTACATCCGGCAACACCTCATCGCCAACCTTTCGATCGAAAAGGACGACTTTGACAACATGCCGGTTCTCTCAAATCGCGGCGGCTGGGGTCGCGCTAACCGCGTGTTTGACGGAAAGCTTGGCGATCTCGTGGCGGATCTAAATCGTGAGGTCGCCGCGTGATTGACGTCGTCGCCAGGCTCTGGGGTTTTTGTCACACACTGCGCCACGACGGCATCGGCTACAGCCACTACGTCGAACAGCTCACCTATCTGCTGTTCCTGAAGATGGCCAGCGAGCGCGATCTCGCTCTCCCTAATAACACCGACTGGGCCCATCTAAGGGCCCTGAGCGGAACTGATCTGCTCGATGCGTACGTTGAGGCGTTGAGGCTTCTCGGAAGGCAACCTGGAATCCTCGGCGACATCTTCAGTGGCGCGCAGTCGCGATTTAGTAACCCGGTCAATCTGCAACGACTGATCACTCTTATCGATGAGACGGAGTGGACGTCCCTCGATGTCGACGTCAAAGCTGCTGCGTTCGAAGGACTGCTCGAAAAGGCGGCGTCAGAGGGCAAGAAGGGGGCGGGGCAGTACTTCACTCCTCGACTTCTCATCAGATCAATCGTCCGGCTGATGAAGCCTGACCCGCGCGTTTCGCGTGACTTCAAGATCGACGATCCGGCCTGCGGGACTGGTGGATTCCTAGTCGCGTCCTATGAATGGCTTCTGGCGGAGACGAAGGGGTCGCTCGACCGCGACACGGCAAAGCGCATCCGCACTCAGACGTACTTCGGCCAGGACATCGACCCCGAACCCCGCCGTCTCGCAGTCATGAATCTCTATCTGCACCAAGTTGAGCCCCACATCGAGCGCAAGGACTCGATATCCGAGCTGCCGAGTGGCGAGCGGTACGACGTTGTCCTTACCAATCCGCCTTTCGGAACGAGGGGCGCCAACGAACAGCCCAGTCGAGACGACTTCACTGTGTCGACGAGCAACAAGCAGCTCAACTTCATTCAGCATGTCCTCACAATCCTGAAGCCGGGCGGACGTGCCGCGATTGTCGTACCAGACAATGTGCTCTTCGCAGATCAAGCCGGTGAAGTGTTCAAGGTACTCACCGAGGACTGTGAGCTTCACACGGTGCTCCGTCTGCCGCGCGGCACTTTCTCCCCATACAGCGAAGGCATCACGACGAATGTGATCTTCTTTCGTAAGGGGCGTCCGACCACAAAGACGTGGATCTTCGACGCTCGCGCCAACGTCCCGAAAGTCACGAAGAAGGAGCGACCGCTCGCAGCGTCTCACTTCGCGGAGTTCGAAGCCTGCTTTGGTCCAGACCCGAACGGTCAGAGCAAGCGATCGGAGACGGACTCTGCCGAGGGTCGTTGGAAGTGCTTCGACATTCAGGAGATCAAGGCGCACCACTACAAGCTTGACGCGTTCAAGTGGCTTCGCGATGAGCAACTCGAAGATCCGAATCTGATCACGGATCCCGAGGAACAAGTCACAACGGCGCTGGCTGAGCTGAAGCTCGCGCTCGACGACCTCAGCGACCTGCAGCGCCTTCTTGAAGGCAACGGGACCAGTCCATGAGCCTCCCGGTATCGCCTGCGCAAATAGTGGAAGAGTCCCGATTGCCGCTCCTCCAGGTGCCTCCTACATGGAAGCGACGTCCGTTGGGTGAGGTTGCGCAAATCGTCAATGGCTTCGCCTTCAAGTCGGCAGCCTTCGTAGCCAACGGAGGAAAGCCCTTGATTCGTATTCGCGACATCTTCAACGATGAAACCGAGGTCGGTTACGTAGGTGATTACGAGGAGCGCTATCTGGTTCGCCCGGATGATCTCCTTGTCGGTATGGACGGCGATTTCCGATGCGCGCGCTGGCGCGGCTCGGAGGCGCTTCTCAACCAGCGGGTCTGCAAAGTGGTCCCCGACGCCAAGCTCTTGAACATGGAGTTTCTTACCCACGTGCTACCCGCCTATCTCCAGGCGATTCACGACGCAACCTCGTCGACCACAGTGACTCACCTCTCGTCTCGAGATATCGCCCTGATACCGATCCCTGTGCCTCCGTTGACCGATCAAGAGCATCTTGCCGAGTTGTTCCGAACGGCTGTTGCGAAGGAAGAGTCGTCGACCAAACACATAGAGGCAGCACGCCGCGCGATCCAAGTATTCGGCGATGCCGTTCTCGCATCCGCCACGTCGGGACGATTGACCGCAGAGTGGCGTGATCAACATCAGCCAGAACCGATGGCGGTGACGTCCTCTAGTGGCCCCGTGCCTCGGCTTGTTGAGACGCCGAGCGAATGGACTTGGTGTCGACTATCGGACATCGCGGAGATCAAAGGAGGCGTTCAAAAGGGCGCGAAATTGGATCCAAACGAGCCGATGCGTGAAGTCCCATACCTACGCGTCGCGAACGTTCAACGTGGTTGGCTCGATCTGTCGGAGATGAAGAACATCGTTGCAACCGAGCGAAGGATCACTGAATTGCGTCTCCAGCCCGGCGACGTGCTCTTCAATGAAGGCGGCGACCGGGACAAGTTGGGACGCGGCTGGGTATGGGATGGGCAGATCGAGGAATGTATTCACCAGAACCATGTCTTCCGCGCCCGGCTGCGCAACTCCGCGATGCAACCACGCTTCTACTCGTGGTTCGGGAACACGATTGGTGCCGCCTACTTCGAGGCAGGCGGTAAGCAGACGGTCAATCTGGCCTCGTTGAATATGTCGACGCTCAAGGCGTTGCCAGTCCCGGTTCCAAGTCCTCAGGAGCAGGCGGAGATTGTTAGACGGGTGACCGCGCTCTTGGGGCTTGCGGCGTCAGTCGAAGCGAAGATCGAGTCCGCCGCCCGGCTGGCTGAACGCAGTTCGCGGGCAGTCCTAGCAGCCGCTTTTCGCGGCGAGCTCGTCCTGTCCGACTCTGCCAAGGTCGCATGACGACGACAATCACACTCAGACGCTCTGCCAAGGATCCGGAACAGATCCTCGTGCCACCGTGCTATTCGACGGCCAAAATCATTGATCGAAACTCGATCCAGCAAATGCTCTTGCCCGAAGAACATGCCACCCTTGAGCTCGTCGGTGGCGTCGCCACGCTGAAGTTCGCGAATGGACGCTCGGAAAGAATCGTTCGATCGAGCGAGCAGCTGACAGCGACGGAGCGCGGTCTTCAACCGAAACTACCGTCCATCCTTCGAAAGCCATTCGGAACAAGCGATCTCGAAGGGCTTCGCTGGGTCGGCAGACTTATCGCGGCCGATCCAGCGACCGTGCTCGCGTCGCTAACGGATGCGTTCAGGTTCGTCGAAGAGGATCTCCAGTCGGGTCGTCGCGGTCTGCGAATTCCGCAGATCGGAGCGATTCACGCGGTTCTCGGTCACTGGACAACCGGTGCGTTTCTACCCGCAACGGTCGTCATGCCAACTGGCACAGGTAAGACGGACGCGATGCTCGGAGTCTTCGCCGCCGCGCGGCCGCAGCGTCTCATAGTCGTGGTTCCTTCTGACGCCTTGCGAAATCAACTCGCGGCGAAATTCGAGTCGTTCGGCGTGCTCCAAGAGTTTGGCGTCGTGAAGGAGACGGCCTCGCGGCCCGTCGTTGGGCGGGTCGAGCACGCGTTCAAGACCGAGGCATCGGCGCGCCAATTCGCCAAAGCCTGCAATGTGATCCTGACTACGGCTGCAGCGTTGACGACATGTCCAGAGCCCGTGCGGAAGGCCCTACTCGCGGAATGCAGCCACCTGTTTGTCGATGAGGCGCATCACGTCGCCGCCCGCACGTGGAAGCAGATTCGTGAGGAGTTCGCGGGGAAGCACGTCGTTCAGTTCACCGCGACACCTTACCGAGAAGACGCAAAGCCAATTGGTGGTCGCTTGCTTTACGCGTACCCACTTGGTGAAGCGCAGAAGCATGGTCTCTTCTCGCGGATCAACTACTACTCAGTTATCGACTTTGAGAATCCGGATCGTGCGATCGCAGTCAAAGCGGTCGAGCAGCTGCGCAAAGATCGGCGGGCGAAGCTCGATCACGTTGTCATGGCTCGCGTCAACCGAATCAGTCGAGCCGAACAGATCCTTGAGATCTACAAAGAGATCGCCTCTGACTTCAATCCGGTGATCCTGCACAGCAGTCTTTCGGCAAAGGATCGAAGGGCGGCGCTGCAGGCTCTACGAGACCGGTCCACCCGCGTGATCGTCTGTGTAGACATGCTCGGGGAAGGCTTTGACCTGGCTTCGCTCAAGATCGCCGCCGTCCACGACACACACCAAAGCCTCGCCGTCACCCTGCAGTTTGTTGGTCGATTCGCTCGTGTTGCCGGCTCGACGATCGGTGACGCCACCGTTGTGGTTGGGCAGCCTGATGCTGACTACGACGAGAACCTACGCGAGCTCTACGCCGAGGACTCTGACTGGAACAAGGTCATTCGCAATCTCTCCCAACGCGCTGTCGGGGAGGAGGAGGACGCCAGCGAGTTCCATCGCTCGTTCACGGGTTCGGCCGAGGAGATTCCCATCGCCAATCTAGAGCCCAAGATGAGCACGGTTGCTTACAAGACGGGTTCCGCAGATTGGCAGCCGGAGAAGATCACAACGGTCTTTCCCGAAGACATCCTCGTCACCCATCCAATTCTTATTAGCCGCGCGGATCGGGTTGCCTGGTTCGTAACGAAGATCACCGCAGCGGTTCCTTGGGGCGACGTTCGAACGGTTCAGGACGTGAAGCACGACCTTTACGTCTTGTACTGGGATCACAAGCGGCGGCTTCTCTACATCAACAGTTCCAATAACGACAGCTTGCACGAGGGTCTTGCCAAAGCCGTATGCGGGAACGACGCGGAGCGAGTCACTGGCGAGAAGGTCTTCCGGAT
Organism: Candidatus Limnocylindria bacterium; assembly: GCA_035651155.1. Classification (GTDB taxonomy): domain Bacteria; phylum Chloroflexota; class Limnocylindria; order P2-11E; family P2-11E; genus CF-39. The sequence continues at coordinate 168,765 of DASRGG010000028.1, read as the reverse complement.
CATGCACAACGTCAATCGTCTTGTCCCAACCAACGTAGGTGTTCTCGACATCCACAACCGTAGCCGCCGATTCTCATTGCATGTCGGGGCCGATGTCATCGAGGGCTTTCCACTTGCCGAAGCCAAAACGAAGACCAAGACGAACCTCTTTGCCTACGGGTACGAAGACGGTAGTCGCGTCAGCCTCGGCGCTTCCCTGAAGGGCCGCGTCTGGAGCTTCAGGGCCGCTCACGGTTTGAAGCAGTGGGTCGACTGGTGCGATCACGTCGGGGCGAAACTCACGGACGACTCCATCGACCTGTCGGAGCTCATGAAGAAGTTCATTCGGCCGCAGGTGCTCGACGGTCGACCGGCTCTCGTGCCCCTTGCCCTCGAATGGCCCTGGGCCGTGTTCCTAAACACCAGTGAGGAAGTGCGCCTCGCAAGTGGCGAGAAGACCTGGCCTCTTATTGACGCTGACCTCGAGATCACGAAGTTCGAGACAACAGGTGCCATCCCGTTTGACGTGGTAACGCCTGGTGGCGCGGTCTCTTACGAGGCGCGCGTTACGGAAGGGAAAGTCGTCTATAAGGGCGTCCACTCCGACCTAGATGTCGTCGTTCGCAAGAACCGTACGCCCCTAAGCACATGGCTGACCGAGCAGGGGCTGTGGATTCGGTTTGAGCAGAACGCTGCCGTTACGCCCGATGGCTTCCTGCTGAAGATCGATCGAGACCTACCGGCATTCGACCCCGAGAGGCTGACGGTACTCGATTGGAGAGGCGTTGATCTCCGAAAGGAATCCCAAGGGCCGAATCGTGAAAGCGACTCTATTCAGGCACGGGTCATTGAACGTGTCGAGAAGCTGGCGAAATGGGATCTGGTGATCGACGATGACGGAACCGGCGAAGTCGCCGATGTTGTTGCCCTTAAGGTCGAGGACAAAGAGCTCAAGGTCATGTTGGTTCACTGCAAGTACGCATCCGAGGGGAAACCTGGTGCTCGCGTGCACGACCTCTATGAGGTGTGTGGGCAGGTAATCAAGTCCGTGAAGTGGCAGGAGGATGCACGCGTGCTCATTCGCCGACTGATGCATCGAGAGCGGAAGAGACAGCGTACTGGCAGAGCGAGCGGCATTGTGATTGGCACGCCCAATACCTTCTTCACTTTGCGCGAGAAGTCGCGGCTGCTGAAGCCGAGATTCTCATTCGCCATTGCTCAGCCTGGACTTTCGAGGACCGCAGCGAGCCAGGACCAGCTGCAACTGCTTGCCTCAACCGAGGTCTACGTCCGCGAAACTGCAAACGCCCCACTCGAGGTCTTCTGCAGTGAATAGGGCGAGCCTCAGATGAGGATCGCGATCCTCGCGTGGGGATCACTCGTATGGGACCGCGGTGACCTCAAGATCGATGGGGACTGGCAGAGAGACGGTCCCGCGCTTCCGATTGAGCTGTCCCGCCTGTCGTCGGGTCACGGGCATCTCACATACGTCATCGATGAGCGGCACACACGGACGGTTCCGACGCGATATGCCCTCAGCCATTTTGACGAGCTGGACGAAGCAATCTCCGACCTCGCGTGCCGCGAGGGCTGCAGCGCCGGCAAGATCGGCTACGTCGTGGCCGCTGATGCGCAGCGACATCGATCTCGCGAGGGTGTGCCATGGGAAGGCATTCGCAACTGGGTGCGTGAGAAGAAACTAGATGCCGCCATTTGGACGGATCTCAAATACGACTTCCCGTGGCCATGGAATGTTGAGAATGCCGTCCGCTACTGGAAGACCGAGATTCCGGCCGATCGGCTCGCTGAAGCGGCGAAATACGCGAGCAGCGCTCCTCCTGAGGTCGACACGGATTTGCGCCGCCGCCTCGTTGAGGAAGGACTGATTGCGGCGCACGGTGCGGTCGACATCGATGACCATCGCGAGCGCTCAGCTCCAAACGATGGCGACCGCATCAAGGAACTCTTCGATCTGGCGGTCTTCGGCTTCATCAAGGGTGACATCACGCGCGAGATCTATCACGCCAGACGGACGAAGGAGGCTGAGGATCGCGGCGAGAGTGCGGGTCCCCACGCTGGTGGAGGTAACTACCTGTCAGCGCTCGGTCTCCTCTGCTACACGGAGTACCTGGGCGCGTTCAAGACCGGTCGTCGCGGCGTCAGTGAACGGGACAAACCTAGACCCGGTCAAGGCGAGAAGAACTTTCTCGCCTTTCTTCATTCGATGGGACCTGCGTACCGCGACTTTGAAGCCGCAATTCGCCCCGAGCGGATTTACAACATCTACCGCAACGGCTTCGCCCATGAGTTCAGCGCGAAAGGCAATTGCGAAGTGGCCATGCTCGGGCCCGCGCCGTGCGGTCTACTGAGGTCAGGCGACGTCTATCAGTTCGTCGTCGAGACCTACTTCGATGACTTCATGCGTGCCGCGCAGGTGTTGTACGACGAACTAGTTGCTTATCCGCGGCTGCCCGTGTAGATGACGCTCCTGGAGGCGCGTGATGCCCGAGACATGGCGGAAGGCTGAAGTTGCTGAGCGACTGAAGAGTCTTGAGAAGCCGTTCCTGTCTGAGGTCGAAGGAATGCTTGTGAAGTGGTCCGGCGGCGATGAGGAAACGTATTGGTACCTCTCATGGCGCCTTGAGCTCTCTTCGATCAACCGCAACATGGTCGACCAGACCAAAGTCCGCGAGCAGCTTTTCCGCGCGCAAGGCGGAGTTTGTCCGGAGTGCGGGAAGGACCTCGACACACCTAAGGGGCGCGACGTCCACAAGAGACTGCGTATGTTCGCCAGGCATCAGGGTTACGTCGCCGGAAATACGGTTCTCCTCCACCGAGCCTGCCACGAGAAGATCCACCAACGCGAACCACACCAGTAGATGTCCACCTTCACTCTCTTGGCCGACCTCGCGATCGAACTCCACTCCGAAGACGAATGGGAGAGGCTCATCCCGATCGCCTCGTCAAACCCGTTGGATGTTGAGGCTCTGCAGGAATTCGACGATTCCTTTCCGGGACCGAGCCTGAGCCGCATTGCCGACAATCGGCCGAACGCCCCCGGAACACTTGGTATCCCTCGGTGGGGCATCACCCGTTGCGAGGTCGCAGACCGCGACATCTTCAAGCCGCTCCAGTACTGCATGGTCGACTTCCTCTGCGGAGAGATCGGGGAGATCGAGTGGCGCACTCGATCGATCGTTGAGCACAGCGGCGCCCATCTCGAGGGGCTCCTAAAGCGAATCGGACACGTTCCCTTCCTTCCCTTCGGTGACGCTCTGCTCCGTCGCCTCAAGCCCGAAATTGATGACGTGACCTGGGGTCAGTTGCAGCGTTTCAAAACACTAAACAACGACGCCAAGCATCGCTACGACCACCCGCTCGGAACGCACCTGTTTTCGGTCGAAGAGGCCGTGCTTGCTTATCTCGTGGCGCGGCGTCTCGGCTGGAAGCTCTATCCGCTCGCCAAGCTCGCGACCAACTGGCGGTTCGATGAGGACATGGCGTTCGGGCACTGACGCGTGCGTCCCAGAGATAGACACCAAGAGCAAGAATCATCGCGATGTTCCTTGTCTACGGCGACGAGAGCGGCCAGTCCGGTGATCAATTCGACCAGAATCAGCCGGTCCTCGTTGTCGCGGCCGTCCTGGTCAACTCGTATACCGGAAGTCGCACGAGACGCGAGTACGCAGCGCTGCTTGAGGATCTCGCGGAGCTAGCCGGTCGTCCCGTTTCCGAACTGAAGGGCTCTGACCTGTTTCGAGGCCGTGGTGCCTGGGCGGCCCCTACGCCAGCGGTGGCGCGGGCTCAGGCGCGCGCACTGATCCTCGCGTGGCTTGCGGAGCGGAGACACAAGGTCGCCGTCAGCGCTATCGACATCGCCGACTTTCTCGCGCGGCGTGCCGCTGGGACGGCGCCGAACCATCGAGCGCGGACCATCGCCTCCGTCCACATCGCGCTACAAGTGCACCTTCAAAACTACGGACCAAGTGCGAGCGACCGGCAGAAGAAATGCGCGCTGCTGCTTTTCGACCGGCATGAGACGGCAGAACAGCACGAGATCGCGCGCTTGGTGGCGACGCCGCCTGACTGGGCCATTGATTTCTTGGCACGCCACGACGAGCTTTCGATGATCCTGGACACCGCACTGTTCGTGGACTCGTCTCAGGCGCCCCTCATCCAAGTCGCTGACTTCATCTGTTTCTTCGTCCAGCGGAAAGCCGCGCTCGCGACAGGGCGGCCGGAGTCGTATGTGGGTGAGGCCGCCGACATTGATGCAGCGTGGCAGCAGCTTCGTCCTCTCCTGCTACCCGCAGCGAAGCGTCTACCCCGCAGTCCGCTGAACGCGCCACGACAGCTGTTACGAGAGCTGACGCCAGACTTCCTCCGAACTTGATTCAGGCTGATGCACTTTGATCCCTTGCGTTCCGGAGTCGAGATGTGAGATGACATGTCTACAAAGAAAGGAGAAGGCGATGATCGAGCGCGCGGCTTGCAGCTGGATGACAGAAGATCGCAAGACCGAGCGCGCGCGTCGAGAGTTCGCCGACTCCGCTGCGTTCCATGACGCCCACGGCGACGATCTCAGCAAATGCGACTCCTGGATTTGTGTCTGCGGGCGGACCGACTCGCGAGGCGGGTCGTGGGAACAACTCGAAGTAGCTGCACCGCGCGGCGGTGCCAAGGTCAACCTGCGCTGCAACGAGTGTGGACGGATCTATGACGACGAAGGTGTCGTGATCGGCGGACCGGATGGAACTCGCGACTAACTAGGCCGGCGCTTCGCGCCGAGAGGGAGAACGGCGATGACCTCGCCGAAGTTCTCCCTGGGAGTAATCGTCGCCACGCCGGGGGCCCTTAGAGCCCTCGAAGAATCGAGCGAAGAGCCGTTCCACTTCCTGTACCGGCACGCCGCAGGCGACTGGGGCGAGCTGGGTGACGAGGACAAGCGTGAGAACGAACTCTCGCTTCGTGAAGGCTTTCGTCTGGTCTCGGCCTACCGGCTGAAGAGCGGCGAGAAGCTCTGGATCATCACCGAAGCAGATCGATCGGTGACGACGCTTCTGCTCCCAGAGGAGTATTAAGGCTGGCTCTCTACGCATACGCGCGAGCCAGCCGAAGTCCTTTGTGTGTGCCCCAACTGGTGAGTCCGAAAGGGCGAAACTCAATGCGAGAGTTCAACCACAACGAAGAGGAGAGACGAAAGTGACTGCGCAAGCCGAATTGCCTCGTGAGTAGACACTTCGCACGCGGCGAGACCGTGGTTCTCAGATACATCACCCGCGATGGTCGTCCAGGGATGAGTTGGGGCGCACTCGTCGTCGAAGACCGTAAGGATCTGGTCGCCCTCTACCTACCCGAGAACACGCCGCATAAGAGATGGCGGCAGGGCGCTCTTGTCGACGCGCAGTGGTGGTACAGAACGCTGCGGCTCATGTTTCCCGGTCGTGCGCACTCCGTTTGGCTTTCGTGGCAGCCGCCAGCGGACACGTTCCTCGGCTACTACGTCAACCTGGAGGAGCCGTTTCGCCGGACGTCCATCGGCTTCGATACGAACGACCACTCTCTCGATGTTGTCGTAGCGCCAGATTGGAGTTGGTCGTGGAAGGACAAAGAGCTCTTCGACCGGCAGGTCCACGACGGCGATTTCTCGGCCGAGCTCGCAGCGGAAGTCATGCGCGAGGCGGAGTCCGTCATCGCTGCAGTCGAGTCGCGGAGTTCGCCTTTTTCAGATGGCTGGGACGCGTGGCTACCTGATCCCGCTTGGACGAACCCAGTACTCCCGGAGAACTGGAATAACGAGCCACCCGCTCAATGGGATCGTCGGGTCTGGGCATATCCGCGAGCTACCGACCGAGTGCACAGCGAGTCTGGATAGCAAGTACGTCAAGGGTCAGAAGCTCACACCGCGCTTCTGACCCATTTCCTTTGGGTGGACGTTGACTTCACTTCCCGGCGGTCGCCATCAATCTCAAAGAGCTTGATTCCGCTCAGGCTTCGCGGTAAAATGCCTGGCTACTAGTCTCTCTGCTCCCCATCTTCTTTTGAGACCCAGCCGGCTTTACCGATTGAGTCGCGGAAGAAGAACAGAGGGAGAGAGGTAATGATCAAAGTCGTAACTCCTGAGCAAATGCGCAGGATATTCGGCAAGAAGTTCCTCGCAGCACGAGGACGGCGCCACAAGAGGCACCTGAAGCTCATTTTCCTTCGCCTTGATGGCAGGAAGGGCTGGCGAAAGGGAGGATCAGGCGGAGTTCCGCACCCAGGCGAATACGGGCCGGACTATTCGTACAGGGTCCTCGTGTGCATGAGGAAGACCCGCAAGGGCGGCGAACCGTGCGGATCTTTGATCGAGCAAGTCTGGCGTGGCAGCTCCTTCGCCGAGAAGAGAGGGTTCTCTCTCGGTAAGAAGGCAGTCGCTGATCGCCGTTTCGATCCAGGCACGACCTACATCCGGCCGAACGAGTTCCGTTGCACCCGTGCGCGCCACGTCTACTGGATCGGCAAGCACTCACCCGTCATGTACGAGGTGGAGAGCTCAAAGAAGGTCGAATCGCGTTCGATCCTTCTCGGTCTTCTCCAGTGGCGAGGGTCCCGTTCTGAAGGTGCCGCCTGAGAGGTGCCGCTAGAGACTGGGTGGAAGAGGCGAGATCATTCCTTCCGCCCGCGGGGTCAGGAGTTAACTGCCGGCTTCTGACCCTTTTTCGACCTTGGAAGCTCCTTATCTAGCCGGATCAGCCTCTCCAGCTCATCGCAGTTGGCCAACAGGATGTCTAGGAGCCGGGTGTTCTCCGAACTTTTGGTACTCCTGGGTTTGAATAAGTTTCCTTCTGGCTCACACGGCGGCTCTCCGACGACGCGCGGACACAGCGGACACAGAGGAGCGCGCGTATCCGCCGTTCACCGTGCTCGTGCGGCGTCGGTCCTCCCGCCGCCCCTCCGCGCGTATCTCGGGCCGGTGATGTGGCCCTCTGCGTCCTCCCCCTCGCGGGGTAGGAGGCATCGCCGCCCCCCGGGGGAGGACGCGTGGGCCTCTCGCCACGCTACCGAGGGGTCGTAGCCTTTTTCGCGCGATGACCGCACTGCGGCGCGCGCTCACGCGCGGGTCGGACCAGCAGCTCGCCCTCGGCCTTGCCGGTCTCGCGGCCGCCTTCGCGCTCGAGCTCGCGGCTTCGCCCGGCTGGCAGCGGTCCGCGGTCGCGGCGCTCGGCTCGCTGGGGTTCGCGCTCGGCGCCGTCGGCCGCGTCGGGCAGGCGGCCGCCGCCTCGCACCGACGCGAGCGGCTGCCGTGGCTCTTCATCGGCGCGGGCGTGACGGCGTGGATGTCCGGCATGCTCCTGCGGTCGCTCTTCCTCATCGCCGAGGTGCCCTTCGACAGCCCCAACATCGCCGACGCGGCCGCGCTCTTCGCCGCGGTGCTCTTCGGCTGTGGCTTCATCGCGTTCCTGCGCGTAGACCGCTTCGCGGTCTACGCGCTGCTCCTCGACGCCGGATCGGTGGTGCTCGTCGTGGTCGCCGCGATGGCGTTCACCGTGCAAGACATCTTCGTGAACGAGATGGATGTCGATCCCGCCGGCGCGACGACGGTGCTCCTCTACACGATCCTGTACGCTGCGGCCGCCGCGGCGGCGCTGTCCGCGCTGCTCGCGGCCCCGCTCGACGCCCCGCGCCGCGCGAACGCGTGGCTCGTCGTCGGCGTCGGCATGACGGCCCTGGCGTACGCGCTGTCCCTTCCGCAGTACCTGCACGGGACGTTCGAGAGCGGATCGCTCGTCGACCCGCTCTGGATGTCCGGGCTCCTCGCGATCGGCCTCGCCGCGACCTCCTCGATCGAGGACCGCGGCAAGCAGCTGCCCATGGGCAGGGCGTCGCACGGCGTCCGGCAGTTCGCGCGGATGACGCTCCCGGCGGCAGTCGCCGTCGTGACCGCGGTCCTCGTCGTCGTGTCCGAGAACCGCAAGACCGAGGAGATCGTGACGCGCACGGTCGCGCTCATCACGCTCGTGCTCGCGGCCCGTGCCGGCCTCGCCCTCTACGCGAACTTCCAGCTCGGGGAGCTGGAGGGTCGCCGCGCGCGGCAGTTCGAAGCGCTGTACGAGGTCGGTCTGGCGGCCGCCGGCGAGCGCTCGCTCGAGGATCTGCTACGGCTCGTCGTCGAACAGGCGACGAGCCTCTCCCGCACCGACGGCGCGATGCTGGCCCTCGCCGAGCCGGATCGGCGCTTCATCATCCGCGCGCTGCACAAGGGCGGCCTGCCGCAGCTGCGCGACTCCGTCGGCGAGCCCCTGGCGGGCATCTCGCTCGCGGCGCTCGAGACGCGCGACCTCGTCGTGGCCGAGCGCTACTCGGAACACACCCACAGCACGCCCGCGCTCCACGACGTGATCAAGTCCGCGGTCGCGATCCCGCTCGTGGCGCACGGCGAGGTCATCGGCACGCTGGCCGCGTATTCGGCGGAGCCGCGCCGCTTCTCGAGCGAGACCCAGCGGCTCGTGCGCCTGTATGCCGCGCAGGCCGCGATCGCGATCGCGAACGCCCGCCTCCTCACGGAGACCCACCGACTCGCGCACGACGACGACCTGACCGGCGTCATGAACCGGCGCAGCCTCATGGAGCGGCTCGAGGGCGAGATTCACGCCGCCACGCGCCACGGCGACATCCTCGCGGTGGTGCTCTGCGACGTCGACGGTCTCAAGTCGGTGAACGACACGGCCGGCCACCTCGCCGGCAACGAGGTGCTCATCAGGATCGCGCGGGTCATGCGCGAGTCGGTCCGCGCGGAAGATGTGGTCGCGCGCTTCGGCGGCGACGAGTTCGTCATCCTGCTGCCGCGGACCGGCGTCCTGCCGGCGCAGGCGCTCGTCGGCCGCATGAGCGCGCGGCTCCGCGAGGAGACCTATCACTGGGCGGGCGCCGAACACCCCGTCCCGCGCGTGTCCTTCGGCATCGCGTGGTTCCCCGCGGACGGGCGGACGGCCGACGCGCTCATCGCGGCGGCGGACGAGCGCATGTACCTCGACAAATCGCGCGCGGAGATCGCCCGCGACGATGCGGCGGAGGCCGACTAACAGGTACGCTTCTCCGCACGAACTGCTTGCGGGGAGGGGATCCGTGCCGAAGTGTCCCGAATGCGACGGCGACGTCACCGTCGGCTCCGATGCCGTGAAGGGCGAGATCGTCTCGTGCCCCGACTGCGGCGCCGAGCTCGAGGTCACCGCGACGTCGCCGGTCGCGCTCGCGCTCGCGCCGAAGGCCGAAGAAGACTGGGGTGAGTAGCACGCGCGACCCCGCGGTCGGCGTCCTCCTCTCTCGCGTCCGCGTCGAAGAGAAGCTGCTGCTGCAGGAGCTCGCGTCGCGCGGCGTCGAGACCAAGGTCATCGACGATCGGACCCTCGTCCTTCCGACCGAAGCGAAGCCCGACCTCGGCGTCGACGTGGTGCTCGAGCGCTGCATCCAGCACGGCACCGCGCTCTACGCCCTCTCGGTCCTGGACGGCTGGTGCATCCCGACGGTGAACACGTACGAGACCGCCGAGGTGTGCGGCAACAAGCTCCTCACCACGATGCGCCTCGTGCGCGCGGGCGTCCCCACGCCCAGGACGCGTATCGCCTTCACGCCCGAGTCCGCGCTGGACGCGGTCGAGGAGATGGGCTACCCGTGCGTGATGAAGCCGCTCATCGGCTCGTGGGGTCGCCTCGTGTCGAAGGTGAACGATCGCGAGAGCGCCGAGGCGATCGTCGAGCACAAGGACGTGCTCGGCAACTACCTGCACTCCATCTACTACGTGCAGGAATACGTCGCCAAGCCCGGTCGCGACATCCGCGCGTTCGTCGTCGGCGACGAGACGATCTGCGCGATCTACCGCTACTCCGAGCACTGGATCACGAATACGGCGCGCGGCGGGAAGGCCGAGAACTGTCCGGTGACGCCGGAGCTCGACGCGCTGTGCGTGAAGTCCGCGAAGGCGGTCGGGGGCGGCGTCCTCGCGATCGATGTCCTGGAGCGCGACGGCGAGCTGCTCGTGAACGAGGTGAACTACACGATGGAGTTCCGCAATTCCATCGACACGACGGGCGTGAACATCCCCGCGAAGATGATCGACTACGTCCTCGAAATAGGAAGCGGCGAGCGACGAGCGGCTTCGCCGTGAGGAGCGAGACCGCAAGAGCGGAGCGGCGCGGCGAGGCGACGCCGCGAAGCGGGCGGAGACGAGCGCGAAGATGAAGATCGGCATCGTCGGCGCCGGCGGGTACGCCGGGGGCGAGCTCCTCCGCCTGCTGCTGTCGCATCCCAACGTGACGGAGATCGTCGCGGGCAGCGAGTCGCTCGCGGGGAAGCCGGTGACGGCGGCGCATCCGAACCTGCGGAAGCGCACGGACCTCCAGTTCGTGCGCTACAGCGAGGTTTCCGCGTGCGACGTCGTGTTCCTCAGCCTGCCGAACGGCTCGCACCGGGCTCCGGAGTTCATGCGGCGCGGCGAGCTCGTCATCGACCTGTCGTCGGACCACCGTCTCCGCGATGCCGCCGACTACCGGCGCTGGTACGGCGACGAGCACCCGCATCCGGACCTGCTCGGCCGCTGGGTGTACGGCATTCCCGAGCTCCATCGCGCGGAGATCAAGGGCGCGACGCGCGTCACCGGCGCGGGATGCAACGCCACCGCGACCATCCTCGCGCTGCTTCCGCTGTTCGCCGCGGACATCGTGGATCGTGCGCGGCCGATCGTCGTCGAGTGCAAGGTCGGCTCGAGCGAGGGCGGCCGAGAGCCGTCGGAGGATTCGCATCACCCCGAGCGCGCCGGTGTGGTGCGCTCGTTCCGGCCGGTCGGCCACCGTCACACCGCCGAGGCCGAGCAGGAGCTCGCGCTCGGCGGAGACCGCCCGCGCGTCGACCTGTCGGTGACGAGCGTCGAGCTCGTGCGCGGCGTCCTCGCGACCGCGCACGTGTACGTGAAGCACGCCGTCGAGGACAAGGATCTCTGGAAGATCTACCGGCAGCGGTACGCGTCGGAGCCGTTCGTGCGCATCGTGAAGGAGCGCTCGGGGATCTTCCGGAACCCGGAGCCGAAGCTGCTCGCGGGCTCGAACTTCGCCGACGTCGGCTTCGCGGTCGATCCGCGGGGCGAGCGCGTCGTCGCCCTCTGCGCGATCGACAACCTCGTGAAGGGCGCGGCCGGCAACGGCGTCCAGGCCATGAACGTCGCGCTCGGCCTCGACGAGCAGGCCGGTCTCGCGTTCCCCGGGCTACACCCCTAGCGAGCTCGTCGCGAGGTTCAGCGCGCCGAACGCGAGCCAGACCTCGATGTCGAGCAGCGGATGCGCGCCCTGCAGCCCCGGCCGCGTGTAGTACGTGTCGCCCTGGCTGACGAAGCCGCCCGACGACCGGCGCGCCGACGCGAACGCCTTCGTCACGACGCGCGCCGGCGTGAGCGCGGGCACGGTGATGTCGACCGACCCGAGCCCCGCGTCGATCCGCGCGCTCGCATCCCGCAGCAGCTGTCCCGAGAAGTCGAGCGTGCACGCGGCGACGCCGCCACCGAAGCGGAGCGTCGTGAAGTTCGCGTTCGCGAGATGCTTCGCGGCGATGGCCCCGGCACCGGCCGAGAGCTCGAGGGTGGCCATCGCCGTCGGGTTCGGCGTCGCGAAGTCGATCTCGTACCGGCCCGCGCCCGCCTTCACCGAGACGCGCGACAGCGGCAGGCCGCCCAGGTCGAACGCGTTCTCGCCCGCGCCGGTCTGGATCTCGAGCGCGAACGGCCGCGAGCGTGCGAAGGCGAGGTCGAGCCGCGGCAGCGCCATCCCCGTGAAGGCGGCGGGCTCGAAGCTCTGGGAGAGGACGGTCGTCGGGCCGCCGCGGGCCTGGAGCGGGAGCGCGCCCGTCGGATCCTCGTACGTCCCGCCCACCCATGCGGTCCCCTCCGATGCGCTGAACCGCACGCGGCACGGCCCGGTGCGCAGCACGAGCGTCGGGTCGTCCGTCTCCGGGTAGGGGATCTCGATCTGCTGCCTCGTCGCCGCCGTCACCATCGCTCGTCTCCTTGTCGCGTCTGCGGTGACTGTGCCGCGCCGCCGGGGGCCGCAGCAGCGGGAAGCGTGCTCGACGGACGTGCGGCGCCGCCCCACAGCGTTCGCGGTTTCACTAGGCTGACACGTGATGCTGAGGGCGGTCATCAAGGCCGGTGGCTCGAAGGGCGTGTCGCGCGACGCGGTCGCCGACCTCGTCGCCCAGGTCGCGCGCCAGGACGAGATCGTGCTCGTCCACGGCGCCTCCGCGGAGACCGACCGCCTCGCCGCGGCCCTCGGCATCCCCCAGGAGCAGATCACGTCGCCGTCCGGGCACGTGAGCCGGCGCACCGACCGGCGCACGCTCGAGGTCTTCGCCATGGCCGCCCTCGGGATCGAGAACTTCGAGTACGTCGAGAAGCTCCAGCAGCGGGGCGTCGACGCGATCGGGCTGTCGGGCCTCTCCGGCCGGCTCCTCGTGGGGAAGAAGAAGGACGTTCGCGCGGTGCGCGACGGAAAGACCATCATCGTGCGCGATGACTACACCGGGACGGTGGAAGCCGTGAACCTGCCGCTGCTCGCGCAGTTCATCGCGCCGGGCCGCGTGCCCGTGGTCGCGCCGCTCGCGCTGTCGATGGAGAACGAGGCGCTCAACGTCGACGGCGATCGCGTGGCGGCGCGGATCGCCGCGGCCATCGACGCCGACGCGCTCCTCATCCTCACGAACGTGCCCGGCCTGCTGCGCGACGTGAACGACCCGTCCTCGCTCGTTCCGGAGACGACGCTCGAGGAGGCCGAGCGGCTCGCGCAGGGACGCATGAAGAAGAAGATCCTCGCGGCGCGCGAGGCGCTCGCGGCGGGCGTGGACGAAGTGGTCATCCGATCCGCCGCCGGCGATCCCGCCGTCCGCACGGTCATTCGCGCATGAGCGTGCGGCCCAGGAGCGCCGTATCGCGAGAGGACGCGCACACCTCCGGTCTGTACCAGAAGCGTCCCGTCGTGATCGTGCGCGGCGAGGGCGCGCTGCTGTACGACGAGGACGGCCGCTCGTACGTCGATTGCGTCGGGGGACAGGGCATGGCGAGCCTGGGGCACGGGAACCGCGCCGTCGCCGACGCGATCGCGGCGCAGGCACGGAGGCTCGCCTCCTGCACGGAGCTCTTCTACAACGACCGCCGCGCCGAGCTCTACGACGTCCTCGCCGAGATCCTGCCGTCCGAGCTGGACCGCTTCTTCCTGTGCAACAGCGGTGCGGAGGCGGTGGAGGGCGCGCTGAAGTTCGCGCGCATGGCGACGAAGCGGCCGCGCGTCGTCGCGACGATGCGGGGCTTCCACGGCAAGACCATGGGCGCGCTCGCCGCGACCTGGGGCCCGGAGTATCGCGAGGCGCTCGGCGGCGAAGCGCTCTTCCCGGGCTCCGCGCACGTGCCGTTCAACAAGCCGGAGGCGCTCGACGCCGCGATCACGACGGACACCGCCGCGTTCATCGTCGAGCTCGTGCAGGGCGAGGGCGGCGTGCGTCCGGCCACGCGGGAATTCATCGCCGAGGCGGCGCGGCTCTGCCGCGCGCGCGGCGCGCTCCTCGTGATCGACGAGGTGCAGACCGGCTTCTGCCGGACCGGCACGATGTTCGCCCTCGAGCAGTACGGCGTCGTCCCCGACATCCTCTGTCTCGCGAAGGCGATCGCCGGCGGGGTCCCGATGGGCGCGATCGCGTTCTCGCGCGCGCTCGGCGATCTGCCCAAGCGTTCGCACTCGACGACGTTCGGCGGGAACCCGCTCGCGTGCGCCGCCTCGATCGCGGCGATCGGCGAGATGCGCCGCCTCGACCTCGCGCGGGCCGCGCGCGAGCGCGGCGCGCAGCTCGTGGCCGGGCTTCGCGCGATCGCGGGCGACAAGGTCCGCGAGGTGCGCGGGCTCGGCCTCATCGTCGGCATCGACATGAAGGAGAACGCCGGGCCGACGATCAAGGCGCTCCAGGACGAGGGCATCCTCACGCTCGGCGCCGGCCCGACGGTGGTGCGCTACCTGCCGCCGCTGGTCATCAGCGCCGAGCAGATCGATCGCGTCGTCACCGCGACGGCGAAGGTGCTGGCATAGCGGCCACGCTCGACGAGCGGGATCTCGAGCTCGTTCGCGGCCTCGTCGCGATCCCGAGCGTCTCGCGCGACGAACGAGCCGCGGTCGAATGGCTCGTCGCGCGCATGGGCGAGCGCGGGTACCGCGCGTCGATCGACGAGGCCGGGAACGCGGTGGGCGAGATCGGCGAGGGCCCGCACCACGTCGTGCTGCTCGGTCACATCGACACCGTGCCCGGGACGTTCCCGGTCCGCGTCGAGGACGGCGAGCTCGTGGGCCGCGGCGCGGTCGACGCGAAGGGCCCGCTCGCCGCGTTCGTCGCCGCCGCGAGCACGCCGGTCCCGGGCGTGCGCGTCACGGTCGTCGGCGCGGTGGAAGAGGAGTCGCCGACGAGCAAGGGCGCGCGCTATCGCGCGACGCTTCCGCCGCCGGAGTGGTGCGTCATCGGCGAGCCGTCCGGATGGGACGCCGTCACCGTCGCGTACAAGGGTCGGCTCGGGCTGCGGATCTCGCTCGCGCGCGGCGCGCGGCATGGCGCGGCGCCGGGACCGACGTGCACGGAGGAGGCGCTCGCGCTCTGGTCGCGCGTGCTCGCGGCGAGCGACGCCCGCACGCCCGGCGCGACGGGATTCGCGAGGCTCGACTGCCGCCTCGAAGGCATCCAGGGCGGCATCACCGACGGCCTGACCGAGCGCGCCGAGCTGCGCATCGGCTTTCGCGTGCCGCCGGGGATCGCCACGACGGAGCTCGCGGACGAGGTCGCGCGCATCGCCGCCGCTCACGACGGCGACGCGAAGGTAACGATCCAGCCGATCGGGTCCGAAGAGCCGGCGCGGACGCCACGGACGACGGCTCTGGCGCGCGCCTTCGTCGGCGCGATCGCGGACGCGGGCGGTAACGTCACGTTCAAGGTGAAGAGCGGCACCTCGGACATGAACATCCTCGCCCCGGCGTGGGGCTGCCCGATGGTCGCGTACGGCCCCGGGGACTCGCGATACGACCACACACCCGTGGAGCGCCTCGCGCTCGACGACTACGCGCGAAGCGTCACCGTGCTTCGGGGTGTGCTCGAGCGGGCACGCGCTCGCTCCGTTCGCTGACACGCTCGCCGCGCTCGCTGAAGCGGGGCCCCTGTCCCTCGGGCCCCTATCGCGCACCCTAGAATCTGAGCCCGACCCGCGCGCGGCGGGGAGGAGGGGCGGGGCACGTGTTCAGCCGGCTGCTGGCGAAGCGCCAGACGCGTCAGCGCGCCGTCATCGCGGGCCTCGCCGCGATCGCCGTGCTGATCGGCGCCGCCGCGCAGCTCACCGAGGCGCTCGACACGACCCTGCAGGCCGCGGTGTACGACCGCGCCATCGCGCTCTCTCCCGCGACGGTCAAGAATCAGATCACCATCGTCGCGCTCGACGATCCGACGCTGAAGCAGTACGGCGTGTACCCGCTGCCGCGCCGCGCGTACGCCGACATGCTCCGCGCGATCAAGCCGCTCAATCCGACGGTCGTCGCGTTCGACATCGCCTTCTACGACAGGTCCTCGAGTCCCGCGGACGACGCCGCGCTCGCGTCCGCGATCAAGGATGCGGGCAACGTCGTGCTCTCGATGCAGGGCGTCCAGGAGCTCGCGGTCGGGGGACACCGCACCACGTACGCGTCGCTGCAGCTGCCGATCCCCGAGCTGCGCGAGGCGGCGGCCGGACTCGGCGCGGTCGACATCAACCCCGACCCGGACCACATCGTGCGCGACAGCCAGATCGTCATCGAGGGCCCCGGGGGCGAGCGGTACTTCGGACTGCCGCTCGTCGCCGCGGCGAAGCACCTGCGCGCGGATCTCTCGAAGGCCACGGTCGACGGCGACCGTCTGGTCGTCCCCGCTCCCATCGCCACGCGGACCCTGCCGCTGAACCGCGGCGGCGGGATGGCCATCTACTACGCCGCGCCGCCGGCGACGCCCACGTACGCGGTGAGCCCGCCGTGTTCGGTGCCGGGTGAGTTCTGCGTCGTCTCCCTCAAGGACGTCATCGCCGGAACGGTCCCGAGGAATCTCATCCAGGGGAGGACGATCTTCGTCGGCGCGCATTCGCTCTCTGCCGTCCCCGACGACTATCCGGTCCCGCATGCGCCGGGCCAGAAGATGTTCGGCGTCGAGATCTGGGCGAACGCGGCGCAGTCGATCTTCACGAACCGCTATCCCGTCCTGAAGCAGGGCTTCCTCACGACGCTCGCGGAGCTTCTCAGCGTGACGCTCCTCGGCATGCTCTTCGTCGTCCGGTGGCACCTGCGCGGATTCCTCTACGCGATCGCACTGGCCGTCGCCTTCACCGGCGGCGCGTACGTGCTCTTCGGCCTTCAGACGAACGGCGACATCGGGAACGGGCCGGTGGAGGTCCCGTCGGTGGGCTACGTCATCCCGTCCGCGTTCTGGTGGGTCGTGGCGCTCGGCTACCTCCTCGTCGAGGAACGTCAGGCCGTGACGCGCACGCAGAGCACGTTCGGCCGGTTCGTGACGCCGTCCGTCGCGCGCACGATCCTCGCGAAGGAGGAGGAGGGCCAGCTCGGCCTCGGCGGCGAGGACCGCAACGTGACCGTGCTCTTCGGGGACATCCGCGGCTTCACCACGATGTCGGAGGGCATGACGCCCGCGACGCTCCTCGGCCACCTCAATCGCTACTTCGACGGCATGGTCGAGATCGTGAACCGCTTCGACGGCACGGTGAACAAGTACAACGGCGACAACATCATGGTCATCTGGAATGCGCCGCTCGAGGTCCCCGACCACCCGCGGAAGGCCGTCGAATGCGCGCTCGAGATGCAGAAGTGGATCCAGTCTGAGCGCGCGAAGGGCGGCCCGGACGTGTCCTTCGGCTTCGGCATCAACAGCGGGCGCGTGGTCGCCGGATTCCTCGGGGCCAAGGGCCGCATGGAGTACACGGTCATCGGCGACACCGCGAACGTCGCGTCCCGGCTCACGTCCTCGGACATCGCGCGGCGCGACCAGGTCGCCTGCAGCGCCGAGACGCTCGGCGCGCTCGGGGAGGACGTCGACTTCATCGACCTCGGGGCCATCGCGGTGAAGGGCCGCGCCGAGGCGGTCCGCTGCTTCCAGGTCAACCGCGTGGGCCAGACCGTCAATCCGAATCCCGCACCGCCGCTGGAGACCAAGGTCACGAAGGCGGCCGTGGCCGGGTATCACTAGGAGATGCTCGACGACAAGGTCGCACTGATCCAGGTGAAGCTCGGCCACCTCGCCGTGCAGCGCGATCGCGAGGCCTACCTGCGCGGACTCGTCGACCTGTGCTCGCAGGTCGTCGACTCCGAGCGCTGCACCGTGTACGTCGTCGACAACCAGAAGAAGGAGCTCTGGGCGCGCGTGGCGCAACGGACGACGACCGAGATCCGTCTTCCGCTGGGAGAGGGCCTCGCGGGACAGGCGGCGCTCACCGGCGAGACGATCAACGTGCCCGACGCGTACGCCGATCCGCGCTTCGATCGCGACATCGACGTCCGCACCGGGTTCCGGACGCTGAACATGCTCGTGGTTCCGGTGTGGGGCTCGGTGGGGAAGCCCGTCGGCGTGATCCAGGCGCTGAACAAGCGCAGCGGCACGTTCGAGCGCCGCGACCAGATGCTCCTCGAGCAGGTCGCGGAGACCGTCGCGCCGGTGCTCGAGAAGATCACCTCGGAATGAGCGGGCACGGGAAGGGCGAGCGCCGCGCGAACGACCGCCGCGGCTTCCAGGAGCGCCGCACGCGAGACCTGCCGCCGCCCCACGGCGTCGAGCGCCGCGCGAGCGCGGATCGCCGCGCGCGCGACCGGCGCAGTGCGGGCCAGCGTCTCGACGTCATCCTCGACGTGACGCGGCGGCTCATGGCGGTGACCGACCTGGACGCGCTGCTGCACACGATGGCGGAGGCGACCGCGGACCTGCTCGCGGCCGATCGCGCGACGATCTACGTCGTCGATCGCGAGCGCGACGAGCTCTGGTCGCGGGTCGCGCTCGGCGCGGGTGAGATCCGCTTCCCGATCGGGACCGGCATCGCCGGGAGCGTCGCGCGGTCGGGGGAGACGATCAACATCGCGGACGCGTACAAGGACGCCCGCTTCAATCCCGAGCCCGACCGACTCTCCGGCTATCGCACCAAGAGCCTGCTCACCTTCCCGATGAAGGGGAACGAGGGGCGCGTCATCGGCGTGTTCCAGGTCGTCAACAAGCGCGGCGGCGGCCCCTTCACGGCGACCGACGAGGAGACGCTCGCCGCGCTCGGCGCGTCCGCGGCGGTCGCGGTCGAGAACGCGCAGCTCATCGCGGAGCAGAAGCGCCTCTGGCGGAGCCTCATCGAGACCCTCGCGGTGACCGTCGACGCGCGCGACCAGCAGACCGCGGGTCACAGCCAGCGCGTCACGCGGTACGCCGCCGTCATCGGGAAGGCCATGGGCTGGGGCGGGAAGGAGATCGAGAAGCTCCAGGCCGCCGCGCTGCTGCACGACTACGGCAAGATCGCGGTGCGCGACCAGTTCCTCCAGAAGCCCGGCAAGCTCGACGAGGCCGAGCTCGCGTACATGAAGGCGCACGCCGAGAAGACCGGCGAGTTCCTCGCGCACCTCGTGTTCCCCCACGACATGCGCGAGGTGCCGCTCATCGCGGCCCAGCACCACGAGCGGATGGACGGCAAGGGGTATCCGAAGGGCTTGGGTGCGGACCGGATCCACATCGGCGCGCGCATCGTCGCGGCGGCGGACGTCTTCGACGCGCTGACGGCGCCGCGGTACTACAAGCCCGCCTATCCGCTGGAGAAGACGCTCGAGATCATGGACGGCATGGCCGGCGACCACCTCGACCCGCGCGTGATGGAGGCGGTGCATCGCGCGCTGCCGGAGCTCGAGCGCGCCATCGAGGAGCTGAAGCCGACCTGGCCGAAGCCGGGCGACCAGGGCATGGGAAGCCTGCAGCAAGCCGCCGGCGGGCTGTCGGAGCGCGACCGCGCGGCGGCCGGCGGGGCGCAGCCCTAGGTGCACATCCGCTTCTGGGGCACGCGCGGCTCGATCCCCACGCCCGGTCCCACGACCGTGCGATACGGAGGGAACACGGCGTGCGTCGAGGTCCGTGACGCGGGCGGCTCCCTCCTCATCCTCGACGCCGGGACCGGTCTGCGGGAGCTCGGCATCGCGCTCATGAGCTCGAACGGCAACAAGCCGTTCGCGATCGAGCTGCTGCTGTCGCATCTCCACTGGGACCACATCCAGGGCATCCCCTTCTTCCGGCCGGCGTACGTGCCGAACAGCACGATGCGCATCATCGGACCCAAGCAGCAGTCCCATTCGATGAAGGAGCTGCTCGGCATCGGTATGGACGACCCCTTCTTCCCGGTGGATCTCGACGATCTCCCCGCGAAGATCGACATCGGGGAGATGGAGGACGGCTCCGACGAGCGCATCGGCCCCTACCGCGTGCGCGCGGCGAGCATCGTGCATCCGGCACCGGCGCTCGCGTACCGGATCGAGGCCGACGGGAAGGCGCTCGTGTACGCCACGGACACCGAGGATCCCTTCAGCGGACGGCCGAACCCCGTCGTGGCCCTCGCCGAAGGCGCGGACACGCTCATCCACGACGCGCAGTACCTGAAGAGCGACTTCAAGCCGACGTGGGGCCATTCGACGATCGACAGCGCCATCGACGTCGCCGCGCGTGCCAAGGTGAAGCGTCTGGTGCTCTATCACCACGATCCGGATCGCGACGACGACGCGCTCGATCACATCGGCCGCGCCGCGTCGCGCACCGGACGCGAGCGGCTCGGATCACTCGAGGTGCTCGTCGCGCGCGAGGGGCTCGAGCTCGAGGTGTAGCGCGCGGTCCGTATCCCGCGTGACCTTTCGTCCGGCCGCGGCGCGACGTGGACGTACGGCACGACGAGCGGCGCACCCGTCGCGCCGCAGGTCGTCTTCGGGGACGCGAACACCGGACACGCCATGGTGCGCGGCAGCATCCAGCGGGCGACGGACGGGGGCGCGCCCTGGACGCACATCACAGGACGCCGGGGCCGCTGTCGCGGCCGGAAGCGCTGCGGTCTTCGCCCGTCTCCCGTTCGCCGCCTCCGGAACATGAAGGCGCTCGCGAAGCGCTGGTCAGCGCTCGTTCGAGAGCGTGTCCGCGGTGGCTCTCTCCGGTGCGCGGCGGCGATCCATCGCCCAGCTCGACTCGTCGCGGCGCTTGGCGATCTCCTTGACCTCCGCGGCGGCGCGCGAGACCGCGACGCTGTCGGGGAAGCGCGACGCGGCGATCGACACGATCCCGAGCGAGAGCGTGACGAACGGCAGGCGGCGCTCGACGCCACGGCGGTCCACGCGGACGATCCCGCCGCGCTCCCGGTCGGCGGGGTCGTAGAGCGACGGCGCCAACGCGTCGAACTCACGGACGATCTCGCGCGCGACGTCGGCGGCCTCGGATTCGGGAAGGATGAGCACGAAGTCGTCGCCGCCCACGTGACCCACGAACACGTCGCCTCGGCGCGTCGCGATCTCCAGCAGCAGGCGCGCGAGGCGCACGATGAGCTCGTCGCCGCGCGCGAACCCGTAGTGGTCGTTGAATTCCTTGAAGTGATCGAGGTCGCAGTACATGCACGAGGCGCCGTCGTCGCTGGCGAGATGTCGTGAGATCTCCGTCGCGATCGCGACGTTCCCCGGCAGGCCCGAGAGGGGATTGAGCGCCCGGAGCTCGGTGGAGCGCCGGAGGACGGCCGCGACGCGCGCGACGAGCTCCTCGATGGAGAAGGGCTTCGCGATGTAGTCGTCGGCGCCGCCGAGCAGGCGCGTCGCCTTGTCGCGGCTCGTGCCCTGAGCGGTCACGAAGATCACGGGGGTGTAGCGCGTGCGCTGGTCGTGTCGCAGGATCCGCAGGACCTCGTCGCCGGAGAGCTCCGGCATCACGATGTCGAGGACCACGAGGTCGGGGAGGCGCTCGCGCGCGAGGTGGACGGCCTCGCGGCCGTCGCGCGCCTCGCTGCACGCGTAGCCGGCGTCCTCGAGCGCGGCCACGATGATGGCGCGGACGGCGTCGTCATCGTCGACGACGAGCACCGATGCGCTCATGGTCCGAGGCGCAGCGAAGCCGTCGGCTGGTGCGGCAATGAGAAGGCCGCGGCAGGACCCTCGGCCGCTATCGGGCGACCGGGCGAGAGCGACGATCGCGATCCTCGCCGCCCTTCGAGCGAGCAGCGCGCGAGGACGTCCGAGCGCAGCGCTCGGTCCGCCCGGTAGCGGCCGCGCCAGAGCAAGACCTGACGATCGCCGCCCTCAGCGAGGAGCTGTGGCCCGGCGCAGCCGTGCCCGGTCCGCACGACCACGGCGACGCCGAGCGGCTTCGCCCACACCTCGAGCGTCCGGACGTCTGCGACGAAGGCGCGTCCGAAGAACGAGATCCCCTGGTAGAGCGTCACGAATGCCCGTCCCATGCACCCGTCGTGCCCGTGTTCCAGAGCACGCCGATCGGGGAGCGAGGAGGGATCCGTAGCGGTGCCCGGGGTGGGATTCGAACCCACACGGGGGTTGCCCCCCATCGGCTCCTAAGGCCGACGCGTAAAGCCGATTCCGCCACCCGGGCTCTTCGGCGACGTTATCGTAAGCCGTGGAGCCGCGCGCTCAGTCCTGCGTGCGCCTGAACCGCGCCTCGGTCTTCGAGAGCCGCTCGATGACCTTGATAAGCGCATGGTTGCCGTCACGTCCCTCGCCGTTCGCCTGCAGCGCGTTGTAGAGCTCGTGCGCGAGCGACGCACCGGGGAGCGTCAGATGCGCCGCGTCGGCGTCGCCGAGCACCAAGCGCAGATCCTTCTGCTGGAGGTCCACCATGAAGCCCGGGCGGAAATCGCCGGCGAGCATCTTCGGCGCGTAGTTCTGCATGGCCCACGACGCCCCCGCGCCGCCGGCGATGACCTGGCGGACCTTCTCGAGATCGATGCCCTGCGAGGCCGCGAACACGAGCGCCTCGGAGACGCCGAGGTTGTTGATCGCGACCGCGATCTGGTTCGCGAGCTTGCAGGCCTGCCCGGCGCCGTGATCGCCGACGTGCACGATCGTCGTGCCGAGCGCCTCGAGGAGCGGCCGCGCGCGCTCCACGTCCTTCGCGTCGCCGCCGATCATGATCGAGAGCCGCGCCTCGATCGCGCCGACCTCGCCGCCCGAGACGGGCGCGTCGAGCGTGCGGAACGACGGACGATTCTTCGCGGCGCGCTCGGCGAATTCCCTCGTGCGCGCGGGCGAGATCGTGCTCATGTCTATCGCGAGCAGACCCTCGTGCGCGCCGCTCGCGACACCGTCCGGGCCGAAGAGCACCGACTCCACGTCGGGGGAGTCCACGACCATGGTGATGACGATGTCGGAGCGTTCGGCCACCTCGCGCGGCGTGCGCACGACGGTCGCGCCGTCCTTCGCGAGCGGCTCGGCGCGGGAGAGCGTCCGATTCGTGACGGTGACCGGATAGCCGGCTTTGAGCGCGTTGCGCGCCATGGGCGCGCCCATGATCCCCGTGCCGATGAGTCCGACGCGATCGGCCATGCTCAGTTGTCGCGCGCGCCGTCGTCGTCGCGGGCGTGGCCGCTGTCGTCGCGCCGCACGAAGATCGTGCGCGCGTCCTCCGCCTCCGTGACCAGGAACGTATTCTCCTCGGTCTCGTCGACGTTGACGGACGCGACGAGGAGCTCGTCGCTGATGTGGACGAAGCCGTGGCTTCGCTGGAGCTCGTTCGCGATCGCCTCGGACAGCGTGTCCTCCTCGTACGAATCGAGCACCAGGGCGCGCGCCTTCTTCACGAGCGCGAAGAAATCGAGCGGGTCGAAGCGCTCCTCGTGCCCGAGGAGCACGGCCGTGCCGACTTCCTCGTCGCCTTCGTGGACCTCGTAGAAGAACATCCGGGCTAGACTATCTCTACCTCCATGACAGACACCCCCACGATCACCACGCCTTCCCAGCGGTCGTTCCGCCACACGGTGACGCGCGAGCCGGGTGCCCGGGCGGTCCTCGAGGTCGAGGTCGACGCGGACCGTCTTGCGCGCCAGGCCGATCGCGTGTTCGAGCGGCACAACCAGAAGGCGCGGATCGCCGGCTTTCGCCCAGGCAAGGCGCCGCGCGCGATGTACGAGCGCCAGTACGGCACCGAGCATCTCTGGACCGAGGCGGCCGAGGACGTGATCGACGAGACGTATCGCGAGATCGTCGACCTCGAGGACCTCACGCCGATCGACAACCCCGCGGTCGAGGTGGACGAGCTCGCGCCAGGGAAGCCGCTCAAGTACAAGGCGACCGTCATCGTGAAGCCGGAGGTCGAGCTCGGCGACTACGCGGCGCACGGCGCCACGGTCGAGCCGGTGCCTCCGACCGACGAAGAGATCGACAAGACGATCGAGTCGATGCGCGAGCAGCACGCGCAGCTCAAGCCGGTCCAGCGCGAGTCCCGCGCGGGCGACATCGTGACGGTCGACATCGACCTCACCGTCGACGGGAAGAAGATGCCGCCGTTCGCGCGGAATGCGCACGTCGAGGCCGGCCGGGAATCGCCCACCATCGCGGGTCTCGGCGACGCGTTCATCGGGCTCACCGTCGGGGCCGAAAAAGAGGTCGACCTGCCGTTCTCGGCGGACATCGCGGACGAGGAAGTGCGCGGGAAGACCGGCTCGTTCAGGATCCGCGCCAGCCAGATCGCCGAGAAGATCGTGCCCGCGCTGGACGACGACTTCGCGAAGACCGTGGGAGTCGGGACGGCCGAGGAGCTGCGAAAGGCCGTGAAGAACGAGCTCGCGCACGCGGCGTTCCATGAGGCGCGCGACGCCGCGGCGGACAAGCTCATGGAGCACGCGCTCGCGGTCTCGAAGGTGGAGGTGCCCGAGGTCCTCGTGCAGGACGAGCTCGACCACCTCGTCGCCGACCTCAAGGCGCGCATCCGCGAGCAGGGGATCACCTTCGAGCAATTCCTCCTCCAGGCGCGCAAGACCGAGGAGGAGATCCGCGGCGAATGGCGCGAGGCCGCCGGGCGGCGCGCGAAGGCCATGCTCGTGCTCGAGGCGATCGCGAAGAAGGAAGGCGTCACGGTCACGTCGAACGAGCTCGCGGCGCAGGTGGCGATGACGCCGCTGGCACAGCAGGATCCGCAAGTGCTTCGCGACCCGGTGGTCCTCGCGTCGCTCGCGCGCTCGATCCGCAATCGCAAGACCGTCGACAAGCTCATCGGGCTCGAGTCGCCGGACGCCGAGGCGAAGGCGATCGCGAAGGCCGGCGGCGAGGCCGTCGACTTCCACGGCACCGGCGCGGCCGCTCCGAAGCCCGAGGAGCCGAAGATCATCGTGCCGACGAAGGGCGATGCCACTCCGGAGGGCCGCGAGGCACTGCGCGCGATGCTCGAGAAGAAGGACGAGGCCGCCGGCCGCTAGCGAGGCGCGAGGTCGATCCAGCGGCTGGCCCCGATCGATCGCTGGATGTCCGCGAGCGCCTTCGCGCTGGTCGCCCAGTCCGGGCCCGCGAACTCGCGCAGGTGCGAGAGGCGCGGCGACGCGACCGTCGCGAGGAAGCTCGTGTCCTTCTGCGCGAATCCGCGCGCGATCGACGCGGCGTCCGTCAGGACGTGGTCGGTGTCGACGATGCGCGCGGCGTCCTTGCCGTCGAGGGTCGTGGTCTCGAAGCGCCGGTAGACCGACGAGCCGCCATCCTTGAGCCATTCCATGGGCGTCCGACCGGACGCGTCCTCGACGTGGACCGCCACGGGCGTGAACGCTTTCGGTGCCCGGCGGACGTGAGAGGTCCCGCGTCGACTGACAGGCCGACCGCCGCCAGCCCGCGGGCACCTGCACGCGGTATGCGAGTGCCGCGCTGACGATGACCGCGGCGGCGAAGGCGTCGTGGAGGCGACTCCGCCGGGCGGCGCCGGCGCGCTCGAGCCGACGCCGCAAGCCGGAGCGCGATGACTCAGGCCAGGTACTTCTTGAACCACTCGACGGTCGCGACCCAGGCCTTCTGCGCCTGGACCGCGTTGTAGCGATCCGGCCCGTTCGTGTCGTTGTGGAAGGCGTGGTTCACGCCCGGGTACACCGTGATCTGGTACGGCACGCCCGCCTTCTTCAGCTGCTCTTCCATCTGCGGCGCGGTCGAGGTGATGCGCGTGTCGAGCTCGGCGTACACCGCGGACACCGCGGCCTTCGTCTGCGAGAGGTCGGCGTAGTTCGATGGCTGCGGCCCGTAGAACGGAACGGCCGCCTTCACGTCGAGACCGGCGATGAGGATGTTCCACACCTCGCCGCCTCCGAAGCAGAACCCCGTCGCGCCGACGGTGCCGCTCGTCTGCGTCTTCAGGAACTCGATCGCGGCCCTGTGGTCCGCGAGCCTGTCGGCGGTGGAGCGCTTCCCGAGCGCCGCGTTGTAGGCGGCCTGGTCGGTGAGCTTGGCGGCGCCGCCGTCCCGCGCCGCGAGATCGATGTTCAGGCCGACGAAGCCCGCCGTCGCGACGCGGCGGACGACGTCGCGGATGTGCTCGCTCTGTCCGCGGTTCTCGTGCACCACGACGACGCCCGGCACCCGTCCGGAGCGGCTCGGCTTCGCCAGGTAGGCGAGCAGCGACGCGCCGTCGGCGCCCTTCACGTCGGGGTTCGCGACGCTGATGCGCGGATCGTCCGGCTTCACGGTGACGCCGTCCGTCGTCGGCGCCGTCGGCGGGGTGGCGTACGGGCCCGCCGCGACGAGAACGGCGGTCGGGGTCGCGCCGCCTCCGACGCTCCTGCCCACGGCCGTGGCTGACGCGGCGCCGCCCGCGCCACCGCGCGGCGAGAGGTCGCAGGCCGCAAGGATGGTGGCCGCCGCCGCGGCACTCCCGGCGATGAGCGTGACGCGCCGGACGAGCTCCCGCCGCGGGATCAGGCCGTCGCGAAAGTCCTCGATGTGCTCCTCGACGAAGTACCGCTGGGTCTCGTTCAAACCGCCGCGCTCGCTCACCGGCTCACTCCTCGCGGCGAAGTCGCTCGTCGTTCGACTTCACCTCATACGGCGACGGGGCCGCCGCGGTTCAGACCCTCTGGGCCGCCGTGCGGGCGAGCCAGGAGCGCACGCGTGCCCTGACCTGGGGCAGCGCGAAGGGCTTGCGGATGTAGTCCGTGAATCCCGCCGCGAACGCGTCGGCCATGTCGTTCTCGCGCGTGCGTGCCGTGAGCACGATGAAGGGCGTGCCCCGGTACCGGTCGGCCGAGCGCAGCTGACGGCAGGCGGACAGGCCGTCGAGCCGGGGCATCGAGAGGTCCATGAGGATCAGGTCGTACCGCTTCGCCGTCGCTTTCGCGACGGCATCCACCCCATCGTACGCGGGGTCGACGTCGTAGCCGTCGCCGTGCAGGACCGTCTCCAGGATCCGCACCAGCGTGACGTCGTCGTCGGCCACCAGGATGCGGGCCCGGGCCGGCAGCAGCGGCGCGGCGGGCTCGAGCTCGATGACCGGCGCGGCCGCGCCCTCGTCGACGACGAGCTCGTCGCCCTCGGTGGCGGCGATCACCCGCATCGCGAGCCCCGATGCGGCGACGCGCGCCTCGCCCGCGGCGATGAGCTCGTCGATCCCGCGGTCGTCGCGGTTCGGATCGTGGTGGAACAGCACGAGCGTGCGTCTTCACGCGGCCGGCGAGCGCGACGTCCACCGCGTACTCGAGCGTGCTGTGGCCCCAGCCGGCCTTCGCGGGCACGTCCCGACCGGCGTACTGCGTGTCGTGCACGAGGACGTCCGCGCCGGCGAGGAGGGCGACGTGGCGCTGGTCGCCGGAGTGCGCGAGGTACTTCGGATCGAAGAGCCCGATCGGCCGGTCGGGGCGCCAAGCCGGGTTCGCGTGCGCCTCGTGGTCGGTCGCATAGACGAACGTGGCCGATCCGGCGTTCACGCGGTATCCGATCGTCGGGGAGGTGTGATTCACGAACTGCGAACGGACGTGCGTACGACCGATGGTGAATTCGGTCTCGTCGAGCTCGACGAAGTCGAACCGCGCGGGCAGCGACGAGAGCGGGATGGGGAAGTACGCGTAGTCCATCGACCCTCCCACCGCCTGGGAGAGCGAGCGATCCATCCCGGCCGGGCCGTAGATCGTGAGCCGGCTTCCGGGCGTGAACGCCGGCAGGAAGAACGGCAGCCCCTGGATGTGGTCGCCGTGCGTGTGCGACAGGAGAAGGTGGGCGCGGGTCACGCCGCTGTCCGCGAGCGAGAGCCCGAGCTTCCGCGCTCCCGTCCCGCAGTCGAAGATCAGCAGGGACCCGTCGTCGGTGACGACCTCGACGCACGGCGTGTTCCCGCCGTAGCGGATCGTCTCCGGGCCCGCCGCCGCGATGGATCCGCGCGTGCCCCAGAAGCGGATGCGGATCTCAGCGCCCCGCGGGCGCGAGGACGGTCAGCTGGGCTGCCAGGTCGCGCATCACCCTCGCCGCGGCGTTCTCCGGCCGGAGGACTACGAGTGGCCGTCCGCGATCGGCGGCCTCATCGAACATCGGCGTGAAGGGTACGACCACGTCGGGGCGCCGATTGAAGAACCGGGCGACCTGATCGGTCTCCAGGCCCGACTGGGTCGTGCGGTTCAGCACGAGCAGCGACCGCTCGCGCGGATACGAGAGCTTCGCGAGCACCTCGAGCCAGTCCTTGGCCGCCTCGAGCGCCGCGATGTGCGGCTCCGCCACGACGACGATCCCGTCCGACGCGTCGAGCGCCGCGAGCACCTGCTGGCTGAACGTGGGCGGCGTGTCGACGATGACGTAATCCACGGTCGCGCGCAGCCGGTCGAGGCCGTGCTGCACGAGCGGCACGGTGACGAGCTCGGCCTCCTCCGGCGCGTTCGCGCCGCACACGAGCTGCACGCCGCTCCGATCCTGCATGAGCAGCGACGCGAACACCGCGTCGTCGACCTGCGCGGGATCGAGCGACGCGAGGTTCACGAGCGTCCGTGACGGCTTCATGTCGAGATGCACGTGCGCGTTCCCGAACTCGAGATTGAGGTCGAGCAGCCCCACCCGGTAGAGCTTGGTCTCCGAGAGCGCGACGGCGGAGTTGACCGCGAGCGTGGTCGCGCCCGCGCCGCCCTTGCCGTGCGCGAACAAGAGGACGCGTCCGCGGCGCTTCACCATCTCGCCGGCCGTGGCCTTCACGCGCTTGAGGAGCACCTCGACCTTGGCGGCGAGGACGCTCATTTCGATCGGCTTGGCGACGTACTCGTCCGCGCCCTCCGAGTACCCGGTGAGGACGTCGTCCGCCTCCTTGCGGGCCGAGAGCATGAGCACCGGGATGCGCGCCGTGCGGTGATCGGCGCGGAGCCGACGCGTGAGCTCGAATCCGTTCATGTTCGGCATCATCACGTCGGTGATGACGAGATCCGGCGCGCTCGCCCGGATCGCCTTCAGCGCCTCGTAGCCGTCGGTCGCGAGGGTGACCTCGTAGCCCTGACGGCCCAGATACGCCGCCAAGAGCTTGCGGATCTGCTCCTCGTCGTCGACGAAGAGGATCCTCATCGTGGCGTCCCCACCAGCTTCTCCACCTGCTCGCGGAGCTGCGCGGTGCTGAAGGGCTTCGCGAGATACGTCCGCGCGCCGTGCGCGAAGTAGCGCTGGATCTGCTCGCGCTGCAGCGACGCGGTGATGATGACGATCGGGATCGCCGCGAGGTCGGGACGCGCGCGCATCGCGTCGGCGAGCTGCAGACCATCCATGTCGGGCATGGCGACGTCGGTGAAGACCACGTCCGGGCGCACTCGTGCGACGAGCTCGAGGCCCTCGCGTCCGTTCGCGGCGAAATGCACCTCGTGCGCTGTCGAGCGCAGCGCGACCCGGACGAGCTTCCTGATCGTCGCGTCGTCCTCGACGAACACGACCCTTCCCATCTCGCGGTCAAGCCTCTACCGCTTGGCCGCTCGCCGCAAGAGGAAGAACGACGTGAAAGGTGGAGCCGCGACCGACCTCGCTCTCGGCCCAGACGCGGCCGCCGTGCATCGTCACGATCTGCCGCACGATCGGCAGGCCGAGGCCGGTGCCCTGGATGCCCTTCGTCTCGCGCGACTCCACCCGCGAGAACTGTTCCCAGATCGCGTCCAGCGCGTCGGGAGGGATGCCCATGCCGTGATCGCGGACCGCGAGGTGGACACCGGCGGGCTCCCGCCGGGTCGTGACGACGATCGCGCCTCCGGTGGGCGAGTACTTCACGGCGTTGCTCAAGAGGTTGCTGACCACCTGTGTCAGCCGGTCGCGATCCGCCGGCAGCGTCGGGAGCGCGGGATCGAGATCCACCGCGATGCGGTGCTCGGGCGCGCTCGGCCGGATGCGGTCGGCGACGTCCGACACGATGGCGTTGAGATCGGTGGGCTGCTGGTCGAGCGTCATGCGCCCCGCTTCCATCCGCGACAGGTCGAGCATGTCGTTGATGAGACGGTTAAGGCGCTGGGCATCCTTGTTGATGTCGGCCGCGTACTCCTTGATCTCCGACGGCGACAGCTCCTCGTCGCGCAGCATCTCGCTGAACCCTTGGATCCCGGTGAGCGGCGTGCGGAATTCGTGGCTCACGATCGAGACGAACTCGCTCTTCGCCCGGTTCACCTTCTCGAGCTCCTCCATCGCGCTCCGCTGCCGCTCGAGCGCCTCGGCGTTGGTGAGCGCCGCGACGGCCTGGTCCCCGAAGAGGCCGAGCAGCCGCGCGTCCTCCATGGAGAAGCGCGTCCGGCCGTCGTACGAGCGGAGCACGATCGCGCCGACGAGCTCACCGTTGCGGACGAGCGGGACGGCGACGACGGCGTTGCAGCCGGCTTCGATGCCCATCGCCGTCGCGCCGCTCCACCGCTGGTAGTCGTTCACGACGACGGGCTCAAGCCGCCGCAGCAGATCGCCGGTGGCGTGACCCGGCGGCAACGACGCGCTGACCGGACGGCCGGCCGGATCCGCGTTCTGCGCCAGCCGGAGGACCCGCGCGGGGCCGTCGGCGAGGTACAGGGACGCGCTCGCCTGACCCAGGAGCGACGAGGCCGTGCGCAGCACCTCGTCGATGACGTCGCGCGTCGTCGAGCGCGTCGCGATCACCGCGGACGCTCGCTGCAACGCGAGGAGACGCTCGTTCTCGCGCTGCCGCGCCTGGAGGAGGCGCGCCGCCTCCATGGCGACACGCAGCTCCCGCGCGACCGCCTCCACGAGCCGGATGTCGTCCATCGTCCAGTCGCGCGCGGGGTCGTCGTGGAGCGAGAGCACCCCGGCGAGCTCGCCGGCGACGATGATCGGCGTCGCAAGGCGGCTCATGTCGTCGGTGTAGACGGCGGTACGGCCGGTGGCCGCCGCCTGCCGCGCGGCCGGGAGGTCCGTCGATCCCGCGCCGAGCGGCGGGGCGCCGGCGGTGCTCCACTCGTAGGCGACGCGAAGGTCGTCCGGCCGGGAGCCGGCCGCGGCGACGACGCGCCGGACGCGCATCGCGCGTGCGAGCTCCTGCACGGTCGCCGCGAGCACCTGGTCCGGGTCGAGCGAGCCGCGCGCTCGCCGCGCCACGCGGTTGACCGCGGCCTCGCGGTCGGCGCGACGCTCCGCCTCGCGGAGCGAGAGCGTGGCGCGCACGGCCGCGGCCACGAACTGGGTCACGAGCGCGACGAGCTGCAGGCGGTCTGCGGTGATCGTCCGCGCCTCGCCGGACGAGAACACCGCCATGCCGACGAGGCGGTCGTGCGACACGAGCGGCAGGGCCGCGAACGACCCCACCCCAGCCGGCTCGCGGAGCCCCCCGGCGAGCGCGGGCCAGGCCTCGCTGGCCGCGGTATCGGCGATGACGAGCGCCTGGCGGTGGTCGACGACGCGCGTCCGCATGGGCGCCGGGAGCGCCGCGGCCGAGTAACGCGCCTCCCACAGCCGGCCGGCGGCAGGCCCGCGGTCGCGGACGAGCCGATAGCCCTCGACCGCCTCGTCGTTCACGTACAGGCCCGCCGTGACGTCGTGGTCGAGCGCCTCGAGCGCCGTCGCGAGGAAGCGCTCGGCGATCTCGTCCAGATCGAGGGACCCCGACAGGGCCTGACCGAGCGCGAAGATGGACGCGAGATCGCCCTGCCGCTGGGCCCCCTCTCCGCGCGCGCCCTCGAGGGCCATGGCAAGCCGGTACAGCACGCTCGCGGCGATGAGGCTGATCCCGATCCACACGGCGAAGCTGACGACGTCGATGGACCCGATGAGATCCTCCGAGTCCGCCAGCCGGACGCCCGCGCGGCCGAGCTCCACCCCGTAGATGACGTGGACGGCGAGGAACACGAGCGCGGCGTAGATGCTCGACGCCGCGATGTACACGCGCAGCGATCGGGGGAATCGACCCACTCTTGTTCGGGCTTCCTCAGGCCGAATCGTAGCCGTCCGTGGGTACACTGAGAGCACGACCGACGCGAGGAGGGACAACGTGCCCGCGACGAACTATGTCCCCATGGTCATCGAGCAGTCCGGCCGTGGCGAGCGCGCCTACGACATCTTCTCGCGCCTGCTGAAGGAGCGGATCATCTTCATCGGGGATGCCATCGAGGACACGATGGCGAACCTGATCATCGCCCAGCTCCTCTTCCTCGAATCGGAGGACCCCGAGCGCGACATCTATCTCTACATCAACTCGCCCGGCGGGGTCGTCACGGCGGGGCTCGCGATCTACGACACCATGCAGTACGTGAAGGCTCCCGTCTCGACGATCTGCGTCGGCCAGGCAGCCTCGATGGGTGCGGTGCTGCTCGCCGCTGGGGCGAAGGGCAAGCGCTACGCGCTGCCGAACTCGCGCATCATGATCCACCAGGGCTCCGGTGGATTCCGCGGCAACACGCCCGACGTGCTCATCCAGGTGAAGGAGCTCGAGACCCTCGTCGACAAGCTCATGCGCATCATCGCGCGCCACACCGGTCAGGACGTCGAAAAGGTCCGCAAGGACGTCGACCGGGACCGCTTCATGGGCGCCGAGGAGGCGAAGGCCTACGGCCTGATCGACGACATCTTCGTCGGCAAGGAGTCGCTCATCTCGCTCGCCAAGACCGAGGAGCGCGTTCCGGTAGGGTCCCGCTAGATGACGACGACCGCAAAGGGCGGAAAGCCATATCGCTGCTCCTTCTGCGGCAAGAGCCAGGACCAGGTTCGCAAGCTCATCGCGGGTCAGGGCGTCTACATCTGCGACGAGTGCATCACGCTCTGCCGCGAGATCGTGGACGAGGAGTTCATGGAGGCGCCGAAGGCGCGGACCCTCGGCCAGAAGATCCCGAGCCCGCGTCGCATCAACGAGATCCTCGACCAGTACGTCATCGGCCAGGACCTCGCGAAGCGAGTGCTCTCGGTCGCCGTGTACAACCACTACAAGCGCGTGTCCGCGGGGCACCGCGTCGACGACGTCGAGCTCGGCAAGTCGAACGTCCTGCTCATCGGGCCGACGGGCTGCGGCAAGACGCTCCTCGCGCAGACGCTCGCGCGCATCCTCGACGTGCCGTTCTCCATCGCCGACGCGACGAGCCTCACCGAGGCGGGTTACGTCGGCGAGGACGTCGAGAACATCCTGCTCCGTCTCATCCAGGCGGCCGACTTCGACCTGAACCGCGCGCAGCGCGGGATCATCTACATCGACGAGATCGACAAGATCGCGCGCAAGGGCGACAACCCCTCGATCACGCGCGACGTCTCGGGCGAAGGCGTCCAGCAGGCGCTGCTCAAGATCCTCGAGGGCACCGTGGCGAACGTCCCGCCCCAGGGCGGCCGCAAGCACCCCCACCAGGACTTCATCCAGATCGACACGACGAACATCCTCTTCATCTGCGGCGGCGCGTTCGAGGGTCTCGAGAAGATCGTGGAGGCGCGCGTCGGCAAGAAGACGATGGGCTTCGGCGCGACGCTCCGCGACAACACCAAGGAGACGAGCGCGGTCCTGCAGCAGGTGATGCCCGACGATCTGCTCAAATACGGCCTCATCCCCGAGTTCGTCGGCCGCCTCCCGGTGATCGTGCCGCTCATGGCGCTCGACGAGGGCGACCTCATGCGCATCCTCACCGAGCCGAAGAACGCGATCGTCAAGCAGTACCAGAAGTTCCTCGCCCTCGACAAGGTCGAGCTCCAGCTCACCGACGAGGCGCTCCGGGCCGCCGCCGCCGGTGCCGCGAAGCGCAAGACCGGCGCACGCGGTCTGCGGACGATCATCGAGGAGGTCCTCCTCGACGTGATGTACGAGATCCCGTCGCGCAACGACGTTCGCCGCGTCGTGGTGACGCCCGAGGCGATCGACGGGAAGGCCAAGCCGCTCCTGCTCAGCAAGAACGAGCAGCTCGTGCTCGAAGGGGACGAGGCGACGGCCTAACACGTGCCCAAGCTGTTCTACGCGTCCCCCCGTGACCTCCCGGCGATCGCGCCGTGGCCCGGCGCGACCGGTCGCGTCCTCCAGACGGAGGGCTCGACGCTCATCCAGTTCGACCTCGAGCCGAAGATCGTCGTCGAGACGCACAGGCACGACGTCGAGCAGTTCGGCGTCGTCGTCAAGGGATCGCTCGCCATGGTCATCGCCGGCGAGCAGCGCATCCTGACACCGGGCGACACGTACCGGATCCCCGCGGGCACCGCGCACGGAGCGCGCGTGTTCGAAGAGGCCACGCGCGTGATCGACGTGTACACCCCGGCGCGCACGGATCTGAGCGGAGCACCGGCCGAGAAGCGCTGACCGCCGCTTCTCCGTAGACTGAGGCTCCCGTGTCCGAAAAATCCATCGTCCAGCTCTTCGACCTCGCGGAGAAGGTCGCCGTGGTCACGGGCGCGGGCTCGGGCATCGGTCTGGGCATCGCCCGCCGCCTCGCCGAGGCCGGCGCCGCGGTCGTGCTGAACGACGTCGACGCGGGCCGCGCGCGCGCCGCGGCGGGTCGTCTGCGCGGGCGCGGGTACAGCGCGCTCGAGCCGGTCGCCTCCGACGTGTCGACTCCCGAGGGCGCGCGCGCCGCGATCGACGCGGCCGTCACCCGGTTCGGGCGGATCGACATCCTCGTGAACAACGCGGGCATCTATCCGACCTCGCCGTTCCTCGAGCATCCGGTCGAGCTCTGGGATCAGGTGGTCGACGTGAACCTTCGCGGACCGTTCCTCTGCGCGCAGGCCGCGGCGCGCCAGTTCGAGAGGCAGGGGAAGGGCGACGCGATCCTGAACATCGCGAGCGTCGTCGGTCTCGTCGGCTCGGGGCCCGCGGCGATCGCGTACACCGCGTCGAAGGGCGGCCTCATCGCGCTCACCAAGACGCTCGCGCGCGCGGTCGGCCCGTTCGGCGCGCGCGCGAACGCGATCGCGCCCGCGGCCATCGAGACCGAGAGCGCGCACGGCATGCTCGACCGCTCGTCGCTCGCGCGACAGCCCGTCGGGCGCTTCGGCACGCCCGACGACGTCGCGCTCGCGGCGCTGTACCTCGTCGCGCCCGCGTCCGATTACGTCACCGGCGAAGTGCTCGTCGTGGACGGCGGCTACCTGCTCGTTCAGGCCTGATCCGCGGCCTTTCGCGGTGCTGACCGCGAACTGACTTCCTCGTGATCGCCTCCGCGCTCATCTGGCGCAACGACGTCCGCCTCGCACGCACGCCGTCGCTGACCTCGTTCGCGCAGGTGACCGGCGCCGCCCTCCGCTCGCCGCAGACGCGCGAGGAGCGCGAGCGCCGCATCCAGCGGCTCTCCGCGCTCAACGTCCTGGCGTGGCAGCTGGCCGGCGTGCACGAGCCCTACGAGATCGCGCGGCTCGCGTACGATGCCGCCGGCGAGCTGGTCGCTCGCGACGCGTTCTACGTCGCGCGGTTCGACGCGGACAAGCGCGAATTCGACTTCGTCCTGCAGGCGGACGGCGACGACGTGTGGCGGGACGAGCGCTATCCGCTCGGCACCGGGCCGACGAGCCAGGTCGTGCTCTTGGGCGAGACGCATCTCGTTGGGAACCCCGAGGACCCGACGCAGCTTCGCGGCATGACCTTCGGCGAAGCGGCGCGCGCCTCGGGCTCGGCTGCCCACGTCCCGCTCAAGAGCCGCGGCCGGCTCATCGGCGTGCTCTCGAGCAGTTCGCCGCCACCGCGCACGCGCACGGGCGGCAGCTCGCGATCCTGCAGCGCCTGGCGTCCGAGATCAGCGCGGTGCTCGACATCGACGAGCTCGCGGGGCGGCTCCTGCGCATTCGGACGCGACGACGAAGAGCTGCTCACCGCCGTCTCGCACCAGGTCGCCGCGGCGCTGCGCGTCGCGAAGCTGCACCAGGCCGCGAAGCTCGCCGCCGCCACCGACCCGCTCACGAGCCTGCCGAACCGGCGGACGTTCTTCGAGCGGCTTCTCCGGGAGCTCGCTACGGACCCCGCCGCGCCTGTGAGCGTCGCGGTGCTCGACGTGAACGGGCTGAACGCGCGCAACGACGGGCTCGATCCTCTTCCCGAACGCGACGCAGCTGGCCGCGGAGAAGACCCGGGCGCACGCGAGCACCGCGTAGCGGCGCGTCCCCGGCGCGGTCGCGGGGCGGGCCGCTCCGCTGTCCCCGTATCATTGACCGCGCCGGCACCGACCGGGAGAACACCTAGCCCGCACCGAGAGAGAAGGCGCGTCACCGGCTGGAAGCGCGCCGCGGCGAGGGGGCTGGGGAAGTCGCCCGCGAGCCGGAGCGCTCGCCCCGTTAGAGGCGCGAATGAGGCGCGTCAGAGTGGCGCGCGAAGCCTGGGTGGTACGACGGCGCTGTTCGTCCCGGGACGAACGGCGCTTTTTGTTTGCCCACGCTCGGAAGGAGGCGACTGATGGCAGAGACCCCGACCCCGCCCGCCGCCGTGCTCGACTTCAACGAAAAGAATTTCCGGCCGTCGGTCGTCGAGACCGAGCTCTACGACTGGTGGGAGCGCGCCGGCTTCTTCACGCCGCCCGCCGAGCCGCGCCCCGGCGAGAAGACCTTCGTGATGATGCTTCCGCTCCCGAACGTGACCGGCGATCTCCACATGGGCCACGCGCTCGGGTTCGGCGGATACGAGGACCTCATGGCTCGCTGGCACCGCATGAAGGGCGAGGCCACGCTCTACCTCCCCGGGTCCGACCACGCCGGGATCATCGCGCAGATCGTCGTGGAGAAGGAGCTCGCGAGAGAGACGAACGCGAAGTCCCTGACGCGCGAGCAGTTCCTCGACGAGATGTGGAGGTGGATGCGTCACTACCAGCCGCGCATCTATCGCCAGCTTCGCATGCTCGGCTGCAGCCTCGACTGGACGCGCGTGCATTTCACGATGGATCCGGACATGCAGAAGCGCGTGCGCACGCACTTCATCCGCCAGTACCGGCGGGGCCATCTCTATCGCGCCGACCGGATCGTGCACTGGTGCCTCACCTGCCAGACGACGTACTCGGACCTCGAGCTGCTCCACGTGACGCGGACGGACCAGCTGTCGTACGTGCGCTACCCATGGGCCGACCCGATGCCGGACGGCACGCCGGACGTGGTCATCGCGACGACGCGGCCGGAGACGATCGTGGCAGACACCGCCGTGGCGGTGCACCCCGGCGACCCGCGGTGGAAGCCGTACATCGGCAGGGACGTGCTCGTACCGCTGGTGGAGCGGCGCGTGAAGATCGTCGCCGACGAGGCGGTCGATCCCGCGTTCGGGACGGGCGCGCTGAAGGTGACGCCGGGCCACGATCAGACGGACTTCGAGATCGGCCAGCGCCACGGCCTGCCGGTCATCAGCGCGATCGACAAGAACGGCAGGATGAACGGCCAGGCCGGCATCCTCGCGGGCGCGCACCGCGACGCCGCGCGCGCGAAGGCCGTCGAGGTCCTGAAGCAGAAGGGCCTGCTCCTGAAGCAGGAGCCCATCACGCACGCCGTCGGCATCCACGACCGTTGCGAGACGGTGGAGGAGCCGCTGGTGATGCGCCAGTGGTTCATGAGGATGAAGGACCTGGCGAAGCCCGCGATCGACGCGGTGCGCAGCGGGAAGATCGAGATCGTCCCGAAGTACCAGGAGAAGATCTACTTCGAGTGGATGGAGAACATCCGCGACTGGGCCATCGCCCGCCAGATCTGGTGGGGCCACTCCATCCCGGCGTGGTACTGCCGCGACTGCGACGAGGTGATCGTCCCCGAGGAGGACGGGCCGGATCCGACGGTCTGCCCGAAGTGCCGCGGCACCGACCTGAAGCAGGATCCCGACGTGCTCGACACGTGGTTCTCGTCGGCGCTCTGGCCGCACACGACCCTCGGCTGGCCCGAGAAGACGAAGGACCTCGCGCGCTTCTATCCGGGCTCGATGCTCGAGACGGGCTACGACATCCTGTTCTTCTGGGTGGCCCGGATGATCATGATGGGCATCGAGAACATGGGGGACGTCCCGTTCCGCGCGGTGTACCTCCACGGCCTCGTCCGCGTCGGCCACGAGAAGATGTCCAAATCCAAGGGCAACGTGGAGAGCCCGGTCGGCGTCATCGAGGAGCAGGGCGCCGACACCCTCCGCTTCGCGCTCGTCAGCGGCGTCTCCGCGGGCGCCGACAGCCAGCTCTCCGAGGCGAAGCTGCGGAACGCCAGGGAGTTCGCGAACAAGCTCTGGAACATCGGCCGCTACGTGCTGCGCGCTCTCGAGGCGCGGCCGCAGCAAGGCTGGGCAGCGGATCGGAGCCCCGCCGGTGACGTCTCGCTCGGCGCCGCCGAGCGGTGGATCCTCTCGCGCACGGAGGCCGCGGTCAGCGAGCTCACGCGCATGATCGAGACGTACCACTTCGGCGAGTACGCCGCGGCGTACCAGCAGTTCGTGTGGGGCGAGTTCGCCGACGTGTACATCGAGCTGTCGAAGCAGAGCCTGCGCGACCCGAAGCGGGCCGACGGCGCGACGCGCACGCTCGCGTACGTGCTGGACCGCGTGCTGCGCCTCGGCCACCCGGTGATGCCGTTCATCACCGACACCCTCGCGCTCCAGCTGTGGCGCGCGATGCCGGCGCAGGAGCACGCGCCGTCGCTCGTGGTCGCGCGCTGGCCCGAATTCGGCGCTCGCGACGCGGCGCTCGAGGAGCGCTTCGACGTGCTGCTCGAGGTGGTGCGCGCCATCCGCAACATCCGTCAGTCGTCCGGCGTCCGGCCGGGCCAGCGCGTGCAGGTCACGCTCGGCGGCGACACGACCGCGATCGCCGACCACACGGACGCGATCGCGCACCTCACGCAGAGCGACGTCACGCTCGGCCCGGGCAGCGGGCCGGCCACGATCGCCCGGAACGTCGAGGTCCGTCTCGCCGCGCAGCACGACCCCGGTGAGCACCGGGCGCGTCTCGCGCGCGAGCTCGCCGAGGCGCGGGAGCTGCTCGCGCGATCGCGGGAGCTCCTCGCGCGGCACAGCTTCGTCGAGAAGGCGCCGCCGTCGGTCGTCGCGAACGAGAAGGCGAAGCTCGCCGAGCGCGAGGAGCGGGTGCGTCTGCTCGAAGAGGAGATCCGTCGGCTGAGCTAGCGCGGCCGGTCCGGCGCGAAGTTGAGTTCGCGAAGGTCTGGGCCGGCGCTGTGATCTCGTCGATCGGGTCGGCGATCACGACGCTGGCGCTGCCCCTCACGGCGCTGCAGCTGCTCGCAGCGACGCCGGCACAGATGGGTCTGCTCGGCGCTTCCGACACCGCCGCGTTCCTCGTGTTCGGGCTTGCCGCGGGCGTCGTCGCCGACCGCTCGCGCCGCCGCAGCATCCTGCTCTTCACCACCCTCGCGTCGCGCCCGCGCGCGCCGCGGGAACGCTCACGGTCGCGGTGGCGGGCGCGTTCCTCGTACCGCAGTGCCTCCATGACCTCGTGCCACACCTGCGTGGGGACGAGGCCGAAGCGCTGCGCGGCGAAGCCGGCGCCGCGAACCGCCGCGGTCGACAGCGGGGCCGGGGCGAGCAGGCGCGCTCCGGCCATTCGACTGAAGAGCCGCGAGTATGTGCACGGCCGACGCGATGTCACCCGCGTCCTCGGACATGTGCGACCAGATGGTGGTGCCGTCGATATCGATTGTCATCGCGCCGCCGAGCTGGGCGAAGTCACCGATCGTGTGGCTCTGGAACACGCTGTGTTTCGCGATGTCGATGACGCCCTTGGCGACGACGAGGAGCCCAAGCAGTTCGTCCATGGTCGCGATCTTCGCGCCCTGCCCGATAGGTCAGGCGCTCCGCGTCGGCGAGCGCGGGCAGGTCGATCCCTTCGGTGCGGCGGAAATACGCGGCGTGAGGCAGCGTCGCTTGGCCGATCAGGACCAGACGAGCGCCAGCCTCCGCAATGCCGGCGCGGTAACGGTGCAGCTGCACCGCGTGTGCACGGCAGAACGTTCAGCCGTAATGGCGCAGCCAGACGAGCATCGCGGGCTGATCGCGCCAGAGATCTCCCAGTCGCGCGAGGCGCCCCTCGTGGTCTGGCAGCCTGATGCCTACGAGCTCATCGGCACGCCGCGGCGGCGTCGCGTGCTGACGTCCTGTCGCGGTGCCGAACACGAGGTGACGCCTACCGCGCCGTGGCGTTCGCAGATTCGACCGGGCGCCCAGCTGCCACCCACGCCTTGAACCCGCCGTCGAGGTGGGCGACGTTCGTGTAGCCCATGTCCGTGAGCGCGGCGGCCGCCAGGGCCGAGCGCCCGCCGGTCGCGCAGTGAAGGATGATCCGGCGTTCGGGCGCGAAGCCCTCCTGGTGGTACGGGCTCGTCGGATCGGCGCGGAACTCGAGCATGCCGCGCGGCACGTTGACCGAGCCCGCGATGCGCCCCGACTCGGCGAGCTCAGCTGGTTCACGCAGATCGACGAGCAGCACGCCCGCGGCGCGCTCCCTGTCGACCCCAGCCACATCGAGGTTCTCGATCTTCGCCTTCGCCTCGGCGACCAACTCGACAGCCTTCTTCATCGTCCTGCTCCTTTCGTTCCTGAGCGTATGACGGACGGTAGCGACTGCCACCACGCCGGTCGTCAGGAGTTCGCCCTACAAATCGAGCGGCTCGAACGTGTCGAGGAGGCCGTGCTGCATCGCGAAAAGCGTCGCCGTGGACCGCGTCGACGCGCCGATCTTGCCGTAGATGCGCTCGATGTGCGTGCCTGCGGTCTTCACCGAGATGCCGAGCGCCTGCGCCACCTCCCGGTTGGATGCGCCGCGGGCGATCAGCGCCAGGACCTCGACCTCGCGAGGTGTCAGCCCGGCCGGTCCGCTTCGTCGTTTGCCCTGGCTTTGTCCCGCTGCCGCGAGTACGGCGTCGACAGCGTCCACGTCGAAGCGCCCCGCACGCACCTCACGACGCAACTCCGTCGCAGCCTGCTTCGGGGTCATCGCAGGCCGGTACGAACGGGGCTCGATCATCGCGCGGTATGCGCACGCTGCGCCGAGCAGCCGTCCCCCGACGGGGATCGCCGGCCGCGTGAGGGCGCGGTGATAACCCGAGCCATCGCAGCGCTCGTTGGTCAACGAGGCGATCGCGCCGAGCCGAGCAAGTACGGGTGGCCGCGACAGCACTCGCTCGGTGTAGTAGGCGTGCATCCGCATGCGCTCCCATTCCGAACGCGAGAGGGGAGCCGGCTTCTCGAGGATCGTGGCGGGGACACCGTGCCGTCCGATGTCGTGCAGCAGGCCCGCGCGCCGAAGTGCCACGAGCTCAGCCTCGGGAAGCCCCACATGCGCTGCGGCCGTCGACACCAGCTCGGCGACCCCGCGCGAGTGACCGGCACGCGACGGCGAGCGCAGATCCGTGAAGTCGGCGACGGCCTCGAGCGCCAGGTCGAGGTCATCCTCGCAGAGGCGTCGCTGCAACGACGGCTCGTCCGCGATGAGCATCTGCCAGTCGGTGTCGATCACGGGATCACCGAGCACGTCATCCGCGACGGCGGCGAAGGCATCAACGATCGCGGGATCGAACTGCGTTCCGCGCCGTTCGCGCGCGACTGTGACCGCGGCCTGCGTCCCCTCGACGCGCTGCACCACCTCCACGACGTCGGCGAGCTGATACAGACGCATCGGCAGCGCGATCGCCTCGCCCGCAACACCGAGCGGCACCCCCTTGCCGTCCCACCGCGCGAAGAACTGGTTCAGCGGGTCGCGCACCTCGACGCCGAGCCCCAACCGGTCGGCCATCGTTGCCGTGACGAGGCAATGGGAGTGGATGACGGCTTCGATCGCACTCCGTCCGGCGGCCATGAGAGTGGCGGCGACCCGAAGGCGTTGCAGAGGTGGGCGGCCGGCTCCGGCGTGCCGGAGCATGAATCCGACGAGCGGCAGACCGGACTGGTCGAGCTCATATCCGTCGTGCCGGTAGGCGATGTCGTCACCGAACCACGCGGATAGTTCGGGCGTGTCCGCGACGCAGCCGACCCACGCAAGAGTGGCCACGTAGTAGAGCGCTCCGCGCTCGTCACGTTTGATGCCGACGTGGTCCCCGAGACGAGCGGCAATGAGCCATGACCGCAGGACGTGCTCCATGTGCTGACCGAGACCGAGGTCGACCGCCAGCGTGAACGCCGCGACGAGCTCCGCGAGCCGAAGGCCCGAATCGTCCGCAGCGCCCTTCACGGTCGTCAGCCTACCGCGCGGTCGGCCTGCGCTCGCCGGACCTCGGTCGTATGCGCCACGCGGTTGTCCATTGCCCAGATCGCCGGGCAACGCTCGTCCGCAAGTCGCTTCACCCGCGCGACCTCGTCCTCCGACGCGTCGGTCACGACATCGAGATCGAACGCGAACGCATTGAGCGGGGGCACGTCGGCGACGCCGAGCGCGGGACGGAAGTCGACCTGGAGGCGAAGGCGTGCGCGCAGGCTCTTGATCTCCATGCCGACCATCGCCGCCTGCATCGCATACGTCGACGCGTAGCAGGAGAGGGCACCCCAGAAGCAGTAGATCAGGGGGGACGGAGCGCGACCGTCACCGCTCAGGAACGCAGGGAAGTCGGCCTCGAACGTCGTCTCGCCCTTCGCGTACTTCACCGTTCCGCCGAACTGCGCCTTCGTCTCGTCGATGCGCCAGTCGCCGACGAGGTCCACACTCAACTGAGCCGCGCTTGGATCGGCCTTCGCCTTCTCCGCGGTCGCGCGTGCGTTGTCGACTCGGACGTTGTGCAGCGTCGCCATCGTCCCATCCCCTCTATCACTATGGTGTTCGTTCGCCTTCCGAAGGCAGCGTGGCGGAGTCTATGCGAGGCGCTCGCGCTCTTTATCGCCGTCGCATCGAAAGAAGAAGAGGCCCCCGGTCTCCCGGGGGCCTCTCGCATCGCTGGGTCAGTGGAGGACGGTTACTGTGCGTCCTTCAGGATCTGGTTCGCCTTGGTACCGGCGTCCTTGAGGGCCTGCTCCGGCGTCGCCTTGCCGGTCATCACCGACACGTACATGTTCGTGATGACGTCACGGATGTCCTGCTGGCCCCGAACGTTCGGTTCGGGGATCGAGCTGCCGATGGCGTCGTAGGCCTGCTTGCCCTGCGGGTCCTTCGAGGTCCAGTAGGTCTTCAGGGCCTCGTTGTTCGCCGCGCTCTTGCGGACGGGCATGTAGTACGACTTCGTCGCCCAGTCCGCGGTGTTGTCCTGCTCGCTGAACCACTTGATGAAGAGCCACGACGCGAGCTGCTTCTGCGGCGTGCTCTTGAAGACCGCGATGTTCGCGCCGAACATCACCGTCTTGCCGCCCGGCGGGAGCGAAACGCTCCAGTTCACCGGCGTCTTCATCGCCGCGGCGATGAACGGCCGGCTCGAGGTCGACGCGAACGTGTACGCGAGCTTGCCGTTCGCGAAGTCGTTCTGCCAGTCGAAGCCGGTCGGGGTGTACGCGTAGCCGCCGTCGTACAGGCGCTTGAGCATCTGCAGCGTCGCGAGGCCTTCCTTGCCGTCCCACGCGACGGTCTTGTTGTCGTCGGCCATGAGCTTGCCACCGCGCGACAGGACCATCGCGTTGAAGTACGAGGCGTCGGTCGTTCCGGCGTAGCCGTACTGGATCGTCTTGCCGTTCGCGTCCTTCTTGGTCGCCTTCATGACCGCTTGCTCCCACTCGTCCCAGGTCTTTGGGGCGGTGGTGACGCCCGCGGCCTTCAGCGCGTCGTCGTTCGAGTACATGAGGGCGAGGGACTTCGTGAAGGGGAACGAGAGCAGCTTGTTGCCGTACTGCGAGAAGCGGTTGGTGTCGAAGTACGGCTTGTAGATGTCGTCCTTGCTGGCCTGGTCGAGGCCGTTCTTCTTGCTGTTCACGTACGGGTCGAGGTCGATCACGACGTCGGCCTTCGTGTAGTCGGCGACGAAGCTCTCGTACGCGTGCGCCATGTCCGGAAGCGCCCCCGCCTGGATGGCGGCGAGCGTCTTCTGGTAGAGCTGCGTGTAGTTGCCCTGCACCACCGCCTTGACGGTGATGCCCTTGCCGTTGGTGTCGTTGAACTTCTTGACCGCGGCCTCGAGCGCGCCCTTCTGCGGATCGCTCGTGAGCGCGTGCCAGAGCGTGACCTCGACCGGACCGGTGATCTCGAGATCCGCTTCGCTGGTGGCCGCCGGTGGCTGTGACGCCGACGGGGTGCTCCCGCCGCAGGCCGCGATGAGCATCGCGATGGCCGCGAGAACGCCTAGCTTCCGCATGTGCCGGTTCCTCCTCCAACCATTCCCCGCGACTCCGCGTCGGGCAGATGACGGCCGTGTGCCGCGCGTGAGAGCTACCCGCGGATGCCCGTCCTCGCGACCCCCTGCACCAGGTAGCGCTGCCCGACGAGATAGAGCAGGACGACCGGTGCCACGGTGAACGAGGCCGCCGCCATGAGCAGATGGTACGACGAGCCCGCCTCCGCCCGGAACGCGTTGAGGCCCACCTGCAGCGGCTGGATCGCGGGTGTCGAGGTGACGATGAGCGGCCACTGGAACGCGTTCCAGCTTCCGTAGAACGAGATGATCGCGACCGTGACGAGAGCCGGCACCGAAATGGGGAGCACCACCGACCAGAGGAAGCGCAGGTGCCCCGCGCCGTCGATGATCGCCGCGTCGTACAGCTCCCTCGGCACGGAGAGGAACTGCTGGCGCAGCAGGAAGATCGAGAACGCCGTCGCGAGGAACGGAAGGATCTGCACCCAGTACGTGTCGTACAGGTTGAGGTACCGCTTGCTCACGATCACGAAGTTCGGGATGAGCGTCGCCTCCGCCGGCATCATGTACG
This sequence comes from Candidatus Limnocylindria bacterium, assembly GCA_035651155.1. GTDB lineage: Bacteria > Chloroflexota > Limnocylindria > P2-11E > P2-11E > CF-39. The sequence goes on along the minus strand of DASRGG010000028.1, from coordinate 124,608 downwards.
TGGCCAGCAGCAGCGCGAAGAGCGCGGCCTTGCCCTTGAAGCTCATCCAGGCGAACGCGTAGGCGGCGAGGATGCTCGTCGCGAGCTCGCCCAGCGTGTTCGCGCCGGCGATGAGGATCGTGTTCGCGAAGTAGCGCGCCCACGGCGCTTTGTTCCAGGCTTCGACGTAGTTCTCGAAGCGCAGCTCGTGGGGATAGAGCGTGGGCGGCACCGCGATCGCCTCGAAGAAGGGCTTCAGCGACGAGCTGACCATGAAGTAGAACGGGTACGCGACCAGCCCGCCCGCGAGGATGAGCACGAGGTGCTTCCCCAGGCTCGAGGCGATCGGCGGGACCGCCGGCCTGCGCAGCGTCGGCGTCGACACGCGCGGGAGCACACCGGGAACGCTCATCCGTACTGCACCCTGCGCTCGAGCACCTGGAACTGGAACAGCGTGAAGGCGAGGATGATGAGCGTCAGGAGCACGCCCATCGCGGATCCGAGCCCGATCTGGCCCTGCTGGAAGAACGTGCGGAACACGAGCAGCGTGACCGTGCGCGTCGTGTCGAGCGGTCCGCCGTTCGTCAGGACGTAGATCTCGTTGAAGGCGCGGAGCACGCCGATGCTCGCGATGGTGAACACGAAGAAGATCTGCGGCGACAGCAGCGGGAGCGTGATCTTCGTGAAGAGCTGCCGCTGCGACGCGCCGTCCAGCCTCGCCGCCTCGTAGTACTGCTCGGGAATGTTGCCGAGCCCGGCGAGGAACACCACCGTCTGGAAGCCGACGAAGTGCCAGATCGAGAAGAGCGCCACCGATGCGAGCGCGAGGCTCGGCCCGGCGGCCCAGTCGGGGACGGAGAGGCCGAAGGCGCTGGCGATCATCTGGAAGACGCCGTCGGGCTCCTGCAGGAAGCGGAATGGCCCGAGGCCGACCAGGCCGAGCACCTGGTTGATGGCGCCGTACTGCGGGTGATACAGCCAACTGAAGACGGTGGCCGCCGCCACGGTGGCGGTGATGTACGGCAGGTAGAAGACCGTGCGGTAGATGGCGCGTCCGCGGATCCTCTGGAAGAGGATGTACGCGACGATGAGGGCGAAGATGATCTCGAACGGGATGGTGATCGCGGCGTAGGTGAACGTCGTCGAGACCGCCCGCCAGAACGCCTCGGCCCGCGACCCGAACAGGATGTCCGTGTAGTTGTCGAGACCGCGGAACGCGCCCTGGATGACGTCCCATTTGAAGAGGCTGATGTAGATCGCGAAGAATGCCGGCCAGATCTTGAACACGGCGAGGACGGCGAACGCGGGCAGGAGGAAGAGATAGGCCTGGACGTTCTCGATGAGGAAGCGTCGGCGGCGCGAGGCCGCCCGCTGATCCGTCGCGATGGCCCCTCCCGACACCTTCGGCGATGATATCCAGCGTGCCCATCTACGACTATCGCTGCGATCACTGCGGCCACGCCTTCTCAGCGGTGCAGTCGTTCCACGACGAGCAGCTCGAGACCTGTCCGAATTGCGCCAAGCGCCCGCGCCGGCTGATCGTCGCGCCGGCGATCGTGTTCAAGGGCGGGGGCTGGTACAAGACCGATTCCCGACCGAAGAGCGCGTCCGAGAGCGGGTCGTCGGACGCCAAGAGCGACGCCCAGCCCGGCGCGAAGCCCGGCGCGAAGAGCGACGCGAAGCCCGGGGCCACGTCTGAGACGACGCCCGAGTCGAAGCCCTCCGGTGGCTCGTCCGGGAAGAAGGAGGCCGCATCCTAGCGGGCCTTCGGAGCGCGATCGACACGGTCCGCGCCGTCGGCGCGTCGTTCCTCGGTGACCAGTGCCTCTTCCTCGCCGGCGGCGTCGCGTACCAGCTCTTCTTCGCGCTCGTCCCGATGCTCGCGCTCGTCGTCGGCGTCCTCGGCTTCGTCTACGGACCGGATCGCGCGCAGCGCGAGCTCGTGCAGATGCTGCGCGAGATCTACCCGTCGGCCACCGCGCAGGAGGTCCGTGTCGCACGGGAGCTCGTCGGCGGGCGCGCGGTCTCGCTCGGCGTCGGCCTCGTCGGCACGATCCTCTCGGCGGGAGCGGTCTTCGGCTCGATCGATACGGCGCTCGCGCTGGTCCTCGGCACGGGCCGGGCGCGCGGCTTCGTCCGCGGGCGGCTCGAAGGCTTCGCGTTCATCGGCGGCATCGCGCTCCTCGCGGTGCTCTCGTTCGCGCTCTCCTACGGCGCGCAGGCCGCGCAGGGCGCGCTCGCCTCGGCCGGCCTCGCGCGGACCGGACGGCTCGTCGTCGCGCTCGGCTCGCCGCTCCTCGGTCTCGCGGCGGGCTGGCTCTTCTTCTACGTGATCTACCGGTACGTGCCGCGACGGGCCGTCGGGGGCCGCCTCGCGCGGATGTCCGCCCTGGTATCAGCCGTGCTGTGGGAGGTCGCGAAGGTGGGATTCGGCTTCTTCACCCGCGGCCTCGGGACGTTCAGCGCGTACGGCCCCATCGCCTTCGCGGCAGGCCTGCTCACATGGGTCTACCTCACGGCGGTCATCATCCTGTTCGGTGCGGAGCTCATGAAGGTGCGGGTGCGGGCGGCTGACCTGATGAAGGGTGCGGTCGCGTAGGAAATGGAACGGGTCGAGGCGTTCGTCAGCCGGGTGATCGAGGGATGGTCGGCGCGCCTCTTCGGCGCGAAGCTGCAGCCCGTCCAGATCGCCAAGCGGCTCATCCGGGCGATGGAGGGGCACCAGACCATCAGCCTCTCGAAGACCTTCGTGCCGAACTCGTACGTCGTGTCGCTCGGGCCGACCGACTTCGCGCAGTTCGAGCAGTACCGCCGGAGCCTCGAGCGGGACCTCGCGGAGACGCTCCTCGGGGCGGCGCGCGAGCGCAGCTACACGCTGCTCGCGTATCCGTCCGTCGAGATCGAGCGTGACGACGACATGACGCCCGGCGACATCCGGGTGTCGTGCGCATTGGTCGACGCGTCGGGCGAGGAGATCGAGGCCGACGCGAAGCGGCTCGGGGCGATCGAGTCCGGCCATACGATGGTGCTCGATCGCGAGGCGCTGCTGCGCGAGAAGCCGCGGGCGCCGCGCGCCTCGCTCGAGCAGCGCGACGGTCCGGCCGTCTCGCTCGGCCCGGATCCGGTGCTGATCGGGCGCGATCCGCAGAGCGATCTCGTGCTCGACGATCGCCGCGTCTCCCGCAAGCACGCCGAGATCCGACTTCGCCTCGGCCGCTACACGCTGTACGACCTCCAGAGCACGAACGGCACGTACGTGAATGGACGCCGTGTGGCGGAGAAGGTGCTCGAGGACGGCGACCGCCTCAGCGTCGGCGGCGTCGAGGTCGTCTTCCACTCCGCCGAATAGCGCATGGAGCTCACGTTCGGCGTGCTCCTCTGGGCCGTGCGCATCGCGTTCCTCCTGCTCATCTACATCTTCCTCATCCGCGCCTTCGGCCTGCTGCAGCGCTCGATGGCCGCCGAGCGCGTCGAGGGTCGCGCGCTCGGCACGCTCGTCGTCGAGCGCAGCCCGACGCGCACCCCGCGCGTGGGCGAGCGGCTTCCCTTGCGCGCGTCGAACGCGATCGGACGCGACGCCGGGAACGACATCGCGCTGCCCGATGAGGCGGCGTCCGCGCGCCACGCCAGCGTCGCGTTCGAGGACGGCGACTGGTGGATCGAGGATCTCGGCAGCACCAACGGCACGCTCGTGAACGGCGTGCGCATCGCCAAGCGCGAGCGCCTGCGGCCCGGCGACGAGATCGCCATCGGGCGCGTCGCGCTGCGCCTCGAGCGATGACGCTCCTGTTCCGCCGCCCGAGCGAGCTCGGGCTGCTCGTGTGGGTCGCGGCGATCGCCGCCACCGGCTCGGTCGCCGTCGCGGCCGCGGAGGCGTCGACGTTCGAGCGTGGCCAGCTCGCGGTCCCGGTCGCGTTCATCGCCCTCGCGGTCGTGCTGCACGTGTTCCTCGCCGCGCGCGGCGTCCGCGGCGATCAGCTGCTGCTGCCGCTCGCGGCGATGCTCTCGGCCATCGGCCTGGTCCTCGTGCAGCGCCTCGCCTCGAGCCTCCTCGCCCAGCAGCTGACCTGGACGATCATCGCGGCGGGCGCGTTCGTCGCGACGATCCTCATCCCGCGCGACCTGACCGCGCTCGCGCGCTTCAAGTGGACGTGGGCGCTGCTCGGGATCGCGCTGCTCGTCTCGCCCCTGCTGCCGGTGATCGGCCGCGAGGTGAACGGCGCCCGCATCTGGATCGGGTTCGGTCGAGTGACGTTCGAGCCGTGGGAAGCCGTGAAGATCCTGCTCGTCGTCTTCTTCGCGGCCTATCTCGAGGAGTTCCGCGAGGTCATCTCGCGGCCGCGCCGCTTTGGACCGATCCCGGTGCCGCCGCTGCCGTACCTGCTGCCGATCGTCGCGATGTGGGCGATCGCCATGGTCGTCGTCATCTTCGAGAAGGACATCGGCGCGGCGCTGCTCTTCCTCGGCATCTTCCTCGCGATGCTCTATCTCGCGACGGGCGAGGCGTTCTACACGCTCATCGGGCTCGTCCTGCTCCTCGTCGGCGGCTTCTTCGTCTACCACGCCTTCGGGCACGTGCAGGTGCGCGTGGATACCTGGCTGCGCCCGTTCGCGGAGGACATGCGCTTCGGCGCCGGGTACCAGATCGTCCAGGGCATGTTCGCGCTCGGGAACGGCGGCCTTCTCGGTACGGGGCTCGGCAACGGCATGCCCGATCGCATCCCGGTGGTGTGGAGCGACTTCGTGTTCGACGCCTTCGCCGAGGAGACCGGCTTCGTCGGCGCGCTCGCGCTCCTCGCGGCGTACCTCCTCCTCGTCTATCGCGGGATGCTCATCGCGGTGCGCGCGCCGACGCCGTTCCTCCAGCTCCTGGCGGGCGGCCTGTCCTTCATCGTCGCCTTCCAGACGCTCGTCATCGTCGGCGGCAACGCCCGGCTCATCCCACTGACCGGCATCACGCTGCCGTTCGTCGCGTACGGCGGTTCGAGCCTCGTGACGAACTGGATGCTCATCGGACTCCTCATGCGCGTGTCCGACGTCACGGCGCGGGTGCGAGGCACCCCGTGAGCGCGCGTGCCAGCGGGTGCGTGGCGCCGCTCGCTCCCGTCGCGGCTGGAGCGTGCACGGCAGTCGCCCCCGGCGCGCGCCACCGGCGGACACGCCGATGACGAGATCCATCTCCGCGAACCTCCGATCGCTCGCGCTCACGATCGCGCTCGCGTTCCTCGTCACGTCGGTCGGCGTCGGCTACTGGACGCTCGTGGCGTCGGACGAGCTCTCGAGCGATCCGTTCAATCCGCGTCTCGTCGCGGCCATCCGCGACCGTCCGCGCGGGCGGATCCTCGACGCCGCGGGCGGCGTGCTCGCCGAGAGCGTGAAGACTCCGGACGGCTACGTCCGCAGGTACGCCGATCGCTCGCTCGCGCAGGTCGTGGGGTTCGCGTCGTTCACGTACGGAACGGCCGGCATCGAGGCCGCGTACTCGGATTCGCTCATCGGTCAGGACCCCGGCGACCCGCTCGCGGCGTGGCGCGCGCGCTACCTCGGCGAGCGCGAAGCGCCCGGGGCGGTCGTCCTCGGCATCGATCCGAAGGTGCAGAAGGCCGCCGTCGACGCGCTTGCCGGACGCCGCGGCGCGATCATCGCGCTCGATCCGCGCACGGGCGCCATCATCGCGTCGGTCAGCTTCCCGAACTATGACCCCGCGCAGCTCAGCGATCCCCGGACCGAGGACGCCGCGTGGCGGCAGGTCAACGGGGATCAGGGGAAGCCGCTTCTCGATCGCGCGCGTCAGGGCCTGTATCCGCCCGGGTCGACCTTCAAGCTCGTCACCGGCGCGGCCGCGCTCGAGAACGGCGTGAACCCCGATCAGAAGGTGCGCGTCGACGATCCGTGGCAGGCCGACGCGTCGTGGGGCGATTACTTCGTGCGCTCGTCGTCGAAAGCGCACGGCGACTACACGATGGCGGACGGCTACCGGCTCTCGGAGAACATCTACTTCGCGAAGGTCGGGCTGCAGCTCGGTGGAGCCAAGCTTGCCGAATACGCCCAGCGCTTCGGCATCGGCACGGCGCCGCGCTGCGACGTCACCGCCGCGAAGGGGCAGCTCTCGAGCACGGGCTCGCTCGACCGGCCGACGCTGGTGGCCGATACCGCGTTCGGCCAGGGCGAGCTGCTCACCTCGCCGCTGCAGATGGCCCTCGTCGCCGCGGCGATCGGGCGCGGCGGGGTCATGCCGAGCCCGCACTACGCGCTCGAGGTGCGCGACGCCGCGGGCAACACCCTCCGCACGATCGCCCCGACGCCCATCGGTCAGGTCATCCGTCCGGACACCGCCGCGAAGATCACGGCGATGCTCGTGGGGGCGGTCTCGGGGCCGGGCGCCTTCGCCTTCGGCGCGAAGATCCCGAACGTGAACGTGGCCGGGAAGACCGGTACGGCGGAGAACCCGAGCGGCGTGCCTCATGGGTGGTTCGTCGGCTTCGCGCCGGCGGAGAACCCCGTCGTCGCCGTCGCTGTAGTGATCGAGAACACCCCGCAGGGAGGTCTCGATGCCGCTCCGCCGGGCGGGAAAGTGATGCAAGCCGCCCTCGGGCGGTGAGCCGGGTGAACCGATGGCGCGCCTCGCGCGTTCATTCCGATGACAGGTGTCTCGCCTTTAGCATGGGTCGGGAAGGGGAGCCCCCAGGGGTTCTCGTGGAGATTCGTAGGTATGGATAGGGCCGGCCTCGCGACGCGCATCTCGAGCGTCGCCGCGAACGTCGAGAAGGTCATCTTCGGCAAGCACCACGAGGTCGAGCTCGCCCTCGTCGCGCTCGTCTGCCGCGGCCACATCCTCGTGGAGGACGTCCCCGGCACCGGCAAGACCGTCCTCGCGAAGGCGATCGCGCGTTCCCTCGGCTGCTCGTTCCGGCGCATCCAGTTCACGCCGGACCTCCTGCCATCCGACGTGACCGGCGTCTCGATCTTCAACCAGCGCACCAGCACCTTCGAGTTCCGGCCGGGCCCGATCATGAGCCAGATCGTCCTCGCCGACGAGATCAACCGCGCGACGCCGAAAACCCAATCGGCGCTCCTCGAGGCGATGGAAGAGCACCAGGTCACCGTCGACGGCACGACCTACCAGCTCCCCGAGCCGTTCCTCGTCATCGCGACGCAGAACCCGATCGAGTACGAAGGCACGTTCCCGCTGCCCGAGGCGCAGCTCGACCGGTTCTTCATCCGCCTTCAGCTCGGGTATCCGAAGGACCGGGAGGAGATCGCGATCCTCGACGCGCAGCGCGTCATCCATCCGCTCGAGACCATCGAGCAGGTCCTCTCGGCGGAAGAGCTCCTCGAGGCGCAGGGCGCCGCGAAGGACATCCACATCGCCGATCAGGTGAAGACCTACGTCGTGGCCGTCGTCAACGCGACGCGCTCACACCCCGACGTGTACCTCGGCGCGTCGCCGCGCGGCAGCCTCGCGCTCGCGCGCGCGTCGCAGGCGTTCGCGCTGCTGCAGGGGCGGGACTTCGTCCTGCCCGACGACGTGAAGCAGCTCGCCGCGCCGACGCTGGCGCACCGCCTCATCCTCCAGCCGCAGGCGCGCCTCAAGGACCTCGCTGCCACGACCGTCATCGCGGAAGTGCTCGCGAGCGTGCCGGTCGAGCTGTCGCCGACCGCCGCCCGGGCCTAGCGGCGCCCATGGACGGGGCGTCGTGAGATGAAGAGCTGGCATTTCGCGGTCCTCTGGATCGGGCTCTTCCTGGTCGCCGCGTCGACCGGCGTCGAGCTCCTCAGCTACCTCGCGTACCTGCTGCTCTTCGTCGGCGTCGCGATGTGGATCCAGGCGCGCCTCACGCTCGACGGCCTTTCGATCACGCGAACGATCTCCCAAACCTACGCCCACCTCGGCGACACCTGCGAGCTCATCTACGAGCTGAAGAACAGCTCGTCGTTCGGGAAGCTCTGGCTCGAGATCAGCGAGGAGTCGAACTGGCCCGAGCCGCTGCCCGGGCGGGTGCTCTCGATCGGCGGCGGCGGAAAGACGCGCAGGTGGAAGGTCCTCGCGAAGGCGATCCGCCGCGGTCGCTACAAGCTCGGTCCCATCGTCCTGCGCTCGGGAGATCCGTTCGGCCTCTTCCCGCGCGAGGCACGCGTCGCCACCGAGGCGCTGCTCCTCGTGTACCCGCGCGTCGTGCCGCTGCCGCACTGGCAGCTGCCGGGCTCGGTGCTCGAGGGAGGCGTGCTGACGGGGCAGCGGAGCCTGCAGTCGACCTCGATGGTCATGGGCATCCGCGAGTACCGCTCGGGCGACGCCATGAATCGCATCCACTGGCCGTCCTCGGTGCGGCACCGCACGCTGCACGTGAAGGAGTTCGAGCTCGACAAGACGGCCGACCTCTGGATCTGCCTCGATCTCGAGCGCCACTGGCATCGCGGCGATGGCGAGGACTCCACCGAGGAGCGCTCCGTGACCGTCGCCGCGTCGATCGTGTCGAAGGCGCTGCGCGAGCACCGCAACGTCGGGCTCATCACGAGCGGCGCCCGGGCGGAGGTCTTCCAGCCCGACCGCGGCACGAAGCAATTCGGCAAGCTCATGCAGTACCTCGCGGAGGTGCGCATCGCCGGCTCGCGGACGCTCGCGGAGACCCTGGTGGAGACGCTGCCCCGGCTCCGTCGCGGGTCCGCCTGCATCCTCGTCACGCCGTCCCTCGATCGTGGGTGGGTGCGCCCGGCAAGCACGCTGCGGGAAGCCTCGATCGCGACGCAGGCCGTCGTCGTGGGCGCGCCGACGGTGGGCGACGGACGCGACCGCGCTCGGCGCGATCAGCTCTTCGGCGAGCTCGCCATCGCCGGCGTGCGCTCGACGTTCCTCGCGCCCGGTGCCTCGATCAGCGACATCTTCCACGATGCGACGGGCGCGGTCGCGTAGCGTGCCCGCTCGTCGGGGCGACGCCCCTCCTCGCGCGCGTTCCACCGATCCGCGGCTGACCGCGCTCACGGCGTGGCTCGGGCGCACCCTGCACGCGCTCTTCCCGCCGATCTCCCGCCGGCGTCTTCGCTTCCGCGGGGGTCTCTTCGCGCTGCCGATCTACCTGCTGCTCGTGCTCATCTACCCGCTCTCGCTCGAGCAGGCCGAGTGGGTGAGGACGTCGGAGCACCTCACCTGGCTGGCGATCCTCGGCGTCGTCGCGGGGATGCTCGTGGGCAACACGCGCATGAGCACGCGCCGCTCGGTGCTGCTCGCCGGCGTGCTCGGCGCGATCGCGATCGTGATCTCCACGGCGATCGCGACGGAGGGCACGATCCTCCGCGAGAAGCTCGTCGCGCTCGCGATCAACGTGAACAACTGGCTCACCCAGGTGCTCGCCGGCGAGGCCGCGACCGATCCGACCGTGTTCATCCTGTTCCTCGGCGCGACCGTCTGGGCGGCGGCGTTCGTGGGGACGTTCGCGCTCACGCGCACCGGCCGTCCGTGGGACGCGCTCGTCTTCGTGGGCTTCTGCCTCGTCGTGAACGTGTCCATGGCGCTCACGAACCTGCTCGCCGACCTCGTGGTGTTCACGCTCGGCTCGCTCGTGCTGCTCGTGCGTCTCCACATCGTCGCGCTGCAGGACCGCTGGCAGCGCTACAACATCGTCCCGAGCGGCGAGATGGACTGGCGTCTGCTCCGCGGCGGCCTGACCTGGGCGCTCGTGCTCGTGATCATGGCCTTCTTCACGCCGCGCGTCGGCGCCGCCGAGGTCCTGAACAGCGCCTACAGCGTGTTCGAGTCGCCGTATCACACGGTCGAGTCGGAGTGGCAGCGGTTCTTCGCCGGCGTCTCCGGACCGAGCCGGCTGCGCGGCGTTTCGTTCACCGACTCCATCCGTCTCGGCCAGTCGCCGAACCTGTCCGATCGCGTCGTGATGACCGTCGACGCGCCGAGCGGTCATTTCTGGCGGGCGATCTCCTACGACTTCTACACCGGCAACGGCTGGCGCTCCACCGAGACCGAGAGGGTGGACAAGGTCACGCCGCCGACGCTCGGCCGGGAGCGCTTCGACGCGACGTTCGAGATCCAGGTGCCGATGCAGGGCCTGCTCTTCGGGGCGAACGAGCCGGTGAAGGCGACGATCCCGGCGCAGTTCCAGACGGGCGCCGATCGCACGTACTCGACCTCGCTCCGCTCGGTGCGGAGCGGCGACGCGTCGCAGCGCTACACCGTGACGTCGTTCGTGCCGGTCACCGACAAGGCCGTCCTCCGAAAGGCCGCGACGGTCTATCCCGAGTACATCCGGCAGAAGTACCTGCAGATCCCGTCGACGTTGCCGCAGCGCGTGCGCGAGCTCGCGCACAAGGTCACCGCGGGCCAACCGGATCCGTACGACGTCGCGGAGACCATCGAATCGTACCTGCGCACGACGTACCACTACGCGCCGCGGGTGAAGGCGCCGCCTCCCGGGCGCGACCCGGTCGATTACTTCCTCTTCGATCTGAAAGAGGACTTTTGCGAGTACTTCGCCTCGTCCATGACGCTCATGCTCCGCGAGATGGGCGTGCCGGCCCGCGTCGTCGAGGGGTATACGACCGGCACGCTCGACCCGGTCACCGGCAAGTACGTGGTGAAGGAGCTGGACGCGCACGCGTGGGTCGAGGCCTACTTCCCGGCCTACGGATGGATCGAATTCGAGCCGACGCCGTCGCAGGCGCCGATCCTCCGCGTCGACTCCGACCTCGCCAGTGGCGGGACGCTGCCGGGCGACACGGGCGACCAGTCCATCAACGACCCGGACAACCCGCGCACCCAGCGTGGCGAGAGCGAGGGCCTCGGCCAGCAGGATCTCGATCCGGGTGCCGACGGCGGCGCGGCCGACGCGACCTTCCAGCGGTTCGACCCGGCCCCGCTCATCGCCGTCCTCTTCGGGCTGCTCGCGATCGCGCTGCTCGCGTTCACGCGGTTCCAGATGCGCTTCCGCGGCCAGGCACCCATCGACGCCGCGTGGGGCAAGGCGCGGCTCCTCGCGTCGTACGCGGGGTACCACCCCGATCCGACGCAGACGACGTACGAGTACGCCGCGATGCTCGGCGACGCCGTGCCCGAGGCGCGATCGCCCATCCGCGACATCGCCGAGGCACGCGTGCGCGATCGCTACACCGCCGCGGGCGCGAGCCCCGACGACACGCGGAAGGCGCTCGCCGCCTGGCGACGGCTGGCGAAGACGCTCCTCGCCCTCGTCCCTGCGCGCCTCGTGTCGTTCGTGGCGCGGCTCTCCCGCTAGCCATCGACGCCGCGACCGAGCACGCCAACGTCGCGCGCGTGCGAGCGCACGCCGCCGAGCACGGCATCGACCTCCGCGTGACGCGCTTCGGCGCGAGCACGCGCACGGCGCAGGACGCGGCGCGCGAGATCGGCACGAGCGTCGACCGGATCGTGAAGTCGCTCGTGTTCGTCGCGGCCGACCGTGTCGCGGTCGTCCTGTGTTCGGGAGCGTCGCGCGTCGACGAAGGCAAGCTCGCCGCGGCGCTCGGCGTGGGCGCGGTCCGTCGCGCGACGGCGAGCGAGGCCAAGGACGCCACTGGATTCGCGATCGGCGGCGTGCCGCCGTTCGGTCACGCGCGCGCGTGCGACGTCGTCTGCGACCGCGGGCTGCTCGCCTTCGACGAGGTCTGGGCGGCCGCCGGACTGCCGGACGCGGTGTTCCCGATCGCGCCGGCCGAGCTGGTGCGCGCGAGCGGCGCGGCCGTCGCCGACGTGGCGCGGTAGACCTCCCGACTACCCTCCGCGCATGCGGATCTTCATGACCGGCGCGACCGGGTGTGTCATGGGGACGGTCGCGCGGCTGCTGCTCGCGCGCGGTGACGAGGTGCGCGCGCTCGTCCGCGACCCATCGCGCGCGCGCGCGCGATCGCGGGGGCGCAGCTCGAGCGCGGGGACCTCGCGGACGAGCAGGGCATGCGTCGCGCGATGCGCGGGGCCGACGCCGTCATCCACGGAGCGGCGACGTACGAGATCGCCCTCACCGCGCCGCGGCGGCGCGCGATGTTCGACGCCAACGTGCGCGGCACCGAGCGCGTGCTGTCGCTCGCGGGCGACGCGGGCGTCGGCCGGATGGTGTACGTGTCCACGATCGCGGTCTTCGGCGACACGCACGGGCGCGTGGTCGACGAGAGCTACCGGCGGAGCGGGCCCGCCTACGCGTCGTACTACGAGGAGACCACGTTCCCGCGCGCACGAGATCGCCGACCGGCTCATCGCGCGCGGCTTACCGATCACCATCGCGCAGCCCGGTCAGGTCTACGGTCCCTCACCTTCGTGGGCGACGTCGCCGCGGGCATCGTTCTCGCGCTGGACCGCGGGCAGGCCGGCCGCAGCTGCGTGCTGGGTGGCGAGATCGCGCGCGTGGCGCAGGCCTTCGGCACCCTCGGGCGGGTCGTCGGTCGGAGGCCGCCGCGCTTCCGCGTGCCCTACGCGCCACTCGAGGCGGCGGCCCTGATCGTGCCGCGGCTCCGCGAGATCGTCACATCGGCGAAGGGCGTGACGTTCTGGGCGACCGACGCGCGCGCGCGCGCCGAGCTCGGCGACGCCCCGCGCGACCTGGAGACCGGGTTCCGCGAGACCTACCGGTCCTCCTCGTCGTCCTCCTCGTCCTCCTCCGACTCGAATTCGTCGGAGTAGAAGCCGAGCTCCTCGGCCTTGAAGACGGTCACCAGGAAGTCCTCGCGCTCCGGGTCGTGCGTCTGCACGAGCTCCTCGTCGAGCTGGTCGATGAGCTGCTGCAGCTCGTCGTCGGTGAGCGTGACGTCGAGCAGGAGCGTGGCGTGCACCTCGAAGCGGCCGTAGTGGAGGTCGACGCGGCCGATGCGGCGGGCGCCGCCGTAGATCGTGAAGATCTCGCTGGACTCGGTCCGGAGGTTGCGCTCGAATCGCGCGGCTTCCATGTCTCGACTGTACCGGTTGCGCGAAGGTCCCTCTCGCGGGAGGGGTACGGCGCCGGCGGCGAGACCTCTTTCGTCGCGTTGCAGCGCCGCGCCGCGGCCGTAGCCGCGGTACCCTCCGGACGATCGATACCCTGCCGCTCAAGCTCCTCCTCACGCCCGCGCTCATCGCGTTCGCGACCCTGCTGGGCAGGCGCTTCGGCCAATCGATCGCGGGATGGCTGATCGCGTTCCCGTTCACGTCGGCGCCCGTGTCGCTCTTTCTCGCGCTCGACCATGGCCTGCCGTTCGCGGCCGCCGCGGCGCGCGGCTCGATCGCGATCGTCGCCGCAGAATGCGCCTTCGCGATCGTGTATGCCCATGTCGAGCGCGGCTGGCCCCTCGCCCTCGGCGCGGCCAGCGCCGCCTACGTCATCGCGGGCGTCGCGCTCGCTCCTCTCGACGTCGGACCGCTGCCGCTCGCGATCGCCATGATCGTCGTCCTGCTCGTCGCGAGACGGCTCGTGCCCCGTTGCGAGCCCCCCTCAGCGCGGCCGGCGCGCGCGGCGCCCGCGTGGGACCTTCCGCTGCGGGTCGTCGTCACGACCGGCCTCGTCCTCGTGATCACCTTCGTCGCACCGGCGCTCGGCCCGTACGGCAGCGCGGTGGTGGCGAGCTTCCCGCTCTACGCGAGCGTGCTCGCGGTCTTCGCGGAGCGGCACGGCGGGCACGCCGACGCGAGCGAGATCATGCGCGGCCTGGTGAACGGTCTGTTCGGATTCACCGCGTTCTTCCTCGTGGTCGCGCTCGCCCTCGAAACGCTGGGGACCGTCGCGACGTTCGCGATCGCGACGGCCACGGTGCTCATCGTCCAGGCGATCGCGCTCGCGATGCTGCGCCGGTCGGGGTCGGCCTAGCTCCCGAGCTTGGCCGTGCGCACGCGGTCGACGTCGGGGAACGCGCCGATGCGCGCGCGGACGTCGTCGGGCACCGGATCGTCGAGCGTGAGGATCATGAGCGCCTCACCGCGCGGGTGAAGCCGGCCGACCTGCATCGACGAGATGTTCACGTCGTGCTGTCCGAGGAGCGTGCCGACGCGCCCGACGAGTCCGGGCTTGTCCTGGTGCTTCGTGAGGAGGAGATGACCCTCGACCGGCACGTCGACCCAGAAGCCGTCGATGTACACGATGCGCGGCTCGCCCTGCACGAGCGTGCCGGCGACCTCGGTGCTGCCCACGCGCACGGTGAGGAGCGCGCGGTATCGGGCGGCCTCGGTCTCGCGGCGCTCGGCGATGTCGAGGCCGCGGGAGCGCGCGATCTGCAGCGCGTTCACGAGGTTCACGCGCTGCTCGCTGAACGTCTCGAGCAGTCCCTTCACGACCGCCGCGCGGAGCGGCTCGGGATCGAGCTCCAGCAGCGCGCCCGCGTAGTGCAGCTCGATGCCGCCGGGCCGCTCGTCGAGGAGCTGCGCGGCGAGGCTGCCGAGCCGCTCCGCGAGCCGCACCCACGCGCTCCCTCCGGCCTCGTCGGCGGGCGGCCGCGGCGCGTTCACCGCGAACCGGGCCGGCTTGCCGTCGAGGATGTCCAGGATCTGACGCACGACGTCGACGGCCACGTTCACCTGCGCCTCGGTGGTCGAGCCGGCGATGTGCGGCGTGAGCACCGTGTGCGGCGCGCCGCGCAGCGGCGAATCCGCGGGGAGGGGCTCGCTTGGGAACACGTCGAGCGCCGCGCCCGCGATCGTGCCCGCGGCGAGCGCGTCCGCGAGCGCCCGCGGATCGACGACCTCGCCACGCGACGCGTTCACGAGGATCGCGCTCGGCTTCATCTTCGCGAGCGCGGCGGCATCGATCATCCCGCGCGTCTTGTCGGTGAGCGGCGTGTGGAGGCTGATCACGTCGGCGCGCGCCAGGACCTCGTCGAGCTCGACGAGCGTCGCGCCCGCGGCGCGCGCGCTGGCCTCCGTCGCGTACGGGTCGTGCGCGATGACCTTCATCTCGAATGCGGCCGCCCGGCGCGCGACCTCGGAGCCGACGCGCCCGATGCCGATGAGGCCGAGCGTCTTGCCGCGGAGCTCGCGGCCCATGAGCTTCGCACGCTTCCATTCGCCCGCGCGCACGCTGCGATCCGCCTCGGGGATGTTCCGCAGCAGCGAGAGCGCGAGCGCGATCGCGTGCTCCGCCGCGGCGACGATGTTCCCGAGCGGCGCGTTCACGACGTAGACCCCGCGCTCCGTGGCCGCCGGCACGTCGATGTTGTCGACGCCGACCCCCGCGCGGCCGACGACGGCGAGTCGCGGCGCGCGATCCATGAGCGAGGCGGTCACCTTCGTCTCGCTGCGGACGATGAGCGCGTCCACGTCCGCGAGGAGGGGAGCGAGCTCTGCCTCCTTCAGGCCGTGCGTGACGCGGACGTCGCAGCGCTCGCGCAGCAGCACGAGGCCGTCCTCAGCCAGCGGATCCGCGACGTGCACGACGGGCAGACTCCGGCGCCCGCTCTGGCGAGTCAGGTCGGCGCTAGCGACGGCTCCCAACGGCCTCAGGCTTTGACAGCGGTCGCGAGCCCGGACGCGCCGGCTGCGCGCTGGACTCCGCGTACGAACGGAGCGCCGCCGCGATTGCCTGGCCCGGCTCGACCGGCTGGTTGAAGTCGCGGAGCGCGAGCTCGAGCGCGCTGAAGAACGCGACCATGTCTGTCATCGTCACGAAGCCAAGATGCCCGACGCGCAGGAGCTGCCCCTCGAGCTTGCCCTGGCCGCCCGCGACGATCGTGTCGTAGTCGTCGCGCAGTACGCGGATGAGGTTGCGCGCGTCCACCCGCGTCGGCGGACGGAACGCGGTGACGGCGGGCGACGCGTGCGCCTCGTCGGCGAAGAGCGCGAGGTTCACCGCCTGGATGCCACGGCGCGTCGCGCGCGCGATGTCGCGGTGGCGGCGGAGGATGGCCTCGAGACCCTCCTCGGCCATGAGGCGCAGGCTTTCCTGCAGGGCGATGTACACGCTGACCGCCGGCGTCGCCGGGGTCGCGCCCTTCTCGAGCGAGGCCTTGTACGACGCGAGGTCGAAGTACGCCTTGGGCAGATCGCTCTTCTCGTACGCCTTCCACGCGCGCTCGCTCATCGTGATGATCGAGACGCCGGGAGGCGCGCCCCAGGCCTTCTGGGATCCGGTGACGCAGACGTCGATGCCCCATTCGTCGATCTCGAGCTCGGCGGCGCCGGCGCCCGAGATGCTGTCGACGATGAAGAGCTTCCCGGACTCGCGGACGACGTCGGAGATCTCTTTGATCGGGTTGAGCACGCCGGTCGAGGTCTCGTTGTGCTGGATCAGGACCGCTTTCGCGCCGTCCTTGCCCTTCTCCTTCGCGAGCTCCTCGCGCACGAGATCGGGCTCGACCGCGCGGCCGAGCGGAACGTCGACGCGCCGGGCGTCCACGCCGTAGGCCTTGCAGATCGCGGCGAAGCGCTCGCCGAACGAGCCGTTGATGAACACGAGGACCTTGTCGCCGCGCGACAGCGTGTTCGCGACGGCCGCCTCCATCGCGCCGGAGCCGGACGACGTCAGCGTGAGGACGTCGCCCTGCGTGCGCAGGAAATCCTGGAGCGCGCGCGTGAGCGCGGCGAGCAATGCCGCGAACTCGGGACCGCGATGGTTGATCATCGGGCGCGCGGATGCTGCGAGGACGGTCTGGGGGACGACGGTGGGTCCCGGGATCCGCAGGTTCTGGGGACGATACACGGGCATTTCTCCTCGAGGCGTGCTCGACGCATGATGCCAGCGTGAAGCTCGCTCCGTCCATCCTTTCCGCGGATTTCGGTCATTTGGCTGAGGCCGTCCAGGCCTGCGAACGGGCCGGAGCCGATTGGGTCCACGTCGACGTGATGGACGGGCACTTCGTACCAAATCTCACATTCGGCCCAAAGATGGTCGCCGACCTGCGCCGGGCGACACGCCTCCCCCTGGACGTCCATCTGATGATCGAGGAGCCACACGAATGGGTGGACCGCTACGTCGCGGCCGGTGCGACCTACGTCACAGTCCACGTCGAGGCCGAGCGCGATGTCGCCGGGACGCTCGCGCGCATCCGCGACCGCGGGGCGAAGGCCGGCCTCACCCTCAATCCTGAGACGCCGGTCGAGACGGTCCTGCCGCACCTGGGCGCGGTCGACCTGCTCCTCGTGATGAGCGTCCGGCCGGGGTTCGGCGGTCAGACGTTCATCGAGTCCGCGCTGGACAAGGTCCGCGTCGTGCGGCGAGAGCTCGACAGGCGCGGCCTCGCCGCCGAGCTGGAGGTGGACGGCGGCATCAAGCTCGACAACGCCAAGCGCGTCGCGGACGCGGGCGCGACGGTCATCGTCGCGGGCTCCGCGGTGTTCGAGGATCCGAGCGGCCCGGCGAACGCGATCGCCATGTTCAAACGCACAGTACGGGAGGGCGTCTAGGCCACGCCGATCCCGCGGTGCGCTTCAATAGCGCCGCCCGCGGACATCGACGATCCCCGGCTCGCGCTCTCCGCGATCCTGCGCGCCGCGACGCCGCCGATCATGCGGCAGGTCGTCGACGAGGCCGCCCGCTCGAGCGGCGCGAGGCAGGGCGACATCCGGGCGTACGAAGCGCTCATGCGCCAGCTCGCGCCCGCCATGCTCGATGCGATCGCCGCGCGCGACGACGAGCGGGCGCGGGCGTTCACGGCCCTCGCGACGGCCGACATCGACGGGATGCGGAGCGTGCCCCCGGTCGCGCGGGTCGGTCTTCTCGAGATCGGGCTGCGCCTCGACCGGCCGTAGCGCTACTCGGCGTCACCCCGACCGAGCTCGCGGAGCCGGTCGTCGCTGATCCCGAAGTGGTGCGCGATCTCGTGGACCACGGTGTCGCGCACGATGGCCGCCTGCGTCCGCGGCGACGAGCTCATCCGCTCGATCGGTCCGCGGAAGATGCTGATGCGGTCGGGCACGTAGGGCTCCATCGACGCGCGCCCCGTGAGGGGGACGCCCTCGTACAGGCCGAGGAGCTCCCCGCCGTCCTTCGGCCGCTGTTCCTCCGATGGCTCGTCGTCGATGACGATCTCGATGTTGCGCATGCGGTCGCGGAATCGCGGCGGCAGATCGTCGAGCGCGCGCCGGACGAGCCGCGCGAAGCGCGCGCGCTTCAGGTCCGACACGGCCGCTCCATCTCCATCTCGGCACACTCGACATGGAGGCGGATGACGCGCGAGCCGCGATCGCCCGCCCGGCCGATCACCGACGTGGCGAGCCGCCGTCCGATGCCGCGGCGTCCTGCCCGCCGGATCTCGGTCATGCGGCGAGTGTCGCAGGACGCTCGCCGGACGACTACGCGGCCGCGCCGCCCTCCTCGTCGCCACGCGCGGCGCACGCGGCCCGCAGCTTCTGGAGCGCTCGCGCGCGGACGCGGCACACGCCCGACTCGGAGAGCCCGACGCGCCCGCCGATCTCCCGCAGGGTCATGCCGCGCGCGAACGCGTACACGACGACCCGGCGCTCGAGCGGCGGGAGGCGGCGGAGCTCGCCCGCGACGAGCGACCAGCGCGGATCCACGCGGCGCGCGACCGAACCGCGCTCGCGCAGATCGGGGTCGCCCAGCTCGGCGAGCCGGTCGAGCGACACCTCGACGTACGGGGGCGGCAGATCCTCGGTCACCTTCTGCGCTTCACGGAAGGCGCGCCGCTCGCTGCGGGTCAGCGGATCGCGCTCGCGCAGCGCGTCGAGGACCTGGCCGCGCACGCGCCGCGCCGCGTACGCCCCGAACGGAGCGCCGAGGTCGCCGCGATAGCGCCGCGCGGCCTGGACGAGGCCGAACACGCCCCAGGCGATGAGGTCCTCGCGGTCCGCGCCGCGGCAGCGCGGATCGAGCGATCGCGAGGCCACCGCCCGCGCGAAGGCGAGGTGCGCGATGATGCGCTCGTCGACGTCCGGGCGGCTCATGTGGCGATCCCTGCTCCCCGGGGCCGACCGTATGAACGGCGCGGGAGGGTGTCAACGCCAGGATGACCGACTTATCCACGATGGCGGAGCGCTTCTTCGAAAGGTACGGATATCCGGACTGGCTCCGGCAGCACTCCCGCGTCGTCGGGGCGGTCGGCGCGGTGCTCGCGCGAGCGCGCGCGGATGCCGGCGATCGGATCGACGCGGACGCGGTGACGCTCGCGGCGTACTTGCACGACATCGGGCGCAGCCCGCTCCTCGCGGGCGACCCGCGCGAGCACAACGAGCTCTCCGCGCTCGTCCTCGCCGCCGAAGGGCTCGACGCCTGCGTCGAGCCGGCGCGACGGCACGCGATCTACACGGTCCTCGATCCCGCGACCGCGCCGCGCGGGCTCGACGAAAAGGTCGTGTACGTCGCGGACCGCCGCGGCGGAATGGCCGTCGAATCGCTCGAGGAGCGCGCGCGGGACACCGCGCGGCGGCATCCGCGATACACCGATGAGATCGCGCGCGCGATCCCGATCGCGAAGACGATCGAGCGCGAGGTGTTCGCGGGCCTGCCCTTCGGTCCGGACGAGCTCGCGTCGCGCGTCCGCGTCGAGGCGGCGCCGTGACCGACGCCGCGCGGCTGCAAGGGCGCATCGATCAGCTCGCGGCGATCGGGGGGTCCGGCGCATCGGTGTCGCGTCTCGGTCTCACTCCCGACGAGCAAAGGGCTCGCGACGTCGTCGCGTCGTGGTGCGCGCCGTACGGCGTGAGCGTCCGGCGCGACGCGGCGGCCAACCTGTACATCCGCTTCCCGGGCGACCGTCCCGGCGATCCGGTCGTCCTCGTCGGCAGCCACATCGACTCGGTCCCCGAGGGCGGGCGATTCGACGGAGCTCTCGGCGTGTGCTGCGCGGTCGAGGCGGTGATCTCGCTCAGAGAGGCGGGCGCGCGCTTCGCGAGGCCCGTCGAGGTGGTCGCGTGGGCGGATGAGGAGGGCGCGCGCTTCGGCATCGGTCTTTTCGGGTCGGCCGCCGCGTTCGGGAAGCTGCCGCCGGGCGCGGCGGAGCGTCGCGACAAGAACGGCGTCTCCATCGCGGACGCGCTGCGCGCGCTCGGCGAGTCCGGCGACCCTTCGAAGGCCGCGCGCGATCCCAGGGGCATCCGCGCCTACCTGGAGCTGCACATCGAGCAGGGCCCGCGCCTCGAGCGGGCGGGCATCCCGCTCGGGATCGTGAGCGACATCGTGGGCATCTACCACGGGCTCGTCACCGTGCGCGGCCGTCAGGATCACGCGGGCGCGACGGTCATGGGCGCGCGCAAGGATGCGCTCGTCGCGGCGAGCGAGGTCGTCGTCGCGCTCGAGCGGATCGCGTCGGCGCTCCCGGACACGGTGGGCACGGTGGGGGAGATCGCGGTCCGCCCGGGCGCGAAGAACGTCGTTCCCGGCGTGTGCGTGTTCTCGCTCGACATCCGCGCGCCGCGGCAGGAATCGATCGACGGCGCGCTCGCCGAGCTGCGCCGGCACATGGATCGCGTCGCGACGGAGCGCGGCGTCGAGATCGCCGCCGAGCCGCTCCAGCGCGTCTCCGTGACGCCGCTCGACGCGGGCGTCCGCGACGTCCTCGCGCGCGCCACGAAGGCGGTCGGCGTCGAGGCGCCGCGGCTCGTCTCCGGCGCCGGACACGACGCGCAGAACCCGTCGCTCTCGGGCGTGCCGACGGGGATGCTCTTCGTCCGCTCGACGGGCGGCAGCCATACGCCGACGGAGTTCGCGTCGACCGAGGACGCGGCGCTCGGCACCCGAGCGCTGGAGAACGCGATCGCCGAGCTCGCGCGCTGACGCGGCCGCTCCTGGTCCTTCGCCGGCCGACGTCTCCGGGTCGCGCCCGGAGGCCGGGTCCGGCCGGCCGGTGGTCGCCAGTTGACGTGAACTGGCAGACGTGGCAGAAACGATCCAGCCGGAAGGCTCCGTCAGGGAGGCGCAGGTGGCGACCACGGTCGGCCAGTACCGGATCGGCGAGCTCGCGTCGCGCGTCGGGCTCACCGAGCGGACCATCCGCTACTACGAGGAGCTCGGGCTGCTCGAATCGGTGAAGCGGCTCGAGGGTGGCGTCCGCGTGTACACCGACGACGACGTCCGCCGTCTCCGCTTCATCCGCAAGCTGAAGACGCTCGGCCTGTCCCTCCAGGAGATGCTCGAGCTCGAGCGCATGTACCGGCGCCAGCGCTCCAATCGCAACGTGCTGCCGCGTCTCATGGAGCTGCTCGACGCGCACCTCGCGACGATCACCGAGAAGATCGGCGAGCTGGAAGGCCTGCGCGACGAGATCCGCGCGTACCGCGAGCACGTGGCCCGTCGCCTGCTCGAAGGTGGGGACGAAGAGTGAGCGAGGTGGTCATCCTCGGCGGCGCGCGCACGCCGATCGGCGCGTTCCTCGGCGGCCTCGCGCCGCTCCCGGCGCCGAAGCTCGGCGCGATCGCGATCCGCTGCGCGCTCGAGCGCGCGAAGGTGGCGCCCGACCACGTGGACGAGGTCTTCATGGGCAACGTCGTGCAGGCCGGCGTGGGCCAGGCGCCCGCGCGGCAGGCGGCGCTGGGCGCGGGCATCCCGAACAGCGTCCCGTGCACGACCGTGAACAAGGTGTGCGGCTCGGGCCTGAAGGCGGTGATGCTCGCGACGACGCAGATCGTGGCGGGCGAGGCGCGTCTGGTCGTCGCCGGCGGCATGGAGAGCATGTCGAACGCGCCGTACCTGCTGCGCGGCGCGCGCACCGGGCTCTCGCTCGGCGAGCACTCCATCGAGGACGCGAACCTCACCGATGGGCTCGTGGACGCCTACGGCCACGGGCACATGGGTCTCGGCGGCGAGATCACCGCCGAGCGGTGCGGGCTTTCGCGCGAGGATCAGGACCGCTTCGCGCTGCGCTCGTACGAGAAGGCGCTCGCGGCGCAGAAGAGCGGCGCGTTCGACGCGGAGATCGTCCCCGTCGAGGTGCCGGGCCGCAAGGGCGCCGTGACCGTCGTGAGCCGCGACGAGACGCCGCGCGAGACGACGCTCGAGGGCCTCGCGGCGCTCCAGCCCGCGTTCAAGCCCGGCGGCACGATCACCGCGGGCAACGCCTCGAAGCTCAACGACGGCGGCGCGGCCGTCGTCGTCGCGTCGCGCGAGCGCGCGGCCGAGCTCGGTGCCACGCCGCTCGCGCGGGTCGTCGCGCAGGGGCAGTTCGCGCACGAGCCCGAGCTGTTCCTCACCGCGCCGCGCGGCGCGATCGTGCGGTGCCTCGAGAAGGCCGGCTGGAGCGTCGGCGACGTGGACCTCTACGAGATCAACGAGGCGTTCAGCGGCGTCGAGTGCGTGCGGCGCGAGCTCGCGATCCCCGAGGCGAAGCTCAACGTGAACGGCGGCGCGGTCGCGCTGGGGCATCCCATCGGCGCGAGCGGCACGCGGCTGCTGGTGACCCTCCTCTACGCCCTCCGCGCGCGCGGCAAGGGCCGCGGCGTCGCGTCACTCTGCCTCGGCGGCGGCGAGGCCGTCGCGCTCGCGGTCGAGCTGATCTGATGCGGGCCGAGCGCGGCGGATGAAGGTCGGGGTCGTCGGCGCCGGGACGATGGGCTCCGGCATCGCGCAGACCTTCGCCATGAACGGCCACGACGTGACGATGGTCGACGTCGCGGAGGCCCAGCTCGAGCGCGGGCTCGCGACCATCCGCGGGTCGCTGGCGAAGCTGGCGGAGAAGGACAAGCTCGTCGCGCCGCCCGGCGAGATCGCGGCGCGGATCCGCGCTGCGACGGACGTGGCCGCGCTCGCCGACGCCGATCTCGTCGTCGAGGCCGCCTACGAGGATCCCGCGGTGAAGCAGGAGCTCTTCGCGACGCTCGACCGCGTCACGCGGAAGGACGTCATCCTCGCGTCGAACACGTCGTCGATCTCGATCGACGCGCTGGCCGCGCGCACCACGCGTCCCGGGCGCGTCGCGGGAATGCACTTCATGAACCCCGTGCCGGTCATGCGCCTCGTCGAGGTGGTGCGCGGGCCGCGCACGTCGGAGGAGACGCTCGGAGCGATCGTCGACCTCGCGAAGCGGCTGGGCAAGACGCCGGTCGTGTCCGCCGACCGGCCCGGTTTCATCGCCAACCGCATCCTCATGCCGATGATCAACGAGGCCTTCCTCGCGCTCGACGAGAAGGTCGGGACCGCGGAGGACATCGACACGGTGATGACCCTCGGGATGAATCACCCCATCGGGCCGCTCCGTCTCGCGGACCTCATCGGGCTCGACGTCTGCGTCGCGATCATGGAGGTCCTCGAGCGCGACCTCGGCAGCGCGAAGTACGCGCCTGCGCCGAACCTGCGCCGTCTCGTCGCGGAGGGCCGTCTCGGCCGCAAGAGCGGCCGCGGCGTGTACGACTACGAGCAGAGCAGGGTGGAGGCGACCGCATGAGGGCGCACCGATGAGCGAGCTCGAGATCGGGCCGGTCATGGTCTTCAGCGGGAAGCGCGCGGAGATCGCGCGTTTCTATCGCGACGTCGTCGGGCTCGCCGGCGAGGAGGGTGCGCACGCCACGTGGCTCGACGCGGAGAACGCGAAGCTCGCGCTCCACGATCGCGGCGACCGCCGGACGCCGGCGGAGATCAGCTCGAGCGGTGGCTTCGTCGTGTGGTTCGGCGTCGCGGACGTGCGCGCGGCCTACGACCGCGCGAGGCAGGCCGGCGCGACGTCGAGCGACTTCTTCGGCGACTACTTCTTCGCGCGCGACCCCGATGGCCGGTACGTCGGCATCTACGCGCTGGAGGGCCGCCATGGCCACGACCACGAGCACTGAGCCGGTCGGCACGGGCTCCGGCTTCGACCTCACCCTGTCGCCCGAGCAGGAGATGGTGCAGCGCACCGCGCGCGAGTTCGCGCGCGAGAAGGTGCTGCCGATCGCGCACGAGATCGACGAGCAGAAGAGCGTCCCCGCGGAGCTCGTCGCGGAGATGGGACGCCTCGGCTTCATGGGCATCGACGTGCCCGAGCGCTACGGCGGTGCCGGCATGGACGCGCTCACGTACGCGCTGGTCGTCGAGGAGATCAACCGCGCCTGCGCGTCCACGGGCGTGATCCTCTGCTCGCACGTGAGCCTCGCCATCGAGCCGATCCTCCGGTGGGGCAGCGCATCGCAGAAGGAACGGTGGGTTCCGGGCATGGCGCGCGGCGAGGTGCTCGGGTGCTTCGCGCTGTCCGAGCCCGCCTCCGGCAGCGACGCCGCGGCGATGCGCACGAGCGCGCGGCGCGACGGCGATCACTGGGTCCTGAACGGCACGAAGAACTTCATCACGAACGGCTCGAAGGCCGGCGTCGCGATCGTGTTCGCGCAGACCGAGCCGAGCCTGCGTCACAAGGGGATCGCCGCGTTCGTCGTCGAGCGCGGCACGCCCGGGTTCAGCGTGGGGAAGCTCGAGTCGAAGCTCGGCATCCGCGGTTCCGACACGGCGCAGCTCGTCTTCGAGGACTGCCGCGTGCCCGCCGCGAACCTCATCGGCCGCGTCGGCGACGGCTTCAAGATCGCGCTGTCGACGCTCGACGGCGGACGCATCTCGATCGCGGCGCAGGCGGTCGGCATCGCGCGCGCCTGTCTCGAGGATTCGCTCGCGTACGCGAAGGAGCGGCAGGCCTTCGGGAAGCCGATCGCGGAGTTCCAGGCGATCCAGCAGATGCTCGCGGACATGGCGACCGAGATCGACGCGGCGCGGCTGCTCACGTGGCACGCCGCCGCGCTGAAGGATCGCGGCGAGCCGCACATCCTCGCGGCCGCGGAGGCCAAGCTCTTCGCCAGCGACGTTGCGGTGAAGGCCGCGCGCGCTTGCGTGCAGATCTTCGGCGGCTACGGTTACCTCACGGACTTCCCGGCCGAGCGCCACTACCGCGACGCGAAGATCACCGAGATCTACGAAGGGACGAGCGAGATCATGAAGCTCGTCATCGCCGAGGAGATGCTCAAGGAATGAGCCGCTGATGGTAGCCCCGACGCCTGGCCTCTGGGCCGTCGTGCTCCTGATCCTCACGCTCGCCGCGTTCGGTGCGTTCGCCTGGCGCACGGTCCGGCTGTACCGGCTGCTGCGCCTGGGGCGCGACGAATCGCGTCTCGACCACGGTTGGCGGCGGGTGCGCGACGAGCTCGTCATCTACCTCGGCCAGCGCAAGCTCCTGAAGCGCCCGTACTACGTGCGCGGGCTCGGGCACGCGCTCATCTTCTGGGGCTTCCTGGTGATCACCTGGGGCAGCGCCGACCTGCTGCTGCGCGGCATCCTCGGCTGGCACATGCCGTTCACCGACACGGCGGCCTACGCGTGGATGCTCGACGTCTTCGCGGTCGCGGTGTTCGTGTCCGTCGTCGTCGCGTGGATCCGCCGCGCGCTCATCCGCCCGCCGCGGATGCACATCGCCACCGAGGGCTACGTGATCCTCGCGCTCATCGGCTTCCTCATGCTCACGCTGCTGACGTTCGAGTCGGCCGCGGAGGCGATGCCGCGCGTCCCGTCCCGGGGAGACCTGCTCGAGCCGCGCCCGCCGGTCGCGAGCGCGCTGGCGCCGCTCATCCCGACGGCCGCCGGCGCCGCGATCTTCGCCGGTGCGTGGTGGGCGCACGTCGTCACCGTGCTCGCGTTCGCGGTGTACCTCCCGCGCACGAAGCACCTGCACATCGTCACGACGCTGCCGAACGTGTTCTTCCGCAAGCAGACGCCGCGCGGGCAGCTCTCGCTCGTCGAGGACATCGAGAACAAGGAGACCTTCGGCGCGGCCACCATCCGCGACTTCTCGTGGAAGCAGCTCCTCGACGGCTACACCTGCACCGAGTGCGGGCGCTGCTCCGACGCCTGCCCGGCGCTCGCGACAGGCAAGCCGCTCGACCCGCAGAAGATCGTGCTCGACATCCGCAACCAGCTGCTGGCCGAGGGTCCGAAGCTGCTCGCCGACCCGAAGGCTGAGACCACCGCGCCGGCGCACTGGGTGGACACGAAGCCGGAGGAGCTCTGGGCGTGCACGACCTGCGCGGCGTGCGTCGAGGCGTGCCCGGTGACCATCGAGCACATCGACAAGATCGTCGACATGCGCCGCTACCTCGCGCTCATGGAAGGATCGATGCCGCCGGAGGCGCAGCGGTCTATGACGAACATCGAGCGCGCCGGCAACCCGTGGGGCGAGCCGCGCGCGTCGCGTGGCGACTGGGCGCAGGGTCTCGAGATCCCCACGTTCGCCGAGCGCCCGGACGCCGAGTACCTGTACTTCGTCGGCTGCGCGGCGTCGTACGACCGGCGCAACCAGAAGGTCGCGCGCGCGCTCGCGACGATCCTGAGGGCCGCGGGCGTCTCGTTCGCCATCCTCGGCGCCGCGGAGACCTGCAACGGCGATCCGGCGCGCCGGCTCGGGAACGAGTACCTCTTCCAGCTGCAGGCGCGGCAGAACATCGAGACGATGAACGCGACGGCGGTGAAGAAGGTCATCACGAGCTGCCCGCACTGCTTCAACACCATCGCGAACGAATACCCGCAGCTCGGCGGCAGCTACGAGGTGGTGCACGCGCTGCCGTTCGTGCAGAAGCTCATCACGGAGAAGCGGATCACGCTGCGGGACGGGGTTGCCGATGTCGTCGCGTACCACGATCCGTGCTACCTCGGGCGGCACAACGGCATCTACGACGAGCCGCGCGCCGTGCTCGACGCGATCCCGGGCGTCGAACGGCGCGAGATCGCGCCGCACCACCGCGAGCGCGGATTCTGCTGCGGCGCGGGCGGCGGGCGGATGTGGATGGAAGAGAAGATGGGGCAGCGCGTGAACCACCGCCGGGTGGAGCAGCTCGTGATGGCGGACACCGGCGCGACGAAGGTCGCGAGCGGGTGCCCCTACTGCCTGATCATGCTGGACGAGGGCGTGGGGGCGAAGGGCATCCAGGCGCAGGTGAAGCCGGTGGACGTCCTCGAGCTCGTGGCGGCGCGGCTCGTCGAGGCGACGCCGAGCGCGGCGCAAGGGGGCTAGCAATGGAATTCGACGCAAGCACCATCGCGTGGATCGTCGGCGCGATCGTCGCGCTCGCCGTCGCGGGTGGCGCGGCGTGGATCGCATGGATGTACGCAAACGACGAGGAGATCGTGTGACATGAGGTTTCTTGTCTGCCTGAAGCAGGTCCCGGATTCGACCGTCCGCGTGAAGGTGGGAAGCGACGGCCGCTCCATCGCCACCGACGGGATCACCTGGTCCATCTCGCCCTACGACGAATACGCCATCGAGCTCGCGCTCGAGCGAAAGGACGCCGACCCGAGCACGGTCGTATCCGTCGTCGCCGTCGGAGCGGCCCGCACGAAGGACGCGCTGCGGCAGGCGCTCGCGATGGGCTGCGACGACGCGACGCTCGTCGTGGCCGAGGGCGACCTCGCCGGACTCGACGTCGCGAAAGCGCTCGCCGCCGTCGTGAGGGAGATGAAGCCGGACGTCGTCCTCTGCGGCAAGCAGGCGTCGGACGACGACCAGGGCCTCGTCGGTCCTGCCCTCGCCGAGGCGCTCGGATGGCCGCACGTCGGCATGCTCACGAAGCTCGTCCCGGCGGGGAGCTGCGTGGAGATGTGGCGCGAGGTCGAGGGCGGTCACGAGGTCTGGAACGCGACGCCGCCGGTCGTCGGGCTCGTGCACAAGAGCGAGAAGGAGCCGCGCTACCCGAGCTTGCCCGGCATCATGAAGGCGAAGAAGAAGGAGATCCCCGAGAAGGATCTCGCCTCGCTCGGCGTGACGCCGGGCGCGCCGAGGCTCGAGATTCTCGCGATGGAGCCGCCGCCGCAGCGCGGGCAGGGAAGGATCTTCAAGCTCGACGGCGATGCGAAGGGCGTCGCGGAGCAGATCGCGAAGGCGCTGCACGAGGAGGCGAAGGTCCTATGAAGATCCTGGTCGTCGCGGAACGGAAAGACGGCGAGCTCCGCCGCGTCTCGAGCGAGATCGCGGCGAAGGCGCAGGGCTTCGGCGACGTCGAGGTCGTCGCCGTGAAGGGCGACCGCTACCTGCCGATGGCGTGGAGCGCGGCGGTCGCGGAGAAGGCCAGGGGCGCCGACCTCGTGCTCGTCGGCGCGACGCTGGGCGGCCGCGACCTCGGCGCGCGCGCCGCGGCGAAGCTCGGGTGGGCATACGCGGCCGACTGCACCGACGTGACGCCCGCGGACGGCGCGGTCGAGGTGAGGCGTCCGATGTACGCGGGGAAGATCCGCGCCGTCGTGAAGGTCCCGCTCCCGGCGGTCGTCTCCGTGCGCGCGGGCGCGTGGACCCTGCCGGCGAGCGCTCCCGCGCCCGGCGTGAACGAGATCGCGGCGGCCGCCTCCGACGAGCGCCTGCGGTACGGACGCTTCGAAGCGACGGCGAGCGGCGGAAGCCGCGTGTCGCTCGCGGAAGCCCGCGCGGTCGTGTCGGCCGGGCGCGGCCTCAAGGGGCCGGAGAATTGGAAGCTGGTGGAGGAGCTCGCGGACGCGCTCGGCGCCGCGACCGGGGCGTCGCGCGCCGTGACCGACGCGGGCTGGCGCCCGAACGAGGAGCAGGTCGGGCAGACCGGCAAGACCGTGACCCCGGACCTGTACGTGGCGCTCGGGATCTCCGGTGCCATCCAGCACCTCGCGGGCATGACCTCGTCGAAGGTGATCGTCGCCGTGAACAAGGATCCCGACGCCGACATCTTCAAGGTGGCCGACTACGGCGTGGTCGGCGATCTCTTCGAGTTCGTTCCGGCGTTCACGGAGGCCGTGAAGAAGGTGAAGGGGTCGGGCTAGGTGCGTCCCGTGCCGTCGGAGACCGATCGCGAGCTCGCGCTCGCCGTCCGCGGGTGGGCGCGGGAGCTCGCGCCGAAGATCGCCGACGCCGAGCGCGCCGGCACGCTGCCGCGCGAGGTGATCCGGGGGCTCGGCGAGCTCGGCGTGCTCGGCATGACGACGCCGGAGCGCGACGGCGGCCTCGGCGCGTCGACGGTCGCGTTCGCGCTCGTGCTCGAGGAGCTCGCCGCCGCCTGGCCGTCGCTCGCGGTGGGCGTCTCCGTGAACAGCGGCATCGTCGCGGGATCGATCGTCCGGTACGGCACGGCGGCGCAGCGGGCGCGCTGGCTGCCGGCGCTGCGCGACGGCTCCGGCCTCGGCGCGTTCGCGCTCACCGAGCCGTCCTCCGGCAGCGACGCCGCGTCGCTGCGCGCGGCCGCCGTCCGCGACGGTGACGGCTGGCGCATCACCGGCCAGAAGCAGTTCATCACCAACGCCCGCTACGCGCCGCTCTTCATCGTCCTCGCGCGGGTCGGGGAGCGCGAGAGCGGAAGGCCCCACGCGGGCATCACCGCGTTCCTCGTGCCGAGCGACGCGCCCGGCCTTTCGATCGGTCCGCCCGAGCCGAAGACCGGTCTGCTCGCGTCCGACACGAGCGCGCTCGTCCTCGACGGCGCGCGCGTCGGCCCGGACGCGGTGCTCGGGGAGGTGGGGAAGGGTTTCGGCATCGCGATGGCCGGCCTTGACGGCGGACGCATCGGGATCGCCGCGCAATCGGTCGGCATCGCCCGCGCGGCCATCGAGCGCGCGATCCGTTACGGACGCGGACGCGAGCAGTTCGGCGCGTCGATCCTGTCGTTCGAGATGGTCCGCTTCGCGCTCGCGCGCGCGCGCGTGGAGGTCGACGCCGCGCGGCTGCTCGCGCATCGCGCGGCGTGGCTGCGCGACGCGGGTCGTCCCTTCACGCGCGAGGCGTCGATGGCGAAGCTCTTTGCGAGCGAAGCCGCGCAGCGCGTGACCTACGACGCGGTCCAGGTGTTCGGCGGCTACGGCTTCATGCGCGACTACGAGATCGAGCGCTACGCGCGCGACGCGCGCGCCACCACGATCTACGAGGGGACGAGCGAGGTGCAGCGCCTCGTCATCGCGCGCTCGCTCCTTTCAGCGGCATGAAAGCTGAGCGACGAGCGGCTCAGGGGAAGGGGCCCCTGTTCAGCCAACGGAGTGAGCGTGCGCGAGGAGCGAATCCACCAGCCCTGAGCGCGTCTCCTGACGGTAGCCAGAGATCGGGCAGAACCGCGAAGCAGGCATGGCTCGAGAAGGTCTACGGGCCCGCGGTGAAGAAGCGCCCGGAGCGCAGGAAGGCGTTCACCACGATCTCGGGCGAGCCGGTCGAGCCGCTCTACACCGCCGACGACCTCGAAGGCTTCGATGCCGCCCGCGATCTCGGCGCGCCGGGCGAGTTCCCGTACACCCGCGGCATCCATCCCACGATGTACCGGAGCCGGCTCTGGACGATGCGCCAGTTCGCGGGCTTCGGGTCGGCGGAGGACACCAACGAGCGCTTCCACTACCTCCTGAGGCACGGCGTCACCGGCCTGTCGACCGCGTTCGACATGCCCACGCTCATGGGCCGCGACGCGGACGATCCGCTGTCGCGTGGCGAGGTCGGCCGCGAAGGTGTCGCGGTCTCGACCCTGCGCGACATGGAGATCCTCTTCGACCGGATCCCGCTCGACGAGGTGACGACGTCCATGACCATCAACGGCCCCGCGTCGATCGTCTGGGCGATGTACCTCGCCGCCGGCGAGAAGCGCGGCTATCCGCTCACGGCCCTCGGCGGCACGATCCAGAACGACGCGCTCAAGGAGTACATCGCGCAGCGCGAATGGATCGTCCCCGAGCGTGCCGCGATGCGCCTCGTCGTCGACACGCTCCGCTTCGGAGCGCGCGAGGTGCCCAAGTGGAACACCATCTCGGTCTCCGGCTATCACATCCGCGAGGCCGGCGCGACGGCGCTGCAGGAGCTCGCGTTCACGCTCATCGACGGCCTCGAGTACGTGAAGTGGGGCGTGGATGCCGGCCTCGACGTGAACGACTTCGTTCCGCGCATCTCGTTCTTCTTCGACGTGCACAACGACTTCTTCGAGGAGATCGCGAAATTCCGCGCGGCGCGGCGCATCTGGGCGCGCGAGATCGAGCGCCGCTACCACCCGACGAACGAGCGCGCGCTGCAGCTTCGCACGCACGCGCAGACCGCGGGCGTGTCGCTCACCGCGCAGCAGCCGTACAACAACGTCGTCCGCGTCGCGCTGCAGGCGCTCGCCGCGGTGCTGGGCGGGACGCAGTCCTTGCACACGAACTCGCTCGACGAGACGTACGCGCTGCCGACCGAGGAGGCCGTGACGCTCGCGCTGCGGACGCAGCAGATCATCGCGCACGAGTCCGGCGTCGCCGACACCGTGGATCCGCTCGGGGGCTCGTACTACCTCGAGCACCTCACGCAGCGGATGGAGGACGGCTTCGCGCGCTACCTGCGCGAGATCGAGTCGATGGGCGGCATGGTCGAGGCGGTCGAGCGCGGGTATCCCCAGCGCGAGATCACCGAGGCGTCCTTCCGCTTCCAGGAG
Organism: Candidatus Limnocylindria bacterium; assembly: GCA_035651155.1. Taxonomy (GTDB): domain Bacteria; phylum Chloroflexota; class Limnocylindria; order P2-11E; family P2-11E; genus CF-39. Next base: position 93,425 of record DASRGG010000028.1, on the reverse strand, counting down.
CAGGTCGAGCGGAAGGAGAAGCTCATCGTCGGGATCAACGCGTACGCCACGGAGCGGGAGCCCGCGATCCCGATCCTCCAGATCGATCCCGAGGTCGAGCGGCGCCAGGTGGAGCGCCTCGCGGAGGTGCGCCGGACGCGCGACGCCGGCCGCTGGCGCGAGGCGATGGCGCGATTGCGCGAGGCCGCGATCGCGGCGAAGAGCGACACGCGCGCCGAGCTCATGCCCGCGTTCCTGGAATGCGCGCGCGCGTACGCCAGCGTGGGCGAGCAGGTGCAGGTCCTGAAGGAGGTCTTCGGTGTCTACCGAGACCCTGGGTACTTCTAGCGAGCTGCCCGCGCGCGTCGAGCACCTGTATCTCTCGACCCGCTCGGTCGTCGACGCGCTGCCCGCGGAGCGATGCGACGAGCGGCTGCCGTCCGGCACGACGCCGCGTGAGGTCGTCGCGCATCCGCACAAGGATCTCGGGGTGACGCTGTGAAGCGGCCGATCCGGGTGGTCGTCGCGAAGGCGGGCCTCGACGGGCACGACCGCGGCGCGAAGGTGGTCGCGCGGGCGCTCCGCGACGCGGGTATGGAGGTCATCTACACGGGCGTGCATCTCACGCCCGAGCAGGTCGTCGAGACGGCGCTGCAGGAGGACGCCGACGCCATCGGCATCAGCCTCCTCTCCGGCGCGCACAACTACATCTTCCCGAGGGTGTCGGAGCTCATGCGCGAGAAGGGCATGCACGACGTGCTGCTCTTCGGCGGCGGCATCATCCCGGAGGCCGACGTCCCCGGTCTGGCGAAGGTGGGCGTGGAGCGGGTCTTTCCGCCCGGCGCCTCATTGGAAGAGATCGTGCGGTACGTGAACGAGGCGGTGGGGAAGCGAAGGGTCGGGGTCTAAAGGAGGCGATATATGGGACTGTTCGGCGGCAAGAAGGACACCCGGCCCGTGGACGAGGGGCTCGCGCATCTTCGCGGTAGCGATGAGCGCACGGCGATCGAGTTCTGGAAGAAGCGCTTCGAGCTGACCGCGGCGGTGCCCAGCGACATCGCGCGCGTCGGCGCGCTCACCCCGCAGATCCGCGAGCTCACGCGCGTCGACGACGTCAAGGAGCGCACGCGGCTCACCCGCGCGCGGATCGTCGCGTTCGCGCAGCTGCCGGCGGACCAGCGGCAGCGCATCTCGGCGGCGCGGGAGCGGGCCTGGTCGGTCGACCGCGCGATCCTCGAAGAAGACCAGAAGCTCGTCGACGAGATCCTTCCAACGGTCGACGCCGACGTTCGCGCGGCGTATGCGCAGGGCGCGCGGTCCGGGACCGCGTGAACTTCACCTACCGGAACGACCAGCTGCTCGTCCGCGACACGGTCCGCGAGTTCGCGCGCACGCGCATCGCGCCGAACGCCGACGCCTGGAGCGATGCGGGCGAGTTCCCGATGGCGCTCCTTCCCGAGCTCGCCGCGCTCGGCCTCACCGGGCTCGCGGTCCCGACCGAGCTCGGCGGCGCCGGGCTCGACACGCTCACGATCGCGATGGTCATGGAGGAGCTCGGCGCGGCCGACGGCTCGGTCGCGCTCACGCTCGCGGCGCACAACTCGCTGTGCATCGGCCACCTGCTGGTCGGCGCGTCCGACGAGCAGAAGCGTCGCTGGCTGCCGCCGCTCGCGCGCGGCGACTACCTCGGCGCCTGGGCGCTGACCGAGCCCGGCTCGGGCTCCGACGCCGCGGCGGTGCGGAGCCGCGCGCGCAGGGACGGCGGCGCGTACGTCGTGAGCGGGACGAAGCAGTTCATCACCAACGCCTCGCTCGCCGGCTTCTACGTGGTGAACGTCGCGACGTCCGAGCGCCGGCTCTCGGCTTTCGGGATCGCCCGGGGCACGGCGGGTGTCCGGCCCGGCAAGCGCGAACGGAAGATGGGACTCCACGCGTCCGACACGTCGCAGCTCGTGCTCGAGGACGCCCGTGTCCCCGAGGCCGACCGCATCGGCGTCGAGGGCGACGCCTTCGCGGACGTGCGCCTCGTGCTCGACAAGGGCCGCATCGGCATCGGCGCGCTGGCGCTGGGTCTCGGCCGCGCCTCGCTCGAGACCGCCGTCGCGTACGCGAAGCAGCGCACGCAGTTCGGCCGTCCCATCGCGCGGTTCGAGATGATCCAGTGGAAGCTCGCGACCGCGCGCACCGAGCTGGACGCGGCGCGGCTGCTCGTGCATCGGGCGGCGGCGCTCGCCGACGCGGGGCGCCCGTTCCGCATCGAGGCATCGAAGGCGAAGCTGTACGCGTCCGAGGCGGCGAGCCGCGCCGCCGACGAGTGCCTCCAGGTCCTCGGCGGATACGGCTACCTGCGCGACTATCCGATCGAGCGCCATCTGCGCGACGCGCGCCTCATGGAGATCGGCGAGGGCACCAGCGAGGTGCAGCGCATCGTGATCGCCCGCGATCTCGTGGAGCAGCAGGGATGACCCAGACAGCGTCGGACGAGCTCCTCGCGCACGCGCGCGAGGGCGACAAGCGCGCGATCGCGCGTCTCCTCACGATCGTCGAGAACGAGGAGCTCGGCGCCGCGGACGTCCTGCGGCAGCTGTATCCGAAGACGGGCACGGCCCGCGTCGTCGGCGTGACCGGTCCGCCCGGCGGCGGGAAGAGCACGCTCGTGAACCGCCTCGCCGGTGCGTACCGCGAACAGGGCGCGCGCGTCGCCGTCGTCGCGGTCGATCCGTCGAGCCCGTTCAGCGGCGGCGCGCTGCTGGGCGACCGCATCCGCATGTCGGATCGCGTCCTCGACGAGGGTCTCTTCATCCGCAGCATGGCGAGCCGCGGACACTCCGGCGGCCTCGCGCGGACGACCATCCGCGTGGTCAACGTCCTCGACGCGCTCGGCTACGGCGTCGTGCTCGTCGAGACGGTGGGAGTGGGGCAGGAGGAGGTCGAGGTCGTGCGTGTCGCGGACACGGTGTGCCTCGTCACCGTCCCCGGCCTCGGCGACGACATCCAGGCGATCAAGGCGGGTGTGCTCGAGATCGCGGACGTCCTCGTCGTGAACAAGGCGGACCGCCCCGGCGCCGACGACGCCGCGCGCGATCTCGCGCAGATGCTGAGCCTCGGCAGAGCGCGCACCTCCTGGAAGCCGCCCATCGTGCGCACGGTCGCGGCGACGGGCGACGGCGTGCCCGAGCTCGCCGACGCGATCGAGCGCCACGCCGCGTGGGCCGCGGAGAGCGGCGAGCGCGAGCGCCGCCGGCGAGACGCCGCCCGCGCGGAGATCGAGGACGTCCTGCGCGAGGCGCTCGTGCGGCGGCTCCGCGATCGTCTCGGCGACGAGCGCGTCGAGCGCGCGGTCGAGCGGGTCGCGCGGCGCGAGCTCGATCCCTACGCTGCGATCGACGAGCTGCTCGGGCAATAGCGTCGCTCGAACGCCCGCCGGGCGGTCGGGTCGCACAGCCGTCGCGCGCGCAGGTCCGCTTCGTGCTACAGGAGTACGTACATGAGCAGTCCGCGCAACACCGTCGGCCACGGCCTGGTCAAGGACGCGAAGTGGCTCGACCCGTTCGCCAGCTTCTTCGGCGCGATCGTCACCGGCTTCTACGCGCTTCCGGGGACGCGGTCGATCAAGTCGCTGCTGCACGGCACGTGGCCGCTCCAGCACCCGCTCCATCCGCTCCTCACCGACGCGACCGTCGGCGGATACACCGCCATGGTCGCCGTCGACGTCTTGATCCTCGTCACCGGGGAGCGGTCGCTCGTGCGCGTCGCGGACTTCCTGCTCGTCGCATCCTTCGTCACGTCGCTGGCGTCGATCGCCTCCGGCCTCACGGACTGGAACGAGACCTATGCCGAGGAGCGCCGCACCGGGATGTTCCACGGGCTCCTCATGGTCGTCGCGACCGCGTTCTTCCTCATCTCGCTCTGGATGCGCGTGGGTGGCGCCGCGGACCAGCGCACGACCGCGGTGGCCGTCTCCACGGTGGGCTGGCTGATCATGGCGGTCGCCGCGTATTTCGGTGGCGAGATGGCGTTCGGCTACGGCACGCAGGTCAACCGGCAGGCGTGGGCCGAGACGAGCGAGAAATGGCAGCGCCTCGAGGTGGCGGCGAACGGCCTCGAGGACCGCAGGCCGGTCGTCGGCAGGACGAAGCAGGGCGTCGACGTCCTCGTCGCGAAGCTCGACGGCACGGTGTACGCGATCGCCAACGTCTGCACGCACGCCGGCGGTCCGCTGAACGAGGGCACCTGGGTCGGCGCGGACCGCTGCGAGATCCAGTGCCCGTGGCACGCGTCGCGCTTCTGCGTGAAGGACGGTCACGCCGCCGCGGGTCCCGCGACCTTCGACGAGATCGCCTTCGAGACGCGCGTGAGCGACAACGGTTTCGTCGAGGTGCGCGCGAAGGGCTGATCGCTAGCCCGGGAACGCGAAGCGCGTGAACAGGTAATCGTCCGCCGACTTGACCGACACGAGCCGGCCGCGCGGCGCGCGATCCGGCGTGAACGCGACGCCCTCGACCAGACCGAGACGCCGCGCGTCCTCGCCGCGGCCCGCAAGGCGCGGCGCGATGGTGAGGAAGAGCTCGTCGAGCGCGCCGTCCTCGAGGAACTGTCCGAGCAGGCGCGGGCCGCCTTCGGTGAGCACGCGCGGTCCCCCTTCGCGCGCGGCGAGGGCGACGATCGCGGACGTCGGCAGCGGCGCGCGCTCCGCGAGAGCGATGACGCGCACGCCCGCCGGAGCTGGCAGGCGCCGCGCGGATCCGACCGTGGTGGCCACGACGACCGGGACGCCGGAGCGGAACGCGGGCAGCGAGAGGTCGAGGTCCCCCGACGCGCTGACCACGACGGTGAGCGGCTGGGGCCGGAGTCCGAGCGCGCCGCGCAGCGCGGCGAACTCCGCCGCCGCGTCGGGGAAGACGTGCCGCGGCGTCCACACGCTCGTCGGCTCCTTGCGCAGCGTGCCCGCCCCGACGACGACGGCGTCGGAGACCGCGCGCAGCAGCGCGAGCACGAATCGATCGGACGCGTGTCCGCCGCTGACCTGCGCCGCGGCCTCGAGGCCGGGCACGTCGTACGAGACGATACCGTCGAGCGTGCTCACGAAATTCGCGAAGACGTACGGCGCGCGGGCGGGAAAGCGCAGCGGACCGCCGTAGCGCTCGAGGAGCGGCGCGGAGAGCGGCAGCGCGTCTCCCGCCGCGCGCTCGAGCAGCGTCGCCAGCACGTCAGCCCGAACGGCTGCGGGTCAGCTGGAAGAACTCGTCGCGCAGGTGCGCGTCCTTCGCGTACTCGCCACGCCACACCGCGGTGCGCGTCTTCGGGTTCAGCTCGCGGACGCCGCGCATCTGCGTGCAGAAGTGATGCGCCTCGACGTGAACCGCGACGCCGTGGGCCTTGACGAGCGACTGGAGGGTGTCCGCGATCTGATCGCCCATGCGCTCCTGCACCGTGAAGCGACGCGCCCAGACGCGCACGAGCCGCGTGAGCTTGCTGATGCCGATGATCTGCTCGTGCGCGATGTAGCCGACGTAGGCCTGGCCGTAGAACGGGAAGGCGTGATGCTCGCACAGCGCGAAGAAGGGGATCGGTCCCTCGACGATCTGGTTGATCTCGCAGCTCGGACCGCCCTTGCATTCCGTCGGGAACGCCGTCAGCAGCTTCGGATCGCCCTCATAGCCTTCGGTCGCGTCGAAGAGCGCGCGCACGAACCGGCGTGGCGTCTCCTTCGTACCGGGCGTGTCGAGCCGCATGCCGAACGCGCGGAAGATCTCGGCCATGTAGCCCTCGAATCGCGTCCATTGCTCGGGCGCGAGCTCGCGGTGCCGCACGAGCTCGGGCGCCCGGACCTCCTCGTCGTCGCGCGGAAGGTGTACGTGAGACAGCTCCGTCATGGTCCCTCCTGGTCGGCTCATCATGTCCTGAACACGTGATCGAGCTCAGTCTGTTCCGCTCGGGCGCCGTCGATATCGCGAGGTCGGCGTTCGCGCCGTGGCTCCAGGGCGCCGCGCGTGAGGAGCGCGTCGTCGCTCCGGTCTGGTCCGCGCTGCTGCGGACACCGGACGGGAACATCCTCTTCGACACGGGCCTGCATCCGGTGCACGTGGCACGCCCGGACGCGACCTTCGGCGCCCAGAGCGGGCCGCACGTCGTCATGGACGACGCCGACGCGGTCGTCTCGCGCCTCGCCGTCCTCGGCCTGCGTCCGGACGACATCACCGTCGTGGTGAACAGCCATCTCCATTTCGATCATGCCGGCAACAATGGCGCGTTCCCGAACGCGACGTTCATCGTGCAGGCCGAGCACCTCGCGTACGCGAAGGGAAAGCCGAGCTTCCCGGGCGTGTACTGGGACATCGCGGAGCTCACCTACGTCCCGGTGTCGGGGCGGTCGCGAGTCGCGCGCGGCGTGGAGGTCGTGCCTACGCCGGGACACGCGCCCGGCCATCAATCGCTCGTGGTCGACCTGGCGGAGACCGGCCGGGTGGTGCTCACGGGCGACGCCGCCTTCAGCCGCGCGAACCTCGAGCGCGGCGAGATCCCGGCGATGGACCCGGAGGCCGCGAAGGCGTCGCTCGCGCTCATCCGGTCGCTCGTGAAGGACGATCTCACGCGCGTCTTCACGTCGCACGACGCCGATGCGTGGAGCGGGTGGCGTCACGCGCCCGGGTCGTACCGCTGACGCGCGACGCGACGCTCGTTCTCCTCGCGGGCGGGCGCTCCGTCCGGATGGGACGCGACAAGGCCACCCTCCCCGTCGCGGGCGGCACGCTCGTCGAGTGGATCGCGCGCCGCCTCGGTCCGGCGTTCGCCGAGACGATCGTGTGCGGCGCTCACGTGTCGGGCGCGCGCGTGGTGGCCGACCGGCATCCGGGCGCGGGACCGCTCGCGGGAATGGAGGCCGGGCTGCTGGCGATGCGGACGGAGCGCGCGTTCGTGCTCGCGTGCGACATGCCGCGCGCGTCGGCGGCGCTCGCGAGCCTGCTGCTCGACCGGCTGGGCCGTCACGACGCCGCGGTGCCGCGCGTCGGCGGCGTCGATCAGCCGGCGTGCGCCGCCTACGGGCGGGGCGCGGCATCCCGGATCACCGCGTTCCTCGACGGCGGCGGCCGGCGGGTGAGCGCCTGCCTCGCGACGCTCGACGTCCTCTCCGTCGGCGAGGGCGAGCTCGTCGAGGCGGGCATCGCGCCGGACGAGGTCGCCGATCTCGACACGCCCGCGGACTACGAGGCGTTCGTCGCCTCGCTCCGCGCGCCACGCGACTAACCTCTTCGCATGGCACGAGCGCCGTCGCGGCGCGTTCGCATCGGCCGGTACGAGGGAGGCTCGTGGAGCGCGGCCGGCGACGACATCGCCGCCGAGGAGCCGCTGCAGCTCCTCCTCGACGGCGAGCCGCTCAGCGTGATCATGCGCACGCCGGGGAGCGACATCGAGCTCGCGCTCGGGCTGCTCCACGCGGAGCGCGTCATCACCTCGCTGGACGACGTGGCCGGGCTGCGCATATCGGCCGAGGCCGGCGAGCGCGAGGAGCGCGTGACCGTCGCGTCCGACCTGCTCGAATCGAACGCCGTCGACGTCCATCTCGCGACGACGGCCGCGCGCCGGCCGCGCCGCTCCTTCCTGTCGAGCTCGGCGTGCGGCGTGTGCGGCGCGACGACGCTGGACGATCTCGCGCACGATCACCCCCCGCTCGCGCCGGGGCCCGTGGTCGACGCGGCGGTGCTGCCGCCGCTGGCCGAGCGGCTGCGCGAGCGGCAGCGGCTCTTCGATCTCACCGGAGGGCTGCACGCCGCCGGTCTCTTCACGTCGGGCGGCGAGCTCGTCACGCTCCGCGAGGACATCGGGCGGCACAACGCCGTCGACAAGGTCGTCGGCCGCGCGGTCCTCGATCGCCGCGTGCCGCTCGCGGGAACGATCCTCGTGGTGAGCGGTCGCGGGGGCTACGAGCTCGTGCAGAAGGCGGTCGCCGCCGGGATCCCGATGCTCGTCGCGGTGGGCGCGCCGTCGAGCCTCGCGGTCGCGACGGCCGTGCGCTTCGGACTGACGCTCGTCGGATTCCTGCGGGGTGAGAGCTTCAACGTGTACTCCGGGCCCGAGCGCATACGAGCGCGCGGCACGGGTGAGCCGGGGACGTCCTAGCCGACCGCGATGTCCAGATCGGAGCGATCGTCGTCGACGTCGGGATTGCGCAGGAGATCCAAGAGGCGCGGATCGTTCGGGAGCACGATCCCGGTCGCGCCATCCTTCAGCGCGGCGGCGCGCGCCTCGCGCCAGGCGAGCTTGCTCTCTGGGAACCCTTGGCGGATCCAGCGCTCGCCGGAGCGCGCGGCGTCCTCCGCGATCACGAGCCGCCCGCGCGCGAGGAGCTCGCACGTCGCGCGACCCGAGCCGTTCGGCGCGCCGAACGCCACGAGCGCCACTCGCCAGGTGACCGCCGCGCATGCCGCGAGGACGACGTAGGGGTCCGCGTCGGCGGCATCGGCCCACAGCGCATCCACGTTCGCCGCCTCGAGCGCGCGTACGTCCGCGAAGAGCTCGCCCGCATCGCCCGGGAGCGTGAGCCGGACGCCGATGCGCGGCGCCGGCGGCGCCGGATCAGCCGGCACCGAGGTCCCGCTCGAGCGCCTCGCGGACCTCGCGGATGTACGCGGCCACCGCCGCGGGGTCGAGGGCCATCGCGGCGCGCAGCCGCTCCACGGCCACTCCTGCGGTGAAGCTGGCGAGTGGCGCGTAGCTCCGCTCCTTCGCGTGCGCGACGACCCGCGCGAGCTGGAGCAGCTCCTCGGCCACGGCGGGATCGAGGGCGGGCGCCTCGATCGTCGCGCCCCGGCGCCTCGCGGCCTCGTGCCAGCGCGTGCCGAGCGACGCGAAGAACTCGTTCATGCCGGCAAAGTACCGCGGTCTTCCCTTGACTGCTGCCGCGGGCGGAGTACAACAGTCGCCACGCCATGACGGATCTCACACGCCGTCAGCTTCTGAAGGCCGGCGCCGGCAGCGCCGGTCTCGCGATGATCCCGTTCGCGAACCCGCTCGGGTTCGATCTGCGCGCGGCGAAGAAGATCCAGCAGGAGTTCCGGCTCGCCGGCGCGAAGGAAGTCCACTCCGTGTGTCCCTACTGCGCGGTGGGCTGCGGGCTCATCGCCTACACGAAGCAGGATGCGAGCGGGAAGACGCGGCTGCTCCAGATCGAGGGCGATCCGGACAGCCCGATCAACGAAGGCCGTCTCTGCCCCAAGGGCGCCACCGCGATGCAGCTCGCCACGAGCTCGCGCCGGGTGGAGAAGCCGCTCTACCGCGCTCCGGGAAGCACGAAGTGGGAAGAGAAGGATTGGGACTTCATGCTGGGCAAGATCGCCCAGAACTTCAAGGACTCGCGCGACCGGACGTTCGTGGCGCAAGACGCGAACGGCAACGTCGTGAATCGCACCGAGGGGATCGCCTTTGCCGGCGGCGCCGCATTCAGCAGTGAAGAGGGGTATCTCGCCACGAAGCTGATGCGCACGTTCGGCATCGTGCACATAGAACAGCAAGCTCGGGTCTGACACGGTCCCACGGTGGTCAGTTTGGCCGCCACATTCGGTCGGGGAGCGATGACGAACCACTGGCGTGACATCAAGAACGCCGACGTCATCCTCATCAATGGCGCGAATCCGGCGGAGGCGCACCCGGTCGGCTTCCAGTGGTTCGTGAAGGCGAAGCTCGACCCGACGAAGGGACCCGGGAACGGCGGCGGCGCGAAGATCATCCACGCCGATCCGCGCTACACGCGCACCTCGGCGGTCGCGGACACCTACCTGCGCATCCGCACCGGCACCGACGTCGCCTACTTCGGCGGGCTCATCAACTACGTCCTCCAGAACAGGCTCTACCACGATGAGTACGTCAAGAACTACACCAACGCCTCCTTCATCGTGAAGCAGGGGTTCGATTTCACCGATGGCCTCTTCTCCGGCTACGACAAGGCGACGCGCTCCTACAACATCTCCACCTGGGCGTACGAGACGGAGGGCGACGCCCTGGCGGGCCCGGCGGGCACGACGCAGCCGCGGGCCAAGCGCGACATGACGCTCCAGGATCCGCGCTCGGTGTTCCAGCTCATGAAGAAGCACTACAGCCGGTACACGCCCGAGGTCGTGTCGAGCATCACCGGCATCCCGATCCTCCAGTTCCTCGACGTCGCGCGGATCGTCGGCGAGATGGGGAAGCCGGACAAGGTGATGACGATCGTCTACGCCGTCGGCCTCACGCATCACACCACCGGTGCCCAGCTCATCCGCTCCGGAGCGCTCCTCCAGCTGCTCCTCGGGAACATGGGCCGCCCGGGCGGCGGCATGAATGCCGAGCGCGGGCACGCGAACATCCAGGGGAACACCGATCACGCGATCTCCTGGGACATCCTCCCCGGCTACCTGCGCATCCCGGCGCCGGGACAGAAGACGCTCGACGATTACGTCGCGGCGAGCGCGCCGAAGAAGAGCGATCCCAATTCCTGGAACTTCTTCGGCACGAACTACCGCAGCTTCATGGTGAGCCTCTTGAAGGCGTGGTATCGCGGAGCGGCGACGAAGGACAACGAGTTCGCGTTCCATTTCATCCCGAAGCCCGCGGTGAACTCGTCGTGGATGTCCATCTACGACCAGGCCCTCAAGGGCAAGATGGAGGGCGTCATCCTGAACGGGATGACCGCGACGAGCATCGGCCCCGACTCGAACCAGGTCCTGCAGGCGCTCTCGAACCTGAAGTGGCTCGTGATCATGGATCCGCTGCCGACCACGAGCTCGGAGTTCTGGCGCGCGCCGGGGATGGACGCCGCGAAGATCCAGACCGAGGTCTTCATGCTCCCGACGACGCACTGGATCGAGAAGGATGGCTCGTTCACCAACAGCGGCCGTTGGACGCAGTGGAAGGAGCAGGTCATCCCGCCGGCGGGCGAGGCCCGTCACGACCACTGGATCTTCATGGAGCTCTTCGACCGCATCAAGACGCTGTACCGGCAGTCCGGCGGCAAGTTCCCGGACCCGATCCTCGCGATGACCGTCGACTTCGACGATCCGAAGAAGCCGACCATGGACGAGATCGCGCGCGAGATCAACGGGAAGGATCTCTCCACCGGGAAGCAGATGGCCTCCTTCGGCCTGCTGAAGGCCGATGGCACGACGACCGCGGGCGACTGGATCTACACCGGCAGCTATCCCGATGCCGGCAACCTCATGAAGCGGCGCGCCGGCGTGCAGGATCCCGCGAAGAACGACCCGACCGGCATGGGCTTCTACCCGGGTTGGGCCTGGTCCTGGCCGCTGAACCGCCGCGTCCTCTACAACCGCGCCTCGGCGGACCTCGAGGGCAAGCCCTGGGATCCCAAGCGCCCCGGCATCCAGTGGGACGGCACCACCTGGGTCGGTGACGTGCCGGACTACCCGCCGACGATGAACCCGAAGGATCCGGCGGCGTGGCTCCCGTTCATCATGAACGGCGAGGGCACGGGCCGGCTCTTCTCGAGCTCGCTGAACGACGGGCCGCTCCCGGAGCACTACGAGCCGATCGAGGCGCCGGTGCTCAACCCGCTGCATCCCGGCCAGTCCGAGTCGCCCACCGCGTTCCTCTACGACCAGGCCGCCGGACGGCCGAACCGCTTCGGCAAGGTCGACCAATATCCCTACGTCGCCACGAGCTACCGGCTCACCGAGCACGAGCACTACGTGACGCAGCACGTGCCGCTCCTCGTCGGCCTGCAGCCGCAGGCCTTCGTCGAGGTGCCCGAGGAGCTCGCGAGCGAGAAGGGGATCAAGAACGGCGACCGCGTGCGTGTGTCGAGCGCGCGGGGCAAGCTCGAGGTCGCCGCACTCGTGACCAAGCGCCTCGGTCCGCAGACGATCGCCGGCAAGACGGTCTACACGATCGGCATCCCGATCCACTGGGGCTTCGTCGGCATCTCCGCGGAGCGCTATCCCGAGCTGTCGAAGAACTGGCTCGCGAATGCCCTGACGCCGTTCGTCGGTGACTCGAATGCGCGGACGCCCGAGTTCAAGGCGTTCCTCGTGAATATCGAGAAGATCTCGTGACCGCCCTGGCCGAGCGGACGAGCGTGTTCGCACGGCGCGCCGAGCGCGCGCGCGAGCTCGCGCCGCGTCACGAATTCGCCGCGGAGCCCCTGCGCCTGTACGCCGCGCTGGCCGAGGCGCAGGCCTCCGTCTTCGACCGCGCAGCGAGCGATCGGCCGAGGGCGGCGGACCTTCCGGCGTACGCGGCCCGCGTGGGCCTGCCCGCGGTGATGGATGCGTCGATGGCCGCGGGCACCGAGACGCTGCGCGAGGCCGTGCTGCTGCGGTTCCACTCCGGCGATCTCGAGGCGATCGTCGCCGACTGGCTCCGGGGCGTCGAGCAGAGCCCGACCGACGCGTTCCTCGGGCGGAGCGCCGCGGCTCCGATCCTCGAGGCCGTCCCGGAGATCGCGTCGACGCTACGGGCCGGCGACGCCGACGAGCGGCGCTGCCCGCGCTGTGGCGGCCTGCCGCAGCTCGCGGTGTTCACCGACACCGCCGAGGCGCTCCTCACCGGACAGCGGCGCCTGGTTTGCTCGCGCTGCGCCGGCGAATGGACGTACGCGCGCATGACCTGCGCGAGCTGTCGCGAGACGGAGGGCGGGAAGATGCCGGTCCTGGCCGACGAATCGCGCCTCCCGCATCTCCGAGCGGACGCGTGCGACACCTGCCGTTCCTATCTGGTCACCATCGACATGCGCAAGGACCCTCGAGCGGTCCCGCTCGTCGACGAGCTCGTCGCGCTCCCGCTCGACCTCGCCGCCGCGGAGCGCGGCTACGCGAAGATCGCGCGGAACGTGATGGGGTACTAAAGATGGCGATCGAAGCGCGGCCCGTCGGCTTCTTCACGGACACGAGCATTTGCATCGGCTGCAAGGCGTGTGAGGTCGCGTGCAAGGAATGGAACCAGCTCGAAGGCGATCCGATCCAGTTCCGCGACGACTACGACAACACCGGACGGCTCGACGCGCAGAACTGGCGGCACGTGCAGTTCGTCGAGAAGGTCCCGGACAACAAGGGCTTCATCCCGACGCCCACGCCGATCGCCGGCGGCCAGGCGTGGCTGATGATGTCCGACGTCTGCAAGCACTGCCAGCAGGCGTCCTGCCTCGAGGTGTGTCCGACCAACGCGATCGTGCGCACCGAGTTCGACACCGTCCTCATCCAGCAGAGCGTCTGCAACGGCTGCCGCGACTGCATCTCGGCCTGCCCGTACGGCGTCATCGGCTTCAACGAGAAGACCGGCACCGCGCACAAGTGCACGATGTGCTACGACCGGCTGCAGAACGGGATGCAGCCCGCGTGCGCGAAGGCGTGCCCCACCGAATCCATCAAGTTCGGCTACCTCGACGAGCTGCACGCGGCGGCCGACAGGCGCATGGCGGCGCTGCAGCAGGGCGGCTACAAGCAGGCACGTCTCTACGGGCGCGATGCCTCCGTGTACGGCGGACTCAACGCCTTCTTCCTGCTCATGGACACGCCGGAGACCTATGACCTGCCGAACGCGGAGAACGCCAAGCTGCCGAGCCGGAACAACGTGCCCGGATACCTCGGTGGCGCCGTCACCGCCGTCGCCGGCCTCGTCGCCGGCGTGCTCGCGTTCCGGAGCAGCCGCATGAGCGATATGGAGAAGCGCCCATGACCGGTGCCGAGCACTTCGCCGCCCCGCCGAACTGGGAGTGGTGGATCCTCGCGTATTTCTTCTTCGGTGGCCTCGCGGGCGGGAGCTACGCGATCGGCGCGCTCATCCGGCTCGTCGGATCGCCCGCGGACCAGCGCGCCGCGCGGACGGCCTTCATCGTCGGCTTCCTCGCGCTGATCCCGTGCCCGATCTTCCTCGTCGCCGACCTGGGGACACCGCTGCGCTTCACGAACATGCTCGTCGACGCGAGCGAGGGCGGACTCTCCTTCAAGTACTGGTCGCCGATGTCGCTCGGGTCGTGGGCGCTGCTCGGCTTCGGCCTCTTCTCGTTCGTGTCGTTCCTCGGCGCGCTCGGCGAGAGCGCGGTCAGCGCGCTCGATCCCCTCGCGCGGCTGCTTCGCGGCACCGCCGGCGCCGTATGGAGCGTCATCGGCGCGGGGCTCGGCCTCTTCGTCGCGGGCTACACCGGCGTCCTGCTCGCCGTCTCGAATCAGGCGGTCTGGAGCGACGCGGGCTGGGTGCTCGGAGGTCTCTTCCTCGCGTCCGCGCTCGCGGGCTCCGCGGCGCTCCAGCTCCTGCTCGCTCGCTCGCGGCGCGAGGTCGACGCCGGTACGACCGCGCGTCTCGAGGTGGCCGACCGCAACTTCGTGATCCTCGAGGCGATCCTGCTCGTGCTCTTCGTCGCGTCGGTCGCGATCGCGGGGACGGTCGGCAAGCTCCTCGGGATCTGGGGCCTCCTCTGGATCGTCATCGTGCTCGGACTGGCCGCGCCGTTCGTGGCGCGATCCGGCGCGATGCGGACCTGGCCGCCGGCCGCGGGCGCGCTGGTGGCGCTGCTCGGCGTGCTGGCGCTGCGCGCGCTCGTCATCTTCGGCGCCCAGAGCTGAGCGCCCGCGCGGCCGCCGCCGCGCTCAGGTCCGCGCGACGAGCCTCCGGTACAGCGCGGCGTAGCGATCGATCATCGTCGTGACGTCGAACGCCATCGCCCGTCCGCGGCACACGAGCGGCGGGATCCCGGCGCTGCGCGCCACCGCACGCGCCAGCGCGTCCACGTCGTCCGGCGCGACGAGCGCGCCGACCTCGTCGTCGACGATCTCGGCGAGGCCTCCGCGTCGATAGCCGACGACCGGCGTCCCCGCGGCGAGTGACTCGACGGCGACGAGCCCGAACGGCTCGTCCCACCGCACGGGCAGGAGCGTGACGGCGGCGCGCGCCATCAGCGCGTAGACCGCGCGGCGCGGCCGCGCGCCGAGATAGACCGCGTCACGGATCGGCCCGTCGCCGACGTCGGCCGCGCGTCGCACGCGTGGCGCGATCGCGCTCGCGTGGTATCGCTCGTCGTACGCGCCGCCCACGAGGACGATGCCGCGGCCCAGCAGCTCGGCGACGTCGAGCGCGGTCTCCACGCCCTTCTCCGGCGACAGGCGCCCGGCGTACAGGAGGTGAGCGCCGCGCCGCGTCCCCAGCGGGATCGACGCGACATCGACCCCGTTGTGGATCACCTCGGCGATCTCCACGCCCGCGGCGCGCCAGCTTCGGGCGTTCGCCTCCGACACGGTGACCCGATAGGCATCGCGCGCCGATGCCGCCGCGCGTACGACCTCGCGATCGTTGGGCGGCAGGTGCAGGGTGTGGACGACGGGGCGAGGCGCTCCGCGCAGCAGGTCGAACGCGGGGGCGTCGTAGGCGTGCGCGTGCACCAGGTCGATCTCGCCCGCGTGGGCGTCGATCCAGGCGCGCACGCGTCCGAACGCGTCGCGCTGCGCGTGGTCATCGGCGCGCCGTCCCTCGCGCTCGCGGAGGTCGGCACGTATCAGCCGGCCCGGGTCGACGTGGAGCGGCGCGATCCGCACGCCGTCGACGACGGACCCCTCCGCCGCCGCGAGGGTCACCTCGTGCCCGGCACGCGCGAGCTCCCGCGCGAGCTCGCTGACGACGACCTGCGCGCCGCCGAGCTGGACCTCACGTTCCTCGAGCGGCGCCACGAACGGCGCGACCTGCAGGATGCGCACGCGCGCACTGTGCCACGCGCCGCGCACAGGACCGCTCGTCGGCGTGGACCTATCCTCACGCGGTGGGTCCGACCGAGCGGCTCGAGGAGATGCGGCGCAAGGCCGCGTTGGGGGGCGGCGAGCAGCGCATCCAGCAGCAGCACGCGAAGGGCAAGCTCACGGCCCGCGAGCGCATCGAGCTGCTGCTCGACGAGGGCTCCTTCACCGAGCTCGACGCCTTCGTCCTGGCGCGCTCGTCCGAGCTCGTCGCCGACGAGGAGCGGGCCATGGGCGACGGGGTCGTCACGGGGTTCGGTCACGTCGACGGACGCCTCGTCTACGTGTTCTCGCAGGACTTCACCGTCTTCGGCGGCTCGCTGGCCGAGGCGCATGCCGCGAAGATCTGCAAGGTCATGGACCTCGCGGTCCGCAACGGAGCGCCCATCGTCGGCCTGAACGATTCGGGCGGCGCCCGCATCCAGGAGGGCGTCGTCTCGCTCGGGGGCTACGCCGACATCTTCCTCCGCAACGTCCTCGCCTCGGGCGTCGTGCCGCAGATCTCCGCGATCCTCGGGCCGTGCGCGGGCGGCGCGGTGTACTCGCCCGCGATCACCGACTTCGTCGCGATGGTGCGCGACACCTCGTACATGTTCGTCACCGGGCCGAACGTCGTGAAGACGGTGACGCACGAGGACGTCACGCAAGATGAGCTGGGCGGCGCCGAGGTCCACGCGCGTACGAGCGGCGTCGCGCACTTCGCGGCCGACGACGAGGTGTCGTGCCTCGCCCTGCTGCGCCGCCTCCTCGCGTACCTACCGTCGAACAACCTCGATCCCGCGCCCGTCGTCCCGACGGACGACCCGATCGATCGCGCGGACCGCGAGCTCGACACGGTCGTGCCCGAGGCGGCGAGCAAGCCCTACGACATGCTCGACGTGATCCGCCGGGTCGTCGACGACGGCGCGCTCCTCCAGGTGCACGAGGGATGGGCGCGGAACATCATCTGCGCGTTCGCGCGCCTCGACGGAAAGAGCGTCGGCGTCGTCGCGCAGCAGCCGACGATCCTCGCGGGCGTGCTCGACATCGACGCCTCGACGAAGGCCGCGCGCTTCGTCCGCTTCTGCGACGCGTTCAACATCCCGCTCGTGACGTTCGTCGACGTGCCGGGCTTCCTGCCGGGGATCGCGCAGGAGCATGGCGGCATCATCCGGAACGGCGCGAAGCTGCTGTACGCGTACGCCGAGGCGACCGTGCCGAAGCTGACGGTCATCACGCGCAAGGCCTACGGCGGCGCGTACGACGTCATGTCGAGCAAGCACCTCCGCGGCGACTACAACGTCGCGTGGCCCTCCGCCGAGATCGCGGTGATGGGGCCGGAGGGCGCCGTGAACATCCTGTACCGGGACGAGCTCGCGAAGGCGAAGGACGCGGATGCCGAGCGGCGCGCGCTCGTCGCGCGGTACGTCGAGCGGTACGCGAATCCGTACGTCGCGGCGTCGCGTGGCTACATCGACGACATCATCGAGCCGCACGAGACCCGGCCGAAGCTCATCGCGGCGCTGCGGTCGCTCGCGGGAAAGCGCGACGCGAACCCGCGACGCAAGCACGGCAACATCCCGCTCTGAGGCGGGACGTGACCACGGCTCCGCTCACGAAGGTTCTCATCGCGAATCGCGGCGAGATCGCGCTGCGGATCATCCGGGCGTGCCGCGACCTCGGGATGCGCGCCGTCGCCGTGTACAGCGACGCGGACCGGGAGGCGCTGCACGTGCGGTACGCGGACGAGGCGTATCCGATCGGACCCGCGGCGCCGCGGGAGAGCTACCTCGCCGTCGAGAAGCTCGTCGCCGTCGCGACGCGCGCCGGCTGCGACGCCGTCCATCCGGGCTACGGGTTCCTGTCCGAGAACGCGGACTTCGCGGACGCCGTCGCGCGCGCGGGCCTGGTCTTCGTCGGACCGCCCGCGTCGGTGCAGCGTCTCCTCGGCGAGAAGACGCGCGCGCGCCGTCTCGCGCGCGAGGCGGGCGTGCCGGTGGCGGAAGGCACGATCGATCCGCTGCGCGGCCTCGACGACGCGCGCGCGGCCGCCGCGAAGATCGGCTACCCGGTCATGCTGAAGGCCGCGGGCGGCGGTGGCGGCAAGGGCATGCGCGCGGTCCGTTCCGAGGGCGAGCTCGAGGCCGCGTGGCGCATGGCGTCGGGCGAGGCGGCATCGGCCTTCGGGACGCCGGCGCTCTTCCTCGAGCGGCTCGTCGCGCACGCCCGGCACGTCGAGATGCAGTTCATCGCCGACGCGCACGGTCACGTCGTGTGGCTCGGCGAGCGCGACTGCTCCGTGCAACGCCGGCACCAGAAGCTCATCGAGGAGACGCCCGGTCCGTCCGTGGATCCCGCGCTGCGCGCGCGTCTCGGCGACGCGGCGGTGAAGATCGCGCGCGCCGCGGGGTATCGCAGCGCCGGGACGGCGGAGTTCCTCGTCGCGGAGGACGGATCGTTCTCGTTCCTCGAGGTGAACACGCGCCTGCAGGTCGAGCATCCGGTGACCGAGCTCGCGACCGGCCTCGACCTCGTGGCGCTGCAGCTCCGCGTCGCCGCGGGCGACCCGCTGCCCTTCACGCAGGCGGAGGTCCGGCCGCGTGGCGCCGCGATCGAGCTGCGCGTCACCGCGGAGGACGCGCGGGCCGGCTTCGTGCCCGCGAGCGGCGTCGTCGGCGCGCTGCGGCTGCCCGCGGGGCCCGGCGTGCGGGTCGACCACGCGCTCTTCGAGGGGATGCGCGTGCCCACCGAGTACGACCCGCTCCTCGCGAAGATCGTCGTGTGGGGCGCCGATCGCGCGGAGGCGCTCTCGCGCGCGCGGCGCGCCGTGCGGGAGACGATCGTCGCCGGCCTGCCGACGAGCATTCCCTTCCACGCGCACGCGCTCGCCGACCCGGACTTCGCGAGCGGCCGGTACGACACCGGATATGTCGCGGCGCACTGGCCGCCGCCGGACGCCGCGGAGCTCGAGGAGAGCGCGATCCACGCCGGCGCGCTCGTGGCGGTCCTCGCGACGCGGCCCCGTCGCGCGACGGCCTCGGTCGATGGGCGCGCCGCGAGTCCCTGGGCGCGCGCCGGCGGCGAGGAGGCGCTCCGATGAGGTACGAGGTGCGCGTCGCGGGACGGGACCTGCGGGTCGACCTCTCGTCCGACGCGCGCTTCCTGGTGGACGGACGCGTGGTGAACGCCGACGTCGACGAGATCATCCGCGGCTGGCAGTGGCTCGTCCGTGTGGACGGCCGATCGCACGAGGTAACGGTGCTCACGCGGGATCCACTGCGCCTCGCGATCGACGGCGTCGAGGTCGAGGCGAGCGCGGCGGATGAGCGATCGCTCGCGGCGTCGCGGGGGACGCGACCGCAGGGCGCCGGCCGGCACGAGGTCCGTGCCCCGATGCCGGGTCTGCTGAAGGCCGTGCACGTTCGCGAGGGCGACGCCGTCGAGCGGGACGCCGCGCTCGTCACGCTCGAAGCGATGAAAATGGAGAACGAGCTGCGCGCTCCCGCGGCCGGACGCGTGGTGAAGATCGCGGCGCGTGCCGGGTCGAAGGTCGAGGGAGGGGCAGTGCTGGTCGTGCTCGCGGAGATCCCGTGAGGGCTCATCGCCGTCTCATCGCCGCGATCGCGGTGCTCGTGCTGATCGCCGCGACGGTCGGCACCGCGTGGGGCCTCGTGTTCCTCCGCCCGCTCCCGACGATCGATGGCGACCAGCGCCTTCTCGGTCTCCACGAGCGCGCCGAGGTGCTGCGCGACACCTTCGGCGTGCCGCACATCTTCGCGGCCGACGAGCACGACATGGTCTTCCTGCAGGGCTACGTGACGGCGCAGGATCGCCTGTGGCAGATGGATCTCTACCGCCGCGCGGCCGAGGGCCGCCTGGCGGAGATCCTTGGCGAGCCGGGTCTCGAGAGCGATCGCTTCATGCGGACGCTCGGCCTCGGGCGCGCCGCGGCGCTCGACCTCGGCGTCGCGTCGGCCGCGGCCGTCGACGATCTGCGGTGGTACGCCGACGGCGTGAACAAGTTCCTCGACCAGCACGGCGAGAGCCTTCCGGTCGAATTCCTCATCCTCGGGTACAAGCCCGAGCCGTGGCGCCCCGTCGACACGCTCGCGATCGCCAAGCTGCAGCTGTACGACGCGGCCGGCAACTACACGCAGGAGCTGCTGCGCGCGGGCATCGCCCTGCGGCTCGGCACGGACGTCCTGAAGACGCTCATGCCGGACCCGGGCGGACTCGCCTCGGTCGACGAGACCGCCTGGGCGCAGGTCGCGCCGCTGCTCGCGCCCGGCACGACCGTGAGCGGCACCGCGGCGCTCGCCGGCATCCTCGGCGGGGCGGGCGCGGGCCTCGGCTCGAACTGCTGGGCGCTCTCCGGCACGAAGACGAAGAGCGGCAAGCCGCTGCTCGCCGGCGATCCGCACCTGGCGGTGCGCAACCCGTCCATCTGGTACGAGGTCGCGATGAGCGACGGCGATCTTTCGCTCGTCGGCTTCTCGATCCCCGGCGTGCCCGGCGTGGTGATCGGCCACAACGATCACGTCGCGTGGAGCTTCACGTACGCGTACGCGGACACGCAGGACCTCTTCGTCGAGCACCAGGATCCGACGGATCTTCGGCGCTTCGAATACCAGGGTCGGTTCGAGCCGGCCACCTTCATCCGTGAACAGATCGCGGTGAAGGGGAAGGCCGATCCGGTCGTCGTCGACGTCGTGGTGACGCGGCACGGGCCCATCGTCACGCCCGTCGTCACCGGACAGAAGGCGCAGCTCGCGCTCCGCTGGAGCGCGCTCGATGCGACGAAGACGTTCGACGCGATCCGCGGGATCAACCGCGCGATGTCATTCGACGAGTTCCGCGCCGCCGCGGCCGACTTCTCCGGCGCCGCGCTCTCGGCGTGCTACGCCGACATCGCGGGGCACACCGCGTACCTCCTCGTCGGACGGCTACCCGATCGGCCAGGCGACGGCAGCATGCCCGTCCCCGGCTGGACCGGCGCGTACGACTGGCGCGGCCTGCTGCCCGCGAGCGCGAATCCGTACGTGCTCGATCCGCCGGACGGCATCGTGCTGAACGCGAACAACCGGCCGGTGCGGTCGCCGTCGGACGTCGGCTGGAGCGGCGAGTGGGACCCCGGCTTCCGCTACAGGTACCTGCGCGCGCAGCTCGAGCCGCTGCGCGGCGCGGACATCGGGGCGATGAGCCGGCTCCAGAACGACTACACGTCGTTGCCCGTGCAGCGCTTCCGCGAGGCGATCGACTCCGCGCGTCCCACGACCGCGCAGGGTCAGCAGGTCCAGAAGATCGCGCGAGACTGGGACGGGACGCTCTCCGTCGACTCCGCGGGCGCCGCGGTGTACGAATCGTGGATCGGGCACATGGCGCGTCTCACCTTCGCCGACAAGCTTGGCGACACGCTCTACGACGACTACGCGAGCGCCGGGCGGATGGTTTTCGCGCTCTACGACCTCGTCGCGAACAGCACGAGCCCCTGGTTCACCGAGCTCGGCGACAGCTCGGTGACCGGACGCGACGCGATCGCGGGCGCGGCGCTCGACGCCGCCGCGAAGGAGCTCGTGCGGCGACTCGGGAGCGACGCGACCAAGTGGCGCTGGGGCGACCTGCACACCATCGCCTTCGAGCACCCGCTCTCCGCGGCCAAGCCGCTCGACCTGATCCTCACCATCGGTCCGGTCCGGCGCGCCGGCGACGGCTACTCGCCGAACAACGGCGCGTATTCGCTGAAGAAGCCGTACGCCCTCGTGAGCCACGCCTCCGAGCGGCAGATCGTGGATCTCGCCGACGTCGATGCGTCCGTATCGATCATCCCGGTCGGCGAGAGCGGCCAGCCGTACTCACGGCATTGGGGCGATCAGACCAAGCTCTGGGCCGACGGTCAGACGAAGCCGATGGCGCTCTCGCGCGATCGCATCGGACCGTTGGAGGGAAGGCTCATCCTCCGGCCGCGGTGATCGCTCCGCGAGAGGCACAGCTGAATGAGGTCGATACCGGGGAGTGGCTCGGCGAGGAGCCGGATGGACCTGACGCAGGACGTCCGCCACCACGCATGCATGAACGCTCCGCCGCGCGATCGCAGGGTCCACGCCGGAGCGAGTCCAAAGTGCGTACGTCAGCCGCGGGACGGGATTGGGGACGTGGGCAGCCATACGCTCCAACTCCGTCAGGGCCGCGAGCGGGACGGGCTTGCTCGTCCAGCGGGCGCCACCGCCCATAGTCGCCGGGCGCGATGTGGCCCTCGACGTTCCCACGGCAGAGATTCGTCTCGAGCCGGCCATCGGTGGCCGTCGCGAACACGGTGTAGCGCTTCCCGACGGCGAATTCGTAGCCGCAGCTCGCCCCGCTCGCGACCGTGCCGACCGTTGCCGTCCGCGCGACGTCCCCTTTGAACACCATGTCGACGTCGAACGTGACGAACACGGGATCGGCGCTCGAACCCGAGCAGGCGAACGAAAGGGGGAACGCTCCCGTGCGCCCGGTCGCGGTTCCGGTGAAGATGACGGAGGCGTTGCCGACGAGCTGCGCCCTCGTGGATCGGACGCAGCTGCATGCGAGCGCGGGCCGCGGGCCGAGCGCGATCGATCCGACGACGAGCGCGAGCACCGCGTACCGTCGCACGGCGCTCACGGTAGCGAGCGCCCTACCATCGGTCCATGGCCGAGCGCGCCACGCCGAAGGAACGCAAGAAGTTCACGACGACCTACGGCACGCCGATGCCGTTGGCATTCGGTGACGACGAGGCGTATCGCGAAGCGGCTGCGTCGGCCGGCATGCCCGGCGAGCCCCCGTTCACGCGCGGCGTGCAGCCGACGATGTACCGCGGGCGCCTCTGGACGATGCGCCAGTACGCGGGCTTCGGCACGGCCGAGGACACGAACGCGCGCTTCCGATCGCTCCTGAAGCACGGCCAGACCGGTCTCTCGACGGCCTTCGACCTCCCGACGCAGATGGGCTACGACCCGGACGATCCGCGCGTCGCGGGCGAGGTGGGGAAGGTCGGCGTCTCGATCGCGACGCTCGACGACATGCGGCGCCTGTTCGAAGAGATCCCGCTCGCCGACGTGACGACCTCGATGACGATCAACGCGACCGCGCCGATCCTGCTCGCGCTCTACATCGTCGTCGGCGAGGAGCAGGGCGTGTCCGCCGACAGGCTCGGGGGTACGACGCAGAACGACATCCTGAAGGAGTACATCGCGCGCGGCACGTACATCTACCCGCCGCGGCCGTCGATGCGCCTCGCGACCGACCTCATCGCGTACTGCGCCGATCACATGCCGCGGTGGAACCCGATCTCGATCAGCGGCTACCACATCCGCGAGGCCGGCGCGGACGCCGTGCAGGAGCTCGCGTTCACCTTTGCCGACGCCATCGCGTACGTCGACAGCGCGAAGGCGCGCGGCCTCGCGGTCGAGCGCTTCGCGCCGCAGCTCTCCTTCTTCTTCGCGGCGAACTCGACGCTCATCGAGGAGGTCGCGAAGTTCCGGGCCGCGCGCCGCGTGTGGGCCGCCATCATGCGCGACCGCTACGGCGCGACGGATCCCACGGCGCTGGCCCTGCGCTTCCACACGCAGACGATGGGCTCGACCCTCACGGCGCAGCAGCCGCTCAACAACATCGTGCGCACCGCGATCGAGGCGCTGGCGGCCGTGCTGGGCGGCACGCAGTCGCTGCACACGAACGCGTACGACGAGGCTCTCGCGCTCCCGACCGAGGAGTCGGCGCGGATCGCGCTCCGCACGCAGCAGATCATCGCGGAGGAGTCCGGGGTCGCGGACACGATCGACCCGCTCGGCGGCGCGTACGCGATCGAGGCGCTCACCGCCGACATCGAGCGTCGCGCGCACGAGGCGATCGCGAAGATCGACGAGCAGGGCGGCGCCCTGCCGGCGATCGAGCGCGGGTACCAGATGCGCGAGATCGAGGAGTCGGCGTACCGCCAGCAGCGCGCGATCGAGAACGGCGAGCAGCTCGTCGTCGGCGTGAACGCGTTCCGGAGCGAGGGCGACGAGCCGCGGCCGCCGATCCTCACCGTCGACGAGGCGACGGCGCGCGGCCAGGCCGAGCGCGTGCGGCGGGCCCGCGCGGCCCGCGACGCCGGACGCGCCGCGGCCGCACGGGGTGAGCTCGTCGCGGCCGCGAAGGGCAGCGCGAACCTCGTTCCGCCGATCATCGCGGCGGTGCGCGCGGGCGTCACGCTGGGGGAGATTTGCGACGACCTGCGCGGCGTCTTCGGCGTGTTCGAGCCGCGCGCCGCATGACCGGGATCGCGGCCGGACCGCTCCACCACGTCGGCGTCGCGGTGCCGTCGCTCCGCGAGGCCGCTCCCTTCTATCGCGATGTCCTCGGCTACGCCGTCGGGCCCGAGCACCGCGTGCCCGACCAGCGCGTCCGCGTGGTCTTCGCGACGCGCGACGGATCGCGGGTGGAGCTGCTCGAGCCGACGGACGCGGAGTCCGGCATCGCGCGGTTCCTCGCGGAGCGCGGCCGCGCGACGATGCATCACCTCTGCTTCGAGGTGGCGGACCTCGCCGGCACGCTGGCTCGGCTGGCGCGCGACGGCGTCGAGCTCATCGACCAGAACCCGCGACGGGGTGTCGAGGGGCGCGTCGCGTTCCTGCATCCGCGCGCGTCGGGGGGCGTGCTCGTCGAGCTCATCGAGCTCCCTCGCTAGCATTGAGGCGATGACGCGTCCGCGCATCGCCCTCACCGTTTCCGCCGCGAGGACCCCGCGGAACCTCGCCGCGCGCGAGCGGTACCTGCGCGTGCTGCGCGACGCGGGCGCGGAGGTCGTCGTGCTCGAGCCTGGCGACCGCATCCCTCCCGACCTCGCCGGCGTGTGCTTGTCTGGTGGTGGGGACATCGCGCCCGAGCGCTACGGCGAGGTCGACAGCGAGCGCAGGTGCGAGAACGTCCTGCCCGAGCGCGACGCGCTGGAGCTCGCGCTCGCGCGCCAGGCCATGGACGGCGATCTTCCCGTGCTCGGCATCTGCCGCGGCTTCCAGCTGATCAACGTCGCTCTCGGCGGCGGGCTGGCGATGGACGTTCCGGGCCATCAGGTGAAAGGCGACGAGGTAATCGAGCATGTCCTCGAGGTCGCCGACGGGACGAAGCTCGCCCGCGCGACAGCGCCGGGCCGGATGCGCGTGAACTCGCGGCATCACCAGGCGGTGACGCCGGACCGGCTCGCGCCATCGCTCCGCGCGACGGTGCGGCACGACGGACTGGTGGAGGCGTTCGAATCGGACGCGCACCGCTGGGTCGTGGGGGTCCAGTGGCATCCCGAGCGCACCAGCGAGGTCGACGGCGCGGCGGCGCGCATCTTCGGAGCGTTCGTGGCGGAGGCGAGCCGCTCGCCGATCGCGACGCCTTGACCTCGGCGCCCGGACTCGCGCCCACGGTCGACGTCGTCCACGAGACGAGCGTCGGTCGCGTCGGTCCGGGCGCGGACCTCCCCGACCTGCGGGTCGGCCTCGGCGAACCGCTCCGGGTGGCGCTCCTCGTCGGTCGCGCGCAGCCCGACCTCGCCGCCGCGCGCGCGATCGCGCTCGCCGCGTGCGTCGATCCGGTGCTCACGCTCCGCGGCGACGCGCGCGTGACGCTCGTGGAGCGCGCGACCGCGCTGCGGGAAGCGCGCCCCGACGCCGTGCTGTTCATCGGCTCGGCGCAGGACGCCGACCGCATGACCGATCTCGCCGAAGCGCTGCGCCTCGGCTGCGCGTCGCGCCGGCCCGCGCCGCTCGTGCTCGTCGCGGCGGACGAGCGGATGCGGTCGCGTCTCGATCCGGCCCTCGCGGGACTGACGCTCGAGACGGTGCCCGAGGCGGGCTCGACCCAGGCGCGCGACGCGATCGTGTCGCGGCTGCGCGGCATGCGGCGGAGCCACGGCGAGCTCGTGTTGCGCGACGAGGCGATCGAGTCCGCGGCGCGCGCGCTCGCCGCCGCTACGGGCCGGTCCACGCTCGTCGTCGACGCGAGCGGCCAGACCTCGTCGCTCGCGCTCGCGACCGCCGGAGCGCCGACCATCGGGCTGCACGCGCACGTCGGCCTCGGCGTCAGCGCGGACCGCGTGGTCGCGCGGGCCGGCATCGAGCGCGTCCGGCGCTGGATGCCGCGCGCGATCGACGGCCCGGCGCTCCTCGATCGTATCTTCAACCGTGCCCGCTGGCCCGATGCCGTCGCGGCGAACCCCACCACGCTCGCGCTCGAGCTCGCGCTCGCCCGAGAGTCCCTCGCGCACGTCCTCGCCGAGGCGGAGCGCGCGGGTGTGGCGACGGCCCCGCTCCGCGCCGCCCAGCACATCGTCTGCACCGGCGATCTCGCGCGA
The DNA here is from genome assembly GCA_035651155.1 of Candidatus Limnocylindria bacterium. GTDB lineage: Bacteria > Chloroflexota > Limnocylindria > P2-11E > P2-11E > CF-39. The sequence goes on along the minus strand of DASRGG010000028.1, from coordinate 67,412 downwards.
TTCCCGCGCGCGCAGCAGACCGTGCTCGCCGCGGTCGACGCGCTCGCGCCCGAGAGCATGCACGTCGTGCTGCGCGAGCGTCCCGACGCCCTCGTCGCGGCCGGCGCGATCGCCTCGCGCGGCGGGAGCGAGGTCCTCTCGGCGGTCGAGCCGCTCGCGATGATCGCGGCGATGTGGCCGCGCCGCTCCGCGAGCGTGACGGTGATCGACGCGAGCGGCACGATCGAAGAGCGCGTCGCGCGTGGCGCGTTCTTCCTCGTACCCACGCGCGGCGCGGTCGAGCTGCGCATCGCGCCCTCCGCGGAGCGCCCGTCGGCGAGCGGGCTCGCGCTCGGCGTCGTCATCGACGCGCGGGGCCGGCCGCTCGCGCTTCCGCCGCGCGACGCGGAGCGCATCCCGGCCCTCGCGCGCTGGTACACCGCGCTCGACGTGCTGCCATCGGAGCCGGCGTGACCTGGCGCTACGACGAATGGAAGGCCGCTCACGACCTGCCGGTCGGCGTGTCCGAGCGCGCGCCCCTCGGTCAGCAGGTGCGCGCGGGCGACGTCATCGCCACCGGCACGACGTACGGAGCGCCGGTGCGCGTGGCCGGCGCGCGGCACATCGGCGTCGCGCCACGGGACCTGGGTCGCGTCATGCGGGTGAGCGTGGGCGCGGAGGTGAAGAAGGGGATGGTCGTCGCGCGCACCGGCCGGCGCTTCGCGCGCGCGGTGAGCTCGCCCATCGATGGCCGCATCGCGCACGTGCGTGGCGACGGCGACATCGAGATCGCGCCGATCGTCGACCGCTGGACGGTGCGCTCGACGCTCGATGGCCGCGTGACCGAGTCGACCGAGTCGACGGTCACCGTCGAAGGGAGCGCGTGGTGCCTGCAGGCCGTCGCGGCGTTCGGTCCTGACGCCATCGGGGAGCTCGCGCTCGCGGTGGGGACGGCTGGCGAGGAGATCGTGCCGTCGCGCGTCGACGTGACCCAGCGCGGCCGCATCCTCGTGGCCGGCGGCCGCAGCGGCGCGGAGGCCATCGCGCGCGCGCACGCGTGTGGGGTCGCCGCCGTCGTTGCGGGCGCCGTTCCGGCGGCGGGTCTGCGCGCGGTGTTCGGCGACGCCACGACCGCGCACGGCGCGCCGTCGCAGACGGACCTGCCCACGGTGCTGTGTCTCCTCGGATTCGGATCGGCCCAGCTCCCACTGTCGCTCTTCGCGCCGTTCCGCGATCTCGCGAGCGCGCGCGCCGCGATCCACACCGCCTCCGCGCGACTCTTCGTGTTCGCGGCGGCCGGCGCGGTCGCGATCCCGATGCCGTCGTCGGTCGCGCTCCACGCGGAGTGGGGCGCGGTCCGGCCGCTCGACGGACCGGTGACCATGGCCGACGAGACGCGCTTCGCGAGCGAGCGCTCGACGCGCGCGGTCATGACGTCGGAGGGGCCGGTCCCGGCGGCGAACGTGATCGCGCTCGCGGCGTCACGCTAGCCCGCCGTGGCGAAGAAGAAGCGCGCCGACCGCGATGCCGCCAAGAAGCGCGCCGAGTTCCTCGCGTCGCAGCGGCGGCTCGGGCGCCGTCGCACGATCGTCGGCCTGCTGGGGTTCGTCCCGCTCCTCGCGTCGCTCGTCTGCGGCACGGGAACGCCGCTCGACGCGCTCTGCGTGCTTCCGACGTCCTGGTGGCTGCTCATCTGGGCGGCGCTCTTCGGCTCGTTCCTCGGCCTTACCATTCGCCTCGTCCTTGAGCGCCGCAGATTCGAGCGCGGAACGGCGGGCGGACCCACCGCATAGACCGCGCTCACTCGATCTCGTCAGCCAGTCGTCCCTGCACACCGAACGGATCGGCGAACGGCTCGCGCGCCTGGCGCGGCCGGGCGACGTCCTCGCGCTGTGGGGCGAGCTCGGCGCGGGGAAGACCGTCCTCGCGAAGGGCGTCGCCGCGGGCATCGGGCTGGATCCGGGCGACGTCGCGAGCCCGACGTTCATCATCCTGCGGGAGCATTACGGTGGACGGATGCCGCTCTATCACCTCGACCTCTATCGCCTCCAGACGCAGGACCTCGGCACGACCGGATGGGAGGAGACCCTCGACGCCGGTGGGATCACCGTGATCGAGTGGCCGGACCGCGCCGGCGCATCGCTTCCGGCGGACCGCCTCGACATCCGGCTCGAGCACATCGCCGACACGAAGCGCGGCGTGGTGATCGAGGCGATGGGTCCGCGATCGCAGCGGCTGCTCGAGGAGTTCCGTGACTCTCTTGGCGCTTGACACCTCGACGGCGTGGGCGTCCGTGGCGCTGTACGACGGCCGATCCGTGCTCGCCGAAGAGACGTGGCGCGCGCAACGCCGCCACGGCGACGAGCTCTTCCCATCGATCGAGCGGCTGCTCGGGCAGGCGCGCGCGAGCCTCGCCGACGTCGACCGCGTCGCCGTCGCGACGGGGCCCGGCTCGTTCACCGGTCTGCGGGTCGCGATCGCCGCGGCGCAGGGCATCGCGCGCGGCGCGGGCGCGGCGCTGGTCGGCGTCTCGACGCTCGACGTGCTCGCGTACCCGCACGCGCCGAGCAAGCGGCGCACCTGTCCGCTGCTCCCTGCGGGGCGCGGCGAGTGGTACGCCGCCTTCTACCAGGAGCGGAATCGCAAATGGATGCGGCGCTCGCCGTATATCGTCTCCACCTTGCCGGATCTCTGCCGCCAGATCGGCACGCACACGCTCTTCGTCGGAGAGATCGACGAGGAGGCCGAGCGCCTCCTGCGCGATCTTCTCGGACCGAAGGCGCTGTTCGCGCCGCCCGCGTCGCAGATGCGGCGCGCCGGATACCTCGCGGAGCTCGGCTGGCGCGCGCTCGAGAGCGAGCCGCAGGCGAAGCTCGGCGAGATCGAGCCGATCTACGTGAAGCAGCCGGCGATCCGCGTGTCCTTCGACCAACCGTTCGCGCCGGCGCCGCACGACGACGCGGCACTCGGCCTGCCGAGGAGATCGTGATGGTCGCGCTGTTCCCCATCACGATCGACGAGATGAAGATCGACGACATCGATGCGGTGCAGGAGGTCGAGCGCGCCTCGTTCCCGGTGCCGTGGCCGGCGAACGCCTTCCGCCACGAGCTGACCCAGAACAAGAACGCGCACTACATCGTCGCGCGCGAGGGCGATCGCATCGTCGGATACGCGGGACTGTGGCTCTCGCTCGACGAGGCGCACATCACCACCTTCGCCGTCCTCCCCGAGTGCCGCCGGCGGAAGATCGGCGAGCGGATGCTCATCGCGCTCTTCGAGCGCGCCGAGAAGCTCGGCGCGGAGTGGCTGACCCTCGAGGTGCGCGCGTCGAACATCCCGGCGCAGCGCCTCTACGAGAAGTACGGGTTCCGGCCGGCCGGTATCCGCCGGCGCTACTACTCGGACAACAACGAGGACGCGATCATCATGTGGACCGATCGGCTGCGCGACCGCGCGGTGCGCGAGCGCCTTTCGAAGCTCCGGGCCTCGCTCGAAGCGGGCGGCTGATGCGCGTCCTCTCGGTCGAGACGTCGTGCGACGAGACGGGCGTCGCGGTCGTCGACGACGGCCGCCGGATCCTGTCGAACGTCGTCGCGTCGCAGCTGGCGCACCAGGAGACGGGCGGCATCGTTCCCGAGGTCGCCGCGCGCGAACACCTGCGCGCGCTCGACGCGATCACGCAGACCGCGCTCCGCGACGCGGGCATCGAGCTGCGCGGCGTCGACGCCGTCGCCGCGACGGTGGGCCCAGGGCTCATCGGATGCCTTCTCGTCGGCGCGAACTACGCGCGCGGCCTCGCGCTCGCCGCGGGCCTTCCCTTCGTCGGCGTGAATCATCTCGAGGGACACGTGTACGCGAACTGGCTGTACGAGGGCGAGGTGGCGCCGCCCGAGCCCGAGATCCCGGCGATCGTGCTCGTGGTGAGCGGCGCGCACAGCGATCTCGTGCTCATGGAAGGGCACCGTCGGTTCCGCCCGCTCGGCCGCACCATCGACGACGCCGCGGGCGAGGCGTTCGACAAGGTCGCGCGTCTCCTCGGCCTGGGCTTCCCCGGCGGACCGCTCATCGAGCGGGCCGCGAAGGCGGGCGATCCCAACTCGTTCCCGCTGCCGCGCGCGAGCGTCGCGGACCGCTACGACTTCTCGTTCTCGGGCCTCAAGACGGCGGTGCAGCGTCTGGTGCGCGCGCTCGAGGCGAAAGGCGAGGTGCCGGTGGCCGACGTCGCCGCGTCCTTCCAGAAGGCGATCGTCGACATGCTCGCGGAGAAGACCGCGCGCGCGGCGGCGGAGCACGCCGTGGACACGGTGCTCCTTGGCGGCGGCGTCGCCGCGAACGGCCCGCTGCGCGAGGAGATCGCGAAGCGGATCGGTCGCCCGCTCGTGGTGCCGCCGCCGCGCCTCTGCACCGACAACGGCGCGATGATCGGCGCCGCGGCCTTCTTTGTGCTGCGCCATCGCGGCACGGAGATCCCACAGACCGTGCGCAGCGACTTGAAGCTCGCATGACGCGTCTCGAAGAGGCGGTCGAGGCCGCGCGCGTCGCCGCGTCCTCCCCGCCGAATCGCGTGAACGCGCGCGACGCCGTGCTCGCGATCCTCACCGCCGCGGCCGCCGACGAGCGCGTCCTCGAGAACCTGCGCGACGTCGCCGCGGGCCGCGCGCTCCTGCGCTTTACCGACACCGGCGAGGCCGTCGAGCTGCAGGCGGGCGACGGCAAGCTGCACGCCGAGGTCGCGGACGTGAAGGGGAAGGGTCCGAAGGTCGACGCGAACGGCGCGACGTGGCTGGGTCTTGTCTCAGGGACGCTGCGACCATGGCTCGCGTTCACCCGCGGCATGGTCGTCGCGCGCGCCGGCCTCGCCGAATTGCGCTGGCTGCAGCAGGTCGCGGAGCGCCTTCAGCAGGCGTACACGGAGGAGTCGCGCCGGTCGTAGCATCGCCACGCATGGCTGAGACCGCGCCCGCACCGCGTCGCGACGACACCGCGCGACCCGACGAGCAGAAGAAGGTCCACCGCGCCGAGACCAAGACGAAGACCCCGGCCGAGGCGAAGCGACAGGGACCCGCGCTCGATCAGGTCAAAGCGGACGTCCGCGTGAAGACGTACATCCGCTCCGCGAACGCGCAGACCGGCGCCATCGGATACACCGAGCACGGCGAGCGGCACGCGAACACGGCGGCCGATGGCGCGCGCTTCATCCTGAAGTCGCTCGGCCACGAGCCACGGCGCTGCGAGATCGCGGCGGTCGCCGCGTACCTCCACGACATCGGCAACGTCGTCACGCGCGAGAAGCACGGTCAGACCGGCGCGCTCATCGCGAAGGACATCCTCGAAGAGCTCGGCTTCGACGTCGAGGAGATCGCGACGATCATGGGCGCGATCGCGAATCACGAGGAGGCCGAGGGCGGCCTGCCGGTGAGCGCGGTCTCGGCGGCGGTGATCATCGCGGACAAGAGCGACGTGCACCGCAGCCGCGTGCGGAACCCGAAGACGACCTCGTTCGACATACACGACCGCGTGAACTACGCGGCGACCTCGTCCGAGATCAAGGTGAGCCGCAAGGAGAAGCTCATCACGCTCGAGCTCTCCGTCGATACCGAGGTCGCGCCGATCATGGAGTACTTCGAGATCTTCCTGCCGCGCATGATGCTGTCGCGCCGCGCCGCCGAGTTCCTCCACTGTTCTTTCGCTCTCGTCATCAACAACACGCGCTTGCTCTAAAGAGACGTACGCGAGCGCTGCCCGGCGCGCGCGCTTATAGTCGAACGTAACTTCGGGGAGGCGACGATGGCCTCGACGCGCGCGCGACGTCCATCACGCGTCCGTAACGCCACGGCCGCGGGCGGGGTGGTCATGCGCGGCGCGGGCGATCGGCTCGAGGTCGTGCTCGCGAGCCGCGAGAGCGACCACACCTGGGTGTTCCCGAAGGGCACGCCCGATCCGGGCGAGACCATCGAGCAGACCGCGCTCCGCGAGGTGCGCGAGGAGACGGGTCTGGACGTCGAGATCGTCCGGCCGGTCGGCACCACCGAGTACTGGTTCGCCGTGCCGGGCGAGCGCGTCCACAAGGTCGTGCATTTCTTCCTCATGCGCGCCGTCGGCGGCGACGTGTCGCGGCACGACCACGAGTACGACCACGTCCGCTGGGTGGGCGTGCCCGAAGCCCGCCGGCTCCTCTCCTTCGACACGTATCGCGAGGTGCTCGACCGCGCGGTCGCGGCGGCACAGGAGGCGGCGTGAGCCTCGAGGCACTCCATCGGACGCCGCTCTTCGAGCAGCATCGTGCGCTCGGCGCGAAGATGGTGCCGTTCGCGGGTTGGGAGATGCCGATCCAGTACAGCGGCATCGTGGCGGAGCATCGCGCCGTGCGTGGCGCCGCCGGTCTCTTCGATCTCTCGCACATGGGCGAGTTCTACTTCAGCGGCGCGGGCGCGGGTGCGGCGCTCGACCGGCTCGTCTCCTCCGACATCGCCGGCCTCGAGGTCGGCCAGGCACGCTACGGCCTGCTCTGCAACGAGCGCGGCACGATCGTCGACGACGTGATCGTGTACCGCATCGCGCCGCAGCACTACATGATGGTCGTGAACGCGTCGAACATCGCGAAGGACGCCGCGCACGTGCGCGCGCACCTTTCGCCCGACGTGCGGTTCGCGGACGGGTCGATGGCGACCGCGCTCATCGCCATCCAGGGTCCGAAAGCGGCCGATATCCTCGGGCGGCTGGCACCCGCGGTGCGCGACCTGCCCTCATTCGGGATCACGAGGACGGAGATCGCGGGCGTGGGAGCGACCGTCGCGCGCACCGGCTACACCGGCGAGGATGGGTTCGAGATCTTCCTGCCCAACGCCGACGCCGCGCGCGTGTGGGGGGCTCTCCTCGAGACCGGGAGGCCCGATGGGATCCTGCCGGTCGGGCTCGGCGCGCGCGACACCCTTCGTCTCGAATCGCGTTTCTCGCTGTACGGCAATGAGATCGACGAGACGACCGATCCCATCGAGGCGGGACTCACCTGGACCTGCAAGCTCGACAAGGACTTCCTCGGCCGCGAGGCGATCGCGCGCGCGAAGGACGCGGGGCCAAGGCGGCGGATCGCCGGCCTCGTCGTCGACGGCGGCGTGGCGCGGCACGGCCACCCGGTCACGCACGACGGCGCCGAGGTGGGCCGGGTGACGAGCGGCACGTTCGGACCGACGGTCGGAAAGAACATCGCGCTCGCCTACGTGCCGGCCGACCTCGCGAAGGTCGGCACCCGCGTCGGCGTGCGCATCCGCGAACGCGACGTACCCGCTACGGTAGTGAAGACACCTTTCTATCGGAGGCCCGACCGATGACCGTTCCGCAGGACCTGCGCTATTCAAAGGAGCACGAGTGGGTGCGCCTGGACGGCGACACCGCCACCATCGGCATCACCCACTTCGCGCAAGAGCAGCTGGGCGACGTCGTCTTCGTCGAGCTGCCGGAGAAGGGCGCGACCGTCCGGCAGTTCGCGAGCCTCGGCGTGGTCGAATCGGTGAAGGCGGCGTCCGACATCTACAGCCCGGTCTCGGGCGAGGTGGTCGAGCGGAACGTGAAGGTCATCGAGAAGCCCGAGCTCGTGAACTCGGCGCCCTATGGGGACGGTTGGCTGCTGCGGGTGCGCCTCGCCGACAAGGGCGAGCTCCAGAAGCTGCTGTCGCCCGAGGACTACCGCTCGCACATCGGCGAGACGCCGGGGTCCGGCGGAGACTAACGCGGCAGTGGCCAAGAACCCGTACTCCCCGCACACCCCAGCCGATCGCGCCGCGATGCTCGCGCGCATCGGCGTGAAGAGCGTGGACGATCTCTTCGCCGCGATCCCCAAGGACGCGCGCGACCCGAAGCTCGGGATCGGTCCGGGCATGAGCGAGATGGAGGTGCAGGCACACCTCGAGTCCCTCGCGCGGATGGACCGCGACGCGTCGTCGGGTCCGTTCTTCATCGGCGGTCCGATCCAGCGCCGGTACATCCCGGCCGCGCTCCCGGTGCTCGCGCTGCGCGGCGAGTTCCTCACCGCGTACACGCCCTATCAGCCCGAGGTGAGCCAGGGCACGCTGCAGGCCGTCTTCGAGTACCAGTCGCTCATGGCCGAGCTGCTCGCGATGGACGTCGTGAACTCGTCGATGTACGACGGCGCGTCGGCGACGGCGGAGGCGGCGCTCATGGCGGTGCGTCTCACCGGCCGCAAGCGGGTCGTCGTCGCGGAGGGCGTCGACTTCACGTTCCGCCGCACCTTGAAGACGTACGCGCGGGGAGCGGAGCTCGACATCGTCGAGGTCCCGGCGGGGGAGCTCGCGCAGCACGCGGGCGGCGCCGCGTGCCTCATGGTGCAGCACCCCGACGCGTTCGGCACGCTCGTCGACGTGCGGCGGATCGCCGACGCCGCGCACGCCGCGGGCGCCCTCTGCGTCCAGGTCACCGAGCCGCACGCGTGCGCGCTGCTCGAGCCGCCCGGAGCGCTCGGCGCGGACATCGTCGTGGGCGAAGGGCAGCCGCTGGGCATCCCCATGTCGTACGGCGGTCCGCATCTCGGGATCTTCGCGTGCCGCGAGGCGTTCGTGCGGCAGATGCCCGGACGCATCGCGGGGCAGACCGTGGACGCCGACGGCACGCGCGGATTCGTGAACACGCTGCAGACGCGCGAGCAGCACATCCGGCGCGAGAAGGCGACGAGCAACATCTGCACGAACGAGGCGCTCGCGGCGATCCACGCCGCGATCTATCTCGCGCTGCTCGGTCCCGAGGGTCTCCGGTCGGCGGCGCGCGCCGGAGTCTCGCGAGCGCACGCGCTCGCGAAGCGGCTCGGCGCGCTCCGCGGCTGCCGCATCGCCAACGACGGTCCGTTCTTCGATCGCTTCACGGTGCGGAGCGAGATCGGCGGCTGGGATCTTCGGCTCGCGCTCCTCGACCGCGGCATCCAGGTCGAGGCTACCGCCTCGCACTACGTCGAGGGCGAGCGGCGCGGCCGCGACGATGTGATCGTGCAGTGCACCGAGCTCACGAGCGAAAGCGACGCCGACGCGCTCGTCGACGCCGTGGCCGAGATCACCGGCTCCCGCCAGGCGGTGGCCGCGCGTTGAGCGCGATCCGGCGGCAGCCCGTCCCCGACGTCGGCGCCGGCGAGGTGAAGGCCCTCGAGCCGCTCCTCTTCGAGCTCGCGCGTGCGGGACGGAACGGACATCACGTGCGCCACGAACCGCACGACGACCTCATCCCGCGGGAGTACCGCCGGACGACGCCGCTGCGCCTGCCCGAGCTCACCGAGCCGCAGGTCGTGCGCCACTACACGCATCTCGCCCAGCTGAACTACTCGGTCGACACCGGGATGTATCCGCTGGGGTCGTGCACGATGAAGTACAACCCGAAGGTGAACGACCGCACGGCGGCGCTCTTCGCGGATCTGCATCCGCGGCAGTCGTATCGCACCACGCAGGGCGTGCTCGCGCTCGCGTACGAGCTCGAGCGGATGCTCGCGAAGATCACCGGCATGGACTTCGTGACGCTCCAGCCGGCCGCGGGCGCGCAGTCCGAGCTCACCGCGCTCCTGATGTTCAAGGCCTACCACGCGAAGCGGGGCGAGGCGGCGCAGCGGCGCCGGATCATCGTGCCCGACTCGGCGCACGGCACGAACCCCGCCTCGGCCGCGATGTGCGGCTACGAGGTCACGACGGTGAAGAGCGATCCGCGCGGCAACGTCGACCTGACCGCGCTGCGCGCCGCGCTCGGGCCGGACGTCGCGGGCTTCATGCTCACGAACCCGAACACGCTCGGCCTCTTCGAGGAGCGCGTGCGCGAGGTCTGCGACGCGGTGCACGCGGCGGGCGGTCTCGTGTACGGCGACGGCGCGAACATGAACGCGCTCCTGGGCGTCGCGCGACCCGGCGATCTCGGCTTCGACTGCGTCCACATCAACGTCCACAAGACGTTTTCGACGCCGCACGGCGCCGGCGGCCCGGGCGCCGGACCGCTCTGCGTCAAGGCGCACCTGCGCCCGTTCCTCCCGAAGCCGTGGATCGTGCGCGAGGCCGACGGCTCGTACCACTACGACACCGCGCGCGAGGATCGTCCGCCGGATCCGGTGGGGGATTCGATCGGCTCGATCAAGCAGCGCCTCGGGAACTTCGGCGTGCTGGCGCGCGCCTATACCTATCTGAAGACGCTCGGAGACGAGGGCCTCGCCGAGACCGGGCGCGACGCCGTGCTCGCGGCGAACTACCTCCTCGCGCTGCTGCGGGATCGCTACGACGTCGCCTACGATCGCACGCCGATGCACGAGTTCGTGCTCTCGGCGGCGAAGCAGAAGAAGCAGGGATCGAGCGCGCTCGACATCTCGAAGGCGCTCCTCGACGAGGGCTTCCACTCGCCCACCGTGTACTTCCCGCTCATCGTCTCGGAAGCGCTGATGATCGAGCCCACCGAGACCGAGACCAAGGAGACCCTCGACGCCTTCGCGGCGGCGCTCATCCGCATCGCCGAGCGCATCGAGCGCGACCCCGCCTCGGTCCACGAGGCGCCGACGAAGACGCCGCTGCGGCGGCTCGACGAGGTGGGCGCCGCCCGGAGGCCGGTGCTGCGCTACAGACCGACATTGAACGAGCGAGGCGTACGAGGTCGATGAGCATGGCGCCGGTGCGCCTCGCCGTCGCGATGGTCCGTCCGCCGCAGGCCATCGTGAACCGCGGTTTCGCCGATCTCCACGCCGAGCCCGACGAGGGATCGGAGCGCGTCGACCAGGCGCACTACGGCGAGCGCTTCACGCTGCTCGGTCAGGAGGGCGACTGGTTCTACGCGCAGGGAGCGGACCATTACTTCGGCTGGATGCTCGCGGACGTGCTCGACGAGGTCGGGCCGGCCGAGCGCCGCATCGTCGGCGTCGTCGCGGCCGACGTGCGCAGCGCCCCGACCGACGCCGCGCCGGTCATCGATCGTCTCCCGGTGGCCGCGCCGCTCGCGATCCAGGAGCGCAGCGGTGACTGGCTGCGCATCTCGGTCGACGGGTGGATCGCGTTCCGCGACACCGTCGACATCGCGCAGCTGCCCAACCGCTTCCCGCTTCCCTCGGATCTCCTGCGCACGGCCGAGTGCTTTCTCGGCGCGCCGTACCTCTGGGGCGGCACGACGATCGATGGAATCGACTGCTCCGGCTTCAGCCAGCTCGTGTACCGTCTGAACGGGGTGGGTCTCGACCGCGACGCCGACCAGCAGGCCTTGGAAGGACGCGCGGCCACCACGCCTCGCGCCGGCGACCTCCTCTTCTTCGGCGACGAGCGCGTGACGCACGTCGCCATCGCGACGGCCGAACGTGAATACCTCCACGCCCCGATGTCCGGCGGCGTCGTCGAACGCGCCGTGCTCGGGCCGGATCGCGAGCTGCGTGCGATCCGCCGGTACCTCCCGGAGGATCGAGGATGAACGAGCGAGGAGCAGGTTTCCTGCGACGAGCGAGTCCTGCCGCAAGCGCAGCGAGGCGGCGAGGCACAGGCCGCGCAGCGGGCCGAGCCGAGCGCGAAGACTCGTGACCGGCCGGGCGGCGAAGCGCGCTTCCGCCGAGGACGCCCGGACCGATCGCGAGCTCGTGTACGCCGCGCGGGCGGGCGACGGCCTCGCGTTCGACGCCCTGTTCTATCGCTACAAGGACGGCATCTTCCGGCTGGGGTTCGCGATCACGAAGGATCCCGCCGCCGCCGAGGAGATCGTCGTCGACACGTTCGCCCGTGCCCATCGCGCGCTCGCGCGGCTCGAGCCCGAGGACAGCCTGCGGCCGTGGCTCTATCGGGTGGCGGTGAACCTCTCGTACAACCGGCGGCCGCGCAAGAACGTGATCGTCAGCACGCTCGAGGACGCGACCGACGAGATCGTCGAAAGCGGCGAGCGCTCACCGTCGAGCCTCGCGGAGCTGGCCGAGCTGCGCCGGGTCGTCCTCGCGGCCGTCGACACGCTGGGTCCGAAGCACCGGATCGTCGTCGTCCTCCATTACCTGAACGGCCTGAACCTCGCCGAGATCGCCCAGGTCGTCGACTGCCCGGTCGGCACGGTGAAGTCACGGCTCCACTACGCGCTCCTCCGGCTGCGAGCGCATCTTTCGGCACATCCAGAGCTCGGCTTCGAACCGGGCGCGGCCCTGCCGGCTACATCTGGACGGATGGCACTGCCGGCGGTCGAACCGCTACGAGGACCGAAGGAGTGAGCTACCGCATGGGCTGCGCGCAGGTCCGGGAGCGCATCACCGTGCTCCTCGCCGGCGAGGCCGGGCGCCGCGAGCGCCTGGAGATCGAGTCGCACCTCCGCCGCTGCGGCCGCTGCGCCGAGGCGATGAGCGATCTCGCGAGCGCCTCGATCGCCCTCGACCGTGCCTACGCGCCGCTTCGCGCGACGACCGTCGCGCTCTCGCCGGCGCGCGTGCGCCTCGCGATGCGCCTCCCGCAACCTGTGCCCACCGGCGTCCGCGTGTCGCGCCTGACGTCGCGGCTCACCGAGCTCGCGCTCGCGGCGGCGGTCACGGCGTTCGCGTTCGCCGGATCGGCATCGGTCGCCCCGAAGCCGGCCATCGTCGACGAGAACGCCGTCGAGACCTTCTCGCCGACACGGGTGAGTCCATCCTTCGACGACGAGAACTTCATCCGCTGGATCCGCATCGGCCGCTACGCCGCATCTGCCGACCTCGTCGATCCCGCGGTCGCGCCGCGCCATGCGGACGACGAGGCCGCCGACACCCCCCACGAGCGCGCCGGCCTCGCGCGCTAAAGAGATCCGGGCCGTCCCTCGGTCTCGGCGCCGCCCGCGCGCGACCGCCCCGCTCCTTCTCGTCGTGTTCGTCGTGTCGCTGCTCTCGGCCTGCGCGACCCCGCCGCCGGCTCGGAAGGACGTCGTGCTCGGCCTGGTGGGCGAGCCGGCCTCGATCTTCGCGGATGATCCCGCGGCCCGCGTGCTCGCGGCCGCGGTCACCGAGCCCCTCGTCGCGGTCGACGCGCACGGCGACTTCGTCGCGCGGCTCGCCGTGGACGTGCCCACGATCGAGAACGGCGGGCTGCGCATCGTCACCGACGACCCGGCCGCGCCCGGCGGGCGCCTCGTCGCGACGTTCCGGCTGCGCGACGACGCGGTGTGGCAGGACGGCGAACCGATCACCGCGCAGGACGTGCGGTTCGCGCACGATCAGGATGCGTCGGCGCCGATCGGCAGCACCGCGCGATGGCTCGCCGATCGCATCGATGCCGTCGACGTCGTCGACGACCACTACGTCCGCGTCGCGTATCGCGCGGATGAGCGCTGGGACGGCTATCCGATCGCGCCGCGCGTGCTGCCGCGGCACCTCCTCGCTGGGGCCGACGCGGCGAGACGCGCTCGGTACGAGCGCGAGCCGGTGCACGCCGGGCCGTTCAGCGTCGCCGCGTGGCTGCCCGGATACGGCGTGACGCTCGCCGCGTTCCCGCGGCACGCCGGCGGAGCGCCCGCGCTCGGACGCATCGAGGTCCGCTTCTATCCCGATCGCAACGCCGTGCTCGGCGCGCTGCGTCGCGGCGACGTCGACGTCGCGCCGTCGCCGGACCTCGAGGCGGATCTCACGCGGCTCGATCGCTTCGCGGACACGAACCGTCTCGACGTGTACTACACCGCGGTCGAGGCGCTCGAGGTGCTGCGCTTCGCGACGCACGGACCCTTCGCGGATCGCGCAGTGCGCAAGGCGGTCGAGCTCACCGTCGACCGGCAGGGCATCGTCGACGACATCTTCGCCGGTCGTGCACGGGTCCCGCGGACGTATCTCGTGCCTCCGCTGTGGGCGACCGCCGAGACCGCACCCGTCGCGCGTCCCGATCGCGACGCGGCGCGCGCGCTCCTCGCGGATGCGGGATTCCGCAAGGGCAACTTCGGCATCCTCGAGCGCGACGGCGTGCGCATGACGGCGACGCTGCTGGTCGAGGCGGGATCGCCGGCGCGGATCGACGCCGCGCGCCGCGTGGCGGGCGACCTGGCGGCCGTCGGCATCGCGATCGACGTGCGCGCTCTTCCCGCGAGCGAGATCGCGCAGCTCGTCGCGACGGGCGACTTCGACCTCGCGCTCGTGGCCGTCGCGGCGGACGACCCGGCGCGGGCGACCGACCTCTGGACCCGCCTGGTGGACCCCTGGTTCGACGTGCTCGGCGCCGCGGCGATGCGCGCGGGCACACGCGACGAGAAGCGCCAGCTCTATGCCGAGCTCCAGCGCGCCTGGAGCGACGCGCTGCCCGCTCTGCCGCTGTATCAGCGGCTCCGCGTGGATATCGCCACACGCGCGTTGACGGGCATCGAGGCGCCTCCCGACGACGGCCCGCTGACGTGGAACGTGGCGGCGTGGCGGTACGCCGCACCCTGAACCGGGCCCGTGCCCGCGTGGTAGTGGCAGTGAGGAGGCCCTAATATGGCGCGACTTCCACGTCCCGCTCGTGATGCGGGTCGGGCGCGGGAGCAGGGAGGGAGGCGGACCGCTCGGGAACGTAGCCCCACTTCCGCCCACCGCGGAACACACACGCGCTGACGAGCACTTGGCGATCCACGCGTGACCCGAATTCAGTAAGGAGGCAACGCATGCGACGCAGGAGCGGTTTGTGGCGACTCCTGTCCCTGCTCATGGCCGCCGGGCTTCTTGCCGCGGCGTGTTCGAGCACACCGGGGAGCACCACCGCGACGCCGGCTGGGGCCGCGATCGACGCCAACGGTGAGATCACGACCAACACCGGTAGCGAGCCCGACACCATCGACCCCCAGAAGGAATCGTTCGTCAACGAGGTCGCCCAGACGATGCAGGTCTTCGAGGCCCTCATGACGTTCGACCCGAAGACGCTGAAGCCGATCCCGGCTGCGGCGAAGGAAGCCCCGAAGCTGTCCTCGGACGGCCTCACGTACACCTTCACCCTGCGCGACGGTCTCAAGTACTCGGACGGCTCGCCCGTCACGGCGAAGGACTTCGCCTACGGGTTCACCCGTCTCTGCGACCCGAACGTCGCGGGTGAGTACGCCTTCACCGGTTACATCATCGTGGGCTGCGAGGCCTGGAACACGATGGACACCAAGAAGGCGACGAAGGCCGAGCTCGACGCCGCGAAGGCGAAGCTCGGCATCAAGGTGAACGGCGACAAGGAGATCTCCTTCACGCTCACCGAGAAGGCCCCGTACTTCCTCTCGATCGCGGCCCTCTGGGTCGGCGTCCCGACGCGTGAGTCGGACGTCACCAAGGGTGGCGACAAGTGGACCGAGCCGGCGACGTTCATCGGCAACGGACCCTTCAAGCTGACCGAGTGGAAGCACAACGAGAAGATGGTCTACGAGCGCAACGACAACTACCGGACGCCGGCGAAGCTCAAGAAGTGGACCAAGGTCATGATCAACGAGGCCGCCGTCGCGTTCGCCGCGTACCGCAACAACGAGCTCGACGCGGTCGGTATCGGCGCCGAGCAGCTGCGCACCGTCGAAGGTGACGCGGACCTCAAGGCCCAGACCGTCGACGTCGGCGGATCGTGCACGATCTACGTCGGCTTCAACAACGCGAGGCCGCCGTTCGACGACCCGAAGGTCCGCCTCGCGTTCGCCAAGTCGTTCGATCGCAACGCGTACATCACCGACGTCGCGAAGATCGGCAAGGCCGCGGACCCGGGTGGGTTCATCCCGCCGGGAATGCCCGGCTACGACGCGACCGACACGACCCAGAAGTTCGACCCGGCCGCCGCGAAGCAGCTGCTCTCGCAGTCGAAGTACGCGAACACCGACACCCTCAAGGGTCTGAAGTTCACGTACGCGGCGTCCGCGGCGAACAAGACGCGCATCGAGTGGCTCCAGCAGCAGTGGAAGACCAACCTCGGCATCGACGTGGCCCCGGACCCGGTGGACGCCACGACGTACACGTCGCTGGTGAAGAAGGCCGAGACCGTGCCGCTCATGTTCCGTCTCGGCTGGTGCGCGGACTACCCGGACCAGCAGGACTGGCTGACGACGGTGTTCCACTCGTCGTCCACGGTGACGCGGGTCGGCTACAAGAACCCGGAGTTCGACAAGCTCGTCCGGCAGGCCGACGCTGACCCGAACCCGGAGAGCCGCGACAAGACGTACCTCCAGGCCTCGCAGCTGCTGAGCAAGGACGCTGCGGCGGCGTGGTGGTACTACTCGGCGACCAAGTACCTCCGCAAGCCATGGGTCAAGGGAGTCCAGGACACGGTCATGGACTTCGAGATGGGCATCTTCGACCAGGTCAACATCGGCGTCACGACCAAGAAGTAATTCGCCGCGGGGCGACCCGCTCCGCTGACCGAACGAGGGCCGGCCGCGAGGCCGGCCCTCGCCGGTTTTGGAGCGTCTTCGACCGTATCGCGGTATACACTCGCGATAGTCGACAGGGGTGGAGGAATGCGCGTCATTCGATGCTGAAATACACGATCCGACGGCTGCTCCTGCTCATCCCCACCATGTTCTTCGTCGCGGTCATCGTCTTCTTCCTCGCCCACGCGGCGCCCGGATCGCCGTTCGACGCGAAGGCCGTGGGTGACAAGCAGCTCCCGCTGGCGACGATCCTTCGGCTCGAGCGCCTCTACGGCGTCGACAAGCCGGTCCACGAGCAGTTCATCCTCTACCTCGAGAATCTCGCCCGCTTCGATTTCGGCAACAGCTTCCGGAGCGGCCGTCCGGTCTCCGACATCATCGGCGACGGCTTCCCGGTCAGCGCCCAGCTCGGCATCCAGGCTCTCCTCGTGGCCATCGCCTTCGCGCTGCCGCTCGGCGTGGTGAGCGCGCTCAAACAGAACTCCGCGGTCGACTACGGCAGCCTGTTCTTCGCGACGGTCGGGACGACGATCCCGTCGTTCGTGCTCGGGATATTCGCCATCTACATCTTCGGCGTCGCGT
Organism: Candidatus Limnocylindria bacterium; assembly: GCA_035651155.1. Taxonomy (GTDB): domain Bacteria; phylum Chloroflexota; class Limnocylindria; order P2-11E; family P2-11E; genus CF-39. The sequence goes on along the minus strand of DASRGG010000028.1, from coordinate 50,546 downwards.
TCCACATGTTCCCGTTCGTCGGCTGGAGCACGCCGGCGCACTGGGTGTTACCCACGGTGATCCTCGCGCTCGGGCCGATGGCCTTCCTCACGCGCATCACGCGCGCGAGCATGCTCGAGGCGATCCGCCAGGACTACGTGCGCACCGCGCGCGCGAAGGGGCTGCGCGAGCAGGTCGTCATCGTGGCGCACGTGATGAAGAACGCGATGATCCCCGTCGCGACGATCGTGGGGCCCGCGACCGCGGGTCTGATCACCGGATCGATCATCATCGAGGGGCTCTTCAGCATCCCGGGCATCGGTCGGCTGTTCCTCCAGAGCATCCTCGGCCGTGACTACCCGCTGATCATGGCCGTGTACCTGCTCTACGCGCTCCTGATCTCGCTCGCGAATCTGTCCGTCGACCTCGTCTACGGCGTGCTCGACCCGCGCATCAAGGTCGCGAAATAGGCGTGGCGACCGCGACGACCGCCCAGGAGCGCTCCGCCGAGCTCAACGTCCTCGTTCGCAAGCAGCGATCGCTGTGGCAGGACGCGTGGTATCGCCTTCGCCGGAACCACGCCGCCGTCGCCGGCATGGTCATCGTGGTGCTCTTCATGGTCATCGCCTTGATCGTGCCGCTGCTCACGGACTGGAAGATCATCAACGACCCGATCAACCGCCAGGACACGGCGCACAACCTGATGGAGCCGTTCTGGGTCAACTCGCCCTACCGCTACCCGGACTATCCGCTCGGGAGCGACCAGCTCGGCCGCGACATCCTCACGCGGCTCCTGTGGTCGACGCGCATCTCGATGCTCGTGGGCTTCGTCCCCGTCTCGATCATCTTCCTGATGGGCGTGAGCATCGGGCTCGTCGCCGGCTACAACGGCGGTTGGATCGACCAGCTCCTCATGCGGATCACCGACGTCATCTACGCCTTCCCGGACCTGCTCTTCCTCTTCATCATCATGGCCACGCTGCGCAACACGGCCGTCGGCGACATCCAGGGCGGCCTGCTCCTCATCTTCGTCGCGATCGCGATCGTGAACTGGGTCGGCCTCGCCCGGCTGGTGCGCGGCCAAGTCCTCTCGCTGAAGGAGCGCGAGTTCGTGGAGGCGGCGCGCTCGATCGGCGCGCCGGCGACCCGGATCATGACCCGGCACCTGTTCCCGAACCTCCTGGCGCCGGTCATCGTGTCCGTGGCCTTCGGTATCCCGAACGCCATGCTGGCCGAGGCCACCCTGTCGTTCTTCGGCATCGGGATCAAGCCGCCCACGCCGTCGTGGGGCGTCATGATCAACGAGGGCTTCACCGTCTTCTCGACCAGCGCGTGGCCGGTGCTGCTGCCCGCGCTCTGCATCTCCGTGGTGATGCTCGCCTTCACCTTCCTGGGCGATGGGCTGCGTGACGCCCTCGATCCCCGGATGAAGGCGTAGCTTCTCTGGCTAGACTGTCGCGGGATTCCTGGAAGGGGTGAGTGTTTCGCATGCCGCTGCTTGAGGTCAACGACCTGCACACGCAGTTCTTCACGCGCGACGGGGTCGTGCACGCCGTCGACGGCGTGACCTTCAACCTCGAGGCCGGCGAGACGCTCGGCCTCGTCGGCGAGTCCGGATGCGGAAAGTCGGTCACGGCGCTCTCGCTGATGCGGCTCATCCCGCAGCCGCCAGGCAAGATCGTGCAGGGCCAGATCGTCTTCGACGGCCAGGACGTCCTGAAGATGGACGACGACGACGTCCGCGGCATCCGCGGGAACAACATCGCGATGATCTTCCAGGACCCCATGACCAGCCTGAATCCGGTGCTCACGATCAGCCGGCAGATCTCCGAAGCGCTCGAGCTCCACTTGAAGATGGACAAGGGCGAGGCGCGCAAGCGGACCATCGAGCTGCTCGAGCTCGTCGGCATCCCGAGCGCGAAGAAGCGGGTCGACGATTACCCGCACCAGTTCTCCGGCGGCATGCGCCAGCGCGTGATGATCGCGATGGCGCTGTCGTGCAACCCCAAGCTCATCCTCGCCGACGAGCCGACGACCGCGCTCGACGTGACGATCCAGGCGCAGATCCTCGATCTGCTCAAGAACCTGGCGCGCGAGTTCCGCACCGCCTTCATCCTGATCACCCACGACCTCGGCGTCGTCGCGGGCATGACCCAGCGCATCCACGTCATGTACGCGGGCCGCATCGTGGAGAAGGCCGACACAGCGGAGCTCTTCGCCAATCCGAAGATGCCGTACACCTGGGGTCTCCTCCGTTCGATCCCGCGCCTGGACGAGCAGCGCAAGGCGAAGCTGCTCCCGATCGAGGGCCTTCCGCCCGACCTCATCGCGCCGCCGCCGGGCTGCAAGTTCGAGCCGCGGTGCCAGTACCGCCGGGACATCTGCAAGGAGAAGGAGCCCGAGCTCATCTCCGTGCCGAACGCCACGCCGGATCACGAGGCGCGATGCTGGGGCACGCAGAACGTCCCGGGCGGCGGCTGGCTCGTGAACACCGATTGGCGCCGCGAGGTCGGCGACACGCGCGTCATCGAGGCGATCAAGCAGGAAGCCGCCTCAGAGACGGCGACCGAGATGCCGGGGGAGTAGTGACGAGATGACGGTGAGCACGAACACCACGGCGCCGAAGGACGAGTTCATCCAGCGCCAGCGCAGCACGGCGACCGCCGACAGCGGAAAGAACCTGCTCGAGGTCACCGGGCTCAAGATGCACTTCCCGTTGACGCAGGGGATCATCTTCCAGCGCCAGGTCGGCGCGGTCCGCGCCGTCGACGGCATCGACTTCTTCGTCGAGAAGGGCGAGACCCTCGGCCTCGTGGGCGAGTCCGGCTGCGGCAAATCGACGACCGGCCGCGCCATCCTCCAGCTCTACAAGCCCACGTCCGGAGCGGTGAAGTTCGACGGCACGGAGCTCACGAAGCTCCCCGGCGAGCAGATGCGCCGCATGCGGCGGCGGATGCAGATGATCTTCCAGGACCCGTACGCGTCGTTGAATCCCCGCATGACGGTCGGCAACATCATCGGCGAGCCGCTCGAGGTGCATCACCTCGCGAAGGGCCGCGCGAAGACCGAGCGCGTCCAGGAGCTCCTGAAGATCGTCGGGCTGAACCCGTACTTCACGAACCGCTACCCGCACGAGTTCTCGGGCGGGCAGCGGCAGCGCATCGGCGTCGCGCGCGCGCTCGCGGTCGAACCCGACTTCATCGTCGCGGACGAGCCGATCTCCGCGCTCGACGTGTCGATCCAGGCGCAGATCATCAACCTGCTCGAGGAGCTCCAGGACAAGTTCAAGCTCACGTACCTCTTCATCGCCCACGACCTCTCGGTCGTGCGCCACATCAGCGACCGCGTGGCGGTGATGTACCTCGGCAAGATCGTGGAGCTGGCGGACCGCGTCGACCTCTACGAGCGGCCGCTCCATCCGTACAGCCAGGCGCTGCTCTCGGCCGTGCCGATCCCGGACCCGACCGTCGAGTCGAAGCGCAAGCGGATCATCCTCACCGGCGACGTCCCGTCACCGGTGAACCCGCCGTCGGGCTGCCGTTTCCACACGCGGTGCTGGAAGGCGCAGCAGATCTGTTCGGAAGTGGACCCCGAGTTCATCGAGCACGCGCCGCGGCACTGGGCGGCGTGTCACTTCCCGGGCGCGTAGGTATCGCGTCGGTCTGAGGCGGGGCGGACCCGGGGGCGCGGGCGGCCTGCCCTCGCTCGCGGCTGGCTACGCCGGCCCGCCGTCGCACGGCGCGCTTCGCGCACGGGCCGGCTGGGCGCAGATCCGGTCCCTTGTCGCGGCGTGCCTCGTTCAGTCCTTGAATGACACCTTGTGGCTCGACGGCCAAGGGAGACTTGTGGGCGTGAGGCGATTCGTCGTGGTCGTGACGGTCGTCGTCATGGCGTGCCAGCCGGCGTCGGTCGCGCCGCTGCCTTCGGCATCCGAGACGGACGGCGCACCGGTCCGCGGCGGGCGGCTCATCGAGGGATCCTTCACGGACGCGAAGACGTTCGCGCCGTTCCTCGCGAACGACGCGGCATCGCTCACGGTCAGCGGTCTCCTGTACGACACGCTCTTCCGCGTCGACGCGAGGACCGGCGAGATCAAGCCGAACCTCGCGAGCTGGACGGTGTCCGCCGACGGCCTGACCTACCGCTGGCGCATCGAGCCGGGCGCGGTGTGGTCGGACGGAAAGCCGATCGTGGCCGGCGACTACGTCACCGGCGTGAAGGCCGTCGCGCGGAGCAAGAAGACCGTGCGCGCCGCGAGCTTTCAGGACATCGTCGGATTCGACGAGTACCGCGCGGGGAAGAGCACGACGATCAGCGGCATCACCATCGATCCGCTCGACGCGAAGAGCTTCTCGGTGAAGTTCAAGCGCGTCTTCTGCCCCGCGCTCACGAACGCCTTCGGCGCCGCGGCGGGACCGCTGCCGGCGCACGTGTACGGCAAGTACCTCGAGGACGTGGACGCGCGCGTCGACGACGCGCCGGAGAACATGGCGCCGACGGTGACGAGCGGACCGTTCGTCTTCCACCAGTGGAAGCCGGGCGACGAGATCGCGCTCGATCGGAACGAGTCCTACTTCCGCGGCGCGCCGTACCTGGATGGCTACGTGCTGAAGATCGTCGCGGACGTCACGACGCTCGCGACGCAGCTCAAGCGCGGTGAGATCAACTTCGGCACGATCGAGCCGAAGGATCTCGCCGATGTCCGCAAGCGCGACACGCTCCGCGTGTACTCGTACCAGGATCTTTCCTACGACTACATCGGCTGGAACCTGAAGAGCGCGAGCGTCCCCGCGCTCGCGGACAAGCGCGTGCGGCAGGCGCTCGCGTACGGCCTCGACATGGATGCCGTCGTCCAGCAGATGCTCTCCGGGCAGGGCGTGCGCGTGTACCAGCATCACCTCGCGTCGTCATGGGCGGCCGCCGATCCCGTGACGCTCGCTCGCTATCCGTACGACCGGGCGAAGGCGGAGGATCTGCTGAAGCGGGCGGGATTCGCGCGCGGCGCGGACGGCGTCTACCAGAAGGACGGGAAGCCGCTCGAGATCGCCGTGATGACGAACTCGGGGAACAAGCTGCGCGAGACGCTGCTCCAGACGGTGATCGATCAGTACGGGCAGATCGGCGTGCGCGTCACTCCGCGTCTCGTGCCCTTCGACACGATGGTCGACATGCTGAGCAGCCGGTCCGAGGACGTGCCGGCCTGGATCATCGGCTGGCGTCTCAACGTCGAGCCCGATCCCTTCGGCATCTGGCATTCGAGCGCGATCCCAGACCCCGCGAAGCGGACCACCGGATACAACTTCGGCTCGTTCAGCTCGCCCGACGCGGACCGGCTCATCGAGGCCGCGCGCACGCCGGCCGACGGCGACTGCGCCGAGGCGACACGGAAGAAGAGCTACGACGCCTTGAACCGGCTGCTGAACGATGCGCAGCCGTACGATTTCGGCTTCTCGCCGACGACGCTCCTCGTCGCCACGCGGGCGCTCCGCGGGCTCGACCCGGGGACCTTCTCGACCTACGGCGACATCGAGCGCTGGTGGCTGGCGCGCTGACCTCTCCAGGATGGTGCGCATACGTGCGGCCCCGCCGCGCGGATCACAGGAAACCCGCCGGGCGGCGCCCTCACGGGTTGAACAGGGGTCACGGAAACGCGGTACCGGACTGTAACGGCGGCCACATACCGCCGCTAGACTCTGGCGATTCCCATAGGGGTACGCACCGAAAGGAGCGAGAGAGGGGACCATGAGCCACCCACGCACAGGGCGCGCTCTCATCGCAGCTCTCGCGGCGAGCACGCTCGTCGCGACGGCCTGCGCGGGGGGAACGCCGTCAGCGAGTTCCGGCCCAGGAGCAAGCGCAAGCGCCAGCGCCGCCGCAAGCGAGAAGCCGCAGCAGGGCGGCCGCATCATCGAGGGGACCATCTCGGACATCGCGACCATGCAGCCGGTGCTCGTCAACGACACCGCGTCTGGACGCATCACCGGTCTCCTGTACGACACGCTCATTCAGCAGGACCCGAAGTCGGGTGAGGTGAAGCCGCGCATGGCGTCGTACACGACGTCGCAGGACGGCCTCACGTACACGTTCACGATCAACGACAAGGCGAACTGGTCGGACGGCAAGCCGATCACCGGGCAGGACTGGCTCACCGCCGTCACGGCGGTCGCCAAGTCCGCGAAGACCGTCCGCAAGTCGAACTTCCAGGACGTCCAGGGCTTCAACGACTTCAAGGACGGCAAGGCCACGACGATCTCCGGCATCTCGATCGACAGCTCGAACCCCAAGAAGTTCTCGGTCAAGATGACGAAGGTCTCGTGCCCCGCGATCCTCGACCTCGCGGGCGCGGTCGGCAGCCCGCTGCCGACCCAGGTCTTCGGCAAGTACCTGACGGCGACGTCGAAGCCCGAGGACTTCGACAACGCTCCGGAGAACACCAACCCCCAGGTGGTGAGCGGGCCGTTCCTGTTCAAGGAATGGCGCAAGAGCGACCAGGTCATCCTCGGCAAGAACGACAAGTACTGGCAGGGTGCGCCGAACGTCGACGAGTACGTCTACAAGGTGGTCGCGAACCAGACGGCGATCACCAACGGCCTGAAGACGGGCGAGCTCACCTTCGGCTCGATCCAGGCCAAGGACCTCGCCGACATGCAGACCGTCGACAGCGTGAAGATCACGAAGTACCAGAACCTCGGCTACACCTTCATCGGCTGGAACACCCTCAGCCCGACCGCGGTCGGCCTCGCGGACAAGCGCGTCCGCCAGGCCCTCGCGTACGGCATCGACATGGACGCGGTCATCAAGGCCGTGGTCTTCGGCGAGGCGACCAAGCAGGTCGCGCACCACGTGCCGGTGCAGTGGGCGTACCCGAGCACGCCGCTCGAGCAGTACAAGTACGACAAGGCCAAGGCCGAGCAGCTGTTGAAGGACGCCGGGTGGGTCAAGGGATCGGACGGCATCCTCGCCAAGGACGGGAAGAAGTTCAACCTCACGATCTCCACGAACTCGGGCAACACCGAGCGCGAGACGCTCGCGCAGGTCGCGGCGGATCAGTACAAGCAGCTCGGCATCAACGCGGTCGCGAAGCCCGAGGCCTTCCAGGGTCTTGTGACCAAGCTGACCACGGGTGACCAGACGCTCGAGGCGACGATCATCGGTTGGAGCCTCGGCGGCGACCCGGACCCGTACCAGATCTGGCACTCGAGCCAGATCCCCAACCCAGCGAAGAACGTGACCGGCTTCGGCTTCACGGGCTTCAAGGACGCGGCGATGGACAAGGCGATCGAGGACGGCCGCAACCCGGCGAACGGCGATTGCTCCACCGCCGCCCGGAAGAAGAGCTACGAGACCTTCAACAAGATCCTCAACGAGAACCAGCCGTACAACTTCGGCTACGCGAACAACGTGCTCGCCGTCTCGCAGAAGAGCCTGCAGAGCTTCGCGCCTGGCTCGTTCAGTACGACGTACAACGTCTACGAGTGGTGGATCAAGAAGTAGTCGTGATCTGAGAGGTGGGGGCGTCCGCGAGGGCGCCCCCACCGAACAGCGGAGGGACAGTGCGTACCTTCATCCTGCGACGCTTGATCTACGCCATCCCGACCCTCGTCGGGATCTCGATCATCACCTTCGTCATCGTCCGCCTCGCACCGGGAGATCCCATCCGGCTCTTCACCTTCGGCTCGCGCGCCACGAGCGAGGACATCGAGGCCCTGCGCCACCTCTACGGACTCGACAAGCCGCTGCCGCTCCAGTACGTCGACTGGCTGATGAACATCCTTCGCCTCGACTTCGGACAGTCGTTCATCTACCACCAGCCCGCGGCCGCGCTCTTCCTCGACTACGTGTGGAACACGCTCCAGCTCGCGCTCGTCGCGCTCGCGCTGCAGCTGCTCATCGGCGTGCCGCTCGGCGTCATCGCCGCGCTGAAGCGCGGCACGTGGATCGACAGCGTGATCCGCGTGCTGAGCGTGGCCGGGCACGCCGTGCCCACCTTCTGGCTGGGACTCGTCCTCATCATCTTCTTCGCGGTGCAGCTGCGATGGCTGCCGACGGGCGGCATCACCACCGTCGGCAAGGATCAGTGGGACATCCTCGATCGCCTGAGGCACATGCTCCTGCCGGCGATCGTGCTGTCGCTCACGGGCATCGCCCTGTACTCGCGCATCCTGCGGACGGAGACGCTCGACGTGCTCGGGCAGGACTACGTGCGCACCGCCCACGCGAAGGGCCTGCGCGAGCGGACCGTGATGTTCGTGCATGCGCTCCGCAACGCGCTCATCCCCGTGGTCACGGCGCTGGGCGGGATCCTCGCCGGGCTCGTCGGCGGCGCGCTCGTCGTGGAGACGGTCTTCAGCTGGCCGGGCCTCGGGCGGTTCACCTTCGCGGCGGCGATCGCGAAGGATTACCCGGTCATCCAGGCCGGCGTGATGATCTCGTCGCTCCTCCTCGTGATCAGCTACATCATCCGCGACATCGTGTACGCGGTCGTCGACCCCCGGATCTCGGTCCGCTGATGGCGACGACCACCACCGCCATCAAGGCGACCACCGCGACCGACGTCCTCGTCCGTCCGTCGCGCAGCCTCTGGTCGAATGCGTGGTGGAAGCTGCGCCACGACCGCCTGACGCTCGCTGCGTTCGTCGTGCTCTGCCTGCTCGCCCTGCTCGCCGCGGCCGCGGACCTGCTCGCCGACAACGTGTTCCAGTACAGCTTCGCGAAGCAGGACCTGCTCCACACCTACGAGAAGCCGGCCCTCGATCCGATCGCGTACCTGCTCGGGACGGATGAGATCGGCCGCAGCCAGGTGGTGCGACTGCTGTACGGGGGACGCGTCTCCCTCGCCGTCGGCTTCGTCGCGGCGCTCGTCAACCTGACGATCGGCGTCGTCTTGGGTCTCTCGGCCGGGTACTTCCGCGGTGTCGTCGACGACCTCTTTACGTGGTTCGTGACGACGCTGCAGTCCATCCCGACGCTCTTCCTGCTCCTCATCATCGGCGCGATCTGGGAGCCGGGTCCGGTGCAGCTCACGATCATCATCGGCGCGCTCTTCTGGACCGGCATCTCGCTGTACTGCCGCGGTCAGACCTTCTCCCTGCGCGAGCGCGAATTCGTCATCGCCGCGCGCACCATCGGCGCGCGCGACCGCAGGATCATGTTCAACCACATCCTGCCGAACATCCTGCCGCTCATCTTCGTCCTCGCGGCGATCGACGTCGGCGGCATCATCCTCGCGGAGTCGGCGCTGTCGTTCCTCGGTCTGGGCATCCTTCCGCCGACGCCGTCGTGGGGCAACATGCTCACCGGCGCGACGAACTATTTCGTGCGGGCGCCGTGGCTGGTCTACCCGCCCGGCGCGATGATCTTCCTCACCGTGCTCTGCCTCTACCTCATCGGGGACGGCCTGCGTGACGCGCTCGACCCACGGGTGAAGGGCAGGGAAGGCTAGGCGATCACGCTACGTGCAAAGAAACGCAGGAGGGGGCACATGCGCAGATTCTCCGCGATCCTCGGCGTCGCGCTCATGGTCGCCGTCTCGTGCACGCAGGCGCCGACCGGCACGATTCCCAGCGGCAGTTCGGCCGCATCGGCAGCGGAGCAGCCGCAACCTGGCGGACGGCTCGTGCTCAGCGCGACCGGAGACCCCAAGACGATGCAGCCGGTGATCTCGACCGACACGCAGTCGAGCGCGATCTGGCAGTGGTTCTACCTAGGCCTCACGCGGGCGAACTCCAAGACCGGACAGACCGAGGGCAACCTCGCGGAGAAGATCGAGCTCTCGAAGGACGGTCTCACGCTCACCTACACGCTCCGCGACAACCTCGTCTGGAGCGACGGATCGCCGTTCACAGGCGACGACTACAAGTACACCGCCGAAGCCGTCATGCGCAGCAAGAAGACCACGCGGCAGAGCACGTTCGCGAACGTCGTCGGCGCTCAGGACTACAAGGAAGGCAAGGCCGACGAGATCAAGGGCATCCAGGTGAGCAACGGCGGCAAGACCATCACCATCCAGTTCACCAAGGTGTTCTGCCCCGCGACGGCGGCGATGGGCGGTGCCGGCGCCGGCGGCATCCTGCCGAGCAAGTTCTTCAAGCCGAAATGGGACAACAAGAGCACCGACGCGACAAAGAACATCGACGACGTCGACCTGAACATGAACCCGCCCGTCTCGATGGGCCCCTTCGTCTTCAAGGAGTTCAAGCCGGGCGTGCAGGTCACGATGACCAAGAACGACAAGTACTTCCGCGGCGCGCCGCTCATCGACGAGCTCGTCGTGAAGGTTTACGCCGACGCGACGGCCGTGAAGAACGCGCTCGTCACGGGCGAGGTCACCTACGCCGGCGTCGAGGCGAAGGACTACGACGAGGTCTCCAAGGTCGACGCGCTCAAGGGCTATCGCTACAAGTCGTCCAGCTACAACTACATCGGCTGGAACGCGAAGGCGGCGAAGGCGCCGTGGCTCGCGAACAAGGACGTGCGCCAGGCGCTGTGGTACGGCATCAATGTCGACGCGATCATGAAGAAGATCGTGTTCGGCCTCGGCACGCAGGTCTACGCGCACAACCCGCCCGTGTCGTGGGCGTACGACCCCACCGGCCTGACGCAGTACACCTACGACGTCGCGAAAGCGAAGTCGCTCCTCGAGAAGGCCGGTGCGAAGATGGGCCCGGACGGCATCTATCGGTGGACCGACGGCCAACCGATGAAGATGCGCATCGAGACGAACCAGGGCAACAACGCGCGCGAGACGATCCTCCAGTTCGCGCAGGACCAGTACAAGCAGATCGGCATCCAGATCGATCCCCTGCTGGAGTCGTTCAACGCGCTCCTCGACCGCACCGACCCCGGTACGGACTTCGAGGGCTTCATCCTCGGCTGGTCGCTCGGCGCCGACCCCGACCCATTCTCGATCTGGCACTCGAGCCAGCAGGGCAAGGGTCAGTTCAACAACGTCGGGTACGTCAACCCTGCCGTCGACAAAGCCCTCGAGGACAACCGCAACGGTCCCGACTGCAGCCAGGACGCGCGGAAGAAGGCCAACCACACCGTTGACCTGGCGCTCAACCAGGACGCGCCCTACACCTTCCTGTACTCGCAGGACACACTCGCGTTCGCGAGCAAGCAGCTGCAGAACTTCGATCCGAACACGTACAGCACCATCTGGAATGCCGAGAAGTGGTGGCTCAAGAAGTAGTCCGCTAGCCGAATCGCGCGACCCCGGGCGGGGCTGGCCCTCGCCCGGGGTCACGCTCGTCAGGAGTGACCGTGGGCCGTTTCGTCGCGCGTCGTCTCGTCCAGGCGATCCCGACGTTCTTCGGCGTCCTCGTCCTTACCTTCCTGCTGTCGCGCCTCTCCCCGTCCGATCCGGTCCAGCTGATGCTCGCCGGCAACACCGAGGTGACCAGCGAGGACCGCGAGGGGCTGCGGCGCGCGCTCGGGCTCGACCAGCCGCTGCCCGTCCAGTTCTTCGTCTGGGTCTGGCAGCTCGCGCATCTCGACTTCGGCCAGTCGATCTACTACCACCGGCCAGCGCTCCAGCTCATCCTCGAGCGCATCCCCAACAGCCTGCAGATCTCCCTCGCCGCCCTCGTCGTGACCGTCGCGGTCGGCGTCCCGCTGGGGGTCGTCGCGGCCCTGCGGCGCGGCCGCGCGGAGGATCACTTCATCCGCGTGTTCAGCGTCGCCGGGCACGCCATCCCGCAGTTCTGGCTGGGACTCATCTTCGTCCTCACGCTCGCGGTCCAGCTGCGCTGGTTCCCGATCGGGAGCATGAACGCCGTCGGCGTCGATTGCGGGCTCTGCTGGGACCGGTTCGTCCACCTGCTCGGTCCGGTGCTCGTGATCTCCATCGCCGGCATCGCGAACCTCCCCCGCATCCTGCGCACCGAGGTGCTGGAGGTCATCTCGCAGGACTACGTGCGGACCGCGCGAAGCAAGGGCCTCGGAGAGCCGATGGTCGTCGCGGTGCACGTGCTGCGCAACGCGCTCATCCCGGTCGTGACCTCGTTCGGGACGATCCTGCTCGTCTTCTTCAGCGGCTCGCTCATCATCGAGCGGGTGTTCAACTGGCCCGGCCTCGGACGCCTCACCTTCGAAGCGGCCGTCTCGAAGGACTATCCCGTCGTCCAGGCGTCCGTGGTGATCTCGAGCGTGCTGCTCATCCTCTCGTACCTGCTGCGCGACATCGCCTACGCGTGGGTCGACCCACGCATCAAGGTGCGCTGATGGCTACCGACGCCACCGCGCGGGAGCTGCGCGTCCGGGCCACCGAGCCGCGCCGCGCGTCCGCGGGCCTCTGGTCGGACGCGGTCTGGCGGATCCGGCACGACACGACGACGATGGTCGCCCTCACCATCCTCCTGCTCCTCGTGCTCCTCGCGCTTGGGGCGGACGCGCTGGCGACCGGATTCTTCCATCGCTCGTTCGCGCAACAGGACATCCTGTCGAGCTACGAGAAGCCGAGCTTCGACGAGCCCTGGAGGTGGCTCGGCACCGACGAGCTCGGCCGCAGCCAGGTCGTGCGGCTCCTCTACGGCGGCCGCGTTTCGCTGTTCATCGGCGCCTTCGGGGCATTCACCGCCTTCGTGATCGGGCTCGCCGCCGGCATCACCGCGGGCTACTACCGCGGTCCGTGGGACGACCTGGTCGTCTGGGTCGTCACCACGCTGAACAGCATCCCGATCCTGTACCTGCTGCTCATCATCGGCGTGCTCTGGCGGCTCGAGCCATTGCCGTTCGCGATCCTGCTCGGCGGCCTCGGATGGCTCGGCATCTGTAACTTCGCCAGGGGCCAGACGATCGCGCTGCGCGAGCGGGAATACGTGCTCGCGGCGCGCACCGTCGGATGCTCGGCGGCGCGGCTCATGGCGCGCCACATCGCCCCCAACATCCTCCCGCTCATGATCGTGCTCGCGATGATCGAGGTCGGCCAGCTCATCCTCCTGGAATCGGCGATCTCGTTCATCGGCTTCGGCATCCAGCCGCCGACGCCGTCGTGGGGGAACATGCTCACGAATGCCTCTCAGTACCTGGGCAAGGCGCCGTACCTCATCTACCCGCCGGGTATCGCCGTCTTCATCACGGTCCTGTGCCTGTACCTGATCGGCGACGGCCTCCGCGACGCGCTCGATCCTCGCCTGCGGGGTTCGATCGGCGTACGTCGCTGACCGCCCGCGCGCTCGTCATCCTCGCGGCGCTTCTGGCGGCGTGCACGCCGGTCCCCTCCGTCGTCGAGCGCACGCCGACGCCCACGATCGATCGCATCGCGCGCGGCGGCACGCTCCGCGTGGCCCTCGCCACGGACATCACGACGCTCGATCCGTGGACCGCGACGGACGCGGACACCCTCGCGGTCCTGGCACAGGTCTACGAGCCCCTCGTCGGTCTCGGGCCCGGCGGCCTGCGTCTCGTACCGAGGCTCGCGGTGCGCTGGACTTCGTCCGCCGACGCGCGCGTCTGGACGTTCACGCTGCGCGGCGGCGTCCGGTTCCACGATGGGACCCCGTTCGACGCCTCCGCCGTCGTGTTCGACTTCGAGCGCGCAGGGGCCTTCGCGCATTTCGACGTCGGGGCGCTCGTCGACACGGTCGTCGCGTCCGATCCTCTGACGGTGGTGTTCACGCTGCGCGAGCCGTTCGCGCCGTTCGCGGCCACGCTGGCCTCGTCGGCGTTCGGCATGGTCAGCCCGGCGTGCGTGCGGCAGGGCCCGGCGTGGGCCACGCCCGGGAGCCGCTGCGCGGCGGGCACCGGGCCGTTCAAGGTCGACGTGGGCGGCTGGCGGCCCGGGGAGCGCGTCACGGTCACGAGGAACCTCGGGTACTGGGGCGTCGACGCCGACGGCCGGCGCCTCCCGTTCCTCGACGGCATCACGTTCACGCCCGTCCGTGACGAGAGCGTGCGCGTCGGGGCGCTGAAGGCGGCGAGCATCGACGTCGCGCTGGACCTCGGACCGGCGAGCGCCCGTCCGCTTCGCTCGGACCCGAACGTCATGGCCGCGCGGTCGCCGGCGTTCGCGTCGCTGTTCCTCGGCTTCGGTGTGTCGGCGAAGCCGTTCGACGATCCCGGCGTGCGTCGCGCCGTCGCGATGGCCATCGACCGTGGCGCGATCGTGCAGGGCGCGTACGCGGGCGAGGCGCGTCCGGCGACGCAGCTCCTCCCGCCCGGCCTGCTGGGATACGACGACACCATCACCCAATTCAGCCCGAGCGACGCCGCGCTCGCGAAGAAGGCCCTTGCCGACGCGGGGTATGCGACCGGCGTCGCGACCGACCTGTGGTACTCACCCGACGCCACCGCGGCGCTGCCGGATCCCAAGCGCGTGGCCGAAGGGATCGCCGCCGACCTCGCGAAGATCGGCGTGACCGCGACGGTCCGGACCGAGGACGCCGCCGCGTTCGCCGCCGACGCGCGCGCCGGACGGCTGCCCCTCTGGCTCGGCGCGCGCGATCCGGATCGAGCGGACCCCGACGATTTCATGGCCGACGCGACGACCGATCCGATCGCGCTCGAGCTCCTTCGCCGCGCGCGCGGCGAGACCGATCCGTCCAAGCGCGGTGAGCTGTACAAGCAGGTCGCGAAGCTCGTGCAGCAGAGCGTCTCGCGCGTGCCGCTGCTGCACGCCGGCCGCCTCGCGGGGCTGTCGCGGAAGGTGCAGGGTGTCGTGGTCCAGCCGGTCGGGCCGAGCGATCTCGGGGCCGCGTGGTTCGGCAGCTGACGGCTCCGCCGCCCGCGATGCGCTCGCGAGGGCCCATGATGTTCTTGTGATGATCACGGGCGGCGGGGGCGGGCACTTCATGATGTGGGGCGGCCGCGGCGGCGATCAGCCCGGGAAGCGGCCGTCGCTGGTGATGTACCGGCGCCTCCTTCTCTTCGTCGCGCCGTACAAGTGGAACCTCGTGTTCGCCGCGCTCCTGCTCGTCGCCTCGACCGCCCTCGGGCTCGTCTGGCCGCAGGTCGTGCAGCGCGTCATCGACGTCGGCCTCAAGGATCCGAGCTTCCTCGACTTCCTCGTGATCGGGCTCATCGTCGTGCTGCTCGTCCGGGCCGCCGTGGACGGTCTGCGGCAGCTCGTGATGACCTACACGGGCGAGCGTGTGATCTTCGACCTCCGCATGGCGATCGTGCGCCACATGCAGTCGCTCTCGCTGTCGTTCTTCAACGCGCGCAAGACGGGCGAGCTCATGTCGCACATCACCAGCGACGCGACGCTGGTCCACGGCGTGATCACGCAGACGATCATCCAGGTGCTCGGTCAGGTCCTGACGCTCGTCGCGGGTGTCGCGACGATCTTCCTCATGAACTGGAAGCTCGCGCTCCTCACGCTCGTCGTGGCGCCTCCGATCGGCATCCTGGGACAGCGCCTCGGCCGACGCATCCGCGATCTGTCGCGCGCGACGCAGGAGGCGCAGGCCGACGCGGTGGGCGTGCTGCAGGAGTCGATCGCGGAGGTGCGCGTCGTGCAGGCCTTCACGCGTGAGGAGTACGAGGCCGAGCGCTTCCACGCGAAGCTGCTCTTCATGTTCGAGAAGACCATGGAGCGCGCGCGGATCACCTCGATCATGTTCCCGCTGATCGGCTTCCTCGGCTTCGCGTCCTCGATCGTCGTGCTCTGGTTCGGCGGTCACGAGGTGGCGAACGGCGAGCTCACCACCGGGCAGCTGGTGGCCTTCCTCCTGTATCTCGGCATGGTCGCGGGACCCATCGGCGGCCTCGCGGGGCAGTGGGGCCAGATCCAAAGCGCGTTCGGCGCGGCCGACCGCATCTTCGCGCTGCTGGACGCGGTCCCCGACGTGCGCGACGCCGCCGACGCCGTGCCTCTGCCCGCGGTCCGCGGCGAGATCCACTTCTCCGACGTGCGCTTCCGCTACGGAGACGGCCCCGTGGTGCTCGACGGCGTCACGACCATCTTCCAGCCGGGGGAGACGACCGCGCTCGTCGGCCCGTCGGGCGCGGGGAAGACGACGCTCGTGAATCTCGTGGGCCGTTTCTACGACCCCACCGACGGCGCCATCCGCATCGACGGTCACGACCTCCGTGCCGTGACGGTGAGGTCGCTGCGCTCGCAGATCGCGTTCGTGCCGCAGGAGCCGATCCTGTTCGCCGACACCGTCTCCGAGAACATCCGTTACGGCCGGCTCGACGCGACGCCGACGGAGATCGAGGCGGCCGCGGCCGCGGCGAACGCCACCGAGTTCGTGAGCCGCCTGCCGAAGGGCTTCGATACGGTGGTGGGGGAGCGTGGCGTGCGTCTTTCGGTCGGGCAGCGGCAGCGCATCTCCATCGCGCGTGCGCTGCTGCGCGACGCGCCGATCCTCCTGCTCGACGAAGCCACCAGCTCCCTCGACAACGAGAGCGAGTTCCTCGTCCAGCAGGCGCTCGATCGCCTCATGCGCGGACGGACGACGATCGTCATCGCGCACCGGCTCTCGACCGTCGAGCGCGCGCATCGCATCCTCGTGCTCGATCGCGGGCGGATAATCGAGGAAGGCACGCACCAGGAGCTCCTGGCGCTCGGTGGGCTGTACCAACGCCTCTACACGCGGCGGTTCGTCGACGAGGCGAAGGTGACGCCCATCGTCACGCCCGAGATCGTCCCCGCCGGCGGGCGCGTCCTGCGCATGCGCGGCGGCGGAGGCCTGTCGGCCTGAGTCGCTGACGTCGCACGGCCGGTGGCCTCACGGGAGGTGTTCCCACCGCGTTCCATCGGCGTGGCGGCGGCGCGTCGCGAGAGGCGACCTCGTTCCCGAGCGCGTCGCGCGTCTTCCCGACGACGACGCCCGTGCGGCGCTGCTCGCGCGGACGGGCATCGGCCCGCCGAGCGCCGACGTCTACCCGCCCACGGCACTCCGCCGGGCGGATGCGTGGCCGTCCGGGGATCTCGCGCCGCGGACCGCGGCGAGGGGGGTGCTGAAGCCACCGACGCCGCCGACCGCGCTCGAGCTGGCAGCGCTCGGCGAGCGCTGGCGCCCGCGGCGCGCGGTGGCGGCTCCGCGCGGAAGCTGATTACCGGACGACGATCGTCCCCTTCATCGACGAGTGGAACGAGCAGAAGTACTCGTACGTGCCGGGCGTGTCGAAGCTGATCGTGGTCTCGGAGCCGCTCTCGAGGGTCTGATCGAACGTTCCATCCTTGGTGCGGTTAGCGCCGCTGGTGACCGTGTGCTTCGTGGTGTCGTTGTTGGTGAAGGTGACCTTCGTCCCCTTCGCGATCGTGAGGGAGGCCGGCCCGAAGGCGAAGCCCTTGATCGCGACGGCCGCCGTCTTCGCCGCCTCCGTCGCGGCAGGCGCGGACGCGGCGGGCGCGGACGCGGCGGGCGCGGACGCGGCGGGCGCGCTCGCGGTGCTCGCGCAGGCGATGAACGTGAGTCCGGCGATCGCGGTAGGGATGGCGACGCGCACGGCGAGACGCATGAGGACCTCCTTGTGACTCTCGCCAGGGAGTACGGAGGAGTCCCGCGGGCGGATGCGTTCAGCGCCGGTAGAGATCGGGGCGCAGGAACGGCGCGCAGGCCATCGCGACCAGGTCGGCGAAGGCGTCGGTCCGTGACACGAAGCCTTCGGTCAAAAGACCGACCGCGCCCGCCCGCTGCTTCGACAGGTGCACGTCGAACAGCGCGTCGACGAGGTCGCCGAGCTCCGCGCCCGCGCGAAGGCCCGCGGTCGCCGACGGGGGGAGAGGCATCCGGAGCCCGCTCGCCTCCCCGCGGGCTCCCGCTCGATCGACGACCGCGACCCACGACACCAGCCACGGCAGGTCGCCCTCGAAGATCACGCCGCCCTCGAGACCGATGCCGATATCGGCGTCCGTCCGCGTGAGCGCCGCACGGGCGCGCGCGAAGGCGCCTGCCCGCGTCTGTGCGTCGCCCATCGGCTGGGCGCCGACGCCGCTCGGCACGGCGACGCCCTCGACCGCGCAGCCGGGCGCGAGGCGCGCGAGCGCGCGGTGGACCGCCTCGAGCTTGGCCGGATTCGTGGATCCGACGGCCGCCCGCGTGTACGGAAGTGGCATGTGGCGCTCCTATGGTGGGGCGACTAGAATACCGAGTGAAATGATCGGAATTGCTCCCCAGGCCGCCTTCCACGTTTCGACGCGCGGCGAGTACGGCATGCGTCTCATGGTCGACCTCGCGCGCCATTGGGGGCGCGGCGCCGTGAGCCTGCACGAGGTCGCGACGCGCGAGCAGCTTCCCGAAGCGTATCTCGAGCAGCTCGTCGCGAGCCTGCGTAAGGCCGGCCTCGTACAGGGCAAGCGCGGCGCGGGTGGCGGATACACACTCGCTCGTGCGCCGGACGCGATCACCGCGGGCGACATCGTGCGCGCCCTCGAGGGTCCGATCGAGCCGCAGATCTGCACCGCCGAGGGCGAGGCGGTCATGAGGTGCGCGCTCCAGCCCGGCTGCGCGACGCATCACGTCTGGATGACGGTGCAGAACAACATCGCGAAGGCGCTCGACGCGATGACGCTCGACGTCCTCGCGACGACGGCCAGCCCAACGGTGAAGGAGTCGAAGCGTGCCTGACCTCGAGATCACGGACCTCCACGTCGAAGTCGAGGGGAAGCCGATCCTGAAGGGGATCGACCTCGTCGTGAGGAGCGGACACGTGCACGCGATCATGGGTCCGAACGGCTCCGGCAAGAGCACGCTCGCCCTCACGATCATGGGTCACCCGCGCTATCGCGTGACCGGCGGCGAGGTCCGCTTCGACGGCAAGGACGTGCTCGGGATGCCCGTCGACGAGCGCGCGCGCGCCGGCCTGTTCCTCGCCTTCCAGTACCCGGCCGCGATCCCCGGGGTCTCCGTCGCGAACTTCCTGCGCACCTCGATCAACGCGCGCCGCGCGGAGCGTGGCGCGACGGCCGCGGCGGGAGACGCGAAGCGGAACGACATGCCCATCCCGCAGTTCCGCAAGCTGCTCGCCGAGAAGATGAAGCTCCTCGAGATCGACGACTCCTTCATCACACGTTCGGTGAACGACGGCTTCTCCGGCGGCGAGAAGAAGCGGCTCGAGACGCTGCAGATGCACATGTTCCACCCGAGCCTCGCGATCCTCGACGAGACCGACTCCGGTCTCGACATCGACGCGCTGCAGGTCGTGTCGAAGGGCATCGAGGCGCTCCGCGGACCCGACGTCGGCATCCTGCTGATCACGCACTACGAGCGCATACTCCGCTACGTCACGCCCGACTTCGTGCACGTCCTCATCGACGGCCGGATCGTGCGTACGGGTGGACGCGAGCTCGCGGCGGAGCTCGAGGCGAAGGGCTACGACTTCGTCCGCGAAGAGCTCTACGCGGGGAAGGTCTAGATGGCGATCGCACCGGTACGCGCCCCGAGCCCGCTGGACGTCGCGCGGATCCGCGCCGACTTCCCGGTGCTGGCGCGCTCGGTCCACGGCAAGCCGGTCGTGTATCTCGACAACGCCGCCACCAGCCAGAAGCCGGCGCAGGTCATCGACGCGATGCGCCAGGTCTTCGAAGAGCACAACGCGAACATCCACCGCGGCGTGTACGAGTTCAGCGAGCGGACGACGGCCGCGTTCGAGGGCGCACGCGAGAAGGTCGCCCGCTTCATCAACGCGCGGTCGCGCGAGGTCGTCTTCGTGCGCAACGCCACGGAGGGCGTGAACCTCGTCGCGTACACGTGGGGCCGCGAGCACATCACGAGCGGCGACCGGATCGTGAGCACGGTCCTCGAGCACCACTCGAACTTCGTGCCGTGGCAGCAGCTCGTGAAGGACGTCGGCGGCGCGATCGACGTGATCGACATCGACGACGACGGCCGGCTGCGCCGCGACCAGTTCACCGCGGCGCTCGCGAAGCGCCCAAAGCTCGTCGCCATCACGTACACATCGAACGGGCTCGGCACGGTGCTCCCGGTCAGGGAGCTCGTCGCGGAGGCGAAGGCCGCCGGCGCCACGGTGCTCGTGGACGCCGCGCAGGCCGTCCCGCACCAGCACGTCGACGTGCGCGAGCTCGGCGCGGACTTCCTCGTCTTCAGCGGTCACAAGATGCTGGCGCCTCCCGGCTCCGGCGCGGTCTGGGGGCGGGCGGAGCTGCTCGAGACGATGCGGCCGTTCCTGTTCGGCGGCGACATGATCTCGTCCGTCACGGTCGAGCGGACCACCTGGAACGAGCTGCCCTGGAAGTTCGAGGCGGGGACGTCCTCGTACGTCGACGCGATCGGCCTGGGCGCCGCGGTCGACTACCTCGAGCGCGTGGGCATGGAGAAGATCCATCAGCACGAGCTCTCGCTGGTCGGCTACCTGCTGCCGCGCCTCGAAGAGATCCCCGGCGTGACCGTCTACGGGCCGAAGACGCTGGACGACCGCGTCGGCGTGGTGTCGTTCAACATCGAGGGCATCCACCCGCACGACGCCGCCTCGATCTTCGACCGCGAGGGCGTCTGCGTGCGCGCGGGACACCACTGCAACCAGCTGCTCATGACGCGCCTCGCGGTCCCGGCGACCACCCGCGCCTCCTTCTACCTGTACAACACGCCCGAGGAGTGCGACGCTCTGATCCGCGCGGTGCATTCGGCGAAGAAGATCTTCGGGGTCTAGCCATGGACGACATGTACCGCGACTACATCCTCGACCACTACAAGAACCCGCGGAACGCGGGCGAGCTGCCCGGCGCGACCAACACGTATCACGACAGCAATCCGCTCTGCGGCGACGAGATCACGATGTCGCTCCTCATCAAGGACGACCGCGTGCAGGACGTACGCTTCAAGGGCAAGGGCTGCGCCATCTCGCAGGCATCCGCCTCGATCCTCACCGAGGAGATCAAGGGCAAGACGCTCGACGAGGTCAAGGCGATCGATCGACAGCACGTGCTCGAGAACCTCGGCATTCCGATCAGCCCCGCGCGCGTGAAGTGCGCCCTTCTCGGTCTGAAGACGGTGAAGGGCGCGGCGTGGGGGCTCGAGGGATGGCCCGGCGAAGACAGCGCGAAGGCCGCAGCGGGCGACGGAACGGAGTAGGAAATGGCGACTGACGTTCGCAAGGACATTCCCGACAGCTACAAGTACGGCTGGTACGACGCCGACGCGAAGTACGAGAACGTGAAAAGGCGCGGACTCGACGAGGCCGTCATCCGCGAGATCAGCCAGACCTACAAGAAGGAGCCGCAGTGGATGTTCGAACGCCGCATGAAGGCGTTCCGCCACTACCTGAAGCGGCCGATGCCCGACTGGGGCGCGGACCTTTCCGGCATCGACTTCGACGAGATCTACTACTACCTGCGTCCCTCGGGAAAAACGGAGAAGAGCTGGAGCGACGTGCCGGACTACGTGAAGCGCACGTTCGACAAGCTCGGCATCCCCGAGGCGGAGCAGAAGTACCTCGCGGGTGTGGGCGCGCAGTACGACAGCGAGTCCGTGTACCACAACATCCGCAAGGACCTCGAGGCGAAGGGCGTCATCTTCATGGACACCGACAGCGCCCTGAAGCAGCACGAGGCCATCGTCAAGCAGTACTTCGGCACGGTCATCCCGGCGAACGACAACAAGCTCGCCGCGCTGAACACGGCGGTCTGGTCGGGCGGCTCGTTCGTGTGGGTCCCGCCGGGAGTGAAGGTGGACATCCCGCTCCAGGCGTACTTCCGCATCAACAGCGAGAACGCGGGCCAGTTCGAGCGGACGCTCATCATCGCCGAGGAAGGCTCGCAGGTGCATTACGTCGAGGGCTGCACGGCGCCGGTCTTCTCCACGGCGACGCTGCACAGCGCGGTCGTCGAGATCATCGTGAAGAAGGGCGCGCGCGTGCGCTACACGACGATCCAGAACTGGAGCAACAACGTCTACAACCTCGTGACGAAGCGTGCCGTCGTGCAGGAGGACGGCGTCATGGAGTGGATCGACTGCAACCTCGGCGCCAAGGTCACGATGAAGTACCCGAGCGTGTACCTCGTGGGCGAGCGCGCGCACGGCGAGGTACTCTCGGTCGCGTTCGCGGCGGACGACCAGCACCAGGACGCGGGCGCCAAGATGGTCCACGCCGCGCCGAACACGACGAGCATCATCACCAGCAAGTCCATCAGCAAGGGCACCGGCCGCACCTCCTACCGGGGACTGGTGAAGATCTATCCGGGCATGAAGCGATCGAAGAGCACGGTGCGCTGCGACGCGCTCATCCTCGATCCGTCGGCCCGTAGCGACACGTACCCGTACATGGAGATCGACGAAGAAGACGTCTCGATCGGCCACGAGGCCACAGTCTCGAAGGTCGGCGAGGAGCAGCTCTTCTACCTGATGAGCCGCGGCCTCGCCGAGGCCGAGGCGACCGCGATGGTCGTGAACGGCTTCATCGAGCCGATCGTGAAGACGCTGCCGATGGACTACGCGATCGAGATGAACCGGCTCATCACGCTCCAGATGCAGGGCGCCATCGGGTGACCCTCGCAACCGCCACCAGGATCCCGCTGCCGCTCGACCGCGCGACGGTCGAGCGGCTCAGTGTCAGCCGGGGCGAGCCCGGCTGGCTTCGCGACTCGCGTCTCGCCGCGCTCGAGCGCTACGCGTCGACGGAGTGGCCCACGGGCCACGAGGAGGAGTGGCGCCGGTTCCCGCTGCGCGATCTCCCCGCCGCCGACCTCGCGCGGATCGTCGACACGAAGCATCCGCCGAGCGAGTACGGCTCCGTGCCGCTCGCGGCGTCGCGCCACGGTCTGGTCTTCGATCGCATGCTGAACGTCGCGCGCGAGCACCCCGATCTCGTGCGCCGGTGGCTGCCGGCCGGCGAGGGGATCGCGAGCCATCGCGCGTTCCGCGCGCTCGCGGACGCGTCGTTCGCGCACGGCAGCGGGTTCCTGTACGTGCCGGCGGGTCTCGACGTCGAGCTGCCGCTCGAGGTGCACAAGCGCTGGAGCGCCGGGACCGAGCCGATCGTCTTCCGCACCATCGTCGTCGTCGAGGCGAACGCGAGCGTCACGCTGGTCGAGGAGCTGTCGTCCGAGCTGGGCGGGCCGCGCGTCGCCGTGCCGTCGCTCGAGGTCCACGCCGGGCCCGGAGCGCGCGTCCGCTACGTCGGCATCCACCGGTTCGCCGAGGACGTGTGGGAGATCGGGCAGCAGAACTTCATCTCCGCGCGCGACAGCGTGGTCGCGTCCTTCAACGTGGTCGTCGGGAGCGCGCGCACGAAGCTCGGCGTGCGGTCCGACATTCGCGGCGACGGCGCCGAGGTCAAGCTCTACGGCCTCGTCGCGGCGCACGACCGGCAGCGCATCGACGTGAACACGTTCCAGCGCCTCGACGGAAAGGGCTCGTCGTCGGATTCGCTCTATCTCTCCGCGCTGTACGACGAGGCCAAGGCGGTGAACTACGGCGTCATCCGCGTCGAGCCGACCTCGAGCGGGACGGGCTCGTACCAGGAATGCCGGAACATGCTCCTCTCCGACAAGGCCGGCGCCGACCCGATCCCGGTGCTCGAGATCCTCACCAACGACGTCGCGCGCTGTGGCCACGGCGCCACGGCCGGCGCCCTCGAGGAGGACGAGCTCTTCTACGTGATGTCGCGCGGGCTCGATCGCGTCGAGGCGGAGTCGATGCTCGTCCGCGGCTTCTTCCAGCGGGTCCTGTCCGCGATCCCCGAGCCGCAGGTCCGCGCGCGCGTGCTCGCGGCGCTCGCGCCGCGGATCGGTCGCGTCGCCGAGCTCGACGCGGTGGCCGCGTGAGCGCATTCGTCCGCGTCGCGCGGGAGTCGGACGTCGCGCCGGGCGAGGTCACGGTCGTCGAGGTCGGCGGCAAGAGCCTCGCGCTCGGCCACTGCCACGACGGGACCTGGGGCGCGATCGACAACGTGTGCACGCACGACGGCGGCGTGCTCGGCGAGGGTGAGCTCGAGGACTGCCTCGTGGAGTGCCCGCGCCACGGTGCGCGCTTCGATCTCCTCACCGGCGAGGTCAAGGCGCTTCCCGCGGTGTTCCCCGTGAACGCGTATCCGGTACGCGTCGTGGACGGCGAGGTCGAGGTCGACCTCGGCGTCGCGACGAAAGAGCTGGAGATCGGCTGATACCCGTCTGAACGCGACGCGCCGCGGCGCTATCCTCGCTTTCGAATCGAGGCCGGGGAGGCATACGTGATCAGCAGCGCCGCACGCGACCGCATCAAGCTTTCCATCGATCAGCTCGAGGAGGCCTTCCACCGCTACGAGGAGCAGGCGAGCAGCGACGTCAACGACTCCTACGCGGCGGCGCTCGCGCGCGGCAAGGCCATGGGCTTCCAGGAGGCCGCGCATCTCGTGAAGGCGGCGCTCCACGACGTGGACGTCAAGAGCCTCTAAGTGATCACCGCGATCGTCCTCATCACCGCGGAGCGGCGCGCGCTCCCGAAGCTCGGCGAAGAGCTCGCCGCGGTGCCGGGCGTGTCCGAGGTGTATTCGGTGACCGGCGACTTCGATTTCATCGCGATGGTGCGGGCGCGGGAGCACGAGCAGCTCGCCGACATCGTGACGCGGCGCATCGCGCAGGTCGCCGGCGTCGCTCGGACGCAGACCCACGTGGCATTCAAGGCCTACTCACGCCACGACCTGGAAACCCTCTTCGCCCCATAGCGCTTCGCGCTCCCTGCGGTGCGCCCGCGGCGACCCAGGAGCTGTGGACTCGTTCGTCGCGGCGGAGCCGCTCGTCGCTCGGCCTATGCTGACCGCATGCAGGCGGTCGTGATGGCGGGCGGAGAGGGCAGCCGGCTCCGGCCTTTGACGATCAACCGGCCCAAGCCCATGGTCTCGATCGTCAACAAGCCCTGCCTCGGCCACATCTTCGAGCTGCTCCAGCGCCATGGGATCAGCGACGCGGTCGTGACCCTGCAGTACCTCGCCTCGCAGATCCAGGACAGCTACGGCGAGGGCGGCGCGGTCGGCATGCGCCTGCGCTACAGCGTCGAGGAGAGCCCGCTCGGGACCGGTGGCTCCGTCCGGCAGATCGGAGACGCGCTGGGCGACACCTTCGTGGTGATCTCGGGTGACGCGCTGACGGACATCGACGTCTCGGCCGCGATCGCCTTCCACCGCGGGCGCGGGGCCGCGGTGACGCTCGCGCTCTACCGCGTCCCGAACCCTCTCGAATACGGCGTGGTGGTCACCGACGACGACGGGCGCATCACGAAATTCCTGGAGAAGCCGTCGTGGGGCGAGGTGTTCTCCGACACGATCAATACCGGCATCTACGTCATCGAGCCTCGCGTCCTCGAGCGCTACCGCGTGGGCGAGGCGTTCGACTTCAGCAAGGACCTGTTCCCGAAGCTGCTCGCGGACGGCGAGCCACTCTACGGGTACGTTGCCTCCGGGTACTGGACCGACGTCGGCTCGATCTCCGAATACGCGCGCGCGAACGCGGACGTGCTCCTCGGCCGTGTCAAGACCACGCCGCTCGGCCGCGA
Source organism: Candidatus Limnocylindria bacterium (assembly GCA_035651155.1). Classification (GTDB taxonomy): domain Bacteria; phylum Chloroflexota; class Limnocylindria; order P2-11E; family P2-11E; genus CF-39. Next base: position 25,194 of record DASRGG010000028.1, on the reverse strand, counting down.
GATCCTGCCCGGTGTGTTCGCGAGGGGCGATGTCCATATCGACCCGAGCGCCAAGCTTTCCGGACCGATCTACCTCGGCGACGGCGTGAAGATCGGCGCCTCGGCCGAGATCATCGGCCCGACGGTGCTGCGCGACTACGTGTCCGTCGACTACGGCGCGCTCGTCGACCGTTCCATCGTGTGGCGTAACTCGTATGTCGGGGACCGTGCCGAGCTGCACGGCACGATCGTGGGCCGGCAGTGCGCGCTGAAATCGCGCGTGAGCCTCGAGGAGGGGAGCGTCGTCGGAGACCACTGCGTCGTGAACGATGGGGCGCGCGTTCGGAGCCAGGTGAAGATCTGGCCCGACAAGCAGGTCGAGAGCGGCGCGGTGGTCGGGTCGAGCCTCATCTGGGGTGCGCAGGGACGGCGCGCGCTCTTCGGCCGCTTCGGGGTGACCGGCCTCGTGAACATCGACCTCACGCCGGAGTTCGGCGCGCGCCTCGGGGCGTCATACGCGTCGACGCTGCCGCAGGGCGCTACGGTCACGATGAACCGCGACCAGCACCGCTCGAGCCGGATGCTGAAGCGCGCGCTCATGAGCGGCATCCTCTCGGCGGGCGTCCACGTCGCCGACCTGTCGCAGGCGCCGCTCCCGATCGGACGCTTCCACACCCGGCGCATCGGCGCCGCCGGCGGCGTCCACGTGCGCGTCTCGCCGTTCGACGTGCGCGTCTGCGACCTCAAGTTCTTCGACCGCCAGGCGCTCGACATGGACAAGGCGCAGGAGCGCAAGGTCGAGACGGCGTTCTTCCGCGAGGACTTCCGTCGCGTCCCGTACGAGGATGTGGGCGCGATCTACGAATCGCCGCGCGTGGGCGAGGCGTACAGCGAGGCCTTCCTCGCGGAGATCGCGCACCGCCGCGAGATGGCCGACCGGAAGTTCAAGATCGTCGTGAACTACTCGCACGGCACCGCGGCGCAGTTCCTTCCGCAGCTGCTGTCCGCGATCGGGATCGAGATGATCGCGATCGACGGGGTGGTGTCGGAGAACGTCGGATCGCGCTCCTTCGAGGAGTTCCAGGAGGAGAAGCGCGAGCTCGCCGCGATCGTCGCGACGCTCAACGCATCGGCCGGCGTGATGATCGACGCCGGCGGGGAGAAGGCCTTCTTCGTGGACGACCGCGGGCGCATCACCTCCGACATGCAGTTCCTCGCCGCGTTCGCGTCGCTCTCGGCGCGCGTGACACCCGGCGTCGTGGCCGTGCCGGTGTTCGCCCCCTCCTCGATCGAGCGGATCGTCACCGAGGCCGGCGGCAGGGTGCAGCGCGTGCGCGCCTCGGCGAGCGCGCAGATGGACATCGCGGTCCGCGAGCACCCGCTCGTCGTCGGCGACGGCGTCGGTGGGTTCATCTTCCCGCGCTTCCATCCGTCGTTCGACGGCCTCTTCGCGACCGTCCGCCTTCTCGAGCTGCTCGCGGTCACGGACAAGACGCTCGCGGAGGTGATCGACGAGACGCCCGCGGCCAGCGTCGCGCGCGTCCAGGTGCCGTGCCCGTGGGAGCAGAAGGGCAAGGTCCTCCGAGTGCTCGCGCAGGATCCGCGGACCGAGCGCGTGCGCCAGATCGACGGGGTGAAGCACCAGGAGGACGGCGAGTGGGTCCTCGTCCTGCCCGATGCGGACCGGCCGCTCTTCAACATCTACGCCGAAGCACGCGACGAGGGCCGCGCCTGGAGCCTGGCGCAGGAGTACGCCGAGCGCCTCGAGCATCTGCGGGCCGACTCGTGACGCAGAAGATCGCGATCGCGCAATGCGCTCCGGGTCTTGGCGCGTTCACGCGCAACGTGCGGATGCACCTCGACTGGATCGCGAAGGCGCGCACGGCCGGGGCGAGCCTGGTCGTGTTCCCCGAGCTTTCGCTCACCGGCTACTACGTCAAGGACCTCGCCGGCGAGCTCGCCTGTCCGAGCGACGGCGAGCGTCTCCGCCCGATCGCCGACGCCTCGCGCGACGTCGACGTGTGCGCCGGCTTCGTCGAGCGCGGTCCCGACGCGCGCCTGCACATCGCGCAGGGCTACTGGTCGAAGGGCCGGCTCGTCCACGTGCACCGCAAGGTGTACCTGCCGACCTACGGCATCTTCGACGACGGCCGCTACTTCGGACCGGGCGAGCGCTTCGACATCTTCCCGAGCCAGGTCGGTCCCGCGGGCATCGCCATCTGCGAGGACCTCTGGCACGTCTCCGTTCCGTACGTGTACGGAGCCACCGGAGCGACGGTCGTGTTCTCGCCGTCGGCGAGCCCCGGCCGCGGCGTCGCCGAGGGTGGCGACCTTGGGACCGCGGAGTCGTGCCGTCTGATGGATCGCTTCTACGCGCAGTACCTGACGCTCTACGTCGTCTTCGCCAACCGCGTCGGCCATGAGGACGGCATCGCCTTCTGGGGCGGCTCCGAGGTCGTCGCACCCGACGGCACGGTCGTGGCCCGCGCTCCCGATTTCGCGGAGCACCTCCTCGTCGCGGAGGTCGATCGCGAGCTCGTCGCGCGCGAGCGGGACCGCAACCCGCTCATCCGCGACGAGCGCGCCGACCTCGTCGTCGCGCACCTGGCCCGCGCGCGCGGGCTCGACTGATGACGGTCGCGCGCGAGCGCATCGGTGCCATCCGCCCCGATCCGAGCGATCCCTCGCCGCTTCGCATCGACGAGGCGCTCGTCCGCCGCATGCTCGTCGCCTTCCTGCGGGAGGAGACGAGGAAGTCGGGACACCGGCGCGTCGTGCTGGGACTCTCCGGCGGGGTCGACAGCGCGGCGGTCGCCGCGCTCGCGGCCGAGGCGATGGGGCCGCGCAACGTCACCGCGCTCTTCATGCCGTATCGCACGTCGAGCGCCGAATCGGCCATGCACGCGCGCCTCATCGCGAAGACCTTCGGCCTCTCGCTCGAGGAGGTCGATATCAGCGCGCAGGTCGACGCGTACTTCGCTCGGGCCGGCGACGTCGATCGGGTGCGGCGCGGCAACAAGATGGCGCGCGAGCGCAAGTCGATCGAATACGACCGCTCGTGGCCGGACGGGCTCGTGCTTGGAACGAGCAACAAGACCGAGCTGCTGCTCGGGTACGGCACCCGCTACGGCGACATGGCCTGCGATCTGAATCCGGTGGGCGATCTCTACAAGACGCAGCTGCGCGAGCTCGCGGTGCTGCTCGGCGTTCCCGAGGTCGTCGTGCGCAAGCCGCCCACGGCCGATCTCTGGGTCGGACAGACCGACGAGCGCGAGCTTGGGTTCACGTACGCGCAGGCCGACCTCGTCCTCTATCACCTGGTCGATCGCCGCCTGCGTCCCGCCGATCTCGTGGCCGCGGGATTCGACGCGACGCTCGTGAACGGGATCCGCGAGCGCGTGCGGAAGTCGCACTTCAAGCGCGTGATGCCGCTCATCGCCAAGCTGTCGCTCCGCACGGTGGGCCATGATTTCCTCTACCCACGCGATTGGGAGGCCGACTGAGCTCACTCGGTCCGTCGGACTCGGGGCCCGCGGACCTCGTCGGGCCGAAACCCTCTTCACGCGGGGTGTCCCCCGTGCTGGGCGCACGGGCCCCCTCCCCGCGCGGGGTCCCTCGGCCCGACGAGGTCCGCTCGGTGTCGCGGTCGTCGACGGCATCGGCTCGCTTTGGATTGGGGTACGTGGCCGCACTCGGCTCCGCCGCCTTTTTTGCCGTGGGCGGCGTCATCGCGAAGTCGGCGTTCGATCTCGGCGTCCCGCCGCGCGTGCTCGCGGAGTGGCGCGTGCTCTTCGCCTTCCTCGCGTTCGCGGCGATCGTCGCGGCGTGGCGTCCGCGCGAGCTTCGCGTCGCGCGCGCCGACGTGTTGTGGTTCGCGGCGTTCGGAGTGTTCGGGATGGGCGGCGTGCAGTGGCTGTACTACGAGGCGATCCAGCGCATTCCGATCGCCGTCGCGCTCGTCGTCGAGTTCACCGCGGTGATCCTGGTGCTGCTCGTCGCGCGGCTGCAGGGACGGAAGGTCGGGCCGGCGCTGTGGTACGCGGGCATCCTCTCCGTGGTCGGCTGCTTCTTCGCCGCCGGCGCGTACGACGCCGCCCTTCGCGCGGTGAACACCGAGGGCGTCCTGCTCGCGGCGCTCGACTCGCTGCTCTTCACGTCGTACTTCGTGCTGGGCGAACGGCTCGCCCGGCGGTACTCCGCCTGGACGCTCGCGGTCTACGGCTTCGGCTTCGCGCTCCTCGCCTGGCAGCTCATCCAGCCGATCTGGACGCTCCCGTGGACGGCGACGGATGGAGCGGTGTGGCTGCGCGTCGCCGGTATCGTGGCCATCGCGGCGGTCATTCCGTTCACGCTGGGCTTCGTCGCGCTCCGTCTCCTGCCGGCCGCGCGCGTGTCGATCGTCGCGACCTCGGAGCCCTTCGTCGCCGCGGTGATCGCGTGGGCCGTGCTCGCGCAGTCGCTGCGGCCGCCCCAGATCCTGGGCGGCGCGCTCGTGCTCGCCGGCATCGTCGTCGCGCAGGCGCACCGACCCACGGAGGACAGCGTCTAGGGTGGGGAAGCTCTTCCTCGTGGCGACGCCGATCGGCAACCTCGAGGACGTTTCGCGGCGCGCGCTCCGCGTCATCCAGGACGTCCACATGGTCGCGTGCGAGGACACGCGTCACACGCAGGTCCTCCTGCGGCGCCATGACATCCGCGCGAAACACCTCACCTCGTACAACGAGTTCAATCACCGGCGGAAGGTCGCCGAGCTCATCGATCAGCTCGACCGCGGCTGGGACGTGGCCCTCGTCACCGACGCGGGCACGCCCGGTCTCTCCGACCCCGGCGAGCAGCTCGTGCGCGCCGCGATCGACGCCGGGCACGAGATCGTGCCGGTCCCCGGGCCGGCCGCCGCGATCGCGGCGCTCGTGGCGTCGGGCCTTCCGACGCGGGAATTCACGTTCGTCGGATTCGTCGACAAGAAGAGCGGTCCGCGCCGACGGCTCTTCGAGAGGCTCGTCGCCGAAGCACGGACGGTGGTGCTCTACGAGAGCCCCTACCGGGTCGCGGATCTGCTCGCCGACCTCGCGGCGGTCGCGCCGGATGCGCGGGTGGTCGTGGCGCGCGAGCTGACGAAGCTGCACCAGGAGCTCGTCCGCGGCACCGCCGCCGAGCTCGCGGCGCGCTATGTGGAAAGACCCGTGAAAGGCGAGGTGACGATCGTCTTCGCCACGCGGTCCTAGGACTTTTCTGGGACCTTCCGATACGCCCAGCCTCTTTCCTTGTGCGATAAGCAATCCTTATCGTGGCCGCCCTGGTGGGTGTCGAGGCGGCCGCGACCCCAGTCGCGGCACGGGATGCGTTCGTCGGCCGCATGCTGCCGCGCCGTCTCCGCCTGCTCCTCATCCTCTTCGTCGTCGAGGTCTACGCCGCGTCCTTCGTGCCCCTCTACGACCTCGCGGGCGAGGCCGCGCTCAACGTGTTCTGCCTGGTGTCCGCCGTCGCCGGCGGCCTCCTGGGGGTCCGTGGCGGCCTCTTCGTCGCCCTCGTCGGCCTGCTGCTCCACGCGCTGCCGTTCGGGGTGCTGTCGGCGGTGCGGCCCGGCCTGGTGCAGCCCGTGGCGGTGGGAACCTACGCCCTCGCGGTCATCGCGATCGCCGTCGGCTTCGGCCTCATGGGAGAGTGGCGCGAGCGCGTCCTCCTGCAGACGCAGCACGCGCGCGTCGCGGCGCCCGATCTGCGGTCGGCGATGTCGCGGCTGCCGCTGGTCCTCTTCACCCTCGACCGCCACGGCATCTTCACGATGTCCGAGGGCCACGGGCTGGCGCGCCTGGGCCGCGCGCCCGGCGAGGCCGTGGGGAGCTCGATCTTCGAGCGGTATGCGTCTCGGCCGGACCTCCTCGCGAACGTCCGCCGCGCGCAGGGCGGTGAGATCGTGACCGCGACGCTCGAGATGGGCACGGCCCTCTTCGAAGCGACGTACGCGCCGATCCGGGGGATCGGTGGCGCCGTCGACGGCGTCATCTGCCTCGCGCTCGATCTCACCGAGCAGGCGGAGGCGCGCCGCGAGATCGAGGATGCGAGCCTGCGCGACCCGCTCACCGGCCTGCCAAATCGCACCGAGCTCGCGCGGCGCCTCGAGGCCGCGCTCGCGGTCGCGAAGCGCGAGACGGCGCTCCTCGTGCTCGACCTCGATCGCTTCAAGGACGTGAACGACAGCCTCGGCCACGCGGCGGGCGACGAGCTGCTGCGCATCACGAGCGAGCGCATCTTCGCGCTCCTCGGTCTGCGGCATCAGGCCGCGCGCCTCGGCGGCGACGAGTTCGCGATCGTCGCGCCCGACACCGACGAGCCCGCGGCGACCGTCCTCGCGCGCACCATCAGCGACGCGATCCGGACGCCGATCGCCGTCGCGGGCCACGAGCTCTTCGTGACGGCCAGCGTCGGGATCGCGATGGCGCCGCGAGACGGCGCCGACGCCGCGACGCTGCTGCGCACGTCGGAGGTCGCGATGTATTCGGCGAAGCGGTGCGGCTCCGCCTGGGCGATGTACGCGCCGGCGCCCGACGAGCCGAGCGCCCAAGCGCTCGCGCTCACCGCCGACCTGCGCCACGCGATCGAGAACAACGAGCTCGCGCTCGCGTTCCAGCCGATCGTCGACTGCCGCACCGGCAAGACGCAGCGCTTCGAGGCGCTCGCGCGCTGGCCGCGGCGCGGTCGCGACGTGCCGCCCTCCGAGTTCGTGCCGCTCGCCGAGCGCGTCGGCTTGCTCACCGCGCTCACCGACTGGGTCGTCACCGCGTCGGTCCGGCAGCTGCGCAGCTGGCTCATCGCCGGGCTCGACGCGCGGGTGACCGTGAATCTGTCGCCGCGGAACCTGCTGGAGCCCGACCTCCCGCGCCGGATCGCGTCGGCGCTCGACGCCGCGCAGGTACCGCCGGAGCGCTTCGGCATCGAGGTGACCGAGACGACGATCATGGCCGATCCCGAGCGCGCCGCGCGTACGATCGGCGAGCTGCGCCAGCTCGCCATTCCGATCGCCATCGACGACTTCGGGACGGGACACTCGTCGCTCGCGTATCTGCATCGCCTACCCATCTCGACCGTGAAGATCGACAAGTCGTTCGTGCGCGGGATCGCGGCGAGCGAGAGCGGGCGCGCGATCGTGCGCGCGACCATCGATCTCGCGCACGCGCTCGACTTCACCGTCGTCGCGGAGGGCATCGAGGACCCCGAGACGCTCTCGATCGTGCGGGAGCTCGGGTGCGACCAGGCACAGGGCTATCACCTGGCCCGTCCGCTCGGCGCCGCCGACGCGCTCCGCTGGCTGCGCGAACGGAGCTAGTCGGGGCGAAGCCCTTCGTCGCCCGGCAATGGCTATCCTCCTGTCACACAAGGGGGAGCGATGCCGGGGAGGCCCACGCGCCGTGGCGTCGACGTCTTCGTCGAGATCCCGAAGGGCTCGCGCGCCAAGTACGAGCTCGACAAGGCGACCGGCCGCATCCGGCTCGATCGCGTGCTGTTCTCCTCGGTGCATTATCCGGCCGACTACGGCTTCGTCACCGACACGCTCGCGGGAGACGGCGACCCGCTCGACGCGCTCGTGGTCGTCGAGGAGCCGACGTTCCCGGGCTGCATCCTGCCGACGCGCCCGATCGGCACGCTGCTCATGCGCGACGAGCAGGGGCCCGACGAGAAGATCCTCGGCGTGCCGGTTGGCGACCCGCGCTTCGACGAGATCCGCGAGCTCGACGACCTCCCACGCCACTGGCGGCGGGAGATCGAGACGTTCTTCGCGACGTACAAGACGCTCGAAGGCGGCCGCGGCGTCACGCTGATCGGCTGGCGCGGATCCGCGACCGCCTGGCGCCTCATCGAGAAGACGCGGATCCGGAAGAAGAAGACGACGTGAAGCGGGAGTACCGGAAGTGGTGGAGTCCCGCTGGGAAGACTTCAAGATGATCGAGCACCTGTCCGGGCGCATCGACGATGGCTGGCTGCAGCTGTGGCTCGTCGACTCCGTGGACGCCGAGTCCTTCTACGACAAGGAGCGGCCGTGGCCGGAGCGGGCCGCGCGCCACCTGGCGTACGAGCGGTACCTCATCGACGAGCTCCTCCACGCGCTGGCGCTCGCCACCCGGCGGCCAAGCATCGTCCGCAAGGCCGTCGGCCTGTCGGGCGCGTACGACAGCGCGCGCTGGCTCGACGGCGCGCGCGAGGGCGACGCCTGCTTCGATTGGCCCTACTGGAAAGAGATGGTGGACGCGTTCCTGTGAACGTCGTCGGCATCCTCGTCGGCCGCGAGAACACGTTCCCGTCGGCGTTCATCGAGACGGTGGACCGCAAGGGAGCGTCGCGCGGCGTTCGCGCGGAGATGGCGTCCCTCGGCGGCGCGCGCGAGATCGAGACGCCCCGCTACGCCGTCATCGTGGACCGCATCAGCCACGAGGTGCCGTACTTCCGAGCGCATCTGAAGAGCGCGGCCCTCCAGGGGACGATCGTCGTGAACGATCCGTTCTGGTGCGAGGCCGACGAGAAGTTCTTCCAGTGCACCCTCGCGCGGAAGCTCGGCGTCGCCGTGCCGAAGACCGTCGTGCTGCCGAACAAGTCCTATATCTCCGACGTCAACGAGGGCTCGCTGCGCAACCTCGTGTACCCGCTCGATTGGGACGGCCTCATCGCCTACGTCGGACTGCCGGCGATCCTCAAGCCGAATACCGGCGGCGGCTGGAAGGACGTGTACAGGGTCGACTCGAAGGAGGAGCTCCTCTGGGCGTACGACCAGTCGGGCGCGCAGGTACCGGGCCGCCGGCCGAAGACGATGATCCTGCAGGAGTTCATCACCTGGCAGGACTACGTCCGCTGCGTCTGCATCGGACGCAAGGACATCCTGCCGATCCGCTACGACCCCACCGCGCCGTTCGCGGACCGCTACGTCGTGAGCCGGCCGGTGGAGGGCGAGCTCCGTGAGAAGGCGATCCACGACGCCACCGCGCTCGTCGACGCGCTCGGGTACGACATGGACACGGTCGAGTTCGCCGTCCGCGACGGCATCCTCTACGCGATCGATTTCTTCGATCCGGCGCCGGACCTCGACCCCTTCTCGGTGCAGGAGGAAGCCTTCGCGTGGGCGCTCGACAAGACGTCGGACCTGGTCATCGCGTACGCGACCGGAGCGGCGCGCCCGCCGTGGCAGGGCGAGCATCGCTGGTGGTCGCGCGTCGGGCCGTGAGCCCGCGCACCTCGTCGACGGTGTGGCATCGCGCCGGGCTCGAGGAGCCTCGGAGCGAGGCGCACCGCGAGCTGGCGGCGGCTAGGGTCCGGCGCCGCGAGCCAGGTCGAGCGTGACCGCGGTGACCACGTCGCCCGCGCGCTGCAGGTGCCGGACGTCGACCTTCGCGACGGTGTCCTGCGTCGTGTGCAAGATGTAGTCGGACCACAGGACGAGCGCGGACGGCACGCCGCGCTTGTTGAAGGACGACTGGTCGCTGCCGCCCTGGCCCGTGGACCTGAACGGCACGCCCGCCCGCTCGGCGGCGGCGCGGAAGCGGTCGACGAGCGCGCTCGATTCGTCGGACACCTCGAGCGTGTCGCCGCAGCAGCCGATCACGTCGAGATCGATCATCGCGACGAGGCTCTCGACGCGCCCCGGGCTCGCGGCCATGCGCGCGATGTACGCCTCGGAGCCGAGGAAGCCCTCCTCCTCGCCGGAGAACGCGACGAACACGACCGAGCGCGTGAGCTCTCCGCGACGCGCGGCGAGCGCGCGCGCCACCTCGATGGCGATCGCGGGTCCGGACGCGTTGTCGTTCGCGGCCGGGAAGACCGTGCCGTTCGGATCGGTGCCGACGCCGTCGAGATGGCCGCCGACCATGACGGCGCGCGTCCCGCCGGATCCGCCCGCGCGCAGCAACCCGACCACGTTGGACGCCAGCACCTGGTGGACCGGCGTGAGCGAGACGCTCATGTGGACCGTCGTGCCGGAAAGGAAGGCGGGCGACGGAGCGGCCGCGTTCGCCCGGCGCGCGCGGACCGCGTCGCGCACCTGCGCGACGGTACGCCCCGACGCCGACAGCAGCTCGTCGGCGGCGCCCTCGGTGACCACGAGCACGGGGATGGTCTGCGCGAAGAAGCGCGCGACGTACGAGTACTTGATCGAGGCGTCGCCGACCAGGAGCACGCCCGCGCCGCCGCGCGCGTAGACGTTCTCGAGGTAGCCCTGCGCCGTGGGTCCCGTCACGAGCGCGATGCGTCCGTGGATGTCGATGCCGGCGAAGTCGTCCTGTCCGTTCGTGGCCGCGCCGCCGCCGACGACGGCGAGCTCCGCCTCGACATCGCCCGATCCCGCGCGTCCGCCGACGCTCTCGGTGAAGTCGACGCGATGGGTGAACGTCTTCGCGCCCGCGCCTGTCCGCGTGAGCGTGGGCGTGGCGGCGAGGTCGACGATCTGGGCAGGGAAGCGCTGGAAGAACGTGCCGTCGTCGCCGAGCGGCTCGAGGCCGATCTCCCGGAAGCGCTCCGCGACGTAGCGCGCCGCGTCGTCGAAGCCCGGCGAGCCCGTGAAGCGGCCGCCCCGTGCGGGGTCCGCGAGGTAGGCGAGATGGCCGCGCGCCAAGGTCCCGTCGAATCGCGCGGCTCCCGCCGCCGACGCTGACGCCGCCACGCCCGATGCCGTCGCGCTCGGAGCGGATGTGGCCGGAGCGCTCGTGCACGCGGCGACCAGCAGCGCGACCAGGGCGGCCGCGCGCGTCACTCCGACGCGCCCATCTCGAGCAGCGCCTGCACGACGACCTCGCCGGACGCGCGCAGACGTGCCGGATCGATGGTCGCCACCGTGTCGCCCACGGTGTGGAACGGGCCGAGGTCCGTGGGCCCGACCGTGATCGCCGGCACGCGGCGGCGCAGATACGTCTGGTGGTCGCTGCCGCCGAGCGCCGGCGTGTACCCCAGGTCATAGCCCAGGCGGTCCGCGGCGTTCTTCAGCCGGTCGTGGAGTGCGAAGCTCTCGTCGGACGCCGCGAGCCCACCGCAGCAGCCTTCCATGTCGAGGTTGACGAAGGCCACGATGTTGTCGGGCCGGTAGGGCGTGGTGATCGAGCGCTGCGCGAACACCTCCGAACCGACGAGGCCCTCCTCCTCGCCGGCGAAGACCGCGAAGATGAACGAGTTCTTGAGCATCGAGCGGTGCGCGGCAAGGACGCGCGCGACCTCGATCGTCACCGCCGGGCCCGATGCGTTGTCGTTCGCCGCGGGGAAGACCGCGCCGTTCGGATCCGTGCCGACCCCGTCGAGATGGCCGCCGACGAGCAGGAACTTGCTCGCGCGCTCCTCGTCGGAGCCGCGGAGCATCCCGACCACGTTCATCGTGTCGACCTGCCGCACGGGCCCGAGCGGCACGGACATTCGGATACGCGTGGGCGTATCGAAGGAGAGCGGCTCCGGCACTACCTGCTGGAGGCTCGGGCGCTGCTGCGCGCGCCGCCGCCGCTCCTCGAGCGTGGAGCGCAGGTCCGCGATCTTCTTCCCCGACGGCGCGATGAGCTCGTCGGCGACCGCCTCCGAGACCGTGAGGACGGGCACGGTGTCCTTCTCGAACGCGGCGATCGCCGAGAGCTTGATGATGCCGGCCGGCGCGCCGGGCGCGGCGACGAAGATCACGCCCTTCGCGCCCTCGCGGATCGCCGCATCGATGGGGTCGCCCTGCGTCGGTCCGGCGATGAGCACGATGTTCCCTTCGGGATGCGTGCCCGCGTAGTCGCTGTACTCCGGCGACCTCACGCCGCCGCCCACGTAGACGACGGCGCCCTCGGCGGTGCCTCCGGCCGCGCGTCCCCCAACGCGCTCGGTGAAGTCGACGCGGTGCGTGTACGACCGCGGGTGGTCGCCGAGGGTGGAGAGCGTCGGGGTCCCGTCGAGCTGCACGACCGTCTGCTTGAGGCGCTGGAGGTAGCCGCCGTCGTCGCCGAGCGGCTCGAGGCCGAGCTCGGCGAAGCGGTCGGCCACGTACCGGGCGGCGGCCGCGTAGCCGGGCGATCCGGAATACCTGCCGCCGCGGGCCGGGTCCGCGAAGTACGCGAGATGCTGCCGCGCACGCCCGGCATCGAACGAGCGCGAGATCGGCAGGTAGCCGGCGGCGGGACCGACGAGCGGCGTCGCCAGGCGCACCACGACCACGACCGCCGCGAGCGCGGCGGCCACGCGCCAGCTCAGGATCCGCGCGACCGGCACCGGCGCGCGATCGAAGAGCGTCCGCAGTCCGTGGCCGAGCATGTTGAAGCCGAACACCGCGCTCGCGAACGCGGCCGCCGGCACGAGCGCGATCCACGGCGAGCTGTACACGGCGAACCGGCCACCGGCGAGGATCGCGCCCCATTCCGCGGTCGAGAAGATGAACGAGCTTCCGCCGCCGAGCCCGCGGTCGTCGATGGGGATCGAGAAGCCTCCGCCGACGACGACGCCCAGGAAGCCGAGCTCTCCGAGCGCGAGGAGGATCGCGCTCGCCTCGAGGGCCGCGGCGACCGAGAGGATCGGCAGGAGGTTCGGCATCACGTGCCGCACGAAGAGCGCGAGCTCCGAGAGGCCGAGCGCGCGACCGGCCTCGAGGAACGGCCGTCCGCGGAGGGCGACGACCGCCGACCGCGTCGCGCGCCCGAAGCCCCACCACCCGGTGACGGCGAGCGCGATCGCGAACGCGGTGATGCCCGAGCGGATGTCGAAGGCGAAGATCCACAGGAGGGCGAAGAGGATCGTTGGGAAGGCGGCGAACGCGTCGGTGAGCGCGGAGATCGCGCGATCGGCCGGTCGGCCCGCGGACCAGCCCGCGAGCGCGCCGAGCGCGGTGCCGATGACGAGGCGCGCGATGAGCACGACGAACGCGATCGAGAGGGTCGCGCGCGCCCCGTACAGGACCTCGACCCAGATGTCGCGACCGGCGTTGTCCGAGCCGAGCGGGTAGCCGTACCGGCCCGGCTCGAACGGCGGCGGGAAGGCGTGCGACCCGACGATCACGAAGGAGCGCGTCTTCAGCGGATCGACCGCGGTGAGCAGCGGCGCCGCGACGCCGAGCGCGAGCCAGCCGAGCACGATCGCCGCGCCGAGGACGAGCTGCCAGGTGATCGCGCGGCGGATCACGCGCCCGCCCCGGTCGCGGCGCGCACGAAGCGCGCGGCGACCGCGTCGAGGCCGAACCGCACGATGGCGATGGTGGCCGCGAGCGCTCCGAGGAGCGTGCCCGCGGTCGCCGCGTCGAAGCGGCGGATGGCCTGCAGCAGCGCGAAGCCCATGCCGGGCCACGAGAAGAAGACCTCGACCACGGGCAGCGTGGAGAGTCCGATGGACAGCGCCGCCGCGATCGCGCCGAGGATCGGCACCGCGGCGTTGCCGAGCGCGTGGCGGGAGAGGATGAGCCGCTCGGCGAGTCCCTTCGAGCGCGCGGTGCGCACGTAGTCGCGCGTGAGCGTCTCGTCGAGCGCCGCGTAGGTGAAGCTCGCGATCTGCGCGAACGGCCGGGCCGCCAGCACGATGACGGGAAGGATGAGGTGGTCGTCCAGGCCGAAGCCGAACGACGGCCACAGCCGGATCCCGTACCTGCTCACCATCGTGGCCGAGAGAAGGATCAGCAGGATCGCGAGCAGGAACGACGGCGTCGAGACCGCGAGCACGGTGATGCCGAGGAGCGCGCCGCGCACGCGGCGGCTGCTCGTCGCCGCGGCCGCGGTGCCGACGAGCACCCCCAGGGCGGTCGCGACGATCACCGCGAGCCCGACGAGCATCATGCTCTTGGGATACGCGTCCAGGAGGACCTCGCCCATCGAGCGCCGTCGGTTGCCGAGGATCGAGGTCGAGGTGGCCTCTCCGAGGCTCCCCTGGAGCAGGCTGGAGAAGTAGTCCTGGGTGCCCTCCCACGCGCGGCGGATGACCTCGTCGAGCCCGATGTGCTGCGCGCGCGTGCTCGCCGCGACGAGCGCGAGCTGCGCGAGCGCCACGATGAGGACGAAGGTGAAGAGGACGAGGAGGACGCGGCTCAGGACGCGCAGCGCGACGCGGTTCACGATGCTGGTGTGGCGACCATGCCGACCTAGAATACCGAGCGGATCCCCATGAAGTTCTACGTCACGACCGCCATCGCCTACGTGAACGACAGTCCCGGGCTCCACCACGCGTACGAGTTCACCGGGGCGGACGCGCTCGCCCGGTTCCAGCGCCAGCGCGGCCGCGAGGTCTTCTTCCTCACCGGGACCGACGAGCACGGCTCGAAGAACATGGAGGCCGCGAAGGCGGCGGGCATCGACACGCGCGCGTTCGTCGACCAGAACGCCGCGAAGTTCAGGCAGATGGCGGACACCTGGGACATCTCGTACGACCGGTTCATCCGCACGACGGACCCCGATCACATCGCCGGCGTCCAGGAGTTCGTGCGCCGCTGGATCGCGAACGACGACGTCTATCTCGGCACGTACGAGGGTCTGTACTGCGTCCGCTGCGAGGCGTTCTACGAGGAGTCGGACCTCGTCGACGGCCGCTGCCAGTTCCATCCGAACAACCCCGATGCCGTGCAGCGCGTGAAGGAGGAGAACTTCTTCTTCCGGCTCTCGAAGTACGAGAAGAAGCTGCGCGAGCTGTTCGAGAAGCGACCGGACTTCACCGTCCCGGAGGTCCGGCGCAACGAGGTCCTCGGGTGGCTCGACCGCGGGCTGAAGGACATCAGCGTCTCGCGCGGGCGGGGGATCAAATGGGGTGTGCCGTGGCCGGGGAATCCCGACCACACCGTGTACGTGTGGTTCGACGCGCTCATCAACTACGTCACCGGCGTGGGCTTCGGCACCGACGAGGCGAAGTTCAAGAAGTGGTGGCCGTGCGACGTGCACGTCATCGGCAAGGACATCAGCCGCTTCCACTGCATCTACTGGCCGGCGATGCTGATGGCCGCGGGCGTCGAGCTGCCGCGGCAGGTGTTCGTCCACGGCTTCCTCGAGTACCGGGGACAGCGGCTCTCGAAGTCGAGCGGCAACATGATCGATCCGATCGCGACGGCCCAGGAATGGGGCGTCGACGCGGCGCGCTATCTCGTGCTGCGCGAGGCCCCGTTCGAGAAGGACTCGCCGGTCTCGCCCGAGTCGCTCAACAAGCGGTTCAACGCCGACCTCGCGAACGATCTCGGCAACCTCGTGTCGCGCACCGCGTCGATGGTCGAGCGCTATTGCGGCGGCCGGACGCCCGCGCCGCGCGAGGGCGATTCCGAGCGCGCGGTGCGCGAGCGTGCCGAGCGCACGCTGCGTGAGCACGACGACGCGGCGGCGATGCTGCACTTCGGCGACGCGCTGGCCGCGACCTTCGCGCTGGTCGAGGAGGCCAACCGCCACTTCCAGCGCACGCAGCCGTGGCAGCTCGCGAAGGACGCGTCGCGCAAGGCCGAGGTGGATGGCGCGCTGTACGCCGGCCTCGAGGCGGTCCGGATCGCGGGATATCTCCTCTATCCGTACATGCCGAACCTGAGCGCGCGCGTCTGCGAGCAGCTCGGCGTCGCGGCGCCCGATCGCGCGACCTGGACGGACGTCGCGCGCTGGGGTGCGCTCGTGGCCGGCGCGCCCATCAAGACCGGCGCACCGCTCTTCCCGCGTCTCGAGCGCGCCGCGACCTGACCGGTCGCGACGGCGTGATCGACGCGCACGCGCACCTGGTCGACCCGCGTTTCGCCGAGGACGTCGACGCGGTGATCGCGCGCGCGAGCGCGGCCGGGATCGAGCGCATCCTCTCGTGCGGCGAGGACGTCGCCTCCAGCGAGCGCACCCTCGAGCTCGCACGGCGGCACGCCGGCGTGCGCGTCGCCGTGGGCGTGCATCCGCATCGCGCGGAGTCCTGGAGCGACGACGTGGCCGCGGCGTTGCGCTCGCTCTCGTCGAACGGGCGCGTCGTCGCGATCGGCGAGATCGGCGTGGACCTGTCGGGTCGCAGCGCGCCGCGCGAAGCGCAGGAGCGCGCGTTCGCGGCGCAGCTCGACCTCGCCCGCGAGCGCGACCTGCCGGTCGTCGTCCACGTGCGGGACGCCGGCGCGCTCGCGCGCGAGATCGTCGATCGCGTCGGCGGCGTGCGAGGGATGGTGCACTGCTACAGCGAGGGTCCGGCCGAGGTCGACGAGTGGCGCCGCCGCGGGTTCGCGATCTCGTTCGCGGGCACCGTGACCTATCCGAAGAACGCCGGCCTGCGGGCGGCCGCCGCGGCTACGCCCCTCGACGCGCTTCTGGTGGAGACCGATGCGCCGTACCTGGCGCCGCAGCGGCGACGAGGTGGCCGCAACGAGCCGGCCTTCGTCCTGGACACGCTCGCCGCCGTCGCCGCGGCGCACGCGGTGGCCCCGGCGGTCGCCGGCGCGCGCGTATCGGCGAACGCCGCACGCCTGTTCGGCGCCCGCTGGCTTCGGGGAACCGCCTAGCGCGGCGCGGCGTCTACCGGTGTGGAAGACCGAGAAAGCAGGTGACGCTCATGCGCCGTCTCTCCGCGTTCGCGCTCCTCGTCCTCGTCGCGATCCTCGCCGCGGGGTGCGCCGCGAGCCGGTCGAGCCCGTCGGCGAGCGCCGGCACCATCGGCGCGCCCGCCGCCGCGCCGGTGCCGGCGGGCGACGCCGCCAAGCGCGGCGAGGCCGTGGGCGGCACCACTCC
The DNA here is from genome assembly GCA_035651155.1 of Candidatus Limnocylindria bacterium. GTDB lineage: Bacteria > Chloroflexota > Limnocylindria > P2-11E > P2-11E > CF-39. Next base: position 8,575 of record DASRGG010000028.1, on the reverse strand, counting down.
CCAGAGCGGGATCCCGAGCCTCGTGTCCACCGGTCGGGATCTCGTCCTGACCGCGAACCTCGCGTTCCGCTCGCAGGATCCGTGGGCGACCGCCGACAAGGTCCGCGCGATCGCCGCGGGCCTGGGTGGCGATCTGCTCGGACTCTCGCAGACGGGCGCCGGCGACCAGCGCAGCGCGCTCGTCACCATCCGCGTCCCGTCGAGCCGATTCGACGACGCGCTCGCGCAGCTGAAGCAGCTGGACGGCGAGGTCGTGACGTCGAACGTCGACGCCAAGGACGTGACCGATCAGTTCGTCGACGTGCAGGCACGTCTCGGCGCGAAGAAGGCCGAGGAGCAGCAGTACCTCACGCTCCTCGCGCGCGCGAACACCGTCGACGAGATCCTCAAGGTCCAGGGCGCTCTCGCCTCGACGCGCGTCCAGATCGAGCAGCTCCAGGCTCAGGTGAGCTCGCTCAAGACGCGCATCGACTACTCGACCATCACGATGTCCATCAGCCCGCTCGTCACGGTGCCCGGGATGCAGGTCGGAACGTGGGATCCCTCGCGCACGCTCGCGCAGGCGATCGCGGCGCTGTCCGCCCTGTTCCGGGTGGCCGGCGACGCCGCCATCTGGGTCCTGGTGTTCCTCTGGATCCCGCTCCTCGCGCTCGTGGCCACGCTCGTCGCGACGCGCGTGCGCCGCGGGGCGCCGGCATGACGATCGAACGCGAGCGCGCGGACGTCGCGGTGCGCGTCCTCGCCGCGGACTGACAGCCGCGGCCGGACTTGCCTGATGCCCCCAGCGTCCTAGGCTGGCGGTCGTGAGGACATCGGCGGAAGCGATCGGCGGGCTCGCGCTGGTCGTCGGCGCCATCGCGTTCCTCATCTTCATCGGCGTCGAGGCCGCGCTCCTGTACTCCGCCTGGCGATATCGCGCGTCGCGCGTGGCCGGTCCGGCACCGCAGATCCACGGGAACACCAGGCTCGAGATCGCATGGACCGCGATCCCGCTCGTCGTGCTGGCCGTCGTGTTCGTGCTCATGGTCGGCACGATGCGCGAGATCGGGGCGACCGCGTCGGCGAACGGGCCCGCGGCGATGCGCATCGTCGCGCGCGGCCATCAGTGGTGGTGGGAGTTCCGCTATCCGGACGCGAGCGGCGAGATCGTCACGGCGAACGAGCTGCACATCCCGTCGAACACCGCGGTCGACCTCGAGCTCGTCGCCGCCGACGTCGTCCACTCCTTCTGGGTGCCGGAGCTCGGCGGGAAGACGGACATGATCCCGGGGAAGACGAACCACCTCCGCCTGTACGCGGACCATGCGGGCGTGTATCGGGGGCAGTGCGCGGAGTTTTGCGGCATCGAGCACGCGTGGATGCGCATCAGCGTCGTCGCCGAGAGCGCGGGCGACTTCCAGCGCTGGCTCGCGGGTCAGGCCGCGGCGCGTGCCGCGCCGGGCGGGACGGCCGCGGAGGGCGAGCGCGTGTTCCTCCAGAACGTGTGCGCGTCGTGCCACGCCGTCCGCGGGACCGACGCGAAGGCCGTCGCCGGGCCCGACCTGACGCATCTCGCCTCGCGGCGCACGCTCGCCGCCGGCGTCCTGCCGAACGACACCGCGTCGCTCCGCGCCTGGCTGTTCGATCCGCAGCGCTACAAGCCCGGATCGCTCATGCCGCGCGTCCCGCTCTCGGACGCGGACCTGGACGCTCTCGTGTCCTACCTCGGATCGCTGCGATGAGCGCGACGACCGCCTCGACGACGCTCTGGGTGCGGCGGCCGGCGGGCCTTCCCGCGGCCGGCTGGCTGCGCACCGTGGACCACAAGGAGATCGGCGTCCTCTACATGGGGATGGGCCTGTTCTTCCTCGTCTTCGGGAGCGTCGAGGCCGCGATCATCCGTCTCCAGCTCGCCGTCCCCGAGAACCGCCTCGTCGACCCGCAGCTGTACGACCAGCTGTTCACGATCCACGGCGTCACGATGATCTTCCTCGTCGCGATCCCGATCCTCGTGGGCTTCATGAACTACCTCATCCCGCTCATGATCGGCGCGCGCGACGTCGCCTTCCCGAGGCTCAACGCGCTGTCGTTCTGGCTGTCGCTGCTCGGGGGCCTGCTCGTCTACTTCAGCTTCGTCGCGGGCGGAGGTCCGGACGCGGGGTGGTTCGCGTACCCGCCGCTGTCGGATCGCACCTACAGCACCGGGACGGGCCTCGACTACTACGTCCTCGGCCTCGCGGTGAACGGCGCGGGCACGATCGTGGGCGCGATCAACATCGCGGTGACGGTCCTGCTGCTGCGCTGTCCCGGCCTGTCGATCTCGCGTCTGCCGCTCTTCGTCTGGATGTCGCTCGTGACCAGCCTGCTCATCCTGGTCGCGTATCCGGCGCTCTCGGCGGCCCTCGTGATGCTGTTCGCCGACAGGCGGCTCGGCGCGCACTTCTTCGACGCGACGGCCGGCGGCGATCCCATCATCTGGCAGCACGTGTTCTGGTTCTTCGGTCATCCCGAGGTGTACATCGTCATCCTGCCGGCGTTCGGGATGGTCTCGGAGGTCATACCGGTGTTCTCGCGGAAGCCGATCTTCGGGTACCGCTTCATCGCGGGATCGAGCGTCGCCATCGGCTTCCTCTCCGTGTCGGTGTGGGCGCATCACATGTTCGCGGTGGGGCTGCCGGATGCCGAGAACCTGTTCTTCTCCGCGGCGTCGATGCTCATCGCGGTGCCGACCGGGATCAAGGTGCTCGCGTGGACCGCGACGATGGTCGGCGGGCGCCTGCGGTTCACCACCGCGATGCTCTTCGCCGTCGGCTTCATCGCGACGTTCGTGATGGGCGGCCTCACCGGCGTCTCGCTCGCGATCGTCCCGATCGACTGGTACGTCACCGACTCGTACTACGTCGTCGCGCACATGCACTACGTGCTCTTCGGCGGCGTGGTCTTCGGGATCTTCGCGGGTCTGTACTACTGGTTCCCGAAGATGACCGGCCGGCTCCTGTCGGAGCGTCTTGGGAAATGGCACTTCTGGCTGGTGTTCGTCGGCTTCCACCTGACGTTCCTGCCGCAGCACTGGCTCGGTATCGCGGGGATGCCGCGACGCGTCTTCACCTACGCCGCGGACACCGGATGGGGCCCGCTCAACCTGCTCTCGACGCTCGGAGCGGTCGTCATGGGCGCGGGCATCCTCGCGTTCGTGTGTAACCTCGTGGTCAGCCTGCGCGCGGGAGAGCTCGCCGGCGACGACCCGTGGGACGCCTGGACGCTCGAGTGGTCGACGTCGTCGCCGCCCATCCCCGAGAACTTCCTTCAGGTGCCGGTCGCCACCAGCAAGCGTCCGCTGTGGGACCGCAAGCACCCGGATCGGGCGCACGAGGCATGACGAGCTACGTCGCTCCGCGCCCAGGGGCCCCTACCCCTGGGGCCGCGCCCCTCGAGGACCCCCCGGTCGCGCCCGCGCTCTCGCGCCCGCCGCTCCTCGGCATGGCGCTCTTCATCGCCTCGGAGTCGATCTTCTTCCTCGCGATCGTCGTCGCGTTCATCGCGCTCCGCCCCGCGGGGCTCGCGGTCGCGAAGGTCGAGCTCGATCTCCCGCGCACGCTCATCTTCAGCCTCTGCCTCTTCGCGTCGAGCGGCACGATGACGATCGCCGAGCGACGCCGCCGACGCGACGGATGGATCTGGCTCCTGGTCACCGCCGGGCTCGGCGCCGTCTTCCTCATCGGACAGGGCCTCGAGTACGCGCGCCTGCTGGGGACGGGCATCTCGCCGCGCGCCGGCATGTTCGGGACGACGTTCTTCACGCTCACCGGGCTGCACGGTCTGCACGTGCTCGTCGGCCTCACCGCGATAAGCGGCCTCGTGCTCGCCGCGCGCGCCCGGCCCGGCGGCGTGCGCGCGACGGCGTGGGAGAGCGTCGCCTGGTACTGGCACTTCGTCGACGGCGTCTGGGTCGTCGTCTTCAGCGTCGTGTACCTCGGGACGGTGCTCGGATGAAGCACCACGTCCCCGCGCCGACCGTCTGGCCCGCCGCGCTCGCGACGGGCGTGACGTTCGCCGCCGCGGGGCTCGTGACGAGCCCGGTCCTCATCGCGTTCGGCGCGGTGGTCGCGGTCGTCGCGCTCGTCGGATGGGTGAGCATCCTGGTGCGGGAGGACGCCGAGCCATGATGGATCGCCGCCGCCTCCTGTCGCGCGTGACCATCGCGCTCTCCGGCGGGATCGCCGCCCTGGTGGGCGTGCCGATCGTCGGCTACCTGCTCGCGCCGCTCGTCCGGCCGCTGCCCGTCGACTACGTCGACGTGGGCTCCGCGGACGCGTTCCACACCGGCGAGACGACGCTCGTGAAGTTCCGCGACCCGAGCCCGCTGCCGTGGGCGGGGCAGCTCGCGGAGACCGCGCTCTGGGTGCGCCGCCGTGGCGAGACGGGCGATGATGCGTTCCAGGTCTTCTCGGTCCACTGCACGCATCTGGGCTGCCCGGTGAACTGGCGGGCGGAGGCCGGCATCTTCCTCTGCCCCTGCCACGGCGGCGTCTTCTACGCGGACGGCACCGTCGCGGGCGGGCCACCGGAGCGGCCGCTCTTCGAGCGAGCGTGGAAGATCGACGGGGGCCGCCTGCTCGTGAAGGCGCAGCCGCTGCCGACGGTCCAGACGAAGGGCTCGTGATGCGGACGGTCCTGCGATGGTTCGCCGAGCGGCTCGAGCTCGAGGATTCGGTGCTGGCGGTGCTGCGGCACCCGGTGCCCGCCGCCCTCGAGCGCCGCATCGGGTGGTGGTACGTCTTCGGCAGCGCCACGCTCGGCGTCTTCCTGGTCCAGATCGCCACCGGCGTCGGCCTCGCGATGACCTACGTTCCGGCGCCGAACTCCGCGTACGACACCCTCCAGTTCATCTCGCACGACGCGACGCTGGGCGGCGTCGTGCGCGGGATCCATTACTGGGGGGCCGGCGCGATGGTCGTGCTGGTCCTCATCCACATGAGCCAGGTGTTCCTCTTCGGCGCGTACAAGTACCCGCGCGAGATCAACTGGCTCTCGGGCTCGGTACTCCTGCTCGCGACGCTCGCGATGGCGTTCACCGGACAGCTGCTGCGCTGGGACCAGGACGCCTTCTGGGCGATCGTCGTCGCCGCGGAGCAGGCGGCGCGCGCCCCGATCCTTGGCGACTGGCTCGCCAAGCTCGTCATCGCGGGTCAGAACGTGGGCGGCGCGACGCTCACGCGCTTCTACGCGACGCACGTCTTCCTCATCCCGGCCGCGATGTTCGGCCTGCTCGGGCTGCATCTCTACCTCGTCGTGAAGCGCGGCATCTCGGAGCCGCCGGAGCCGGGCGACCGCGTGCATCCGTCGACCTACCGCGAGCGGTACGCGCAGCTGCTGCGACGGGGCATCCCCTTCTATCCCGACGCCGCGTATCGCGACGCGATCGTCGCGTTCGCCGCCGTAGTCATCGTCACCGTGCTCGCGCTCGTCGTCGGCGCCCCGGAGCTCGGCAAGCCCGCGGACCCGACGGTGGTCGTCGCCGACCCCAAGCCGGACTGGTACTTCCTCGGCTACTTCTCGCTGCTCGCGCTCATCCCGCGGCAGGCCGAGAGCGTCGTGATCATCGGTCTCCCGACCTTCGCGGTCCTGTATCTCTTCGCGCTGCCCATCCTCTTCCCGGCCGGCGAGCGCCACTGGTCGCGCCGGCCGGCCGCGATCGCGGTCGTGGCGATTCCGTTCGTGGCCTACGCCGCGCTCACGCTCGCGGCGTACACGCCGACCTGGGTGCCGGTGCTCGCGGCCGACGCGCGCGTGCCGGACGCGGTGACGCGCACGCTCTCCGAGGACGAGCGCCGCGGCGCGCAGCTCTTCGTCGGAAAGAGCTGCTTCGCGTGCCACCGGATCGAAGGCGCCGGCGGCCGCCGCGGGCCCGATCTCTCGGACGTGGGCGCGCGCATCCCGCGCGATCGCATCGTGCAGCGCATCCTGACCGGCGGCGGTGGCGCGATGCCCGCGTACGGCGGCTCGATGTCGCCGCGGGACCTCGAGGACCTGGTCGCCTTCCTGGAGACGCGCACGGGAAGGTAGGTCCGCCGGGCGGGGGTCAGAGCTCCTTGCGGTGCTCGCGCACGATCGCGGTACCGAGGCCGAGGCGCCTGAACGTTGTTCGTCGGAGCGTACGTCCGCGCCGGCCTGCGCTGTCGCACCGAGCGGGGCATACTCGCGCCGTGAGCGACGTGAAGATCCGCCCCGTCACCGAGCTCGACATCGAAGCGATCTGCAAGATCGACGAGCGCATCACCGGAACCTACCGGCCCGAGGTGTGGGAGGACCGCGTCATCTACTACATCCGGCGCGATCCGGACTCGTCCCAGGTCGCGGAGCTCGACGGCACGGTCGTCGGCTTCATGCTCGGCGAGGTCCGCGGCGGCGAGTTCGGACTCGAAGAGCCCACCGGGTGGGTCGAGTTCTTCGGCGTCGATCCGAAGGCGCGTGAGAAGGGGGTGGGACGCTCGCTCAGCGAGGCCCTCTTCGCCGGCTTCAAGCGCAAGGGCGCTCACGTGGCGCGCACGATGGTCGCGAACGCGGATAGGGACATCGACGCGTTCATCCGCCGGATCGGCTTCACGCCCGCGCCGGTCACGGCGCTCGAGAGACGCCTGTAGTCGCGAGTCGCGCGGCCGTCGCCGCGCTCGTCTGCTGGCGTGTGGCCTTCGGCCACGCTGCCGGAGAGGCGTTCGCTCGGGCGAACAGTCATGCCAATCAACGGTGAGGGACGGTACCCTAGACACCATGTCCGACGAGATCCGGATGCTGCCGCGGGACTATCACGACGCCGTCGAGCACTGGCAGCGTCATAACTTCCCCGAGTACCCCGAGCTTTCGAAGCGCTGGCAGCAGTACTTCCCGAAGGACCAGGAGTTCTGCCTCTGCGCCCGCCTCGAGAAGGACATGCCCGCCGAGATCGAGGTCGGCGACCACAAGGGGAAGCCGAAAGCGATCGTCCCGAAGCAGCTCGACAGGGAGGCCGCGGAGCAGCTGCTCATGATCATCCGCGCGCAGGCCTCGACCGAGTTCGGCTCGATCCAGCAGCATCATGGCACCTTCGAGCGCGCCAACGACCCGCAGGACCAGACCTGGGTGCTGCGCGTCATGGCGGAGGAGCTCCGCCACGGCTACCAGATGATCCATCTCCTGACGTCGGCCGATTGGTCGAGCGTGACGGACACGAAGCCGCAGGACATGGTCGAGGAGATCCTCTCCATGCGGACCGGCTCGCACGTGCTCGCGGCGTTCAACCTCGAGTACGACAGCTTCGGCGACAGCATCGTGTTCGCCGCGTTCATCGACCGGGTGGGGAAGTACCAGCTCACGATGCAGAAGGTGAACGCGTACGCCCCGATGGCCGCGTCGATGCCGCCGATGCTGCGCGAGGAAGCGTTCCATCTCGCCGCCGGGGTGATCCCGATGCGGCGCTGGATGGAGGCCGCCGCGCGCGACCGCAACGCGACGCTCGACGTGCCCATGATCCAGAAGATGGTCAACAAGTGGTTCGCGAGAGGGCTCGAGATGTTCGGCGACGAGCGCGGTGGCCAGACGAACGTGAAGCTCGGCCTCAAGGACATGGCGAACAAGGAGGCGCAGGACAAGTACATCGCCGAGTGCGAGAAGATGATCGACGACATCAACGAGCGCTACGTGCGCGCGCGTCTCGAGCATCTCTCGCGCGAGGACGCGCTCGCGGCCTTCGCGCGCATGAAGAAGGGCGACACCGTCGAGGGCATCCGGAGGGACCAGCTCCTGCGCCTGCCCGACCGCCGATTCTTCCGCCGTCGAGGCGAGCCCGCGTTCCAGATGATCGGGGTCGACGGCGAGCAGTTCACCGACGTCGAGGAGTACATCGCGCACTGCCTCGCGCGCCTGCCGGAGGCCTATCACGCCTCGATCGACGTGAAGCACTGGATCGAGATGCAGCGCAAGGTCACGAGGGGCGAGATCGAGCTGAAGAAGGCGATCGCGTCGATGCCGCGCCTCGCGCGCGTCGGCGGCGCGTGCCCGTGCTCCAAGTCCGTCCGGTGGGTCATGGACGTGCCCGAGGGCGCGTCCGGCGGAGCCGAGCGCCTCCACCCCTAGCCCCGGTCGCTCGCGCGACCGCCGACGTCTCGAAGCTGACGAAGCCATCGGATCGCGAGATGCGGGTCGAACATGTCTTGAGCGCGTCACGCAAGGGTCCGGCGCGCCGTCACCGAGACCTCGCTCTTCTCAACGACCGAGGACCGTGACGGCATGCTGAGCTCGGCGACGGAGGGCGCCACGAACGAGAGCGACGCGGCGCGGGATCGCCTCCTCGCGACGCCCCGTCCTCACTAGACTCGGCTCACTGTCATGGTGTGGTTGCCGGTCGGACTGACTCATAGGCTCGGAGGCGCTCGTCGGAGGTGCCCTTCATGGGATACGTCGTCCCTCCGGCGAAGTCGGCACCGATGCTCTGACTTGATCGGAGCCGGTCATCTGACCCACGTGAGACCCGTCGATCGTCGGCGCCGGCCGCAAGCTGCGCTTCCCGAAGGAGGACGGCGGTGATCTGGATCGGCGTCGACGCGCACAAGAAGCTGCA
>DASRGG010000027.1:0-111320 GCA_035651155.1 Candidatus Limnocylindria bacterium | reverse complement strand
CCCCCCCCGGCGCGTGGCCGCCGCGACGGCGCGCTCCAGACGGTCCGCGAACAGCGCGCGGTTGGGGAGGCCGGTGAGCGCGTCGTGGAGCGCGAGCCGCTCGAGAGAACGCCGCGCCCGCTTCGCTTCGGTGATGTCGCGCAGGATCGCGAGCTGCTGGGGACGCGCCGTGTCGCGCAGCGGGTGCACCGCCAGCTCGACGTCCACGGGGTCGCCGCCGCGGCGCCGGAGCGATGTTTCGATGCGGTACGTCTCACGCGAGCGCGACCGCAGCAGCTTCGCGAAGTCGTCGCGCTGCGAGCCGGGCCAGAGCTCGAGGATCGAGCGCATGGAGCGGAGGTCCTGGTCCGTGTAGCCGCTGATGCTCGCGAGTGCCTCGTTCCAGGCGCGCGGCTCGCCCTCCTCGAGGATGACGATGGCTTCGCCGAGCTCGGCCTGCGCCCGCCGGACCGCTGCGTACAGGTCGGACTGGTCGGCGAGCTCGCGCGTGAGCTGGTTGAAGGCGCGCGCGACGATCCCGATCTCGTCCTCGCCCTCCACATCCGCCTGCGCGCGCGACTCGCCGGCCCTCGCGCGGGCGATCGCGTCGAGCAGGGCGCGCAGGGGCAGCGTGACGGTGCGCGTGAGCAGGAGGCCGGACCCGATGGCGACGCCCACGAGCATGACCAGGGCGAGCTGCCGGGCCGCGTCGACCGCGGCCAGATAGTCCAGATTTCCGACGTCCTCGGTGTCGACGAACACGTGCGTCAGGGCGGCATCCGAGATGAACCCGCGCAGGAGGACGAGGACCGCCAGGGCACCGATCGTGCCGAAGAGCCGGTCGCCGATGGGCGCGGCGAGGAGACGCCCGATCCCGGCCGCGAGGAGCGCGATGGCCAGCGCCCCGAACGCGACCGTCGCGTGCGACGGCATGCCGAGCGGACCGTAGATGTCGAACAGGAAGGGCGAGCGGAGCATGAACGCCAGCACGTTCAGGGCGACGACGCCGACGAGCGCGGATCCGCAGACGACGGACAGGCCGGGGATGATGCGCGCCTGCGGGCGCGCGATGATCGCGAACTCGACGAGCCCGACGGCGACGAGCGCGACGGGAGCCGAGATCGTCGATGCCGACAGGTCGCTCCCGCCCGCGCCACCGAGGAGGAGCGCCGGGGCCTCCGCGGACCCATTCAGCAGGACCAGGGCTGCCTGCGCGGCGCCGCCGGCGAATCCGAGAACGGCCAGGGTAGCGGCGAGCCGCCTGAGCGGCCGGCCAGGGTGGAGCGCGAGCGCGAACGCCGCGCCGATGAAGCAGAGGGCGAGCGCGGCGAGCGGTGGCAGCAGCGATGCCGGCGTCGCGAGCTCGGGGCCGCCCGCGGTGGCGACGCTCCCCGCGATGAGATCGCCGGCGCCCGCGAGCGCGGCGAGCGCGGCGAAGAGCATGGGCGACACGGCCGCGAGCGACGTCCGCGGGACCGCCAGAAGCAGGATCACGGCCATGACGCCGTACGAGACGACGCCGGTCCACGCCCCGGTCACCGAGAAGACGCTCACGAGCACCGCGAGGTCGGCGGCCGCGATGACCGCGAACGCGAGGAGCGCCCGCGTGATCCGGCTGCTCGGCGTGCGCCGGAGCTCGCTCGCCACGAGACCGAGGCCACCGGCGATGAACGCGGGTGCGGCGAGCCAGAGGTAGCGGCCGAATTGCGCGTAGACCGTGGGATCCGCGTACGCGTGGGGTGCGACGATCATCGAGATCCCCTGCGCGGCGAGGATCGTGCCGACCATGAGGACGTACACGCGACCGTGTGGTGCGCTGTTCCGCCGAACGAGCCAGGCCGTCCAGCAGAGCGCGGCCGCCTCGATCGCGTACGCGATCACGCCGGTGATCGCGCGGGCCAGGAGGAAGTCGACCGCGAGGACCGCCAGGGGGACGGCGGCGATGAGCGCGGCCGCCACCTGCAGCCGGCGTGACAGGAGGCCGTTCGCCGCGGCGAGCGCGGCGCCGCCGCCGACGAGCGAGACGGCGGCCAGCGGGACGAGGACGGGCTGGATCGGGGCGTAGACGCCGCTGCGGTAGAGCTGCGGCGCGACGACGACGAGCGACGCGATGCCGCCCAGCAGCACCGCCGCGCGCCAGAACATCGCCGCGTGCGCGTTCGCTCCGCGGACGAGGCCTCCTTCAGCCATGGCGCCGAGAGTTGGCCGAACTCCTTCCGCTTGATAGGGCCGAACGGCAGGGTTAAGTCCTATAAACTTACCAGGACCTCAGCCAGATGCGGAGCGAGGCGCGCGCTACCCCTTGACGGTCACCAGCCAGAACACGCCGTAGTCCTCCATCCACTGCGCGCCCTCGACGAGCGGCCGCAGGGAGAGGCGGTAGGCGCCCGGCGTCATCGGCGCGCGCACCGTGAACTGGAACCACGAGACCTGACCCGGTCCGACGTACGGCGCGGGCTGCACCGCGACGCGGTTGTAGCGCGGCCACGCGGTATTCGGGGACCCATTCGTGCCGTCGCCGCCGAGCTGCGAGGGCATGTCCTGGCCGGGCTCGGGCGACCACGTGCCGAGGTACGCGACCTCACCCATGCGGCCGGCGACCCAGCCGCGCGCGCCGGAGTTGTAGTACGCGACCGTCGCGGTCGAGGTGTCGCCCGGGCAGAGCGTCATGTACCCGCTCTGTCCGTACCAGGCCGCGTGGAATCCGGGGATGCCCGCCGGGATCGACGCCGGCGGAGGGATGCCCGGTCCGACCGTGCTCGTGCACGTGCCCGGCGCCGGCGTCGGTGTCGGTGAGGGCGCGGGCGACGGCGTCGGTGCCGCGGCCGTGACGGCGGCGATCTGCCCCGCGACCACCCGCGCGTAGCCGAGCTGCGTGCCGTTCGCGTTCACGCGGTACGTGCCCGGCGCGACGTCGACGAAGGCGAACCAGCCCTGCCCGTCGCTCGTCTGCGAGCGGAAGATCTGACCCGTCGAGAGTACGAGCTCGACCTGCGTGTTCGCCGTGGTCGTGCCGCGAACGTGGCCGGTGGTGGGCGCGGTCTTCCAGGTCATCGCCGGCACGGGCATGTCCGTGGTGAACACCGGCGCGAGCGCCGCGGTGAGGGCCGCGCGCGAATCGGCGCCGCCGCGCGCACCCGAGTCCGTCAGCGTGTCGGGCGTGCGGTACGAGTAGCCCGTCCAGCCCGCGCTCGCGTTGCCCGCGGCGCTCGGCGCGATCGCGATCCGCGCCTGCCGCGCGCTCGAATCGACGTCGTTGAGATACAGGGCGGTGCCGACGACGCTCGAGCGCGCGTACTGGTGGTCCTTCGCGAAGTCGCTCCACTCCTGGTACATCACGGCCTGGTTCGCGTCGGCCTGGCGCTTGTAGTTCATCGGGATGTTCATGTCGAGGATGCCCTCGCGCATCCAGCCGTCCCAGTCTTGCAGCACCTCGGCGTACGTGCGCGTGCCCGTGAAGCCCGCGCCGTGCTGCGGCCCGTACCCGTAGGCGATCGTGTCCGCGGAGACGCGAACGCCCGGACGGATCGCGAAGGACTCGACGTACACCTTGCGCACGATCGACGTGACCTGATCGCGGCGCCACTGGGTCCACTGCGGGTCGTCGTTCGCGGGGATGCCGCCGCGTCCGGTCGCCGCGTCGAAGCGCGCGACGGCGGTCTCGTTGTAGCCCCACGACGGCAGATTCGTGCCGAGGTTGTTGTCGGGATACCGGATGCGGTCGAGGTTGATGCCGTCGACGTCGTAGCTGCGCACGATGCTGAGCGCGTTATCGACGATCCACTGCGCGGCGTCGGGATGGCCGGGGTCGAGGATCCAGTCGGTGTTCGCCTGCTGCAGGCCATCCGAGCGCTTCGTGAGCCAGTTCTCCGGCCCGCTCGTCGACGGGCCGTGCGTGTTGAACACGTGGCCGGGCGCGGCGGGCGGGGTCGAGCCGCGCCAGATCGCGGTCGCGATGACCCAGGCGTGGACCTGGATGCCCGCGGCATGGGCCTTGTCGATCAGCGTCTGCAGCGGATCGAAGGGCGCCGGGTCGACGCCCGCCTGCTCGGTCCGCGGAGCGAGCGCGTGGTTGCAGAAGCAGTCGCCGCGGCGGACGACCTGCGCCACGATCGCGTTCATGCGCGCCGCCTTGGTCGCCGCGACGACGCCGTCGATCTGTGCCGGAGTGAAGAGCCCGTCGCCGAACGCGTCGACCCAATAGGCCCGGAATTGCCCGGGCGCCGACGCGGCGACCGAGCCCGCGGTCCCGGCGATGGAGGAAGCGGCCGCGCCCGGCGTGCTCGGGAGCATCCCGCAGAGCAGGAGGACACCGAGCGCGACCGCGGCCTTCCTCACGTCGCAGTCAACGTTCGCACATCCACGGTGGTGCGCCTCCCGCGATACCAGGCGCCCGCGCCCGCGCGCCCGGGACGGACGAGCGAGCGCACCTAGACTCGCCCTCGCATGTCACGGCCTTTCCGCTTCGCGGTCACGGTCCGCTGGGCGGGTGGCGGGACGCGCTGGCGCGAGTTCGCGCGTCGCGCCGAAGCGCAGGGTTACGACGCCCTGCTGGTCACCGATCACATGGGTCCGCAGCTCGCGGCGGTGCCGGCGATGATGGCCGCCGCCGACGCGACGGAAAGGCTGCGCGTCGGATCGTTCGTCTTCGCCAACGATTACCGGAACCCGGTGATGCTCGCGAAGGAGATCGCGACGATGGACGCGATCTCCGGCGGTCGCGTCGATCTCGGCATCGGGGCGGGCTGGCGCATGGGCGACTATCGTGAGCTCGGCATCCCCTATGACACCCCTGCCACGCGCGTCGCCCGCCTCGAGGAAGCGGTGCACCTCTTGAAGCGGCTCTTCACCGAGGAGTACGTCGACCACGCCGGCGCCTTCTATACGGTGCGCCGCGCGCACCTGCTGCCACGGCCGGTCCAGCGTCCGTATCCGCCGTTCATGATCGGCGGCGGCGGGCCACGCGTCCTTCGGCTCGCGGCGCGCCAGGCCGACATCGTGTCGTTCATCCCGTCGCTCGGCGCCCGCGGCCGTCCCCGGCTCAGCACGCTCTCGACGCGGAGCCTCACCGAGCGCATCGCGCGCTTCCGGAGATACGCCGGACCGCGGGCGGACGAGGTGGAGCTGAACGTCTGGCTCCTCGACGCCGGCATCAGCGACTCGGCAAGGACGCTCGTGCGCGCGGCCGCGACGACGGCAAAGCGCGGGATGAACGCGATGATGCGTTTCCCGTTCCTCCTCTACGGGACGCGCTCGTCGGTGCGCGAGCTCCTGCGCGAGCGGCGCGAGCGCTTCGGCATCAATTACGTCTCCATCCCCGGCCAGGCGATGGACGAATTCGCGCCGGTCGTGCAGGAGCTGCGCGGGACATGACGTGCCGCGAAGAAGTCGCGGATCAGCGACGCGGTCGGTGCCAGTGGCTGCTCGCTAGATGAACCGCTCCGCGCGCCACTCGATGCCCAGCTCGCTCGGCGGTCCCATGTAGCCCAGGAGCGCGGACGCTGCGACGACCGCCGGCGACGCGAGGTAGCCGAGCCCGCCCACGCCCATGCGGTTCGCCCAGTTCCGATTGAACGACGTGATCGCGGTCTGGCCCTTCGCGAGCGCGTCGGGTCCCTGGCCGAAGCACGGACCGCACCATGACTCGCGGATCTGGGCGCCGACCGAGCGGAACACGTCGGCGATGGATTCGCCGCCGAGGCGTGGATCCGGCCGCTCGATGTCCGCCTTCACCGCGCCCGATCCCGGGAAGACGACGAGCTCCTTCGCCGTCTTCGTCGCGCCCTTGCGCTTCGCGGCCGCGATGACGAGCGCCGCCTCCAGGAGGTCGCTGTACCCGCCGTTCGTGCACGAGCCGATGAAGGCCTTATCGAAGGAGAGATGCTCGCGCGCGACCTCGGCGGCCGGGAACGCGTTGGCCGGGCTGAACGGCTTGGCGATGAGCGGCTGCACCTCCGAGAGGTCGAGCTCCTCGTCGATCTCCCAGGGCACATCCTCGCCCGGCCCGAAGACCGGGTAGGGGAGCGCGATCTTCTTCTCGCGATACCACGCGAGCGTGGTCTCATCCGGAGCGAAGATGCCGTTCGTGGCCTCGCCCTCGGCCATCATGTTCGCGATCGTGTTGCGGTAGCTCATCGGCAGCCGCCGATCGGCGTCGACGAACTCGACGCTCATGCCCTGCGACTGCTTGGCGCCCCAGCGCGCGAGCAACGCGAGCACTACGTCCTTGCCGCTGACCCACGGGTTCAGCCTCCCGGTGAAGCGCACGCGGCGCTGCTTCGCGCACGTGAAGTACACGTATCCGGTCGCCCAGCCGAAGCCGAGCGTGGTCGAGCCGACGCCGTACCCCAGCGCACCGTAGGCGCCATACGCGCGGCTGTGCGAATCGGCGCCCGGGATGAGCGCGCCCGGGACGACGAGCCCCTGCTCTGGGAAGTAGAAGTGGAAGATGCCGTCACCCGGCGTCGCGTATCGCGGCTTGCCGATGCCGTAGCGCTCCGCGAACTGCTTGCCGATCGCGGTCTGCTTGTCGTCGGCCTCCCGGTGGTTGAAGACGAAATGATCGTTCGCGTACGCGACCTGGCGCGGATAGATCGTGTCGCCGCCGCTGATCTGGTTGAACGTATGGATGGCGAAGGGGCCGGTCCCGTCGGATGCCGGCAGCAGGTCCGCGTACACGCGGATGGTCGCGCCCGCGCGGACCTCCGCGTCCTTGTCCACACGGTGCGACCAGAGGATCTGCTCCGTGGACGACAGCCGGCTCGCGGTCTTCGCGTCGGGCCACGCGATCTCGGGCGTGCGCCGAACGGACTCCGCGAACTCGCGCCGGCCGACCTTGATGATCCCGCCGGAGCGCCGGATCTGCTCCTCGGGCGGAGAGAGCGGCGCCGGCTCGTACGTCTTTCCGCGCGTCTCGTTGCGGAGCGTACGCGTAGCCGGGTCGAACGAGAACGCGTCGCCCTCCTGCGCGTCGTCCACGGCGGCGCGGCTCTGCACGACGTGCAGTCCGAGGTTGAGCGCGTTGCGGCGGAAGATGTCGCCCATGCCCGCGCCGCACACGATCACGATCTCGTGGCCGGCGTCGTCGCCGACGCCCTTCAGGCCCGCGGGGCTCATCTCGCGCGACGACCCGATCGCGAAGCGATCTCCCGCCACGATGAAGCTCTCGCCGCGCGCGACGCGCTCGCGGAAGTCCGGCATGAGGAAGCGGAACGACCCCGCCTTCCAGCGCGCGTCGAGCGTCTCGAGGCTCTCCGACACGCAGTCCGCCGCCGGGGTGATCTGGTCCGTGTCGATGGCGTCGAGCTTCTTTCCCGGGACCTTGGGGTCCCAGAAGACGAGCGCCTTGCCGCGGACCACCTTCGCGCTCGTGGGAGCGCTCGCGCGGTCGGGTGCGCTCTCTTGACCGATCGACGTGCCGGGAAGGAGACGAGCGGGAGCGATCACGCGCATGACCTCATGGTGGCATGGAATCGGCGCTCGGTGCGCCGGGGATCACTCGACGATGAGCTCGCCCCACATGGCGGGGTGGAAGAGGCACGTGTACAGGTAGCGCCCGCGCGTGGTGAAGGTGCGCGTGTAGGTCCCACCGAAGAGCAGGGTCGGCGAGGCGAAGGAATCGTCGTGCGCCGTCGCGGTGTGCGGGCTCTGCCCGTGGTCGACCCACGTGACGCTCGTCCCCGCGGTCATGGTGAGCGGGGGCGGCGTGAAGAGGTCGTCGCCGATCTCGACGGTGATCGCGCGCCCGGACGGCGGGACGGGGCCCGATGTGCCCACGAACGTCGGCGCCGGTGTCCGCGCCTCGCCCACGAGCGATGCCGTCGGGAGTGACGCGGCCGGCGCGCGCGCCGGCCGCTCCGCGGGTGCGCACGCCACGAGGCCGATGAGCAGCGGCACCAGCGCGGCCCGCGGCCTCACGTGGCGTGCCCCGTCGCGGCGCGTGGCGTGCGCTGCAGCACCGCGCGATCGTGCGAGAAGTGGACCCGCGCCGCATTGAGCGCGCGCAGCCGCGCGAGGGATGCGTCGGCCTCGATCGTGGCGAACGAGCGCGCGTCCTGCGCCGCCTGCCCCACGATGAGCACGAGGCCGTCGTCGGTCTCGACGGTGACGGACTGGTGCCCGGGCGTGTGACCGGGCGTCGCGAGCGCGTTCAGCCCCGGCGCGAGCTCGGTGTCGCCGTTGATGCGGACGTAGTTCGCGCCCGGGAAGTCGATCCACTCGCGGACCGTGTAGTCGTCCCGGTGCCACGCGGCCCGCCATTCGAGGTCCTGCACCACGATCGGCACGTCGGGGAACTCGGAGTTCTGTCCAGCGTGGTCGAAATGGAGATGCGTGTTCACGACGGCGTGGATCTCGTCAGCGTCGATGCCGGCCGCGTAGATCGCGTCCCGGATGTTGCGTCCGCGCGGCCGGTAGCTGTCATCGATCCACGGATGGCCCTCGATGAATCCGGTGTCGACGAGCAGGAGTCCGCCGGGATGTCGCACGACGAAGGCCATGACGAGCCCGGTCTGCCCCGCGAGCGGATGTCCGTCTGGATAGCTGAAGTCGGCGACGTGGACGGGGACGATATCGCTCGCGCGCACGGCTGAAGTGTCCCAGATGTAGGGGCACGCCGGACACGGCCCGATCCGCGCGCGGAATATCGCGCGCCCCCTCGTTGTCTTGTTCCGGTGGAGGTGGCCCGATGCCCGTGCTGAGCGACGACCTGAAGGCACAGCTGCGAGAACGTCTCGCCGAAACGCTCACCGGAGCCGTGGAGCTACGGCTGCGCGTCCGCCCCTCCACCGGCCCGCTCATCATCCCCGGCGCCGCCACCTGCGAGACGTGCGATCCGTGCCGCGAGATCGCCGAGGGCTTCGCGGAGGCCTCCGACCACGTGCGCCTCGCCGTGACCGAGGACCGCAGCGTGACCGCGCCCGTCCTCGAGGTCGCGCGCCCGGGCGAGCCGGCGCGCATCACCTTCGAGGGTCTGCCCTCCGGCTACGAGTTCACCGGTCTGCTCGACGCGGTCGAGCGCGTCTCGAGCGCGGACGCCGGCCTCAGCGCCGAGACACGTACGGCGCTCGACGCGCTCGAGAAGGACGTCGAGCTCATGGTGTTCGTCACACCCACCTGACCGTACTGCCCGAGCGCGGTCGCGCTCGCGAACCGCATGGCGATCGCGTCACCGCGCGTCCGGGCGCGGACCATCGAGGCGAACGAATTCCCGGACCTCTCGCAGCGTCATGGCGTGCGCGGCGTGCCGCAGACGGTCGTGAACGGAACGGGCGTCTTCGTCGGCGCGATGCCGGAGCCCGCGTTCGTCGAGCGGGTGCTCGCGTACGCGCGCGAGGAAGCCGCGGGCTAGGGTCGCGCGAGCGCGGTGAGCTCGTCCTCGCCGAGCAGCCGGTCGCTCTTCTTCGCCGCCTCCATGAGGCGTGCGACGCGGTCGCGGTCCGCGGTGAAGCCGTGCGATTCGAGCCAGAACACGACGTTCGACTCTCCCGACATCGGTCCGACCTCGATGCGCTGCTCTCTCCCGACGACGCTCGCCGGCACGCCGCTGTACACGAGGTCCGCGAGCTCGCGGTCCCCGCGGCGCAGCGCCTTGATGACCGCCGCCGCGTGCACGCCCGTGCCGGTGCGGAACGCGTCCGCGCCGAGTGCGGGGTAGCTCGCCGGGATGGGGATGCCGCAGTGCTCGGAGACGAGCGTCACGTATTCGACGAGCGGCGAGAGGTCGCGGTCGATGAGGCCCCAGATCCGCATGTTGATGAGCAGCTGGTCCATGGACGTGTTGCCCACGCGCTCGCCGATCCCGAGCGCGCAGCCGTGCACGCGATCGGCGATGGCCGTCGCCGTGAGCGCGTTGATCGTGCCGAGCCCGCGGTCGTTGTGGCCGTGGTAGTCGAGCAGCACGTCGCGGCCCCTGATGATGTCGGCGCGGATGAAGCTAAGGAGGTTGCGCACGCCCTCCGGCGTGGCGTGGCCGACCGTATCCGAGGCGCAGATCCGCTTCGCGCCGCATCCGATGGCGACCTCGTAGAGCTTGACGAGCGTCTCGGCGTCGGCGCGCGTGGTGTCCTCGGTGACGAACATCACCGGAAGCCCCGCCTTCACCAGCGCGGCCACGGACTCCTCGACGTTGCGCAGCATCGTGTCGAGGGACCACGACTCCGCGTAGCGGCGGATCGGTGACGATCCGATGAACGCGCACGCCTCGATCGCGACGCCGGACTCCTGCGCCGCTCGGATCGCGCCCTGGACGTCGGCGGGGTGCGTGCGCAGCGCCATGTTCGGCTTGAGCCTCGTGAGCGTCGTCGTCTCGCGAGCGAGCGCGACGATCTCGGCGCGCGCCCGCTCCGACGCTCCAGGGAGGCCGATGTCGGCGCTATCGATGCCGAGCTGGTCCATGAGCCGGAGCAGGCGCTTCTTCACGTCGAGCGGCGGGTTGCGCACGCTGGGGCCCTGCAGGCCGTCGCGGAGCGTCTCGTCGTCGAGCTGGACGGCGCGGTAATCCGCCTTCGCGGCGCGGCCGTCGCGGTTCCAGTCGTACACGAGCGAGGCGGCCTCGCTCATCGCGCGCTCGTCACTTCGCGTCCTCGTTGGGCTCTGGCGCGACGAAAGGCGCGCCGAGCTTCGCGTTCCAGCGCAGGTACGCGAGATCGTCCGGCGCGAAGCCGGCGTGATGGGTGAAGGTGAAGGCGTAGCGGGTCACGACCCCGACGAACGTAAGAGTCTCGAGCCGCAGCCGCAACCGCGCGGGGTCGAGCTCGCCGGGCGCGCGCTCGGCGGCGGCATCGAGGAGCGACAGCGCGTCGTACGCGGTCGCGGCGAGCGTGCTCGGCGCCCCGTATCGCTCCGAAAAGGCGCGCACGAACGCGCCGCGCGCGCCGGTCGGCGCGATCGAGATCGTCGCGAGGTTTCGCGACCCCGGCCAGGTGACGATCCCGCTCTGCTCGCGCAGGTTCGTGACGTCGGCGGTCTCCGTGAGATAGGACAGGTAGACCCGCGGTGCCTCGAGCGAGGCCGGGATCGCGCGCACGAGGTCGCCGTACGGCGCGCTGGCGCCGGCGAGGACCACGCTCTTCGCGACCGCCGTCGCGGCCTTCACGCGCTGCGGTCCGTCGGGCTGCGTGACGATCACGGGCGTCGGCGACATGAGGCCGCGCCGCGCCAGCTCGGCGGTGAACCCGGCGCGCTCGCTCACCGCGGCCGCCGTCTCGTCGCTCGCGAGCAGCGTCGGCGCGAGCAGGCCGCGGCCGGCGATGTCGCTCACGAGCGCCCGCGCGATCGCGTCGGGGGTCGGCGCGAGGACGAACGTCCAGCGCCCGCCGACCGTGGCCGCGGGCTCCGGCGCGGGCAGCGTGAGCAGCACCGGGATATCGGCCACCTGGATCGCGCGCGCGAACGTCTCATCGAGCGTCACGGGGACGCCGATGATCACCGCGTCCGCGCGATCGTCGACGGCGGCGTGCCGGAGCTCGAGGAGGAGCCGCGCGTCGCTGCCGGCGACGTCGACGAATTTCACGCGCAGCTTCACGGCGCCCGCGGACGCGGGCGACTGCGCCTGGTCCAGCCACAACCGCATGGCGTTCCGCTGCGGCTGTCCGCTCGGCGAGCGCGGTCCGGAGAGATCGAGAAGGACCGACACCGCGAGCGTGTCGGGCTCGCGCGTCGGCACGGGCGTGGCCCGAGTGACCGGCGGCGCGGGCGAGCACGCCGCGAGGAGGAGGGCGAGCGCGGCGAGCGCGGCGCGCACGGGGTCAGGCCCGCGTGCCGTCCGGGATCGGGCGATCCTCCGCGTAGACGTGACGCAGCGCGTCCTCGGGTGCGGGATCGGGCTCACGCTCGGCCTGCGCGATGGCCGCCTCGATCTCGGCGTCGAGCGACTTCCGCATCCCGGCGAGGTCGTCCTCGCTCACGCCGTTCTCGATGAGATAGCGGCGCGCGCGGTCCACCGGATCCTTGGCCATCCACTCGCGCACCTCGTCCCTGGTGCGGTAGCGCGTGTCGTCGTCGTCGGAGGTGTGCGGCTGGTAGCGGTAGCACTTGAGCTCCACCAGCGTGGGCCCGCCCCCGGCGCGCGTGACGTCGGCCGCCTCCTTCGTCTTCGCGTACGCGTCGAGGACGTCCATGCCGTCCGCGATGAAACCGGGCATCGCGTACGCGGACGCCTTGTCGGCGACGTTGCGCACCGCCATCTGCCATTCGATGCGCGTCGAGATCGCGAGCAGGTTGTTCTCGATGACGAACACCACCGGCAGCTTGTGGACGGACGCGAAGTTCGCGGCCTCATGGAAGTCGCCAGGGCTCGTTGCCGCGTCGCCCCCGAAGGCGAACACGATGTTCGGCTCCTTCCGATTGCGGATGGCGAGCGCGAGTCCGACGGCGTGCGGGAACTCCGTCCCGACGCAGACCGAGCGCGTGAGGATGCGATCGCGCGGCTTCGAGAACTGGTTGAGGATCTGCCGGCCCGCGGAGTGCTCGTCCGTCGCCTTCGCGAACACCATGCGGAACTCCTCGAGCGGCGTGACGCCGAGCACGAACGCGACTCCCATGTCGCGGTAGTAGGGGACCGTCCAGTCCCTGCCGCGCCGGATGTTCCACGCGGCGCCGATCTGCGCCGCCTCGTGACCGTCGGTCCCCGCGCCGAACGGCGTGCGACCCATGCGATTCAGCTGCAGGATCCGCTCGCTGACCATGCGCGTCATGAGCATGTAGCGGAACATGCCCCTCACGTCGTCGAGGGGGAGACCGAGCTCCTCGTGACGGGCCTTCGCGGTGACGGCCACGGGTCCGATGCTAGCGCCGCGCTAGGCCGCGGTCCGTGCCGTGCCGCGAGGAACGCCGCATCCCGTTCGTCGCGTCGGCGCCGTGCCGCGCTCGCTCAGCGCGCCCGCCAGAGCGCGAACGACAGCCCGAGCGTCCACACGCCGAGGGCCGCCCGCTCGGACACCCAGATCGTCGCCGTCGCCATCGCCAGGGGAGCGGAGACGACCGCCACCCCGAGCGCGATGACCGCGAGGACCATCGTCGCGATGCCGAGCGAGCGCGGCAGGATGCCGGTCTCGGCCCAGATCTTCCCGATCGTCCACCACCACATGCCGTGCACGAAGAGCGCGGGCACGGCGAGGTCGGCGTTCGCGGAGGCCGCGATGCCGACCGTCACCGTCGCCAGGCCGGCGGCGGTGCCGAGGATGCTGCCGCTGTCGCGCACCGGGCGATGACGGACCTGGAGCACCGCGAGCAGGGGCAGCAGCAATCCGTACCCGACGGCGACGAGCGTGAAGGACCAGCCCGGATACGAAGCCGGCGCGAACGCGAGGGCGGCGACGTTCGCGATGCCGGAGATCGCGCCCCACGCCGCGGACTTCGCGGTGTCGGCGCGCACCAGCCGCGGCGGGTCTACCGCGCCGCTCGTACCTTCTTCCCGCTCTCGTCGTACTCGTAGAATCCGCGCCCGGTCTTCACGCCGAGATGGCCCGCGAGGAACATCCGCTTCAGGAGGGCGGGCGGCGCCCACTTCGGATCCTTGAGCTCGTCGAAGAACACGTTCGCGACGTGGTAGTTGATGTCGATCCCGGTGTAGTCGATGAGCTCGAACGGACCCATCGGATGCCGCAGGCCGAGCTTCACGGCCTTGTCGATGTCCTCGACGGTGGCGACGCCCGCCTCGAGCGCGCGCACGGCCTCGAGCATGATCGGCACCATCAGGCGATTCACGATGAAGCCCGGCGTGTCCTTGCAGACGACGGGCTCCTTTCCAAGCTTCGTGACGAATGCGCGGAGCGCCTCGACCGTCGCGTCGCTCGTGGTGAGCGCGCGCACGATCTCGACGAGCTGCATGACGACGGGCGGGTTGAAGAAGTGCATCCCCGCGAAGCGGTCGGGCCGCTTCGTCGCCGCCGCCATCTCGATGATCGTGAGGCTCGAGGTGTTCGAGGCGAAGAGCGTGTTCGGCCCGCAGACGCGGTCGAGCTCGGTCCACACCTCCTTCTTCGCGTCCATCACCTCGATGACGGCCTCGATGACGAGGTCTCGGTCGCCGAAGTCGGCGAGTGCGGTCGTCCCGCGGATGCGGCCGCGCGCGGCCTTCGCATCGGCCTCGCTCATCCGGCCCGCCTTCACGACCCGCGCGAGAGATGCGTCGACGCGCTCGAGGCCGTTGTCGATGAACTTCTGGTCGATCTCGCGCGCGAGCACGTCGAAGCCGGCCATGGCGCATACCTGCGCGATGCCCGAGCCCATCTGGCCGAAGCCCACGACGCCGATCTTCTCGATGGCCATGTGAAGGGACCTCCCCACGGGTGTCGTTCCCGAGCATACGGTTCCGCAACGGTCGAGTAACGACGCACGCTCAGGCGATCTCATGACGGTCGCGCTGCCTTCTCGATGTCCGTGGTCGTCCTTCTCGCTCTGGTCGTCGGGGGCGCCGTGCTCGTCGGCGCCGGCATCGCGCAGCAGACCCGCTTCGGTCCGCCGCCCTCGCTCGGCCCATCTCCGAACGCCGCGGACGGACGACCGCGCGTCGGCCCGGGAGAACGGGGGCCGGATCGCTCCGGACGGTGCCGCTGCCGAGCGTGGCACCGGCGCCGGTCCCGCTGCCGAGCGTCCCATCGCCCACAACGCGGCCGGGGGTGCCGGGCCTTCCGCGGACGGACGCCCGGCGCGCCCGCTCGATACGATGGAACGCATGCCCCTGTTCCGCGGACCGGATGCCATCGACGTCGCGCTCGACGTGAATGGCCGGAAGGTGTCGGTCCGCGTCGGTCCGCTCCGCTCGCTCCTCGACACCCTGCGCGACTCCCTCGGTCTCACCGGCACGAAGAAGGTCTGCAACGAGGGCGACTGCGGCGCCTGCACCGTGCTCGTCGATGGCCGGCCGGTGTACTCGTGCATCACCCTCGCGGTCGCCTGTGAAGGCCGCGCCGTCGAGACGATCGAAGGCATCTCGTCGAACGGCACGCTGCATCCGGTGCAGCAGGCGTTCATCGAACACGATGCCTATCAGTGCGGCTTCTGCACGCCCGGCCAGGTCATGTCGATCGTCGCGCTGCTGCGCGCGAACGCGTCGCCGAGCGCCGACGACGTGAAGCGAGCGGTGACCGGCAACCTCTGCCGCTGCGGCGCGTACACGAACATCGTCAAGGCCGGCGTCGCGGCCGCGAAGGAGGCGAAGGCCTAGGATGGGTCGGATCCGAGTCGTCAAGAGCCGCGACGAGTTCGAGGGCGAGATCTACGAGAGCCTCGCGCTCGTCGAGGGCAACGACCTCCGCGCCGCGCCGTCAGGCACCGAGCTCCCGGAGATCGGGCACGCACGTCCGCGCATCGACGGCACGCAGCGCGTCACCGGCCGCGCCACCTTCACGCACGACATCGCGCTCCCCGGGATGCTCCACGCGGTCATCCTTCGCTCGCCATACGCGCGTGCCCGCGTGCGCGCCGTCGACGCGAAGAAGGCGCTCGCGCTACCGGGCGTGCACGACGTCATCCACCGCTTCAACGCGCCGAAGGCGGCGTTCCGCGGCGAGGAGACGATCTTCCGCGAGGAGGTCCGCTTCGTCGGCGACGAGGTCGCGGCGGTGGCCGCCGACACCGCCGGCCTCGCCCACGCCGCGATCGCGCTCATCGCCGTCGACTACGAGGTCCTGCCGCACGTCGTCGATCTCGAGGAGGCGATGGCCGAGAACGCGCCGAAGCTCGAGGCCGATGGGAACGTGATCGAGGCGGGCAAGCTGTCGCGCGGCGACGTCCGGAAGGCGTTCAAGCACGCGGACGCCGTCATCGAGGCGACGTACCGCACGTCGACGCAGCTGCACAACTCGCTCGAGACGCATGGCGCCGTCGCACAGTGGGACGGCGAAGTCCTGACGGTCTGGGAGTCGACGCAGCACGTGTTCGGCGTGCGCGAGGGGCTCCGCGCCGCGCTCCGCCTGCCGCTCACGAAGATCCGCGTGATCTGCGACTACATGGGCGGCGGCTTCGGGTCGAAGGGCGGCGTGGGGAAGTACTCGATCGTCGCCGCCCTGCTCGCGATGCGCACGGGCCGGCCGGTGCGGTGCGTCCTGACGCGGCGCGAGGAGAACCTCGCGGCCGGCAACCGCTCGGCGACGCTGCAGACGGTGAAGCTCGCGGGCGCGGACGGCCGGATCACCGCGGTCGAGCACGTCTCGTGGTCGAACTCGGGCCAGGGCAAGTGGGTCGCGAATCCGACCGGGCCCACGAACACGCTCTACGACTTCCCGAATCTCAACACGAGGTCGTATCGGGTCGTGACGAACGCCGGCTCGCTCTCGGCGTTCCGCGCACCGGGATACGTCGAGGGCACGTTCGCCATCGAGAGCGCGATCGACGAGCTTGCCGACAAGATGGGCGTCGATCCGCTCGCGCTACGGCGCACGCACGCCGGGAAGCCAACGGATCCGCGCACCGGCAAGCCCTACACGCTGAATCGGATCCTCGACTGCTACACGATCGGCGCGCGCGAGATCGGCTGGTCGCGCCGGAAGGCGGGCGGCACGCGCGGGTCGACCCCGCACCGCCGCCGCGGGCTCGGGATGGCCTCGCAGATCTGGGGCGGCGGCGGCGGCCCGCCCGCGTACGCGACGGTCCACTTCAACGCCGACGGCACGGTCGTGCTGCGCGCGGGGACGCAGGACATCGGCACGGGGACGCGCACCGTGCTCGCGCAGATCTGCGCCGACGAGCTCGGCATCGACGTCGGGCACGTCTCCGTGCGCATCGGCGACACCGAGGGACCGTACGGACCGATCAGCGCGGGGTCGCTCACGCTCGCGTCGGTCGGTCCCGCCGTGCGTCTCGCGGCGAAGGACGCGCGCGAGCAGTTCCTCGCCGCCGCGGCCGGCGTGCTCGAGACGCCGCGGAGCGAGCTGCGGATCGAACGCGGCCACGTGGTGAGCAGGGGCGCCCGCACCCCCATCGCCGACATCTCGAAGAAGCTCGAGAACAACACCGTCATCGGCAAAGGCTCGCGCTTCCCGAACCCGGAGGACACGTCGATCAAGACCTTCGGCGCGCACTTCGCCGACGTCGAGGTGGACGTGCGCACCGGCGAGATCTTCGTCCTGAAGATCGTCGCCGTGCACGACATCGGTCGCATCGTGAATCCGCTCACGGCGGCGTCGCAGGTCGAGGGTGGCGTGGTCCAGGCGCTGGGCTTCGCGCTGTCGGAGGAGCGCATCGTCGACCGCGGGCTCGGCCGCGTCATGAACGCGAACCTCGAGTGGTACAAGATCCCGACGGTCGCCGACGTCCCCGAGATCGTCGTGCGCTTCGTCGACCGTCCGGATCGCAAGGCGAACAACCTCGGAGCGAAGGGCCTTGGCGAGCCGCCGATCATCCCGACCGCCGCCGCGGTGGCGAACGCCGTCGCGAACGCGACCGGCGCGCGGGTCCGCCACGCACCGATGACGCGCGCACGGGTGCTCGAAGCGCTCGCGCTGGCGGAGGCGGGTTCGTGAGCCTCTCCTACACGAAGCCGCGCGCGCTCAGGGAAGCGCTGCGGTTGCTGCGCGACGGCACCGTCGCGCTCGCGGGGGGCACGGATCTCGTCATGCTGATACGTCACGGCCTCGCGCGTCCCGACAGGCTCGTCGACCTCACCGGCATCGATGGCCTGCGGGGCTGGGACCACGCGAAGGGGAAGGGCGTGCGCATCGGCGCGCTCACGGCGCTCAGCGACCTCGAGCGGTCGCCCGCCTTCGCGAAGCTCCTCCCCGTCGTCGCGCGGTCGCTGCGCGACGCCGCGACCCCACAGCTCCGCAACATGGGCACGGTCGGCGGCAACCTGCTGCAGCGGAACCGCTGCTGGTACTTCCGCGACGAGGGCGTGCCGTGCTGGCTCAAGGGCGGCGACCGCTGCTTCGCCATCGACGGCGAGAACCGCTACCACGCGGTCGTCGGCACGCACGAGTGCTGGATGGTGTCGCCGTCCGACCTCGCGCCCGCGCTCATCGCCTGCGACGCGGAGATCGAGATCGCGTCGAGCCTCGGTCGCCGGCGCAGCAAGCTCGCCGACCTCTTCGTCACCCCGCGCGGCAGCGTGCGGCGCGAGCACGCGCTGCGGTCGGGCGAGCTCATCACCGCGGTGCGCGTGCCCGAGAAGGCGCTCGAGCGCCGCGGCACGTACCTCAAGGCGATGGAGCGGAAGGCGTGGAGCTTCGCGCTCGTCTCGGTCGCGGCGACCGCACGCGTCCGCGACGGCAAGGCGAGCGACGTGCGTCTCGTGCTCGGCGGCGTCGCGCCGGTGCCGTGGCGCGTGACCGCCGCGGAGAAGCAGCTCGACGGCACCGCCCTCGACGACAACGCCTGTCTCGCCGCCGCGGACACGCTGCTCCGCGACGCGACGCCGCTGCGCGACAACGGCTACAAGATCACGCTCGCGCGCGAGCTGGTCCGCCGCGCGCTCCGCGAGCTCGTCGCGTAGTACTCCGCGACGGCCGCATCGCGCTCGGCGGCCGGCGGCGCCGGCCACTCGTCCTCCACCGCGGAGAACGTGAGCGTGTAGCGCATCGGGCCCCTCCCGGGAGCCTCGTCGTGAAGGCCCACGGTAGCGACGAAGCGTCCGGAGCAGAATCGACCGAATGACGGTCCTGGAGCGCGATCTCGTCTACGCGATCGAGTCGAGCCTGCACGTCTATCCGGCCGTGCCGGGGCTGACGACGGATCTCGCGGTCCCCGGCGTCCAGGGACGGATGACCGCGCTCTCGCACCCGCTCGCCAATCTCGTCGGTATGGCGCGGCTCGACGAGGAGACCGCCGACGCGACCATCCAGCGGATCAGCCAGCGCTACGCGCGCGAGCACAAGGCCTTCGGCTGGGTCGTCGGTCCGGGAACGACGCCCGGCGACATGAAGCGCAGGCTCGAGCGCACCGGGATGCACACGATCGCGCATCTGGCGGGTATGGCGCTCACCGACCTCGACATCCCGATCGAGCCCAATCCCGCCGCGCGCATCCGCGAGATCACGCCCGACGAGGCCGCCGCGCACTCGGACATGATGGGGCGCGCGTACGGGATGCCCGACGACGTGGCCGAGATGTTCGCGCGGCTGCTCGCCGCCGGCCCCGTCCAGAGTCGCGGCTACTTCGCCTACCTCGACACGGACGCGCCGGTGGCGTGGAGCTACCTCGTCTATCTACCGTCGTCGCCGATCGTGCTCCTCGGCGGCGCCGCGACGCTGCCGGAGGTGCGCGGCAAGGGCATCTACAGCGCCCTCGTGAAGCGGCGTCTCGACGACGCGCGCGCCGACGGTCGCGAGGCCGCCGTCATCCAGGCCGATCGCGATACGTCCGCGCCCATCTGCGCGAAGCTCGGCTTCCGCGAGCTGTGCTCGCTCGAGGTGCTCGCGTGGTCTCCGGAGTCGCGCGCCGGACGATGACGTCGCGCGGTCTCCTCCTCGCGACGATGCGTCCGGGCGCCACCGTGCACAGGTACGAACGCTCGGCGTAGCGCGCGTGCCCGACCCCGCGGCTCGATACGGGGTCGCCACGGTTGTGACGATGCCCGCCTTCATGAAGCTCATCGCGACCTCGCTCGCCGCCGCCGTGCTCGGCATGGCGCTCGCCGCGGCGCCCGCGCTCGCCGCTGGCCCCGCGACCGCGCCGGAGGTCACGCCGCCGACGGAGCGAAAGGTGAGCGTCGCGATCGACGCGCTCCGCGACGTCCTGGACGCGATGGCCGACCGCGGCGCGATGACGCCGCCGCAGCGCGACGCGGTCGTGGTCGCGGTGCGGCTCGCCGACTGGGACGGCTACTCGATCGAGCGCCTCGGCGGCATCCTCCAGGCGCTCGTCGACCGCGGCGTTCTCAGCGCGGCGCAGCGCTTCGCGATCCTCGACGGCATGCGCCGCTGACCGGACCCGGCCCCTCCCTCCTCTCGCCACGCCGGCCCGCGGGCCGGCGTCGGCGTGCCCGGCCCCGGCACGCCGGGTAGGGCGGTACCGCCGGTATCAGTCGATCGTCGCGGCGTGCACCGATGTGACGTAGGGCAAGTACTGGGCGATGCGGTCCCAGGTCTTGCCCTCGTCGAGGCTCGCGTACACGTCGCCGTTGGCCGTGCCGAAGTACACGCCCACGTCGTCGAAACGATCGGTGTGCATCCCCTCGCGCAGCGACTCCAGCGGAGCGCCCTTCGGCAGGCCCGCGTCGTTGCGTGTCCACGACGCGCCGCGGTCGGTCGTCTTGTACACGGCGATGCCGTCGGTGGCCGTCCGCTTCATCCCGTGGAGCGGGATGCACCAGGCGGTCTTCGGGTCACGGGGATGGATCGCCGCCGCGAAGCCGAAGTTGGAGGGCAGCCCCGTCGTGCGGAACGTCCACGCGGTCTCGCCGGGATCGCGCCAGTACACCTCTTCGTGCACGCGCATGAAGCGCACCCCGGGGGCCACAGGATGCGCGAGCAGCTTGTGGATGCAGGAGAAAACGTCGGGCCGGTCCTGCGCCCCGCCCCTTCGCGTGTTGTCGCGCTCCCACGACGCGCCGCCGTCGCGTGTGGTGTACACGCCGCCGACGCTGATGCCGACCTGCATGAAGCTCGGGTCGGCCGCGTCGATCGCGATCGAGTGCAGGCCCATGCCGCCGAATCCGGGGACCCATTGCTTGCGCGACGGATGGCCGTCGAGCGCGGTGTTGAGCGACCAGGTCTCGCCGCGATCCTCGCTCTTGAAGAGCGCCGCGGGCTCGACGCCCGCCCACACGACGTTCGGAGTCTTCGCGTGGCCGGGCTCGATGTGCCAGGTCTGGTAGAAGGTGCGGTCCGAGCCCGGCGGGAACGCGGGATTCTTGCTCACCGTCCAGGTCTTTCCGAGATCGCGGCTGTACTCGATCCGCGAGCCGCCCCAGGTGGAGTTGATCGCGGCGTACATCGACCCGTCGCGCGGGTCGAAGGCGGCGTGGTGGACCGGCGCGGGCGCGCCGTACGGCTCGCCGACGGTCCATTTCTTCCGATCGCCGCTCCGCATCGTGTAGAGACCCTTCTTCGTCCCGACGAGGAGCACCACCGACTTGGCCATCGCTTCCTCCCTTAGTTCCCGCCCGAGAGCGCGGGGATCACGTGCACGACGTCGCCGTCGCCGAGGGTCGCGTCCTCCCATCCGAGAAGGCGCGCGTCCTCGTCGTTCACGAAGAGCGCGAGGTGCGCGCGCAGTGTGCCGTGTTCGTCGCGAAGCCGCTCCTTCAGCGTCGGATGCGCCGCGGCGATCCCGTCCATCGCCTCGCGCACGGTCGTGGCCTCGAGCGACACCTCCTTCGCGCCGCCGGCGAAGCCGCGCCAGGCCCCGTGCAGGAGCACCTTCACCCGTGGCCGCGGCGACCGATCCACCGCTATCCGGCCGCCGCCAGCCGGCGCGCGAGCAGATCGCGCTCGGCCGGGTTCTCGGTGAGCGCGAGCGCGCGCCGGTCGGCATCGCGCGCGTCCGCGACGCGACCCAGCTGGCGCAGGAGCTCCGCGCGCGTGGCGTGGAACAGGTGGTACGCGTCGAGATCGTCCGCGAGCCCATCGACCTCGCGCAGCGCCGACTGCGCACCGGCGACGTGAGCGAGGGCGATGGCCCGATTGAGACGGACGACGGGCGAGTCGCCGAAGGAGAGCAGCGCGTCGTACGCGCGCACGATGTCGGGCCAGCGCGTCCCTTCCCAGGACGGCGCGTCCGCGTGCGCGAGCGCGATGAGCGCCTGAAGCTGGTACGGACCGGGCTGCCGGAGCGCGAGGAAGCGCGCGACGACGCGCCGCGCGTCATCGATCTTCTCGCGGTCCCACCGCCATCGCTCCTGATCCTTGAGCAGCACGATGCGGCCGTCGCGATCGAAGCGCGCGGCGGCGCGCGCGAGATGGAAGCGCATCAGCGCGAGCAGGCCGAGCGCCTCGGGCTCCTCGGGCAGCAGCGCCACGACCAGCGACGCGAGCCACTCCGCTTCGGCCGCGAGGTCGCGGTCGGTGGCGCCGCGGCGGCCGGTCGAGAGGTACCCCTCGTTGAACATGAGGTAGAGGACGGCGAGGACTTCCTCGAGGCGCTCGGCGAGCTCCGCGCGCTCGGGGACGCGGAAGGGGATCTTCGCGTCGACGATCTTCCGTTTCGCGCGCACGAGGCGCTGCGCGACGGTCGCCTCGGAGACGAGGAACGCCCGCGCGATCTCCGGCGTGGTGAGGCCCGCGACGGACCGGAGGGTGAGGGCGACCTGCGCCTCACGCGAGAGCGCCGGGTGGCAGCAGGTGAAGATGAGCTCGAGGCGCTCGTCGGGCATCGCGCTCGGCGTCGTCACCGGTGGCTCCTCCAGCCGCGCGATCTTCTCCTGGTAGCGCCGCTCGCGTCGGAGACGATCGATCCCCTTCCGCCGCGCCGTGGTCATGAGCCACGCGCCTGGCCGCTCGGGCACGCCCTCGCGCGGCCAGTGCTCGAGCGCCGCGACGAGCGCGTCCTGCACGCACTCCTCCGCGAGGTCGAAATCGCCGAGGCTGCGCACGAGGGCCGCGGTGAGCCGGCCCGCTTCCTCTCGGAAGACGGCGGTCACCGCGTCGCTCGTGATCGTGATCGTTGTCTAGCGCTCCACGACCGGGCGCACTTCGACGTCGCCCGCCGGCCACGACTTCGCGAGACGGATCGCCTCGTCGAGATCGGGCGCCTCGATGAGCGCGTATCCGCCGACCTGTTCCTTCGATTCGATGAACGGCCCGTCGAAGACCTTCATCTCTCCGTTCACGCGCCTCACCGTCGTCGCGGTCGCGCTCGGCCCGAGCTGCTCTCCGCCCTTGACCACGCCCTTCTTCGAGAGCTCGTCCCACCATGCGCCCACCGCGGCGTATGTGCGTTCGCGCTCTTCCCTCGAGCTGCGCTCGCGCCGGGTCTCGTCGCCGACGAACATCAGCATGTAGCGCGGCATCTCCGTCTCCTCCTACATCTCGACGATCGGCCGGACTTCGACGCCGTGTCCGGGCCAGGTCTTCGCGAGCGCGACGGCGGCCGCGCGATCGGGCAGCTCGAAGACGGTGACGCCGCCGACCGACTCCTTCGCCTCGATGAACGGGCCGTCGAGGACCGTCACCTTGTCGCCGCTCTTCCGGATCGTGGTCGCGGCGCGTGTCGGTTGGAGCTCGGCCCCGCCGCCGGCGATCTTCGAGCCGTTCGTCTCGAACCACTTGAAGATGTCGGCGTAGACCGCCTGCTGCTCGGGCGTGCGGTTGCCCTGGTAGTCCACGCCGTCGTCGATGAAGAGGAACGCGTACTTCGCCATCTCGCTCTCCTTGGCCGTTCTGTTCTTCGCCGCTCGTCTCCGCCGCTTTGCGGCGTCGCCTCGCGGCCTCGCTGCACTCGCCAGAGGACTCGCTCGGTCGGGGCGAAGCCCTTCCCTCGCTCGGTTCTGCGTCAATGGCTACGACGAACGGCCTCCCCTGCATTCGACAGGGTAACGAGGAGGACTACGCCCGGCGCTTCTTCGGCCAGCCGCCCGGCGGCACCGTGCCACCTTCGAGGGCGAGCAGGCGCCGCTTCGCGTCGAGGCCACCGGCGTAGCCGCCCAGCGTGCCGTCGGTCGCGACGACGCGATGGCACGGCACGACGATCGGGATCGGGTTCGCGCCGAGCGCCTGTCCCGCCGCGCGCGAGGCCTTCTCGTTCCCGGCCTTCGCGGCGACGCGCGCGTAGGTCGCGACGTCGCCGTACGCGACCGCGGCGGTCGCGCGCAGGATGCGGCGCTGGAAGTCGGTCAGCGGGGCGAGGTCGACGGGGACGTCGAACGAGCGGCGCTTGCCGGCGAAGTACTCGTCGATCTCGCGCGCGACCGGGTCGGCGCGGCGCGCGTCCGGCAGCACCCCGGGCCCGTACGTGCGCACGATGCGCGCGAGCTCGGGCGCGGACGGCTCGGCGCCGTAGTGGATCGCGAGCACGCCGCGTGGCCCGACGGCGATCCAGAGCGGCCCGAGCGGCGAGTCCATGACGCGATAGCCGACAGTCTCCAGCCCTTCGCGCCGCGCCCGCGAGACGAGACGCTCACGCGCGTCCGCGAGCAGCCGATCCGCGTCCAGGGTCGCTGCGCGCCTGCCGCTCATCGCATCGCCTCCTTCACCTTTCTCATCGCCTCGGCCACGCGGGCTCGCGCCGCATCCTCGCTGCACTCGAGCGCCCGCGCGACGTCGGCGTACTCGAGCCCCTGCAGCTTCCGGAGCACGAACGCGGCTCGCTGGCCGCTCGGCAGGACCTTCACCGCGGCGGTGAGATCGGCCATCGACGCGCCGTCGCGTTCCGGCGCGGCGAGGCGCACATCGCCCATGCGCACGAGGCGCTTCCGCCTGCGCGCGCGATCGACCACCTTGTTCGTCGCGATCCGGTACAGCCAGGCGCGCTCCTGGCCACGGCGCGGCGGCGGCCAGGCGCGGAACGCCGCGAGGAACGTCTCCTGGTAGATGTCGTCGGCCTCGTCGCGGTCGCCCACCAGGCGGAGCGCGTACGCGAAGATCTCGCGTTCGTGCCGCTCGAGGAGCTCGCCGAACGTCGCGACATCTCCGGTCCTCATTCGTCCTGTATAGAACGTGACGCACGCGGCCCTGTGAGACCCGCGAGAGCTCCGCGATGGAACGGAAGCGCGAGGGCTCCTTCTCCTGCTTCGCTGCTCGACCACCCCGAGGCGTACGGCGCGAGCTTCGCCTCGTCGCGCACGATCGCCGGGCAGCAGGGTCTCTGCTACGCGGTGACGCCCGCGGCGTCCGCCGCGTCGGGCTTCAGCACGGGGACGTTCTGCTACGGCAAGGAGGGCCTCACGCTCCCCCCGAAGCCGCTCACGCGCCCCTGATCTAGGCTCGGCGCGGGATGCCGCGCTGGGATCTCCACACGCACTACTGCCCGCGGTCGTACCTCCGCCTGATCGAAGAGGTCGGCGGCGACTTCTCGTTCGGGACGAGCCCGACGGGCCAGACCATCATCCGGTTCCGCGGCTCGCGCTTCTTCGGCGTCACGCCGCCGATGACCGATCCGGCGAAGCGCCTCGAGGACATGGACCGCGTCGGGAGCGACGTCGAGGTGCTTTCGCTCTCGACGCCGAACGTGTACTTCGCGCCACCGGATCGCCAATCCGAGGTCGCGCGGCTCGCGAACGACGCGTACGCGGAGCTCATCGCGGCACACCCGGCGCGCTTCAAGGGGTTCGCCTCGATCCCCATGGACGATCCCGGCGCCGCGCTTCGCGAGCTCGACCGGGCGCTGGGCGAGCTCCGTCTCTCCGGCGTCGTGGTGCTCTCGAACATCAACGGACGCGCGCTGACCGACGCGCGGTACCGGCCGTTCTTCGAGGAATGCGATCGCCGTGGCGCCTGCGTGTTCGTGCACCCGATGATCCCCGCGAACGCCGAGGCGTTCTCCGAGTACGTGCTCGGACCGATCGTCGGCTTCCCGTTCGACACGACGCTCGCGGTCGCCCGCCTCTGCTACGCCGGCGTCTTCAAAGAGCTGCCGCGCGTCCGGTGGATCCTCGGCCACCTCGGCGGCGCGGTGCCTTACCTCTTCGAGCGTCTCGACAACGGCTGGCGCGATTTCGCCGAGTGCCGGGTGAACATCGACGAGCTCCCGAGCGTCTACCTGAAGCGCCTCTACTACGACACCGTCTCGTTCAGCGCGCCGTCGCTCCGGCTCGCGATCGCGCAGGTCGGCGCGGACCATCTGGTGATGGGGAGCGACTACCCGCACCTGCTCGGCTCGATCGAGCGGAGCGTCTCGAGCATCGAGGCGCTCGACATCGCGCGGGCGGACAAGGACGCGATCTTCAGCGGCAACGCGCGCGCCATCCTGAACGGGCTCGGCCGCGCCTAGCGTCGCCGCGATCGCGGCGCGTGTCTGCTCGCCGCATGCGTAGCGAGGAAGACGACTCGCTGCCACACAGGGCGTACGAGTAAGGGGTGTGTTCTCCGGCGCGTAGCGAAGCGCGATTCGTCACGCTCGCAGGCCGTGGCCGCTCCTCTTCGCTCCTCGCGGCGGGATCCGCCTACCGCCGCGCGGCACGCTCGTAGATCTCGTCGCGAAGCCGGAGCGGCTGACCCGAGCCGCCGTACCGCTCGAGGCTCATCTCGGAGAGCACGCTGAGCGCGATCTCCGCCGGCGTGCGTCCGCCGAGGTCGAGGCCGATCGGCGCGTGCACCCGCCGGATGCGCTCTTCGGGGACGCCCTCGTCGCGCAGCATCTTCGCGATGAGCACCGTCTTGCGCTTGCTGCCGAGCAAACCGACGTAGCGGACGTCGCGCTTCACGGCCTCGCGGAGGCAGTGCGAGTCGAGCTTGTGGCCGCGCGTCGCGATCACGAGGAAGCTGTTCCAGCCCATCGGCAGCGAGCGGAGCGCCTCGACCATATCCATCCGGACGACGTCGACGCCCGGTCCGAACCGTTCGCGCGCGGCGTACTCCTCGCGATCGTCGATCACGGTCACCTCGTACTCGAGGAGCGTCGCCATCTTCGCGATCGCGAGGCCGACGTGACCGCCGCCGGCGATGACCAGGCGCGGCTTGGCCACGATGGGCTCGATGAGCAGCTCGTGCCGTTCGTCGAGCGCGATCGTCCGTGCCGTGCCCTGGCGGAGCGCCTCCTCCGCGGCCGAGAGCGCGCGCGCGTCGACCGCCGCGTCGCCGAGCGAGCCGTGCGCCGCGCCGTCGGTCTCGACGAACAGCTTCGCCTCGGGGGCGAAGTCGCGGTCGGTCTTCCGCAGGAGCGTCGCGAGCGCGACCGGGCGGCCGCCCGACGACGCCGCGAGGACGTCGCCGAGGAGATCGCGGCCGGCGAGGCGCAGCGCGCGGTCGCCGGGCTCGATGGCAATCCACATCGTGCCGCCGCAGACGAGGCCGGTGTCCCAGGCGAGGTCCTCGGTGAGCTCGTATTCGCGCAGCGACGCGTCGCCGGTCGCGAGGACCCGCTTCGCCTCGACGAAGGCGTCGCCCTCGACGCATCCGCCGCCGAGCGTGCCGGTCAGGCGACCGAGGTCGTCGACCAGGAGCTTCGCGCCGACGACCTGGGGGGTGCTGCCCACCGTCCGGACGACCGTGCACACCGCGAAACGGCGCCCCTCGCGCTCGAGCTCGGCCATCCGCGCGTAGATCTCACGCATCCGCATCGAGGATAGACCGCCGATCAGGCCCCGAAACCGCCGTGTATCGCAGACCTGTTTCTCCTCGTGATACCGGATCAGGCCGCACCGCCCTCTCAGGTCCGCTTCATCCGGCGGCGTCCCGGCCAGTCCGGCGCTCGGCCGGTTCCCCCCGATCCCGAGCATTTCCGGGGTGGTCAGACCACACCACACGAGGGCACTTCCCTTTACCCCGCTGCTAGTCTGTCGTTGCCATCGACCAGAGCGATGGGCATGGGGGTGTTCCTCTATGGGAGAAGCGGGAGGCAATCCAGATCCGGGCACGGTAGCTGACACAGGGCAGACGCACAGCAAGGGCAACGGCTTCTCGGTCACGCGACGCGACTTCCTCATCGGCGCGGGTGCCGGTGCGGCGACCGCCGGTGTCGTCCTCGGTGGCGCGGTCGTCGTCAAGAACGTCGTCAGTCCGGAGACATCCGCGACGAAGACGACTGCCACGGGCCCGATCCCCGCGACGATGCGGCGCGTCACGCTGAACATCGACGGCGCGCAGCACGATCTCATCGTCGACAACCGCGAAAGCCTCTGGGAGACGATGAACTTCCAGCTCGGGCTCTCCAACAGCAACCTCGGTTGCGACCGCGCGCAGTGCGGCGCGTGCGCCGTGCTCGTCGACGGCAAGCCGATGAACAGCTGCACCATCATCTCGGCGCGACTCGGCCGCGGTCAGAAGATCCAGACCGTCGCCGGGCTCGCCACGGGCCCCGGCGTCGCGGGTCTGCACCCGGTGCAGCGCGCGTACTGGCTCGACGGTGGATTCCAGTGCGGCATCTGCACGCGCGGATTCATCATGTCGACGGTCGCGCTGCTGGCCGCGACCCCCAAGCCCACGACGGCGCAGATCGCCGAAGGGCTCGCCGGCAACATCTGCCGCTGCGGTGAGTACTCGAAGATCTACCGCGCGGTGAACACGGCCGCTGCCGAGATGGCCGGCGAGAAGGTGACCTATCTCTCCAAGCCCGTCGTCGTCGAGGTCGCGAAGCCCGCGGCGCAGACGGGACCCGCGGTCACCGGTACGTCGAAGGAATTCACGTTCAACACGCCGTTCGCGACGATCGAGGAGTTCGATCCCTTCGCGGAGACCATGAAGAAGAAGGACGGCATCCTCGGCGTCTCCGGCAACGAGCGCACGATCACGATCCGTTGGGACCCGGCCAAGCTCACCGAGCAGCAGGTCCGCGATCTGCTGTCCGGCGCCGGCCACGCGGTCAAGTAGGGAGGGAGAAAGATGGCGAAGCTAGATGCCGTCCGCGCGGCCCAGGATCCGTCGTACGCCGACTCCCTGACCGATGGCGATTGGCTCGATCTGGCGCAGGACCCCACGTGGCAGCAGCTCCAGGCCGAACAGCCCGAGATGCTCACGAGCGTCCTCGCCGCACACGGTGGGAAGCTCCCCGGCGCGGGACTTCCGAGCACGAGCACCGAGATCCCGGTGCAGGCGCCGTTCAGGGTCATCGGCACCGACGTCTCCCGCATGCAGGGCATCGGGATCGTCACGAGCCAGGGCCAGTACAGCGAGCACCTCAAGGTCGCGGGCATGCTCTTCATGCGCACGCTGCGCAGCAAGTACCCGCACGCGAAGATCAAGTCGGTCGACATCTCGAAGGCCGAAAAGTTCCCCGGGGTCCACAAGGTCCTGACCAAGGACACCCTCCCCGAGGAATACAAGGACGTCTTCCTGGGCGCCGCGAACCCGACGCGCTTCCTCTTCAGCGAGGAGGTCTTCGAGGTCGGCGCGCCGATCGCCGCGATCGCGGCGGAAAGCGAGCACATCGCCGACGAGGCGATGCGGCTCATCGACGTGCAGTACGAGGTCTTGCCGGCCGTCCTCGACATGCTCGAGGGCATGAAGTCGACCACGCCCAAGCAGTTCCAGAGCAACCTCGACGGCACCACCATCGCGGTCACGCCCCCGCTCGTTCGCGGTGACCCCAGCAACACCAAGGCGGACGCGACCGTCGATGGGACGCTGCACAAGCCGGTCGAGCAGCACGTCGCGCTCGAGATGACGAACGGGCTCTTCTGGTGGGACAACGACAAGCTGAACGCGATCTACACCAGCCAGTGGGCTCATGGCGTGCGCGCCGGACTCTCGCAGGCGCTCAAGATCCCGCAGAACAAGGTGCGCGTGATCCAGCCGGGCTACGTCGGCTCCGGCTACGGCTACCGGAGCGGCATCGACCTCATGGAGGTCCACGCCGCGATCCTGTCGAAGCTGACCGGACGTCCGGTGAAGATGAACTACACGCGGTACGAGGACTTCGTCACGCGCACGCACCGCAACGAGTTCCGTAACGAGATGAAGATGGGCGTCAACAAGGACGGCTCCATCGCCTTCGGCCAGTTCAAGGTCATCGCCAACGTCGGCGCGCAACGGGCCGGAGCGGCGAACGGCTCCTGGTTCAACATGCAGATGCTGTACAAGATCCCGAACCTGAAGCTCGAAGCCGTCGACGTCTTCACCAACAGCTTCAAGTCGGGCCCGTACCGCTGCGTCTCCCACCCGAACGGCACGTTCGCCCTCGAGGTGATGATGGAGAAGGCGGCGTACGCCATCGGCATGGACCCGGTGCAGTTCCGCCTGAAGAACCTGAACGAGACCGGCAACCCGGAGACCAAGCAGCCTTTCAGCAACCCGGGCATCCGCGACGTCATCACCGCCGCGGCGGACGGCATCAACTGGAAGTCCACCTGGCACGCCCCGAAGGCGAAGCAGGTCCGTCCCGGCGTCTACCACGGCGTCGGCCTCGCGGCCCACGCCTGCAGCCACGGCGCGGGCGGCAACCCCGCCAGCGGTCAGGTGATCATCAACGGCGACGGCACCGTCCAGGTCGTCTCGGCGTCGAACGACATCGGCGACGGCCAGCGGACCCTCATGATGATGATCGCGGCCGAATCGCTCGGCGTCCCGCTCACGTCGGTCACGACGACCCCGTACGTGGACACCGAGCTCACCACCGACGCCAGCGGCACGTTCGGTAGCCAGCAGACGAACACCGGCGGCCGCGGCCAGTTCGAGGCCGGCCAGGACGCGAAGAAGAAGGTCCTGGAGTGGGGCGCCCGCAAGCTGAACGACGACAACAAGAAGAAGGGCCAGGAGACCAGCTACACCGCGGCCGACGTCGACATGGTCGACGGCCTGGTGTTCCCGAAGGCGAACACGGCGCAGAAGGTCAAGCTCGCGGACGTCATGGCGTTCCGCGGCGGCCGTCCGATCGTCGGCGTCGCCGAGTACGTTCAGGACCCGAAGTGGCAGCGCACGGCCTGGGCCGCGCACGCGGTCGAGGTCGAGGTCGACACCGTGACGGGAACGGTCAAGATCACGAAGTACGTCGCGGCACACGACGTCGGCCGCGCGCTCAACCCATTCGCGCTCAAGCAGCAGATCGAAGGCGGCGTGGTCATGGCGACCGGCGCCGTCTTCACCGAGGAGCTGTTGGTCGACAAGGCCACGGGCCTGCCGCTCAACCCGAACCTCCTCGACTACCGCCCGCTCTCGATCAAGGACGCGCCGCTCGCGGACGTCCTCCTCATCGAGAAGCCCAAGGAGTACGGCGTCTTCGGCGCGCACGGCATCGGCGAGCCGCCCATGGCTCCCGGCGCTCCGGCGATCGTGAACGCGGTCTACAACGCGGTCGGCGCGTGGGTGACGGACATGCCGCTCACCCGCGACAAGCTCCTCGCCGCGCTGAAGGGCAGCTAGAAGGAGGGATATGAGATGAGAGCATTCGAGCTCTACGACGCGACGACCATCAAAGAAGCCGTAGACCTCCTGAAGGCGAACTCGTCAAAGTCGGCGAGGGTGGTCGCCGGTGGGAGCGATCTCATCGGCGGCCTCATGAAGGACTGGGTCCACGGCAAGGGCCTCGCGATCCCGGACGTGCT
Organism: Candidatus Limnocylindria bacterium; assembly: GCA_035651155.1. Taxonomy (GTDB): domain Bacteria; phylum Chloroflexota; class Limnocylindria; order P2-11E; family P2-11E; genus CF-39. Next base: position 80,332 of record DASRGG010000027.1, on the reverse strand, counting down.
CGTGGACATCACGACGATCAAGGAGCTCGTCGGCATCGGCGAGGACGGCGGCGGGCTCACCATCGGCGCGGCCACGACGCTGACGGATGTCATCAACCACAAGACCGTACAGGAGAAGTTCGGACTGCTCGGGCAGGCGGCCGCGAGCGTCGCCTCACCGCTCATCCGGAACTTCGGCACGATCGGCGGGAACATCAACCAGCGTCCGCGCTGCTGGTTCTTCCGCGGCGAGGACTTCAACTGCTACAAGAAGGGTGGCGACTTCTGCTACGCGGTCACCGGTGACAACCGCTACCACGCGATCATCGGCGGCGAGCTCTGCTACATCGTCCACCCGTCCGACACGGCGACCGCGCTGCTGGCGATGAACGCCTCGGCGAAGATCACCGGCGTCAACGGCGACAAGACCGTGTCGTTCGACGAATACTTCACCGGCCCGCGCGTGGACGTGCTCCGCGAGAACATCCTGAAGCCGGGCGAGTTCATGACCCACATCACCATCCCGTCGCCCGCGGCGGGGACGAAGTGGGCGTGGACGAAGCTCAAGGACCGCCAGGTCTACGACTTCGCGCTCACCTCGGTCGCGGTCTCGTTCACGCTCGACGGTGGCAACTGGAAGGACGGCCGCATCGCCCTCGGCGGCGTGTCGCCCGTCCCGTACCGCGCGAAGGTCGTCGAGGACGCGCTCAAGGGCAAGGACGTCAAGGCCGCGGCGAAGGCCGCGGCGGCGCAGATCCGCACCGTCGCCCGTCCGATGAGCCTGAACGCGTACAAGGTCGACCTGGTCCAGGGCCTCATCGAGCGCACCCTCATCGACGCGATGAGCGGCGGCACCAACTAGCCCGCACGTCGTCCAGAGGTCTGAAGGGGGCGGCGAGAGCCGCCCCCTTTCCACGCGTCCGCAGCCGCGACCGCGGCCGGAGAGCGGGGCGCACTCCTCTCGCTCGCGTACGCCGCCGGCGGCTCACGGAGCGCGGCGATCGGGCCGGCTTAGGCTTCGAGGGCCTTACGGGGCTTCGTGGAGGGCTCGCGGACCATCTTGATGATCCGGAGTGCCCACTGGTGGCTCGCGGGATTGGCGGCCACGTAGCCGCCGGGGGAGTGCAGCCAGGTGCCGCCCTCGGCGTCGGTGATGAGGCCGCCGGCCTGGCGCAGCACGACGCCCGCGGCCGCGACGTCCCAGGGCTTCGCCTGGAGGTTCCAGTAGGCGTGCAGGCGGCCCGCGCCGACGTAGCACAGAGCGAGCGCGGGCGACCCCAGCACGACGTGGTGGAGGACCTCCTTCGAGATGAGCTCGAAGACCGTGAGCGCCTCGCTCAGCTCCGGCCCCTCGTGCGGAAGGTCCGTGCCGACCCAGGCCTGCTCCCAGAACTCCGGCCCCAGCGACGTGTTCACCACGGTGATGGGCCTGTTGTTGAGCGTCGCCGGCTCGCCGAGCTGCGCCGCGAACGTCTCGTCGCGGATGGGGTCGTAGACGACGCCCACGCGCAGCTGGCCCGCGACGCGGAGCGCGATCGAGATCGCGAAGAAGGGGATGCCCTGGACGAAGTTCAGGCTGCCGCAGATCGGGTCGATGATCCAGAGGCGTTCCGCGTCGACCGCGAGCGGCTCGTCCTCGGGGCCCTCCTCGGTGAGGAACGCGTCGCTCGGGCACTCCTGCTTCAGCGCGGCGAGGATCGCGTCCTGGACCTCGATCGCGGCGCCGGCCACGACGTCGCGATGTCCGCGCCAGGAGAGGTATCCGGGGTCGCCCAGGCGCGCGATCGCGAGCCGTCCGGCCCGGAAAGCCGCCCGTGTCGCGAGCTCGCGCGCGTCCGTGTCGTCCATGGCTGCTCGGACGGTAGTGTTGCGCCCATGGGCGGTCAACGGTGACGCCGGAGCGGCCGGTCCGCGTCGTGCGGACGATCGTGTGCGCCTTTTCCCGCGACGAGCTCCCCGCGGACGACCTCCAGGTCTTCCGGCGCTTCGAGCACGCGGTGAAGAAGGCCGGCTGGGCGATCCGCGTGCGCCTGGAGCCGATCGAATCACTCCCCGAGAGCTACGACGTCCTCGTCGTGTCCCCGGCGCTCCGGGAGCGCGCGGAGCGGCTCGAGGGCGACGCGCTGCTCGTCGTGACCACACGCCAGACCGCCGGCGCCGCCGCGGAGCAGCTGCTGCGCGAGATCGAGCGCGGCGACCCGGTCGGCGCTGAGCGCGCCGATCCGAACGCGCCGAGGATCGTCACGCACCGCGGAATGGAGATCCTCTGATGGAGGAATCGACACGCAAGACGCTCGAGACGCGCGTCGCGCGGCTCGAGCAGCAGATCCGCGCGTTCAAGGAGCTTCACGCGACCGAGCTCGGCCTCATCCTCGACGAGCTCGCGTCGCTGCGCGCCGACCTCGCGGCGATGGCGCCGCCGCCCGCGGCCGAGCCCAGCGCGCCGCAGGGCGACCCCGCCGCGAGCTCGCCCAAGCGCGCGGCGTGGCTCGCCGAGCAGGAGCGCAAGGAGCAGGAGCGCCGCGCGCCGCTGACGCGGCGCGATCTGCTACGCGGAGGTCGCGAGCCGGGGACGCCCGAGCAGGGCTAGCCGCGCAGCCGGCGCCTGCGGCGCACGACGCGCAGCGAGATCTCGCCGACGAGGGCGAAGAGCGCGATCGCGAGCAGGATGTACGCCTCGGGCGACATGCCGGGGATCTTGAGCGCCGCGGACGTGTTCGCCGGCGCCCTCACCGCGGCCACCGCGTTCGGGTTCGTCGCGAGCGCGGCCTTGCCCGCGTCATCCAGCGTGACCGCGTAGATCTCGAAATTGCCGCTGCGCGGTGAGGCGAAGAGCAGCTCCGATCCGTCGGCCGAGAACTCGAAGGGACCCTGCGCGAGGATGCCCTGCGCGATCTGATCGCGCTGCGCGGTGGAGGTCGGGTCCTGGCGCCAGAGATCCGTCCAGCTCTGATCGAGGGAAAGGTGCTCCGTCACGTACAGCAGCTGGCCGCTGGAGAGGAACACCGGGAAGTGGCTGCGCTCGCCGTCGGGCGTGATCGCCTCGGGCGCCGCGCCGCCGGTCGCCACCGCGGACATCACGAGGACGCGGGACAGGTCGCCATCCGAGAACGCGATGCGCGTGCTGTCCGGCGACCAGCGGACGGAGTGGCACGCGAACGTGCACTGGCTGTTCTTCTCCGAGGCGAGGCCCCGCGTCATCTGGACCAGGCCGCTGCCGTCGCGCGCGGCGGTCCACACGTCCATCGTCCCGCTGAACTCACCCGACGTGGCGCCGCTCGCGCGATAGACGTAGAAGGCCAGGCGCTTTCCGTCGGGGCTCCAGCTCGGGAAGCTCGCGATCGCGCCGGTCTTCGTCACCTGCGTGCGCCGCTGCGACGCCACGTCGATGATCCAGATCTCGCGGTGCGTCGCGTCGCCGGAATCGACCGCGATGGCGCGGCCGTCGGGACTCCACGCGGGGTGACGGTCGTCGGTGTCCGCGCCGCTCGTGATCTGCTTGGTGTTCGAGCCGTCCGCGTCCATCACGTAGATGTGGTAGCTGCCGTCGCGATTGCTCTGATACGCGATGCGCTTGCCGTCCGGGCTCCAGGTCGGCCGGAGGTTCGAGCCCTCCGTCGCGGTGAGCTGGCGGATCGGAGAGGAGGCCGCGGTGACGTTGACGCTCAGCGAGCCGATGAGAAGGAACAGCGAGACGACGCGGAACGCGCGCATCGGCGTCACCTCACGCGCCGGACGCCTCGTCGGGCGCGGCGAGGATCCGCAGGCAGAGCCGGCCGAGGCCGACGGCGAACGCTCCAACGAGGAGACCACCAAGCAGGAGCGATACCTGGGCCACCAGGCCCTCTTTCCGGGCCGTGGTCGCCATGAAGGCCCCGGTCACCATCCAGTACGTTACGACGAGGTTCGCGGCGGCCCAGAGCAGGCCCAGCACGGCCACGAGCCGCTTCACGATCCGGCCCCCGTCGCCGAGCGCTCGGCCTCGGCGACATCAGCGGCCGCGCCCGCGGCGTGACCGCGGCGTGGCGGAAGCCAGCCCGTGGCGATCGCGACCACGAGCGGCCAGCGCCCGAGCGTGTACCGCAGATGGTCGAGCGTGCGGATGACGAGGATGACCATCGCGGTCACGTGAAGGGTCGAGTCGACGAAGATGATCGTGCCCGGGATGGGGACCGCGTAGCGCAGCAGCTTCACGAGCCCCGTGATGGTGATGAGACCGATCGCGAATCCCCAGGTGGGGAAGGAGAACACCTTCTCGTAGAAGGTGAACGCGCCCGACGATCCGGCGGGCCGGCGGAGGTCGAGCTTCAGGATGCGTGCGAGACGCGTGCCGAGCGGGCGCGGGATCTCGAGCGCGAAGCCGCGCAGATGGCGACCCCAGTCCCCCCGCGGGATGAGGAGCGAGCGATCCCCCGTCATCCACCAGTACGTGACGAAGCCCGTGACCGCCACGAGGATGATCGCGGCCCCGACGTAGTGGATGCGGTAGTAGAGGTAGACCGGCAGCGGGCCCGGAGCGTCGAGGATGCCGCCGAGGTACTGCCAGAGTCCGGTGGGCAGCGCGAGGAGAAAACCCACCGCGAGCAGCGCGTGCAGGGCGATCGTGGTGCCGGAGAAGCGCCGGATCGCGCCATCGCCGCGGCGGGCCGGCCGGCCCGTCGAGCGGGCCCATCCGCCGACGAGCCCGTACGCGACGCCGAGGCCGAGCACGATGGGGAGCGCGCGCACGAAGACGAAGTCGTCGCTCAGCTCGTTGCCCCACGGCTGCGCGGTCCCGGCCTGCGACGCGATGACCTGGATGAGGAACGCGGAGACGCCGGTGAGGACGACCGCGATCGCGAGACCGATACGACCGTTCATCTAGGCCTTGCCCGCCGCGGGGCTGCCGTCGAACGTCTGGAACGCGCGGAGCTTGTCCCAGGTCGGCTTGTCGGACGCCGGCAGCGAGAGGCACATGCGGCCGGCGTCGGTCTTGATGATCCCCTGACGGATGCGGATGTTGATCGGGCAGCGCTCGACGCACGCCGGACCGCCGTCCCGCCAGAAGCAGAGGTCGCACTTCGCGAACGTGTCGCGGACCGGGTCGTACGTGATGCGCGACGTCTGCGGCGGGGAATCACCGCGGTTGGTCGCCTCCGCGAGATCGCTCGTCGGGAAGATGCACGCCTCGTTGCAGCGCCCGCACGTGACGCAGCGATCCTCGTCGATGTACCGCGCGCCGGTCCGCGGCTCGACCTTGAGCGCGTCGACCGGGCAGACGTAGAGGCATTCGGCGGTCGGGCACTGGAGGCACGGCTCCTGGTGGAACCGGCCGCGGTCGGGGTAGGCCGCCTGGATCACCGGGTCCACCTTCGTCGTCGGGTCGTTGAAGATGCGGATCCGCGGCACGTTCGAGAGGCCGTGCCGCTCGTGCTCCTGCGAGCAGATCACCTCGCATGTCAGGCAGCCGATGCAGAGCGTCGGATCGGGAAAGACCACGCCCTCGGCGTTCTTGACCTTCCCCGGCGCCGGGCCGTTCGTCGCGCCGATGCCGCCGATGGCCTCGAGCGCGATGAAGGCGACGATGGGAACGCCCGCCTTGAGCAAGCTCCGGCGGGAGACCTCCGGAGTGTCGGGTGCCGCCTGTTCGCCGGTGCCTTCGCTCACGGGTGTCGTCCCACCTTTGCAGCGTTTGGCTGTAGGTCCCCGGGCGGACGTTAGCCTCCCGATTTGCCGCCGTCAACGAGGTCAGCCGGGGTGTCCACATCGCGAACAACGCCCGCGTCGTCGACGTCCAGATCCACCCGCATGTCCACATGGCGCTTGATGACGTCGTGCAACGTGGCGCTCGTGGGCGTGGCCACGATCTCGTCCCTGAGAACGGGCGGCAGCGCGACCGGGTGCCCGCGCTTGCCTCGATACCGGGGCGACACGATGGCCGGGCGCTCCCGGTACTTCGCGATGACCGCCCGTACCGTGTCCCCTCGGACGAAGGGCATGTCGCCGGGCATCACGAGCAGCGCGTCGCCGCTCGCGGTCGCGACGCCTTCCTGGATCGACGAGAACATGCCGCGGGACGGATCCCGATTCTCGACCGAGCGCACGCGGGCGTCGTTCATCGCGTTCACGTCGCGCTCGAGCTCCCACCGGGAATCCGCCCCCACGACGACGACCACCTCGCTCGCTCCGCCGTCGAGGAGCGCGCGGATCGTCCGATCGAGGAGCGGCTCGCCGTCCACCCTGGCGAGCAGCTTCCGGCCGCCGAAGCGCTCCGCCGAACCCGCGGCCGTGACGACCGCGACGGCTCGGAAGGGCGGCTCGCTTCCGGACTCGCTCCTCGCGGGTGAGCCGCTCGTCGCTCGACTCAGGCTCATGTGCGCAGCGAACGAAGGGCGCGCTCGGCGAACACGCGGGACGCGCGCTTCCGCTGGCTGATCGTTCCCGAGGTGTTGTCCATCGGACGCGCCGCCTTGTGTACCGCGTCCGCGACCACGGCGATCGCGTCGTCCTCGAGGGCGGTGCCCACGAGCGCGCTCGCGTCGACCGCGACCGGACGCGAGGCGAGCGCCGTGATGGCGACCCGCGCCTCGGCGACCTTCGCGCCGTCCCACCGGACCGCGGCGGCGAGACCGGCGATCGGGAAGTCGAACGAGCCGCGGTCGCGGAGCTTCAGATAGGTGCTCTTCCACCCGTCCCTCGGCGGCAGCCGCACCTCGGTGACGACCTCACCGGGTGCGAGCGTCAGGTAGCGGATGCCGTCATCGCGGTAGCACTCGGCCAGCTCCACGACGCGCTCCCCGCTCGGTCCGGCCACGTGCACCGACGCGCCGAGCGCGATGAGCGCGGGAACGGTGTCGGCGCTCGCGACCGCGAGGCAGCGCGGGCTCGACGGGGCGACGCGACAGACGACCTCGGCGTTCGTCTTCATGCAGAAGCCTTCGGCGGTGCGCCAGAAGAGCGACTGGTCGTACCAGTTGCAGCGCGTGTCGAGGCAGATGTTGCCGCCGATCGTCCCCATGTTGCGAAGCTGCGGCGTCGAGATGAGCGACGCCGCCTGCGCGAGCGCGGCGTATCCCTCGCGCACCTTCGGGTGCTCGCTCACCGCGGTGAGCGACGCGTTCGCGCCGATGCGGAGCCCCGGGGGGAGGGGACCCTGTTCGGCGAACGAGGTGCCCGTGCCGTCCGCGAAGCCGTCACTCACGACACGTCCGAGCGAGATGACGACCTCGGGCTGGAATTGGCGCCGCTTCATCTTCGGGTACACGTCGGTCCCTCCGGCGACGTACATCGAGGAGTCGGCGTGCTCGGTGCGCAGACGGATGGCCTCCTCGAGCGTCGGGGGCGAGACGTAGCGGAAGCGCGGCAGGCGAAGCATCAGGTCGCGCTCCGCCTGCGCTCGCGCTCCTCGGTGGACGCCGTGAGCCGGCGCACGGCGCGCTTCGGATCGCCCTTGCCGCTCGTGAGGCCCGTCGGGCCGATGCGGTCCTTCGGCACGCCGCGGTTGTCGCGCTTCCCCAGCGCGTCGAGGATCTTCTCGGCGGTGATCGGCGTCTCGTCGAAGCGCACGCCGATCGCGTCGTACACCGCGTTCGCGATCGCCGGGATCACCGGATTGAGCGGGCCTTCGCCCGCCTCCTTCGCGCCGAAGGGTCCTTCGCTGTCGATCGTCTCGACGAGGATCGCTTCGAGCGCGGGCGTGTCGAGGCTCGTCGGCAGCTTGTAGTCGAGCAGGCTCGGCTTCTTGTGCAGGCCGCCGCGGAAGACCTGCTCCTCGACGGCGATCTCGCCGTAGCCCATGTACGCGGACCCTTCGATCTGGCCCTCCACGTTCGTCGGGTTGAGCGCGCGGCCGCAGTCGTGCGCGCTCGTGATCTTGTCGACGGTGAGCTGCCCCGTCTCGAGGTCCACCGTGACCTCGGCGACGGCGGCCTGATAGGAGTACGCGGGCGTCGGGCCCACGCCGGCTCCCTTGTAGCCGCCGCCGATACCGGCCGGCGGGCGGTACGAGCCCGCCGCCACGAGCGTCCCGTACCTCGCCTCGGCGAGATTGGCGGCCTCGACGAAGGACAGGTGCTTCTCCGGATCCTGCAGGTCGTACACGCGACGGAAGGCCGCGGAGAGACGCTCCTTCGGCACGCCGAGCTTCTCGGAGGCGACCTCGAAGAGCATCGCGCGCAGCTTCTGGCCCGCGTTCTTCGTCGCGTTGCCCGCCATCATCGTGACCCGGCTCGAATAGGAGCCGAGGTCGACCGGCGCGAGGCTCGTGTCGCCGGACACGACGTGCACGTCCTCGGGGAAGATGCCGAGCGTCTCCGCCGTGACCGCCGCGAGCATGTTGTCCGAGCCCTGTCCGATCTCGCTCGTGCCGCACATCACGGTGACGCCGCCGCCGCGGTCGATGCGGATCTCCGCGCCGGAATGCGGCATCTCGTTCCAGTAGATCGGCAGGCCGGCGCCGGAGATGTACGCGCTTCCCGCCACGCCGATGCCCTTGCCCTTCGGCAGCTGTCCCTTCTTGCGCTCCCAGCCGGTCGCGTCGCGCACCGCGGCAAGACATTCCCCGAGGCCCATCGTCGTCACGCGGAGCTCGTTGACGGTGCGGCTCTGCGGGGGCTGCAGGATGCGCAGGCGGTACGCGATCGGATCGAAGCCGAGGTCCGCGGCGATCTTGTCGAGCTGGCACTCGAAGGCGAAGCGTGGCTGCGTCGTGCCGTGGCCGCGCTTCGGCCCGCAGGGCGGCTTGTTCGTGTACACGCGGATACCGTCGAACTTGTAGGCGGGCACGCGGTACGTGACCGTGAGGAGCGCGCCGGTGTAGTAGGTGGTGGCGATGCCGTACGACGCGTACGCCCCGCCGTCGAGGTACGAGCTGAACTCGACCGCGGTGATCTCGCCGTCCTTCTTGACGCCGGTCTTGATGCGCATCTTCACGGGGTGACGGCCGCGGTGCGCGTAGAAGACCTCCTCCCGGTCGAGCGTGATCTTCACCGGCCGCTTCGTCCGCATGGAGAGGAGCGCGGCGGAGAACTCGTGGCCGAAGGGATCGCTCTTGCCGCCGAACGCGCCGCCGCTGGGCGTGGCGATCACCCGGATGCGCGAGCGCGGCAGGCCCAGCACCTTCTCCATCTCTCGGTGCAGGTAGTGCGGCACCTGCGTGCTCGACCAGAGCGTCAGCTTCCCGTCGGCGTCGTACGAGGCCACGCAGGCGTGCGACTCGATCGGCGCGTGCGTGTTCCCCTCGAAGAAGAACCAGTCCTCCCGCACGTGATCCGCGGCCGCGAAGCCCGCCTCGAGATCGCCGAACGAAAGGTGCACCTCCTTGAACACGTTCGCGCGCTTGGCCTCGTCGTGGATCTTCACGTCCTCGCGCTCGAGCGCCTCTTCGATGGTGAAGATCGGCTCGAGGTCCTCGTACTCGACGTCGATGAGCGAGAGCGCCTCGAACGCGGTGTCCTCGTCGAGCGCGGCGACCGCCGCGACGGGCTCGCCGACGTAGCGGACCTTGCCCACCGCGAGCGCGGTCTCGTCCTGCGTCGACGGCATGATGCCCATCTTCTCGGGCATGTCCGCGCCGGTGACCACGGCGACCACGCCGGGATGCGCGAGCGCGCGCGAGGTGTCGATGCGCGTGAGGCGCGCGTGCGGCCGCGTGGAGCGCAGCAGCCGTCCGTACAGCATGCGCGGCAGCTGGATGTCGTCGGCGTAGCGCGCGCCGCCGGTGAGGTGCGCCCAAGCGTTCACCTTCGGCAGGCGCCGCCCGAGGATGGCGAGCTCAGACATCGCGCGCCGCCTTCTCCACCGCCTCGTAGATCGCGGTGTAGCCGGTGCAGCGGCAGAGGTTCCCGCTGATCGCGCTCGCGATCTGCTCGCGCGTCGGTCGCGGCGTCGTGTCGAGCAGCGCCTTCGCGCTCATGAGCATGCCGGGCGTGCAGTAGCCGCACTGCGCGGCGCCCTCCTCCGCGAAAGCGCGCTGGAGCGGGTGCAGCTCGGGACCGTTCGCCAGGCCCTCGACCGTGGTGATCTCGGCGTCCTCGACCTCGAGCGGGAGCGTGAGGCAGGAGAGCATCGGTACGCCGTCGACGAGCACGGTGCACGCGCCGCACTCGCCCAGCTCGCAGCCGTGTTTCGTCCCGGTGAGATCGAGCTCCTCGCGCAGCACCTCCAGCAGCGTGTGATGCGGCTCTGCCGCGACCCGCTGCACCTCGCCATTCACGCGCAGGGTGAGCAGCTGCTTCGTCATGCGCTGACGTTCTCGTCTGAGCCCTTCGCGCCGATGCGCCGCGAGATGGCGTCCGCCGCGCTCGCGCAGCGCTCGCCGATCCTGCGGAGCGTGCGCAGATCGACCCGCTGCTTGAAGCCGACGACCATGACGAACGCCACTTTCCGGCCGCGGGAATCGACGATCGGAGCGGCCGCCGCGCGGACGCCCGCGAACAGCTCCTCGTCGTCGTAGCCGACGGCCACGCCCTTCGTGATCACCTTGCCGTGCGCGCCCTCCTCCAGCGGAAGGCGGCGCCCGAGAGGCGCGGTCATGTGCAGATCGGTCGCCGGCTCCGCGCGCGCCGCGATCTCGAGCTTTCCGTCGTGCACCACGCCGAGGATCGCGGTCTCGCCGAACGACTCCATGAGCGAGACGAGGTACGGCTGCGCCAGCGTCCGCAGGTCCGGGGTGCTCGCGTCCGCGAGCGTCCGCAGCTCGGGCCCGAGACGGAACCGCGTATCCGGATCGCGCACGACGAAGCCGTAGGCGTCGAGCGTCAGGAGGACGTCGCGCAGGGTCCCCTTCGACACGTTGAGCGCGCGTGCGAGCTCGCTGATGCCCTGGGGCCGGCCGCCCTCGGCGAGCGCGCGCAGCACGCGCGCGGCCTTGTCGATCGCGGGAACGGGCCGGAGGGCTCCCGTACTGTCGGTCATACGCGTACGGGTGATGATACGCGTTCCGCGGCGGCCGCGTCCTACACGCCGCCGACACCCCGTGGGTGCGCCGGGCGTTCAAACTGAGTTAACAGTGCAGGTGGGGACGGAGCGACCGCATCCCGTTCGGGTGCTCGTCGCGGACGATTCAGCGTCGCTACGCGCGCTCGTGCGCATCACGATCACGAGCCAGGGCTGGATCGTCAGCGAGGCCGACACCGCCGAGGCCGCGCGCGATCGTGTGCGCGACACGCGCCCCGATCTCGTGCTCCTCGACATCACCTTCGGCGACAGCGGACCCGACGGCCTCGCGGTCTGCGCGGAGCTCAAGGCCGACCCCGCGACGGCATCCGTGCCGATCGTCATCCTCACCGCGCACGACGACCCCGCGGAGCGCGAGCGCGCGATCGCGTCGGGCGCGGACGCCTTCGTCACCAAGCCGTTCGGTCCGCTCGACCTGATGCGCCTGGTGCGCGACCTGATCCCCGCGCACGCGTCGACACCCGCGCTCGGCGTCTACCTGCTCGACGCCGGCGTCGTGGAGCCGACCACGCTCGAGCGCGCGCTGGATGAGCAGCGCGAGCTCATCGGGAAGGGCACGCCGAAGCGTCTTGGCGACGTCCTCCTGGCTCGCGGCCTCGTCTCAGCGCCGGCACTCGATCGCGCGCTCCTCGAGCAGGCGCATGCGCGTGCCGTCCACGCCGAGGCCGGTCGCACGCGGGTCCTCGTCATCGACGATCACGTCGCGGTGCGCGAGGGGCTCAAAGCGCTCATCCAAAGCGATGCCGCCCTGTACGTCGTCGGCGAGGCGGCCGATGTCGACGAGGGCCTGCGGGTCGCGCGGCGGCATCATCCGGACGTCGTCGTTCTCGACAACGAGATGCCGGGACGATCCGGCCTCGACCTGATCCCGCAGCTTCGCTCGGAGCTGCCGTCCACGAAGATCGTGATGTTCAGCCTGGACGGTGCGGTGCGCGAGCGCGCCATCGCCGCGGGCGCGCACACGTTCATCACCAAGGACGCGCCGATGGTAGAGATCCTCGACGCGCTGCGTCCGCGGCAGGCGACGCCGCCTTCAGCGGAGGGTTCGGCCTACGTGCCACCGCTGGTGCGGGAGCGCGGCTTCCGTCGGGCCGCCGCGGTCATCGCGGCGTCGCTCGCGGCGTACGTGGTGCTCTTCTTCGCGCTCGAGCCCGGATTCGGCGCGGCGGCCGGAGCGTTCTCCGTCGTCCCGGTGGTCGCGGTGGGCGCGCTCGCCGGATCGGGCGCCGGTCTCATCGCGGCCGCGATCACGCTCGTGCTGACGGGCGTGCTCTGGACGGTCAGCGGGCACGCGGTCGGCGAGCCGGTGCTCGAGGTGGGCGGCCGGGCCGCGGGGATCGTGCTCCTGCTGCTGCTCGGCTTCGGCGTCGGCGCGCTGCGCGAGCTGCGCTACCGGCTCGACCCGCGCCGTGCCCGAGTCGAGGCGATCCTCGACGCCGCGCGCGCCCTCGCGGGGCTCGAGCGCGGGGAGCTCGCCCGGGTCTTCCTGGAGTCGCTCCTTCGCATCGTGCCCGCGGAGGTCGCGCTGCTCTATTCGAACGCCGCGGGCGACGCGCGATTCGTCGCGGCGTCGCGCGGCCTTTCGAACGCGTCGACCGATCGGCTCGCGGACCTGGCGCGCGACACGATGCGCACCGCGACGGCGCGTACCGTCGACGAGCTGGCGGCGGCCGATCGTCCCGTGCCGGGCGCGCGCTCCGCGGCCCTCATGCCCGTGTCCGTCGCCGGCCTGGACGTCCGCGGCGCGCTCGTCCTCATCGGCGCCCACCGTTTCTCGGACGCCGACCTGGCGCGCATCCGTCCGTTCGCGAACTACCTGTGGCTCGTGCTTCGCACGGGTGCCGGCCACCCCGGCGCGGAGGGCTACACGGATGCGTGAGCCTGAGCGCTAATCCGTTCTCGGCTGGAGCCGGGCCGCGACCCATTCCTCGTGCGAGACACCCGCGCGTTGCCATGGCTCAATCTCGCTTCGAGCATCCGCTCACATCCGTATGCCGTCGTCCCTCGCATGAGAGAACGAGCATGAACGTTGGTCCTCCCTCGCTCGGGCGACGAGCGGACGCCTAGACTTCGCGCCGAGGAAGAGGAGGACGACGATGCCGACCATCCGGCTGCCAGACGCGAGCGAGCACGGCGACATGGTCAGGAAGATCGACGCGATGATCCGGGAGATCTCGAAGGCGCCGGCGATGACACCCTCGACGCGCGCGCTGGGTCTGCGGCCCTCCATCCTCATGGGGAACCACCAGGAGCTCGCGCACGTCATGGCGACGCGCACCCTCCTCAACCTGCAGAAGCGCATGATCGCGCTCGCCGTCGCCGCGACGAAGGCCGCGCCGTACGAGCTCTACGCCCACACTCGAGGCCTGCGGCGCGAGTACGGCATCGACGACGGTCAGATCGTCGAGCTGGTCGCGACGATCGCCCACGTCACGAGCATCAACACCTTCGAGCGCGCGATCGCGGCGTTCAACGACGTGGCGCCGGTCCGCGCGCAAGATCCGTCGACCCCGATCCTCGTCGAGGTCCGAGCGAAGCTCGGCAGCGTGCCGCGCTACTTCAGCTACATGGCCGGTGACCCGCTGTACGCGAAGATCGTTCTGGACCGCGAGATCGCCACCGTCCACGAGGGCGAGGTCTCGCGGCTCAACAAGGAGCTCGTCGCGTACGCCGCGAGCGTCGTGAACGACGGCAGGCTCTCGATGGCCTACCGCGCCGAGACGCTGCGGAACCTCGGGATGACGAACGAGCAGATCTTCGAGGCGACCACGGTCATCAGCGTCTATGCCAAGAACTGCGCCTTCTCGACCGGACTCCAGCTGGAGCCGGCGCCCGCCTGACGTCGCCTCGGACGAGGAGCTCGAGCCCGCGCGCTACACGAGCGTCGCGCCGAGGGTCCTCTCCAGCTCGCGGAGCGCGTCGCGGTGCGCCTCCTCGTCGAACGAGGTCACGCCGTCGCGCACGACCTCGACCGCATAGCCGAGATTGCGCGCGTCCGCGGCGGTGTAGAGGACGCAGATGTTCGTGCAGTCGCCGACGAGCCGGATCGTGTTCGCGCCGCGCTCGCGCAGCGTGATGTCGAGATCCGTGCCGAAGAACCCGGAGTAGCGGCGCTTCGGGATCACCGTGTCGCCGGCGGCCGGCGCGAGCTGGGGGATGATCTCGGCGCCCTTCGTCCCGACGATGGCGTGCGGCGGGAACATCGCGAACTCCGCGTCGCCGACGACGTGCGCGTCGGTGAGGTAGATGACGGGCTCGCGCGACGCGCGTGCGCGCGCGATCTCCGACGCGACGACGGGGATGATCCGCTCCATGGACGGCCCGCAGTACAGAGCGCCGGCCGGATCGGCGAAGTCGTGGATCATGTCCACGACGACGAGCGCGCGCGTGGTGCTTAGTGCGCGCAGGCCTTTGCGGTGCCGGCCTGCTCCGCCGTGCGGAACGACTGGCCGCAGCCGCAACTCGACACGGCGTTCGGGTTACGAAGCGCGAAGCCGCCGCCCATGAGCGCGTCCACGAAGTCGATCTCGGATCCCTTGAGGTACATGGCGCTCATCGGGTCGACGACGATGCGGACGCCCTCGTGCTCGACGAGCGTGTCATCCTCCTCGCGGCCCTCCGCGAAGGTCATCCCGTACGAGAAGCCGCTGCAGCCGCCGGGCGTGACGTACACGCGGAGCGCGAGGTCGTCCCGGCCCTGCTTGGTGATGATCTCCTTGAGCTTGTCGGCGGCGCGCGACGTCATCGAGACGACGGGCTGCTCCGCCTGCGTCCCGGTCTCCTGCTGCTCGATCGCCACGTGCGCACCTCCAAGTGGTCTGACACCAGTCTAACGCACGTAGACTCGATCTTGTGCCCGTTCTCCCCATCCGACCCGTGCCGAACGGCCGCCTTTCGACCGCCGAGGGAGCAGGCAGATAGCCCGTTTTCGCTTCTCGCCGCGTCCGAACCGCGCGGGCGAGATCCAATGGCGCGAGTGGGGTGACGAGGCGTTCGCGGATGCCCGCCGCCGGGACGTCCCGGTGCTGCTCGCGATCAGCGCGGTGTGGTGCCACTGGTGCCACGTTATGGACGAGACGAGCTACAGCGCGCCCGAGATCATCGCGGCGGTCAACGAGCGCTTCGTCGCGATCCGTGTCGACAACGACGAGCGGCCCGACGTGAACCGCCGCTACAACATGGGCGGCTGGCCCAGTACGGTGTTCCTCACGCCGGACGGCGAGATCGTGCATGGCGGCACCTACATCGCGCCGGAGCCGATGCTCCAGACCCTCACCGCGGTCGCCGACATCTGGCGCGACAAGCGCGACGAGATCGCGCAGCGCGTCGCGGAGGTCGTGCGGCGGGAGGACGCGGCGCGCGCCGCGAAGCCCGGCGAGCTCACGCACGAGATCGTCGACGTCGTGCGCGCGCTCACCAGCGGGCAGTACGATGCGCAGTACGGCGGCTTCGGGCGCGAGCCGAAGTTCCCGCAGCCAAAGCTGCTGCGCTTCCTCCTCGACGAGTACCGTCGCGAGCGATCGCCGGACATCGAGACGATGCTGCGGACGACGCTCCGCGAGATGTCGTCGCACGGGATGTACGACGCGGTCGAGGGCGGCTTCTTCCGCTACGCCACGCAGCGTGACTGGAACGTGCCGCACTACGAGAAGATGCTCGAGGACAACGCCGAGCTGCTCGCGATCTACGCCGACGCGCATCGCGCCTTCTCCGACGCGGGGCTCGATCGCGTCGTGCTTCACGTCGTCCGCTGGATGGACGCGGTGCTCTTCCAGCCCGAGACCGGCCTGTGGAGCGGGTCGCAGGACGCCGACGAGCACTACTACGCGCTGGACGCCGCCGGTCGCGCGCGCCACGACGCGCCCTTCGTCGACCGCACGCTCTACACGTCGTGGAACGCGCTCGCCGCGGCCGCGTACGTCCGCGCCGGCGACGCGCTCGGCGACGACGCGCTGCGCGACCGCGGCGTACGGGCGGCGCGCGCCATCGACAGGCGCCTCCGCGACGCCACCGGCGCGCTCTGCCGCTTCGATGACGGCTCGGGCCCGAAGCTGCCCGGCCTCCTCGAGGACGCCGCGACCTACCTCGGCCTGCTGCTGGAGGTCGGCGACCTGGAGGCGGCGCTTCGCGTGGCGCGGCGGATGCGCCAGGACCTCGAGGATCGGGAGCGCGGCGGCTTCTTCGACACGCCCGCGCGCGACGCGCCCGGACGGCTCGCGCGCCGCGAGCGTCCGCTGGAGGAGAACGCCGCCGCGGCGGACGCGCTGCTGCGGCTCGCGATCGCGAGCGGCGACGACGAATGGCGCGACGTCGCCGTCGCGGCGCTCCGCTCGTTCGTCGGCGACTTCCGGCAATGGGGGCCGTTCGCGTCGTCGTACGCCAACGCGGTCGCGCGCGCTCTCCGCGAGCCCATCTCGGTCGTGGTCGTCGGCCCCGAGGAGCGGGCGCGCCCGCTGATCCGCGCGGCGCGTGCGAGCGACGATCCGGACATCGTCACCGTCGCGCTGGATCCCCGGCGCGACACCGCGCTCCTGACGCAGCGCGGCTTCCCCGCGGACCGCGTCGCCGCGTACGTGTGCGTGGGCACGTCCTGCACCGCGCCGCTGACGGACGAGGACTCGCTCCGCCGCGAGCTCACGACGAGCGGCCACACCTCCGCGACATCCCGGTAACGGGCGCCGCCGCTCGCTCGCGCCCTCTAGCCCGCGACCTGCGCTCCTCGGATCCACACCGCCTTCGGTGCGAGCGTGACGTCGAGGTCGCGCGTGGGGTCGCCATCGACGAACACGAGGTCGGCCCACATGCCCGCGGCGATCCGGCCCGCCTTGGGGAGGCCGACGACGTCGGCCGCGCGGCTGGTCGCCGCGGCGAGCGCCTCGTCGCGCGTCATGCCGATCTCGCCGAGGTAGCGCAGCTCGAGCGCGAACGACTCGTGACGGTTGAAGGGCGTGCCCGCGTCGGTGCCCGCGGCGATGCGCACGCCTGCCTTGTACGCGGCGCGCACGCCCTCCTGATGTGTGGCGGCGACGCTCCGGGCGCGATCGCGCACCTGGGCCGGCAGCTGCTCCGCGTTGTCGAGGATGGACCGTAGCGCGTTGAACGTCGGCACGAGCGCGACGTCCCGCTCCTTGACGAGACGGATGGTCCGGGTGTCGAGGAGCGTGCAGTGCTCGATCGAGTCGACGCCCGCCTCCACCGCGATGCGCATGCCCTCGGCGCCGTGCGCGTGCGTGGTGATCTTGAGGCCGGCCTTGTGCGCCTCCTCGACGGCCGCGCGCGTCTCCTCGAGCGTGAACTGCGCGAGGTCCGGCCCCGCGCCCGCGCCGAGCACGCCGCCGGTCGAGAAGAGCTTGATCACGCCGCATCCCGCCGCGATCTGCTCGCGCGTGGCGCGGCGAACGTCGTCGGCGCCGTCCGCGACGCGGCCGACCTCGGTCCCGTGCCCGCCCGTGGTCGTGATGCCGCGGACCGCGGCGAGGATGCGCGGCCCTTCGACGACGCCGCGCTCGATCGCGCGCGCGAGCTCGAGGACCATCGTGCCGTTCGCGCCCAGGTCGCGCACCGCCGTCACGCCGGCGCGCAGCGACGCGCGCGCGTTCTTGAACGCCTTGATCGTCCCGAGCGCGTCCGGCTGATGCGCCTCCGCGTCGAAGTTCGGGGACCCATCGAAGGTGAGATGCGCGTGGCAGTTGATCATGCCGGGCATCGCGAAGGACGCCGGTGCCGTCACCGCGCGCGACCGCTCGCCCTTGGGCGTCCTCGGGACGCGCGAGCGTTTGCCGGCCCACGCGATCTCGCCGCCCTCGATGACGATCGCGGCGTCGTGCACCGTGGTCGCGCCGTCGAAGAGCCCATCGACCTCGAGGACGGTCCGCATCGGCTCGCAGTATCGTCCAGCGATGCCGGACGCGCTCACCGATCGCCTA
This sequence comes from Candidatus Limnocylindria bacterium, assembly GCA_035651155.1. GTDB lineage: Bacteria > Chloroflexota > Limnocylindria > P2-11E > P2-11E > CF-39. The sequence goes on along the minus strand of DASRGG010000027.1, from coordinate 62,492 downwards.
CGCGCGCACGGCGCGGTGCCGCCGAGCTACGACGGACGCGGTCTCGTGAATCTCCCCGCGACGGTGCTCGACGCGTTCGGGGCACGGACCGCGGACGACCCACCGCCGCTCGCCGATCTCGATCCGGCGCTCCTCGACGGAGCGCGCCAGGTGGTCGTCGTGCTCGCCGACGGCCTCGGATGGTGGCAGCTGGAGCGGTTCTGCGCGAGCGGCGCGACGCCGTTCCTGAAGCGCATCGTCGAGCGGGCCGAGCGCGGCGATCACGCGCAGCTCTTCGAGGCGACGACGGTGTTCCCGTCGACGACCGCGGCGGCCATCACGACGATGCACACCGCGCGCACGCCGCAGGAGCACGGGAACATCGCCTACTTCGTCTGGCTCGACGAGTTCAAGCAGGTGACCGCGATGCTGCGGTGGGGGCCGGCCATCACGCGACGCGGCTCGTTCTTCGACGATCCGAAGATCGATCCCCGGCGGTTCATCCACGCGCCGTCGATCCACGGCCGGCTGCGCGAGCGCGGCGTGGTGCCCTACGTCGTCGAGCCGGAGATGTTCCGCAACGAGGCGATGACGCGGATGCACGCGCGCGAAGCGGCGTACGTCGGCTACGTCCTCCCGACGACGATGGGCGTGCGCCTGCGCGAGCTCATCGCCAGCCGGCCGCACGGCACCGCGCCTTCGTACGTCTACGCGTACTGGGCCGGCATCGACACGAGCTCGCACCTCTACGGTCCGATGAGCGGCGAAGCCGCCGCGGAGGCGGCGAGCTTCGACCTCAACCTCGCGCGCGCCGTCGGCGACCGCGAGCCCGGCGACACGCTCGTGATCCTCACCGCCGACCACGGCCACGCCTTCACCGACCCGGACAAGTCGATCGACCTCCTCGGCGACGAGGAGCTGCGTGCGCTGCTGCGCAATCCGATCGCCGGGGAGCCGCGCCTGGTGTTCCTGCACACCGATCACCCCGCGCTGGTGCGCCAGCATCTGGAGGAGCGCTGGCCGGGCGTGTTCGATCCGCTCGACCGCGACGAGCTCATCGCGGCCGGGTTCTTCGGCGGTCGTGGCGACGGCGCGCTCGCGCGGGCGCGCATCGGCGAGGTGTGCGCGCTGCTCGGCGGCGACCGCGCCGCGCGGATCATGCGCGTCGACGGCCAGGACTTCCGTCATCGCGGCTCGCACGGGGGCCTGAGTCCTGAGGAGATGCGCATCCCGGTCCTCGCGTGGCGCGTGTGACCGGCCTTTTCTCTAGCATTCGCCGCTGATGGCTACCACCTCGTATCTCGAGGCCGTCGCGGGCGGCATGGTCACGGGCGCCGCGTTCGCGGACGACGACGCCGCGGTCCAGGCGGTCACGCTCCTGCGCGAATCCGGCGTGCGCGAGCAGGACATCACCGTCCTCGCGACGGATCGCGAGCGCGCGGCGCTCATCGCCGGCGACCGCGCCTGGCTCCCGTTCAAAGGATGGCGCGGGCTGCGCGCGACGATCGCGAAGGTCCTCGGTCGCCTGATCCCGGGATCCTGGCTGCCGAAGGAGATCCGCCGGCGCTACGGACGCGCGCTCCGCGCCGGCAAGGTCGTCGTCGTGGCCGCGGCCGGCGGTCAGCCGCCCGACACCATCGCGGCGCTCCTCGAGCAATGCCGCGGCGAGGCCGTGGATCAGTGGTGGCAAGCGCCGTCGCGCATCTTCGCGCCACCGGAGCTCGCCGGCCCCTTCTGAGCCGCGGCGTACGAGCAGGCACTCCTCGCGTCCCGGCGGAGATCAGGCCAGGCGCTTGAGCCACGCGCGCATCGCTCGATCGAAGGCCTCGGGCGCTTCGAGGTTCGAGAGGTGACCGGCGTCGGGGATGACCGAGAGCGCCGCGTGCGGGATGGCCTCGCTCATCGCGCGCGCGTGCGCGAGCGGCGTGATGGCGTCGGCCTCTCCCACGAGGATCGCGGTCGGTACGTCGATCGTCGGAAGGTCCGGCGTCGAGTCGGGACGACGCGCCATCGCCACGCTCGCCTGCGCCACGGCCTCCTTGTTCTGCGCGCGGATGAGCTCCTTGAGGGCGGGCCACTGCGGCGCGCCGTCGCGCAGCCACTGGGGCGGCGCCTTCAGGAGCGCCTCGACGCCGTGCTCGCGGATCGTCTCGGCGAGGCGGATGCGGTTCTGCGCCGCCTCGGGCGTGTCTGCCTCGGCCTTCGTGTCGATGAGCGCGAGCCCGGCGACGCGGTCGCGGTGGCGCCGCCAGATCGCGAACGCGACGTAGCCGCCCATCGACAGGCCCGCGATGGCGGCCTTCCGCACCCGCGCCGCGTCCATGACGCCGATCACGGCGTCGGCGTAGTCGTCGAGCGTCGGCTGCCGCGGCGGGACCTCACTCCGGCCGAACCCCGGGAACGACGGAGCGATGACCGGCGACGCGGCGTCGGCGTAGGCGCGGACCTCGCGGTCCCACATCGAGCGGTCCAGCGGGAACGCGTGGAGGAGGACCAGGACGGGCATCGCCGCAAGTGTGCGGCACAATCGACCGTATGCGCGTAGTGCACATCGGCGCGGCGGGCCGGGAGCGCTCGCCGAATCCGATCTTCAAGGGCGAGGTCGACTCCCAGACGGCGGTCGGCGAGGACGTGAGCCGCGACCTACGGCTGTCCGAGATCCATTTCCGGAACGGCGCGGTGAACAGGTGGCACACGCACACCTGCGACCAGATCCTCATCGTCACGGAGGGCGAGGGCATCGTCGCCGACGAGAAGGAGCAGCGCGTGGTCGGCCGTGGCGACGTGGCCTTCATCCCCGCCAACACGCGTCACTGGCACGGTGCCAAGCCAGGCAAGGACATGACGCACTGGTCCATCCTCGCCGACGGCACGACGACGATCGCGGAGTAGGCCGCCGCGGCCCTAGAAGGGCTGCGGGAGCTCCGCGCCGGCCATGCGCTCGAGACGCGCGATGCGCCGCTCGATGGGCGGGTGCGTGGAGAAGAGCCCGCTGAGTCCGCCCGGGAGGAGCGGCTGCACGATGAAGAGCGGCGCGACCGCCGGATTCACCTGCATCGGGATCTTCTTGCTGTAGCTCTCGAGCTTGCGCAGCGCGGACGCGAGGGCGAGCGGGTCATGCGTGAGAGACGCACCCTGGTCGTCGGCGCCGTATTCGCGCGAGCGGGAGATCGCGAGCTGCACGAGCATCGCCGCGAGCGGCAGCAGGATGATGCCGAGGAGCATGCCGATCGTGCCGAGCTGCCCGGAGTCGCGATCGTCGCGGCGGCCACCGCCCATCCACATCGACCACTGCGCCATCTGCGCGAGGTAGGAGATCGCGCCCGCGATCGTCGCCACGACCGCCATGACGAGCGTGTCGCGGTTCTTCACGTGGCCGATCTCGTGCGCGAGCACGGCGGTGAGCTCGCGCTCGCTCGTGATCTCGATGATCCCGCGCGTCGCCGCGACGACCGCGTGTTGGGGGTCGCGTCCGGTCGCGAAGGCGTTCGGAGCCTGCTGGTCGATGACGTACACGCGCGGCATGGGGACGTTCGCGATCTGGGCGACGCGCGCCGCGACGCGGTAGAGGTCGGGCGCCTCGGCCTCGCTCACCGGGTGGGCGCCGGCGAACGACAGCGCGATCTTGTCGGAGAACCACCAGGAGCCCAGGTTCATGACCGCGGCGATGACGAGCGCGATCGGCACCGCCGACGGCCCGAAGAACAGGCGCGCGCCGAAGATGAGGAGAAGGGTGAGGACGGCGAGCAAGCCGACCGTCTTGATCGTGTTCATATTCTGATTGTCACACGCCCTGCATGAAGGGAATGTGAAGGTCGCCTAAGAGTGCGCCTCGGCCGTAGGTTCTGGGACGCGCCAAGGCGCTGTACGCGCGCGAGCTCGGGCGATACCTGTCCGGCGCGTCGACGGCACGGTTACCGCTCGATCGGCCGCTGCACTCGTGCGAAAGGTCGTGAAGGCCCGCGTCGCGGAGAACCTGGAGCGACGGAAGGGGGCTAGCCGCGCAGCAGGCGGCCGGTCATCGCCCAGAACGCCGGCCCGAGGATCACCGACGCGAGGCCGCCGGTCAGGAGGACCCCGGGCTCGTACCCGACGACCGTCGCGGCGAACAGCAGGATGAGGTCGGCGCCGCCGGCGATCGCGATGGTCGGGTAGATACGCTTGAGGTCGGCCCGGCCGCGCAGCTCCAGCCCCGCGACGAGCATCCAGAGGCCGGCGAGACCGAAGGTCGCGAAGCCGCGTGGGTCGGTCGGCGACAGGTCGAGATCGGCGAAGCCCTGCGCGTCGGCGATGGCCGCGAACGCGCCGTGCGTCGCCGAGAGCAGCGCGTAGCCGACGCCGAGCGCGACGAGGAACGCGCCCGCGTGGCCGCCGATGTAGGAGCCGAGGCCGGCCGTCGCGATGGTCGCGGAGAGCGCGCCCGCCGCGACGAGCGCCCACGCGAGCGTCGCCGCTGTCGCGTTCGTGGGGTCCGTGCGGACGAAGCCGAGGAACACGGCCGCGTACGCGAGCGAGAAGCCCGCGACGAGGAACGCCTGCAGTCCGGACCGCCGCCGGAAGGCCGCGTCGCCGTCCACGCGCGCATCGTACAGAGCCTGCGAGAGAGCGCTAGACCTCTCGGCGGCTGAAGCTCCAGACCGCGACGGCGAGACCGAGGGCGATCCAGGCGAGCGTCCACGCCAGATACAGCGGCTCCGGCGGTTCGGCGGCGAAGAAGGGATTCCCGGCCGCCGCCGAGCCGGCAGCGCGGATGCCCGCGATGATGGTCGCGGGCTCGAGGCTCCACACGGCGCCGCGCCACATGCCGTCGGTGGGGAGCAGGAGGCGCGTGGCGGTGCCGACGTGCGTCGCCGTCTCGTTGCCGAGCGCCAGACCGATGCCGCCGACGATCCCGCCGATCCAGCCGACGCCCCAGAAGATGAGCGCCACGACACCGCCGACCATTCCCGCGAACCGCGTCGAGAGCGCGAGGGCGAGCGTGAGGATGACCATGCCTTCGAGGACCATGAACGCCACGAACTGCAGCGGGTGCGGAGGTACGTACTGCACGATGCGGTCGACCATGAAGAGCTGCACCGCCGTCGTCGGCACCGCGTAGATGACGATGGTGAGGACGACGCCGAGCCATTTCCCGATGACGAACTCCGCGCGCGAGATCGGCCGCGCGAGGATCGCGAGCGCCGTGCCCGATTCGACGTCGCCCGACAGCGACGGCGCTCCGGCGAACACGGCAGCGAACGAGAGCGTGAAGCTGAACATGAAGGCGACGAGGATCAGGAGCTGCGATACGACGGCGACCTGCTCGACCCGCGCGAGCGGCCGGCCGCCGGCCGTCGTGATCTGACCGAAGCCCCACGAGGTGAACGCGATGACCAGGACCGTGAGCCCGATGAGCACGAGGAACAGGCGGCGTCGCAGCAGCTCCTGCACCGTGAGACGCGCGATGGCGAGCGCCAGCATCTACGCGCCGCCCAGCTGGCGCAGGAAGCGGTCCTCGAGGGTCTCGTGCCGCGGCTCGACCGCGTGCACGCGACCTCCGAGGCCGACGATCGCCGCGACGAGGTCGGGCACGCGGGCCACGTCGAGGTCGCGAGCGACGAGCCAGTCGCCGTCGGCGTCGATGCGGCCGAAGGCGGCGAGCGACGCCAGGGCGTCGCGCGGCAGATCGGACGCGCGGACGCGGACGGTGTCGGTCCGCAGGAGCTCCGCGAGCGTGCCGTCCGCGACGACGCGACCGTGGTCGACGATCGCGACGCGATCGCAGACCTGCTCGACCTCGGAGAGCAGGTGCGAGTTGAGGAACACCGTCACGCCGCGCTCGCGCAGCGCGCGGATGATCTCGCGTACGTCGTGGCGCCCGACGGGGTCGAGGGCGCTCGTGGGCTCGTCCAGGAGCACGAGCTCGGGATCGCCGAGCAGCGCGACGCCCAGGCCGAGCCGCTGCTGCATGCCCTTCGAGAAGCCGCCGACGCGCGTCGAGCCGCGATCGGAGAGGCCGACGACCGCGAGGGCGTCCTCGATCTCGCGCGACCACGCCGTGCGATCGATCCCGCCGAGCTCGCAATGCAGCGCGAGGACCTCCCGCGCCGTGAGCCAGCTCTGGTAGCGGAAGAGCTCGGGCAGGTAGCCGACGCGGCGGCGTGACTCGGGCGACCCCGCCGGAAGGCCGAGGATCTCGGCGCGGCCGCCGCTCGGCCGCGCGAGCCCGAGAAGGAGCTTCACGGCGGTCGTCTTGCCGGCGCCGTTCGGACCGAGGAACCCGAACACCGCGCCGCGCGGGATGGTCATGCTGAGGCCGGCGAGGGCCTCCACCTCGCCGTACCGCTTGGCGAGACCGCGCGTCCGGATCGCGGGCGCGTCGGCGCCGCTCAATGGAGCGAGTTCGCCACCGCCAGGATCTGCGATTCGGTGAGCGTACCCGCGACGCCGAATACGATGCCGTCCTTCTGCCAGATGACCGCGCTCCCGAGTCCGGTCGAGTCGCCGACGAACACGCCAGGCGCGCCCTGCACCGTCACGTTCTTCGACGTCGCCATGTCCACCGGGATCGGGATGGGCAGCGTGCTCGAGGGGTCCTTGATCGCGCGGATCTGCGCGGCGAGCTGCGGCGTGACGCCGGGCTGCGCCAGGAGGTACTGCTGGAGCTGCTCCACCGTGACGCCGTCGGATCGCACGATGGGGCCCTTGCCCTGCGCCACGACGAGCTTGGGCAGCGTCGCGAACGGATCGCCGGTGTCGCCCTTTGGCGCGGTGCCGTCGTCGAAGTACTGGACGACCGCCGGGCCGCCGGTGATGAAGAGCTTGGCGCCGTCGATGTTCGCGGGCATCGGCGGCGGCGTGCGGCCGAGCCGTGACGCGGAGGCGCGGGTCTTCTCGGCGCTGAAGGTGAACGTCGCGGTCGTGCGCGGCATCACGCCGTAGCGGGCGGTCGCGATGCTCACGCCGGACGGCAGCTGGCCGGGGACGAGCACGACGATCCCGCTGTCCTTCGCCGCGGTGGCGACGTCGGGCACGTCGTACGGCTTCGGCGGCGTCGAGAACTCGAGCGTGCCGTAGGAGCCGAGACCGGCCACGGCGCGCTGGATGTCCGTCGTCGTGATCGGCACGGCCACGACCTGCTTCGGCTCGAAGATCGTGAGGATGGTCTCGGCCACGCCCGAGACGGTGAGGAGCGTCGCGATGAGCGCGACGGACGCGGCCGCCGCGAGACCCTTCACCCACAGCGACACGAGCGGCCCGTCGCGGCGCGCGGCCGCGCGCGTCACCGGCCGGATGCGGTCGCGTTCGACACGCGCGCGGAGGCGCGCGAGCGCGCGCTCCGTGTCGACCTCGATCTCGCGGACGCCGAGGAGCTCGTCGATGTCGTCGCTCATGACCTGGTGACCTCCCTGCGGAACGCGGCTTCTGCCCGGCTCAGGAACGTGCCGATGCTCGAGCGCCGCAGGCCGAGCGCCGCGGCGATCTCGTCGTAGGAGAGCCCGCTGTATCGGAGCGCGAGGAGCGACGCGCTGCGCTCGTCGAGCCGGGCGAGGGCGGCGCGCACCTCCGCGCGCGTCTCCGTCCGCTCGGCGTGCCGCGCCGGGTCGACGGCGACGTCGTGCTCGCGCGCGTGCGCGAGCTCGCGCCTGCCGCGGCGCTGCCGCGACCGGATCGTGTTCAGGGCCGTGTGGACCGCCGCGGCGTGCAGCCAGGCTGACGCGTAGCCGGCGTCCGCGGGGTGCCTCCTGTAGAAGGACACGAACACGTCCTGGGCGACGTCCTCGGCTTCGTCGGCGTCGCGGACGATGCGCCGCGCGATCGCGACCACGCGCGGGTACTCCCTTCGAAAGAGCGCCTCGAGCGCGGGTGGGATGGCCGGGGCGGCACCCGCGACCCGGACGGCCTCGACAGCGCCCATCTCTTCCTTCAATGCACCGCCGCCCCGCGGATCGTGACAAGCGCCCTGTCCTCGGCCTCGTAGTCGAGGCTTCCGGCCGCTTTGGGGTCGGGCGGCCGCTCCTGGGCGTACCAGGCGAGCGCGCGCCGCAGGCCCTCCTCGCGCGAGACCACCTCGCGATAGCCGAGCTCGCGGCGGATCCGCGAGGTGTCGGCGACGAGGTGATGATCCCAGACGTCGGGCCGCGAGTCGCGCAGGTGTGGGGGCATCTCGTCGGACGGGCGGATCACGAGCTGGCCGCCCCAGCTCATCCGCTTCGCGATGAGCAGCGCCCATTCGCTCCACGCGAGCGCGTCGGGCTCGCCGACGTTGTACACGCGTCCCGCGGCGCGATCGTCGGTCGCGACGAGCGCGACCGCGTACGCGGCGTTGTCGACGTGCGTCCGCGACGACCGGAATGTCGCCGACTTCTCGCTCATGAGGATCGCGAGGCGGTGGTCCGCCATTCGCTTCCAGAGCGGATAGAACCGGCGCTGGCCGTCGCGCTCCCCGTGCACCATCGGAAAGCGCACCACGCTCCCGCGGAGCTCGGGGTCGGAGAGCGCGACGCGCTCCACGAGGATCTTGTCGTAGGAGGTCAGCCACTCCGGCGCGGCCGACCGTCCTGCTGCCTCGCCTCGCGGCTGCGCGGTAGGCGTCTCGCGGTACGGATAGAGCTTCTCGCGCAGCGGCGAATCCTCGTCGAACGGCGGCTGGAGCGCGGGACCGGGCTCGGTCCCGTGCAGCCTGCCGTACGCGCGGTACACGTCCATGCTGCTCACGACGACGAGCCGGCCCGCGATCCCGCGGGCCGTGTCGGCGACCGCGCGTGCGTCGGCCTCCGTCATCGCCCGCATGTCCACGACGACGTCGGGGCGGAGCTCGGCGATGTGATCGCGCCGCTCGCCGATGAGCGCGCGGTCGCCGTGGACGTGCCGCACGCCCTCGGGCAGCGTGGTCTCGTGCTCGCCCCGGTGGAACACCGCGACCTCGTGTCCGGCCTGCGCGAGCTGCCGGACGACGGACGGCCCGATGAAGACGGTTCCGCCGATCACGAGGACGCGCGCCACCGCTCGATTCTCGCGCCGCCTGTGCGACGGCGGTGCGCGACGGCCTCGGCGAAGTGGGCCTCCGGACGGTTCCGTGGCACGCTTGTGCCGTGCTCGTGCGCGAGCAACCCGCCACCGAGCTGACGATCGCGACACGGATCCTCGCGCGTGCCGGCGCGCTCGGCCCGGAGGACCGCATCACCTTCCGGCTGAACGACGTGGCCTACATCGCCGGCCGAGGCGTGACCCTCGCCACGATGACGCCGTACGACGTCGCGGTCGTCCTGGTCGAGGACGGATCGACGCTGCACGGGACGCCTCCCGACGACATCGCCGCGTACGTCGACGCGCATCGGCGCTGGCCGCACGCGGCGAGCGTGGCGCGCTGCACCGACGGCGCGTACGTCTCGGCGCCGACGCTCCGCGCGTGCGCCGTGGTCGTGCTCCGGCGCGCGCGGGGAGAGGAATCCATCTCGGACGGGCCGACGATCGAACACGTCTGGCTCGACCTCGTCTCTCAGGCGCGCGTCTCGGGTGCGCTCATCGGCGCGTTCCCGACCGACGAGGAGGGCGCCTAGACGCTCGGCCGCCTCGCGGGCGAGCATTCCCGGGGTTGGCGTCCGGCATGCAGTGAGGGCGGCATGCACTGGATCGGCGCGATCCTCAGACGCTCCGCTGGCGCGCCGACGTGGGAGATGTTCGAGCCCGTCGGGACGGGCGAGGCGCGCGTGTCTTCCGAGATCTCGTACGAGCCGCGGGACGCCGCCGAGAAGGTCGGCGACGCGCTCGGCGAGGTCGAGCGAGGCAGCGGCTCGCGCACATGACACCGCGGGTCGGCATGCTCGCCCCGATCTCGTGGCGGGTTCCACCTCGGCACTACGGACCGTGGGAGCGGGTCGTCTCGCTCCTCGCCGAGGGGCTGGTCGAGCGCGGGGTGGACGTGACGCTATTCGCGACGGCCGACTCGGTGACCGCGGCGCGGCTCGACAGCGTGTGTCCGCGCCCGCTGGCCGAGGACCGCTCGCTCGACGCGAAGGTCTGGGAGAGCCTGCACATCGCCAACGCGTTCGAGCGTTCGCGCGAGCTCGGGCTCGACCTCCTGCACAACCACTACGATTTCCTGCCGCTCACGTACACCGGCGGGTGGGACATTCCCGTCGTCACGACGATCCACGGCTTCTCATCCGAGCGGATCCTTCCCGTGTACGAGCGATACGACGGGCGCGTGCACTACGTGTCGATCAGCGACGCGGATCGCCATCCCGGGCTCACGTACCTGCGCACCGTCCATCACGGCATCGACCTCGGCGAGTTCACGCCGCGCGACCGCGCGGGCGCGTATCTGGTGTTCTTCGGGCGGATGCATCCGGACAAGGGCGTCGCGGAGGCGATCGAGGTCGCGCGACGGACCGGGCTGCCGCTCGTGCTCGCCGGGATCATCCACGACGAGGACTACTTCGCGCGGGAGATCGCGCCGCACGTCGACGACGTGCGCGTGCGCTACGTCGGCTCGGCGGGTCCGAAGGAGCGCGACCAGCTCCTCGGGAACGCGCTCGCGCTCGTCCATCTGGTGAACTTCGCCGAGCCCTTCGGACTCGCCATGGTCGAGGCCATGGCCTGCGGGACGCCCGTGATCGCGCGCCGCCGTGGCTCCGTCCCCGAGGTCGTCGAAGATGGCCGCACCGGCTTCGTCGTCGACGACGTCGACGGCGCCGTCGCCGCGGTGGGCCGCGTGGCCGCGCTCGACCGCCGCGCCATCCGGGCGCGCTGCGCGGAGCGCTTCAGCCGCGACCGGATGGTCGACGACTACCTCGCCGTGTACGAGCAGGTCCTCACGAGCGAGCCGAGGGAGGTGCGGCGGTGAACGCGTTCCGCGTCGGCGTGAACTACTGGCCGGCGAGGACGGCGATGCGCTGGTGGCAGCGCTTCTCGCGCGAGGAGACCCTCGCCGACTTCGAGCGCATCCGCGCGGCGGGCGCGGACTCGGTGCGCGTGTTCCTCCTCTGGGAGGATTTCCAGCCGGAGCCCGACCGCGTCGACCGCGCGGCGCTCGCGGCGCTCGTCGAGGTGGCCGATGCGGCGGCCGGACGCGGTCTCGCGCTCGTGCCGACGCTCTTCACCGGCCACATGAGCGGCGCGAACTGGCTCCCTCGCTGGGCGACCACGGCGGGCGAGCCCGGCCGCTTCCCGATCGTGTGCGGCGGCGGCTACGCGAGCGTCGCCGCGCGAAACTGGTTCGCCGACGACGCGGTCGTGCGCGCGCAGATGCTGCTCGCGCGCGAGGCCGCGACCGCGCTCCGCGGCCATCCCGCGCTGTGGGCGTGGGATCTGGGCAACGAGAGCTCCAACGTCTGCGTGCCGCCCACACGCGAACGAGCGCGCGCTTGGCTGGCGAAGATCAACGACGCCGTACGTGCGGCGGACCCGGCATGCCGCGTGACTGTCGGATTGCACATGGAGGATCTCGAGCAGGACCGGCGTCTCGGGCCGGCCGAAGCGGCGGAGGTGTCGGACTTCCTCTGCATGCACGGGTACCCGCTCTATGCGGCGTGGGCGCGCAGCCGCACGGACGCGGCGCTCCCCGCGTTCCTCGCCGAGGTCACGCGCTGGCTCGGCGGGAAGGACGTCCTCTTCGAAGAGCTCGGCATGCCGACGCGCACCAGCGAGGAGGAGGGCGTGGCGGAGGCGTTCGTCGCCGAGTCGCTGGACGCGCTGTACGAGGTGGGCGCGGCGGGCGCGATGCTCTGGTGCTACGCCGACTACGCGAGCGAGATCTGGGACCGGCCGCCGCTCGACGTCGCGCCGCACGAGCGCTTCTTCGGGCTCTGGCGAGCGGACGGGGCCGCGAAGCCCGCCGCGCGGCACCTCGGTCGCTACCGCGGCGTCCTGCGCAAGCCGCCGCGTGCGGCGTCCGAATGGATCGACGCGGATCCGGCGCGCTTCTACGACGCGCCGCTCGACACGCTGCGGCATCTGTACGAGCGGTACACCACGGCCGTGACGCGATGAAGACGGAGCAGCGCGCGCAGGTCCTCTCGCAGGTCGCCGAACGGATCGCGCTGCTCAACGAGTTCCGGACCGACGATTTCCAGGATGAGGTCGTGCGGATCGTCAACGACGCGCGCGAGCATTGGCGCGAGGGCGGCGGCGAGCTGCCGCGGATCGGGTCCGATCCGCTGTTCGACGCGCTCATGCGCATGGTCGAGGTCGCGGACAGCTCGCCGATCGCGGTACGCGACGCGTGCGCCGCGGCGTTCCGTCAGGCGGAGGACGCCAGGGCCGCGCGGTGAGCGCGGCGACGGCCGCCTCGATCCGATCCCACAGTCCGGCCCCGCGTGCACGCCGCGGGCCGCCGCGCCATGATGCTCCCGGCATGGATCGACGCTTCCTCGACAGCCTCGCGGCGCAGGTCGGCGAGATCCGCGAAGCCGGTCTGTACAAGAAGGAGCGCGTCATCACGTCGCCGCAGGGCGCCACCATCCGCGTGCGTCCGGGCGACGAGGTCATCAACTTCTGCGCGAACAACTACCTGGGGTTGTCCGATCATCCCGCCGTCGTCGCGGCGGCGCACGCCGCGCTCGATCGCCGGGGCTACGGCATGTCGTCGGTGCGGTTCATCTGCGGGACCCAGGACATCCACAAGGAGCTCGAGGCTCGCCTCACGCGGTTCCTCGGCACCGAGGACACCATCCTGTACGGCTCGTGCTTCGACGCGAACGGCGGGCTCTTCGAGACGATCCTCGGCGAGGAGGACGCCGTCATCAGCGATGCGCTCAACCACGCGAGCATCATCGACGGCATCCGCCTCTCGAAGGCGAAGCGCTTCCGGTACGCGAACAACGACATGGCCGACCTCGAGGCGCAGCTCGTCGCGGCGAAGGATGCGCGCTTCAAGCTCATCGCCACCGACGGCGTGTTCTCGATGGACGGCATCGTCGCGGACCTCGCGGCCATCTGCGATCTCGCGGACCGCCACGGCGCGATGGTGTTCGTGGACGACTCGCACGCGGTGGGGTTCATGGGACCGAACGGCCGCGGCTCGCACGAGGCGAAGGGCGTGATGGGCCGCATCGACGTCCTCACGGGGACGCTGGGCAAGGCGCTGGGCGGCGCGTCGGGTGGATACACCAGCGGACGCAAGGAGATCGTCGAGCTGCTCCGTCAGCGCAGCCGGCCGTACCTGTTCTCGAACACGCTCGCGCCGGTGATCGCGGCGACGTCCGTCGCGGTCCTCGATCTCCTGGAGTCGACGAAGGAGCTGCGCGAACGGCTCTTCGCGAACGCGTCGCGTTTCCGCGCGGGGATGACGAAGGCCGGCTTCCGGCTCGTCCCCGGCGAGCACCCGATCGTGCCGGTCATGCTCGGCGACGCGAAGCTCGCTTCGGAGATGGCCGATCGCCTGCTCGCCGAGGGCATCTACGTCATCGCCTTCTCGTATCCGGTCGTGCCGCGCGGCGCGGCGCGCATCCGCGTCCAGCTGTCGGCCGCGCACGAGACGGAGCACGTCGACCGCGCGATCGCGGCCTTCACGAAGGTCGGGCGCGAGCTCGGCGTCCTCCCCGCGACGTCGGGAGCGTAGGCCGACCGCGTGAGAGCGCTGGTGAAGAGCCGGGCCGAGCCCGGCATCTGGCTGGAGGACGTCCCGAAGCCCGGCATCGGGCCGAACGACGTCCTCATCCGCGTCCAGTACACCTCGATCTGCGGCACCGATCTGCACATCGTCGAGTGGGACGCGTGGGCGCGGCGGACCATCAGGGTGCCGCTCGTCATCGGACACGAGTTCATGGGACAGATCGTCGAGGTCGGGAGCGAGGTCGCCGGGTTCGCCGTCGGCCAGCGGGTCGCGGTGGAGGGTCACGTCACCTGCGGGCACTGCCGCAATTGCCGCGCGGGGCGGCGGCATCTCTGCCGCAATACCGAGGGGATCGGCGTCCAGCGCCCTGGGGCGTTCGCCGACTTCGTCTGCGTCCCCGCGTCGAACGCGTACGTATTGCCCGCAGGAATGCCCGACGAGATCGGCTCGTGCCTCGACCCGCTCGGCAACGCCGTGCACAGCGCGCTGTCCTTCGAGCTCGCCGGTGAGGACGTGCTCATCACCGGCGCGGGTCCGATCGGCGTGATGTCGGCGACGGTGAGCCGTTTCGTCGGCGCGCGCTACGTCGTCGTCACCGACAGCAACCACTACCGTCTGAACCTCGCCCGGCGCATGGGCGCGACGCTCGCGGTCGACTATCGCGACACGACCCTCGACGCGGTGATGACGGAGCTGAGGATGCTCGAGGGCTTCGACATCGGGCTCGAGATGTCCGGCAGCCCGGAGGCGCTTCGCTCGATGCTGACATTCATGAACCACGGTGGCCGCGTCGCCCTCCTGGGCATCCCGAACCAGCAGATCGCGCTCGACTGGGACCAGGTGATCTTCCGCGGCCTCACGCTCAAGGGCATCTACGGCCGCGAGATGTTCGAGACCTGGTACCGCATGGGCTCGATGCTGCAGAGCGGGCTCGACATCACGCCGGTGATCACGCACCGCTTCGCCGCGAGCGACTTCGCGCAGGCCTTCGACGTCGTTCGCTCCGGCCAGTGCGGCAAGGTCGTCATGGATTGGACCGTGTAGCCGCGATCGCCCTTGCGGCCTCGCTGCTCGGCGCGTGCGCGCCTGCGGCGAGCGTCCCGACCCCGGCCGCGGCCACCGCGTCGGCGGCGCTCCCGCCGACGGCGCCGTCCGCTTCGCGCGCGCCTGCGCGCACACCGCGGTCCGGCGGATGCACGAGCGCCCAGGCCACGCCGCGTCAGCTCCTCGACCGCTACTTCTCGCTGACGACCAGCTCCGACGTGGCCGCGGTCCTGGATTGCTTCGCCGCGGTCTACCGCGCCAACGGCGACATGGAAGCCAGCGCGGGCCGCTGGGCCAACGCGGGGCCGCTCTCGAGCCTGTCCATCAGGTACGTCGACACGGTGAACGGCTGCGATCGCTTCGCGGCTCGGTACCAGTTCGTCACACCGGACCCCTTCTGGCCGAATGGCTTCTCCATCTTCTACAGCGTGGGGCCGGAGTCGGGCGTGATGCGCATCTTCGACGGCGGGACCGGTCTCGCCTCTCCCGAGCTCACGCGCGTCGCGTGCCGCTGAGCGAGCGGCCGCGGAGCTCCGGACGGCGCTTCTCGCGAGCGATTCGCGCTCGAGCTGCTCCTCGAACGCGCCGGTGGAACGAGCGAAGAGCCGCTTCGCGAGGGCGAAGGCGCGCGTCGGCCCCGCCGCGAGCCGCGCGGCGAGCTCGCCGGTCTCGCGCCCCAGATCCGCGTCCGGGACGACGCGCGTCACAAGTCCCCACTCGAGCGCCTCGCGCGCCGTGAGCGAGCGATCGGTGAAGTACAGCTCCTGCGCCCGCCGCAGGCCGGCGAGGCGGGGGACCAGATACGTGAAGCCACCGCCGGCCGCGGCGCCGTTGACCGCGGCGATCACGGGTCGCCCCATCGACACGAGGCGCGACTGCGCGGCGTGCATGAGCGACGACAGCTCGCGCACGTGCTCGCCGATGCGCGCCGCGTTCGCGCTGAACTCGGCGATGTCGCCGCCCGCGCAGAACGCCTTGCCCGTGCCGGTCAGGACCACGCAGCGGACCTCCGGATCGTCCGCGACCGCTGCGACGGCGACGCCGAGCTCGCGGACGAGCCGCAGATCGAGCGCGTTCAACGCAGCGGGACGCGAGAGCGTGATCGAGCGTTCACATACCATCGGCGCGTGTCGCGCATCGTCCTCCACGACGCCGCGCTGGCCGACGGCACGTCATCGTCACTCCGGCGCGGTGTCAGCCTCGCGATCGAGGATGGGCACATCGCGTGGATCCGGCCGAACGACTCGGCCGACACGACCGGCGCGGAGGTCGTCGACGCCGGCGGCGCGACGATCGTGCCGGCGATGGTCGACTGTCACAGCCACCTCACGATGCCGGGCGGCAGTCACTGGATCCAGCGCGGCGGCGACCCGCCCGCGGTGCTGCGGCAGGTCGCGCGCGAGAACGCGAAGCGGCTCGCGCGGGCCGGCATCCTCTGGGCGCGCGACGTCGGCGCGCCATCGGCCGACGGGGTGCCGATCTCGCTCGGCGTGCGCGGGGAGCACAAGGGTCGGCTCGGCGCGCCGTACATGCGGGTCGCGGGGACCTGGATCGGGAAGACGGGCTACCCGTCGCTCTGGGTCACCGTGGACGGTCCGCGGCTGAAGGACGCCGCCCTCGCGCAGCTCGACCTCGGCACCGACCTCGTCAAGGTGTACATGGACGCCCCGCAGGGGGACCGCGGATCGCCGTTCTCTGTGCACGATCTCAAGGTCGCCGTGGAGGCGGTCCACGCGCGAGGAGCGAAGGTCGCGGCGCACTCCGGGTACTTCGACGGCGCGCGCGTCGCGGCCGAGGCCGGCGTCGACTCGATCGAGCACGGCATGGAGCTCGACGACGAGATCGCGCGGATCATGAAGCAGAACGGCGTCACCCTGGTCTCCACGCTCTCGGTCTTCACCTCGTGGGAGACCTTCGCGCGAACCACGACCATCGATCGCTTCACGACCGACGAGGCTCGCGCGCGCATCGCGAAGCGCAAGGAGGGCACCTACGCGTCCGTCGCCGCGGCGAAGCGGGCGGGCGTGCGCATCGCCGCCGGCTCGGACTTCGGGGGCGGCTCCGTGCGCGCGGGACATCTCGCGTGGGAGGTGGAGCTCCTCGTCGCCGCCGGGCTCGAGCCGTTCGAAGCGCTCGCCGCCGCGACGCGCAACGGTGGCGCGCTCTACGGCGTCCCGCACGCCGGCCACCTCGGCGAGGGCATGCCGGCCGACCTCGTGCTCGTCCACGGCGATCCGCTCTCCGACGCGCGCGCGATGTGGCGCGTGTGGGCCGTGTATCAGGCGGGCGTGCGCGTCGCCTAGGCCGCGCCCGCTCGTCGTCGCGCTCCGATGGAATCGTGCCGACGATCGTCATCGCGGCGGCCGCCGGTTTCACCTTCACCGGCGAGCGTCTTCTGGGCGACCTGCTCATGCTCGGCGGCGCGGTCCTCCTCGCGGGCGCGCGGGCCGCGACGCTCCGCTTCACGCCCACCTCGCCGATCGGGGAGACCGAGCCGGCCGAGGTCGACGTTCGGTCGACGCGCGGAGTCACGTTGGTCACGATCCGCCCGGCGAGCGCGCTACGCGCGATGGCCACCGTCCGCCAGGAGGAGGGGGCGATAATCCAGCGCCAGCAGGGGAGGGCGAAGTGGACAGCGTCACCGAGCGAACGATCCAGCGCGAGTTCATGGATGCGAGCGTCCGTCCGTGCGACGACTTCTACACGTACGCGAACGGCGGCTGGCTGGCGAAGACGAAGATCCCCGACGATCAGCCCGCGTGGGGCGGCTTCGCCGAGCTGAACGAGCGGAACCAGAACACGCTGCACGAGATCCTCGAAGAGGCCGCGCGCGGCGAGTCGAGCGATCCGAACGTGCGCATGGTCGGCGACCTCTACGCGAGCGGCATGGACGAAGCGGCGATCGCCTCCGCGGGACTGGCCGGCGTCGCGCCCCTCCTCGCGCGCATCGACGCCCTGACGACGGTCGCCGAGCTCCCGCGCGTCGTCGGGATGCTCCAAACGCTGCGCGTGGGCGCGCCCTTCAGCATGGCCGTCCAGCCCGACGCGTTCGACAGCGAACGCCATCTCATCCACATCGGGCAGGGCGGTCTCGGTCTCCCCGATCGCGACAGCTACCTCCGCACCGACGCGAAGTCGGTCGAGCTCCAGGAGCGCTATCGCGCCCACGTCGCGACGATGCTCGGCCTTCTGGGCGCGACGCCCGAGCGCGCGAGCGCCGACGCCGCGACGATCTACGGCCTCGAGCACGCGCTCGCGGAAGCCTCGATGCCGCGCGCCGAGCAGCGCGACCCCTACAAGGTGAACAACCCGTTCACGCGCGCCCAGCTCGACGCGCGGACGCCGGCGTTCGATTGGGGCGCGTTCCTCGCCGAGATCGACGCAGCGGACGCCCACGAGTTCAACGTGCGGCAGCCCGCCTTCCTCACCGCGCTCGACGGGCTCATCCGTGGACGTCCGCTCGAGACGTGGCGCACGTACCTCCGCTGGCACCTCGTGCGCTCCCTCGCGCCGTACCTGCCGCGCGCGTTCGAGCGCGCCTCCTTCGACTTCTTCGGCACGGCGCTCGTCGGCCAGCCCGAGGAGAAGCCGCGCTGGAAGCGCGTGCTCGGCGTGGTCGACGCGCAGCTTCCGCATCCCCTCGGTCGTCTCTACGTCGATCGCGCGTTCCCGCCGCAGGCGAAGCAGCGGATCCTCGATCTCGTCGCCGATCTGCGCGCGGTGCTCGCCGAGCGCATCGCGACGCTCGAGTGGATGAGCGAGGAGACGCGCCGCGCGGCGCGCGTGAAGCTCGACGCGTTCGGCGTGAAGATGGGGTATCCGGACGCGTGGCGCGACTTCGGCGCGCTGCGGATCGACCGTGGCCCGTACGTCGACAACGTCATGCGCGCGATCCGATTCACCTTCGCGTACGACATCGCGAAGCTCGGGAAGCCCGTCGACCGCGGCGAGTGGCTCATGAGCCCGCCGACCGTGAACGCGTACTACAACCCGCCGCGCAACGAGATCGTCTTCCCCGCGGGCATCCTGCAGCCGCCGTTCTTCTTCGCCGAGGGCGATGCCGCGGTGAACTACGGCGCCATCGGCATGGTGATCGGGCACGAGATGACGCACGGCTTCGACGACTCGGGAAGCCAGTTCGACGCCTCCGGCAACCTGCGCGACTGGTGGCAGCCCGCGGACCGTGAGGCCTACGACGCGCGCACCGAGCTCGTCGTCCGGCAGTACGAGGAGTACGAGCCGCTCCCCGGCATGCGCATCAACGGCAAGCTGTGCCTCGGCGAGAACATCGCGGACCTCGGCGGCCTGAAGGTCGCGTACGCGGCGTTCGAGCGATACCTGGCGGCGCACGGCGAGCCCGCGCCGATCGACGGCTTCACCGCGCGGCAGCGCTTCTTCCTCGGATACGCGCAGGCGTGGCGCAACCTCATGCGCGACGAGCTGCTGCGGGTGCGCCTCAGCGTCGACCCGCACTCGCCGCCGCGCTATCGCGTGGTCGCGCCGCTCGCGAACCTCCCCGAGTTCTTCGCCGCGTTCGGATGCGACGGCGGCGCGATGGCGCGCGCTCCGGAGCTGCGGCCGGCGATCTGGTAGCGCGCCCGGTACCACGCCGCGGCACCGTGCGATGACCGGGCGATCAGCCTAAATTTGGCTGGATGGCAGGACGCGAGAGCCCTACCGGCCGCCTTCCCCTCCTCTTCTACGCCGACGGGTACAAGTTCCCCGACGTCTATCACCTCACGCGCTTCCTCTCGCCCGATCCGATCATCGCGCTCGAGGACGGGAGCGAGATCGTCATCGTCGCGAGCTCGCTGGAGGAGGGGCGCGTTCGCAAGCAGTCGCGCGCGACGAGCGTCTTCAACATCGACGCGTTCGGCGCGAAGGAGCTCTCCGGAAAGGGCATCGGGCGCGAGGAGCTCGACGCCAACGTCATCGCGCGCTTCCTCGAGTCCCGCGGCACGAAGCGCGTCGCGGTCGCGCCGTACTTCCCGCTCGGCATGGCCGAGCGTCTGGGCGCGCTGGGCATCGAGCTCGTCGTCGCGAACGACCTCGCCGAGCGCAGGCGCGCGAAGCGGCCGGACGAGGTCGACGCGCTCGAGCAGACGCAGCGCGCGACCGAGGACGCGTGGGCCCTGGGCGTCGACGCGATCCGCCGCGCGAGCGTGCGGAAGGACAGGACGCTCGAGCTCGACGGCGAGGTGTTCACCGCGGAGCGGCTGCGCGCGATCGTCGAGGGCCGCCTGCTCGAGCTCGGCTGCGTCTCGGAGGGCGCGATCGTCGCGCCGGGGCCGCAGGCGGCCGATCCGCACATGATCGGGACGGGCCCGCTCCACGCGAACGAGCCGATCGTCATGGACATCTTCCCGCAGCACAAGACCACGCGGTATTACGCGGACATGACGCGCACGGTCTCGAAGGGCGCGCCCGCCGACGAGATCCTGAAGATGTACGAGGTCACCAGGCGCGCGCAGGACGAGGGCATCAGGGCCCTGCGGCCCGGCGTCACCGGCCGTGAGGTCCACGAGCTCGTCGAGGACATCATCTGGGCCGCCGGATACGACACGCTCCGTCCGGGCCAGCAGCGCTCCACACCGAAGGACGGCGCGCCGCCGCGTGGCTTCATCCACGGCACCGGCCACGGCGTGGGCCTCGAGATCCACGAGGCCCCGAGCGTGGGCCGCGGCGGGACGAAGCCGCTCGCGGCGGGCGACGTCGTCACGGTCGAGCCGGGCGTGTACGACCCGGAGATCGGCGGCGTGCGGCTCGAGGACATGCTCGTCATCACCGAGCGCGGATCGCGCAACCTGACGCGCGCGCCACGCGAGCTCATCGTCTGAGAGAGGTGGCGGGGGCCCAGCCCCTGCGGTAGTCATCGAAGCGCTGCTCTTCGGCGTCGGCGCGGCCGTCGCGTACGGCTTCGGTGACTACGCGGCGGCGATGACCACGCGCCGCACCGGCGTCGTCCGCACGTCCATCGGCATGCAGACGATCGGCCTCGCGCTCTACGCGGCGGCGCTCGTCGTCCTCGGACGCTGGCCGGTGCTCGCCTGGGAGCAGGTCCCGTACGCGCTCGTGCTCGCGATCCTCGGCACCGTGTCGCTCGGTCTGCTGTACCGCGCGTTCGCGGTGGGTCCGATCGCGGTGGTCAGCCCCGTCGTCGCGAGCTACGCCGCGCTCGCGATCCTGCTCGTCGTCGTGTTCCTCGGCGAGCGCCTCACCGCGGGCCAGACCATCGCGATCGCGGCGACGTTCGCCGGTGTGGTGATCGCGTCGACCGACGTGCGCGAGCTGCGCCGCACGCTCGGCCGGCCGGTCGAGGGCGTCCGCATCGGCGTCGTCGCGACGATCGGCTTCGCGCTCTGGAGCCTGGTCTTCTCGATGGGTGCGCGCGCGACCGACGCGCTCGCGCTCGTCGTCGTGCTCCGCCTGTGCGGCATCGCGCTCCTCGCGGTGTTCGTGGTCGCGCGCCGCGTGACGCTCGCGCCGCTCGCGTCGCCGTCGACGCTCGCGCTCGTCGCGACCGTGGGCGCCTTCGACACCGGCGCCAACGTGCTCCTCGGCCTCGGCATCGCGTCGGGGTACGCGTCCTTCGTGCTCACCGGGAGCGGCGCGTATCCGATCATCCCCGCGGTCCTCGCGATGCTCGTGCTCCGCGAGCGGCTCGCGCCCAATCAGTACGCCGGCGTCGCGATCCTCGTCGCCGGGCTCATCGCACTGGGAGTCCAGAGCTAGGGCGACGGGCGTACCCGCCCGAAGCCGAAGAACGTGGCCTAGCTGTGCGCGTGCAGGTAGTCGATCGCGGCCTGGAGGGCCTCGTCCACCTGCGGCGTCTTGGTGTCGTCCTCGACGATCTTGTCCGGTAGGACGCCCTTGCCGGGCCCGTTCAGGTCCTCGCCGGTCTTCGCGTCCTGCATCTTCGTGAGCGTCACGAGGATCAGGCCACCATCCGGGAGGTCGTGTGGCTGCCCGCTGCCCACGCAGCCCGCCGTCCGCGTGCCCATCACGATGCCGGCGCCGCTCGAACGCACGCCCGCCGCGATGATCTCGGCACCGGACGCGCTGTTCTTGTTGACGAGCACGACGAGCGGCGCCTTCTCGCCGAGGTAGCGCCGCGGGTTCACGTCGATCGGCGTCTTCTGCCCGCTGCGGCCGGTCTGGTACACGAGCGGACCGTTCTTCACGAAGAGGCTGCCAACGTCCACCGCCACGGTGAGCTCGCCACCCGGGTCGTCGCGCAGGTCGAGGATGACGCCGCGCGCGGAGGACATCGTGCGGAGCGCGCTCGCCGTGTCGTCCGCGACGGTCGAGATGAGCTGCTTGATCCGAACGTACGCGATGTCGTCACCCTTCATGCCCGATTCGGTGAGCGGCGTGGTGAACTGCGCGCGCGTGATGGTGAGCTCCACCGGGCTGCCGTTACGGTCGAACGCGATCGTCACCGACGTGCCCGCCGGTCCGCGCACGCGATCGGCCACCTCTGAGGTGGTCAGCCTCGAGACGTCCTCGCCGTTCACCTTCATGATCTTGTCGCCCTTGCGCACGCCGGCCTTCTCCGCGGGCGTGCCGGCGATGACGTCGATGACCTCGATGGGCGAGTTCGGGTCGGGCTGATTGATCGTCACCCCGATGCCGGACACCGGTGCGGGCGGACGGTTGAAGGTCCGCGCCCGGTCCGGGTCCAGGTAGTAGGTGTGGCATTCGTTCATCGAGCGCGCCATACCGTCCACGGCCGCGCGCTCGAGCAGATCCTTCTTGGCCGCCGGATAGCGCGCGAGGACGGCGTCCAGCGACGCGGAGAGCTTCGCGAAGTCCGACCACTCGCTGCCGGTGAGTGCCGGCCGGTCGACGACCGGGTTCGCGTCGATGTTCGCGGTCTTCAGGTAGTTCGTGACGCCGTCGAGCGCGCCGGGGATGAGCGTCGTGGAGGTGGGCTTGTCGACGTGCTTGTCGATGAGGATCTGGAAGGCCTCTTGCGCCGTGTTGTATCGCGTCTGCGCGGGCAGCAGCTCGTGCTGCAGCTCCGGCGGAAGGATCGAGCAGGCGACCGCGACCGCCGCGAACGCGAAAACGAGGGGCAGCCGCCGCATCGACAACACGCTGCGCAGTCTACGGGCCGCAAGACGCGAAGGTCCGTGCTAGGCGACCTCGGTGGTGAGCAGCTTGCGCAGGCGACCCAGCGCGCGGAACTGGAGCGCGCGGATCGCGCCCTCGTTCTTGCCGAGCACCTTCGCGACCTGGCGGCTCGACATGTTCTCGACGAAACGGAGCAGGAGGACCTCCTGCTGCTCGGTCGTGAGGTGCTTCACCGCGCCGCGCAGGGCGTCGACCTGCTCGCCACGGACCGCGCGATCGTGCGCCGTCGGTCCGTCTTCGGCGATGCCGTACGCGTTGTCGAGATCGACGGTCGGACGCTCGCGACGGCGACGGTCGGTCACCGCGTTGCGGGCGATCGTGTACAGCCACGCGAGGAACGACTTGCCCTGCCAGCGGTAGCGGTGGATGTTCGCGAACGCCCGCGTGAAGACCTCGCTCGTGAGGTCCTCGGCGTCCGAAGGCTCGCGCACCCGGTACAGGACGTATCGGTACACGGCGTCGCAGTGGGTGTCGTACAGCTCGGCAAAGGCGCCGCGGTCCCCGAGGCGGGCACGCTCGATGACGTCCGGCACGGGGATCTGGTCCAGTGCGATCGCGTCGACTTTGGCGTTGCCGAAGTTGATCACTGTCACGACGTGGCTGCTCCCTATCCCGCGCTCGTGGTGAGACGGACCATATCGGGGCATTCGCGTCACGCCAACCCTACCGAGGTACCAAAACCGTCACATGTCGTCACAGATCGTGCGGGGACCGTACGCACGCGACGAGGGTCCTAGTACGAGTGGGGCGCGTAGCGGCGAGCGGGCATGCCGTCGCCTGGAACGCGCGGCGCACCCGCGGCCGCGAGAGATGTGACGCGGCGCGATCAGATCTTCGACCTCAGGATCTCGATCGCTCTGTCGACGGCGCTCGCGTCGTCGGCGGCCACGTCCGGAGGGATGCCCTTGTTGTTGTAGGCCGCGCCCGTCCGCGCCCCCACGTATTCCTGCACCGCGACGTCGAGCTCGGATCCATCGCTCATGGCGGTCGGCGTCTCGGCGCCGAGACAGCCGACCGTCGTGCCGCCCACGATCGTCGCGCGGCCGTTCTCCTTGAGCGACAGCGCGAAGACCTCGGTCGCCGACGCGCTCCGCCCGTTGACCACGACGACCATCGGCAGCTGGTAGGCCGCCGGCAGCCGGAGATCCTTGTTCGCCGACGCCGTCCCCGCGTTCCCGGTCTTCACCGTCTGCTTGAGCGTCGGCTCGCCGTCGAGGAACCAGCTCGCGACGGCGTCGGCCCCGTTGCCGCCGGGGTTGCCGCGAAGATCGAAGAGCCACGCCTTCGCGCCCGCGGCGACGGCCTTGTCGAGCGCGAGGCGGAGCTGGTCGGTGATGCGATAGGTCCCGCTGATGGTCCACTGCCCGAAGGTCACGTAGGCGATGCCGCCGGGCAGGATCTTCGCCTGCAGACCGTTCGCGTCGGGTCCGAAGACCCGCGTGCCGGTCGCGGGGACGCGCGCGGCGCCGCCGGTGGAGGTGTCGGGCCGCGAGCGGAACACCTGGCGCGTCCGGCTCACGTACGCGGTGTGACAGTCGGGCGAGACGCCGATCATCGCGGCGATCGCGACGTCGGCGATCCGATCGGGGCTGAGCTGCGGGTTGCGTGCGGCCCAGACCGACGCGGCGTCCGCGAACTTCTTGAAGTCCGCGAGCTGGGGCTCGTCGGTGTCCTGGAAGTCGAGGGCGGGGAAGTCATCCGTGCCACCGGTCGCCTTCGCCTCGCTCTTGAGCGCGTCGATCATCGCGCTGAGGGCGGCCCTGCTGCTCGCGTGATGGACGTCGAGATCGACGAACGCGCTGTACGCGATGTCGAGCTTGGCGCGCCGGATGTCCGCGGTCGCGCCGGGCGTCTGCGAGCCGCCGGTGGTCGTGGTGGGGACGCATGCGGCGACGAGGAGCGCGAGGGCCGCCGCCGCGCGGAGGATCCGCTTCGCCGTCAGCAGTACCTCTTCTTCGCCGCGGCCTTCCAGCCGTCGTAGAACTGCTCGGGCGTGACGTTCAGCGCCTTCGGGAACGAGATCGCGGAGCGCGCGTCGTCCTTGAACGCGAGCGCGAGCTTGCGGTACGCGTCGGCGCCGCCGTACGTGGCGTACAGGTACTCGACCATGGAGTTGGCGAAGGCGTAGTACTGCGGCGAGAGCTCGGGCGGGCCGTTCGGGTCCGCGCCGTCCTCCAGCTGCTTGAGCGTGGGCGTCTGCGTCTGGCACACCACGAACTTGATGGTGTCCGCGCTGCGCGACTGCCCCACGTAGTCCGGCCACCCTTCCACCAGCCACCACGGGAGCCGGGCGGTGATGCCGGGGCTGAACTGGTCCTGCGCCCAGTGCAGCCATTCATGGCTCATGAAGCTGATGGTCGGCGCGGACACGGTGCCGTCGGCGTTGAACCAGTACCGGAAGAAGCGCACGTACGGGTCGCTCGCGACGTTCGTGAGGTGGAAGCCGACGACGGTGCAGCCCTGTATCCCCGACACGCCGCGCGTCGGGTAGAAGCGGATCGCGAACGGGTCGCGCCGGTTCGTCGACAGCATGTTCGCGAGCACGACCTTCTGCGCCTCGAGCGCGCCCTTGCCGAGCGCGTCGATCACGTCCTGGTCGATGCCCCAATAGTCGATCTGGATGTCTCCGGCGGTGGTCTTCTTCTCGCCGCCGAGCTCGTCGTCCTTCGGCTCGGTCTGCACCCACTTGCCGTCGGCGGTCTGACGGAAGAAGAGCCTGCGCTGACCGGTCGCGCCCTCCTGGACGTAGGCGCGGACGTACGTGTCGAGATAGGGCTCGATCTTGCCGACCTGCGGCACCGCGCCCACGCCCTGGCGCGCGGCGATGTCGTACGACTCGTTGGCGCAGCGCTTCAGCGCGAGGCGGTCCGGGTCGACCGTGGCCGTGAAGGCGGTCTGATCGCGTGAGGCCATCGTGTCGTGCTGCTTCCGCAGCAGCGCCTGGATCGCGCCGCGCGTCTGCTCGTTGATCGCCGGCTTCGCCGCCGTCGCGCCCGAGCCCGCCGATGTCGAAGGGATAGTCGCGCCGGCGCCGCATGAGATGAGGAAGAGCGCGACGAGGAGTGCGGCAATCCGCGGCATGGCGATGAGGATACGGGTGGAGTGAGCGGAGGAGCCGGCTACTCGGCCGCCGTCGACACCGTGGCGCCCTGCTTCGCCGCGTGCTCCGCCTGCCACTCCGATGGCGAGGCGCAGAAGCCTTCGTAGTCGATGTACTCGGTGATGGTCGGGTGGTCGCCGCACACCGGGCACTCCGGGTCGCGCCGCAGCTTGACCTCACGGAATTCCGTCTCGAGCGCGTCGAAGAGCAGGTAGCGTCCGACGAGCGGCTCACCGATCCCGAGGAGCAGCTTGATCGCCTCGTTCGCCTGCAGCGCCCCGATGACGCCCGGGAGCACGCCGAGCACGCCCGCCTCCGCGCACGACGGCGCGAGCTCGGGTGGCGGCGGGGTCGGGAAGAGGCAGCGGTAGCAGGGGCCGGCGTGCGGCTTGAACACCGTGATCTGGCCCTCGAAGCGGTAGATGCTCCCGTGCACCACGGGTTTGTCGTGCTTCACCGACGCGTCGTTCAGCAGGTAGCGCGTCGGGAAGTTGTCGGCGCCGTCGATCACGAGGTCGTAGTCCGCGATGATGCGGTCGATGTTCTCGCTCGTGAGGCGCTCCTGGTATCCGACCACCTTCACGTCGGGATTGAGCGCCTCGAGCCTGCGCTTCGCGGACTCCACCTTCGGCTCGCCGACGCTCTCGCTCGAGTGGAGGATCTGGCGCTGCAGGTTCGTCGTGTCGACGACGTCGGAGTCGACGATGCCGAGCGTGCCGACGCCCGCCGCCGCGAGGTAGTACGCCGCGGGCGAGCCGAGGCCGCCTGCGCCGATGAGCAGCACCTTGCTCTTCAGGAGCCGGTGCTGGCCCGCCTCGCCGACCTCGGGGATGAGCAGGTGGCGGCTGTAGCGCTGCGCCTGCTCCGGCGTGAACGACTCGGGTGTCACCCAGGCGAGCCCGCTGTCCTTCCAGCGGTTGAAGCCGCCCGACATCGAGATGACGTTCGCGTAGCCGAGCTGCCGCAGCGTGTCCGCGGCCATCGCCGATCGGACGCCGCCGGCGCAGTACAGGACGGTCGTCTTCGTCTTGTCTGGGATGCGCTCCTCGGCCCACTGCTCGAGGTAGCTCTTGGGGACGTGCACCGCGCCGGGGATGTGTCCGGCGTTCCATTCGTCCTTCTCGCGGACGTCCGCGAGCTGGACGTCCTCGCGCCGCAGCAGATCGGCCACCTGCTGAGGGGTCGCTTCCTTGACGCGCTTCTTGATGTCGGCGAAGTAGTCGCGATAGGTGGGCACTGGCACGCTCCCTTACCGCGATTCTAAACCGACCCGCGGCGTCGGGAATTCCTCCCTGTGCAGCCTGCGACCCGCTCGCGCGATATGGTCGATGCGCGTGGACACCCTCTATTTCGACGTCGTCCGCTCCCTCTACCACCTCGCGCTCGCCGTCCTGGTGGGTGGCGGGCTCGTGCTGGGCGCGGCCACGGCGCCCGCGATCTTCGCCACGGTCCGCTCGCGAGGCGAGGCGGGCTCGATCTTCGGCGCGGTGCTCGCGCGCTGGGACGGCCTCGCGATCCTCTGCGTCATCGTCCTCGTGATCACGAGCGCGCTCATGGCCGGGGTCGAGATCACGGGCGCGCCCGAGGCGCGGCTCGTCGCGCGTTGGGTCGCCCTCGCGGTCCTCGCCGCGTCGGTCCTCTACGCGAGCGGCTGGGCGAGTCCGGTCGCGCGCTCGATCCGTGCGCAGACGCCCGCCTGGGACGACCTGCCCGAGAGCGCGCCGGTCCGGCTCGAGTTCGCGAAGATGCACCGCGCGTCGTCGGGCGCGATGCGCGTCGGCATCCTCGCCGGGCTCGTCGCGATGTTCCTCTCCTGATGGCGGTGCGCGCGGCGTCCATCCAGGACGCGCTCACGGCGCATCGCGCGAAGGTCGAGCGCGCGCATCGCGTCCGCAACGCGGCGCAGCTCGTCGCGATGGTCGACGCGGTCGGCTTCTGCTTCGCCTTCACCGGCGAGACCGCCTATCCGGTGCCGGCGTGCTTCGACCATCTCTCCACGAGCGACGACGGCAAGAAGTGGGAGTGGATGTGGCCGTGGAAGGACGAGCTGGCCGAGGCGAAGAAGCTCTACTACGGCAAGCTCCTCGTGAAGAAGCCCACGTTCGTCTCGATGAGGATGCTGCCCGTCTTCTACGCGACCTTCGGCCGCGCCGGCGAGACCGACGACCACGTCGACGACGTCCGCGCCGGCCGGCTGTCGGATCTCGCGCGGCGCGTCGTCGAGTACCTCGCGCATCGCGGCGAGACGCAGAAGAAGCGGATGCGCGCCGACCTCGGCATCGAGTCGAAGGAGGGGCGGAACGACCTCGAACGCGCGATCGAGGAGCTGCAGCGGCTCATGTACGTCGCCCGCGTCAAGGCGGTCGGCGAGCGGAGCGACGACTACAACTACACCTACGACCTCTTCGTGCGACGCTATCCCGAGACGGTGAAGGCGGCGGAGAAGCGCTCGTCCCTGGAGGCGAACGCGACGGTCCTGCGGCGGCTGCTCGATCTTGCCGGCGGCGTGACGCCGAAGCAGATCGGGCGCCTGTTCGACTGGGACGACGAGCGGGTCGCGCGGACGATCGACGCCGTGGAAGCGAAGCGCGGCCTGGTGCGAGCCGACGGCCTGGTCCTCCTGCCGGAGCTCGCCCGATGAGCGCCACCGGCCGCGCACGCTCGCCGCTCGAGTGGGCCTCGCTGACGCGCCCGGACGGCGTGGTCATCCAGCAGGCACGTGCGCGCAACAACTCGTGGTACCTCGTGGTCCCCGCGAGCGACGGCTCGTACGAGCTGCGCTACGCGAGCCAGTCGGCGAACACGCACGTCCTGTCGACGCGCGACATCGACGAGGCCAAGCGCGCGGCGGAAACGCACGCCGACCGGTACGATACGCGGGCCTAGTCAGTGGACATCCACCAGCTCCGTTCCTGGATCTTCGAGCTGTACGAGCCGCTCGAGAACGAGCGCCAGTACATCGTGTTCGACGCGGCTCGCGGCAATCTGCTCATCGACATCCCCGAGTTCGGCGCGCGTCCGCTGCGCCTCATCGAGGGTGTCGGGCGCGCGTCGCTCCTCGTCGCGACCAACGCCGCGAGGGCCAAGGAGGCGCAGCGCTATCGCGAGGCGCTCGGCGTGCGCATCGCGGTGCACGCGGATGACGCCGCCGCCGTCGCGGGCGGTCCCGACGTCGTGCTCTCCGACGACGAGCAGGTTCGGCCGGACGCGCGCGCGATCCGCGTGCGCGGGACGCTCGCTCCGCTCGCTGAACGGGGGCCCCTGCCCCCGGGCCAGGGCGCCACCGTCGTCCTCCTCCGAAAGGCCGGCGGCGTGCTCGTGTGCGGCGATCTCGATCTCGCGAGCGACGCCGCGAAGCAGCTCGCCGCGCTCGACTTCTCGGCCGTCCTGTCCGCGGGCCGATCACCGATGTGGAACGCCGGCAAGGACACCCTGCTGCAGCTCCAGCGCGAGCTCCCGAAGCCGCGCAAGCAGTTCTCGATCCTCCTGCCGCCGCCGTGGGATCGCGCCTATCGCGGCAGGCTCGAGGACAAGATGACCAACCACGACGTCATCGTCCCGCGCGAGGACACCGCGCCGCGCGAGGCGGCGATGGGTCCGGCCACGCTCGTCGTGGCCAACGAGTCGCGCAATCTCGTCGAGCGCGCGAAGAGGCCCGTGCCCCCGAGCGCGGCGACGACCGCGAGCGCACCCGCGGACGCGCCGCCCGCCCCGCCAAAGGAGACGAAGCGCCCACGCCCGTTCGCCGAGGACTGGGGCGCTCCGGGTACGGAGCGTCCGGCCACGACGATCGCGAACGCGCCCGCGGACATCGTCCCCGCGGTGGGGTCGTACCGGCCGCGCTCGATCGGCGAGCGCTTCCGGCGCGTGCCGATCGAGGACCTCGTCGGCTCGCCGTACGTGGACTGGCAGTGGGGTGGGATCAGCCTCTCGCCCGATGGCAGCGAGGTCGCCTTCGCGTGGAACAAGACGGGGACGTTCGAGATCTACAGCGCGCCCATCGAGAAGGAGCGCCTGTACCAGCTCACGGCCGCGGGCGAGCGCAGCGTCTGGCCGCGGTGGTCGCCGGACGGCGCGCGGATCGCGTTCCTGCGGGACCACGGCGGTGACGAACGCTTCGACGTGTGGGTCGTCGACCGCGACGGCGAGCACGAGCGCAACCTCACGAACGAGCCGCGGGTCACGCACCGCGAGATCGCGTGGTCGCCCGACGGGCAGCGCATCGCGTACTCGGCGAACGTCGGGGGCACCGGGTTCGGCATCCACGTCCTCGATCTCGCGACCGGCGCGAAGCGCGCGCTCACCGACGGCGCCCACGACGATCACTCGCCGCGCTGGTCGCCGGACGGTACGCGTCTGGTGTTCTGGTCGCGCCGCGAGAGCGTGCGCACGAATGCCGACCTCTATGTCATCCCGGCGAGCGGCGGGACCGCGGTGAAGCTCGACACGCGCGGTGGCGTCGACGGCGAGTCCATCGACGGACGCTTCTCGCCCGACGGCACGCGCGTCTCGTTCGCCACGAACACGCGCGGCCGGCAGGAGGTCGCGATGGCGACGCTGGACGGCGATCGCGTCGCGCGGATCGAGCGGCTCACCGAGAACATCCACGACGAGACCGACGCGGTGTGGCGGCGGGACGGCCGCGGCCTCATCTACCGGCACAGCGAGGAATCCGAGGTCTCCCTGCGGCGCGTGTTCGCCGTGTCGCACGCGACGCACGCGGTCGCGGATCGGCCGGGCGTGCACGCCTGGGCGAACGTCGGACCCGATTCCGATCTCGTCGCGTACGTGTACACCGGCGCGCGAGAGCCGTGGGACGTGTACGTGACGCGCGAGCGCATGGTCGCGCCGCGCCGTCTCACGCGTTCGCTGCCCTCCACCGTCGATCCCGAGACGCTGGTAGAGCCCGTCCACGTGCGCTACCCCGGCGCGGACGGCCGGCAGATCCCCGCGCTCCTCTATGTCCCGTACGCCGAGGCGATCCGCGGCGGCTCGCCGCCGCCCGCGATCGTGCACATCCACGGCGGACCCACCGGGCAGCATCTGCGCTGGTGGGACCGTGCGAGCCAGTACTTCGCCAACAACGGCTACGTCGTCCTCGCGCCCAACATCCGCGGGTCCACCGGATACGGACGCGAGTTCCAGGAGGCCAACCGCGGCGACTGGGGCGGCAAGGACCTGCAGGACGTGGTCAAGGGCGCGGAGTGGCTGGCGGGGCAAGGCATCGCCGACCGCGCGCGCATCGGCGCGTACGGCGGCAGCTACGGCGGGTTCATGACGCTCTTGGTCCTCACGCAGGCGCCCGATGTGTGGGCCGCGGGCGTGTCCATCGTCGGCGTGGTGTCGTGGACGACGCTGCACGAGACGACGCGCGGAGACCTGAAGGACTACCTCGAGCGCGAGCTCGGCGATCCCGCCAAGGTGCCGGACCTCTACCGCGATCGCTCGCCGCTCGCGCACGTCTCGAAGATCAAGGCGCCGCTGCTGCTCCTCCAGGGCGAGAACGATCCCCGCGTGCCGCGCTCGGAAGCCGACCAGATGATCCGGGCGCTGCGCGACGGGAAGAAGACCTTCGAGGAGCACATCTATCCGGGCGAGGGCCACGGCTTCCGCACGCGCGAGAACATGATCGACTCGCTGCGCCGCGCCACCGAGTGGTTCGACCGGCACATGGGGGCGCGTGCCTGATGCGGTCGTCGTCGGCTCCGGGCCGAACGGCCTCGCCGCGGCGATCCAGATCGCGCGGGCCGGCAAGAGCGTCACGGTCTACGAGGCGAACGACGACATCGGTGGAGGCGCGCGCTCCGCGGAGCTGACGCTCCCCGGATTCGTCCACGACGTCTGCTCGGCGTTCCATCCGATGGCCGCGGCATCGCCGTTCTTTCGGACCATGCGGCTCGCTGAGCACGGTCTCCGCTGGATCCATCCTGCGGCGCCGCTCGCGCATCCCTTCGACGACGGCACGGCGGTTCTCCTCGAGCGATCGCTCGACGACGCCGTCCGCGCGCTCGGCCGCGACGGCGCGGCGTACGCCGCCCTCATGTCTCCGCTCGTCGGCTCGTGGAGCGATCTCTACGACGAGGTCCTCGGTCCGCTCGCGCACCTGCCGCGCCATCCGCTCCTGCTGGCGCGCTTCGGCTTCGACGCGATGCGCTCCGCGCGCTCGCTCGTGTCGCGCTTCCGCGACCCTCGCGCCCCCGCGCTCCTCGCCGGGATCGCCGCGCACTCCTTGCTGCCGCTCGAGGCGCCGTTCAGCGCGTCGGCCGCGCTGCTCCTCGGCTCGGCGGCACACGCGGTGGGCTGGCCCATCGCGCGCGGCGGCTCGGGGGCGATCGCGGCCGCGCTCGCGTCGTACCTGCGCGCGCTCGGTGGGGTGGTCGTCACGGGACACCGGGTGCAGGAGCTCTCGGACGTCCCGACGGCGGGCGCCTATCTCTTCGACACGTCCCCGGCGCAGCTCGACCTCATCGCGGCCGACCGGCTCTCGCCGGGATACCGGCGCGCGCTCCGCCGGTACCGCCGCGGACCCGGCGTCTTCAAAGTGGACTACGCGCTGGATGGGCCGATCCCCTGGCGCGCCACGGAGTGCCTTCGCGCCGGCACCGTCCACCTCGGCGGCGGCTACGACGAGATCGCCGCGGGCGAGCGCGCGGTCTGGCGCGGACAGCACCCGGAGCGTCCCTTCGTCCTCGTCGGCCAGCAGAGCCTCTTCGACGGCACGCGCGCGCCGGCGGGGAAGCAGACCGTCTGGGCGTACTGCCACGTCCCGAACGGATCGGGCGTGGACATGACCGCGCGCATCGAGGCGCAGCTCGAGCGCTTCGCGCCGGGCTTCCGCGACCGCGTGCTCGCGCGTCACGTGACCACACCGGCGGACATCGAGCGCGCGAACGCGAACGACCTCGGCGGCGACATCGCGAACGGCTCGCACGCCGGGCTCCAGCTGCTCATGCGCCCGCGCGTCGCGCTCGACCCCTACGCGACGAGCGCGCGCGACATCACGCTCTGCAGCGCGGCGACGCCGCCGGGCGGCGGCGTCCACGGGATGTGCGGGTTCCATGCCGCGCGAAGCGCGCTCCGCCGCGCGCTGGCCTAGCGATCGGCCGCTCGAGGACCGGCACGCGCGCGTCGATAGGTCGCGCCGCGCGCATCTCACGCGAAGGTGAGGAGCCTGCGGCGGGCGGTCGCGTCCGGCGTCAGGCCGTGACCGCGACCTGATCGATGGCGAGTCGCAGCGCCGCGGCGTGCAGGCGCTCGGCGATGGCCCTCGCCTCGTCGCAGAACGTCCCGGCCTGATCGCGGCGCCCGGTCTCGCGGAGCGAGCGTGCGAGGTCGGCGAGGGCGACCGCCCGTTCGTAGTCGAGCCGGAGCGTCGCGAACGACTGGACCGCGTCGAACAGGAGCTTCGACGCCTTGGTGTGCTCGCCGGCCTGCTGCGCGACGATCCCCTCCGCGTGGACGAGCAGCGCGCGGCCCCGCGCGTGTCCGCTGCGTTCGACCGCACGCTCGATGCGCTCGGCGAACGCCGGGTCCTCGATGCGCCAGCGTGCCGCGGCGAGGACCACGAGCGGGCCGATGAGCACGACGTCCACCGCGCTCCTCGGATAGCCGGCGCTGCGGATCGCGCGGTAGGCCGACTCGGCCTCGCGAAAGCCGTAGACCGCCGTCAGAAAATCGCATGCGGCGATGTCGACCGGGCCCGCCTCGAGCTCGACGAGACGCTCCCGCATGGTCTTCTCTTCGGGCAGCATCATCGCCGCAGCCGCGGCGCTCGCGAGCGCGAGCGCGTTGTGCCCCTTGATCGAGGGCAGGATGCGATCGCGGCGGGCCGCGGCCTCGATCGTCCCGGCGAAATCGCCCGAGAGGAGCCGCGCGAGCGTCTCGACCTGCAGCGCCTGCGCCGCGAGGCGCGGCTTCTCGGTCTCGGCCGCGATCTCGGACGCCGCGACCGCGTTCTCGAGCACCTCTTGGAAGCTGCCGAGGACGAGCGAGGCGACCGCCACCATGGTGTGCGCGTCGATGAGCTCGTCGCTGTCCTGGAGCGACTTCGCGATCGGCAGGCGCCGCTGGTTCTGCCGGTACGACTCGCGGAAGTTGCCGAGCTCGCCGTACGCGTAGCCGACGGCGTCGAGGCAGAGGCTCACCTCGCGTAGCAGGCCCAGCTCCTCGGCGATCCCGAGCGCCTCCTTGGCCGTCACGAGGGATGCCTCCCAATCCGCCTCGGTCGGCTTCGGCCCCTTCCGCGCCATGAAGGCCTTCGCCGCGAGCAGGAGCACCTTGTCGCGATTGCGCTGGCCGTCGACGATCGCGAGCCCGCGGTCGATGAGGCCTTGCAGATCGGGGTGCTTCGCGTCCCAGCGCGTGCACAGCTCGGCCATGTGCGCGAGCAGCGTCGCGACGCCCGGCGCCTTCGGATCGCGCTCCTCGAGCAGCGCGAGCGCGCGCTCGTACGCCGCGAGCGCGCCGTCGTTCTCGCCGCGATAGCGGCGGATGCGCGCGATGAGGTAGAGCGCGTCGACGGCCTGTTCGATCTTCCCGAGCTTCTCGAAGAG
Source organism: Candidatus Limnocylindria bacterium (assembly GCA_035651155.1). Taxonomy (GTDB): domain Bacteria; phylum Chloroflexota; class Limnocylindria; order P2-11E; family P2-11E; genus CF-39. The sequence continues at coordinate 28,147 of DASRGG010000027.1, read as the reverse complement.
CTCGAGCGCCTGCTCCGCGAAGCGCAGCGCCTCGACGTACGCGTGGATGGCGGTCGCGCGCTGCGCCGCCTTCCACGAGTACTCCACCGCCTTGTCCGGCACGTCGGCGAGGAGGTAGTGATGCGCCAGAGCGGGGTAGAACTCGCGCAGCTCGGTCTCGGTGAGCACGGTCTCGTACGCCTCGGCCACGCGACGATGCATCTCCGCGCGCCGGCGCACCAGCAGCGTGTTGTAGGCGACCTCCTGCACGACCGCGTGCTTGAAGCGATAGCGCCCCTCGCGGCGCTCGCCCGGCGCGGCCTCGAGCACGAGATCGGCGGCGATGAGCTGGTCGACGGCGTCCGCGAGGCGATTGCCGCCCGCCTCGCGCAGCACCCGCGCGCCGAAGCGCTGGCCGATGACCGACGCGAGCTGGATGCACTCGCGCGCGCTCGGCTGCAGCCGGTCGATGCGCGCCGCGACCACGGCGTGGAGCGTCGTCGGCACCTCGAGCATCGACGGCCGGTCGCGCAGCCGCCACTCGCCGGTCTCGTCCCGCTGCACCGCGCCGGACTCGACGAGCGAACGGAGCGACTCCTCGATGAAGAAGGGGTTGCCGCCGGCCCGCGCGACGATGCGGTCGCGCAGCTCGTCGGGCATCCAGTCGAAGGTCGCCTCGACGATCCGCGCCGCCTCCTCGTCGGACAGCGGCTCGAGCACGAGCTGCGTGAAGTTCGTGCGCGACGGCTTCGGCTCCGGCGTACCGGGGCCCATGCGCTGCGCGAGCAGGAACAAGAGCGGCACGCGCGAGGCGCGTGACGCGAGGAACCAGAGGAGATCGAGCGAGGCCGCGTCCGCGAAGTGCAGGTCCTCGAGCACGTAGAGCAGCGGACGCTGGCGCGCGAGCGCGGCGATGACGTCGTACACGACGATGAACATCGAGCGGCGCCACTCCTCCGAATCGCTCGCGGGCTCCGGCGCGCCGGGGAGGTGGAGGAACTGCGCGAGCACCGGGGAGACCATCAGGGGGTTCGCGAATCCGAGCCCCTCGAGCCGCTCGGCGAGGACCTCCTGCGCGTTCCGCGCGGTCGTGTCGATGCGCAGCTCCACGAGCAGCGGCTCGATGAACCCGGCGTAGCTCCGCTGGTTCACGCGCGAGAAGGTCCATCGGAGCACGCGTGGCGCCTCGGGCGCGTTCGCGCCGTCCTCCGACGCCGTCGCGAGGCCGATGAACTCCGAGAGCAGCCGGCTCTTCCCGATGCCGGGCTCGCCCGCGATGAGCACGACCTCGGTGTGACCGAGGCGCGACGACTGGTACGCGAGATCGAGCCGGGACAGCTCCATCCATCGTCCGACGAGCGGCGCCGCGACGTCGATGGCGGGACGTACGTCGGTGCGCTCGCCGGTGAGCGCGTACACGAGGACGGGCTTGTCCTTGCCCTTGAGCTCGATCGGTCCGACCTCGCGGAAGCTGAACTCGCGGTTCGTGAGACGGAACGTCGTGTGCGAGACGTAGGTCTCGCCGGGGCCGGCCGCGGTCTGGATGCGCGACGCGGTGTTCACGGTGTCGCCCATCACGCCGTACTCGGCCACCGAGCGCACCGCGCCCGCGACCACCATCCCGGTGTGGATGCCGATGCGGAGCCCGAGCTCGACGCCGCGCTCCTTCTTCACGCGCGCGACGTGGTCGGCGAACACGCGCTGCATCGCGAGCGCCGTGCGCAGCGCGCGCTGCGGATCGTCCTCGTGCGCGACCGGTGCCCCGAAGATCACGAAGACCGCGTCGCCGATGAACTTCTCGATCGTTCCGTCGTTTCGGATCGCCTCTTCGGCGAGGTCCTCGAAGATGCCGGACACGAGGACCTGCAGCTCCTCGGGGTCCATTTGATCGGCGAGCTGCGTGAAGCCCGCGAAGTCGGCGAAGAGGACGGTGACGAGTCTGCGCTCCTGGAGCTGGTCCTGCACGGCCGTCCCACGATATCCCGCTCGTGTCTGTATCCCTCGCAACGGTCACGCGTTCGCGGAGCGGCGCCTCGCGCGCGCACGCGCATCTCTTTCGGCCACGCGCAGAGCTCCCTCGGCGCGAACGAATCGAGCACGCCGTGGAGCGCGATCGCGACGTCGATCGCGGCGCGCGAGCGATCGGTCTGTGGCGTGGCGGGTCCGTGATCGCGGCGCGCGCACCGAAATCGGTCGCAGGCGGGTACCTCCCCTTTACCGACCGGTAGGTAGAATTCTCGTCGTGCCGGCAAAGCGCCAAGGCGGACGGTCGTCTACGCGTGAGCGGCTGATCCAGGCCGCGGACCGGCTCTGGGGCGAGCGCGGCGTCCACGGCGCGTCGCTCGACGACATCGCGCGCGAGGCCTCGGTGACGAAGCCGACGGTCTACTACTACTTCCCGGACAAGAGCGCGCTCTTCACCGCGGTGGTCTGCAGCGTCCTCGAGGAGCACGGGGCGGGGCTCCGCACGGCGGCGCGCCGCGGCGGCCGGGCGCGCGAGCGACTCGTCTCGGCCCTCGCGTTCCTCGTCGGCGCGCGCTGCACGGGACCGCGCCTCCTGCGTGAGGGCGGGGTCACGCTGACGGTCGATCAGACGAGCCAGGCGCGCAGCGCGTTCTTCCGCCACTTCTTCTCGCCGCTGCAGCAGATCCTCGACGACGGCGTGCAGGCCGGCGAGCTGCGGCAGCTCGACACCGCCTTCGCGACCCAGGCGCTGCTGAACCTGCTCGATCCGTGGACGAGCCGCGACCCGCTACCGGGAGGTCGTGCGGCGCAGCAGCTCGCGTCGGACGTGGTCGGTCTGGTGTTCGACGGGATCGGCGTCTAGACCGGTTAACTTACCGACCGGTAAGGAAACCCCCGCCTAGGAGCGGACCGGCGTGGAGCGCGCGCTGCGGACCCACTCGCGCATCCGCTGGACGGCGAGCTGCAGGTTCTCGAGCGAGTTCGCGTACGAGAGGCGGAGGTGTCCTTCGCCCGCGGCGCCGAACGCGGTCCCGGCGAGACAGGCGACGCCCGCCTCGTTGAGCAGCCGGCTCGCGACCGTCGCCGCGTTGCCGAGGCCGAGCTTGGTGACGTTCGGGAACACGTAGAACGCGCCGCTGGGCCTCCGGCAGCTGATCCCCTCGATCTCGTTCAGACCGGCCACGACGACGTCGCGGCGCGTGCGGAACGCGGCGACCATCGCGTCGACCTCGGGCGGGCGCCGCGTCAGCGCGGCGATCCCCGCGCGCTGCGTGAAGGTCGCGGTGCACGAGACCGAGTTGGTCACGAGCTTCGTCACCGGATCGACGAGCGGCTTCGGGAACGCGCCGTAGCCGAGTCGCCAGCCGGTCATCGCGAACGTCTTGCTGAAGCCGTCGAGCACGATCGTCCGCTCGAGCATCCCGTCCTCGCGCCCGATCGTGACGTGGCGGCCCTCGTAGAGCAGGTCCGCGTAGATCTCGTCCGACAGCACCCAGATGTCGTTGCCGCGCGCGATCCGCGCTATCTCGCGGACAGCCTCTTGCGAGAGCGCGCCGCCGGTGGGATTGTGCGGGCTGTTGAGGATGATGAGCTTCGTCTTCGGCGTGACCATGCGGCGGAGCTCGTCGAGATCGGGGGCGAAGTCGTTCTCCTCGCGCAGCGGGAGGGGGACGGGGGTGCCGCCGGCGAAGCCGATCATCGAGGCGTAGATCGGGAAACCCGGATCGGGGTAGATCGCCTCGTCGCCGCCTTCGACGAGCGCGAGGATCGCGTAGAACATGATCGGCTTCGCGCCTGGCGCGACGATGACCTGCGACGCGTCGTACCCGAGACCGCGCGTCCGTTTGAGGTGCGCGGCGATCGCCTCGCGCAGCTCGGGCACGCCCGCGGAGGGCGTGTAGTGCGTCTCGCCGCGCTCGATCGCGGCGACGCCGGCGGCGGCGATCGGCTTCGGCGTGTCGAAGTCGGGCTCGCCGATCTCGAGATGCACGACGTGCCGGCCCTGCGCCTCCAGGGCGCGTGCGCGCGCGAGCACCTCGAACGCCGTCTCGGTGCCGAGCCGCCCCATGCGGCGCGCGAGCGGACGCATCTCACGGCCAATGGTATTGCCCCCGGATGCGCCTTCCCGGCTCGTCCGGCTCGCACGTCCGCCGCTCGACGATCCGCACGCCGGTGGATACTCGGAGCGTGCGCGTCGGCGTCGTATTTCCTCAGCTCGAGAGCGGGACGGATCCCGGGGCCATCCGCGAGTACGCGCAGGGCGTCGAGCAGCTCGGCTACGCGCACCTCGTGGCGTACGACCACGTGCTCGGCGCCGACCGCAGGTCGCGTCCGGACTGGAAGGGCGCCTACGACGCGACGTCGCTCTTCCACGAGGTCTTCGTGCTGCTCTCGTTCATCGCGGCGTGGACGACGCGCCTCGAGGTCGCGCCCTCCGTCGTCATCCTCCCGCAACGCCAGACCGCGCTCGTCGCGAAGCAGGCGGCGTCGCTGGACGTGCTCGCGAGCGGACGGACGCGTCTCGGCGTCGGGCTCGGGTGGAACGACGTGGAGTTCGCCGGTCTCGGTGCGCGGTTCGACGACCGGGCGAAGCGGTACGGCGAGCAGATCAAGGTGCTGCGCCTGCTCTTCACGAACGAGGTCGTCGACTACACCGGGAAGTTCCACCGCATCGACCGCGCCGGGATCAGACCGCTGCCCGTGCAGCGCCCGATCCCGATCTGGATGGGCGGCAGCGCCGAGGACGCCGTGAAGCGCATCGCGCGGATCGGCGACGGCTGGTTCACCTTCGCGCAACCCGACGGCGACGGGCCGGAGCGCATCGCGCGCTTCCGCGACCACCTTCGCGACGCCGGGCGCGATCCCGAGACGTTCCCGATCGAAGGGCGGGTCGTCTTCGCGAAGCGCACGCCCGACGAGTGGGTCAGCCGCGCGCGTGGGTTCCAGGCACTCGGCATGACGCATCTCGAGCTGAACACGATGGGCGCCGGCTATGCCGCGCTCGGCGACCACCTCGCGGCGCTCGCCCGCTTCCGTGAGGACGCCGCGGATCTCTTCACCGGGTCCGCGCCGCGACCTACGGCTTCGTGACGGACACGACCACGCCGTAGGGCGAGAAGCGCACCGGGTCGCCGCCCGCGAGGCGGCGCGCGAAGAGCCCTTCCGGCCGCGCGAGGTACGTCCACGCCGCATCCGGCGACCATCCCGCGAAGCGTCCCTCGAGCTCCTGCACCACGTCGCCGGTCTCCGCGTCGCGCACGATCGCGCGCTGCCGCGGCGCGGCGTTCGCCTGGAGCGTCGTGAGCGTGTAGCCGACGAGGCGGCCGCCCGGCGCCCACGCCTCGTCGCTCACGGTGTCGCCCGCGAGGATGACCGTCGGTGTGCCGTCGCGCGTGCGCACGACCGCGAAGACGGACGCGTAGCTCCCGGAGCTGTTGAGGAAGAGCAGGTGCAGGCCGGCGTACGCACCGTCGGGCGACGCGGTCAGCGTCCCGGCCTGGGTGTTGCCGCGCGAGCTCGCCGGCGCCTGCGCCCGTGGATCGGCCACGAGCTTCGCGATCGTCGTGACCTGCACCTTCTGCCCGTTGTTCGCCCAGAGCTCGATGGCCTGGTCGTCACGCGCGCGGTCGCCGGGCCGCACCGTGCCGTTGGTCAGCACGATCACGCCGGCGCGCGTCCAGGACGCCTCGCGGCCCGGGATCGTCGAGGTGGCGGCGCCCGAGGACGAGTCGATGAGCGAGATCGTGAGATCGCTCGCGAGCACCGCCGGATCCGCCGTCGCGGCCGGCAGCGCGGTGACCGCGAACCGCGATCCATCGGGCGACCACGTGATGGTCGTGCCGACCGATGACGGCGTCGTGTAGCGCCGGACCGCGCCGTCGCGGGCGATCGTCACGGGGATGAGCTGGAACGCGGACGCGCCCGGCGCGAGGCTCTCGAGCGTCAGGACGCGGTCGCCCGCGGGAGACCATTTCGCCGGCGGGAGCAGGAAGCGGCGCAGCGTCTGCGCGTTGGCGTTGCCCGCGCGCAGCAGCGCGGGCTGCCCGTCCGGACCCATCGTCCACAGGTGACCGCCGAGCGCGAAGACGTACCGCGCCGCGGGCACGTCGACCTTCGCGGGCGTCACGTGCGCGAGCGCGGCGGCGCGCGGGAACCACGCATCGCCCTGGTTGACCGAGCCGAGCAGCACGACCGCGCTCGCGACGCCGCCGCTCGCGGTCAGGTCGACGCGCACGAGGTTCGTCCCGGCGAATCCGATCGCGAAGCGGTGGTCCGGCGAGACCTGGATCCGCTCGATGAGGCCGGCGTTCGTCGGCAGCTCGATCGGCTGCACGACCTGCGGAAGCTGTGCCGTGATGCCGACGGCGACCTGTGCGGGATTCGCGCCACGATGCAGGAGGTACCCGCCCGGCCACTGACCGTCGAGACGGAAGCTGTCCGTCTCGAGCACCTTCTCGCGGCGCAGATCCTCACCGTCGACGGTCATGCTCCACACGCTCGACGATGCGGCGAAGACGAGCGTCTCGCTCGAGCCGGCGAACCCCGAGACGCGCCCGGAGAGGAAGTACACGCGGCCGTCCTCGCCGATGATCGGCGTGGCCGCCGGCAGGCCGGTGAGCGGGCGGAGCTGATCGCGACCGCTCGCGCGCAGCCGCCCGACGATGCCACCCGTCGTCTGCACGAGCAGCTCGTCCTCCGAGATCCAGTCGGCGGCGAGCACGTCCTCGGTCGTCGTGAGGCGCGTCCACACGCCGCCGGCCGCGCTCACGTAGACGTCGCTCTGGGAGCCATTCACGCGCTGGACGGTCGCCGCGATGCGCGCCCCGCTCGGCGAGAAGCGGTGGTCGACGATCCGGTACCCGTCCGCGCGCAGCTCGGGAGCGAGGGTGTACGACGTCGCGACGCCGTCGACGCGCACGACCACGAGCCGCACGCCGCTCTCGACGTAGGCGACGGAGCCGCCGTCGAGCGACCACTTCGTGCGCGAGATGGCCTGGGGATCGTCGGCCTTTGCCACCGATCTGCGACGGGAGTTGTCCGCGTTGGCCAGCCAGAGGAGGTAGTCGCGGTTGGCCTCCGAGCGCCAGTACGCGAGGCGGCCCGCCGTCGAAAGGTCAGTCGCCGGGCGCGCCGCCGCCGTCGGCACGGCCGAGGGGCCGGGGGAGGACGCCCGTGGCGCGGCGGCGGGGCCGGAGAGCGTCGTGAGCACGAGCGCGACGACCGTCGCGCCGACGATGAGGACGGCGAACGCGGCGTACGGGAGCAGCCCGCGGGCCTGCCGCACGTCTACATAATCACCCCTGTGCCCGATCCGTTAGAGGCTGCCCGCACCTTCATGGACGCTCTGGAGACGCGCGACGCCGAGCGCGCCGCGAGCGTCTGCGCGGAGGACGTTCAGATCGAGCTGCCCGGCGGCGACCCCGAGCTCCAGGGGAAGGAAGGCGCCCGGCGCCTGGTGCGCTCGGCGCCGTCGTTCGTGCGGCGCATCCGAGAGCACGAGACGCGCGGGAACACGGTCATCCTGCGCGGCCTCACGCGCGCGCCGGGGCAGTTCGCGAACTACAGCACGTGGACGTTCGAGACAGAAGGCGGCCTCATCAAGCACGTGACCTTCTCCTGGCGGCACGCGAACTGACTTCGCCGCCTTCGGCTGCTCCGTTCGCGGGCCCGAAGACGGTCAGTCATCGAGGTAGCGGAAGCTGCGCGGGATCTTCGTCAGGCCGTAGTCGCCGATCGGCTTCGGACGGCGATAGCGGCGCGCGTCGCGCACCGGGAGCGTCCAGCCGTCCTTGGTGCGACCGCTCCGTTCGCCGAGCACGCACTCGCCCACGACGGAGCCGGTGCCGACGACGGCGAGGTAGGCCTTCGCCGGGAGCCGCGCGGGCGGCAGCGTGCGGTGATCGCTGTCGCGGCTTCCGTCGAGCAGCGCGTCGGCGTTCTCCGCGCTGATCGCGAGGACGAGCTTGTCCATCGAGCACCTCCCGAGATCTTCGGGAGCGACATCGGCCCGCCCTTGACTACGCCGTCGTCGCGACGCGCTCCAGCGCGGTCGTGAGGACCGCGAGCTCGTGTGGCGAGAGGGGGTCGGCGAAGTGCTTCGCGATCGCCCGCATGTGCCCGGGCGCCGCGCGGCGGAGGAGGCGGCGGCCCTTGACGGTCAGGATCACGTGCGATCCGCGGCCATCGGTGGGGCAGTCGATCCGCGCGACGAGGTCGGCGCGTTCGAGCCGGTCCACGGCGCGGGTCACGCCGCTCTTGGTGAGGAGCGCGCGCTCCGCCAGCTCCGTCGGGCGCATCCCGGTCTCCGGCCCGCGCGCGATCTGGACGAGGACGAAGTGGTCCCCGATCGCGAGACCGCCCCGGCTCTCAGCTTCGCGCTCGAGTGCGTGCGATGTCGCGGCATAGGCGCGGAGGAAGGCCTCCCAGGCCCTGATCTCGGCCTCGGACAGGCGCCGCTTCGTCCGTGGAATAGATTGCGTAGGCAACTAGTTGATTGTACCAGCAACAAATCCGCAAGAGCGGCAAAAGAGGGGAACACATGTTCTGGTACATCGATCCATCGCATTCACAGGTCGGCTTCGCGGTGAAGCACATGATGGTCAGCACGGTCCGCGGACGGCTCGGAAAGGTCACGGGCAAGCTCGAGCTCGATCCGAAGCAGCCCGAGAAGGCCGACTTCGAGATCGCCGTCGACGTCAGCGCGATCGACACGGGGGACCCGAAGCGTGACGGCCACCTCCGCTCGGCCGACTTCTTCGACGCGGAGAAGCACCCGGTCATCACGTTCAAGAGCAATGCGATCTTCCCGAAGGGCGAGGGCCGCTACACCGCGAGCGGCGACCTCACGATCCGTGACGTCACCCGTCCGGTGAGCTTCGACATCGAGCTCCTCGGGATCGGCGTGGACGCGCAGGGCGGACAGCACCTCGGCGCGAACGCCACCGCGACGATCGACCGGACGGACTTCGGTCTGACCTGGAACATGCCCGTCCCGAACGGCGTGCTCGTGTCGGAGAAGGTGAAGATCGAGGTCGATGTCCAGGCGCTCGACGAGTCGACCGCGAAGACCCGCGGGCTCGCGGCCTAAGCGGTCCCCTCTTCACGCGGAACGGCGGTCCCGCATCACGCGGGACCGCCGTTTTCTTCATGTCCGCCGCGGCGTCCTATCTGGCGAGACGGCGGATGAGCTCGCCCATCGAAAGCTCCGCGAGCGACGAGAGGCGCAGGTCCGCCTGTGTGAGGTCGAGCCCTTCCGTGAGCGGATTCGGCACCGCGACGCAGAAGAGGCCCGCAGCCTTCGCCGCGCGGACGCCGTTCGGCGAGTCCTCGAGGGCCACGGCCTCGCAAGGCGCGACGCCGAGGAGCTCCGCGGCGCGCAGGTACAGGTCGGGTGCGGGCTTGGCGTGCTCGACGTCGTCGCGGCACACGATCGCGTCCCAGCCCTCCATGAATTCGAGGCGCTCGAGATGGCCGCAGACCCAATCGCGCCCGGAGCTCGAGGCGATGCCGACCTTCAGGCCGCGCAGCTTGGCCTCGCGGAAGAGACCCGCGACGCCATGCAGCATCGCGTTCGCGGCGATGAGCTCGTCGCGCCGGACCGCGCGCCGCGCCTTCAGCGCGTCGCGGTCGACGGGCCGGCCGAGCAGCTCCTCGAGGTGCCCGTAGACGTCGAACCAGCCGCCCTCGCGCCCGATGTAGTCATGCCAGCGGTCGCGCGACAGCTCGACGCCGTGCTCCGTGAAGATCTCCGCCCACGCCTGATACGCGGGCATCTCGGTGTCGAGGATGAGGCCGTCGAAGTCGAAGACGAGCGCGCGGATCATCGTCGCAGCGTGATCTCGACGGCCTCGGCATCCGCGTCGAGCCCGGCCGGACGCGGCTTGGTCACCTTGACCCGCGCCTCGCTCACCTCGCGGAACCGCTCGAGCAGCGCGCGCGCCACGTCGTGCGTCGTGCGCTCGACGAGCGCGCGCGGCCGCTCCGAGATGGCGGCGCGCACCGTCTCGGCGATCCGGCTGATGTCGGTAGCGAAGGCGACGTCGTCCTTCTCGATGGCACGCGCGACGTCCGCGCGCACCCATACGTCCACGACGTAGTCCTGCTCTTCCGCGCGCTCCGCTTCGCTCGTGCCCTGCCGTCCGCGGCAGCGCAGGCCGCGGATCTCGATGACGCCTTCGGTCACGGAACGAGAGTACCGAGCCGGACCCTCACCAGAGCCGCTCGGCGACCGGCAGGCCGAGCACGTCGCGCGCGCGGCCGACGAGCGCGAGGGATCCCGTCACGCAGACGACATCCCGCGTCCCCGCGTCGGCGCGGGCGGCCGCGAGCGCGTCGACGATCTCGTCGTGCGCGCGCACGGGAACGCCGCGCGCGAGTCGCGCGATCGCGCGCGGGTCGAGGCCGCGGACGCCGGGCGGGCGGGTGGCGTCGATCGACGCCGCGAGCGGCAGCAGCGCGCGCACGACGGCGCGCGCGTCCTTGTCCTGCATCAGGCCGAGCACGAATCTGACCCGCCGCCCGCGGAGCTCGTGGCGCAGCGTCGCGGCGAGCGCCGCGGCCGATCCGTCGTTGTGCGCTCCGTCGAGCACGACGGTCGGCGATCCTGCGATCACTTCGAAGCGACCGGGCCAGCGCAACGGGCGAAGCGCGTCGCCGATCGCGTCTTCCTTCACCGGTACGCCGTGCTCGCCGAGCGCGCGTGCCGCGGCGAGGGCGGCGGCCGCGTTCACGCGCTGATGCGCGCCGGGCAGCGCGAGACCGAGACGCGCCGCCTCGCGGGCGGACAGCGCCCGGACCGTCCGCGGCTGGCTCGCCACGCGTTCGCACGCCGCGAGGAGCACGCGCTGCGCTTCGGCGGGCTGCGGCGCGATCACGGCGACTCGTCCCGGCCGCAGGATGCCCGCCTTCTCCGAGGCGATGTCGCGCAGCCGGCTGCCCAGGATGCGCGTGTGGTCGTGGCTGATCGGCGTGATCACGCTCACGTGCGGATCGATCGCGTTCGTCGCGTCGAGCCGCCCGCCGAGCCCGACCTCGACCACCGCGACGGTGCACCCCTTCGCGGCGAACTGCTCGAGCGCGAGCGCGGTCGTGAGCTCGAACGTCGTCGGCGCGCCGGCCGTGGGCGCGAGCGCGGCGAGACGCGCGACGCGGGGGCGCAGGCGCGCGACACCGTCGGCGAGCTCAGCCGGGCCGATCGCGGCGCCGTCGACGCGGATGCGCTCGCGGTAGCTCTGCAGGTGCGGTTTGGTGTAGAGCCCGGCCGTGATGCCCGAGGCCGCGAGGAGCCTGGCGAGGATCGCGGCGGTCGAGCCCTTTCCCTTCGTGCCGCCGACGAGGACGCAGACCATCCGGCGATCGGGGGCATCCGCCAGGTCGAGGAGGATCCGCGTCCGGCGGAGATTCCAGTCGAGCCGGGGACTGGAGCGCGGATTCCACCCGACGCCCCGCTCGAGATCCGCGAAGGCGTACAGCCATTCGAGGGCCTCGGCGGATCCTGCCGATACTGTGTCGGTGCTCCGCTTCGGCGCTCCGCCGGCCGTCATGGCCATACTCAACGCGACCCCCGACTCATTCAGTGGCGATGGTGTCCCGTTCGAGCCCGCTCTGCTCGCCGCCCGTGCGGTTCGCGACGTCGCCGACGGCGCCGCCGTCATCGATGTCGGCGGCGAGTCCACGCGGCCGGGCGCGGCGCCCGTACCGCTCGAGGTCGAGCTCGCGCGGGTGCTGCCCGTCCTGCGCGCCCTTGCCGGGAAGATCGGGGTGCCGCTCTCCATCGACACGATGAAGGCCGACGTCGCCGACGCCGCGCTCGGCATCGGCGCGACCATCGTGAACGACGTCTCGGGACTTCGCGACGAGCGCCTCGCGCCGGTCGCGGCGCGGCACGGTGCCTGGCTCGTGCTCACGCACAACGGTCACACGGTCCGCGACCGCGGGATCGCCGAGAGCGGCGATCCCGTCGAGGACGTCGTCCGCGAGATCGAACGGCTCGCGGACGTCGCGCGCCGCGCGGGCGTCGACGAGGGGCGCCTCATCGCCGATCCCGGGCTCGGCTTCGGCAAGCCGGCGGCGTCGAGCCTCGCGCTCCTCGCGCGCACGGCCGAACTCCGCCGGCGCCTCGCGCCGCTGCCGCTCCTCGTGGGGCCGTCGCGCAAGAGCTTCATCGGCGGCGCGCTGGATCTGCCGGTGGAGGAGCGGCTCGAGGGGACCCTCGCGTGCGTCGCCATCGCCGCGTTCGCCGGCGCGGAGCTCATCCGCGTGCACGACGTGCGCGCCGCCGCTCGCGCGGTGCGTATGGCGCACGCGCTCAGCGCGGCCGCGCCAGGGTGAGCGAGACCGCCTCCGACGCCGCATCGATCCCGGGCGGATCCGGCTTGGCGACGCGGACGGTGACGTGGTCGACCGTCGCTCTCTCCGCGAGGATCGCGCGGCCGATCTCCGCCGCGACCCGCTCGAGCAGCGCGTGCGGCTCTCCGCCGACGACGCGTCTCGCGATCGCGGCGACCGTCGCGACCTCGTCCGCGCCGACCTCGCCGGCGACCGAGAGATCCACCAGGAACGTGCGCGCGGCGTCCTGCTCGCCCGGGTACGCCCCGTGCCGTCCGGTGCAGCGCAGCTCCGCGATGTCGAGCGTGCCCATGCGCGATCGATACTGCGCTCGATGACGATCGCCCACATCGGGCTCGGATCGAACCTCGGCGACCGCGCCGCGATGCTCCGTTCCGCCATCGACGAGATCGGACGCACGCTGCCCATCGTCGCGAGCTCCGCGGTGTACGAGACCGCGCCGTGGGGACGCCTCGACCAGCCGGCATTCCTGAACTGCTGCGTCGCGGTCGAGACGGCGGAGGCGCCCGCCGCCCTCCTCGGCGTCCTCCACGAGGTCGAGACGCGGCTCGGGCGCACGCGCCGGGAACGCTGGGGCCCGCGCACGATCGACGCGGACCTCCTGCTCTACGGCGAGGCGCGCATCGCGACGGCCGATCTGGTGGTCCCGCATCCGCGGCTCACCGAGCGCGCGTTCGTGCTCGTGCCGCTCGCCGAGATCGCGCCGGAGACGCGGGTCCCGGGGACGGAGCTGACCGTGCGCGACGCGCTCGCGCGGCTCGACCGCGTGCCGGGCGATGTCCGTCGCGTCGCGCCGCCGATCGCGCCACCACGGAGTACGGCTCGGTGAAGCGCAGGTAGAACCCGAAGGGGTCCTCGGCGCGGAAGTCGCGCGCCCCCCAGGCGCGCTCGCCGACCTTCTCCACGACGCAGCCGAGGGCGCGTGCCGTGCGATACGCGGCGTCGAGATCGCGGACGGGCACGACGATCTCGACGGCGTAGCCGCGCTTGCGGGTGCCGCGGAAGCGACGGAAGTAGGAGTGATCGCGGACCGACGCGTCTCCGCCCCAGAAGCAGAGCAGGCTCTGCCCGCGGCGCAGCACCAGGTAGCCGCCGCCCGTCGCAGGCTCCTCCTCGCGTACGGCGGCGAAGCCGAAGCGCCGGTAGAAGCGCTTCGCGACGGCGAGATCCGGGACGTGAAGCTCGACGAGGACGTCCGTACGCGTCGCGGGGACTACGGCCAGGCGACCTTTCCGTCCTTGTAGAGTCCGCTCACGAACGAGTCGTCGAACACCGTCGACACATCGACGCGCTTCGGCAGCGCTCCGTACTCCGCGAGGAACGATTCGAGCGCGCTCCATTGCTCGCGCGTCATCGTGCCGATGCCGCGCGCCCGCGTGACGTCGTTCTGCGCCGCCGCGATCTCGGTGTCCATCATGTAGCGCTGGTGCGCGCGGTCCTCGCCCGGCGCGTACTTCATCACGATGTCGATCGCGCCGTCACGGTCGGCGATCGCGTCCTCGATGCCCTTGAGCGCGGCGCGAAGGAAGCGCTTCACCACGTCCGGACGCTTCGACACCATCTCCTGATTGGTCACGTACGTGAGGCCGAACGACGGGATGCCGAACGCGGTGGGATCGAAGAGGCGGACGGCGATCCCCTGGCGCGCGAGCGTGTCCGGCTCGTTCGCCGCGAAGACCGGGTAGACGTCCACCTGGCCCGTCGCGAGCACGCGTGGATCGAAGCCCACCGCGACCTCGCGCACCTTCGAGCGGTCGACCCCCGCGATCTTCAGCATCGCGAGGTAGTCGGCGGACGGCGTCGACTTGTAGCCGACGAGCTTGCCCTCCCAGTCCTTCACCGTCTTGATCGGGGAATCGGCCTTGACCGCGAAGGCCTGCTCGTCGCGCTGACCGATCACCGCGATCGACACGAGCGGCACGCCGGCCTGCGCGACGCGCTTCAGGATGTCGCCGCCCGTGCCGGTCGAGAACTGGATGCGTCCCGTCGCGAGGAGCTGGACGTGCTCACCGGTCGCGGCGTGCTGGATCGTGACGTTGAGCCCCTGCGCCTTGAAGTAGCCCTTCTCCTGCGCGACGTAGACGCCGACGAACGGGAGGTCCGCCTGCGGCTTGAATCCGCCCATGAAGGTGACCTGCTCCACCGGATATGCGCTGGGCGACGCGCCGGCCGTCGAGCTCGCGCCAGGGCCGACGGCCGACGGCGCGCACGCCGTCACGAGGACGGCGAGCGCGAGGACGAGCGCGCGGCTCATGCGGCGAGCTCCACGGGATGCCAGTGAAGCACGCGCCGCTCCACCGTGCCAACGAGCGCGTTCGCCGCGATACCGATGGCCGCGAGCAGAAGGACCGCGGCGAACAGCGTCGCGAGATCGAGATTCGCGTTGGCCACCAGGATCACGCGGCCCAGACCGTGATCGGCGCCGGTCCATTCACCGATGACCGCGCCGATGAGCGCGAGGTTCAGGCTGATGCGCGCGCCGGAGAAGAGATAGGGGAGCGCGTTCGGGACGCGGAGGTGGCGGAAGACCTCGGTGCGCGTCGCACCGAGCGTCTCGAGGAACGCGACCTCCTGCGGGTCGGCCGAGCGCAGGCCGACGAAGGCGTTGACCACCATGGGGAAGAACGTGATGAGCGCGGCGATCGCGACCTTCGGCGCGCTGCCGAAGCCGAACCAGAGGGTGAAGAGCGGCGCGACCGCCACGATCGGTGTGAGCTTCACGAGGATCGCCAGCGGGAACAGCGTACGCTCCAGCACCCGGGAGCGGACCATCGCGCTCGCGATCGCGAACGCGACCGTCGTCCCGACCAGGAAACCCATCGATGCCTCGGCGATCGTGACCGCGGCCTCGCGCAGGAACATCGCCCAGTCGGCGACGAGCCGCGCGCCGACCGCGCTCGGCGCGGGAACGAGGTATCCGGGCACGTGGAACGCGGCGGTCCAGATTTCGAGCGCGATGGCGATGACGCCCATCGCCGCGCCGGCGATGAGCAGGTCGACGATGGTGCGGCGTGCGCTGTTCATGCGAGCAGACCGCGCACCGCGTCGACGAGATCCAGGAAGCGCGCGTCGCGCCGCAGCGCTGGTGTCCGCGGGCGTTCGAGCGCGACGGGGACGATGCCGGCGATCCGGGCAGGGTGGCCGCCGAGCACCGCGACGCGGTCCGCGAGCCACACCGCTTCCTCGATGTCGTGCGTGACGTACACGACGGTCCGCGTCGCGCCCCAGAAGTCGACGAGCTCGAGACGGAGATCGTCGCGTGTGAGCTCGTCGAGCGAGGAGAGCGGCTCGTCCATGAGCAGGATGGCCGGATCGGCGACGAGCGAGCGCGCGAGCGCGACGCGCTGGCGCATGCCGCCCGAGAGCTGATGCGGATACGCGTTCGCCGCCGCGGCCAGGCCGATGCGCGCCACCCACTCCTCGGGCGTCGGACCGTCCTCGACGTCCGCGGGGTTCACGTCGAGCGGCAGCCGGATGTTCTGCACGACCGTGCGCCAGGGGTGCAGCGCCGCGTTCTGCCCGACGAAGCCGATGCGCTTGGCTCGCCGCGCCGCCGCGGGGTCGGCGCCGATGAGGCGCACCTCGCCGCGCTGCGGTATCACCGCACCCGCGATCAGGCGCAGGAGGGTGGTCTTTCCGGTGCCGCTGCGGCCCACCACCGCGAGCACCTCGCCCGTCGCGATCGTGAGGTCGATGTCCTCGAGGACCGGCGTCTTCCCATAACCGGCGCTCGCGCCGCGGATCTCGATGGCGTTCCCCACGACCCGATGCTAGGTCGATTGGCCGCGTCGGCTCGTGACTAGCATGAGGAGATGCCGCGGCCGCTCGAGGGCCTGCTCACGCTCGCCGCGACCGCGCTCGGGATCGCGTTCTTCCTGAGCGTGCCGTACTGGCCGCGCGCGTGGACCGAGCGAGCGCTGCCCGTGGCGAGCGTCTCGCGCCTGCCGCGTGGGCCCTCGGTGCTCGCGAGCCTGCGCCCGGCGCCGCTCCTGAACCTCACGTTCCCCGACGACGTCGCGACGGTCGTCGCGCGGCGCGGCATCAACGGCGAGACCGGGCTCATCCCGACGGCCGCGTCGATCACCACATTCCGTCTGCGGGCCACCGGCGACCTCGTGTCGGTGGCCGCGCCGACGGGCGTCGACCCCGTTCGACCTGTGTCGAGCGATGCGCATCCCGCGTTGCGCGTCCACGGCGCCTACGCGGTCGTCGCCACGGACGATCGCGGTATCACCACGATCCGCTGGACCGAGAACGGCGTCACCTACGAGATCTCATCGCGCACGCTCGACGCGACGCACCTCGCGGACGTCGCGAACGGGCTGCGCTGATGTCGGGCAGGTAGCGGTCGCGCCGCCGCGGCGCGAGTACCCTCTCGTCATGGGGAGCGCGGGTCTGTCGGCGTTCCATCCGGCCGTGCAGGAGTGGTTCCGCACGTCCTTTCCGGCGCCGACGCCCGCACAGGTGCGGGCATGGCCGGTCATCAAGGGTGGCGACAGCACGCTCCTCATGGCGCCGACGGGATCCGGCAAGACGCTCGCGGCCTTCCTCTCGAGCATCGACGAGCTCGTCCGCGCGCCGGCGCGCGGCTGCCGCGTGCTCTACGTGTCGCCGCTCAAGGCACTCGCCGTCGACGTCGAGCGCAACCTCCGCGCACCGATCGCGGGCATCGCGCGCGCGGCCGAGCGTCTCGGCGTCGCCCTCCGCGAGCCGACCGTGGCCATCCGGACCGGCGACACACCCGCGCGGGATCGGGCGCGCTTCGCGAAGAAGCCGGCGGACATCTTCATCACGACCCCCGAATCGCTGTATCTGGTCCTCTCGAGCTCCGCGGGCGAGGCGCTTCGCGACGTCGAGACGGTCATCGTCGACGAGATCCACGCGATCGTCTCCACCAAGCGCGGCGCGCATCTCGCTCTGACGCTCGAGCGTCTCGAGCGTCACGCGGCGGAGCGCCTCCGCGAGAAGGGGCGCGCGCGTCTGCAGCGCGTCGGCCTCTCGGCGACGCAGCGTCCGCTGGACGAGGTCGCGCGCTTCCTCGGCGGCTTCGACGCCGACGGCCCTCGTCCGGTGCGCGTCGTCGACGCGGGCCACCGCAAGCCGCTTCAGCTGAGCGTCGAGGTGCCGGTGGAGGACATGGCGCGTCTCGGCGAGCCGCTCGAGTTCCGCAGCGGCCCCGCCGCGCGGGCCGACGCGCGGACCAGCATCTGGCCCGCGATACACCCGCGGCTCCTCGAGCTCGTGCGCGCGCATCGCTCGACGCTCATCTTCGTGAACAGCCGCCGTCTCGCCGAGCGCATCGCCGCCGCGCTGAACGAGCTCGCCCAGGAGGAGATCGCGCGCGCGCACCACGGCTCGATCGCGCGGGAGCAGCGCCTCAGGATCGAGGACGATCTCAAGGCGGGCACGCTGTGCGCGCTCGTCGCGACGAGCACGCTCGAGCTCGGCATCGACATGGGCGCTATCGATCTCGTCGTGCAGGTCGAGTCCCCGCCGTCCGTCGCGAGCGGCATGCAGCGCATCGGACGCGCGGGTCACCGCGTGGACGAGCCGTCGACCGGGATCATCCTTCCGAAATATCGCGGCGACCTGCTCGCCTCGGCCGCGCTCACCGAGCGCATGCACGCCGGCGCGGTCGAGTCCTCGCGCTACGTCCGCAATCCGCTCGACGTCCTCGCGCAGCACGTCGTCGCGATCGTCGGACGCGAGCCGATCGCGGTCGACGAGCTCGAGCGGATCGTGCGCGCCGCGGCGCCGTTCGCGGAGCTCCCGCGCGAGCAGCTGGAGAACGTGCTCGACATGCTGTCGGGCCGCTACCCCAGCGACGAGTTCGTCGAGCTGCGGCCGCGCGTGGTGTGGGACCGGATCGCCGGGACCGTCCGCGCGCGCGAAGGCGCCGCGCGCGTCGCGCTGACCTCCGGCGGGACCATCCCCGACCGCGGCCTGTACGGCGTCTTCCTCGTCGGCGCGGAGCCCGGCAAGGGCCGCGTCGGCGAGCTCGACGAGGAGATGGTGTTCGAGACCCGCGTCGGCGATACATTCCTGCTCGGCGCGTCGACCTGGCGGGTCGAAGAGATCACGCACGATCGCGTCCTCGTCTCGCCCGCGCCGGGCGTCCCCGGCAAGATGCCGTTCTGGAAGGGCGAGACCGCGACCCGGCCGCTCGAGTTCGGCCGCGCGATCGGGCGGCTCACCCGCGAGCTGCGCGCCGCCGACCCGGAGACCGCGACGAAGACGCTGCGCGAACGCCACGATCTCGACGAGCCGGCCGCGAAGAACCTGCTCGAGTACCTGCGCGACCAGGTCGCCGCCGCGGGCGCGGTCCCGGACGATCGGACGATCGTGGTCGAGCGCTACCTCGACGAGGTGGGCGATTGGCGCGTGTGCATCCTCTCGCCCTTCGGCGGCAAGGTGCACGCGCCGTGGGCGATGGCGATCGGCGCGATGGTGCGCGAGCGATCCGACCTCGAGATCGACGTGCTCTGGACGGATGACGGGATCGTCGCGCGCTTCCCCGAGGCCGAGCGCGCGCCGGATCCGCTGCTCGTCATCCCCGACCCGGAGCGGGCCGAAGCGCTGGTCGTCGAGCGCCTGTCGCGAACGCCGCTCTTCGCCGCGCGCTTCCGTGAGGCCGCGGCGCGCTCGCTGCTCCTGCCGCGACGCTTCCCCGGGCGCCGATCGCCGCTCTGGCATCAGCGCCGTCGGGCGGGCGAGCTCCTGCAGGTCGCGTCGCGCTTCTCGTCGTTCCCGGTGATCCTCGAGGCGTATCGCGAGTGCCTGCAGGACGTGTTCGACATGCCCGCGCTGCTCGAGGTCCTGCGCGCGATCTCGAGGCGCGACATCCGCATCGTCACCGTCGACTCGCGCTCGCCCTCGCCGTTCGCGTCAGCGCTGCTCTTCGAGTACGTCGGCAGCTTCATCTACGAGGGCGACGCGCCGCTCGCCGAGCGGCGCGCGCAGGCGCTCACCGTCGATCCGGCGCAGCTGCGGCAGCTGCTCGGCGAGGTCGAGCTGCGCGAGCTTCTCGACGCGGGGGCGCTCGCCGAGCTCGAGCTCCAGCTTCAGCACCTCGAGCCGGAGCGCGCGGCGCGGCACGTCGACGGGCTGCACGAGCTGCTGCTCCGCCTCGGCGATCTCACGCCAGAGGAGCTCGTCGCCCGTGCGGTACCTGACGCGCCGATCGACGAATGGCTCGCCGAGCTCGATCGGGAGCGGCGCGCGATCCGCGTCCCGATCGCCGGCGAGCAGCGCTGGATCGCGGCCGAGGACGCCGCGAAGTACCGCGATGCCCTCGGGGTCGTGCTGCCGGCCGGTCTGCCCGACGCGTTCCTCGTCGGCGACCCGCGGCCGCTCCTCGCGCTCGCCCGTCGCTACGCCCGGACGCACGGGCCGTTCACCACGGCGGAGCTCGCGCGCCGGCTGGGGATCGGCGTCGCGTCCGTCTCCGGCGCGCTCGCGGAGCTGGCCGGGAACGCGACGCTCGTGGAGGGCGAGTTCCGGCCCGGTGCGACCGGCGTCGAATGCATCGACGCGGGCGTCCTGCGCACGCTCCGCCAGCGCTCGCTCGCGCGCCTTCGCAAGGAGGTCGAGCCGGTCGAGCAGACCGTCCTCGCGCGCTTCGCGCTCGCGTGGCACGGCGTCGACGCGCCGCGCGCCGGCGAGGCGGCGCTGCTCGACGCGATCGCGCAGCTCGAGGGCGCGCTCGTTCCCGCGTCCGATCTCGAGACGCGCATCCTGCCCGCGCGCGTCGCGGGATACGACGAGTCGGATCTCGACGCGCTGCTCGCGTCGGGCGCCGTCATCTGGGTCGGCGGCGGGTCGATCGGGCCGCGCGACGGGCGCGTCGCGCTCTACCTCGCGGAGCACGCGTCGCTCGTACCGCCGGGGGAGAAGCGCGAGGGATCGACGCACGCGCGCATCCGCGACGTGCTCGCCGCGCGCGGCGCGCTCTTCTTCCCGCAGCTGCTCGCCGCGCTCGGCGGCGCCTTCGCGCCGGAGGTGCGCGAGGCGCTCTGGGAGCTGGTGTGGGCGGGCGAGGTCACGAACGACAGCCTGCATCCGCTCCGCGCCATGCTGCGCCCGCCGGTCGCGCGTCACGCGCGGCGCCGCGGCCCGACGCAGCGCGGGCTCGCACCCGAGCTCGCCGGTCGCTGGTCGCTCGTCTCGGCGTATCAGATGGAGCAGCGGACGCCGACGGAGCGTCTCGCCTCACGCGTGCGTCAGCTGCTCGAGCGCCACGGCGTCGTGACGCGCGAGCTCGTGCAGCACGAGGGGGTCGAGGGCGGGTTCGCCGCGGCGTACGGGGTGCTGCGCGCGATGGAGGAGGCCGGGCGCGTTCGCCGCGGGTACTTCGTCGCGGGCCGCGGCGCCGCGCAGTTCGCGCTTCCCGGAGCGGTCGATCGCCTGCGCGCGATGCGCGAGCCGGGCGAGGAGCCCGCCGTCGTGACGCTCGCCGCGACCGACCCCGCGAATCCGTACGGCGCGGCCCTCGCGTGGCCCGGGGGCGGGGGAACCCGTCTAGCGAGCGAAGCGAGCGTACGGCAGGAGGGCAGACGCGCGTCGCGGACGGCGGGCGCGCTCGTGATCCTGGTCGACGGCGCGCTCGCCGCGTTCGTCGCGCGCGACGAGCGTGCGGTGCTCACGTACGTCGAGGGCGAGGAGCGCGACATCGCGCGGAGGCGCGCGCTCATCGCCCGAGCGCTCGCCGCGGAGGCCGTGCCCGAGCGGCGGACGCCGCTCTTCATCGACGAGGTCGACGGCGTCCCCGTCGACGAGTCGCCGCTCGCCGCGCCGCTCCGCGACGCGGGTTTCACGCGCACGCCGCGCGGGTATCTGTTGCGCAGTGCCTGAAGGCGACACGATCCACCGTGCCGCGACCGTCCTCCGGCGGGCGCTCGCCGGCGAGGTCGTCACGGGCTTCGAGGTGGTGGCGCCGAAGGCGAGCGCGGCCGCACGCGGCGAGGAGATCGTGGGATCGCGCGTGTCACGCGTCGAGTCGAACGGGAAGCACCTCTTCGTCCACTTCGACACGCCGCACGAGGTCGTGCTGCACACGCACATGAAGATGAGCGGCTCGTGGCACCTCTACCGGCCGGGCGAGCGCTGGTGGGAGCCGGAATCCGAGGCGCGCGTCGTGATCCGCAGCGGGCGCGTCGTCGCGCCGTGCTTCCACCCGCCGATCGTCGAGCTCATGCTCGCGAGGGAGCTCGGGCTCCACCGCGTCGTCGCGGCCCTCGGGCCGGACATCATCCGCGACGACTTCGACATGGCCGAGGCGATCCGCCGCATCCGCGCCGACGAGGACCGCGACATCGCGACCGCGCTCCTCGATCAGCGCGCGATCTCCGGGATCGGCAACGTGTTCAAGGTCGAGGCGCTCTTCCTCGCGCGCACCTCGCCCTGGGCGCGGGTGCGCGACCTCGACGACGAGAAGCTGCGGGAGGTCGTCGAGCACGCGCGGACGCTCATCCGCCTCAACCGCGACGGCGGGCAGCGCCGGACGCACTTCGGGTTGAACGCGCGGGAGCGCATGTGGGTCGACGAGCGCGCGGGCCTGCCGTGCCACGTGTGCGGGACGCGCATCGAATCGGGCTGGCATCCCGAGGAGGTCCGCAAGTCGTGGTACTGCCCGAAGTGCCAGAACGTCACGAGCGTCGCACGGCCAGCGCCGGTGCCATCGATGCGCGTGCGCCGCCGCGATCGGCTATGAACGCGCTTTTGTACACGATCGGCAGCTGATCTCTCCAAAGGAATTGCCGTCCGATTTGGTGAATGCGCCTCTCGTCCGTGACAAACGGAGAACGCTCGACCACCGCTACAAATCCCGGCACATGCTTACGTCGCGTATCGTTCTCTAAATTGGCTCACAGATCCCAAGACGCTCCCACGCCCATCGGCAAGTAGCATCGCTATGACGCGGCGTCGGCCGCGCGCATGCCGATGAGCCCCTGGAGCCGAGGACGGACCTCTTTCGCGAGCCGCTCCATCGTCTCGAGGTCGTACGGATACGCGAACCCGACGATGAAGCCGCGCACGCCGACGTCCCAGTGCTCCTTGAGCTTCGCGGCGACCTCGTCGGCGTTCCCGACGATCGCGTTCGGCCGATTCATGCCGTGATGGTGCGCCGCGATGTCGTCGAGCACCTGGCGTGCGTCTTCGGGATCGTCGCGCACGCAGATCCACTGGCCGCCCCACGGCTCGACCGCGCGCGGATCGCGCCCCACGTCGGCGCAGTGCTTGCGCAGGATCTCGATCTTCCGCTTCATCACGTCGGGCGTCCCGAACGCGTGCCACATGTCGGCGTACTTCGCCGTGGTGCGGAGGGTCTTCCGCTCGCCGCCGCCGCCGACCATGATCGGCAGCCGCTGCTGGACCGGTCGCGTGTTCAGCACGGCGTCCTTCAGTTGGTAGTACGTGCCGTCGTAGGTCACGCGCTCGCCGTCGAGCAGCGCGCGGATGATCCTCGCCGCCTCGGCGAACCGGCGCGAGCGCTCCCCAGGGGTCCCCAGATGGATCCCATAGGCCTTGTGCTCGGTGTGATTCCACGCCGCGCCGATGCCGCAGATCGCGCGGCCGTTCGACACGTGGTCGTGCGTCGCGGCGATGTTCGCGATGATCGCGGGGTGGCGGTAGGTGACGCCCTGCACGAGCGCGCCGAGCATCGCGCGCTTGGTGAGGGGCGAGAGGGCCGCGAGGATCGTGGTCGCCTCGAAGTTGGGCCGCTCCTCCGTGCCCGCGAGCGCGTAGAAGTGGTCCCAGGTCCAGATCGTCTCGAAGCCGATGGTGTCGAGATGCACGGCCGCCTCGCGCATCGCGTCCCAGGTGGTGTTCTGCGGCCAGAGGGTGGCGCCGAGCTTCATGCGGCGAGCGTATCGCTCGTGCCTTTGGCGTGCGGCGCGGACGTACACTCCGCACGTGGCGCTGGACACCACGGGGAGCGTCGAGGCCGCGCGGGTCGCCCAGGAGACGAAGGAGCACGTGCTCGTCTCGTGGTCCGCGCAGGGTGCGCTCTCGCCCCTCGTCATCACGAGCGCGCACGGCTCGTGGCTGCACGCGGGCGAGCGCCGCATCCTCGACTTCTCATCCGGGCTGATCAACGTCAACCTCGGCCACGGCCATCCGAAGGTCGTGAAGGCGATCCAGGAGCAGGCCGAGAAGCTCTGCTACGTCACGCCGTCGTTCGGTGAGGGAAGCCGGGCCGAGCTCGCGCGCCTTCTCGCCGAGATCACGCCCGGCGATCTGGTGAAGACGCTCTTCACGACCGGAGGCACCGAGGCGACCGAGCACGCGATCCGCATCGCGCGCATGTACACCGGGCGGCACAAGATCCTCTCGCAATGGCGGTCGTTCCACGGGCAGACCGCCGGCGCGGCGACGCTCGGTGGCGACAACCGCCGCTGGGCCAACGAGCCCGGCATCACGGGCATCGTCCACTTCCTCAACGCCGATCCGTACCGCTCGCTCTTCGGGAACGATCCCCAGAAGGCGCTCGCGCACGTCGAAGAGGTCCTCTGGTACGAAGGGCCGCAGTACGTCGCCGCGATCTTCCTCGAGCCGATCGTCGGCAGTTCCGGACTCATCGTGCCGCCCGACGGATTCCTTCGCGGGCTGCGCGAGCTCTGCGATCGTCACGGCATCCTGCTCATCCTCGACGAGGTCATGACCGGCTTCGGCAGGACGGGGAAGTGGTTCGCGTCGGAGCACGAGGGCGTCGTGCCGGACATCATGACCTTCGCGAAGGGCGTGAGCTCCGGCTACGTCCCGCTCGGCGGCGTCATCGTCGACGAGCCGATCGCGAAGCACTTCGATGCGAACGTCCTCTGGGCGGGTCTCACCTACGCGGGCCATCCGCTCGCGTGCGCCGCCGGCGTCGCCACGGTGAACGCCTACCGCGACGAGCGGATCATCGAGCGCGGTGCGAAGATGGGGGAGCTCCTGATGAAGGAGCTGCGCACCGTCGCGGCGCGCCATCCGTCGGTGGGCGACGTGCGCGGCAGGGGCCTCTTCGTCGGCATCGAGCTCGTGAAGGATCGCGGGACGAAGGAGATGCTCGAGCGCTGGAACGGTCCGTCGGCGAAGCTGCAGAACGCGCTGAAGAACGCGCTCATGTCACGCGGCGTCTACATCCTCAACCGCTGGAACATGCTGTTCGTCGCGCCGCCGCTCACGGTCACCGAGGACGAGATCCGCTTCGGCGTGCGCGCCATCGACGAGGCGCTCGACGTCGCGGATCGCTTCGCCGCCACCGGAGAGCTCCCCGCCTAGGAGGCCGTCTGGTACGGTCGCCACACGTTCCTCGCGATATCCCGCTCCATCCGCGCGATCTCCTCGCGGTAGCGCTCGAGGTCGCCGTGCTTCAGAGCGTCGAGGGCGCGGTCGTGATGCTCGAGCGGGTGGCGCTCGCGGCTATCGGATCCGAGCTCGAGCGCGAGCACGTCGAGCACGATGATCGCTCCGAGCGCGAGCAGGAGCTCCATGACGGTCCCCTCCTCGTTCCTTCGCTAGCCGTCGCGATGCGGGTCGTTCTTCGGTATGGGAAGCGGACGGCTATCGGATCCGTAGCGCAGGGCGAGGATGTCGACGACGACGAACGCCGCGAGTGCCACGAGCAGCTCCATGTGAGGGCTCCTCTCCCCGGGGCCAAAACCGGTATGCGCAACTATGGTGGTTATCCTAACCATCGTCAAGTAGTATGGAGGTCAAATGCAGCACACTCCGCCGCCGGCGGACCACGACATGGAGCTCATCGCCGGTGCGCTCTGCCTCGACTTCACGAACACGATCGGGGGAACGCATGAGGCGCCTACCCACGAGCACCTGAATTCGTACGCGGATCTGGTCACGTTCGCTCGGAGTGCTGGCACCCTGCCGCCCGCGGCCGACAAGCGGCTTCTGGCGGAGGCGGAGCGCCATCCCGAGATCGCCACCCAGATGTATCGCCGTGGCATCTCGCTTCGTGAGGCGATCGCCCGCGCCTTCTCCTCGATCGCCGCCGGTCGAGCGCCGACGGCGTCGGATCTCGCCGTCATCGGCGAGGTGACGGCGGATGCCCACGCCCACGCTCGTGTCATCCGCACCGCGAACGGCTTCGAGTGGACCTGGGCGGACGACGACGCCTCGCTCGCCCGGCCGCTGTGGGCGATCGCGCGCTCGGCCACGGAGATCCTCACGAGCGACGCCGAGCTCGACCGCGTACGTGAATGCGCGTCGGAGACCTGCAGCTGGCTGTTCCTGGACCGGAGCCGCAATCACAGCCGTCGCTGGTGCGACATGAGCGATTGCGGGAACCGCGCGAAGCAGCGGCGTTTCCAGCAGCGCCAGGCACGAGCCGCCCGAAAGGCGCGCTAACCTAGCGCCCTCACACAAGGGGGGCCAGATGACGAAGGTGAAGGCGGCGCTCGCGCAGGCGGCGTGGGCGGGCGACAAGGACGCGATGATCGCCAAGCACGTGAAGTACATCGAGGAGGCGGCGAAGCAGGGCGCGCAGGCGATGTGCCTCCAGGAGCTCTTCTACGGGCCGTACTTCTGCCAGGTCCAGGACACGAAGTACTACAGCTACACCGAGCGCATCCCGGACGGTCCGACGACGAAGCTCATGCAGGAGCTCGCGAAGAGGCACTCGATGGTGCTCGTCGTGCCGATGTACGAAGAGGACGCGACGGGCGTGTACTACAACACCGCGGCGGTCATCGACGCCGACGGGAAGTACCTCGGGAAATACCGAAAGACGCACATCCCGCAGGTGAGCGGCTTCTGGGAGAAGTTCTATTTCCGCCCGGGCAACGTCGGCTACCCCGTGTTCGACACGGCCGTCGGCAAGGTCGGCGTGTACATCTGCTACGACCGCCACTTCCCGGAGGGGGCGCGGATGCTCGGGCTGCACGGCGCGGAGCTCGTCTTCATCCCGTCGGCGACGAGCCGCGGGCTGTCGATGCACCTCTGGTTCATCGAGCAGACGGCGCACGCGATCGCGAACGGCTACTGGGTCGGGACGATCAATCGCGTCGGTCAGGAAGCCGACTTCGGGCCGAACGACTACTACGGCTCCTCCTACTTCGCCGACCCGCGCGGCAAGATCGTGAAGCAGGCGTCCGACACGGACGAGGAGCTCGTCGTCGCGGACCTCGACATGGATCTCGTGCGCGAGGTCCGCAACACCTGGCAGTTCTACCGCGATCGCCGTCCCGACATGTACGACGACCTCGTGAAGCCGTGACCGTCGCGGCGGGGACGGGAATCCAGGAGCGGATGCTCATCGGCGGCGAGTGGGTCGCCGCCACGAGCGGTCGCACCGTCCAGGTGGGCAACCCCGGGAAGCGCGGCGCGATCGCCGGCGTGGTGCCGCGCGCGGACGCCGGCGACGTCGACCACGCCGCGCGCGCCGCGGCGAAGGCGTTCGAGTCGTGGCGGACGACGCACTGGAAGGACCGCGCGAAGGCGCTCTCCGCGATCGCCGACGCCATCGAGGCGGACGCCGAGGAGTTCGCGCGCATCCTCTCCACCGAGGTCGGCAACGCGATCCGCACGATCTCGCGCCCCGAGGTGCGCAGCGTCGTCGAGGTGTTCCGCTACTTCGCCGGCGTCGCGAGCGAGACGAAGGGCGAGACCGTGCCGCTGGGCGAGCACGTGCTCTCGTACACGCGGCGCGAGCCCTGGGGCGTCGTCGGCGCGATCGTCCCGTGGAACGTCCCGCTCGTCCTCTCGGCGCTGAAGATCGCGCCCGCGCTCGCCGCCGGGAACACGATGGTGCTGAAGCCCTCCGCCAACGCGCCGCTCGCGGTGCTGCGGATGGCGCGGCACTGTCAGGCGCACCTGCTGCCGGGCGTCCTCAACGTGGTCACCGGGACCGGCGACGAGTGCGGCGACGCGCTCGCGCGCCACCCGCTCGTGCGCAAGCTCTCGTTCACCGGCAACACCGAGACCGGGAAGTCGGTCATGCGGGCCGCCGCCGAGCGCATCGTCCCGGTCGCGCTCGAGCTCGGCGGGAAGAGCCCGCAGGTCCTCTTCCCCGACGCGGACACCGACGCGACTGCCGACGGCGTCATCAGCGCGATGCGCTTCACGCGCCAGGGCCAGTCGTGCACGGCCGGCTCGCGCCTCTTCCTCCACGCGTCAGTGTTCGACTCGTTCCTCTCCCGGCTCGTGCCGAAGGTGCGCGCGCTGAAGGTGGGCGACCCACTCGACGAGCGGAGCGACGTGGGCGCGATCGTGAACGAGCGGCAGTTCCGAAAGGTGTGCGAGTACATCGACGAGGGCCTGCGCCAGCCCGGCGCGCAGGCTGCGGTTGGCGGGCTCCCGCCGAAGCGCGGTCCGCTCGCCGAGGGGTTCTTCGTCGAGCCGACGGTCATCGCGAACGTGCGGAACGACTGGCGCGTCGCGAAGGAGGAGATCTTCGGGCCGGTCCTCGTCGCCATCCCATGGACCGACGAGGACGAGGTCGTGCGCATGGCGAACGACACGCACTACGGCCTCGCCGCGTTCGTATGGACGCGCGACATCTCGAAGGCGCTGCGCACCGCGCACCGCATCGAGGCCGGCTGGGTCCAGGTGAACCAGGGCCTCGGACAGTTCCCCGGTCAATCGTACGGCGGGTACAAGCAATCGGGTCTCGGCCGGGAATACTCGCTCGAGGGCATGCTCGAGTCGTTCACGCAGCGCAAGAGCGTCACGGTCAATCTGCAGTACTGAGGTGAAGCCGGCGCGGCGCTCAGCTAGGGGGCGTAGAGCCCACGTTGAAGGTAGACACTCCGAACCCCTTCCTGCAAAGAAGAGGAGCCACGCGCATCCTCATCCCCGAGTCCAGGAAGACGAAGGGAAGGGGTACGTCGTGGCTCCATCCGATAGCCTCGCACGTCTG